>NZ_FNEX01000019.1 GCF_900100435.1 Pedobacter sp. ok626 | reverse complement strand
GCACCCGTGCGCCACTTTCCCAATGAGCAAGCCCATTGGTATCGTTCGACTTGCATGTATTAGGCCTGCCGCTAGCGTTCATCCTGAGCCAGGATCAAACTCTCCATTGTAAAATGTTATGTTTGAACACTGACCATTCTTAACTTGTATTAATAATAGTCTTATTCTAATTATATTGTCTAGTTAGATTCTGACTTGAAAAAATAGCTTTGGTTTTCATGTACTTTGAAACGGTACTATCTTACCTTGCTATACTTTATAAATGACATCTCTTTAATGAACTTCGCGAATCACCTCACGGATCTTCTTTATATTTCTTCGTTTCCTTTTCTCTGTTTCAACCTGGTCTTAATGTTCCAGGTTCAGTTTCGAATATTCAACGTTTCAATCTTTTTTATGCTGTTAGCAAACTCCGTTTGATAACTCCCGTTCTGTTTGGGATTGCAAAGGTAGAAATATAATCTCATTATGCAAACTTAAATACACTATTAGTCCAAACAAAGCCATAACTACCTACAACACAACAAGAAAAATTACGGACTATTTTAAAAAAGCAAGTCCATGGGCTGAGCACATAACATATATATATTAGTAGTATATATATACACCTATCGTTCGGTCAGGCTCTAAGGCAAACAGGTACTTCCTAGGTACCTCACACCTACCTCATAAGTACATCATACGTGTCTACACCTTACATGTACTTATGAGGCAGGTGTGATGTACGGGCAATCTACTTAGTTGCCTTAAGCCCTGCCAGAGATACGAGAGTATCAGTCCCCATCCAGTCAATAGCAAGATCAGCTAGTAGGATTTGCAGGCTTTTCGGAAAAGCCATTAAACAAAAACCCTGTTACCAGAAAGGTTATCTCTAAACTCTTTAGGCGTACAACCTTTTTTCTTTTTAAAGATCCTGTTAAAATTCGAAATGTTATTGAACCCACAATTATAAGCCACCTCAGCAACCGCCTCGGTCGTATCAATCAATTTCCTGGACGCATGTCCTAATCGAATTTCGATCAGACTATCTATAAAGCTAATCCCTGTTCTGGTTTTAAAAAACCGACTAAACGACACTTCAGTCATATTCGCAATTCTTGCCACCTCTGCCAAACTAATCTGTTTATCAAAATTAAGATTAATATACTCCATCACCTTTTCGACCCTCCTGCTGTTGTAAGAAAATTCAGCATGACTAAAGGTCGAATCGGAAAGCGTACGCATATTTCTAGAGGTAGATAAATCATGCAAAATTGACATCAATTCTAAAACGGAATCGAATCCATGCTTTTTATTCAACTTCACCAACTTTGGCCCGATAAGCTGTGCTGTTTCTTTTGAAAATAAAATCCCGCACTTCGACTTTTCAAACATCTCCCTAATCACACGTAACTGATTTCTGCGTAAAAACTTCTCATCAAAAAGATCCTTATGAAATTGAATAGTTACCTCGTGAATCTCCCGGCCATCCAATTTATGGGTTTCCCAAACGTGAGGAAGATTAGAACCGATCAACACTAATTCTATGTTTCCGATTTCCTCAATATGATCACCAACCACCCTTCTTGCTCCACTCGCATTAGAAATAAAGTTCAATTCCATCTCCTCATGATAATGCAAGGGGAAGTCGAAATTATACTTTTTTCGCTCAAAAATAGTGAAACAATCACCGTTGGTGAGGGGGGTAATTTCTTTTAGAATACTTTTCTGCACAACAAATGAATAAATAATATCAATGAATAGGATAAAATAATATCAATAATCAAATATAGACTCAATCACGCTTATTTACCAATAAAAATAGTTTAAGTAAAACTAAAGACCCCTAATTTTAATACTAACGAAGATCTATGAGATAAAAATATCACAGATAGATAAAATAGTATTATTTTTAAGAACATATCGAACACTAATTTTGATATAAACCAAATAGACCGCTTATGCTTAATAAACTATCCATTAATTTATTGGCAACACTTGCATGCCTGTTATCAATTACGAACAGTTTTGCCCAAGACAAAAGAGTGTCAGGCAAGATAACCGATGAAGGCAACAACCCTCTTCCCGGTGTTTCTGTTACTGTAAAAAACACAAAAATGGCTACGATTACAAATGAGAGTGGTCAATTCACATTAAGCATTCCACCCACCGCACAAATTTTAACCTTTTCCTACCTAGGAATGGAAGAACAGCAAGTCAACATTGGAAGCAAAACAACCTTCAATATTGTTTTAAAATCCAAGACCAATACGCTTTCGGATGTAGTTGTGATCGGTTATGGTACAGCAAAAAGAACGGACCTAACCGGATCTATAAGCAGAATTGAAAGAGATGACCTGATTAAAGATGCCCCAACAAATGTCCTGCAAGCTTTGCAAGGTAAAATTGCTGGTGTCAATGTAACCCAGAACGATGGCGCACCAGGTGCTGGGCTAAGCATCAGAATAAGAGGATCCAATTCATTTTTAGGCGGCACAGAGCCTCTTTATGTAATTGATGGTGTTCCTTTTAACAACAGCAGTTCAGGCGCTACCCCATTATCAATTGGTGAAGATGAAAAACAGACCTTAAATGCGATGTCGTTCTTAAACCCAAGTGAGATCGAGAGCATTGACATTCTAAAAGATGCTTCTGCAACAGCAATTTATGGCTCACGCGGCGCAAATGGTGTAGTTTTAATTACCACAAGAAAAGGAAAATCTGGAAAAGACAAGGTTGAACTTAACTTGATCATTGGACAGTCGAAAGTATCTAGAAAACTAGATGTTTTAAACCCATCTGAATACGCCGCCTATCAAAATCTGGCCTACCTAAACTCAAACAAATATACTGGAACAGCCTACAGTCTGCCTTATCCAGGCACCAACCTACCGGACCCCTTAAACCCAGGAAAAACCTATTATTCCAAAGGCCCACAAGACTATGTAGGAGATAATAACAATTGGCAAGACCGAATTTTCCGTACAGGACTATCCCAAAATTATACTGTAAATGTTTCTGGTGGAAATACCAATGGAAGCCACAGCCTTTCCTTTAGCTACCTGAATCAGAAAGGAATCATTTCCAACTCGGATTATAATCGGTTTGGCTTGGGCATCAATCTGAATAGAAACATCAGCAAAACCATTAAAATCGGTACAAGTACCTCTTTCGCAAATTCCAAAACAGATGGCGTAAAGACCGGCACAGACAAGTCTGATGCAGCAAGCGCAGGAGTCATTCGCTCTGCAATCACCTTTCCGGCCACGCTATCAGAAACAATTGATTACGATGGTGTTGGAGATGCATTCATCACCAACCCTTACATTTATGTGAACGATGTTTTAAACCGGGTAAAAGGAATAAACATTTTCACTTCAAATTATTTAGAGGCAACATTTTTAAAAGACTTCAAATTCAGACAAAATATTGGCTTTAGCTATGCATCCAATGCCCGAGATCAATACTATCCTAGAAGCGTTTATGAAGGTTTTGCAGTTAAGGGCTGGGGATTAAAATCTGACAATATCTGGAACAGCGGCGTTGCAGAAAGTATAGTTACCTATAATAAAAAGATAGAAAAGCATAGTTTAAATATCGTTGGCGCAGGCACTTTTGAGCGTACCAATGGCAATAGCAAAAGAGCTGAAGCTAAAACTTTTCCAAATGATGCTTTACAAAATGAGAATCTAGCAGCTGGCGGAGTTGTTCTCCCAGTTATTACTTCCCGTTATCAATCCACACTAATTTCATTTTTAGGTAGGGCAAATTACAATTACGATGACCGCTACCTATTGACACTTTCTTATCGCCAGGACGGTTCAAGTAAATTTGGTAGAGACAATAAGTGGGCAGGCTTTCCATCCGCGGCTCTTGCATGGAAATTATCAAATGAAAGCTTCATGAAAGATACTAAGCTGATTAATGACTTAAAATTACGCTTGAGTTACGGGCAGACTGGCAATCAAGGAATCGGCTCTTATGCCTCTCTCGCAAAATTAAGTGTATATAATTATGTTTTTGGAGGGGCAGTTCAAACCGGCCTGGCCAACGACCTCTATTCTGGTCCACCCAACGATAAACTGAAATGGGAAACAACTACAGCTTACAACCTGGGCCTAGACCTGAGCATGCTTAACAAACGACTAAACCTTACGATCGACCTTTATAAAAAAACAACAGACGACCTTTTGCAAAACCTGATTATCCCTTCTTCAACGGGTTTTTTAACCAAATTAGTTAACTCAGGCTCAATAGAAAACAAGGGCTTAGAACTTACCCTTGGTGGCGTGATTTTGAAAAACAAGGACTTCGAATGGAATGCTAATTTCAACATTGCCCTTAACAGAAACAAGATTTTAAGCTTAAGTCCAGACGTTACGGAGCAATACGGCAGGAATATCTCTACCGGCGATGCGCCTTTTATCCAAACCGTCGGCAAGCCAATTGGCGCTTTGTACGGCTATGTTGAAGATGGGTACTATGACAATGAGGCAGAGGTTAGAAGCGATCCTGCTTATAGCGGACAAGGAACTGCAATTATTTTAAGAACAATTGGCGAGGTCAAATACAAGAACCTCGACAATGATAGAACCAACATCTCTCAAAGCGACAGAACATTTATTGGAGATGTGAATCCAGATTACACCTTCGGTTTTACAAACAACTTTAATTATAAAAGATTTGATCTAAGTATCTTCATCAACGGTGTTCAGGGCAACGATATCATCAACATGAATACCAGGTTTAATGGAAATCTAGGCACAAACAAAAACATTACTCAGGAAATGTTTGATGGCGCCTGGGCAGAAGGAAAGGATAACTCCAATGCTACCGGACCAAAAGTAACCCGACAGTTTTTCAGAAACCTATTGTTTAGCAGACGGTTTATTGAAGATGGAAGCTTTGTAAGAATAAAAAATGTAACCTTTGGGTATAATCTTCCCCTCAAATCTAAAACCATCAGCAACCTGAAACTTTCTTTAGGTGTCAATAACCTCTTCACATTCACAAATTATTCTGGCTACGATCCCGAGATTAATAGTTATGGAGATAACCCTGCACTATTTGGAGTTGATTTAGGCGGCTATCCTAACTCAAGGACCTACAATCTTTCTCTACGTTGCAATTTTTAACCTTTTTAAAAATATAACATGAAAGCAATTTCAACATATTTTACAGCATTTGCTACCGGACTAATTTTACTTGGCGCTAGCTCTTGCAAAAAAGCGCTGGAAGAAACACCTTATTCTTTTTACTCCCCAGAGAATTTTTACAAAAATGAAAGTGATGCCAAAGCAGCAATTAATGGTGTATATGCCGAACTTTATACTTATGACTTATACCTGCAACCGTTTTGGAACATCACCATATTAGATGACGACCATGTATCTGGGGCCGATTGGTTTTTAGGTACCACTGGTGCCGGCAATCCACAGGCTTATTTTGGATGGGAAAAACCTTGGGTGGGATGCTATGTTATTATCGCCAGAGCAAATACAGTTTTAGAGAACGTGGTCAACATTAACAATATGGATGTTGACATCAAAAACAGAATTTTAGGTGAAGCTTATTTCCTAAGAGGCTGGGCATATTTTCAGCTGGTACAATTATATGGCGGGGTACCAATTCGTTTAAAATCTTTATCGGCCACCGATCCCCAAACCAATGTTCCCCGGGCAACCGTTAAAGAAACCTATGATGTGGTGATCAGTGATTTCAAAAATGCCGAAACCAAACTGTTTCCTGTAGGCCATGCAAAAGCTGGCGAGGTTGGTAGAGTAAACCAAGGGGTTGCGAAAGCATTTTTAGCCAAAACTTATTTAACAATGGCTTCTGGTGCAGCAACAGGCAATATCACTGTCCGTGGTGGTACAGATAATGGTTATTATACTTACGCTAAAGCTGTTGTTGCAGGCCATGAAGGAATAGACTCAAAAGCCTATTACACTTTAGCCAGAGACAAAGCTCAGGAAGTAATCAGCAGTACTGCTTATGCCTTAACACCTAGCTGGAAAGACCTATGGAGCATTGCAGGCAGAAATAATAAAGAGCAAATGTGGGAACTCCAATCACTTGCTGGCACCGATTTTATTAATAATTTGAGTGCCTACTTTCCTGCCCGTTCTACTTTCGGACAAGGCGCAGTGTGGACGACAAACAATCATTATAACGACTACGAAATTGTAGATAAGCGGGTTTTAGATGGCATAACGCATAATTACACGACTTTAAGCGGAACTAATATATTTTATCCATTTTCACAGGCGGCTCAGTACAAAGTTGTGAATGGCATAACATACAACAATACCAATAGCACAACGGCAGAAAGAGCCTATACGATTAAATATAGTTCAGTTGCCGACCCTACTGTTGTCATTAGCGATGCCTTCTTTCCCCTACTGCGTTACTCCGAAGTTTTACTGATGTATGCAGAGGCTGAGAATGAAGTTAATGGCGCAACAACACTTGCTTACAACGCCTTAAACACTGTTAGGTTCCGTTCTTACCCTACAACAGGATCACCAGCGGGACCTGTACCTGAGGCCTATGCACCTGCCAACATGAATCCCGAGCAATTTCGCAGTTATGTCCTGGCAGAAAGAGCACGCGAATTTAACCTCGAAGGAATTAGGCGTTTTGATTTGATGCGCTGGGGTATTTACCTGCAGGTAATGAATAAAATATCAACCGGACAAAACAACATATCTAAAGTTCGGGCCAACAGAAATTTACTACTGCCCTTGCCTTTAGGCGAACTAAACTCGAATAAAGCGATCCCCGGAAATAATCCAGGTTGGTAATCCTATTTATTTAATCATAAATTTAAATAATGTAATTATGAAAAAAACGCCATCAATAAGCGCCTATCCAATGATTGCGATAATGCTTTTTCTTTTTAATGCGTGTAAAAAAGATGATGTAGTAAACACAGCTCCACCAACACTAATCGAAATTACCAACTTAGTGAACAGAAATACACCTTTAACATCTGTAGAATATGGAGAATGGATTTCGATAAAAGGAACAAATCTAAGTACCACATATAAAGTAGACTTTAATGGAACTTTAGCTGCAGATTCTCTGATTTATGGAGAAGACAATACCCTAACCGTTAAAATTCCAGCTCAACTAACAGACCCTATCAATAATCCGATAACAGTAACTACAAAATATGGTTCTGCCACTTTAAACTTCCAAATCAAACAGCCAGCACCCACAATTTCCGGTTTTGACCCTGCGGCTGGCCTACCAGATGATATAATCACTATTAAAGGGAACTATTTTAAAGGCGTAACAGGCGTTAAATTCGAAACAATTGCTGCAAACATCGTGTCCAACACCCAAACTGAAATTAAAGTAAAAGTACCTCTAGGTTTTGTTTCGGGCTATGTTTTCGTTACCACACCAATAGCAACTGTAAAATCTCCAAATGTATTTGGCTTAAAAGCTACTATATTTGATGATGCCATGGCCAGCGGCTGGTCCAATACCTCATACAGCAATACCTACGACATGAACCAGACCGCCATTATCAGGCGGGGAACAAAAGCCATTGCAAATAAATTTACTGTCGGTTTCGGCGCAATCAGATTTACAAAGGCAGCACCGGCATTCAGTACCGCGGGCTACAGTGGTGTTAAAATTTCTATTTATGGAGGAGCCGGAACAGCAGGCAAAAAAGTGAGAATTTCATTCACTCCAGCGGCAGGCACTTATGATTTGATTTTAACCGAAGGCAAATGGACAGATTACCAGGTCCCATTTACAAACCTGGGAAACCCAGCTAGTATGACAGCTATTACTTTCCAGGAATTCAGTGGCCTTGCTTCCCAGATCTATGTAGATGATGTCGGCTTCTATTAACCTTTAAATATGAAATTGAACAGATTTTTTTTGACCCTCATTTTATTCAGCCGATGCTTTATCGCCTCCGACGAGGCAAATGCGCAATCCTTAAGCGATAAAGCAGCAACCAAAGAAACTGTTGCCCTATATAAGAACCTCCACAAATTAAGCAAACAACACATTATATTTGGCCACCAGGATGATTTGGCATACGGCATAAACTGGAGGTATATAGAGGGAAAAAGCGACATTAAAGACGTAGTGAATGACTATCCGGGGATTTATGGGTGGGATTTAGGGCGCATTGAGCATGATTCCTTAAGAAACATTGATGGCGTTCCATTTGACAAAATCCGGAGGTACATTCAAGAGGGGTATAAAAAAGGAGCCGCCATTACCTTAAGCTGGCATTTTGACAATCCCTTAACTGGAGGATCATCCTGGGATACAACAAAAAATTCTGTCGCCGCTATTTTACCCGGCGGGGCAAAACATCAACTTTATGTCTCCTGGCTGGATAAGGCAGCGAAATTTATTTCCAGCTTAAAAGGAGACCAACGGGAAGCCATCCCTATCCTTTTCCGGCCATTTCACGAAGTATCTGGAAATTGGTTTTGGTGGGGCAGAAACTGCGCCAGTCCTGCAGAAGTAAAAAAAGCCTGGCGATTTACAGTCGATTACCTAAATAACACCAAAAAATTACATAACCTCATTTTTGTTTACAATACCAATGGTTTTACAAATGAACATGAGTTTTTGAAATACTACCCAGGTGATGATATGGTCGATGTAGTCAGTTTTGACCTGTATCAATTCGAAAACCAGGATAAAAAAACATTTATAAATGCGGTACGCAATGACCTGGCCATAATCAGCAAAATCGCGAAACAGAAAAACAAGTTAGCCGCATTTGCCGAAACAGGATATGAAGCTGTACCAGATGCCACCTGGTGGACTGAGACCCTGTGGCCAGCCATTAAAGACTACCCGCTATCTTACGTTTTAGTATGGCGTAATGCAGGATATATGCCCTCGACAAAAAAAATGCACTATTACGCACCATTCAAAGGACAGATTTCTGCACCTGATTTTAAAAAGTTCTATCAGCTCAACAGCATTCTATTTGAAAAGAAAATAGGTGCTAAAAAAATATACCAGCCAAACTAACATGAAACTACAACTGATAGATATTTCAATTCTCATTTCCTATTTAGTTACCATGGTTCTCATTGGCTTTTACATGAGAAACAAGGCAAAACAGGACAAAGAGAGCTACCTAATGGGTGGTAAAAAATTACCCTGGTACATGCTTGGGCTTAGTGACGCCAGTGATATGTTCGATATCAGTGGCACCATGTGGATGGTTGCCCTTTGCTTTGTCTATGGTTTCAAGAGCATTTGGATCCCTTGGTTATGGCCTGTTTTTAATCAGGTCTTCATGATGATGTTTTTATCCAAATGGCTCAGGCGATCTAATGCCACAACCGGAGCCGAGTGGTTAAAAACCAGGTTTGGCTTAACAGGAAAAGGTGTTAAAGGCTCGCATATTATCGTGATTGCATTTGCATTAATTAGCTGCCTGGGCTTTTTAGCCTACGGTTTTGTTGGTTTAGGTAAGTTCGTCCAGGTTTTTATCCCCTGGGATGTTGTAAAAGATTACGTCCCTTTTTCTATTGCCGACAAATACGTTCCCCATTTCTATGGTATCGTATTTACCCTCTTTGCTATGTTTTATTCCATTATTGGTGGCATGCACAGCATTGTGCTTGGAGACGCAATTAAATACCTGATCATGACCATCGCCTGTATAGCGATAGGTGTGATTGCCGTACAGCACCTTCATGGTCAGACCTTAAATGTGCCAGCGGGATGGAGCGACCCTTTCTTTAGCTGGGAGTTAAACCTTGATTGGAGTAGAATCGCTGCTGATGCCAATAAAAAAATTGCTGACGATGGTTTTAGCTTATTCGGGATTTTCTTTATGATGATGCTGATGAAAGGCATATTCGCATCCCTTGCCGGACCGGCACCAAACTACGATATGCAAAAAGTACTCAGTACAAGGAGCCCGAAAGAGGCCAGCAAAATGACCGGTTTTGTAAGTATCATATTATTACCCATCCGTTATTCGATGATCACCGGCCTAACTGTCCTCGCTCTACTTTATTACAATCAACTTTACCTGAAAGGCCCGGATGGCGTAACAGATTTTGAAAGAATTTTACCAGCAACCATTAACAATTTTTTACCTGTGGGCGTTTTAGGCCTGGTAGTCACAGGCTTGCTTGGTGCTTTTATGGGGACTTTTAGCGGAACCCTAAATGCAGCGCAGGCCTATATTGTGAACGATATCTATTTGAAATATGTAAATCCAAACGCTCCTACCAAAAAGATCATGTCGATGAACTACATCGTGGGTATTTTAGTTGTTGCAATAGGCATTTTCTTCGGCTTTTTAGCCCACAATGTCAACGACATCTTACAATGGATCGTTGGGGGATTGTATGGCGGCTATGTAGCTGCAAATTGTTTAAAATGGTATTGGTGGCGCTTTAATGCCAATGGCTTTTTCTGGGGGATGACAATTGGGGTTGGCGCGGCATTGCTGATGCCCTATCTAACAACTGGTTTGCCCTTATACTGGTGGCCCTTGCTTTTTGTTTTGTCATTCATCGGATGTTTAATTGGCACCTACTCAGCGCCAGCCACAGATACCGAAGTCTTAAAGTCCTTTTATAAAAATGTTAGACCTTGGGGATTTTGGGAGCCCATTCATGCCTTGGTAAAAGCAGAAGATCCCACTTTCCAAGCTAATAGGAACTTTAAACTGGATATGTTTAATGTGGCGCTAGGCATTATCGCTCAGCTTTGCTTAACAATTTTCCCAATGTATTTGATTACGGGAATGTATGCGCCCCTATGGATTACAGTAAGCATTTTAATCGTAATCGCCCTTATTTTAAAAAGAACCTGGTGGAATAGACTAGAAGATTAAGAAAGACCTATGAAAATGAACTTCGAACAACATATTGAGCTGCTAGCTAAGAACCAAAATGAATTGATTAATACCGCCAATGAAAAAATTGAGGCTGGGAATGGACTGTTCAATAGATATAAAAATCCGGTTTTAACCGCCGCTCATGTGCCCTTTACCTGGAAATACGACCTTAACCCCTTAACCAATCCCTACTTAATGGAACGGTTTGGTATCAATGCGGTATTAAATGCGGGTGCCATCAAATGGCAAAACAAATACATATTAATGGCACGGGTGGAAGGAAATGACAGAAAATCATTCTTTGCAATTGCCGAAAGCCCCAATGGAATTGATCATTTTAAATTTTGGGAGTACCCAGTCATCATGCCCGAAACCGAAGAACCAGATACGAATGTTTACGACATCAGGTTAGTTGAGCATGAAGATGGTTGGATTTATGGATTATTCTGCACAGAAAGAAGAGACCCTTCTGCAGCAGAAGGAAATCAATCTGCAGCGATAGCACAATGTGGAATAGCACGAACAAAAAACTTAATAGATTGGGAAAGATTACCCGATTTAAAAACTAAATCTCCCCAACAGCGAAATGTAGTGCTCCATCCCGAATTTGTTAACGGAAAGTATGCCTTCTACACTCGACCACAAGACAGTTTTATAGAGGCAGGTAAAGGTGGTGGCATCGGATTCGGCTTATCTTTATCTATAGAAAATGCAATTATCGACGAAGAAATGGTAATTGATAAAAAAGTATATCATACGATCTCAGAGGCCAAAAACGGGCAAGGCCCCGCCCCTATTAAAACATCCCAAGGCTGGCTACATCTTGCCCATGGCGTTAGAAATACCGCAGCTGGATTAAGGTATGTACTGTATATGTTTATGACCGACCTGAACGATTTAACAAAAGTTACGCATAAGCCAGGAGGATATTTTTTAGCCCCAGAAGCTGAAGAAAGAGTAGGTGATGTATCTAATGTGGTTTTTAGCAATGGTTGGATCGCAGATGATAATGGAACTGTTTTTATCTATTATGCCTCTTCAGACACCAGATTACATGTTGCTACAAGTACCATTCAACAGCTACTGGATTATGTAATCCACAACCCTGAGGATGGGCTACGGTCTGCAGCTTCTGTTGAGACCATCATCAACATCATCGACCGAAATAAGAAAGTATGAATTCAGCAGCTTTAGCGACTTATAAATCTGAGGTAACCAATGAACTATCTGACATTCTGAAATGGTGGATGACCTATATGGTTGATCACGAAAACGGAGGGTTTTATGGAAAGGTAAACGATGATAATTTAGCCACACCAACTGCGCCAAAAGGACTGGTATTAAACTCCAGAATTCTCTACACTTTCTCCTCGGCCTTTTTGCTGAATCGCAAAGATGAGTATCTAGCCATTGCCGATAGAGCGTTTGATTATTTGACCACTAATTTTTTAGATGAACAGAACGGTGGATTTTATTGGTCGGTAGATTTTAATGGCCAGCAATTAGACAGCAAGAAGCAGATTTATGGACAAGCATTTGCAACCTACGCGCTTTCTGAATACATTAAGATCAGCCAAAATGAAAAAGCCTTAGCTTTAGCTAAAAACACTTTTGAACTATTGGAACAACATAGCTTTGATCCAATCCACACAGGATATATTGAAGCCCTGACCAGGGACTGGAAGGTTATGGAAGATCTCCGCTTGAGTGACAAAGATCAGAATGAAAAAAAATCGATGAATACGCATCTTCATGTGATTGAAGCCTACACCAATTTATATTCCATTTGGCAAAATGATAAACTAAAACTCGCGATCAAAGGCCTGCTATCCAATTTTAAAGACCATATAATAGATAAAAACAGTTATCACCTGCAACTGTTCTTCACAGAAACCTGGGATGTTAAGTCTGCATTGGTTTCCTTTGGTCATGACATTGAAGCAGCCTGGTTATTACAAGAATCTGCAACAATCATAGCTGATGAAAAGGAAATAAAAGCTTTTAAGCAAATTGCACTACAACTCAGTAAAGCCGCTTTAAAGGGCTTAGATGAAAGCGATGGGCTTTGGCACGAATTTGATTACAAAACAGCTCAGTGGTCAAAAGAAATGCACTGGTGGCCACAAGCAGAAGCGATGGTTGGCTTTCTGAATGCCTGGCAAATAAGTGGAGATCAAAAATTCTTATTCCAATCTTTCAAAAGCTGGTCTTTTATAAAGAAATACATTAAAAGTAGGAAGGGAGAATGGCATTGGGGTATCCATAGCGATTACACCTTAATGCAGGGAGAAGACAAAGCTGGATTTTGGAAATGTCCCTACCATAATGGCAGAGCCTGTATCGAAATTATCAAAAGATTAAAGTAGATTTCTGAAGGCATAAAAAAACCTGCAAATCTTATGATATGCAGGTTTTTAATATTTTGTCGAATTGTTGCGGACCGGACGGGACTCGAACCCGCGACCTCCGCCGTGACAGGGCGGCATTCTAACCAGCTGAACTACCGGTCCGTTTTCCTTTTCAGGAGGGCTTAGAATATAGCTTCTAAAGGCTTCAATAAAAAACACTCTGTTGAGCATTTTGCGGACCGGACGGGACTCGAACCCGCGACCTCCGCCGTGACAGGGCGGCATTCTAACCAGCTGAACTACCGGTCCGTTTTCCCTTTGCTTTCTTTCGTCCGTTTCGGGATTGCAAATATAGAGCGTTTATTTATATTTACAAACTATTTTTCAAATAACTGTAACTACCTATATCACAGAACCTTCTTTTAGCTTTTCTGCGTTTTCTGCAAACTGCAGTGCATCAATCAACTCTTGAACACCCCCATCCATGATGTTATTTAGGTTATAAAGTGTCAATCCGATACGGTGATCTGTTACCCTACCTTGCGGATAATTGTAGGTTCTGATCTTTGCAGAACGGTCACCAGTCGAAACCATAGTCTTACGTCTTGCGGCGATATCACCATTTTTCTTCTGCAATTCGATGTCGTATAATTTACTACGCAACATCTCCATAGCAATAACCCGGTTACCCAATTGCGAGCGCTCCTGCTGACAAACAACCACAAGTCCCGAAGGTCTGTGTGTCAATTGTACTTTAGTCTCCACCTTGTTTACATTCTGTCCACCAGCACCACCTGAACGGGAAGTCTGTAAATCAATATCTGCAGGATTGATGTAAAGGTCGATCTCTTCAGCTTCAGGCAAAACCGCCACCGATGCTGCTGAAGTGTGAACGCGGCCTTGAGTTTCTGTATCTGGTACACGTTGAACACGGTGTACACCTGATTCATATTTCAACTGTCCGTAAACATCTTCACCGCTAACCTTTAAAATCACCTCTTTGTAACCACCAGCAGTTCCTTCTGTTACATCAACAGTTTCAACTTTCCAGCCTTTTTGCTCAAAGAAACGGCTATACATCCTGTATAAGTCACCTGCAAATAACGCAGCTTCATCACCACCTGTACCACCTCTAATCTCAAATACGGCATTCTTAGCATCTTCCGGATCTACCGGAATCAACATCAAGCGGACTTTCTCTTCCAACTCTTCTTGCTGAACCAATAAAAGATCAAGCTCCTCTTTTGCCATTTCACGCATTTCTGCATCTTTCTCGGTACTTAAAATCTCTTTATTCGCCTCAATATTGCTCATTACATTCTTGTAGATTTTATATTCATCTACAATCTTGCCTAAGTCCTTATATTCTTTATTTAAAGCCGCAAAACGCTTCATATCCTGCATCGTGTCAGGATTACTTAACTGCTCCTCAACATCTTCCCAACGCAGTTTAATTGCTTCTAATTTTTCTAACATATCTTTTTTCAGAAAATTATAATGTTATTGCTTAATAGAGGTCTGATCAACAGACCAGATTTTCCCAAGCAACAGTTTTTTATTCGGGCAGCAAAAATACGGCTTTTTTACTTAACCGTACTAAAAATTTGCACATGTCCAATTGTGACAGCGAACAGCACTATGCTTTTTCGAAGTACTTAAGGCTTAAATCATTGCCATCAAATACCGCATAGGAATTGAAATTAATCCATTCCCCAAGATTCACATACTTACATTTATCATTTAGGTTAATGTCTAGCGGAAGATGTCGGTGCCCAAAAACAAAGTAATCAAAATGCTCCTTTAGCAATATTTCCTTAGCATATACCGCCAGCCATTCATGTTCAATCCCACTAAAAACCTCTTCTGCGGTATTGGCAAGCCTGCTTTTTCCCGACCACCAATTTGCAATTCCCAAGCCAATTCGAGGTGGGATCAAGGCAAACAACCACTGGCAAACCGGGTTTCTAAACACCTTTCTTAAGAATTTATATTTCTTATCACCTGGCCCCAAACCGTCACCATGATGTAAAAAGAAGCGTTTCCCATCTCTTTCAATGATCAATTCATCACTTACAATCTCTATCCCCATTTCCTCGTTGAAATAGGTATTAACCCACATATCATGGTTACCTTTAAAAAAATACACCTTGATACCAGCATCAGTCATTTCTGCCAATTTGCCCTGTAACCGCACAAATCCTTTAGGTACAACAGTACGATATTCGAACCAAAAATCGAATATATCGCCCATTAAAAATAACTCGCTACATGTTGGCGTTATGGAACTTAGCCATCTTAAAACGCGATCTTCCCGCTTCCTGCTCTCTGCATGATTGGGAGCGCCAAGGTGGAAGTCAGAAGCAAAATATATGTTCTTTTTCATTAATGTAAACAAAGATAAATAAAATATCCGCTCAGTCGCCTTTCACATATCCTACCGATTATATAGATTATTTACAAATAACATCGTTATTAAAACAAAAGTTCGTAAATTCGCACAAAATTTAAACTATGATTTCTACTGATATAGCCATCATTGGCGCCGGACCTGTAGGTTTATTCGCGATTTTTGAAGCAGGTTTACTAAAAATGCGTTGTCATTTAATAGACTATCTGCCGCAAGTTGGCGGGCAGCTTTCCGAAATATATCCTAAAAAACCGATATATGATATTCCCGGCTACCCTACTGTATTGGCTCAGGAATTAGTTGATAACCTGATGGAACAAGCTAAACCTTTCCACCCGGGCTTTACCCTTGGTGAGCGTATCGAAGGTTTAGAAAAACGTGGTGAAGGCGATTTTGTACTGACTACTAATATGGGTACCATCATAGAATCTAAAGTTGTCGTTATTGCTGGCGGATTAGGCTGTTTCGAGCCACGCAAACCAGCTGTAGCCGGATTAGAACAATTCGAAAATGGTAGAGGTGTAAATTACATGATCCTTGATCCTGAAAAATACCGTGGACAAAAAATGGTGATCGCAGGAGGAGGTGACTCAGCCCTAGATTGGACTATCTTTTTAGCGGATATTGTTGATGAGTTAACATTGGTTCATCGTAGCGAAAGCTTCCGTGGTGCTCCAGACTCAGTAAACAAAGTAATGGAACTAGCCGAAAGCGGAAAAATCAATCTTGTATTAAACAGCAACCTAAATTCAGTGAGCGGAAACGGAAAACTGGAAACTGTTGAATTGATACACAATAAGAGCTTAGAAACAACAACCATCAATGCAGATCACTTGATCCCATTATTTGGTTTAAGTCCTAAATTAGGCCCAATAGAGCAGTGGAACCTAAACATTAGCAAAAGTGCTATTGAAGTAAACACAGACGACTATTCGACCAATATCCCGGGAATCTATGCAATTGGCGATATCAACACCTACACCAACAAGCTTAAACTTATTCTATGTGGTTTCCACGAAGCTGCTTTAATGAGTCATAGCGCATATCAATACATGAACCCTGGAATCAAATATACCATGAAATACACCACTGTAAACGGCGTATCAGAATTTTAAACATGGAAGAGAATAACATTACCTTACACGTACAAAACCCAGATGGTAGCAGAACTACCCTGGAAGCCCCTGTAGACATGGGCCTAAGTTTAATGGAATACCTAAAAGCTTGCGAATACGACATCTTGGCTACCTGTGGTGGTATGGCACTTTGTGCTACTTGCTGTGTAGATGTTTTGGAAGGCGAAGATAAGCTGAACGAAATGACTGATGACGAGTATGCAATGCTCGACACTTTACCAGATGTATTACCAAATTCAAGATTGGCCTGCCAACTGCAATTAAACCCTGCAATGGATGGCTTGGTGGTTAAATTACACCACGCAGAATAAAAAATATTTAATGATTATTATCTTCTACAGCGGCAGCAATTGTTTTTACAGGGCTGCCGATTGTTTTATACTCCCCTTCACCTTTTAATATCGCTAGCATCTTACCGCTATCATTTAAAAGGCTTTTTGCTGCATTAAGCTCTTTATCGTACTGAAACGCCTGGGTTACCTTTCCTTTATCATAATAATAACGGCTAACGATTTGCGTTTCCAACACTCTTTTTATTTCAGCCTTATAGGTGGTAAGATCCGTTTTTTTGGCGCCTAGCATTTTGCTCTTCAAATCATCAAGATCAGTCTTTACCGCGCTTAGCTTGTTCTCTTTCTCCGCCTCAGTCCTCAAATCCCCCAATAGCCTTTCCGTACGTGAAACATAGGAATAATCCTTACCGGCCAGCGAACTTACAAATTGCGCGTAGTCATTATCCGTCAGCTGAAAAGAAGCCGCAGGAGCAATTACCTTATTGTTCTTTTTATAATTATTGGCGTAGTCGAAAAACAAATATTTATTGATGAGCGAAATTGTTATCGGATTAAATTTAGGTGCATTAACCACCACATCTGGATAAATGCCATTCCCATCATATACATTTCGTCCAGCTTTGGTATTGAACTTACTCATCAAAGAGTCCGCAAACTTCATCGTTTTTCCGTTGGCATCTTTATGCGCATAATCAAGCGCTTGTATACACCTGCCCGAAGGCGTGAAATACTTTGCCACAGTCACCTTTACAAGGCTATTATAAGGCAAATTAAAGGTCTGTTGCACCAAACCCTTGCCATAGCTCCGCTGACCAACAATAATCGCTCTATCAAGGTCCTGTAGCGCTCCTGCCACAATCTCCGAGGCTGATGCCGATGATCCGCCAACCAATACGACTAATGGGATTTGAGGGAATAAGGGTTGATTAAGTGTTTTATAGCTAATCGTCTTCTGAGGATTCCTACCTTTTTGGGTAACGATCAGGATATCTTTATCTACAAAAATATTTACAATTTTAACGGCTTCCTGCAGTATTCCACCACCATTGTAACGTAAATCAAGAATCATTCCTTTAGGCTGTTGTTTACCCAAAGTAGTTGCTGCATCTTTTACCTCCTGAGCAGAATTTTCGAGAAATTTATCCAATCGGATATACGCAATGTTATCAGATGTCATACCCGAATAAGACACATTTGGCTGTCTAATTTCATCACGAACCAAGGTTTTCGTCAACAGTGCCCCCTCTCTGATGATCAGTAATTCTACAGAAGATCCCTTAGGACCACGCAGCAACTGGCTTACTTGTGCACGCTCTTTCCCCTTTACCTCATTGCCGTTAATTTTCACAAGCTGATCTCCTGGTTTTATCCCTTGCTTATCCGCCGGGTAACCCTCGTTCACCTCATTTACAAATAGCTTACCTTCGATAAAAATTGTGCTTGCCCCAATGCCCCCATATTGTGTACTTACATATTTCAGCTTATAGTCTTCAACTTCCGACTCGGGTACATATTCTGTGTAAGGATCCAGATTATCCAGCATAGCATCAATGCTGGTTCGCATTAAGCTAGAAGGATTGGTCTCCTCAACATAGTTGATATTGATCTCTTTATAAAGCGATGCAAAAATATCCAGGTTCTTAGACACCTGAAATAGGTCCTCTTTGAAAGACCAGGTTAAGGAAGCAAAAGAAATAAGAATAGCGGCCGCAGCAATTTTATATATTTTCATCATATAAAGAATGGATTCTTCAATCCATTGATGGTAAATTTACAAAAAAGCCTTGTATTTCAATAGCCCCTAATGGAATTAAAGTCTATTGCCTTCTGGGTCGGCTAGCGCTTTTTGAATGGTAAATTCAACGTATGCCCTGTCTCTTTTTACCAGCTCCATCAATTGTGATACCAGTTGATCTTCCTGTCCGGGAACAAAAGAAATATCTACTTGAGCAAGATCACGGTATTTTCTTAGAAATTTAATTTTAACCTTTTTCCAGGTCTCAGGAGTCAATGTAAAATTTGCCATACTGCAAAAATATAAATAATTGTAATACAACAACTCTTATTTATGATCGGGAGCACCTTTTATATTTAAATCTTTGATCCGTTCTCTGATCCTTCTCATAAAGTCAACTCCGGGATCCGTTTTTTGGGTATTGTATGTAGGATCAGATTCCTTCCACAGATCAGTCCCTTTAAATCGCGTGTACTCATAATGGCCGATCACATATTGGATTGGATATTTCCGTTTCAGATATCTAATCAACTCTTCATTGGCAACAAGCTGTGCCGGAGTCAAGGGATTCTTTTCGCTGCCTATATTTTCCACACCGATAGCGCAATAATTAAGTCCAATTACATGCCTTGCAAAAACAGTATCCGGCAACAACCTAAAGACTGTTCCATCCCTATCAATCACAAATTGCGAAGACACATTGAGTGAACTTGCTGTGGCAATCTCTTTACGCGCTCCAGGCAGTCTTGATTTATTAAAGGCGTCAAATGTTTGCTCTACAGTGGGAATAGCAGTCCAATGTAATACGATCATAATTGGCTTAATGGTCGGCTGATCTTGTTTCAAGCCATGTCGCTTTTCCAAGTACTCCAATGAAAGTCGTTTTCTTTCTGCATCAAATATAATTGGCTTGTCAAAGATTCTAAAAGTAGACTGCGCCCTTAAATTAAGGGGCGCAGTGCTACAAAGTAAAATCAAAAACATAAGCTTCACAGCATGTTTCTTTATCATCATCTATTTTTAAATAACTAATTCGTATCCCACCACAACGGTGTTAACAAACGATATCTTTCCGTATTATTGCCAACATTATCAGGGTTTCTGGTTGCCTCATTGGTTTCATACACCATCCCTCTTAACCACTGATTTGGATTACCGGCATCAAATACAACCGTATTCAGGTTCAATGGCCGGACTAAAGAAGGGCCATATATGGCCTGGCTGAAGTCTGACCTGCGCATGTCAACCCAGGTTTCCGGATTCAAACATAAGGAAATATATTTTTGTCTCATGATGTGACTTAAACCCTGAGTAAGATTCCCAAAATGCGCATTTAAACCATCCACCACCTGCGCCGTCCAATAAGTATTGATATCAGGGCCCGTCACCCCCAATTTACGCATATTGGACTTTACACCTTCCTCATAAGCTAAAAGAGCTCCAGGCACGTCACTAGATCTTAATCGTGCCTCAGCCTCGATCAGTTTAACTTCAGAATAAGTGATAAACGGAAATGGAGAAGTCTGTTTGGTATAGAAGCCACTGTTACTAAAACGTCCGTAATCATTGGCATTCTTCTTGGTTACATCGCCATTCTGACCGTTTGCTAAAATACCCTGTCCAGCAACCAGACCACCACCAGGCCTCAATCCCCGGTATTGTCCGTCAGAAACAGCGGCCTGCATAATTTTACTGATTCTAGGATCCTGAAAGGCTGTATTGGTAACGGGAAAAGATGTCAGCATATTTACAAAAAACTGGCTCCAGGCGAAGTATCTGGGGTTATAGGTCGCGTCATTAGGGTCCACATTTGGGACCACAAAACCACCCCAGCTAAACCAGGGATTCTCATCCGTTGGTAAAGCACCGGCAAGATAAGGGAATTCAGCATCCATGCCATCTGCATTAAAAGCATTGCGACAGGCCTCTAATATTTTTGTTGGATTATAGAGGGTGCCTTTTTTCGACAAATGGTTTAAATACCTTGCTTTCAATGCCCAGGCGAAACGCTTCCATTTTTCTAAATTGCCTTGATATATGATATCGCCCGCTGCAGAATTTAATGTTGTGTTATTTGTAGGGTTGTTAAAAGCAACGATCGCCTCATCCAATAGCTGATCTATCCGCTGATACGCTGTTTGCTGATCCTGCATTTTTGGCGTCAGGGAAAGCTGGGTCTTTCCATTATAAAACTCATCGATCACAATAGCTCCGTACTGATCGGTCATCATACCGAAGTTCATTGCCAATAAGGTTTTTCCAGCGCCAACAAAACACGGACTACCTTCTTCCTCTCCCAAATTGATCAGATCAATACAATTGGGCATTGTAAAAACGTAGGTGTTCTGCCAGGCGAAGTAACTAGCAGTAAAACGCCAGGTTTCTGCATTCAAATTGGTTCCTGTCAGCAATTTTGTCACCCCATACTGTGTCGCCCCGGCTATTTCCCTCGAACTGCGCCACAGGGCAGCCCCATTTGATGTAGTAATGGCACCAACCAGCCTGTTTGCAGCGCTTACTTTAGTTGGATTATTTGGATCTACATTCACATCCAAAAACTTCTTACAGGAGCTTGTTGAAAGGATTACACCTAATACAAAACAAGCTATCCCTTTTCTATATATCATATTCATAATCGATTCTCCTACTTATAACGTTAACTTTAAACCCAAATCAAAACCCCTGGTTGCTGGAACACCCAGATTATCAAATCCGAAAGACCCTGTTCCACCTACACCCGCACCACTGCCTGAAACTTCAGGATCCACTCCTGAATAATTGGTAATTAAAAACAGGTTACGCCCTGTAGCTGTAAACGACAAACCTTTAATTTTTAATTTCCCCAGGTATTGTGTGGGCATGTGATATACTAAAGTTGCATATCTCAGTCTGGTCCAGCTACCATCTTCTACAAAATCATAGCCTTGATTGGAGTATATTGTCTGGTAATAATTCTGATTTAATGGCACTGCAATGGTATTTTGTACACCTGTTGACTCGATGACACCATCAAAAACCTTAGTGCCTCGGTCTAAAGTTTTAAGACTTAAGCCCGATCTCACCAATGCATTCTCAGTTGCATTAAAGACTTTGCCTCCGGAACGAATATCAATCATAAACGAGAACATAAAATCCTTATAGCTAAAACTATTGGTTATACCCATGGTAAAGTCGGGATTTCTATCACCTATATTCGCTAAAGCAACTGCCACCTGTGGGTAACCGGCATTGGTTAACAGCAGTTGCCCTTGAGCATTCCGTTTCCAAACCGTTCCGTTTATGCCAAATAAGCTACCACCTAAAAATGCAGCACCCTGCGCCACATTATTAGCGGCCCAGGCATCTGACAGTTCAATGCGGTCAATTTTAGCCGGCAACTCCTTAACTACGGATGTATTGTGTGCAAAATTGACATCTATCGACCATTTAAAATCCTTACCAACAATTGGTTTTCCGTTTAAAATAATCTCAATACCTTTATTGCGAATAGACCCTCCATTAAGTGTTGCTAAAAAAGAGCCAGATGAGGGAGGCGTCCGCAGATCCAGGATCTGATTATCAGATTTGCTAAAATAATAGGTAAAATCTATTCCTATCCGATTTTTAATAAACCTGACCTCTGCACCTGCTTCAAATGCACGCGTAAATTCTGGTACCAGTAAAGGATTTCCAAAAGCATTATTTGAATTGATGATAAATCCTCTTGGGTTGATGGTAAAATCATTGGTTAAAGTAGACAATGAAGTATTCAGCTTGTAAGCAGCCGCATCTTTACCAACGTTGGAATAAGCGGCTCTTATTTTTCCATAGGAAAAAACCTGATCATCAGATTTTGCACCAAGCTCCTTTAACAAGTCGGTTATGATTACGGCAGTACTCACCGAGGGATAAAAGAAAGACTGATCTTTTACTGGCAGTGTTGAGGACCAGTCATTCCTGCCTTTGAAGTTCACATAAGCGATTCCTTTCCAATCCATGTTAAAATCACCAAACCAACTAAATATGCGCCTGCGCAGTAAACTTTCCGAAACCGTCCTGTCCGTCGGCTTCGAGTTGTTGATACTCGCAAAAGTAGGGTCCAAAAAATTAAGTGCTGTGGAAGTAGTGGTCTGGAGCGCACTGACTTCAATGTTATTACCTATGGAAAGACTAAAGTTGAAATCAGAACCTATTGTTTTTTTACCAGTTAAAATCGCCGTTGAAGTAGTAATCTGGTTATTCGCTACGGATTGATTGATTGCACCCCGAATCACATTTGGCTCCAGTGTACCTGGCATCCTGACGGACTTAAAGGTCTCTGAATAATAATCAGTACCCAACCGATAGGTAAAGTTCAGAAAACTGAAAGGATTATAATCAAGATTTCCCTGTACAATCATCCTGTTCACTTTACTCACAAACGGTTTATTGTTAATGGTCCAATATGGATTATCTGTCCCCGTAGTGTTGATAATTTTTTGGGATCCGTCGGGTTTCAGATAATCCTTCATGTCCAGGTTACGGGGCCAGGACAGCGCTCCCATAATCCCGTTAAAACTTCCCTGAGAAAGGTAATTCCGGTCGGTCCTGATATAATTTGCACTTCCACCTACCGTTAGCTTTTCCCCGATCTTTGTATCTGCATTCACCCTGAACGATTTCTTTCCGAAAGTTGAATTGTCAACAATTGAACCTTGTTCCAGGAATGAGCCTGAAGTATAATAATGCGTTTGCTCTGAACTCCCGCTTACCGAAACATCATGGGTCTGTGCAAAAGCATTTTTAAAAATGTTTCCCAGATTATCATAAATCTGTTCACCACTGGTAAAAGCAGGTCCCCAGGACCCTAAAGCCGTGGCATTATAAGCTCCTTGTTCACCTTGTTTAAACTGAGATTGAAGTTCCGGCAGCTTATTAATGTGATCGAAAGAGAAATTATTCTGATAAGTGAGTCTTGCCGCCCCCCCGGAACCTTTTTTAGTGGTGATTACAATGGCACCGGAAGCAGCCTTGATCCCATACAATGCAGCTGCGGCTGGCCCTTTTAACACAGTAATTGTTTCAATATCTTCCGGATTAATATCGATGGCCCTATTTGATGCCGGAGCTACGGATGCTACTAACCCTCCCTGTGAAACAGGCGTACTGTTGTCAACCGGAATACCGTCTAAAATGAATAAAGGCTGATTGTTTCCGCTTAAAGAACTTCCTCCTCTGATCATGATATTCGCAGATGCACCAGCAGCTCCACTTGAATTGGTGATCTGCACACCGGCAACCTTCCCTTGTAATGCATTTACAATATTCGGTTGCTGCGACTCCACGATTTCCTGTGCCTTCACGTTCTGAGTGGAGAAACCCAAACTTCGTACTTCCTGTTTTACACCGAAAGCAGTAACTGCAACTTCTCTTAATACCTGGCTATCTTCAGCCAGCTTTACATTTAACACTTTGGCGCCATTAACTGCTAATTCCTGTGACAGCGTACCAATAAAACTAAAAATCAAGACATCATTATTTGCCGTCTCAATCGTATAGCGACCTTGCCCGTCTGTAGTGGTACCAATGGACTTCCCTTTAACTTTTACCGAAACGCCCGGTAAGGGCAAGCCATCAGCTCCTGATGTCACTTTGCCCGTAACTGTTATTTGTTGTGCAAAAACCTGCATGCTGAGCAGCGTCATACCCAGAAATAACATGAGTAGTTTTTTTTTCATATGGTTCAATTTTAGTTAGTAATTATATTTTGTATTCAGACAAAATCACACGTAAAAAATCGAGTTTAATGAGAAATGGATAGCAAAAAGACTATCCTAACAGACAAAGTAATCCTGTGTCTAAAAAACTACCCCAAGTAATAGTAAAAATCACCTCCACCTCCAGGATACCGCAAAAAAAAGAATGTTATAAAATAAAAAAACACCTTGGTCACCCAAGATGTTTTAATTAATTGCATTTTTTCTTAATAAGTTCTACCTAGGGCGTCATTCGCAGCCTTAAGTAGCGAGTTTGCACCATTAGTATCTTGATAAAACTCCCACACCATCATCCCATTAGCTCTCGTTTTTGCAAGGATTGCCTTACTTTTAACAAGTGGAACGCCGTTATAGTAATACAAAACACCATCCGCGGTAAAAGAGTTCTGATCAGGGCTTGCCCCTTTAATCAACAAATTCCTATAAGTCATTGACTTTGCTGGACTCCCTGTATCTTTACCATATGCAGGGAAACCCAAAACAGCTTTCTCTTTAGGCAATCCCTTTTCATTCAGCCAGACATTCAATACATCCTCAGCTAATTTATACGATGAATGATTTGAATCCCCCGACCAACCAGCACCATCATAAGCCATTAAATTAACAAAATCAGTCGCACCTATAGCAGCCTTATTTATTCCGTCCTTAACACCCCCTGCATAAACTCCAGCCGTAACTGCAGCGCTTAAATATTTATGATATTTATGCAAGCCAACAGACAGCTCTTTCATAAAAGCCTCATAGGTAATGTCATTGGATAAGTTAGAACGTGGGTATTCCCAATCGATGTCAATACCGTCCAAATCATTTTCCAATGCCATTTTTATGATGTTCTTAACCAATTTAGACCGAAGTATAGGATCCGCTGCTATCGCCGAATAGATTGTCTCAGTCCCAGAAAATGAAATTGCTCTTTTCACTCCATTATCCTTTGCTTTTTTCATCACTTTAGCAAAATTAGCAGGTTTAGTTAAGGCTTTTATTGTACCGTCAGAATTCGGATAGGCAAAAGCATAATGCAAATGAGTGATCATTTTATATTTTTCATCCGCAATTGAATCCGGTTCATTAGCTTCAGCGTAATAGGCTACAATTTTAAAATTGTTATCTGCCACATACGCTCCAGAAGGCACTTCATAACTGACACCCGGGGTTTTATAATCATCAGCCACCCAATTCACATTCTTTTTGCAAGACTGTAATCCTGCAATCAGAATAAGTGACGTGTATATAATTTTTTTCATAATGTTTTAATTACAATAATTAATTTATCGTTTTACGTGGTCTATCGCAATTCCATAAGGAATAAATCCTTTCAGAAAAAATGTTGGTTGACTGCCTCCGCCTATAGCATACCGCTTAATGCCTGAATTTGCTCCTGTACCAGCTAACACTCCTGTACTACTAACCTCAGTCATGTCTCTATAACCATAATAAACGTAACCTGCGGTACCATCATCTGGTGCATTGTCTACCACAATGGCCGTCACATAAGTCTGTTCGTTAGGATTTCCCTCTTCAGAGAAATTAGCCAAGGCATCGATCAACTGCGGGTTCGTTCCATCAAGATTACTCACATACAACCCCTTAGGAAATCCTGTACTTGGATAATTTACTGAAAAATAGATTTTACTATTTTTAGTATCTACCGCAAAGCTTCTGATTTTAACATCTTTTAGCGCAGCAATACTTTCAATAAATACTCCCTTGTCTGTAAGCTTGAACATTCCTTTTCCGGCAGAACCTTGTTTTGTATACCAAATATTTCCATTGACATTTTGAATATCTCCATCAAGCCAACCGTAAACACTGGTAGCTCCTGCCTGGGCAGCTGTTAGCACAAACTTAGTTGCTGGATATGCAACATCTTCTGCTGTCAGAGGCAACGTTCTTATTCCCGGCGTATTCGCATTTCTAGACATCCACCATACAGTTCCGCTATTATCTACAGTACTTGCAAAAGGGTCGTCATTACCTGTTCCCACACCACGAGTGATCGTTTTTTCATTTCCTCCATTCAAATCCACAGCGTAAATTCTACCATCAGCTGCCGCCCCAGTAAAATAGGCATTAGCGCCTGTAGCTGAGATCACCAAACGTTCGCCGGCCACCGTTATAGACCAGGGATGCAAGCCCGTATTTAATGGCAATTGTATTGGATTAGATTGCTGCAACACAGTAAAACGCTTCTTATAAAGCTTACCAGTTTTTGCATCCGTAAAATACAGTGTTTTAACCAGCTCTCCTTTTACAACGACATCAACAGTAGCAGTCAAACTTTCTTGCCCATCATTAATCGTAAGCTTAACCGTATGTATTCCTTCATTTTGAAAAATAACCTTCGGATTTGCTTCTGTTGAAGTCAAGCCTGCCTCTCCAAAATCCCATGAGTAGCTTACATCAACACCAGGATATTTAAACACTTTGGCACTAAATTGAACTTCTCCCATTATACCAATACTAACAGGCGGTACAATCTGCGGTTGCATTTTCACTACAGTAACAGATTTTGTAATTGAATCTACCTTACCACCCTGCCAAGCAAGTAAAGTAACGCTATATTCTCCCGGCAAGCTATAAAATACTGTATCTGGCACCAAACTCTCGCTAGTAGATCTATCCGTTAACCCTTCTTTGGTTAACGCTACTCCTTTGGGAAATTTCCACAGATATTTTTCGGAGTATTTCGACCTATTAGTGAGAACAAGTTTCGCCGGGGCTGTAACCACACCTTCGGGTAATGTAAAATTCACGGCAAAATCACCTTCCGGTGCAATCCTGCCAACCTCATCTTCTTTACAACCTGCAAAAAACAGAAGTAAGGACATTATATATAAAAAGCTATATTTTTTCATGACTAAAACTTAGTAAATGGATTCAATGCTGTTACTTATAGTGGTTTGGGCAGCGTCTACGGTAGTTACCTTAACTATTATCAATGCAGTTAGGGCTCCATGCTTCTTAATTTCCTTTAAGCCATTGCTAATTAATAGTTCTCGAGTCAAGTTATCTCTAAGATAAGTTTTACCAATAGCGGAAACTGCTGTTTTTACCCCGCCCGTAATTACAAAATTAGCATCAGGTGCAGTAGGAAATAATTTCAAATAATCTGCAACCCCGATTACAAAGGTTAGCTGACTCTTAACAATCTCAAATGCTTCACTAGGAAGCTGGCGCAATAATTCGGGTCCACTAAATTTATATTTGCCATCCGTTTGAATGAAGCGATCGTATGCAACAGGCACAACATAGTTGTTCGAAAGCGTAACAAAATAATTATCCAACTCATTATTTGTACTACTTATCGTTTTCCAAACTACATCTCTTACCATGGTATCTCTTACTACCATAATGGGTTTTTCAGCATCCCACGTTTTGATCACTGTATTCGCCAAAGATAACTCCACACCAAAACGCTCTGACAGCGTATGAGAAAATTCTACTTTAGCAATCTTGTCTTTTCGTTGGGAAGTCGTTGCAGTAACTACTGTTACCTCACCAACCAAAGGTGTTTTGTTACTTAAGGAAACGCTTAACTGTGGATTATAACCTCCACTTTGTTTCCCAAGTAAATCCATTGAACTATTCTTCTTGCAGGAGACCGAAAATAGCGATAATCCCGCCATCAAGAACATTATATATCTTTTCATAGCCGTTAATTTTTAAGTGTAGATTTATCTGCCCACCAAACAGGCGTAAATACCCAGTTTCTAGCTGTAGCGCCTAGCCTTGCCATTTCTTGAGGATTGTAAATGTATTCTGTTTGATTGTCATACGGCAATCTTTGTATCCATTTACCAGCCCATTCACTTGAAGCTTTAGCAGGATAATATATACCTGGGTAAGCTTTAGCGTTATAACCATATCTTCTAAGATCTACCCATGTTTCAGCTTGTAGGTACAATGCAATGTATTTCTGAACCATAATATCACTAATCTCAAGCGATGCCGCATCTTGTTTTATCTTTGAAGAAGCCAAGTAAGCCGTAATCTCCGACTCTGCTACACCTAACCTTTGCATATTCAGTTTTATACCTTCTTTATAAGCATCAAAAGCAGTGGCATGATCGGCTTTATAAAATGCGGCCTCCGCTTTAATAAAATACAACTCTTCTTTTAAGATGTATGGGAATGGTGAGTTATCAGCAGTCCAATGTCCATTGTATAAATTAGCAAAATCATCCATAACAGGAGGTACCGGGTCTGCTGGAGGTATTGGTACAGGCCAATTAGGCACGACTAATCCTTCTGACGCTTTCGCACCATAATAAGTATTTTTCACACCTGGTGTTGTTAACTTAAATAGCCTTGGATCAAACTTCAAACCAGGCTCTCCTACCGTCATATAACTCATAAACAGATCTGTACTAACAGAATTGTTCAACATATTTACAATCTCAGCAAAATTCCATTCCGGCCTGGCAATAGAAGCCCCCCACATGTTCCGCTCCCAATCCTTTGTAGGTGTGGTCGGATACTTAAAAACCGCATCCGAAAACCCACTTAAAGATGTATTTACTGCCGAAAGCACTGCATCATACCCATTCTGAAAATTTGCAGTATGCAACAATAACCGGGCTTTCACGGCTTCAGCAAAAGCTTTCCATTTATTCAAATCTCCCTGATAAATCAAATCTGCAGTTCCATTCATTGTAGGATCTGATGCATTTGACTTATTCAAATCAGCAATTCCATCGTTAAGTAACTTAGCTATTTCAGCATATACAACTTCTTGAGTATCGTATTTAGGGTAATAAATACCTTTATACGCTTCTTTATAAGGCATATCACCAAAAGAATCAGTTGCTGTTAAATAAGAAAAGGCAAGCATAATTTTACCTACACCTCTGTAATTATACGTTCCATCCACCTCAGCACGTTCAATCATACCCAAACAATTACTACCTACGTCAAAATAATGCCAACGCCAAGCACCCAAACGAGTTACATCATTATAATTCCACAATGCCTCAACCTTACTTGTGTTATATCGACTGGTTATATAAAAGGAATGATACGAAGAAAACCTAGCATGGGAATACAAATGATAAGCCATGTTCCCTAATATCGCAGGCAATCTCAAATTTGGCGCAGTAGTTACCGGCTGCTTCGGATCTATATTGATGTCCAGATTTTTACTGCAGGATGTCAAAATGACGATAAGCAGCACTGGTATTAATTTAAATATATTTTTCATAATCTTAACTGATAATATTAAAACCCAACGGATATACCTATTGAATAAGATCTTGATAGCGGTATAGCACCATAATCTACCCCCATAGTACTACCTCCGCCACCGCCTGCATTTGGTCCAGCACTATTTACTTCAGGATCACCACCTGAATAGTTTGTAATCAGAATAGGGTTCTGTGCAGATAGTTCAATTCCCACCCTAGCTAGTTTTAACCTATCTGTATATTTTTTTGGAAGCGAATAAGCCAAAGTGATGTATCTTACTCTCGCCCAATTAACAGTTTCGATAAAATTAGTCCCTGTAACAGCATAATTTTCAACGAAGTACTTGTAATCAAGCGAAACCTGTTTGGTGTTTTTAACATAAGAACCATCATCCTGTAAAACCACTCCATTAAAAGTAAAGGATTGGTCCCTCCAATCACCAACCTCCTTAGAAATACCTCTCGAAGTCATTCCTAAACGTGTAGCATTATACACGTCTCCCCCGAAACGGAAATCCCATAAAAACGAAAGGGAGAAATCCTTATAATTAAATCTATTTAGGAAGCCAAAATTTAGCTTAGGCTCACGATTACCTATATACTGTGCTGAATTTGCACTATTAATTACCGGATATCCATCACCACCAATCACAGTATAACCATCATCATTCTTCAAATAATCAGTTCCTACAATGCCCAATACTGGCATATTTAGCATAGATGCGGCTTTTGCAGCATTGTAAGGATTTCCAAAAGTATAAGGGAACACTTCAATCTGCCCAGGGAATTCCAGCATTTTAGATCTATTGATCCAGGTGTTTAATGTTGCGGACCAAGTAAAGTCTTTAGTTTTCACTGGAATTCCAGTTAAGGATAATTCGAAACCTCTGTTTCTTAGTTTACCTGCATTAAAAGTCTGGTTAACAAATCCAGTTGGAAGCGGAACCCTCGCCGTTACGATCTGATCATGACTCTCCTTATCATAATATGCAGCCTCTATATTTAAACGACTTTTAAACAACCTAAATTCAACACCAAATTCCTTTTCTCTGGTTGTCTCAGCCACCAGGTTTGTGTTACCACCAATAGTAGGGTTATTCTGATACCCCCCACCAATGCCATAATATGGGGATAAGGTTGTATAAGTAGCATAAATTGGCGCATCCTTACCAACTTTAGCATAGCTGGCTCTCAGCTTACCAAACCAACTGTCTTTATTTTCAAACAGTTCAGAAAAAGTAAAACTACCCGAGAATGAAGGCGAATAAAATGATCTGGCATTTATCGGCAATGTAGACGACCAGTCATTACGACCTGTTATTCCAAAACTCAGCATATTCTTATAATCTAACTTAAAGTCACCATATACAGCATATCGTTGTCTCTTTCTGAGGCCTTCAGCCGTTATTAAGTTAGTAGCTGGAATATTATTTACACTATAGATATCAGGCACAATAAAACCTGTCCCTGTAAAAGAATTTGTACTTGCTTCAAAATACTCTGAGCTTGCACCTAAAATTAAAGTAGCTCTTAAGTCTTTAATGATATTTCTATCAAAAGTACTGTTAAAGATATTTGTTTGATATTTATAATTTCCTTTGGTTTGATATAAACGACCATCTTTCATATAACTCCCAGGTGTACCTGGAACAGTAATATTTGAAAACTCCTGATTGTAATAATCTTGTCCTGATCTGAATGACAAATTGATCCAGTCATTGGCTTTATAAGCAAGTTCACCATTAACAACAATACGTTGAGTCCCTGTATTTCTAGGATTTCTCATTACCCCCCACATTGGCGAAATCCTAGCCGTTTCTTCAGAGCCACTATTTTCATAGTATTCATAGTAAGGATTTCCATTTTCATATTGATACCTGTTGATGTCATAACGAAGTGGGTACATATAAATACCATTGGCATAACCACCAGAGCTCCCTCCAACAATTCCTTCTTTGATATTATTTTTAATATAGTTAGCGGATGCATTTAACTCAAGGTTTTTAGCCAATTGAGCTGATCCTTTTATCAACATCGAAAACTTATCTGTTTCAGTGTTAGGAATAATAGAGGACCCATTATTGTAATTACCAGACATGTAGTAATTGAATTTCTCCGCTCCTCCCGTCGCATTGAAATTAACATCATGAACTACACCAGTTTTAAAGAATCTGTCAATATTATTATAAATTAACTCATCGCTCCGATATTTTCTTCCCCATGATGAGATTGAACTTTCATCAAACCCACTTCCTGTACCAGAAGTATATATCTTCTGTTGCTCAGGCGTACGACCCACAGTCTCTATAAATGACTTATAAGAAAGGTTAGACTGCATCTTCCCTTCTTTTCCTTTTTTAGTGGTAATAATAATTGCACCAGAAGCAGCATCAATACCATACAGCGCAGCAGCAGCAGCTCCTTTCAACACCGAAATACTCTCGATATCAGCAGGATTAAAATCTGCAAGTCTATTAATGGTACCATCTGACGAGGCATTACTTACCCTTATACCGTCCACAATCATCAACGGCTGATTGTCACCCGTTAAAGAGGAAACTCCTCTTAGAATAATTTCAGAGGGTAAACCAGGAGACCCACCAGAAGAAGTAATCTGTGCACCTGCGATCTGTCCCTGTAAACCGTTAATAATATTCGACTGGTTAGCATCTCGCAAGTCATCCCCTTTTACAGTCTGCACAGAATACGTAAGTGTACGCTTGTCTCTCTTAATACCAAGAGCCGTAACAACAACCTCACTTAGTCCTTTTGAATCTGTTGCAAGTACAGCATCAATTACAGCTGCACTGCCGACTGTTTTTTCCTGAGTTACGAAACCGATGTAAGAGAACACCAATACCTCACCTTTCGCAACTTTAATAGAATAGGCACCATCCAGATTTGTTTGCACCCCAGATGATGTACCTTTAATCTTGACCGAGGCACCCGGGACACCTAACTTATCATCAGCAGATGTTACCTTACCTGTAACCGTTATTTGCTGTGCAATGGTATGCGCAACCAGCAAAAACGTACTCAAGAATAGCATGAGTATTTTTCTTTTCATAAAGCTTATTTGGTTAATAATTCAAGTTCTTTCTGTTTAGAATTTAAGCAGCACACACAAACACGCAAATTACCGCAAAAACCTAAGCGTCAGTAAATATGAATAATATATTTCAGCTTTTTCCCGCAAATAATAAAGATTTTATCCATTTTTGTAAAAAAGATGTTGCATTAACCCGCATAAAGGCGCAGAGCAGAGCCGCATTAAATCCTGCTAAAGAACATAAATCAAACAAAAAAGAAGCTAGCTTTCTTTTTATCAAAACACCAACAGAACACTAAGCAGCAGCCTCTTAGCCCACAATCCGTTTTCTTGATTTTTTATTTACATTAGCTAAAATTTTCAATATGCTTAAAAAAGAAAGGCACGACTTTGTAATGCGCCAAATCAACTTGCATAACCGTGTACTTACGTCCGATCTTGTCCATTTACTAAATGTATCAGAAGACACAATTCGTCGTGATCTCCAGGAATTAGCCGAAAAAGGTCAGCTATCCAAAGTACATGGAGGAGCACTATCAAAGTCATACCAATCTTCCTTCGACGACAGCGAAGTATACGCCAAGGACGCTAAAATCAGCATCGCTAAAAAGACTATTTCCTTAATCAAAGACGGGATGGTTATTTTAACAGGAGGAGGAACCTCAATTATTGAGCTAGCCAAGCAGTTACCAGAAAATTTAAACGCTACTTTTTTTACAATTAGTCCTCTTGTAGCTATTGAGCTTGCCAAATATGCCAAAGTAGAAGTCATTCTGATTGGCGGTCTATTTTCCAAAAACTCACAGATAACTTACGGAGGACACGTCATCACTCAACTATCGGAGATCAATGCCGACCTTTGCCTACTTGGAACCAGCGCGATCCATCCACATGACGGACTAACCGACACAGACTGGGAAATCAATCAGCTAAAAAAAGCAATGCTCAGCGCCTCAAAAAAATCCGTCATCCTTTGTATATCAGAAAAACTTGACACCTCTCTGAGACTAAAAGTGGCCCCTTTAGAAAATATAGATTATTTAATTACCGAGCTTAATCCTCAGGCACCAGAATTGAATGCTTACAAAGCTGTAAAAACCTTACAAATTCTTTAGCAATTACATTTACACCTCGCGAAAAATTCTAATTACAAAAAAGCCTGTCTGAGAATTTCAGACAGGCGAGTTGAACACTTACAAAATAATTATCTCGTCAGGAAGAAAGCCAAATACGGCTTTCGAACATTATCCGTTCGCCCGGTATACCCCGTAGCAAAAATAGTATAGATTCTTCTGTTCAACACAGTGCTTACACTACTATAAGTAGCCAAAGCCGTTGTACCTCCCGCAGTCCTAACCGTCCAGGCAAGAACAGTACCTGCTGGGATTTTCATAGTAAAATAATCGCTTTCTTTTAAATAACCAATACCCGAAGCCATTAACGTAGTACCATAATACAAATCAACTGAAGGCACATTAGGCATCAGGTTTACAAACTTATATCGTACAGCACCCGAATCGGGAAGCGTAAAATCATCTAAGGCCAGCAAACTACTTGTAGTTGCTGCCGTATCTGTTAGATGCAATGTATACGCTTTACCAGCCTCCACAGCTATTGAGGTTTTATATAACAGTACAGAATCTATATTAGTTCCCTTTTTAGGAATCGATATAGAAACCTCTTGATTTCCGGGCTTTGTCACTAAATAATCTGGCCTTGAATCTCCTAGCGTACCATAGCCCCCTCCAGGATAAGGGTAACGCGTTTGAATAAGCGCACTTACACGGGCTCCATTAATTTTAATCTGAACAAATGGATTTGCAGCATAAGCAATATTATAATTCACTTTTAACATCACCTGATCGGGTGTTACTTTTTCAAACTCGCCATAATGGATTTCATTTTTCGTACAAGATGAACATATAACCACTGTTAAAAGTATTGTTGTAAATATTTGTATGATCGATTTCATAATATCTATATTTAAGTTTTAAGGAAGATTAGACCAGGTTTCAAACGTATGATAATTACCGTACAATCCACCCCACTTCTCCAGTTCGTCTCTATTCCAGATATACTCTGAGGCATACCTAGGCCTTAATCGGTAAGCATATCTACCAAGGTTCCTATCGTAAAAATCACCCGTTTCAAGTTGCTTATATGTTCTATAAACCGATGAACTATAACGATATTTCCTTAAATCACTCCACTGCTCCATGCCGGCCCATCCCCATTGTGCTATATACTTCTGCTGCATAATATCCGATATGGTCAGACTTGCTGAATTTTGAGCCACCTCGGTCGTCTTCAAGTAATCATCAATCTCCACCTGAGTAATCACTGGCGCAGCCGGATTTCCATTTCTACCATAGAGATTAATAAAATCCATATGCCCCTTTATGCCATTCACATATGCAGTAAAAGCCCCATTTGCATTCCCCTTCCACCATAAAGCCTCTGCTTTTGCAAACTGAAGTTGAGCATAGCTCATAATGGGATATCTCGCCGCATTTGCATAGAGATATTTTCCAGGAAAAGGCGCTAAAACCGTACCACTTAAAGCCCCTAAAATATGAGGGGTAGTAGCTGTTCCATTGAAAGGGAAAGCTCCTCTATAAACTCCTGTGGATGGAACCGGGTTAATCATCCTTGTAAGCCTCGGATCAGTCGATGTTTTTGGATCAATCGCAGCAGTCCCCCTAATCCCACCGGTAAGGAGGCTAACTATGTTTTGACTAACTCGACCATAAGTCGGTGCCGTAGTCGCCGTAACTGTATACATACCAAAATTCTGACTAAAAGGATTAGAGTCTGCACCTGTTGCGCCTGCAAAATTAATTGTAGCATCATCGGTCGCTGCCGAAAAAGACAAATCAACATATTTAACCACACTATCTGCATATTGAGTCCTAAATTCCACTTTGTTAACCAGATGACTATATTGCTGGGCAAGTAAACCATATATAAATTTACGCCACTTAACTCTATCCCCTTTGTACATCTGATCTCCAGATACACCCGCCAATAGGACTGACACTCCAACTTCATCTGTTTTGGTAAAACACTCCAAAGCTTTTTGGCTCCATTCCCTAACACGTGCATAAACTTCCGGCTGATCCTGGTACTTAAATTGAAGCTGCTCCCTAAAAGCTTCATCCAAAATCACGGGTCCATGAGCATCTGTTAACAACTGAAAACCCCATGCTTTTATCGCATAACCAATACCAGCATAAGTCCACTTATTTGTAGCTTCAGCATCTTTGATCATATCTTCTAAATTTGGCCCAAAATTCAGGTACACCATCCTCCACATCGAACCGCCTATATCGCTGTTTGTTTGATAACCATGTTTTTCCCACGCGGTAGTAAAAGATGTAATATCCTGACCAAACATATCTTGAGTATACTTAAAAATAATCCTGTTATCAGTCGCCGTATTGTTAGCCATTTGATAGATAATGGGCGAAAGCAGATATTCAGCTTTAGCTTTCTGTGGCGTAGCCGGATCCGAGTTTACATCTAACCATTTCTTGCAGCTGGTTGTGCCAAGCAAAACTAGTGCGAATATTATTATTTTATGATATTTCATGTCTGTATGCTTATATTTTTAAACGGAAACCAATATTTACACCAAGTGGCCTACCCATATTACCGTAATCAATGCCATAACCTCCTGACCCACCTAAAGAAGGATTATTTGCATTCGTATCAGGATCCATCCCTGAGTAATTAGTAATTAAAAAAAGATCCGTGAAAGTTATATAGGTTCCCAAATTTTTAATAAAACTAGTGCTTGAAAACATCTTTGCGGGAAATGTATAAGCGAGTGTCACATCTCTCAATCGTAATGACTTGATGTTTTTTTCGACAAACATATCTGGCGAAATGCCACTTGTAGTTGAAGTATAATAGTTTGTATTAGCCGAAGGAGTTATCAAAAGGGTATTTACCGTAGGATTATCTGTATTCTCCAACCCATCTCTTAATACTCCCGTTATCACGCGAGGAACATCCCTATCCAATGTTTTAACACTTAGGCCCCTCCTATACAATTCGTATTGGGTTTGATTATACACATCTCCACCAACCCTCAGATCAAGCAAAAATGATAGATCGAAATTCTTATACCTTATATTATTCACAAAACCCAAATTGAATTTAGGCGTCCGATCTCCAATAACCGGAAAATCCTGATCATTACCCAATATTGGCAATCCAGTTGCCGGATTAATGAGCAGATCACCACGATTATTTCTCAAGTTAACCCAACCACCAAGCGCCATCGTACTTGAACCAGGATAAACAGCTCCTCTCACTCCATTTGCAACCCAGGTATCAGAATCGTAAAACTCAGGTAATTCCTCAGCAATCGACAACACTTTACCCTTAGAACTGGTAAAATTAAATACCATATCCCAGCCAAAATCTTTAGCTCTGAATGGCGAACCTTTTAATTGCACCTCAAAACCCCTATTTACTACATCTCCACCATTCATCATCCTTAAAGCAAAACCAGTACCATAGCTTGTCCTTGGTTGTATAATTTGTTTATGGCTGTTTAAGCGAAAATAAGTAAAGTCCACACTCAGCCTTTCAGTTAAAAAACTCATTTCAAAACCCGTTTCAAAACTTCTAGTCTGCTCAGGAACTAAGTTCTTATTCTCACCATTTGCAGAATCATAAGCAAGGCCGCCACCGGTCGAACCGGCTGACTGTAATCTGGTAGCCAAAGCATATAACTTATAAGGCTCTTTACCTGTTATCCCATAAGATGCCCTTAACTTCCCGTTGCTTAACCACTTCAACTCCTTTACTGCTTCTAATTCTGTAAAATTAAAAGCTAAACTTGCCGAAGGGTAAGCAAAATAAGGATTGGTCGGCATCAACCTCGAAGCAGCATCCAAGCGTCCGGATAAGGTCAGAAACAATATGGATTGATATCCCAATATCGCCTGAGCAAAAACACCAGCATTTCTGTATCTTCCCACATACAACCTTGCAGTTTGAGTGGAAGGCAATGTATTATTTATACTATAGAAATTCTGATCAATCATATTTTGCCCCTTAGCAGAGTTTGTGGTATTATTTACATCAGAAAAATTAGCTCCAATAATATAAGTATTATTAAAACTTCCAAATTTATGCACTGCAGAAGCCGTTACCGACCCATCTAACCTTTTATTAAGCTGTTGATAAGTATTTACTGTACCTCCGGTCGGAGTAGCCGCATTGCCCGATCCAGAGTAAGATTGAGTATGATAAACTGTCATTCCATTGGTGGAAGATATATTTGTTCCTAAGATCCCCGTAACAGAGAGCCATTTCGTTGGTCTATAAGAAATATTTGCATTACCAAGAATCGAGTTTGTTTTATCTTCGGACAGGTTTTTATTTATATCCCAAAATGGATTATCACTCTCCGTATAAATTGTTCCAGTAGTGGTAACCCTATTCCCAAGCGCATCGATCCAATTGTTCACATCAAAGCGGGATGGGAACCTCAAAAGTCCCATTAAATAACCCTGAACACCTTTATTCGCCTTTCTATTATAAGCGTTGGTGTAGCTAAATCGCGTAGTAACCTTGATTTTATCAGAAACAGGCAAAACACCGACTACAGACGACACAAACCTTTCATATTGAGTTTTTGGAATCGTCCCTTTATTGTTAGTATACTCATTAGACCATCTATAGGTCAACCCTTCTTTTCCCCCTTCAACTACCAAATTGTTCTTTTGCGCTGTTCCCGTTTTAAAAAAACTACCCACATTATCATAAACAGGTAGTCCTTCTGGATATTTGGGCCCGAAGAAATTAAAAGATCCGCCATTAAAAATACCATTAGCATCCCCCTGTCCATAAACTAGCTGCACCTCCGGAGGATTATTAACGGTTTCGATTCTCATCGATCCATTATAAGACACACTGGCTTTACCTGATTTTGCTTTTTTAGTAGTAATTACAATTGCACCACTTGCCCCCAGATTACCATAAAGAGCAGTAGCCTCAGGCCCCTTTAGCACCACATAACTCTCTATATCTGCAGGGTTGATATCCGACGCCCTATTTGTATAATCCTGACTTCGATTATTTCCAGCCATAGCCATATTTGTTTGACTTGAGACTGAATTATCAATAGGCACGCCGTCCAACACCATTAAAGGCGTATTATCCCCTGTCATAGAAACAATACCTCTTATAATAATTTGCGATGAGGCTCCAGGATCTCCAGATGTTGGGTTTACAAATACACCTGGCGCCCTTCCAGCTAAACCATTGATAAAATTCTCTCTTCCTGTTGCAGAAACAGCATCTCCACTAACTACTGGAGTAGAATACCCAAGTGATTTGGCATTTCGCTCAATCCCATATGCAGTCACCACCACCTCGTTCAATGATTTATTATCCGGATTCAACCTTACGTTAAGCACAGCGGCAGCCACAACTTTTTCTTGCATAATCATTCCAATGTAGCTAAACTGCAGTATATCCCCAGCTTTAGCCTGAATAGAATATAAACCATTTGTATTAGTTTGAGTAACAGTAGGTGTCCCTTTCACCTTAACAGAAGCACCAGGGATAGGCGACCCATCATCTGATGAAGTCACTTTACCTGTAATCGTTTTTTGCTGCGCAAAGCCATGTGCAAAAAGCAAAAACACGCCTACGGTCAATAGGAGTAATTTTTTTTTCATAAAATCCCAATTTTGGTTAAAAAATAAGTTGTTTAAAAGGTGTTCGTTTAGTTGTTGGTATTATTGGTTTGGTCGTTGGTTTTAGAAATCACAAAACACGCATTAACCCGCATAATTGCAACCCTTTAATAAATATCAAAAAAGTTTTTCACAATAAATCATAATTAACAAACTATTTTTAGTTTTATTCAGGATTAATGATGCACAAACACGCAGGACCCCGCATTCAGTTTCTTCATTTTTTATTTACATTTAGCCAAAATCTTCAATATGCTTAAAAAAGAAAGGCACGACTTTGTAATGCGCCAAATCAATTTACATAACCGCGTACTCAATTCTGATCTTGTTCAATTGCTTAATGTTTCAGAAGACACTATTCGTAGAGATCTTCAGGAATTAGCTGAAAACGGACAGCTATCCAAAGTACACGGAGGCGCACTCTCAAAATCATACCAATCTTCATTCGATGATAGCGATGTATACGCCAAGGATGCTAAAGTCTGCATTGCTAAAAAGACCACTTCTTTAATCAAAGATGGAATGGTTGTTTTAACAGGTGGAGGGACTTCAATTATTGAACTTGCAAAGCAACTGCCGGAAAATTTAAATGCCACTTTTTTCACAGTTAGCCCTTTTGTAGCCATAGGGCTTGCCAAATATGCCAAAGTGGAAGTTATTCTGATTGGAGGACTATTCTCCAAAAACTCGCAGGTAACATATGGCGGACATGTCATCAATCAATTGTCGGAAATCAATGCCGACCTTTGTTTACTAGGAACCAGCGCCATTCATCCCCAGAATGGGCTAACAGATACTGATTGGGAAATTAATCAGCTGAAAAAAGCAATGTTCAATTCTTCAAAAAAAGCAGGAATACTTTGTATATCAGAGAAACTGGATATTTCATTAAGACTAAAAGTAGCCTCATTAGAGAATATAGATTATTTAATTACCGAGCTTGATCCTCAGTCACCGGAATTGAATGCCTATAGAGTCAAAACCTTACAGATTCTTTAGTAACTCCTTAACCTGTATACGGATAAGACAGCGATCGGTCTGAGCAGTGTAAAACTCCAAGTATAGTCCAAGTATACAGCAACTACACTCCATCTTTTATCATAAAAACATGGAGTTTAATTACTGTTTAATTTTTTTTAACTTGAAATTTTCTAGGACACTATCCAAACCGCAAAGCGGCTGCAAAAGATCGCTTTAAAAATTAAGGTTAATCATAAGATCCAATCCCAATAAAAAAACCGGCATCTCCTAAAAGGTGCCGGTTTTTTCAATTAAAAAGTTTAAGACTAAAATGCTGGATCAGCAGGTGTATTTGTATTGTTATCACGCTCAATAAACGGGTAAGGAAAGAAATTCCGCTTTCTCTCGGAATTTGGCCTACCAAACCTTCTCATATCCTCCAATTTCAACCCCGACAAATAAAGCTCTATACAACGATGCTTATAAATTAACGGTAGTAATAGGGCCGGAGTTAAAGGTCCGGTAATCGGAGGTAAAGCCGCACCTACACCATAAATATCAGCAGTAGGCGTTTTCGTCACCACCTTGTTCAACTCAGTCAAAGCATTCCCAGGGTCCGGGGCTGCCTGACGCGCATAAACCTCAGCCTTAATCAAAATGATCTCACCGGGCAAATAAAGTGGAATCTGAGTATTAATCGCTGCACCAAACCCAGCTAAACGAACTACTGGATTAGCACCCACCGCTGTATAAAACGGAAGCCTTTTATCAGCAAGATCAGGCACATTCGTCCCAGTCAATCCTAAGTTAGCATCAGTTGGTTGAAAAACGTTATTTGTTGAAGTAGCAATCTCAAATATGGGATTAAAAGTCAGCGCATCGAAGTTAAAAGTCGATTTCTTTGTTAAATCCACAGCATTAGCGGCAACCAACGCCACAGGATAGTTTCCTGCAAAAAGCGCATAACGTGCCTTTAAGGCATTCAAGGTATTAGGAATATCAATACCCGGCGGCAAATTACTCATAAAACCTGAACTGATCGGAGTTGCGGCCATAACTGCAATAGCATTATCAATCACCGAAATAGCCTTATTAAAACCATCAACCCTGCTTATAAAACCAACATTTTGCCCGATACCTGCAGGTATACTTTCCCAACACTGTGAGAGATTCCCCAATGCAAGCGCTTTAAAGAGACTTGCATAAACAATTAACCCTGAAGCATACCCCTTATCACCCAGGTTAGGGGCATTGTTGATGACATTATCCGCATCGTAAATAATCTTATTACTGGTCGTCCACAAATTTGCCAGAATGTTATTGGTCCCATCAACGGCACCACCTCCCGTAAACAACTGCAATTCCGGAATATTACCTGAATTCCTTAATAGAATTTCGTTGGTCGAAAATCCAGCAACGGATACGGAGTTAAAATAAACACCCAACCTTCCCGCTATGTATATTTTGTGCAAACCAACAACGACACCTGTCATACCTTTTGCAGTAGTCAATACCTCCTCGGCATTTGCACCCGAAGGATTTCTGTACTCCTTTTTACATGCTGATATCACAATCAGGATCAAAAAGATATATGCTATTTTACTTATATAAGTTTTCATCAGTCTATAATTTATTTTAAGATGATTTCATTGAAATAATTTGATTTTTAAACTAAAACTTAGCCCGCACACCTAAACTAAACGAACGCGGAATAGGCACTGAGCCGAAATCAATATTCCTTAATTGGGTCGATTGCCCACCCGAATTCAGTTCAGGATCATATCCTTTATAATTATCCCATGAAACAAGATTTCTTCCACTTAAATTTATGGTCAGGTCTTGTATAAACTTAACCTTACCAACATTATAAGCTATAGACACCTCTCTTAATTTAACATAAGAACCATCGTCTATCCGCCACTCTTCGATAGCATACACTCCGCTAACATACCCTCTTGGCAATAAGCCCATCTGTTCTTGTTCAGCAACCTTTCCGCCACCTACACCCTGGCGTGTCCGCCAATCTGCATTCCATACATCCGCTCCATGCGACGCATCCAGCTGGACATGCAAAGTCAATTTCTTATAAGAAAAATCATTCACAAAGGAGGCGGTATAATCAGGATTTGGATCCCCAATTACTTTACGTAGGGTAGTAGTTCCGGTCGCCAGAGGCAAACCATCCGGACCACGCTGAGGAGTATAACTTAATGAAGAGTTTTGAATACCTCTTTCCGTCTGAGGAATTCCAGCTGGATTAGTTAGCAAACTCCCATCCGCGTTGCGGGCGAAGAAAGTACCATAAAACACACCAGCGGGCGCGCCATCAATGAAAGCCACAGGAGCACCTGCATTGGTTGAAAGCAATTGCGTTGCTCCGATACCTACTACTTTATTTCTATTGCGATTAAAAATAAATGAAGTATTCCATTTAAAATCCTTGCTGGCGACAGGCGTTCCGGTCAACATCAATTCTATTCCTCTATTTTTTAACGAACCCTTATTTTCCAATAAGGTAGAGAAGCCTGTGGTTGGTGCAATCACAACCGGCACCAATAAGCCACTAACCTTTTTATCATACCAGTTAAATACCAGGCCTAATCTATTTTTCAAAAATGAAAGGTCCATCCCCAGCTCTATTTCTGTTTGCTTTTCCGGAGCGATATCCACATTGGCGAGTTGGGTCTTTGAAACTAACGAAGTTTTGCTGATGTAAGGAGAAGCAAAATATTCATTAAATCGCGCATAAGGTGCAATTCCGGTCAGGTTACCCGACTGTCCATATGCTGCCCTTACTTTAAAAGTATCCCACCACTCAGATATCCCCAGCCCAGCCCAATAGTCTGCCGATGAAAGCACATAACTTACATTTCCTTTTAAGTATGCCTTGGTTCTATTTTTCACACCAAAAACAGACGACTGATCTACACGAGCCGCACCTGTTACAAACAAATGGTCCTTATACTTAAAGTTTTGTTGCAAATAAACGCCACTGATATCACTTTGTAATCTAGCGTCACTGTTTGCCAAAATCGTACTTGCCCCATCTACGCTTTCTGTAAATGGAGCAAGCCCCCTACCATTGGACAAAAGGTAATGCGTCTTTTCATATTGATAAGAGCCCCCCAATTGCGTAGTAGAAAGCAATACATCACTCAGTTTAGTGTCATAGGTAAAGTTAAGCTCATGATTGAACAAGGTTGTCGTAGAACTTGCAGCACTTGCGTAACCATTAAGACTAGGATCTAAGGTTAGTCCACCACCATAAAAGCCAGTACTTACATTATAAGCAAAGGGAGGAATAAAAGTTGTTCCATTTTGAATGGTATTATCAACACCTATGGTATAATCTATCGTTATTTTTTTAATTGGATTCAATACTAATTTTGCATTTGAAATAATCCGGTTGACCGCCTGGCGCTGTTTGATATCCTCAATTACTGATACAGGATTCACCCTTCCACGCTCACCCACAGCTTTTATATTCCCCAAAGCATCCCGGGTAAAGAGATCGTGAAAATTCCCTATAATGGTCACAGAATTCATAGGTGAAAAGAATGAATTCCCGTCAGGCTTTTCGTTGGCATCGCTATGGATATAATTAAAGTTTGCAGAAAACTTAGCCCAATCATTAACTTTCTGATCAAGGTTGGCCCGCATATTAATCCTTCTATAATCGGTATTCTTGATGATTCCCTGATTAGAAAAATACCCTAAAGAGGTATAAAACTTAGTATTCTCACTACCACCTGCAACAGAAACCGTATTGTCTGTTCCTATAGCAGATTGAAAAATATAATCCTGATAATTATACCTCGTTACAGCTGTAGTATTGGTCGGTAATGCGGCTGGCGTACCCACCAATGATATCACGTCCTGCGTCAATTCATCCACAGTCCCTCCAAATTTAACAGGCGATTGATTTACTTCGATCTGTTTCCGCAGATGGCTAGTGGTAAAACTGGTAGATAAGCTGATTACCGGCTTACCACTCACTCCTCTTTTCGTAAAGATCTGGATAACCCCTGCATTTGCCCTAGACCCATAAATAGCTGCCGCCGCTGCACCATTTAGAACTTCTATACGCTCTATATCATTCGGATTGATATCGCTCATTCTATTCTGACCAATAGCACCAACAAAGTTGCCATTACCCCCAACACCGCTGCCACCACCATCGTAGTTGGCTGATGTATTGGTTACCCGCGTGGTCGTATTATTCACGATTACGCCATCAATAATATAAAGCGGATCTGAACTTGAATTCAGCGAACTTACCCCCCTCAATCTCACCGACATTCCTCCAGCTGGATCACCGGAATTTTGACTAATCTGCGCACCAGGTGCTTTACCTTGCAAAGAAGAGAGCACATTTCCGCTAGGCGCCTTTACTAAGTCATCACCCTTTACGGAGCTCACATAACTACCCATTTGCTTACGCGTGGTACCTTGTGAAGTACCTGTTACAATAACCTCGTCCAAGCCAATATTATCAGCCATAAGTGCTCCGTTCACTGTAACTTGAGTAGCGGCACCCAGCTCAACAGATTTAGTTTGAGACTTATAGCCAATTGAAGAAAACACAACCTGATAAGTCCCTGGTGTCAAGTCAGCATTTAAGCTGTACCGACCATCGGCATTCGTTGCCATTGCGAAATTTGTGTTCTGCACTTTAACAACTACTCCCGGGACCCCCACTGAAGATGTCCCGTCCGTAACTCTACCTGTTAAAGTAAATCGTTTTGTCTGCGCATTTGCTACCTGAGTAAGCATCAGCAGAATGATTGGCACCCAAAAAACCAGCCGGATTTTAGGCAAGCCATTAGCGTAAAGTATTTTCATAAATTTGGTTTATTTGATGTAATACAACATTAAAAGAATATTGTTTTACAAACAACCAAATATTTCATGCAGAAAGTTATTTAAGGCAGGCAAATTTTACCCATCCGAACAGACGGAACCCCTTCACGACTACCAAAATCAACATCTTCACCAACTAATGTCTCATTAGCAAGAATTGCAAATAGAACCGCTTCTTTCGCATCCGGATTAATTTCTAAATCATCAGTCGAGTGAAAACTCGCGTTGCTCAACTTTTCTTTAAGCTGCCTCAAAAGCAAAGGATTATGCATCCCACCTCCACTAATAAATATTGATGGCGTTTTATCTCTTTCGAAACACCTTTCAACCGCAGCAACAATTACCTGAGCAGAAAAACGGCAAAGCGTAGCCATAACATCCTCTTTAGGAAGTAACAAAGTCCCTGATCTGCTTTGAGCCGCGATTAAGTATTCGAGATTAAAAAGCTCCGGACCGGTCGTCTTAGGAAAGTCCGCCTCCAAAAATTCAGACTGTAGTAACTCTTTTAAAAGCGCAGGATTTACTGCCCCAGCACTCGCTATACTCGCATTCTCATCGTAATACAATCCTTCATAATGTTTTTGGACAAACTGATCCATCAAGGTATTCCCCGGGCCAACATCGGTTGAGAACACTTTGGTTGCATCATTACTACCTGGGAGATATGTAAAGTTGGCAATTCCGCCTATATTGAGCATAATACGGTCTTCACCTTTTTTTGAAAAAAGCAAGTAATCTCCATAGACAGCCAAGGGTGCACCTTCGCCGCCCGCTGCTATATGTTTTTGTCTGAAATCTGCTATGGTAACGATCCCCGTTTTAACTGCGATATGATCGCCGTCTCCAATCTGCAAAGTTGCATTTGGGTAATTGGACAAACCATGGAGAGAATGCGGCGCATGAAAAATAGTTTGCCCATGACTGGCAATCACATCAATATCTTCTGGCTGCTGTCCCCATTCAGCAATTGCTTCTAATATCATTTCGGCATGCAAAAGTGCCACTTTTTCATTCATCAGGCATACCATTTGCAAATCAGCATCACGTCTGGAGAAAATCGATTTTATCTCGGCCTTAAATTCATTGGTATAATCCGCCGTTTTAAACTCGATTAGCCTAACACTGGTATCCGTTCCACTACCCGAAACTCCACAAAGGGCAATGTCCAGACCATCCATCGAGGTACCAGACATCAATCCTATAATTAAACGCTCAGGTTTTTGAATGATGTTGAATATTCTTTTCCAGGTCGAATTCATAAGCATGGTTTTAAATAAGGCGAATACTTCAAAAGTAGTAATAAACTTAGCTAAGTTCTAAGGTGCCAAGCTTTAGGTTTGGTAAAAGCGCGCAAACCTTGATGAGATAGCGTTGCCCCAATACCGGAATGTCGTCTGCCACTCCAGGGAAGACCAGCACTTACCCTATCGCAGCAATTCCAGTAACCGGTACCCGAATCTATCTGAGAAAGAATATGCTTTGCTCTATTCATGCTTTCCGAATAAACGGCAGCAGTTAAACCATACACCGTATCCTGCATCAAATAGATGGCCTCAGCATCGTCATCTACCTTCATAATGCCAATGATGGGACCAAAACTCTCTTCCTGCATTACCTTCATATGATTGGTTACATTAACCAACACAGTAGGTTCAAAATAATTGCCTTTTTGTTCTTTTCGCTTGCCGCCTGTTAAAACTAAAGCACCATGTTGCACCGCATCTTTAACCTGTTGCTCCAATACTGTAATTTGTTCCTTTCTGGTCAACGCGCCCAGATAAACGTCCGCTTCTGTTGGCGCCCCTACTTTCCAGGACTGCACTTCCTTCACAAAGGCCGCAACATAATCATCATAAACTTTTTCGTGCACAAAAATCCGTTCTACTGAACAACAACTCTGCCCATTGTTATAAAAAGCCCCATCTGCCGTTGCAGCAGCAACAGCAGCAACATCTTTTACATCACCAGCAACATATAGCGGATCTTTACCACCTAGTTCAAGCTGGCAGACCACCATTTTCGGAGCCACCCGCTCATATATATACTTCCCGGTTTTATAAGATCCGGTAAAAAAGTAACCGTCAAAATTCATATCCAGCAGATGTTCGCCAGTTTCTCTTGCACCTATAGCCACTTTAAACACATCATCAGGTAATCCCGCTTGCTTTAATAATTTTTCTATTTCCAGTCCGGTTAAAGTTGCATACTCCGAAGGTTTATACATTACCGCATTCCCCGCAATTAGCGCAGGCACCAAAACATTTACCCCTACCAGATAAGGATAATTCCAGGCCGATATGTTACATACAATACCCAAAGGATCATAGGAGATCTGTTCTTTCAATTCTGGCGTATCCGTTACAATTTCATCGGAAAGATACTGCAGCGCGTGATCTAACATCCATCGAACCCTCCCCCTTGCACCGTTGATCTCATTACGGGATTGCGATAGCGGCTTACCCACTTCCGAAGTCAATACCCTAGCAAGGCGCTCTAATTCCAATCCCAGTAATTCGTAAAACTTTTCTATGACCAGCAAACGTTGCTCCAGGCTTCTCGATGCCCAATCCTTTTGCCCCATTTTAAGCAAATTCCGTTTATGGGCAAGTGATTTGCTATCATCTTCCTTTACTGTTGTTATGATTTCTTCTGTTGCAGGGTTAACAATGTTCATCGTTTATGACTTTTGACTTCCTTAATAAACTGTTCTTTAATTTTTTGTGACAAAGGATTGAGCTCCTTTTCTTTCATCCTTTCCGGGTGCCATTGCACACCAAGCATAAAAGCCTTTCCCCTTTTATCTTTAAATTCCAATCCTTCTATAAGCGCATCTGGTGTATCTGAATAGGCATTTGCCATCAGGTTGTCGCCCAGCTTACCGGGATTAACGGCCTGGTGGTGCGCACTGTTTACCTGCCCTACCGCTTTTCCAGTTACAGCATATAACAAGCTATCTGCATCAATGTTTACACCATGAACTTTATCTTCTGAACCTTTTTTATGCAATTGGTTTACCTGCTCTCCATTATCCTCAAAAACTGCCCCACCTTCCAGGATATTGATGTATTGCATCCCCCTACAAATACCCAAAACAGGGACTTTTGCCTTTTGTGAATAGTCGTAAATTAATCGTTCAAACTCATCCCTTTCAGGCAAAAACACATCAGGTTTATAAGGATATTCTTCTGCTCCGCCATATATAGCCGGCAGCACATCAATTCCCCCTGTCAACACAAAACCATCACATTTTTCTATGTCAGCCTTATTATTTTTTTCAAAGGAAAGTTCCACAAGCTCTATTTCATCTCCAAGATCTTCGGCAGTAAACCAATTCCAATAGTTCTGAAAATTGGCTTCACTATAACTTATCCCTAGCTTCTTTTTCATCCATCTAAATTTGTTTCCAATTGCAATTTAACTAAAGCGCGCTCAAATACAAATGCTTAAAGTCAGCTCTACTCACGGGTTTCGGATTATTTGGATGGGCAAAATCGGCAAAGGCCAAATCGGCCAGGGTTTCTATATGCTCCTGCTTCACGCCAATGTCGCCCAAGTGATGTGGGATGCCAATTTTGGTATTGAGATTAAATAGGTATTCGACTACAGCCTTTCCATTTTCCTCCTTCAATTCCAATGTTCGCGCAATACGTCGAAATTTATCTTCAAAACCTTCAATATTGAATGCCATCCCATAAGGAAGATTTACGGCATTAGCCAAACCATGATGTGTATCTAATAAAGAAGAAAGTGGATGCGCAAGCGAATGTACCACACCAAGCCCCTTTTGAAAAGCGATAGCTCCCATCATTGAGGCCATTAACATTTTGCTGCGACTTTCGATATCCGGACGATTTGTCGCAGGTTCCAATGCATCCTTAATCAGCGAAATCCCTTCAAGCGCTATCCCATCACATAGTGGATGGGGATTTTTCGCCAAAAAAGCTTCCATATTGTGCGTTAATGCATCCATACCCGTAGCCGCCGTAATAAATGACGGCAAATCCATTGTCAAAACAGGATCGGCGAATACAATCTTCGCCATGAGCTTTGGCGAAAACAAAATCTTTTTCTGGTGCGTCTCGTCATCGGCAATAATTGCGCTCCGACCTACCTCACTGCCCGTGCCTGAAGTGGTTGGTACCGTAATAAAATGCGGCACCTCATTGGTCACGTAAACATCGCCTCCAATCAGATCATCGTACTTAAATAGATCCTCACGATGATTTACCCGCAGCACAATTGCCCTGGCTACATCCAGTGCAGCACCGCCACCAATTCCAATTACGCTATCTCTGGCGGTATCGTCCCAGGCCTCGGTGCCTTTATACACATCGCTTTTTACCGGATTTTTATGAATATCACTAAACACCTCTACTGCAATACCATGAATACGCAGATCACTCATAATGGTTTTAAAAAAAGGAAGCGCAGCAATGATTGGATCTGTCACGATCAATGGCCGCTTCAATCCATTTTGCCTAAGATATTCTGGTAATTCTTTAATTGCTCCGGCTCCAAACCGGATCGTAGTTGGAAAATTGTACTGATAGATGTGATCAAATGTCATAACTAATGAAATAATTGCCGTTAAATAATTTCGAAATATCTTTTTAATTCCCAATCGGTTACCGCTTTTGCATATTGACGCCACTCCCATTCTCTGGTCTGCGTAAAATGTGCGACAAAGCCTGCTCCGAACAGCTCTTCCGCTATAGCGGATTGTTTCATTCGCTGGGTAGCCTCATAAAGGTTTTGAGGCAAAACACCATTCGAGAGGTCCTTATAACCATTGCCATTGGTCGCTTCTTTATCCAGCTTCATCTTGTTTTTGATGCCATACAATCCCGCAGCCAGACAGGCTGACAAGGCCAAATAAGGATTGCTATCAGAACCTACGACACGGGTTTCCAGTCGGCAGGTCTTCGCATGACCAGGCAATGCCCTTAAGGCTACAGTCCTGTTGTCGATACCCCAGGTGAGCGTAGTTGGCGCCCAGGCTCCCTCTACCAATCGTTTATAACTATTAATGGTTGGTGCAATCATGGGTAAAATATGAGGTATACAATGCAACTGTCCGGCGATATAGCTTTTCATCAGCCCACTCATCCGATGCGGATCATTTTCATCATGAAACAGGTTTTGTTTAGAGTCCTTATCCCACAAACTCTGATGCACATGTCCACTGCATCCAGGGAGATGCTCACTGATCTTGGCCATAAAAGTAGCCATGATCCCATGCTTATACGCAATTTCCTTTACAGCAGTTTTAAATAATACCGCCTGGTCCGCAGCCACCAAAACCGAAGCATACTTTATAGCCGCTTCATATACGCCAGGCCCTGTTTCGGTATGCAAACCCTCTATTGGAATATCAAACCTACTCAACAGATCGAAAAGGTCGCTCATGTACTCATTTTTCAAAGTGCTGCGCAAAATAGAATAACCAAACATACCTGGAGTTAATGGCGTTAGGCCACTAAAGTTCTTTTGATGCGCCGTTTCGGGTGTTTCCGCAAAGTTGAACCACTCAAATTCCTGCGCAAAATAGGCCTGATAACCTGAATTTTCAGCATCTGCTAGCACTTTACGAAGCAATTGCCTTGGACAAGTATATACCGGAACAAGCTTTTCATCTACAAAATCACCCAGAAAAAAGGGGATGTTATTTTCCCATGGGATTTTCCTAAAGGTACTAAGATCCAACTTTACCAGTGCGTCAGGATAACCAGTATGCCATCCTGTAAATTTTACATTGTCGTAAGCCACATCGCCCATATCCCATCCAAAGGTTACATCGCAAAAACCCAAGCGCCCCGCAACAACCGAAGCAAACTTCTCTGCCGAGATATACTTACCCCGTAACACGCCATCAATATCGGATACGGCTATTTTTACTTTGCCTAAAGGATGCTCTTTTACATAGGCTAAAATCTCTTCTGTTGTCATCTGTCTACGGGTTTAAAAAGTTTATACAGTAAAAAAGTAATAATCAGGATCGAAAAATAAATGAGCCCCAGTGTAAGGTTAAAAATAAACATGGCAACGATGGATACTGAGGCGATCAGCAAAGAAACAATAGGAAATGCCGGAAAAAAGCGCACACGAAAAGGTCGGTGTAATTCCGGCTCATTTTTCCGGAGAATAATCACAGAGACCATAGCAACGATGTACAAGGTAAGCGCACCAAAAACAGATATGATAATAATTTCGGATGTTTTACCAGATAATAGCGCCAAAATACCAATGACCATATTTCCGATCAACGCATTGGCGGGAGTATGAAACCGAGGGGAAATTTTACCTAAAAAAGAAGGGATGTTGTGTACTCTTCCCATCTCATAAGTAGAACGACCAGCCGCAAGAATCAACCCATGAAAGGAAGCGACCAAACCAAACAGGCCTACGGTGATGAGTAAATGATACATCACATGGCTACTCCCGGTTATTTTAGCCAAAGCAAGTGGAAGTGGAGAATCTGAGGTTTCTCCAGCAATACCATTTTTATAAACAATCGTTTCCCAACCTGAAATTCCTGTCGCTGTTACAAAGACCAGCACACATAAAATGACGAGTGTAAATATAGCCCAGCCAAATCCTTTACTGATGTCTCTCTGCGGATTTTTAGTTTCCTCGGCTACATTGGCAATCCCTTCTATCCCCAGAAAAAACCAGATGGCGAAAGGAATGGCACCAAAAACACCGCTCCAACCATTGGGAAAAGCATTATGAGTAAGGTTAGAGATTTGGAATTTTGGCGCGGCCAATCCCGAGAAAAGCAACAGCTCGCCGACAGCAAAGATGGTAATGATCACTTCAAAAGAAGCTGCAGCTTTAACACCGTAAACATTTAGCGCGGTGAATACAAAATAGATGGATATGGCACTGGTAAGTATGGGCACTTGCGGAAAAAAGGCATTGAAATAAGCGCCAATTGCAAAAGCAATGGCAGGGGGAGCTAAGATAAATTCGACGATCTGGGCAATACCCGCAATAAACCCAATGTTTTTCCCCATTGCCTTATTGGCATAGTCGAACACCCCGCCGGCTTTTGGAATTGCACAAGCCAGCTCAGCATAACTAAAGGTGAAAGTGATATACATCACCATGATCACGAGGGTTGCAATAGCCATCCCCCCGGTGCCGCCTTTCTCCAGGCCCAGGTTCCAACCAAAGTACATGCCCGAGATCACGTACCCCACCCCAAGCCCCCAGAGCATGAAAGGCGTGAGCGTTTTCTTTAAACCCTTGTTTTCTGTCATTGGCTACAAACGGTTATCTTGTTATAAATATAAAACAAATACCATTACAACTTCCACTAAACCATTAAGTTAATCCTATTCCTGCAATTACAGCAGCCCAGAGAACTTTTTTGCAATACGATTTGTTATGTTACCAACCGACTAGGAGCCAGGGCTTCGCTAAAAACATTTTTTAAAAAGGACATCTTGTAATTAAAAAATTTGATAAAGTCCCAAGAGTGCCTATATTTACTGCTCCGTACAAATTTTAAGAACAAACTAAATGGCTAGATTAAATCTTCTAGAAGAAACACGCTTTGAAAAACTGCCTGTTTCTGTCTTTGAAAACCCTAAAGCAGCATCACTTAGCGTTGCTCATCGCATCGGGAAACTGATTAAGGAAAAACAAAAAAACAATGCTCAGGCAGTTTTAGGTTTAGCTACTGGAGCTACACCAATTGCCGTTTATGCCGAACTGGTAAGAATGCATAAAGAGGAGGGGTTGAGTTTTAAAAATGTGGTTACTTTTAACCTTGATGAATATTACCCTATGCAGCCAAATGCTGCGCAGAGTTATGTGACTTTCATGAATGAAAACTTATTTGATCATATCGACATCGATAAGAACAATGTGAACATTCCTGATGGTACATTGAGTTTAGAAGAAATTCCTGCATTTTGCCTGAATTATGAGAAAAAGATTGGAGACCTGGGAGGATTAGATATACAAATCCTCGGTATCGGACGTACAGGTCACATCGGTTTCAATGAGCCAGGTTCTGCACCAAACTCTGGAACACGTTTGGTTACACTAGACGACTTGACCAGAAGAGATGCGGCAAGGGACTTTGGGGGTAAATCTTTTGTTCCAACAAAAGCAATTACAATGGGTGTGGGTACTATTTTCAAAGCCAGGGAAATTATCCTAATGGCTTGGAATAAGAAAAAAGCACCGATCATTAAAAAAACTGTTGAAGGAGAAATTTCAAGTGAAGTTCCTGCAACTTACTTACAATTATCTCAGCATGTTGAGTTCATTTTAGATCAGGATGCAGCTTCAATGCTAACCCGTTTCGATACACCTTGGTTGGTTAAGGATTGTGTATGGGATGAAAAAATCACTAGAAAAGCTGTAATCTGGCTTTCTAATACACTTAAAAAACCAGTATTAAAACTTACAGAAGACGATTACAACAACCATGGCATGGCTCAGTTGGCTGTTGAAAAAGGTCCTGTTTACAATATCAACATCGATATATTTAATAAACTACAGCATACCATTACAGGTTGGCCAGGTGGTAAACCTAATGCTGATGATTCGCAAAGACCGGAGCGTGCAGAGCCGGCTAAAAAGCGTTCAATCATTTTCTCACCGCACCCTGATGACGATGTAATCTCTATGGGTGGCACATTTATCCGCCTTGCTGATCAAAAACAAGATGTTCACGTAGCCTACCAAACTTCAGGTAACACTGCCGTATGGGATGATGACGCATTACGTTTTGTTGAATTCAACATCGACTTTTCTGAAAAAATGGGTCTTGATACTACAGAGTTAAAATCTTTGTATCAGAACATGCGGTCTTTCATGGAGAAAAAGAAACCTAATCAAATTGACACGCCTGAAATTCAAACCGTAAAAGGTCTAATCAGAAAAGGTGAAGCCATCGCTGGTGCACGTTATTGCGGATTAGCAGATGACCATATTCACTTTATGGCTTTACCATTCTATGAAAGTGGAAAAAGCCAGAAAAACCCAGTGACCGAAGCTGACGTGGTGCTAACAATGGAATTGCTACAAAAGGTAAAACCTCATCAGGTATTTGCAGCAGGCGACTTTGAGGATCCGCATGGAACGCATATCGTTTGCTTCAACATCATTTTAGAAGCGTTAAAACGTTTAGCTAAAACTGAGGATTGGGTTAAAGATTGCTGGTTATGGATGTACCGTGGTGCATGGCAGGAATTTGAGACGCATGAAATTGAAATGGCTGTGCCGCTTAGCCCGCAAGAAGTTGAGCGTAAAAAAATGGCTATTTTCAAACATCAGTCGCAAAAAGATACCGCTGTTTTCCCGGGAGATGATCCAAGAGAATTCTGGCAACGTGCTGAAGACAGAAACAGAGAAACAGCTCAGGCTTATGACAGTTTAGGTTTAGCTGAGTACGAAGCGATGGAAGCTTTTGTACGCTATAAGTTCTAGTTAAATTATTATATTTATAACCGCTATCCTTAAACGATAGCGGTTTTTTTTGTTTAAAATCATTCATATGGCCCAATCTCAAATTTCGCAGGAAGCGCCTGCCAGGTTACTATCTTTGGATTTTTTCAGGGGTGCAACGGTTGCAGCAATGATACTGGTTAATAATCCTGGAGATTGGGGTAATATTTATGCACCACTAGAACACGCCAGCTGGAATGGATGTACACCTACAGACCTGATTTTCCCATTTTTCCTGTTTATTGTGGGCGTATCGATCGCTTATGCGATGGGCAGCAAGAAAGCGGACCCAGCTACACATGGAAAAACTATCTTAAAGGCACTTAAAAGAGGGCTTATCTTATTTGGACTTGGCCTCTTCTTATCACTCTACCCTAAAGTTTTCAGCGAGCCTATTGAAGCCTTTCAACATGTACGAATCCCTGGGGTATTACAACGAATAGCCATTGTATTTTTTATCTCGGCCGTTATTTTTCTTAAAAGCTCAGAAAAGAACGTTTTCAAAATCCTGATTGCCATACTCGCTATTTACTGGGTACTGATGACCTTCGTTCCTGTTCCGGGTGTTGGTTATGCCAACCTGGAGAAAGAAACCAATCTGGGCGCCTGGTTAGACCGTAGCATCCTTTCAGAAGCTCATTTATGGAAGGCAGCTAAAACATGGGACCCCGAGGGGATTTTAAGTACCCTTCCCGCAATTGCAAGCGGTCTTTTTGGTGTATTGGTAGGCGTATACTTAAAACGCAAAGACATTGAGCCAGCAACGAAGATCGCCTGGTTGTTTTGCACAGGAACAGCAGCTGTTGCCCTGGGCTTACTGTGGGACTTGCAGTTTCCAATTAACAAATCGCTTTGGACAAGCTCTTTTGTGCTTTATACCGGTGGTTTGGCCACAATCATCCTATCTTTCTGCTATTGGATCATCGACATTCAAAAATACAACCGCTTTACCAAACCTTTTGTGGTGTATGGTGTAAATGCAATCACCGTATTCTTCCTTTCAGGACTAATCCCAAGAACTTTGGGTATGTTTACTGTAAAGGCTGGCGATGGAACAGAAATAAATCTTCAGGCTTGGTTATATTCTGGCTTTACAGGCTGGCTATCCCCGATCAATGCCTCCCTTGCATGGGCCATAACCTATATTATATTCTGGCTAGTGGTACTTTGGGTAATGTACAACAGAAAAATCATCATCAAGGTTTAGTTTTAATCCCCTGGAACCTGGTTCCATTTGTTAAATTATGTTAAATTTTTATCATCTATACTAAGGCCTTAGTAGGTTTGATGGTAAACTTATTATTCATGAGAAAAAATTATAGCGTCCTTTGCATGGGACTTGCAGTTATTTTCGCTGTAAACACGCCCGGGTACGCCCAGAAAAAAGCTACTGTTGTAAAAAAACCGACAACTACTGTAGCTAAAAAGGTTGATGGGGATATCATTCCTAACGACCCCAATGTAAAAATTGGAAAGCTTGCCAATGGCCTTACCTATTATATCAAAAAAAATACTGAGCCTAAAAAAAGGGCAGAACTGTATCTAGCTACACGTATTGGTTCCTTAATGGAAGACGATAACCAACAAGGATTAGCCCACTTTACAGAGCACATGGCATTTAATGGAACAAAAGATTTTCCAAAAAATGAGATGATCAATTATCTACAGAAAGCCGGGATACGCTTTGGGGCCGACCTTAATGCCTACACCAGCTTTGACCATACCGTTTATCAATTGCCTATCCCTACCGATAGCATAGCCCTATTTAAAACCGGCTTTAAAATATTAGCCAACTGGGCTGGTAAAATTGTAATGGAGGGTGATGAAATTGACAAAGAACGTGGTGTAATTGTAGAAGAGGATCGAGAGCGCGGAAAAAATGCACAAGATCGTATGAGCAAGCAATTACTGCCGCTATTATTGAAAGGATCACGCTATGCTGATCGTTTGCCTATTGGTAAAATAGACATCTTAAACACCTTTACGCACGACAAAATCAGAAACTTTTATAAAGATTGGTATAGACCAAACTTACAGGCTGTAATTGCTGTTGGTGATTTTGATGTGAATGAAGTTGAGCAACTGATTAAAGCCAACTTTTCCGGCCTTACTAATCCAGCAAGCCCAAGACCTCGTCCAAGCTACGATTTGCCTGACAACAAAGCAGCACTTGTAAAAATCATTACTGATCCTGAGCAACAGTATAATGTAGCACAGATCATGTACAAACAACGTGGGAACACCACAAAAACTACTGCTGATTACAAAAAGAGCATGATGTACAGTATGATCAACAGCATGCTTGGTGCAAGAATGCAAGAGATCATGCAAAAAGATAATGCACCATTTATCCAGGGACAAAGCGGATTTGGTGCTTACCAGGGTGGCTTGGTACCGAACATTAATGCCTTTCAATCTGCCGCAGTATCTAAAACAGGCGCCACACTTGAAAAGGCTTTTACAGCAGTACTTGCAGAGAATGAGCGTATGACCAAATATGGCTTCATGCAATCTGAATTGGATGTAGCTAAAAAGAACATGGCCGCCAGTAACGAAATGAGGTTAAAGGAAAAGGACAAAATACAGTCTTCAGCTCTCGTAAAGAGATACCTGAACAATTTCCTAACGGGATCAATCATTCCTTCGACTGAAGTATCTTATGAGTTGACTAAAAAAGCCCTTGCTAGCATCACTCTTGATCAGGTTAATGCATTAGCAAAAACGTTGATCACTAAAGAAAATCAAATCATCATTGTACAGGCTCCGGAGAAAGAAAAAGCAAACCTTCCTACGGAAGCTCAATTGCTTGCTGCATTAAAAAATGCAGGAAACAATGTAACCGCGTATGTCGACAATACGGTAGACAAACCTTTATTGGATAAAAAACCAGTAGCTGGAAAAGTAGTAGCTGAGAAAAAATTTGATAAAATCGGAGTTACTGAGCTTACGCTAAGCAATGGCATTAAGGTATTGCTTAAGCCTACTGATTTTAAAAATGATCAGATCATTTTCAGTTCATTCTCTAAAGGCGGTACTTCATTGGCTACCGACGCCAATTTCAGATCTGCAGAAATGGCTAGCCTAATCTCTCAAAGTGGTGTGGCTGAGTTTAACCCAACACAATTGAACAAATTAATGGCCGGAAATACCGGAAGCGGTGGCAGTTATATTAGCGATTTATACCAGGGATATGGTGGTAGTTCTACTCCAAAAGATCTGGAATCAGCCTTCCAAATGGTTTATGCTTATGCAACCAACCCACGTAAAGATGTAGAGATCTTCAATAAGAGCATTAGCGATTATAAAGTGAGTCTGGAGAATAAAAATTCGAGCCCGGAAAGTGTTTTTGCCGATACAGTACAAGCGGTATTGTCATCTTACCACAAACGTGCGATGCCTACAAACCTATCGGATTTGGATAAAATATCACTGGATGAAGCATACAACTTCTATAAAGATCGTTTTGCGGACAACAGCGAGCAAACTTTTGTAATTGTAGGGAACTTCAATATCGAAAATATAAAACCGCTTCTTGAAACTTACATTGCAAGTTTACCCTCTTTAAATAAAAAACAAAACTTTGTTGACAATGGCATATACTCGCCAAAAGGAAAAGTTAGCAAAACAGTATACAAGGGTCTTGAAGACAAAGCGGAAGTACAATTGTACCTGCATGGTGATTACGACTATGATGCGCAAACCAATATTCAATTAGACGCCTTAAAAGCAGCTCTAGAGAATAAAATTCTAGAGCGCTTACGTGAAAAAGAAAGCGGTGTTTATAGTCCTCGGGTAGGTTTAAGCCTGAGTAAGTATCCTACCGCTCATTATTATTTCACCATTTCATTCAGCTGTGCTACGGCAAATGTTGAAAAGCTAATTGCTGCTGCTTTGGATGAGGTTGATCAGATTAAAAACAACGGCGCTACTGTTGATGACATCAGTAAATTTAGATCAGAAGAACAACGTCAAGTAGAGCTTAGCTTACGCGACAATAAGTTTTGGATGAGCTACCTAACCAATCGTTTAAAATATGGAGATGATTTGGATCAAATCCTGGATGTAAAACAAAGGTTAAACAGCGTTACTGTTGAAACTTCAAAAGCAACCGCTAAGAAATACTTAAACGAAGATAATTACATCCGTTTGGTATTGATGCCACAGAAATAAGAATTATCAGCGTAAAAAAACGGAGTGTTTATGATTAAACACTCCGTTTTTTTTGAACTATCGTCATCCTGAATTTATTCCGCGCTAGCCAATTCCTTTGTCTGGATACCTACTGGCCCACTTGGCTCACTTTCATTCTTTAATCTATCTAATGCCGTGACCAGGTAATTATAACGCTTCCCCTTTTCTACAGTCGTATCGATAAACTTAGTAAAGTCTTCGAACCTAATCCTAATGATGTTCCTCGGATCCAGCACATCAACCTTTTCTCCTTCATTAAATCGATAAACCACATAACCCGAAGCCGTTTCGCCATCGAGCGCTTTTAATGGCTTTTCCCAACTCAAGTGAACACCATCTGTATGTGCTTCGGCAATAAGGTGGAGCGGCTGATTAGGAACCACATCATCCAACCATGGCATTTGCGGAGGCAGCGCTGGATATTTATAAAAGTTATTCTTTAGCGAGTCGCCAAAAGCACGGCCAACAGTAGAAAAGGACTTGGAACTAAAGAATACGCTTCCCTGTATCAGGTTACTCTTTCTAATGTGCCTGATCTGATTAGGAATCTGATTAGATAAAGCCCAGGCAGCCTCCTTTTTTGTGGTTCCATTATGAATCAAATAAGGGCCCTGTCCGATATACAAATGTCTGCCATAGGTATTATTCGTCCACCAGTCAACTATGGTCGCAAAAGGCGCCGCTTTACGCGTAAAACTAAAATATACCTGTGGGTTAATATAATCTACCCAACCTTCTTTAATCCACTTACGTGAATCTGCATACAGTTCTGAATAATTAGACAAGCCATTAGTTGCAGATCCGAGGCTATCTTCAGAAAGATTTTTCCAGATACCAAAAGGGCTTACACCGAACTTCACGTACTTTTTGTAATGGTGAATACTGTCGTCCAACTGTTTAATCAGCAAATTAACATTGTTCCGGCGCCAGTCGCTCACATTAGTAAAACCGTTCGGAAATTTGTTAAACGTTGCCGCATCATTTATTGTTTGTCCAGCAATTTTATAAGGATAAAAATAATCGTCGAAATGGATACCATCCACATCATATCCTTTTACAACATCCAAAATCACCTGAACAATATATTCTCTTACTTCGGGTATTCCGGGATCGAATTGTTTTTTACCGCCATACACGAAAAACAAATCAGGCCGTTTTCTGGTCATGTGATCAGGGCTAACCACAGCATTGGCACTAGTGGTTGCCCGGTAAGGATTAAACCAGGCATGGAGCTCCATTCCCCTAAAATGAGCTTCTTTAATGGCAAACTCCAAGGGGTCATACCCCGGAGCAGGTGCCAGACCTTGTTTACCCATTAGCCACTGGCTCCAGGGCTCTCTCGATTTAGTATAAAAGGCATCTGCAGCAGGTCGTACCTGCAACATAATCGCATTCATACCATTTGCTTTATGCTGTTCCAACAGGCCAATTAGCTCCTGTTTTTGTTGGTCAACGCTAAGTCCAGGCTTAGATGGCCAGTCAATATTAGCAACAGTTGCAACCCACACCCCTCTAAACTCTCTTTTTGGAGCAATTTTTGATGGGGTTTGCGCAATTAGGGAAATTGGGATTATAACTAATAATAGTGCATAAATTAGTATTTTAAACATCTTTTGTAATTAGTGGTGACTTAAATTGGTTTCATTTTGTTGTGTTCAGTATACAGTATTAGCTCTGAATCTAGCAATTAAACGAATTTTTTTTAGCTCTCATACAAATTGAGTGTTTTTTTACCTAATCATGCATTTTAATGCCGTCCCTATTTAACGGCTTATTTGAATTAAAAAATGTCAAACCAAAATGATACTGTCAATCAAGGCGACCGCAACAAAATTTACTTTTTGATTGTAGTTATCGCGGCTTTACTTGGCACAAACCTTTATTTATACATTAAAGATGAACAGCAAAGCGGACGTTTTGTGTCCATTAATACCGAAAAAGACCGGTTAAAACTGGAGGTAGAAAAAATTGAAGTAGAGTTGGACAAAGCGAACGACCTCAATTTAGTCTTGACCGGAAAACTTCAGGAGGAACAGCAATCCGCACGACAAAAGATAGCAGAACTGAAGCTCGCCTTACAAAAAGGCACCTTAACTCAGGCCAGTTTAATCGCAGCCCAAAAAGAAGTTCGTGAGCTGAGGCAATTTGTGAGTATCCATAACGAACAGATTCTACGTTTGGAACAAGAAAATTTATCCTTAAAAACCCAACGGGATAGCTTAAGAGCTACTGTGAGCACAGAAAAATTCAAGACAGGTGAATTAGAGAAAAAGAATGCCGAACTGAATGCAAAAGTTAAAACAAGTGCTGCTTTAAAAGCAAACAATGTTCAGATTACAGCCTATAAGATTAAAAGTAGTGGTAAAAACATCGAAGTAACACGTGCAAGTACAGCTAAGAAACTAAGCGTAAAATTCACTATCGTTCCCAATCAGCTTGCCGAGAAAAACAACCATACGATCTACCTTCGCATTTTTGATCCTGTTGGTAACCTGATTGCCAACGAGCGCAATATGTTTGAAGCTGATGGACAGGAAATGCAATACACTTCATCGACTTCCATAACTTACTCCAGCGATGACACTTCTTACGTGATGGACTGGATTAACCCTAATCCTTTTATCAAAGGCGACTATTCCATCATTTTATACGCAGATGGTTTTACCATGGGTAAAGCATCAATTAACTTAAGATAAGGGAAAGCTAATATAAAAAGTAGTCCCCATATCTGTTACAGATTTAAAACCAACCGTTCCCCCAGCATTCTCTACCGCTTGCTTAACAAAGGCCAATCCTAATCCCGTTCCGGACGATTTAGTCGTGAAATTCGGCACAAATATCTTATCCTGCAAATAGGTATCTATACCCTTTCCATTATCCTCCACTTCTATAAATACGTGCGATTCATCCTGAACAATACGAATCTTGATGACACATTTATCGCTGAGATTACCGGCCTCAATTCCATTCTTCAATAGATTATTAAACGTACGAAGCAATTGATCTTTATCGCCCAGCACAACCAGCTCTGTAGTGGCATGATTAAAGATATAAATCTCTGCATCTTCTGTATTCGTGAAAACATTTCTCGCCTGCTCAATGATCGGTAATAGCGCTAGTTTTTCCAGCTTAGTATCAGGCATTTTTGCAAAATTTGAGAACTCTGAGGCTATGGTAGACAGACTGTCTATTTGCTCAATAAATGATTTATTGAACCTTTCAAACTTCTTTTCAAAATTAGGATCTTTCTCTTTCCAGGATTTCTCGAGCAGCTGAACACCCAATTTTAATGGCGTCAGTGGGTTTTTAATTTCATGGGCAACCTGTTTGGCCATCTCCCGCCAGGCGCTCTCCCGTTCAGATCGTGCCAACTTAGTAGCACTCTCTTCCAAAGCAGCAATCATCTTATTGTACTCTTTTATCAAAGAGCCGATCTCATCATGTCGCGACCATTGAATAGGTTGATTCTTTTGTCCGAGCTTGGTTTTTCGGATACTGTCCTGTATAAATGTAAGTGGACTGGTAATTTGATTGGCCAGGAAAACTGCAAGGATACCTATCGCCACAAACACCAGTGCATAAATATTAATCAGGGTATTGATAAAAAGGCCAATTTTACTTTGATAATCTGCTTCATTCCCATAATATGGTAGGCCAATATAAGCGATCGTTTTATTCTCGGCATTTCTTATGGGTGCATATGCCGATGCATACTTAAAATCCCCAATCTGCTCTGAAGGGTTAATATACTCGGATACCTGTTGCAATTTAAGATAGATATAAGCGGTAGCCTCCATCTTTTTGCCAATGATCCCAAAGTCGTATATCTTTGGCAACGAGGTAAAACGAACATTTCCGTTGGTATCAAAAAGATTCAGGTAGGCCGCATTAACATTCGCAAACTGATTAAAATCAGCCTCGGTTTGATCGTTTGCATCAGGAATAGCCCCTGAACTAAAAACCACTTTTTCGTAAGCTAACTGAACCTTCCTGATCTTTTCTTTTATCAGAGTTTCCTGTTGTTTGCGATACTCATCACGTATATAAAAATAGGTTGTCCAACCTACGATCAATAAGGTAGCTACCACCGAAAGTACGATGGAGAACTGAATCCGGGTTTTGTAAAGGATCTTATTTGCATTAATCATTAAAGACCGGTTGATATTAAACCAACCACCCCAACTTTCATCAATATTTTTGATGAGCCAGATTAACGCATAAAGCGTAACTGAAAAAATAATAAAAACAAGGAAGAAAAATGACAACGTAGCCAGCCTTACCACATAGGAAACCCGCTCCTTACTGATCACAATCATCTTGGAATTGGCTGGCATATACACTAAATGGGTATAACCGAGTGTATCGCGGATAACTTCGCCTTTCCCTACTTCTCCTTTAAACCCAGCATTGGATAGCTTGTAAGTAAACTTACCCGATTGGTTGATCAGTCTACCCGAGTTGTAAAAGGCAAAAGAATAATTGGTATAATCTTCCTCTCCTTTAATCTTGCCATCTACCAATATCTCTGGAAGTTGGCTATTATAGTTGTATTGAGGCGATTTGAGGTCTATCACCAAAGTGCCCAACCTATGGTTATCCACAAATATCGGTATGATCCCAAAATAATTCTGATAACCAAAAGTATAGTTTAACCTATAGAAGGATCTGGATTCGGGCACCTTGACAGAGCCCGACTTTACTAAATCTTTATAATAACTAAGTGGAACACCACCTTTATTTGATATCGCGGAATCCTGCCGATTATATTCGTACAAATTGTATTCGTACTGGGTAAGATATCCGCCAAGCAATATTTTATTGACGTGTTTCTCTAAATCAAAGGTGCCATCCAGAACTGGTCTTTTAAAATACTCCGCAATAAAGGCATCTGTAAAAACAGCTTTTTCCAGACTTTCGATAGAACTGATAATCTTTGGATCATCGGCATAGCCCAATTTTTTAGCAATGTTGTAGCGCTTACTTTTATCCTTTTCATCTGTAAACCTCAAATATTTAATGGAGGTAATGAAAGCCAAACAGAAAAATAAGGCCGCAAATATCCCTATAGAGAACTTATTCTTCCGTATATAGATATTCCAGCCCATAATAAAAATAAAGAGCGCATACGCGATAAAAAATATGCTAAATCCGTCTTCAATTCTGTAAATGAGGTAGGCAAAAAATGCTGCAAGGAATAAGGCCAAACGTTCCTTGTTGGTCACGTTGAGCTGCAGTGTTTGCTGCATGGCGATGTTTCCAATCAGATAAACATTAAACCAGACCAGACATAAAATGAAAATACTGATCCAGCTAATCCAGCCCAGGTTAACAATATTGGTGATGTTAAAATTAATCTTCGAATTCATGATCAAGCCATGAAAGACCTGATCAAACAAGAAAGCCAATCCTGAAAAGCCCAGCAATAGAATCAAATGCAGGACTATTCCCCCTACTTTACTTCCTGCCAGCCAATCAGGGACTTTATATTTATCCCGGTAGGTATAAGCGAACAAAACCACCCAGGTAATGGCAATTACATTGAGTAAAAAGTCGCCCAGAGAGGGAAGGAAAAAACTCTCCCCAAATATAGCTGGACTAAATATCTGCAGATTGAATTGGTGATTAAACCATCCATATTCCAGGTCTGTAATCCTAACAGCTAGAAAGAAGACCGCCAGCAATAACGTTCCAGTTAGTAAATACCCTTTTCTTACCAACCAGGCACATAAAGAGTTTAAAAACAGGCAAAAGCTAAAAAGACCAACTACCCATAACCAAACTTCTATAGTCCCGTAAATACTTTTAGATGCCCCTTGTTTTAATTTGACTTCAAATAATGGCTCTCCATTAAGGTTTTTTATCCCATATACATCTGGATCCGAATAAGTTGCCAGCGACAAGGAGTTAGAAGGAGAAAGGTATTTTGAGATGATATTTTCGAGGTAATTATTTTGAATATCAAAGTGGCTCTTTACTTCAATTAGAAAAACAAGGGTATAATCGCCCGAAGTTTTCTTGATCAACTCATAGAAGCCATTGCGGAGGCTTTCAAAAGAGGAACCTTCCTTAACCGTTTTTGGGTCGGCAGGAAACACATTGAATGAACTCCAGAACTTAAGTTCAGAATTTTTATACACCAATAAACCAACGCCCTTATCGGAATAGCTTTTGATAAAATCTGCGCTGGCACGTTCGTTCTGATCAAACTGCTTAGCCCGCTCCACTTGTAGCGAGTCTGACAAGAAATCGTAAACCGTTTGCTCTTTAGTTTTAAGATTTTCCTGAAGCTGATGGGCATCGTACTTGAGCAGGTCCCTTTTGGTGATAGAGTGCTTTAAAGATAGGGCTGTAACAATACAACAAGCGCCCAGTATTAATAAAAGAAATCTAATTTTACCTCTTATACTCACGCTTGTTATATTATTTAAGGATTCTTCATAGCTCACTAAGCTGAAGCAGAACTGGTCTGCACGGCTCTATTTACTTTTTTAACTAGTCCCTGTAATACATTTCCCGGGCCAACTTCTACAAATTCATCAGCACCATCAGCAAGCATACGCTCAATCGTCTGTGTCCACTTCACTGCGCCAGTTAATTGCGTAATCAAGTTATTTTTTATTTTTTGAGGATCAACGTTTGGAACCGGATCTACATTCTGATAAATAGGACACACTGGAGGAAGTACAGTTACTTTTTCTATCGCTTCCTGAAGTTCCAGACGCGCTGGCTCCATTAATGGAGAATGGAAAGCGCCACCAACATTAAGTTTCAATGCACGTTTTGCTCCTGCTTCAGTTAATTTTTGACAGGCAATATCTACCCCTTCAATACTTCCGGAAATAACGATTTGTCCCGGGCAGTTATAATTAGCCGCTACAACTACTTCAGGAATCTCTTTACATACATTTTCAACGATCTCATCTGCCAATCCAAGAATAGCCGCCATTGTTGAAGGCTCTAATTCACAAGCTTTTTGCATCGCATTTGCACGAGTGATCACCAATCTAAGTCCATCTTCGAAAGATAGTGCGTTAGCCGCAACAAGGGCGGAGAATTCACCTAATGAATGTCCAGCTACCATATCCGGCTTAAAAGCATCACCTAATGTTTTAGCAAGAATTACAGAATGTAGAAATATCGCAGGTTGGGTAACTTTAGTTTGCTTCAACTCTTCATCGCTGCCAGAGAACATGATATCGCTAATGCGGAAACCGATAATTTCATTGGCTTGCTCAAATAAGGCTTTTGCAACTTCGTTTTCGTAGAGTTCTTTACCCATGCCCGAAAACTGAGCGCCCTGGCCTGGAAATATATATGCTTTCATTTATTTTTTATGTTTGTTTTAATCTCTTTTAATGGAGGTTAGCAGTAATTAATCGCAAAAACTCTGCTCTGGTTTTATCTTTTGCAAATTCACCGGTAAAAGCTGAAGTGGTGGTTACAGAATTTTGTTTCTGTATTCCTCTCATTGCCATACATAGGTGTTTACATTCAATAACAACTGCAACACCTGCAGGCATTAAAGTATCTTGTATACAGTCTCTGATTTCGTTTGTTAAACGCTCCTGTACCTGTAACCGCCTTGCAAAGGCATCAACAATACGAGGTATTTTGCTTAAGCCAACAATATGGCCATTTGGAATATAGGCAATATGGGCTTTTCCAAAAAAAGGAAGCATGTGGTGTTCGCACATAGAGAAAACCTCTATATCCTTAACAACTACCATTTGACTGTAATCTTCTTTAAACATTGCTGAGCGCAATATTTCTGCCGGGTCAAGGTCATAACCATGGGTAAGAAATTGTAAGGCCTTAGCTACACGCTCAGGTGTTTTCACCAAACCTTCGCGGCTTGGGTCTTCACCCAGTTGACCTAAAATATCCTTATAGTGATCTGCAACTGCAGCTATTTTACCTTCGTTATAACGGTCGATTTTAATGTACCCGCTTTCTTCTTCCTCCTCGAAACGATTTATATTGTTCATTATATGCAGTTATTGACCTAAGTATTCAACAAAGTTGTTTTCAGTCTCGTAAATTTTTATGCTATGTAACTGCGCGCCGGATTCAGCGATCAGGTCTACCAATTGTTCCCAGATGGCGATAGCCAGATTTTCTGTCGAAGCCAATTTGTCCTTCATAAAATCAACATCAAGGTTTAGGTTTTTATGATCAATTTTATCAACCACATAAGTGTTGGTGATGTCCTTAAGCCATTTCAAGTCTACCAAAAAACCTGTTTCCGGATTGATTTCACCTTTAACGGTTACATACAATTGGTAGTTATGACCATGCCAGTTTGGATTGGCACATTTGCCATAAACTTCAGTATTCTTATCTTCAGTCCAATCTGGTCTGGATAATTTATGTGCTGCGTTAAATGATGCTTTTCTGGTTATATAAATCATTATCTGTTAAGTATTATCGACAAATATACGCAGAAAGGTTAAAGTAGAAAGGTTAAATATCTAACTTAGCTATCATGAAGATTCTTTTGGTTGCCGCAACAAGGGCAGAAATAGCTTTACTAGCCACACACTTCCATTTACCGGATCAGGATTTTGTGCGAACGAAAGACTTTGACATTTTGGTTACAGGTGTTGGCATGACCGCAACTGCTTTTGCGCTGGGCAAGCACCTTTCGAATCATTACAAATTAGTTGTAAACCTGGGTATTGCGGGCGCTTTTGACCGCAACATCCCATTAGGAACCGTGGTAAATGTGACCACAGATGAGTTTTCGGAACTGGGCGCCGAAAATGGAGCCGATTTTTTGAGCATCGACGAATTGGGTTTTGGCAAATCCCGGTACAACGCCATAAACAATTTGCTGCATGATGGTGTAGAAAAACTGCAAAAAGTACATGGCATAACCGTAAACAAAGTACATGGCGAAGCGAACAGCATTCTTAAGGTGACGAAGCAAAGCGCAGCTACCGTAGAAAGCATGGAAGGTGCCGCTGTGATTTATGCTTGTGAAAAGGAATCTTTACCCTGCCTTCAGGTCCGCAGCATATCCAACTATGTTGAACCACGAAATAAGGAAAAATGGCAGATTGGCCTGGCCATAAAGAACCTTAACGAATGGGCTATAGGATTTTTGACAAATACATAACCAATGATTTTCCGTTAGTCCTTACCTTTACAGGATGAAACTAAGTCTAGGCTTTTCCCCCTGTCCTAATGATACTTTTATTTTTGATGCCCTGATCCATCATAAAATTGATACTGAAGGCTTAGAATTTGAAGTCTTTTTTGATGATGTGGAAACATTGAATCAAAAAGCGCTTAAAAGCGAGCTGGATATCACAAAACTTAGTTTTCATGCTTTTGCTTATGTTCATGAGCAATATGCACTGCTGGATTCGGGTAGCGCACTTGGTTTCGGTGTGGGGCCACTACTGATTTGCCATGATGAAAAACTGGTCGCGCAGCAGGAGCAATTAAATCCCAATTATAAAGTTGGCATCCCCGGTAAATATACCACTGCGAATTTCTTATTGGGTATTGCATTCCCCCATTTAACAAATAAACAGGAAATGGTTTTCTCAGACATAGAAACTTCTTTGCTGGAAGACAAGATTGATCTGGGACTAATTATTCACGAAAACCGATTCACCTACACTGAAAAAGGATTACATAAAATCGTCGACCTGGGCAGCTATTGGGAGCAACTCACAGGATGCGCTATCCCTTTAGGCGGAATTGTGGTGAACAGAAGTCTGGATCAGGAAACCAAAGAAAAGGTAAACAGATTGATTAAAAAATCGGTAGAGTTTGCTTTTGCCAATCCAAAATCCGGACTTGAATTCATCAAGCAACACGCGCAAGAAATGAGCGAAGAGGTGATGTATAAACACATCGAGCTCTATGTAAATCAATATAGCATTGAATTGGGTAAAGAAGGACGTAAAGCCATTGATATATTGTTTACAATGGCTCAGGACAGAGGTTTAATTGCCCCCATCAAACAAAACATCTACCTGATCCCTTAATTACAAGGGCCGTCAGGGATCTCTTTTGTAATCTTTAGCAATTTGGTCACCACCAAGGTCGAATCATAATCAGCAGACATATTCAGGCTGTCTGACTTAATGGCGTGGCACTCTACTTCTACATAAACTGGTTCATAAGGTTTTTCAAAACCAAGATTGTTATAAGCCAACTCAAGGGTTTTAGAACTATCGGCAACCCAGTATTCGTTGCCGTCTTCACAGTTTGTGAAAGATTTTATTTCTGGCCCGTAACTATACAAGCCTTTCATCGTACGTGTGACATTCTCTTGAACCTCGCCAGGCTTAGGATTACAAGCAACAATCGCAATGGCAATTGCTAATAATAAAAATAGTGGACGTTTAAATATATTCATGATTTTAAAGATCTTGATTTAAATGGTTTACCTTCTTGACACTCAAGTTAGATGACAAAGCTGATGCCATAAAAGAAAAAACAGTTACTGTTATAAATACTAGCAAAAAATCTTTCCATTTTAAAGCAACTGGGTAAGCACTGGTAATAATCAAATTGTCTTGGGACATTTTTACTAACCCCAACTTTTGCTGCAGCAGGCAGAAGATTAAGCCTACAATTAAGCCGGAGATGCAGCCAGCCATGGTAATCATCATTCCTTCAAAAAGGAAAATACGTTTGATTAGGCTCTTTCCTGCTCCCAAACTACTCAGGATGGCAATATCCTTTAATTTATCTATAACAAGCATGGTTAACGAGCCAATGATGTTAAATATAGCAATGATCAATATAAAGGTCAGGATAATGTAAACAGCCCATTTCTCGCTCCCTAAAATATTATACAGCACTTTATTTTGTTGTATTCTATTTTTTACTTCAAAGTCTTTTCCAATTTTCTCTTCAATGTGAGCTTTGAATTCATCTGGCTTGATTCCTTGATGCAAATTAATTTCAATAGAGGAAATTTTCACAGGCTCTTCAAGCAACCTTCTTGCAAACCTTAAGGGAACAATAGCGACATTATCGAAATCTTGCTGGACTTCAAAAACACCGGAAACGGGGATAGAAAGGATGGTAAAGTCATCAGCAGGATTAATGGAGCCGCTCTGATTGCTTTTCTTTTTGGGAGAAAACACCTGAAGTGGATTAAAGGGATCAGTGGTATTTACCATTAGGTAAGTCTGAATTGCTGAACCAATAACTGCATAATTCAAGCTCTTGTTCTCTAACTTAAACACTCCATCAATCGTAATGCTGTCCAGGCTCTTATTCTTTAAATAATCCGGGCTCACACCTTTAACCAGGCCTACTGACTGCTTGTCATTATACCTTAGCAAGGCATTTTCCGACAATACTTCAGTATAAGAATAAATCTCCTTTTCCTTTTTTAACTCATTAAAATACGCCGTATTGGGATCAAATGTTTTGCCTTGAACGGGGGAGATAACAAGCTCCGGCGTAATGGTATTGAACATTTTTAACACCACCTGCTCAAAGCCATTAAACACCGACAATATAATGATCAAAGCTGCGCTACCCACAAAAACACCCACCGCCGAAATTGCGGAGATGATGTTTATGGCATTGGTAGATTTTTTTGCAAAAAGATACCTGCGTGCTATGTAAAACGGTGTATTCAATACTTAATGGCTAATACTTATTGCAAAAATGGATTGTGTCGTTTCTCAAAACCTATAGTTGTAGATTGACCATGTCCTGGGTAAACCTCGCAATCATCTGGCAATATAAACAAGTTATTTTTGATACTATTGATTAATTGTGAATGGTTACCTCCAGGAAGGTCTGTTCGACCAATACTGGAATAAAACAACACATCTCCACCAATTAAAAAGTTATCAGCAGCGGCATAAAAACATAAATGCGCGGGAGAATGTCCCGGTGCAAAGATGATTTCCAGCTGGCTATTGCCAAAGTTTACCTTTCCACTTTCTCCCAAAAACACTTCTGGCTCAGGCGAAAGTTCGTAATGTAGGCCCATCTGAGGCACATATCCTGGGATGGCATGCAACACATATAGTTCGCCGCTATGAAATTGCGGCTTTAAACCCCAGTTGTCGTAAACAAACTTATTACCAAACACATGATCATAATGACAGTGTGTATTTAGTAACAGTACAGGCTTAAGTTTCTGTTCCTTAATAAAGTTCACCACTGCATTTTGCTCTTCTGCATCGTACATTCCCGGATCAATGATTGCACACTCACCGGTTTCATCAAACAGGATGTATGTGTTTTCCCTTACAGGGTTAAAGGTGAATTGTTTAATACTTATCATTATTGCTTATTTAATATTAATTTTTCCATTTAAATGTACTGATCATCCGATCAATATCTTTTTTAATAAAGTTAACCACTGGCTGAATTGAATCATACTGAGGTCTTTCATTAAAATACAACGCCCCCCTGAAATAGTGCTTTACACTATCTGTTAAAAAGAACTGCACCGAGGAAGCGGTGTTCCCGTCTATAGCATAATAGACGCCATAAACCTTCCTTTCGGGGTAATTAATCAATTTTTGCTCGATGGCATTAGCCTTCACGGTATGCTTAAAAGCAAATGTACGGGCATCTTCTACTAAATTTTCGTACTCCTTTTTTGAGGAGATATCGTAATAGGTTAAATGTAGCCGACCATTAAATTGAGGGAAGCTAAGGTTATACCAGCATGGCTGAGTATCGGTACTGCTATCCGCAAATAAATTGGCATATTTTGGGTAGTCAAATGAAAAGGGACAATCCTTATTGTAGTTTTGGTAAGCCTTAACCGGAAAATCTATCTTAAAATATCCTCTTGGCTTAGGGGTATAGCTGTTGTTATGACAAGCAGAAAACACCACTAAACAAGCGAACATAAGTATAAAACAATACTTTTTCATTTTATGGATTCCAAATCTCCCAGGAGCGTATCGCCTGTAGATGCAACATTTCAAGGCCGTTTTTTGTTTTTCCACCTCGTTCCCTTACTTGTTTTAAAAATAAGGTTTCTTCAGGATTATAAACCAGATCGTATGCAACATGTTTATCAGTTAGACAAGCATAAGGAATATCCGGATAAGTATCTGCATTTGGCGACATCCCCAGTGGTGTTGTATTCACCAGTACGGTATATTCCTGAAGCAGTTTTTCATCAACTGCATCATATAGGATGCAGCCTTCCGCAGGCTTCCTGGTCACAACCAAAAAGGAAATATTCAATTTTTTTAATACATACTTCACTGCTTTCGCCGCTCCACCATCGCCAAAGATTAATGCTTTTTGGTGATGAGGCTCCAGTAAAGGCTTTAGGGATTCTTCAAAACCATAGGCATCGGTATTATAGCCCTTAAGCCATTGCCCATCTTCAGTTCTTTGAATTGAAATGCAGTTTACAGCTCCTATTTCGGTTGACGCCTCATCCATTTCATTTAAGAATGGCAATACCTGGACCTTATAAGGTATGGTTACATTGATGCCACAAATAGCCTGATCTCCATTGATCAGGTTAGAAAAGAGTCCGATTTCCGGTATAGGGTATAGTTCATATTCACAATCTGCGATTTGTTCTTCCCTAAATTTATCCCCAAAAAACTTCTTCGAAAAAGAGTGTGATAAAGGGTAACCTATTAAACCAAATTTTCTCATTTATTATTGTAGCGGAGTTTAGGGAACTACTTTCCCAGGTTCAAAAAATGATCAAAAGTATCACCTCTTAGTCCAAGACGTATTGTTTCCAAAGGAATAACTTCTGCAGGTGCAATATTACCAATATTTACATTGGCGCCCAGCAATTTGATAAACCAAACTTGTTGTTCTTTTTGTGGCGCTTCCCAGATAATCGTTTCTTCAGGTATTTGTGTTAAAATCTCATCTACCAAGCCTTCACGAACTTCTCCCGAGCCTCTGTAAATGCCAACGTTGCCACCTTCTCTTGCTTCAGCAATTACTTTCCATGATCCAGCTTCAATCTCCGCATTCATCAATTTGATCCATTTATATGGAGCAAATATCTTGGTTGCATCTTTAGAGCCTACTTCAGAAATCACAGTAACCTGTTGAGCTAGTTTTTGGATAAATTCGCATTTTAAATCATGTTCAATCGTAATAGAGCCGTCCGAAACCTCGGCGTACTCCATACCAAATTGATCCAGCACACGACGATAATCATCAAACTGGTCACGTATCACAAAAGCTTCAAAAAGCGTACCTCCAAAATAGGTTGGAATGCCCGCATCTTTATAAATTTGAAGTTTCTCTTTTAAATTAGGGGTAACGAAGGAGGTAGCCCATCCAAGCTTCACAATATCAGTATGTGTTCCAGCAACCTCTATAAAATCTTCTGTCTGTCTTAAGCTTAAACCTTTATCCATAACCATTGTAATTCCTTTATTACGTGGTTTAACAGGACGCTCCGGTATGTTATTCAATTGGTAATTCATATAGGTCACAAAGGTGAAAAAAAAATAGACAGTTTTCATCAATACTATCTAATAAAAGGCACAGTACTATTTAATATACCTATTGATAACCTCGATAATTGAGCTGTTATCCTGCAATTGCGGCAAGTATTCAAATAAAATATAATGCTTTTCAGGATCGGTAATCAAGGCTGTTTCGAGGTATGATAGCGCTTCATTCTTTTTCCCAAGGGCAAATAAATAGGCCACCATGCGGTAATATAGTTCGGCAGCATCAGGATTGTTTTTTATGGCATCTAAAATAGTTTCAGATGCTTCCAATAACTTCCCTTGCTCATACAATACGGTCGAAAAATCCAACCATGCCTCTACATCTACCGGATTATATTCAAGTACTTTGTAATAAGCTGCAACAGATTCATCTATCTGGCCAAGTTTATAGTGCGCATCAGCCATAGCAAACCAAAAATCCGGGTTTTCGCCATCCAGCTCAAGCGCTTTTCTATAAAAATGTAAGGACTCAAAATAACGTTCCTCAAAATTCAGCGTAACACCTATTCCAAACCATGCATCAGCCATCTTAGGATCCATTTTCACAGATTTCTTATAGTATGACCTGGCTTCGTCCATCTTTTCTAACTTCTCGTAGCATTCCCCAATCGCACAATACGTATCCGCATTAGGTGGTTCATATTCAAAAGTCTGTATATAAACTTCAATGGCTTCTGTATAACGGTCCAACTGAACCAGTGCATTGCCCTTATTGTAGTAGGCAGAGGCAAAGTTATCTTTTATTAAGATGGCATAATCGTAAGCATCAATAGCTTTCTCAAACAAATCTAATTTATGAAAGGAGTTAGCAAGGTTATACCATGCCGCATAAGAATATGGGTCGTTATCGATATATTCCTGATAAAACTTGATGCTCTCTTCCTGCTTATCCAAAATATCGTAACAAAAAGCCAGTTCATACAAACCGTCCTTGTTTTCCATATTTTGCTCTAAGCTTTGTTTAATGTATACAATGGCACTTTCATAGTCCAACATGTTTTGATACACGTAGGCAATCTGCAAAAGAATTTCATCGGTTGTTTCTGCAAAGCCCAATGCGATCTGAAAGTTCTCCAGCGCTTCCGAATATCTTTCCAGGCTGTTATAGATGTTTCCTCTTAAAATGTAGATCTCTGCTTCCGAAGCTTCCAGCATTTCTGCTTTTTGAAGGGATAAAAATGCGCGTTCCGTTTGATCCGTTATAAACAGTAATTGTGCTTGTTTAACCAGAAAAACCGCAGCATAGGGGTGTTGATTCACCGCGTATTCTATAACCTGCAACGCTTTTACAGGGTCGCTCTTCTCAATATAGTAATCAATAATATTCTCAAAAGCCTGGGCATCAAAAAAATACTGATCCTGATTGCGTATCATCTCCTCGTAACGCTCAACTGATCGTTGGGCATCATCACTAAAATCAAAGTAAAATTCCTCTTCCATGTATTGAATAATTAAAGAACAGATCCCTTTTTGTTAAATACATCATAAGTTTACAACTATTATAGCTGGGATAAGCGAAATAATTTTCAACATACACACAACCCAATGGTTAAGTGACTGATTATATTAATAATGCGAGCGGTCCCTGATCAGAATTATTTTACAAAAGAACGCAACATTATCTGAAATCAGGTAAAATTCAGGTCACGAAACTCATTTAGGGGCTCCCCTTACCAGCCTTCCATTATTTTTTTGTTGATTTGTATACCTAACCATTTACGATATGCAAAATAATATCAGTACCGTTTTAAAAAATTTAGGCGTCCTTGACTTAAATCCGGCCTTTAGCACTGGCAGCAACTGGGGTGCCTCGGCAAGCGCAAAAACGATAGATAGCCTTTCTCCTGTTGATGGAAAAAAGATCGCCAGCGTACAATTGGCTACTGCTGAAGATTATGAAACTGTAGTAAAAAAGGCAGAGGAAGCATTTCTTTTCTGGCGAGGTTTACCAGCTCCAAAAAGAGGCGACATTGTACGCCAGTTTGGTGACGCATTGCGCTTGCACAAGCAAGACCTTGGCACATTGGTATCCTGTGAAATGGGGAAAAGTTTACAGGAAGGCTTTGGTGAGGTTCAGGAAATGATTGACATCTGTGATTTTGCCGTTGGTCTTTCTCGTCAGCTTTATGGTTTAACCATGCATTCCGAGCGACCTAACCACCGTATGTATGAACAATGGCACCCTATGGGAATAGTGGGGATTATATCTGCATTTAATTTCCCTGTTGCTGTATGGAGCTGGAATACGGCTTTGGCATGGGTATGTGGTAATGTTTGCATTTGGAAACCTTCGTCAAAAACGCCGCTATGTGGAGTTGCCTGTCAACATATTATCGCAACTGTACTTAAAAACAACGATATGCCGGAAGGCATCAGTAATTTGCTGATTGGAAATGCAATTGGAGACTTGATCAACAATGATAAACGTGTTCCACTCGTTTCTTTTACTGGCTCTACCCGTATCGGCCGTGTAGTTTCATCAGCAGTCGCTGGCAGATTTGGAAGAAGTATTCTGGAATTGGGTGGCAACAATGCTATTATCATTTCTAAAGATGCGGACATAGACATGTCCATCATTGGGGCTGTTTTTGGAGCGGTAGGTACAGCTGGACAGCGCTGCACATCTACCAGACGATTGATTATCCATGAGGATATTTATGCAGACTTTAAAAATAAACTAACCAAAGCATACGGGCAGTTACGCATTGGCGATCCGTTAGATCAACACAACCATGTGGGGCCGCTAATTGATACCGCAGCGGTAGACATGTATACCCATGCTATCGAAAAAGGCAAAAAAGAAGGTGCTAAATTTATAGTAGAAGGTGGCGTATTGACTGGCACCCCATATGAATCGGGTTGTTATGTAAAACCTTGCGTAGCAGAAGTAGAAAACCATTACGAGATTGTTCAGGAAGAAACCTTTGCGCCGATCCTCTATCTCATCAAATATAAAACACTAGATCAGGCCATTGCCTTGCAAAATGGTGTTCCCCAGGGATTATCGTCTGCAATTATGACCTTAAACCTGCGTGAAGCCGAACAGTTCCTATCTGTAGCTGGTTCTGATTGCGGAATCGCCAATGTAAATATTGGAACATCGGGAGCGGAAATTGGTGGCGCATTTGGTGGCGAGAAGGAAACAGGTGGCGGTAGAGAAAGTGGTTCTGATGCATGGAAGGCTTACATGCGCAGACAAACCAATACCATAAATTACTCCAATACTTTGCCTTTGGCTCAGGGAATTAAATTTGATCTGTAGTACAATCAGGCATATACACAAAACGGCCAGAAGAATATATCCTCTGGCCGTTTTGTGTATAGTATGATTTTTACGTCTGGCTTTATTTCGTTTTATTGTCAGCAAGTACTGTGTCTCTTGGAATCTGGATTGAATAGTCTGTTGCTAAAACCTCGCCATCCGCTGTTGTAACTGTAGTTTTTAATGCTGCAAATTGATCCATTTTTAATTTAGCTACGTTTCCTTTAGTTAGCGTGTGGTTTTTTGATGTTCCTTTTAAGCGGAGTGAAGAATTATCTTTTACTGAAGTATACAAGCTCGCGATATTACCATTTACATAGGCGCTGGCTTTATCTTTTAAAAATACCTGAAGCACCTTAGATGTAAATTTACCTCTGGTGTTTACAATTGCTTTTTGGCAGGCATCAATCCGTTGTAGATCTTTTACGTAAACTACAATATCAATCATATCTTTTTCTGTTGAAGTAATATACAACTTGTCGGCTTTTTGAACGATAGTGGTATTTTCTTTATTGTAGTTTTCAGGCATCATTACATGCGGCTTGTCTGACTGAATCAATACAACTCTTGCGTTCCCGGTAACGATCACTTTATTGAAGTCTATCGATGCTGCAGGATTAATACTATTTTCAGTTGCTGATGAACTGAAAGCTGATGTGGCTAAAACGATTAGTGTTAAAGCTGAGGCGAATAATGTTTTTGCTAAAGTTTTCATATTTTTTGGCTATTAAGTTTTTTTAATTTGTTTACATATAAGTCTCCCAAAACGGAGAAACGTTACAGCCTTTTTTTTGCTTTTAGGCAACATCAATGTAATACCCGACCAACAGCCCTTTTTTTTCGACGAACTGAAATAAAAAACAGCTAATAATTCCGTCTTTTTATTTGAAAGCATTTCAATTTGATGTAAGTTTAGAGATTTTTAAATGCTTACCTCCTGATTGTTTTAATTTTTCGCCAATGTTACGTGTTGATAGCTCCAAACCCTGCAAAATTGTATACTCTATATGTAAACATGCGTATTTGGGCTATCTAATCGAGCCACATATTGTCCAATTAAACCCACAAGGGGACTTTTCGTTAACCTATCAGCGTGTTTTTTCGCACACAGCGAAAGAATTCATCAAACACCTTACCGATACAGACCTTAAGCTGATTAAAATACTGGATGAAACTGAACAGGACTCCATCATTAAGAAGTTTCACAAGAAAGCCATCAGGCCTGTTGAATTCTTTAGTAAGTTTTTTAACGACAAGTTTTACGAGAGTGTACGCCCTAAGATTGAAAAAAAGCTATCTGAGGTCTTAGAGATCTTAAAGTCCGAAGGTTCGTTATACCTAATGGATAAAGATGGATGGCCAGCGGAAAGGAAAATCGAAATTGCCACAGAACCGGCAACAGTTTTATTTCACTTCAGAAGAAATGAAGTTGAGACCCGTTATTTCCCTACCATAAAATATCAAGGCTTACGCATTGACTTTATGTTTAAAGAGGCCCAGGTAATTAGCAATCAGCCTTCCTGGTTACTGCTAAACGAGATGCTTTATTTTTTTGAGCAGGATATTGAAGGCAAGAAATTAATGCCTTTTTTAAATAAAAGATTCATTACTATTCCAAAATCTACTGAAGACGCCTATTTTGGTAAATTTGTAGCGCCATTAATAGAGAAGTATCATGTATATGCTGAAGGCTTTGATATTAAAACAGAAAAATACGAGCCTACTCCCATCATTAAAGTAATTTATGTGGATGCAGGCGTTTCTCAATTACAATTGCACTTTAAATATGGTGAGCATACCTTCGCCATGGGAAATGAAAAGAAAGTAACTGTACACCTACATAAAGATGGCGACAACTATATTTTCACCCGTATCAAAAGGGATGTGACCTGGGAAAAGCAAAAATTCAATTTCCTGCTTGCTCTTGGTCTAAAGAAAACAAGCGCACTATTCCATCATCTGGAAGCTCCCGTGGACCAGGAAGAAGATCCCTCTTATGCCGTAATCAATTGGGTTAATGAGCACATGGAGCAGCTCAGTCAGGAGGGTTTTGAAATAGAACAGCATAAAGGGACTAAACGCTTTTTATTCGCCACAAATAAGATCAGTTTTGACATCAAAGAGGATAATGACTGGTTTGACATCAATGCGATTGTTTATTTCGGCAGTCACCCCATTCCATTTATTGCCTTAAAACAACATATTCTTCATAAAAAAAGAGAGTTCTTGTTACCTGATGGATCAATTGCCATCATACCTGATAAGTGGTTTACCCAGTATGGCAGTCTATTTAGCCTGTCTGATGGAGGAAAAGCACTTAAACTTAAAAAGCACCATATCGGCCTGATCAATGAACTAGCCGAGGACAGTTTAGCGAATATCACTTTAAGTCGGAAGCTTCAAAAACTAAATGATTTTGAAAACATAACTGATACGCAGATGCCTGTTCATTTTAAAGGTGATTTGCGCGGTTACCAAAAAGCAGGTTACAATTGGTTTAGCTTTTTAAGGGAGTATAATTTTGGAGGATGTTTGGCCGACGATATGGGTTTGGGTAAAACCATCCAAACTTTGGCCATGTTGCAAAAATTAAAGGAGGAAGATCAGGAGCAATCCAAACACAGCACTTCCTTAATCGTTATGCCAACATCGTTGATATACAACTGGCTTAATGAGGCAAAGAAATTTACACCTAAGCTGAAGATTCATGCGCATATAGGAACCGCCAGGAACAAAGATGTTGGCCGCTTCTCCGATTTCGATATCATCATTACCACCTATGGTATTACGCGGGTAGATATAGACGTACTTAAAGAATTTTATTTCAGTTATATCATATTGGATGAGAGTCAGAACATAAAAAACCCCACCTCTAAATCTTTCAAGGCGGTAAGGGCACTCAAGTCAAGACATAAATTAATCCTTAGCGGTACACCTGTCGAAAACTCAGTAAGCGACCTCTGGACACAGTTAACATTTTTAAATCCCGGATTATTGGGCACTCAGGCTTTCTTCAATGAAGAATATGTACAGGCCATTGAAAAGAGAAAAGACGAGGATAAAGCCCGAAAACTACAGGCCATCATTAAGCCTTTTGTATTGCGCAGAACAAAGGAACAAGTGGCTGCCGAGCTGCCTTCAAAAACCGAACAGATCTTTTACTGTAACATGAGTGAGGATCAAGCCGCATATTACGAGAAAACCAAGTCGGCCTATAGAAACGACCTGCTGAATAGCATGGACGACGGAACGTATGCAAAAAAACAGGTACAACTCTTACAAGGACTCACGGCCTTGCGACAGCTTGCCAATCATCCTGTAATGATTGATCACAACTACACTTCCGACTCCGGCAAATTCGAAAATGTGGTACATACCCTCGACAATGTGCTTAAAGGTGGACATAAGGTCCTCATTTTCTCACAGTTTGTAAAGCACCTAGTTATCTTCAAACAATACCTTGAGGATGAGAAAATCCCATTTGCTTACCTTGATGGAGCAACTAAAAACCGCGGAGAAATTGTAGCTGAATTTCAGCAGAACACAGAATTAAAAGTATTTCTAATCTCCATAAAAGCAGGCGGGGTTGGTTTAAACTTAACTCAAGCTGATTATGTATTTATCCTTGACCCTTGGTGGAATCCTGCGGTTGAACAACAGGCCATTGACCGTACACATAGAATTGGGCAGGACAAAAAAGTATTTATCTATAAGTTCATTGCAAAAGACACTGTAGAAGAAAAGATCCTTGCGCTTCAGAATCGCAAAAAGAGGCTCGCCAGCTCCTTAATTACCACAGAAGAAAGCTTCTTCAAGTCGTTAACTAAAGATGACATTAGCGAGCTGCTTAAATAGCTTTTAAGCAATCGGCATACGCGGCATTGCTAATCATTTCAGCGCCCAGGCTCATCAAATGATCATTGGGCAGCTGACAATCTATCATCTTAAAATCCTTGCTCTGGCAAAGCCAGATCAGGGCACATTTGGAGGCGTTGCTAACTTTGCTAAACATACTTTCTCCACAGAAGATCTGATTCACCTGAACACCATATAAGCCCCCTACCAGTACCTCATTCTGCCATACCTCTACACTATGGGCATGCCCACGTCTGTGCAATTCGATATAGGCTTTCTGCATTTGCTGGGTTATCCATGTGCCATCCTGATCTTTTCTACCAATTTTAGCACAATTTTCTATCACTTCTTTGAAGGATTGATTGTAAGTAATCTTAAATATATCGGATTTAAGCACTTTGGACATGCTTTTGCTAATTACTACATTTCCTGGAAAAATAACACAGCGCTCCATTGGTGCATACCAACAAATTGGATCACCCTCACTAAACCAGGGAAAAATCCCATTCTTGTAGGCCAGCACAAGTCTTTCAACCCTTAGATCACCGCCTATTGCCAATAATCCATCTGGATCTGCCAATTCGGGCCTTGGGAACACAATTTCGTTATCATCTAACCTAAAAACCATACGCAATATTACATACTAAAAACATGATGTCTATAGTCCCAATTTATAATAGTCAAAAAAATATTAAGCGCTGTAACTAACTTTACCCTATTTCATCTTAATTTAAAAAATAAAATGAACTTAATTGGCAATATTATCTGGATAGTTTTTGGCGGCATATTTATATTCTTTGAATACATAATTGGCGGCTTAATACTTTGTCTAACGATTATCGGTATCCCCTTTGGAATACAGTGTTTCAAATTTGCATTTGTAGGCCTTGCTCCTTTTGGCGTTAAAATAACCGACACCTCCTCAAATACAGGCTGCCTGTCTACCATTATGAATCTGATCTGGATCGTTTTTGGTGGCTTCTGGATTGCACTTACCCATTTAGTTTTCGGATTACTCTTCTGTATCACAATTATTGGGATACCTTTTGGCAGACAACATTTCAAATTGATGAACCTTGCTTTTACGCCTTTTGGCAAATCGATTAGTTAAATCGCTAAGTCGAAATAAGCCCGGTCTTCACTGCATATTCAATGGCGTCAAGACTATTGTCGAACAAGCAGGTTTTAATCCCTTGAGCCTTCTCAATTTCATCCAGGAGACTTCTAGTCTCCACTTCCTTCTCTTTACGAATATTCCGAATATATATGGCTACTATTTTTTCCGGGTATTTACTTGCAATAGTAGTGTAGATGTGCGGATCCTGTTGGCTATTGTCACCAAAAAAAACAAACTTCTGATTGGGAAAAGCATCCAAAATACGCATAACCCTTATCAGCTTCCCCTCATGTCCGGTTTTGCCTGTTTTTACCAAATCTCTCCATCTTTTAATCTGATTTAGCAAAAAAGTGCCTTCGGGCAAACCGTTAAATCTAAAAGTCTCAACAAGGTAATCGTACAAGTTCCATTCACTACTCGATACATAAAAAAAAGGATTGGGGTGTCCCGGATCTGTATGAGATAGAGCTAGTTTATTATAAAGTGTTCGCGTATCTGCAAATGTTTTTCTGGTTCTGGGATTTTTAATAAACAATTCTCTGAGCCTGCGGCCAAGTGTAGCAGAATGAGAAACCATTATTGTATCATCGATATCCGAAATAAAGGCAAATTGAGTAATATGAGGAACATAAACTAGTCCATCGTCTTCGGCAAGAACCACATCATTTTGATCTAGAGCGGCCACCTTAACACCATGCCATCCGGCAGCTACCTCGTTATCCGCCTTCCACTCAAATCTAAAGAAACCATCATATTCTGTATGTCCGTAAACTGTTTGGCCGTAAAATTGTAACCTAACTTTTATAAAAGGATAAGGTTTAAGTATAAAAAGCTTTATCAGATGAATGATGTTTGTAAATAGGTTATCACTATAAACTTGCCTGTTTTTAGCTTTGAAACGAAAAACATGTCCGTACACAACCAAATTGTGCGTATGCCCATAACCGTGATATACTATAACATTAACAGATTTATTCATTATTAATTAAAAACAGGTTACAGTAGCAGTTGTTTGTTATATTAAGTATTTAACTGATGGATAAAAAAACTTCGAAACTAAAATTACTATTTATTGTAAATCCCGGTTCCGGAGTTGGTGAAATAAATTTCAATGACCTTGTAACAGCATACTTTGCAGATAGCCCCCATCATTTTGAGTTATACGAATTGCCTAAAAACTGTTCGTTGGAAAAAATTAAGGTCGCCATTCATAAATCAAAAGCCGACCGGGTGATTGCTGTTGGTGGAGATGGGACCCTGAAAATGGTTTCAGAGTGTTTACTTCAAACAGATACACCTATTGGAATAATTCCTACGGGATCTGCCAATGGCATGGCCAGAGAACTTGGCATACCATTAGAGATTAATGAAGCATTAAACGTTGCTGTGAACGGCAGGCCCAGAAAGATTCATGCGACAATGGTAAATGGGGAGCTGTGTATACACCTTGCAGATATTGGATTTAATGCATACCTCGTTAAAAAGTTCGACAATATATCGCATCGCGGCATGCTTGGATATGCAAAGGCCGCCTGGACGGCTCTATGGAGACACAACAAAATGTATGTGGAGTTTAAGATAAGAGATCAAATTATTCGATCGCAAGCAGCAATGGTGGTAATTGCAAATGCAACCATGTACGGGACCGGTGTGAAAATTAACCCAGAAGGAAAGCTAGAAGATGATCTTTTCGAAATCATTCTTGTTAAGAAATACTCAGTCATGGAAATCTTAAAACTCAGATTTACCAACCTGCCTTTCAATCCAAAAAACATCGAATCTTTTCAGACTCAAAGCCTGACCATTAAAACAACACGCAGGGTTCATTTTCAAGTAGACGGAGAATATATTGGAAAAGTAACTGGCGTTAAGGCCTATATTATTGAAGACGCGATCAGTATCATTACCTAACAAAAGGAATTACGGTCATTTACAATACTTTTCCAGCATTTCATTTGCCAGATTCGATCCCATATACTTTACAAAAAGAAAATCTTCACAAGCTCCTTGTTTATCTTTCTGTTTTATCTTTTTAAGTCCATCCGATATCCGTTCCTTAAAATACGCATCGTCATAGCCTAGCTCCTCCTTTAAAGCAACAAACCTTGGTTCTTCATCTTCCCTGTAAGTTCCCTTTTCTTTGTTTTTATAAAAATTCTGGATGCTATTGGTAAGATCTTCGCTTGTTTTGTAGGCAATAATTGCCCTTTTAATATCTTCTGGTCTCTTTTGATCGCAATCGTAACCGGAAAGGTTAAATTTTATCGGTGCAATAAGAGATACGGTTGTATCGTGATCCTGAGGTACAATCCATTTACCACTGCTCATTCTGATCAGCCTTAAGGCTTCGTCATCCAGATCAGTACCAATGCCAGAACTCACTTTTGATTCATAGACTTCTCCACCTTTATTTACCTTAAAGCTAATGATTACCGTCCCCTGAATACAGTTGTGTAAGGAATAGCGTGGATAGATGTTGTTGGCCGTAACAAACTTTTCAAGCCCCCCTTTGATTACAGGCTGGGCTTTTAAGGTAAACGCTGATAGAACAAAAAATGCTAAAAGAATCCTTGTCATATTCTAATTTACGCTTTTTTAATCAAAGCAAATTAAAACGGGACGATTATATTATTCCTCTTCGTTACCGCTCTCTTTACGTTCTTTGGAGATTTTATCAAACAACTTATCCATATGTTCAACGTACTCATTTGTATCATCTACAAAGAAAGTAAGCGTTGGAATTACACGAGCCTGGTGACGAATCCTTCCCCCTAGTTTATACCTGATCTCTCCCGCATGGGAGTTAACTTCAGCGACAGATAAACTGGTGTTATTTGTATTTAAAAAGCTTAAATAAACCTTTGCAACAGCAAGATCCGGAGACACCCGCACCTTGGTAATGGTAACCAATGTATTTGGCAAATATGCCGCTCCTTCACGCTGAAAAATTGCAGCTAACTCTTCTTGTAATAACCCGGCAAATTTCTGTTGACGTTTACTTTCCATAATGGTTCCTTTCTTCTATTAATATAACAACTTATCATAAGGATAGCGCTCTGTGTGTAAAACACGAACTTTATCATACAATAACTGTCTAAATTCTTCTAAATTCTCTTTGTGCAGGGCAGAAATAAATAGGGATGGTGTATTCTCAGCTCCCATCCAGCTCTTTTTAAAATCTTCCAGTGTAAGCACCTGCGGTTCTTCATCTTCATGATCGGGCTGAGGGCTCACATAGGCATCAATTTTATTAAATACCATAATGGTTTCCTTATCCCTGGCACCAAGATCTTTCAATGTTTCATTCACTACATTGATCTGATCTTCGAAATTGGGATGCGAAACATCCACCACATGAATTAAAATATCCGCTTCGCGAACTTCATCCAGAGTCGATTTAAAACACTCCACAAGGTGATGCGGTAATTTCCGGATAAATCCAACGGTGTCAGACAACAAGAATGGCACGTTTTCGATCACCACCTTACGCACTGTTGTATCCAGCGTAGCAAAAAGCTTATTCTCTGCAAACACTTCTGATTTCGACAGCATATTCATGATGGTCGATTTACCCACATTGGTATAACCAACCAAGGCAACACGAATCAATTCTGTACGGTTTTTACGTTGTGTTTCGTTCTGCTTATCGATCAACTTCAGGCGACTTTTCAAAAGGGCGATCTTTTCAAGAATCATCCTTCTGTCACTCTCAATCTGAGTTTCACCCGGTCCACGCATACCAATACCACCCTTTTGGCGCTCAAGGTGAGTCCATAACCGGGTTAAACGAGGTAATAGATATTGTAATTGCGCTAATTCTACCTGCGTTTTCGCCTGAGCAGTTTGTGCTCTACCAGCAAAAATATCCAAAATAAGGTTGCTTCGGTCTAATACTTTAACCTGCAGCTCTCTTTCTATATTTTTAAGTTGCGATGGCGAAAGTTCGTCGTCAAACACAACCATATCAATTTCTTCTGATTTTACATAAGCCGCTATTTCCTCTAGCTTACCCGTACCTACAAAAGTTGCGCGGTCTGGTTTCAGCATTTTTTGGGTAAATTCATGCACCACCACACCACCAGCTGTATCTACCAAAAAGGCCAGCTCATCCAGGTACTCTCTTGTTTCCTCAGGCTTTTCACCAGGCCTGATCACTCCTACAAGTACGGCTCGTTCTTGTTTAAGTGCTGTATCGTAATATTTCTGTTTTCCCATGCTTAAAGTACAAAGATACAAAAGTTATACCGAGATCAGCTGTCGCGCGAAGTCTTGCATAGCCAAACCTGGATTACTTGTTTTCATAAAGTTCTCTCCTATCAGGAAACCATGAAACCCGGCGGTCCTAAGCTCCTTAATGGTTTCTGGGGCACTGATGGCACTCTCCGAGATCTTCATAAACTCATTAGGTATCTGATTTACCAAATCAAAAGAAGTTTGAATATTCACTGTAAAATCAGCCAGATTACGGTTATTCACCCCAATCGCATCCAAATCTTTACAAATACTACGCTGCAATTCTTCTTGATTGTGCACTTCAAGGAGTACATTTAAGCCCAGACTCTTCGCCAATGCAGATAGATTTTTAATCTCTGAAGGGTTCAAAATTGCGGCAATCAATAAAATGAGATCGGCACCCAAAGCTTTTGCCTCCAGGATCTGGTATTCATCAATCATAAAATCCTTTCTCAAAACTGGGATTTCATTGGCAGCTCTTGCCGCCAGCAAATCATTGGTATGTCCACCAAAGAAATCTATATCTGTCAGTACTGAAAGCGCTGAAGCGCCCGCAGCAGCATAAGCCTGGGTAACGTCTTCTACCCTTACCTGATCATTAATGATCCCTTTAGATGGCGACCTCCGCTTAAACTCGGCAATAATCCCGGTCCGATTTTTATCTAGTAAAAAATCCTTAAACACATACGGATTGCGGTTAAAATGTAAGCTAGCTTCTAACTTTTTAACAGAAACAGCTTGCTTTGCCGCAGCCACTTCTTCTTTTTTACGCAGTACAATTTTATCTAAAATAGTCATATCTAAAATTCTAACCAGTTTTTCATCATTTGTTTTCCATACTCTGTCAGCACGCTTTCTGGGTGAAATTGAACGCCACGCACATCTAATTCCTTATGACGCAAAGCCATAATCTCCGCATCAGCATCGGTTGCTGTTACCGTAAGACAATCAGGCAAGCCCTCGTTGTTCACTACCCAAGAGTGGTAACGACCTACATTTATAATCTCCGGACAATCCTTAAAAAGCAATTCCGTTTTATCCAACACCGTAATCGGCGTGGCAATTCCATGCATTGGCCTTCCTAGATTTAACAAAGTCCCTCCAAAAGCCTGTGCAATAGCTTGCTGCCCTAAGCAAACACCAAAAATACTTTTAGTTGCTGCATAAGTCTTAATTACATCCAGTAGCAAACCAGCTTCTTCGGGTATTCCGGGGCCTGGTGATAAAATAATCTTATCGAATTGATCTACATCCGCCAAATCAAATTTATCATTTCTCCATACCACCACTTCTCTGTCCAATTCATTCACCAGGTGGACTAAATTATAGGTAAAGGAGTCGTAGTTATCGATAACCAATACCTTATTTTGTATGCTCTTATCCATTTTCTTAAATATCTGTAGCCATCTGTATTGCTTTACGCAGGGCGGCAATTTTATTATTTACTTCATTTAGTTCATTTACGGCAACAGAATCGGCCACGATACCTGCCCCTGCCCTGTAATGCAACTGGTTATTCTTACTCATAAAGGTTCTGATCATGATGGCATGATTAAATTGATCGTTAAAGCCCATATAACCTATTGCTCCAGCATAAAAATTACGGCCCAAACCTTCGTATTCATCAATCAATTGCATAGCCCTATATTTAGGTGCTCCACTTAGCGTTCCTGCCGGATAAGTATCTGCAACAACCTTAAATGCAGAAACATCAGACTGCAGGTTGCCACTCACTTTAGACACCAGGTGGATCAAGTGAGAATAGTACTGTACTTCTTTGAACGATTTCACCTCGACACCATTACAATGTCTGCTCAAATCGTTTCTTGCCAAATCTACCAGCATTACATGCTCAGCACTTTCTTTGGGATCTTGCTCTAGCTTTTTGGCCAATTCAGCGTCTTCCTCATCATTTCCAGTACGTTTAAAAGTACCTGCAATAGGGAAAATATTAGCCACATTGTCCTTTATCGTAATTTGCGCTTCAGGAGACGAACCAAATAGTTTAAAGCTTCCATAATCAAAATAGAATAGATAAGGTGAAGGATTAATCGACCTCAAACAACGATACACGTTGAATTCATCTCCCAAGAAACCTTGATTATATGCTCTGGAAGGCACAATCTGGAATACATCGCCTCTCAAAATGTGTTTCTTCATTTTCTCCACGATGTCCATAAAGCCCTCGTTAGTCAAATTCGACTGTTCTTCGCCATCAATCTTGAAACTATACTCAGGGAAGTTCTTGTTCTGAATAATGTATTCGATCTTTTCCAGATCGTCGTTATCATCCCCATTAAAAGTATTCTTAAACAAGGTAATCTCATTTTTAAAGTGATCAATAGCAATGATATACCTGTAAATGTGGTATTGCATTACTGGAATTTCCTGATCTTTCGGCGTTTTCGCACTGAACTTAATGTCTTCAAAATGCTGTACGGCATTCCAAGTGAAATATCCAAACAATCCGCTTGAAATATATCTGTTATCTTCAACTACTCCTGGTTTAAACTCTGCTTTAAAAGCATCAATTTCTTCGGCCAGTACAAAATCCTTCTTTTCTTCTTTACGGCCGTCCGGAAAATAAATGGACAACAAATCATTCTGTAATGAAATACCGGCTACTGGCTCGGCACAAACATAACTCACTGAATTTGAACGACTGTGATAGTCCGAACTTTCCAACAAGATCGTATTTGGGAACACATCTCTCAACCGCAAATAAATACTCACCGGAGTGGTCGTATCTGCAAGTCTTTTCTTCGAAGTTGTGTTAATTATATAATTAGTCTTCATGTTAACTTTTTCTTTAATATTCTTTTAACGTTCTAATTTTCAGCATTTATTGTCCCTTGTCTTCTGAGCTCCTGATACCTGCCTGCGCCGGTATGACGAATTCAGGAGAACGAAAAACACTTGAACAAAAAACCTTAAACACAAAAAACCCGACGTGTGGTCTACGTCGGGTTTCAATGTGGTTTGGTTTAGGTTGATAAACTATAAGGTACACAAGGATACGACTAGACTCTTTTTTAGAGTGCTACGCCATTGCCAAGTATGTATATTGTTAATCATATGTCACAAAAATATAAATAAATCTTACAAAGCAAAATTAAAATTGTAATTTTTATGAAACACCAAAGAATGAGCGTGAAGGATCTGCATTCACCATTGCTATAATTGCTGCCACAATGATGACCAGGGCAAGGCCAAAATAAAGTGCAACTGAACGGTGTTTTACCGTTGCATCGGTTCCTTTCTTAGATCTTGCGTTTCCAACAGTGATTAAAATAATAGCAAAAATCATCATTCCTATGTGCTCCATTTTCCAATAACGACCTACAGCTACAGAACTATCTATTTTATACCAATCATTCATAAAATACAGAATTAGGCCCATTAAAAGTTGAATGTGTGCAGATATTAAAGTGAAAAGGTTTACTTTTCTATTTCCTTCCGTATATGGTTTTTTGCCAAGCCATCCAGACAATGCCTGAATAATTGCCACTACCAATAAAATTAAAACCAGGTAACGCCAACCTGAATGTGCGCTTTTTAAAATCTGATACATAATATTTTTTCTTTCAAACTTAGTTAATTAGTTTTTTGAATGGGATAAAAGGCGGAGCCTAAATGTTTTTTAGAATTAATATAAATTACGCAATAGCCCCCATTTTCATGACATACTTATCAATTCCTTTTGCAAAACCATCTGGAATAACTTCAATGGTTTCAAAACCTCTTTTAAGGTAAAAACCAGCGGTATGCTGGGAAGTATCTACTTTATAAATTTTACCCGGATAAACTTCCTTTAGCAGGTCAATTCTATATTCTGTAAGCATTTTGCCAATACCGGCTTTATGCTGATTAACATCCACCATTCCCCAGGACAGGCCTGCTTCCATACCATCTTCCTCTAAAAAAACACCTCCACAAGCAACAATAACCCCATCCTTTTCGACCACATAATAATTGTCTTCAATATCACGATCCAAAAAATCAATAAAGGGCTGCAGTTCTTCTGCAGCAAAGAATTTAGGCATGTTACTTTTAAAAATCTCAATGCATCTCTCCTTAAATAAAGGCTTATACTTTAGTATCTTCATCGTTAACTGGTTTATTTGGTTGTCACAAGTTAAAAATATTTTGCCGTAATACTACCCTTAAATTGTCGTCAACGCCCCCTATGGGTTTAGTAAATGTCATCGATATTTGCTACCAACCTAAAAACAAAAGACCATGCCTGCTGAAAAAACAAAATTTACAACTGTTGAGAAATACATCGATTCGTTTCCTGAAAATATTCAGTTTCTGCTCGAGGTAATCAGGGAAACCATTAAAGAAAGTGCACCTGATGCCGAAGAGGTCATTAGCTATAATATCCCTGCATTTAAATTTCATGGCATGCTCATCTTTTATTCGGCCTATAAAAATCATATCACGATTTCTATTCCCCCATCTAAGGTATACGAGGTATTTAAAGCTGAATTATCCGCTTACAAGGTTAGTAAGTCTGCCATTCAATTGCCACTCAACAAACAATTACCTTTAAAACTTATTAAGGAAATGACCGAATTCAGGCTAAAGGAAAATTTAGAACTTGCCGAAGAGAAAAAACGCAAGGGTAAAGCAATAAAAGCTAGTGCCTGAACTGCAACTGATAATTTCCAGGTGTGACCCCAACCAGTTTTTTAAAAGTTCGGATAAAATAGTTGGCATCACTAAAACCTAATTCATAACTTACCGCAGCCACTTTAGCTGATGGATTGCTCAGCAATTGCTTGGCTTTGGCAATCTTTTCGGCCAAAATAAAATCATTCGGACTAATGCCTAGCTCTCGTTTAAACAATCTGTAAAAGGTGGCTTTGCTCATACAGGCTTTGTCGCTTAGTCCATTGATGCTGATTTTCTCGTTTAGATTGGATTTGATATAATCAATAACATAAGCCAGTGGATTGTGGTTGCTATGGTTATCTCCTGCCGCAAAAGCATTCAGATTCTGACTTTGCATGATGCGTACCAACAATTCTTTCAGTGTCAAATCAGCCAGCACATCTTTCGCCGTCGACTGTTCCGAACAAATTCTGATAACCTTATTAATCAGGTATGCAATTTCCTGATTGTTATCAAAATGATATTTATCATAATCTAACGCCCATTTCCCTAGCCCTTCTTTAGGAAAAAATTCATTCAGGTAATTAATGGTCTTTTTTATCTGTTCCTGATCAATGGCCAATGCAATACACTGCGTAGGATTGTTGTCCGCTGCTTCAGGAAAATCAATTTTCATTGTCACAGTCGGAGGGACGATGACTGTCTGCCCAGGTAAATATTCAAACCCATCCTGATCATACAAATGCATAACCTTTTTCCCACGGAGCATACTGGTAATCACAAAGTCATTAAAAGCGAGTGGCACCAGATACGATTTGGTATAGGTTTCAAAAATATTCAGCTCGCACCGCTCCAGTGTATATGAAGTTCTATTCTCGACAAGGGTTTGCAGGCTTTCATTTTTACTCAGACCTACAGCATTGGGAATGTAATGCATCATTAACAGGATTTGGTTAGTTATAAACGGACAAGTTAAATATAAATTATATATCAACAAGGTTACCCTGGCTGAAACTATAATGCTACTAAATGAAACGATTATACTATCTAAAGCCCTGCATTCAGAACTAGGTTTGTATTGACCAGATCATAAACAATGTGTTTTATAAATTAAAAACGGCAACATGAAAAATTTAGTTGAAAGACCTACTTTCAAGGCTCAGTATGATAATTTTATCGGCGGCAAATTCGTCCCGCCTGTGAAGGGAGTATATTTTGACAACATCTCTCCCATCGATGGAAAAGTATTTGCCAAAGCGGCCCGATCCAGCAAAGAAGATGTCGAACTTGCGCTTGATGCTGCACACGAAGCATTTAAAACATGGAGCAAAAGCTCGCCGACTTACAGGAGTAACATTCTTTTAAAAATAGCGCAAAGAATAGAAGACAATTTAGAATTCCTGGCCACGGTTGAGACGGTTGACAATGGTAAAGCTATACGGGAGACCCTGGCTGCCGACTTACCGCTTGTAGTAGATCATTTCAGGTATTTTGCAGGGGTAATCCGGGGAGACGAAGGTTCCATCGCCGAACATGATGAAAATACAGTAAGCATCGTTCTTCATGAACCTATTGGTGTAGTTGCACAAATCATTCCATGGAACTTCCCCTTATTGATGGCCACCTGGAAAATCGCTCCAGCACTTGCTGCCGGATGTTGTACAGTAGTTAAGCCTGCAGAGCAGACTCCGGTTTCTATCATGGTGTTGATGGAGTTGATTGGCGATATTTTACCTCCGGGGGTGCTGAACGTAGTGAATGGGTACGGGATTGAAGTAGGTAAGCCACTGGCCACCTCCACCAGGATCTCTAAAGTAGCTTTCACAGGAAGTACAACTTCGGGCAGATTGATTATGCAATACGCAGCCGAGAACATCATCCCTTCAACGATGGAACTGGGTGGTAAATCTCCGAATATTTTCTTCGAATCGGTAGCTGCCGAAGACGATGCCTTTTTTGACAAGGCCGTAGAAGGTGCAGTAATGTTTGCATTAAACCAGGGAGAGATCTGTACTTGTCCTTCAAGAATCTTGATTCAGGAAAGCATTTATGATAAATTTATCGCAAAGGTCATTGAGCGTACCAAATCTATAAAAATTGCGCATCCCCTGGATAAAAATGGCATGATGGGTGCACAAACTTCTAATGAGCAATATCAGAAGATCCTTTCTTACCTGAAAATCGGAAAAGAAGAAGGTGCTGAAGTTTTAACCGGCGGATCGGCCAATAAGCTGGAAGGCGATTTAGAAAGCGGCTATTACATCGAACCAACGCTCTTAAAGGGACACAACAAAATGCGTGTTTTCCAGGAAGAGATTTTTGGTCCCGTGGCCTGTGTAACAACCTTCAAAACTGTTGAGGAGGCAATTGAAATTGCGAATGACACGCTTTACGGTTTAGGAGCAGGTGTGTGGACTCGTGATGCACATGAACTGTATCAAGTTCCCCGTGCGATTCAGGCGGGCCGAATATGGGTAAATCAATACCATGCCTATCCTGCTCATGCACCGTTTGGAGGATACAAAAAATCAGGCTTCGGTAGGGAGAACCACAAAATGATGCTTGATCATTATCGCAGTACTAAAAACATGCTGATCTCGTATGATAAAAATAAATTAGGTTTCTTTTAATACTCACAAGTAATCTGAATTGGGAATGATCGCTGTGTGGAATCCAATCTGCATGGCGAACAATCCTTTTTAATATTTATTAAACTGAAATAAGATGGTCAAAAGAATAGCGGTAACAGAAAGTGCCAGGAAAATCATCCAACAGCTAAAGCAAGAGTACGGTGAGCTAATGTTTCATCAGAGCGGCGGTTGCTGCGAGGGTTCTTACCCCCATTGCTTTGAAAAGGGCGGTTTTCTTGTAGGTAGCAACGATATTTGTATTGGAGAAATAGAAGATTGTAAATTTTATATGGCCGCTGATCAGTTTGAATACTGGAAACATACACATCTCACCCTGGATGTAATAACAGGCAGGGCCGCAAGTTTTTCACTAGAGTCGACGCTTGATATGGGCTTTATTATCCAATCGAGGTTATTTACTGAAGAAGAACTTGGAGATTTGGATCAGATAACAACAGGGTAAAAAAAAAGAGTAATCTCATCCAAGATTACTCGTTTTTAACTAACTTATTATTCATAAAAAAACTGGCTGTTGGGGAAGGAGTCGAACCTTCAAGGGGTAGTTAGCTACAGTTCAAAAATTAATTTGTGGTCAACCCATAAACTGCGTTTATCCATTTATCCCCACCACCGAGACAAGAAGGCGTGTCTGCCAATTTCACCACCCAACATAATTTAAAAGTACAAAAATTAATTAAGTAGTAAGATTTTGGTTTAGGTTGATTCTGATCTTACTACTTAATTGCTGTAGGGGAAGGAGTCGAACCTTCAAGGAGTAGTTAGCCCTTACGGGTTTTCCATATTCTCCACCACCGAGACAAGGAGGTGCGTCTGCCAATTTCACCACCCTACAGAGTATAAGCAAATGTTAAAGAACTAATATTTTTTGTTACTTGCTTGATACAAATGTAACAACAACCCTCATACGTTGCAAATATTCTAATCATTTAATTTTATTTTTATCATATTTATAATTATATTTGAATATCGTTAACAAATATCAAAATCATGCTTAAAAAAGAAAGCCAAAATTTAGAAATTGATAACCTGGATATTGACATCTTAAAACAATTGATGCAAGACGCGACTAAGCCTTATACAGAAATAGCAAAAGATCTGATCGTTTCGGGCGGAACCATCCATGTTAGAATGAAAAAGCTACAAGAAATGGGCATCATAAAGGGTTCACATTTAATTATTGATCCTCAAAAAGCAGGCTACGACGTTACCGCCTTTTTAGGTATCTACTTAGAAAAAGGGATTCAATATAAAGACGCGGTGGAGCAATTAAGTAAAATTAAAGAGGTAGTTGAGTTGCATTACACCACGGGAGCCTATAGTATGTTTGCCAAGATCATCTGTAGAGATACGAGTCACCTTAGACATGTGTTAAATGAAGAAATACAGGCAGTGCCTGGTATTCAGCGTACAGAAACACTGATTTCATTGGAAGAGAGCATCAGAAGACAGATTGAGTTATAGCATAAAGGCCCCGATCGGGGCCTTTGAAACCATCTCAGCGATAAGCTGTGCTATAAAATTATCTGATAATCTCTCTTGAGATCACCATCTTTTGAATTTCTGAAGTTCCTTCATAAATCTGAGTAATCTTTGCATCACGCATCAAACGCTCAACATGATATTCTTTTACAAAGCCATATCCACCGTGTATCTGCACAGCCTCAATAGTTACATCCATCGCGACTTTAGATGCATATAGTTTCGCCATTGAACCCGCCAAGGTGTACGACTGTCCCTGATCTTTTAACCAAGCCGCCTTATAAACCAACAAACGCGCCGCTTCTATTTGCGTAGCCATATCAGCCAGCTTAAATGCAATCGCCTGATGTTCTGCAATTGGCTTACCGAATGATTTACGCTCTTGAGCGTATGCAAGCGCGAGTTCATACGCACCCGCAGCGATCCCCAATGCCTGAGCTGCAATGCCAATTCTGCCACCTTCAAGTGTTTTCATCGCAAACTTAAAGCCGAAGCCCTCTTCGCCAATCCTGTTTTCTTTAGGGACTTTAACATCATTAAACATCAAAGAGTGTGTATCAGAACCCCGGATACCCAATTTATTTTCTTTTGGCCCTACAGTAAACCCTTCCATGCCCTTTTCAACAATAAAAGCATTGATACCTTTATGTTTTAACGATCTGTCGGTTTGCGCAATAACCAAATAAGTTGAAGCTGTGTTACCGTTGGTAATCCAGTTTTTTGTTCCATTTAACAGGTAATAGTCGCCCATATCGACAGCAGTAGTTTGCTGCGAGGTAGCATCCGATCCAGCTTCAGGCTCTGATAAACAGAACGCCCCAATCTTTTCTCCGGCAGCTAATGGCTTTAAATATTTTTCTTTTTGAAAATCTGACCCGAAAGACTCCAGTCCGTAGCAAACCAGTGAGTTATTGACAGAAACAACTACTGATACAGAAGCGTCAATTTTTGACAGCTCTTCCATAACCAGAACATACGACAGGGCATCAAGACCACTCCCATTATATTTTTCTGATACCATCATCCCCAAAAAACCCAATTCACCAAGCTTTTTTACCTGCTCTACGGGAAATTTCTGATGCTCATCTCGTTCGATAACTCCAGGTTTTAACTCAGTCTGCGCAAAATCTCTTGCAGCCTGCTGGATCATCAATTGTTCTTCACTTAATTGAAATAGCATAATAATATTGTAAAATAATAAGTTATGGCAAATTTATATATTCTACGCCATATTACTATGGCTGCATAACATTTTTTTACTTTTATTAATACGTTCTATTTCAAAAGATGGTTGTTATCATCCGGGAATACTAGGATTGGATGGTATTTCTTTGCTTCTTCAATTGGCAAAGATCCATAAGACATAATAATCAGGATATCGCCAACCTGAACTTTTCTAGCTGTAGCTCCATTTAAGCAAATGGTACCACTACCACGTGCGCCTTTAATTACATAAGTCTCAAAGCGCTCGCCGTTATTGTTGTTTACGATCTGTACTTTTTCATTTGGAATGATATTAGCCGCATCCATTAAATCTTCATCAATGGTAATGCTTCCAACATAGTGCAGTTCCGCCTGTGTTACTCTAACACGGTGAATTTTCGATTTTAGTATCTCGATAATCATGACGCAAAGTTAACCAATTTTATGGATGGAAGGTTTTTTCTATTTTCAATTCAGTATCATATTATCGATAAGGCGGGTCTCTCCAACCTTAGCAGCAACCAAGGCCACGATATCATCATGCTTTTTGTCTTCTTCAGGCAGCAGCGTTGCTCCATTTGCAATGGTAAAATAATCCAGCTCTACTCCTGGCGTTTCGTTGATTAGCTTTCTAGCGGACTCAAGCAAGGCAGGAATACTTTCCGTAGCGAAATGATCCTTCACATAGGTCAGCGCTTTACTTAAAACAAGGGCATTTTCCCGATCTGCAGCAGAAAGATGGATATTTCTTGAACTCATTGCCAGACCATCATCTTCTCTGATAATTGGACATGAAACGATCTGAACTGGCAGTTTAAACCAGGAAACCATATTCTTAATCATCAGCACCTGCTGAAAATCTTTCTGTCCGAAGAAGGCAATATCAGGATTTACGGCATCAAACAGCTTTTTAACAATCTGAGTTACGCCCTGGTAATGTCCTTTTCTAAATTCTCCTTCTAAAAGAAACTCAGCTGGACCAAGGTCTATATGCCACTCTTCAGGTTTAGGGTACATTTCTGTAACTGAAGGCATAAACACAACATTACATCCTGCTTCTTGCAGCATTTTCATGTCATGCTCCAACGGACGCGGATATTTTTCCAGGTCTTTAGGATCGGTAAACTGGGTAGGGTTTACAAAAATACTGCAAACCACGACATCAGCTTGTTGCTGCGCTATTTTTATAAGCGATACGTGTCCTTTATGCAATGCACCCATTGTTGGGACCAATGCAATTTTCTGTTGGGCCAACTTAATTGGCTCAAGCAGCGACTTTAATGCCGCGATAGTATTTATGACTTTCAAACTAGCTGGTAAAATTTCAAGGGGCAAAGTTGGTTATTTATCCATTCCCAACAAAACATCTTGCGTATATTATTGATAAATGTTATTATTTTGCTTACCTTTGCCCCTTGATAATCTTTTCTTTAACATAAATTTTTATTTAGAATATGGAGATGGCAAAAACGAAGCTACTGATTGTTACACACGAGATGTCGCCTTTCCTTGAACTCACAAAGATTTCTGAAATTACCCGTCAATTACCACAGGCAATGCAGGATAAAGGATTTGAGATCCGCATTTTGATGCCGAGGTTTGGGAATATTAATGAAAGAAGGAACAGATTGCACGAGGTGATACGTCTTTCAGGAATGAACATCATTATTGATGACAATGACAATCCCTTAATTATTAAGGTGGCTTCTATCCCCGCTGCCCGTATGCAGGTTTACTTCCTTGACAATGAAGACTATTTTCAGCGCAAGTATGTATTCAGGGATAAAGAAAACAAGTTTTACGCAGATAATGACGAAAGAACGATCTTCTTTTGCAAAGGCGCACTTGAAACCGTTAAGAAATTAGGATGGGCTCCTGATATCGTTCATTGCCATGGCTGGATGACTTCATTAGTACCTGCTTATATCAAAACGACTTACAAAAACGATCCTACGTTTAAAAACTCTAAGGTAGTTTACTCTATTTATGAAAACTGCTTTACAGAGACTTTAAATGTCGATATGCATAAAAAGGCAATCATGAATTCTATGACTGCTGATGATACTAAGATGTTTGAGAACGCTGATTGCGACGTATTGCATATGGCGGCTGTATCTTACTCTGATGCAGTGGTATTAGCAGACGAGAACATTCATGCTAATGTGTTAAAATTTGTTAAAGATTCTAATAAGCCAACTTTAGCTTATAATTTAACAGAAAATTTTGAAAACTTCTATACTTTGTATGAAGAGATTTCAAATGAAGAATTGGCTTCACTAGCATAAACTCAGGTATTATTAAATTAAATATGAAATTTACAAAACAAGACTTATTAACCATGTTGATAGGTCTTTTTCTTTTTGCTTCCTGTAAAGATTCCAACACCATAGGTTTGGATCTCGATAAAGCTGACCAAATTCAAGGCGACTTAGTGGATTCAGTTACCGTTACATCACAAACTTTAAGAGACGATGTAACCTCAGGCGTTTCTCTAGCTAGATATCCTTTTGGCTTTATGACTGATGGTGTATTTGGTACATCTTCAGCCAACTTAGCCATGGCCGTTTCGATACCCGCCAACGTGGATTATAGTACTTATAAATTTGGCCCCAATGCGCTGATAGATTCAGCGGTACTGGTCTTACCTTATACTAGTCAGGTTTACGGAGATACAGCGACATCGGTATATACGGCCAACGTATATCAACTTACCAACGACCTATCAAAAGAGACAACATACCCTATCACTAAAGATTGGCCAGCTAGCACTACCTCTGTTGGAACTTTCAGTGGTAAAATCAAACCAACCACAAAGACATCTATTACCGCTATTGTTCCTGGTGGCCCAGATACCTTAGTAAAGGTTGTCCCTCAGATGAGGATCAAGTTGACTAATTCCTTTATTCAAACAAACATCATGGATAAAGACTCACTCACTTTATCTAAAGCAAACAATTTCTTCAAGTCTTTTAAAGGCTTGAAGGTCTCAGCAAGCTCAACCGCTCCCGCTAAGGGAGGAATTATGTTCTTCAATTTTGCTGGAACTGATGGTAAACTAGAGATTTATTATAAAAAACCAAATGCAACTACGCCTACAACTAAAGATACAGTAGCTGTTAGTTTCCCAATAGGGAGCACATTAAGCCCTGTATCCGCTAGTGTTAATCATGGATACACTCAAGTTATACTAGATCAACTTAGCGCAAATCCGCCGGCAACAGATGTAACTTATTTACAAGCACTGGCAGGATTAAAAAACAAAATATCTTTTCCTTATTTAAAGAATTTTGTTGCTGATAGGAAGAAATCGGAGAATGGCGGTAACCCAAACACCAAGATTATCGTTAACAAAGCAGAATTGGTGATTGACCTAAACAGTAACGTTACAGACATCGTGCCTTTCAGTGCCGCGCAGCGACTTGCTTTATACAGATTTGATCTTGCGGGTCAAAGGGTAAATGTTCCTGACAATGACAATGGCGTACAAAATGTATATGCTGGAGACCCACGTGCACTTGGCGAAACTTTATTTGGTGGTTATTTCGATTCTGTCAGAAATAGATACATTTTTACAATTACATCATACATTCAAGACCTTTTGGATGGCAAGACATCAGATTATGGAACATTCCTGGCACCAAGCTCACCTACCGAGTTTAACTTAACTCCTTCGGTGACTTCTGCAGCCCGTTCTATTATCAATAAACATAAAAAGAATCCTGCATCAGGACTGAAATTAAATATTTTCTACACTCAGATAAATTAAATTCATCTGAGTTTGCAGTCAATCCCCCAAGAAATAATTATTTTTGGGGGATTTGTTTTATACTACCTAAATAAACCTAATACATGTGTGGAATAGTTGGTTACATCGGCCATAGAGAAGCCTGGCCTATTGTTATTAAAGGACTAAAAAGATTAGAATACCGCGGCTACGACAGTGCCGGTATTGCCTTGATTAACGATTCAGGCTTAAACATTTATAAAAAAGCAGGCAAAGTTCAAGAACTTGAAAACTTTGCTAAAGGAAAAGACCTTTCGGGGACTATTGGAATTGGACATACGAGATGGGCAACTCACGGCGCCCCTTCCGATAGAAATTCACACCCGCATACCTCAAACAATGGAAAGCTTACCATCATCCACAACGGGATCATAGAGAACTATGCTACCCTTAAGGAAGAGTTGCTAACCAGAGGGCATGAATTTAAAAGTGATACCGATACCGAGGTTTTGATCCATTTGATCGAAGAGGTTTACAAAAACGACAATACGGATTTACTGGAAGCTGTTAGATTAGCACTAAACGGAGTTACTGGAGCTTATGCAATCGTAGTGATGGACGAAGACCAACCTGGACAATTGATTGCGGCCAGAAAAGGTAGCCCAATGGTAATTGGCGTTGGCGATGGCGAATACTTTATCGCTTCGGACGCTACTCCTATTGTAGAATATACCAAGAATGTAATTTATTTGAACGATAATGAAATTGCTTTTTTGAAGCGTGATGAATTATTGATCAAACGTTTGGACAATGTAATCCAAACACCATATATCCAGGAGCTGGAGCTTAAACTGGAAATGCTGGAAAAAGGCGGTTACGAACATTTCATGTTAAAGGAAATATTCGAGCAGGCCCGTTCTATAAGAGATTGTATGCGCGGCCGGATTTATCCCAATGAAGGAATAGTACAACTGGGCGGAATAAAAGAGTATGCTGATAAGCTAAAAAATATAGACCGCATCATCATTGTTGCCTGTGGCACATCATGGCATGCAGGTCTGGTTGGCGAGTATTTAATTGAAGAATATGCCCGTATTCCTGTTGAGGTTGAATACGCATCTGAGTTCAGATATAGAAATCCAATCATAACTGAAAAAGATGTAGTGATTGCCATTTCGCAATCTGGAGAAACGGCCGACACCATGGCCGCAATTGAGATGGCAAAAGAAAAAGGTGCTACAATTTTTGGCGTATGTAATGTAGTTGGCGCATCTATTCCAAGATTAACCCATGCTGGTGTTTATACGCATGCCGGACCGGAAATTGGTGTGGCTTCCACAAAAGCATTTACTGCGCAGGTTACCGTACTTACTTTGATGGCCTTCTATATGGCTCAGCAAAAGGGCACATTAACCCATTCTAAATTAATCGAACTGCTTACGGAATTGGATTGTATACCTGACAAGATTCAGAAAGCACTTGAGTCCAACGACATGATCAAGGAGATTGCGGAGAAATTTAAAGATTCGAGAAACTGTTTATTCCTTGGAAGAGGAAGTGGTTTCCCTGTCGCCCTAGAAGGCGCTTTAAAGCTCAAGGAGATCTCATATATCCATGCGGAAGGTTATCCTGCAGCTGAAATGAAACACGGGCCTATCGCCTTAATAGACGAAGAAATGCCTGTTGTGGTTATTGCTACCAAGAACTCTTCTTACGAAAAAGTAATCAGCAACATCCAGGAAGTAAAAGCAAGAAAAGGAATTGTATTAGCAATTGTTACGGAAGGTGATGTTGATGTTAGGAAAATGGCCGATTACTGCATCGAAATACCTGATGCAAGTGAAGCGTTTTTACCTTTACTGGCCACTATACCTCTTCAGTTGTTATCCTACCATATTGCTGTATTAAGAGGCTGTAATGTTGATCAGCCAAGAAATCTGGCCAAATCAGTTACTGTAGAATAATTTTATTTTAAGGCTGTATCTCGTTTGATACAGCCTTATTTACTACTTCAGTCAAAACGGCAAATCTCCTGCCGGGTCTGTAAGATTTGTATATTCGTTTTCACTTTTCGGCGTGGTATTTTCCCCACTTACCGGTGTTTGTTCAAAATCGCTTTTCCTGCCCAGAATCGTAAAATTCTCAGCAACGACCTCCGTCACATATTTCTTTACTTTTTCTCTATCTTCAAAAGATCTGGTACGTAATTTTCCCTCAATATAGACCAGTTTTCCCTTTTGCAAATACTTAGAGGCAACCTCTGCCAATCCCCTCCACAAAACAATATTGTGCCATTCGGTTTGCTCTATCCTTTTGCCATCCTTGTTATAGGTTTCTGATGTTGCCAATGGGAAACTGGCTACAGTTACGCCCCCGTCTAAATGTCTTACTTCAGGATCTTTGCCCAAGTGTCCGACTAAAATAACTTTGTTAATACCTGACATGAATTATGGTTTTTCTAAGTAATTAAAATGCGTATTTATAAAATTTGTGATCACTTTTGGTTGCGGCAATTCGTCAAACTCCCTAAGTGTGACCCATTTTATTTCTGCATCCTGATTAAAGTTAATGATATAATTATCTAAACCAAAAAATCGAACATATATAGTTTGGTGGGTTAATAAATGTTTTTGCTGACTTAAAGCGGTAATATTACAATCCTTTCCAAAGATTTTTTCCAACTGCTCGGAGAAATTTTGATGGTCTTCCTGATAATTTTCAACGGTTTCGACCAATGGAAAATCATAAAGCTCCTGCCAGATATCACCGGCATTGCGTTTTTTGACCAGAATATTTTCATCCGCCTGACAGATCAGATAATTAAAATAGCGAATGCGCTTTTTTAATTTATTAAGTTTAACAGGTAGCGTGCTAACCAAATTCCGCCTACTGGCTACACATCCAGATTGAACGGGGCAAACACTACAATTTGGCGATTTTGGTTTACACTGCAGTGCTCCAAACTCCATAATCGCCTGGTTATATACAGAAGCTTCCTGATCGGCGATCAGCGCCTGCGCCAATTCCAAAAATTGCTTCTTACCACCACTACTATTTATAGGTTCGTCAATGCCAAAATAACGAGAAAGCACCCTAAATACATTTCCATCCAATACGGCTTTTGACTCATTAGAGGAGAATGAGGCAATTGCAGCTGCTGTGTATTCACCAACCCCTTTAAGTTTAATTAATTCATCGTATTTGGTTGGAAATTTTCCATCATGAAGTTCCTGTACTTGTTTGGCGGTAAAAAGCATATTTCGCCCTCTCGAATAATATCCGAGGCCTTGCCAAAGCTTAAGTATTTGCGTTTCCGAGGCCGCTGCAAAATCCAAAACAGTGGGATAATGCTGCAAAAAGCGGTTAAAATAGGGCAAGCCTTGCTCTACACGGGTTTGCTGCAAAATAACCTCAGATAACCAGATAATGTATGCATCTTTGGTGTCCCGCCAAGGGAGCGCTCTCTTATGTTTTAGGTACCAGTTTACGATTTCAGATTGAAAACTCATGTGGGTAAAAATACGGCGTAATTATTTGATTTTAGCAAAACTTGCAATCCAGTGATAGAAGATCTGACAAATAAATCATCTTTTATTTTCCTATCTCATTAAAAAGCAATACTTTTGCAGCCCAAAACATTTATAAAATACAACACACAGTAAATTAATAAAACAAAAAATATGACTAAGGCAGATATTATTTCAGAAATATCAACGAAAACAGGAATTGAAAAGGTAGATGTACAAGAAACCGTTGAGGCATTTTTCAAGGTCATCAAAAATAGTATGATCGGTGGCGAAAATGTATACGTGAGAGGTTTCGGTAGCTTTGTTGTAAAAAAGAGAGCCCAAAAAACTGCAAGAAATATTTCAAAAAATACAGCGATTATTATCCCTGAGCACTTTGTACCAAGTTTCAAACCAGCAAAAGTATTTGTTGACAAAGTGAAAAGCAACACAAAAAAACTTAGCGTAGAAGCTTAATAGCCATGATAAAAAGTATCCGTTCCAAACAAATTATTCTAATAGGCGCTGTCATTTTGCTTGTAGCGTTTTTGTTTACGAGGGATATTAAAGGTTTGGTAAAACCGAAAGAGGATACCACTGCTGCTGTTCCTTCTGCTGGGCAAATGCCTACTCAAGAAACAGCAGCAATCAACTTAAATGAGGTTTCTACTACAGGAAAAAACGTGCTAAATGCTAGTATTGCCGCTGAAATCACCTCATTAGAAAATGCTTATAAAACTGCTTCCGAAGACAAGAAAGCTCCGGCAGCAAAATTATTGGCTCAAAAATGGGATGACGTGGAACAAGCTGTTCCAAGCGCGTTATATTTAGAGATTGTAGCAACTAAAGAACCTACTTTAAACAACTGGCTAGCAACGGGTGATAAGTTTATAAAAGCTTATGACAACACTCGCGATAGCTTATTACAACCTGCATTGTTGCAAAAAGCCAATACGGCTTATACAAATGCAGTAGCTGCAGATTCGACCAGTGCTGATGCTAAAACAGGCCTAGGCATTACCATTGTGAATGGTATGGGTATGCCGATGCAAGGTATCGCTATGTTGATGGATGTAGTGAAAAAAGATCCTAAGAACTTAAAAGCAAATATGAGCTTAGGTACTTTTGCCATAAAATCCGGTCAGTTTGATAAGGCGATCACAAGATTTAACAGCATTATAGCTATTAAGCCTACTCCAGATGCTTATTTTTATCTGGCTACAGCTTATGAAAATCTTGGAAAAAATGATGAGGCAATTGATGCTTATTTAAAGAGCAAAAAATTGGCTGCCAATGCCACTTTATCTAAATTTATTGATGAAAAAGTGATTGCATTGAAGAATAAAAAATAATAAACAGATTCAAAAAATATTTAAACTTTAAAATTATGCCAAGCGGTAAAAAAAGAAAAAGACATAAAATGGCTACGCACAAACGCAAAAAACGTTTAAGAAAAAACAGACATAAGAAAAAATAATTTTTCTTAATGTTTATTGCTCAACAACTAAGGCTAGGATCTGATCGTAGCCTTTAGTTGTTGGCAGCAATATTTTTTTTTATTGTCCATGTGTTAATAAGGCAGTAATGCCTTAAAATCTGTAGCTTTTGGTAAAGGAACTAATTATAGATTCATCTCCTTCGGGAGTAACCATAGCTTTAATTGAAGATAAACACCTTGTAGAACTTCATAAGGAGCAGATCAATAACAATTACGCAGTTGGAGACATTTATTTAGGCCGTATAAAGAAAATTATGCCGGGTCTAAATGCTGCGTTCGTTGATGTTGGTTATGAGAAAGATGCATTTTTGCATTATTTCGATCTTGGTCCTCAAGTACAATCTTTAATAAAGCTTACAAAAATCAAGCGTAATGGCTCTGTTAATGGCACACTATTAGATAATTTCAAATTAGAAGAGGACATTAACAAAGCGGGTAAAATATCAGAGGTGGTCAGTAAAAACCTTGTTTTACCAGTACAAATCGCTAAAGAACCAATCTCAACAAAAGGACCCCGTTTAAGTTCTGATCTTTCTATTGCAGGAAGATATATTGTATTGGTACCCTTCTCTAATGTAATTTCGATTTCCAAAAAAATTAAGAGCAATACCGAACGTAATCGTCTAAAAAAGATTATCGAAAGTATTAAACCTAAGAACTTTGGTGTAATCATTAGAACCGTCTCGGAAGGAAAAGGCGTTGCAGAACTTCAGAAAGATCTTTTGGATTCTGTTGCCAAGTGGGAAAACTTTATTAAAAAGCTACCTGATGCCGAACCATCTAAACGTGTTTGGGGTGAAATGGACCGTACATCCACACTGATCCGTGATATTTTAAGTACAGACTTTACAAATGTTTATGTAAACGATAGTAATCTTTTCGAAGACATCCGCTCATACGTACATGAGATTTCTCCGGAAATGGAAAAGATTGTTAAAGTATACAAGCATAAGGAGCCTATATTTGAACATTTCGGTATCGAGAAGCAAATTAAAAACGCTTTTGGAAAAACGGTAAATCTGGCTGGTGGAGCATACCTTGTGGTAGAGCATACCGAGGCTTTGCACGTTATTGACGTGAACAGCGGTAATAGAACTGCGAGTAAAGAAAATCAGGAAGAGAATGCGCTCCAGGTAAATAAAGAGGCGGCTAAAGAAATTGCCCGCCAATTGCGTTTGCGTGATATGGGTGGTATTGTTGTGATCGATTTTATTGATATGCATAAACCTGCGAACAGGAAAATGTTGTTTGATCACTTAAGAGATCTGATGATGCTGGACCGCGCGAAGCATACCATACTTCCTCCAAGTAAATTTGGCCTTGTTCAAATCACCCGTCAACGTGTAAGACCGGAGATGAACATCGTAACAAGCGAGAAATGCCCTACCTGTGACGGTACGGGAGAAATCAAGGCTAGTATTGTTTTAATGGATGACATTGAAAATAATCTGACCTATATTTTGCAGGAGCAAAACGAAAAAAATATTACGCTTTGTGTACACCCGTATATCGAAGCTTACATTAAAAAAGGATTGATTTCTTTACAGTGGAAATGGTTCTTTAAATTTGGACAACGGATAAAAATAAAAGCAGTTCCGTCGTATAACCTTACTGAATTCCATTTTATTTCTTCTAAAGACGAAGAGATTAAATTATAATAACAACTACGGTTGTTTGAACAGGCCTAATTTCTTGATAGAGATTAGGCCTGTTTTGTTTTAACTACGGTTTATTTCTGGAATTTAGTCTAAATTCGTAACCTATACAGGTTGGATCCAACGTCCACATATCAATCATTAAAATTAAATCAATTGGCTAAAACTAAATCAGCATATTTTTGTCAGAGTTGCGGGTATGAATCTGCAAAATGGCTGGGTAAATGCCCATCCTGCAACGAATGGAATACTTTTGTTGAAGAAGTAATTGAAAAATCAGCAGCTAAGGTTCCTACCTGGAAAAGCAGTTCAGAAACTCAACGTGTGAGTAAGCCGAACAAGGTAGACGATATTCAATCCATAAGTGAAGACCGCACACTTACCGGGGACAAGGAGCTTGACCGGGTTTTAGGTGGTGGACTTGTTGCCGGATCGGTCACTTTAATCGGTGGAGAGCCTGGAATTGGGAAATCTACTTTAATGCTGCAGCTTGCCCTTAATATTTCGGGTAAAAAGATTTTATACGTTTCGGGCGAAGAAAGTGAACAGCAGATTAAAATGCGTGCAGAACGTATTACAGACAAGCCTAAAGCCGATTGCTACATTTTAACGGAAACCTCTACTCAGAATATCTTTAAGCAAATAGAGATCCTTAAACCGGATATCATTATTATAGATTCTATACAGACTCTACATTCTGCACATATAGAATCAACTCCTGGTAGTGTATCGCAAGTAAGAGAATGTACCGCCGAGCTCTTGCGTTTTGCTAAGGAAACAGATACGCCGGTATTTCTTATCGGCCACATTACTAAAGATGGAACGATAGCAGGGCCAAAGATCCTTGAACACATGGTAGACACCGTTTTGCAATTTGAAGGCGACAGGCACCATGTATACCGAATACTACGCTCCATAAAGAACAGATTTGGAGCCGCAGCCGAGCTGGGCATTTATGCCATGCACAGCAGTGGTTTAAGAGAAGTTTCGAACCCTTCGGAGATTTTACTTTCACAGCGCGACGAAGAACTGAGTGGAATAGCCATTTCGGCCACATTAGAAGGCGCCAGGCCGATGTTAATTGAAACCCAAGCGTTGGTAAGCGCTGCAGCCTACGGAACGCCTCAGCGCTCTTCAAATGGCTTTGACACGAAACGAATGAATATGCTGCTTGCTGTTTTGGAAAAAAGGTGCGGTTTTAGACTAAGTACGCGAGATGTTTTTTTAAATATCGCCGGGGGCATTAAAGTGGAAGACCCCGCAATTGATCTCGCCATCCTCGTAGCGATTATCTCTTCACATGAGGACATATTTATTTCATCAAAAATATGTTTTGCGGCCGAAGTTGGGCTATCTGGTGAAATAAGAGCAGTTAATAGAATTGAACAACGTATTTCTGAGGCAGAGAAGCTAGGTTTTGAGCGCATTTTCATTTCCAACTATAATATGAAAGGGCTAATACTTGACCGCTATAAAATTGAGCTCAGCGCAGTAAGTAAAATAGAGGACGTCTTTTCGGCATTATTTGGTTAAAATGGGTAATATTGAGCAATAAACACCCCGCTTTTACACAAAACGCGTATTAATTTGCTCGAATACGAATATCGGCACCAAAAATAAATAATATATATCCATCTGTAAAACAGCAACTTAAGTCAAAACAGAAGCGCTTTTTAATAATGGCCTATTAATTGCCTTTATCTATGCGTTACCATTCATTTATGAATTTTAACAAAACAATAGGGATGATTATCCTCGTTATCGTTAGATAACGAGGATTTTTTTTTGCCTTAGCCCCTTGAGCTAATTATTTGATTTTTTTATATATTTATAAAAACTCAAACGCTGAAATGATAGTAGCCATAATTATCCTCGTTGTAATCGTCCTTATAGGGATCGGTTTCTACAATTCCCTTATCGGAAAGAAAAATCAAGTCAACAATGCCTTCTCGGCAATTGATGTCATGCTGAAAAAACGTTTTGACCTATTACCAAATCTGATCGAAACGGTAAAGCAGTATATGAATTATGAAGAAGGGCTGCTAGGAAAGATCGTCGAATTAAGAAGTAAAGCCTCAACTCCAAATATCAGTAATGAAGAAAGACTAGATATAGACAAGCAGCTGAGCACGAGCATAAAGGGGCTAATGGTTAATGTTGAGAATTATCCAGATTTAAAAGCCAACAATAGCTTTATTAACCTTCAAACTACCTGGACAGAAAGTGAAGAACAAATAGCAGCCGCCAGAAGAACATATAACGCTTCGGTTACTGATTACAACAATGCAATCATGATGTTTCCAGGGAGTATTTTTGCTGGCATGATGAACTATCAGGCCATTAATGTGCTTGCCAATACGGAAGAGGAACGAAAAAATATCAGCGCAAAAGAACTTTTCAATAACTAATGGAAAGTATACTTGCTGAGTTAGAGAACCAACGAAAAGAAGTTTCTGCACTAAAAATAAAAAGCTACTTATGCATTGGCTTTGGCATTTTAGCTGCAGTGGCAGGAATTGCTTCCGGGGTTTTTGCCATAGCCGGGGCTATTATTGGGGCAATAATACTGATTACAGGCTTTGTTTTATTGAGTAAGACCAATGCAAAGTTTTATCAATATCGGCATAGCTTTAAGCAAGGTGTAATTCCACTGGTGCTCAAAACCATAGATGAAAATCTTGAAATGGACTATACCAACGGCTTGTCGGAAAATGAGTTTGTTTATTCCCAACTGTTTAGCAAAGAGCCAGACCGCTACAGGAGCGAAGATCAGATTTCAGGATTAGCTGGAAAAACAACCTTTTCTTTCTCTGAACTTCATGCAGAGTATAAAACCGTTACGCAGACAAAAAATGGCAGGCAAGAACACTGGCACACTATATTGAAAGGCATCGTTTTTTACGCTGATTTTAACAAGAATTTCAATGGTGTAACGGTTGTCAGACCCAAAGACATGGGAGCGGCATTAGGCGCCTGGATATCGAAAGCAATGCCCATATTCAATTCTTCGGACAGAACACCCGTAAAGCTGGAAAACCCTGAATTTGAGCGCGAATTTTCTACCTACTCAACAGATCAGGTAGAAGCCCGATACATTTTGACACCGGCAATGATGGAGCGTTTGTGCGAGCTAAATAAGCGCTGCAGTTATACCATTTCACTGTCCTTTATAGGTTCTTGCGTTTTTATCGCATTCCCACTAAACAAGGACTACTTTGAGCCTCCGGTACATAAAAGTCTACTTACATCAGGTTTCCTAAATGAAGACACCGAAGTAATTCGGTTTATGTATGGCATTATTAAAGACCTGGACTTAAATACAAGAATCTGGACAAAAGTCTAAATTGAGCTTAAATAAAAAAAGTCCCTTGCGGGACTTTCTATTTAACTTCTATTCTATTTAGACAAATACATTGATTTATCTTTAATCAGCTTTCTGAAATAAGGATCTTCAGTATCTTTAATGAATCTGATGGCCTCGCCTGTCGACTTCATTTCCGGGCCTAGCTCTTTAGTTATCTCAGGGAATTTATAGAAAGAGAATACTGGTTCTTTAATTGCATAACCTTCAAGTTTACGCTCAATAGTAAAGTCTTTCAGTTTATTCACACCCAGCATCACTTTAGCGGCAATGTTGATGTAAGGAACATCATAAGCCTTAGCAATGAAAGGAACCGTTCTTGAAGCTCTTGGATTTGCCTCTATCACATATACTTTCTCATCTTTAACTGCAAACTGAATGTTTAACAAACCGATTACATTTAATGCTCTCGCAATCTTTTTAGAGTAAGTCTCCATATCGTTCATTACCTTTTCAGATAAGCTGAATGGAGGTAATACCGCGCTGGAGTCACCAGAATGAATACCTGCTGGCTCAATATGCTCCATCAATCCAATGATATGAACATCTTCACCATCGCAGATGGAGTCAGATTCAGTTTCTTCCGCTCTGTCCAGGAAATGATCGATCAGTACACGGTTACCAGGTAAATCTCCAAGTAATTTTACTACTGCTTTTTCAAGATCCTCATCGTTAATCACAATGCTCATCCCCTGTCCACCCAACACATAGCTTGGTCTAACCAATACTGGATAACCTACTTCATTTGCTACAACGATTGCTTCTTCAGCATTCTCTGCAACCCCATATTTAGGATAAGGGATTTCCAATTCTTTTAAAAGATCAGAGAAACGGCCCCTGTCTTCAGCAACATCCATATCGTTATATGAAGTACCTATGATCTTTATGCCATTCTCCTGCAACTTCTCAGCCATTTTTAAGGCCGTCTGACCGCCCAACTGAACAATTACACCCACTGGGTTCTCCAGTTCGATAATTTCACGTACATGCTCCCAGAACACCGGCTCGAAGTATAATTTATCAGCCATGTTGAAGTCTGTAGATACCGTTTCAGGGTTACAGTTAATCATGATGGCTTCAAAACCACTCTCTTTAGCCGCCAATAAGCCGTGTACACAAGAGTAATCAAACTCTATACCCTGACCGATACGGTTAGGACCAGAGCCCAATACAATTACTTTCTTCTTATCAGAACGGAGAGATTCATTCTCCTCCTCAAAAGTTGAGTAGTAATATGGCGTTTGTGCAGCGAACTCAGCAGCACAGGTATCTACCATCTTATAAACGCGTTTGATTCCCAATGACTTTCTACGTTCGTAAACCTCGTCCTCAGTTACATTTCCAAGCAGGTAAGCGATCTGGATATCAGAGAAACCTTTTTGTTTTAATGTAAAGAAGAAGTCTTTAGGGATATTATTTAAGGAGTAACGTTTCAATTCTACTTCTAACTGAACCAACTCTTGTATTTGTGACAAGAACCATTTGTCGATACGTGTAACTTTACGGATCGATTCAAGCGGCACACCCATAGTCATGGCATCTTTAATCAGGAACAAACGATTCCAACTTGGATGCTCAAGGCCGTGCATAATCTCTTCAATGCTTCTGTTATGTTTACCATCTGCACCTAATCCAGCTCTGCCAATTTCTAAACTCTGACAAGCTTTCTGCAATGCTTCAATAAAAGTACGTCCGATTGCCATTACTTCACCTACAGATTTCATCTGCAGGCCCAGTTCCGTATTTGCACCTTTAAATTTATCGAAGTTCCAGCGAGGAACTTTCACAATCACATAATCAAGTGTAGGCTCAAAATATGCTGATGTAGTTTTTGTAATTTGATTTTCAAGCTCATCCAGGTTATAACCGATAGCTAATTTAGCTGCTATTTTAGCGATTGGATAGCCCGTAGCCTTACTAGCAAGAGCCGATGAACGAGAAACCCTTGGGTTGATCTCAATAGCTATAATCTCATCATTATCGGGATTTACCGAAAACTGTACATTACACCCTCCGGCGAAGTTTCCTATCGCGCGCATCATTTTGATGGCCTGGTTACGCATATCCTGGTAACAACGGTCAGACAATGTCATCGCCGGCGCTACCGTGATTGAATCTCCTGTATGGATACCCATTGGATCGAAGTTTTCAATTGAACAGATAATGATCACATTGTCATTACTATCCCTTAACAACTCCAATTCATATTCTTTCCAGCCTAAAACCGCTTGCTCTACCAAAACCTCATGAGTTGGAGAAGCTTCGAGTCCACGTTGTAAAGCCTGGTCAAATTCTTCTTTCTTGTGCACGAAACCGCCACCATATCCACCCAATGTATAAGAAGGGCGGATTACCAATGGATAACCAATTTCCTGAGCTGCTTCTTTTCCTTCAAGGAAAGAGTTTGCTATTTTTGAAGTAGCTACGCCCACACCTATATCAACCATTAATTGGCGGAAGGCTTCGCGGTTTTCGGTTTTCTCGATTGCAGCGACATCTACACCAATTACCCTAACTCCATATTTTTCCCAAATTCCACGTTCAGAAGCTTCGATACAAAGATTCAGTGCAGTTTGTCCACCCATGGTAGGTAATACCGCATCAATTTTACGCTCTTGCAAAATCTGTTCGATAGAATCTACTGTCAATGGCCACAAGTAAACATGATCACCGATCACCTTGTCGGTCATGATTGTTGCAGGATTGGAGTTGATGATTGAAACTTCAATCCCCTCTTCTTTTAAAGATAAGGCGGCTTGAGATCCCGAATAATCAAATTCGCAAGCTTGACCAATGATAATAGGTCCAGATCCGATAATTAGTACTGAGCGTATGGAGGTGTCTTTAGGCATAAGGCTTTGAAAAGTCTAATGTAAAATATGGTAAAAAATGCAATTTAGGGACTGGAACAGTCGAGAGATTTCCTTTAGATAGGATCTAAAACTCCGACTCTTCTGTCGGGATGCAAAGATACAGTTTTACGCATTAAAAATCAGCTATTTTTTAAAAAAGCATCATAAATAAACCAGGAGGTCCAAATCCCCCCTTAATAACCTGTTAAAGCTTATTATTGCTTTAGTTTAATCAGGCCAACATCAGTAGTTATACTATCTATTACGGGCACGTTTACGATGGACGTATCTTTGTACGGAGCATTCGCTTTTACCTGAATGGTGTAAGTGCCCACTTTAACTATCGGAAAAGCGAAATTTCCATTGCTAACTGCAGACCTTAAAGTATCTGTCCCCAATACCGCTAACACCTGCGATGCGGCATCTGCCGGAGCAATCCGCCCTTGAATCTTACCTTCCTTTATATAAGTAAAAGCCAGCAAACCAATCCCTAGTCCTATTATCATTAAAAAACTAAATCTTTTCATCATCATATTCCTTAGTAGCCGTTTATTTATTAACGCTAAATTACATACAAATAGTTCATTCTTATTGTTTCAAATAAATCTAGTATCCCCTATGCGAGATTTTTTTATGTAAATACGTTTAGTACTTTTGGGCGATGATTGAATTACTCAAGGATAGCTTCACTCAACTTTTTCTTCAAACAGGTACATTAGAGTGGTTTGGTGTATTTACCGGAATCTTGTGTGTATGGCTTGCGGCCAAGAATAATATCTACAGCTGGCCAATTGCCATCATTAGTGTGGTTATTTATATTTTTATATTTTTCGAATCAAAACTATATGCAGACATGGGTCTGCAGTTTTACTTCTTTATCATGAACATTTATGGATGGTATTATTGGAGTAAAAACCGAAACAATCCAGAAGCATCGAGACCTGTTGCAAATATCACCCAAAAAGAAATCCTGATTTCCATCGTCAGCATCATCATTTTCACCTTCTTATTAGGGCAATTCCTTTATAAAAACACCGACGCAGCATTGCCTTATATCGATAGTTTTTGCACTGCTTGCAGCTTAGTGGCACAGATTTTCCTGGCCAGAAAAGTTATGCAAAACTGGTTGATATGGATTTTTGTTGATATCATTTACGTAGGGATGTACATTTCAAAAGACCTATATGCAACCGCGGTGATGTACGCACTGTATGTTTATATTGCATCTGTTGGTTATTTAGATTGGAGAAAGATTTACCGTGAACAAGCAAATTAAAAGAATAGCTATTGTTGGGCCCGAGAGCACTGGCAAGTCTACCATAACAGCACAACTGGCATTGCACTACAATACCCTATGGGTACCCGAATATGCCCGATATTATTGCGCCGCTTTAACCGCTCCATGCAATTTGCAGGATGAAATCAATATGTTTCACGGACAGGTGGCGCTTGAGGAATCTATAACCGCTATTGCTCAAAAAGACCTGATTTTCTGCGATACCACCTTCTTAACCGTGAAAATATGGAGTGATGAGGTATTTGGAGAAACACCGGAAATAGTATTAAATGCCCTACCCAATTACCATTACGACCTGTATCTATTAATGGATATCGATTTGCCTTGGCAGGAAGACCCATTACGTGATTTCCCGGATAAGCGCGAATACTTTATGCAGGTTTGGCACAACGAACTCCAGGCCTTAACCGCAAACTACACCGTTATTAACGGAACGGAAAACAGACTGGACAACGCGATTGCTGCTGTAGACCGCTTTTTATTTGATCACTAACAAAATCCCCTTTCTTGGTATTGACAAAATAAGCGAGTACCTTTGTCTCATCAAAAGGGGGTGCCTTGTTTTGTAAAAAACACAAAAACAGGCTGAGAGCATACCCATTATATCTGTACGCAGATATATGCACCTGATCCGGATAATGCCGGCGTAGGGATTGGAGTTATGGAGTTTAACTGGGCTGTAAGTACCCCTTACTTGCAGTGGTTTAACTAAAAAATCAAAAATTGAAAACATTAAAGATTGCTGTAATGGCGATGTTGTTGCTGCCGGTTCTGGCAAAAGCGCAATTCAGTATTTCGGGGACCGTATCCGAAAAATCAAACAAAACACTATCTGGAGCATCTGTAAGGCTTAAAAATAAGGCTACTGGAATGACTACTGACGGAGAAGGAAAATACCGATTCAACAATCTAAAAGCAGGAAATTATATCCTTAGTACCAGCTATATTGGTTACCAAACGATAGAGAAAAGCATAAAATTGAGTAGCGACGAGGTTGTCGACTTTACCTTAACCTTAAGCACATTTCTGGCCGATGAGGTAATCGTTAGGGCTACCCGAGCCAATGAGAAATCAGCGACAACCTACAAGAATATCGACAAAGCCGAAATTGAGCGGAATAACTTTGGCCAGGATCTTCCCTTTATTTTAAGCAACACACCTGGCGTTGTAGTTACTTCGGATGCTGGTGCTGGTGTTGGTTATACCGGAATTAGGATCCGGGGAAGTGATGCGAGTCGCGTTAACGTGACCATCAATGGTATTCCCTACAATGACAGCGAGAGTCAGGGGATATTTTGGGTAAACATGCCCGACTTTGCTTCTTCTGTAGATAATATCCAGATTCAGCGTGGTGTAGGTACCTCTACAAATGGTGCTGGTGCATTCGGTGGAAGTTTAAACATACAAACCTCAGCGCCTTCTGAAATTGCCTACGCAGAACTAAACAATACTTTCGGTTCGTTTAATACTTTAAAAAACACCGTTAAGCTTGGTACAGGTTTAATTGATAACAAATGGAGTTTTGACGGCCGCTTGTCCAGGGTGATTTCTGACGGTTTCGTTGACCGTGGCGCTTCCAACCTTAAATCTTACTTCCTATCTGGCGCTTATTATGGTAAAACAGACCTCTTACGTATCAATGTGTTTTCGGGTACAGAAAAAACCTATCAGGCTTGGAATGGCGTTCCTGAAGCTAAATTACGTGGAGACCTTGAAGGCTTAAAACAACATTATGAGAACAATTTAGGCTATCTATACAACACAACTGCAGATTCTCTAAACCTTTTTAATTCAGACAATAGAAAGTACAACCAGTTCCTTTATAAGGATCAGAACGACAACTATGCGCAGAATCATTACCAGGCATTGTACGCTAAGCAATTCAGCGAGAAGCTCTCCTTTAATGGAGCCTTGCACTATACCGATGGTAAAGGCTATTTCGAAGAATACAAAAACGCTCAGAAATTTGCGAAATACGGCCTGCCTGTTGCTAATGTTGGCGGTGTAGATGTCACCAAAACAGACTTAATCCGTCGCCGTTGGTTAGACAATGACTTTTATGGCTTAACCTATGCCTTCAATTACAATCCTCAATCTGATTTAAACTTTACGCTTGGTGGAGCTTATAATCAATACAGAGGCAAGCATTTTGGAGAAATCATCTGGGCACAATATGCTTCAACTTCGACGAACGACTACCACTACTATGATGGCAAAGGCAACAAAAATGACTTTAACAGCTATGCTAAGGTAAATTACAGCCCAGTAACTCAATTAAGCCTGTTTGCCGATCTGCAATACAGAAATGTAAAATACGACATCACCGGGATGGATAAAAACCGCAATCCACTTGATTTCCACAACAACTACAATTTCTTCAATCCTAAATTTGGCGCTACTTATTTCCTAGGTGAACAAAGCAATCTATATGCTTCGTTTAGTGTAGCCAATAAAGAGCCAAACCGCGACGACTTTACCAATCTAAAAATTGGACTACCAGTACCAAAACCTGAACGTTTAAATAATATTGAAGCCGGCTATCGCATTAAAAACAGCGACTTCAGTGCTGGGGTTAATATTTATGGAATGTTTTATAAAGATCAGCTGATTTTTACCGGAGAGGTTAATGATGGTGGTGATCCTTACCGTCAAAATGTAGATAAAAGCTCACGTATGGGTATTGAGCTAGATGCATCTTACATCATCAGCCCTAAATTCGCCATTAATGCCAATGCTGCTTTGAGCAGAAATAAGATTAAAAATTATATTGATTACGTTACGGAATACGATGCTAATTTTGATTTCGTCAAAGTACAAGCAACAAATTATGCTAATCCAGATATTTCATTCTCGCCAAACACAGTGCTTTTCGGCGAATTGGTTTACAAACCATTGGCCGGTTTTGCGGTAGCTTTACAAAGCAAATATGTAAGTAAGCAATACATGGACAATACCCAAAACGAAAACCGTAAATTAAATGCTTATTGGGTAAACAATGCCAGATTAGGTTATGATTTTAGCTTAAAAGGTATTAAAAACATCAATATTGGTTTATTAGCCAATAACATCCTAAACAAAAAATACGAAAGCAACGGCTATACTTACAGCTCGATTTATCCATGGGGAACTGTTACCGAAAACTTTTACTTCCCGCAGGCAGGAACTAATTTCTTACTTTCGCTAAATTTGAAATTTTAAAATACAGAAGGAATACGAATAGATATATGAAAAAGTTCATCGAAAAACTCCAATTTATTACGCACGATATTCATCAGCATAGCCACATTGAACAGGCGCAAATTGCCTGCTCTGCTGGCGCAAAATGGATACAATACCGCTGCTTAACTAAAAATGATGATGAACTTTTAGTAGACATTAATGCTATTGCAGAAATCTGTGACGATTGGGGAGCTACCCTGATCGTTACAGATCATGTACATTTAAACGGCAAAGCCGACATTCAGGGTTTTCATATTGAAGATTTCGATGCTGACTTTGTGAAACTGCGGGAGCAATTGGGCGAAGCGGTAACCATTGGCGGCTCTGCAACAACATTACAAGGCTTAATCAGGCTTGCCGCTGAAGGTGCAGATTACGCAGGTTTTGGGCCATTTTACACCACCACCACCAAACCCAACAACGCTCCTTTATTGGGTGTAGAAGGTTATCAAAACGCCATGACAGAATTAAAAAAACTAAGCATCGACCTACCTGTGCTTGCTGTTGGTGGTGTGACCCTCAACGATATTGATCCTTTAATGAATACCGGAATTTTCGGAATAGCTGTTTCAGCGGCCATAAATCAAGCTGAAGATATGGCCACTGCCTATCTCGATTTTTATGACCAAATCATGTAAATACTTTTTTAAATAAATGTATGTTATTGCAAGTTCAAGGCATACATTTGTTTAAAACAATTTTCTGTTGGAAGACCATATACCTATAGAGAAACCCGATCCTTTCGCAGCCTTGCGTTACAGAGAATACCGTTTTTATCTCGGTATGCGTTTCTTTTTCACTTTTGCTTATCAAATGCAGGCCGTAATTATCGGCTTTCACATCTATCACCTTACCAAAGATCCACTTGCACTTGGATTAATTGGGCTCTGCGAAGCCATTCCAGCCATTGGCGTTGCCCTATATGGTGGATATATTGCCGATAAATCTGAAAAAAGAGGACTACTCCTTAAAATATTCACAGGTGTACTTTTATGCTCTCTGGTGATGATGGTGGTCACCACTAAGCAAATGCATGCCTATATCCCTACCAGTTATATTGTACCAATAATGTATTGTATGATATTCGGGATTGGTATAGCTCGTGGCTTTTTTAGCCCAACCTCTTTCTCAATCATGGCATCCATTGTTCCTAAAAAACTATATCCAAATTCGAGTACATGGAATAGCTCCAGCTGGCAAATGGCCTCTATTTTAGGACCAGCTACTGGTGGATTAATTTATGGCTTTTATGGCATTACCACCACATACATTATCATCATTACATTTATAGTCATTGCATTAGCCTGCATTTTCTTTTTAAATCAGCATAAGCCGACCTATATACCTAAAGAAAGCATTGTAAAGAGCCTTACTGAGGGTGTGCAATTTGTGTTTAAAAACAAAATGATGTTATGGGCAATGAGCCTGGATCTATTTTCCGTGTTTTTTGGCGGCGCTGTGGCCCTATTACCGGTATTTGCTAACGACATCCTTAAAGTTGGCCCAGAGGGCCTCGGATATATGCGTGCGGCAGCATCAATGGGTGCTGTGATTACCATGCTGGCAATGACCCGCTTTTCACCCATGAATAGACCATGGCGAAATCTACTGATTGCAGTTACCGGATTTGGAACCAGCATCATCTGCTACGGCCTATCCAAAAACTTCTACCTTACCCTTATGTTCCTGTTTATGGAAGGTGCATTCGACAGCGTAAGCGTCATCATCCGATCTACCATTATGCAACTCCTTACCCCAGATGAAATGCGGGGACGTGTATCTGCCGTTAACAGTATGTTTATTGGTTCATCCAATGAAATCGGGGCCTTCGAATCGGGATTAACTGCAAAACTGATGCGTACGGTACCCGCAGTAGTATTTGGCGGCAGCATGACCATCTTCATTGCAGGCATTACCTATTTAAAAACAAAAGGCTTAATAAAATTAAGCCTCAATGAAATAAACGAAGAAAAGGTTTAAGCCGTTACATGGCGTTCACCAATCTGTTGTCTCCACATGGCATAATATAAGCCATTTAGCAGCAGCAAATCTTCGTGTCTACCTTGTTCAATAATGTGCCCCTTTTCGAGTACAAAAATTCGATCAGCATGTTTAATTGTCGATAACCTGTGTGCGATTAATATCGTTATGTGATTGGTCTGCACAGAAATATCACGAATCGTAGCTGTGATATCTTCTTCTGTCAATGAATCCAAAGAAGATGTAGCTTCATCAAACACCAAAATATCTGGTTTACGTAGCAATGCTCTGGCTATTGATAAACGCTGTTTCTCACCACCTGATACTTTTACGCCACCTTCACCGATTACCGTATCCAAACCATTATCAGCCCTGGCTAATAAGTTATGGCAAGCAGCCTGTTGCAATACCCGCATACACTCTTCATCAGTAGCACCTGGTCTTACAAACTGCAGGTTTTCTCTAATCGTTCCCGAAAACAATTGCGTATCCTGAGTTACAAAACCAATTTTCTCCCTCAATAAATCAAGATCGATCAACTTACTCGAGGTATTATTGTAAAGAACATCCCCTTCAATAGGCTGATAAAGTCCAACCAACAACTTCACCAATGTCGTCTTTCCCGAACCAGAAGGACCCACAAAAGCAATTGTCTCCCCATTGTGGGTACTAAAACTGATGTCTGTTAAGGCATTGAATTTACCAGTCAGGTGTTTGAAATTGACATTTTCAAAAGCCAACTTAGTAATCTTATCAAGCCTAACCGGATTTAAAGGCTTTTGATCTATCGGCATACTTAAAATCCTTTTAAAGTTGCCCAGAGAAACTTCCGCTTCCCGCCATGAAAGGATCACATTTCCAAGTTCCTGCAGTGGACCAAAAAGGAAGAAAGAGTAAAATAAGAAAGAAAAATATTGCCCAGGAGAGATGGTATTTTCAAAAATAAGGATCAGTAAGACCACAACCATACAGCTCCGTACAAAATTTACCGTTGTACCTTGTACAAAACTCATACTACGCACAAACTTTACCTTTCTAAGCTCGAGGCCTAATATTTTATAGGTGGTTTTATTTAAACGTTCTATTTCCTGACTAGCTAAACCTAAACTTTTAACCAGTTCAATATTTCTTAACGATTCTGTAGTAGAACCTGCCAGAGCGGTTGTTTCAGCTACAATACTCTTTTGTATGGTTTTAATTTTCCTGCTTAAAAACCAGCTCACAAAGCTGATGATGGGTATGGCAGAGAAATAGATCAACGTTACTTTATAACTCACCGTAACGGAGTAAACGATTACAAAAACCATCCCGATCAAGCTGACAAACAAAATGCTGATAAATGAGGTGATGAACTTTTCCGAATCCTGACGCACCTTCTGTAATATTCCCAGGGTCTCTCCGCTACGTTGATCCTCAAATACCTGGTAAGGTAGCTCCAACGAATGTTTTAAGCCATCAGCGTACATTTGCGCCCCTACTTTCTGAACAATAATGCTGGTAAAGTAATCCTGAAAGTTCTTTGCAATTCTGGACACCATAGCGGCACCAACACCTAAACCAACCAATCCAAGTACTCCCCAAACGAATTCGCTACGCTCCAAAACGTCTTTCTTTTCGATAAAGCGATCCACAATTCTACCTGTAATGTATGGGTCCAATAAAGAGAATCCTATATTAATAGCAGCCAGCACAAGGGCTAAAACCACTATCCATTTATAGTTCTTTAAATATTCAATCAGTAAATTCATTGATCAGAGTTTTGTTTTGAGGGGTCAAAAATAAAGAAAGGGAATGAAGCATTATCCTCATTCCCTTTAATTTACAAGCAGATTATAATCCGACTTTTAAACGGTCATGATATCTTTCTCTTTTGCTTCAGAGTGCTTATCAATTTTAATGATGTAAGCATCAGTAATTTTCTGAACTTCAGCTTCACCAGTTTTAATTTCATCATCAGAAACGCTTTCGCCTTTCAATTTCTTGATTTTTTCGTTGGCATCTTTACGGATGTTACGAACGGTTATTTTACCACGTTCTGCTTCCTCTTTAACCTTTTTAACCAGTTCTCTTCTGCGTTCTTCAGTCAATGGTGGAACTACCAAGCGAATTACCACACCGTCATTTTGAGGGTTGATACCGATATTGGCTTCCATAATAGCGCGTTCAATAGGCACTAACATATTTTTTTCCCAAGGCTGAACAAGCAAAGTACGTGCATCAGGTGTATTGATACTTGCTACTTGAGATAAACCCGTAGCACTACCATAATAATCTACAAATATGCCGTCTAACATACCTGCAGAAGCTTTTCCTGCACGGATTTTAGTCAATTCAGCTTCACAATGGTCAATCGCCTTGTCCATGTTTGCCTGGGCATCTTGTAATTGTTTCTTTATGAGGTCATTCATGTTTTGTAAAATTTAACCAAAAATATAAAATTTATTTAGGATCAGTTCTTAACCAGCGTACCGATCTCGTCGCCATTAGCAATTTTCATAAAATTGCCTGTTTTATTCATATCGAAGACGATAATTGGCAATTTATTCTCTTCGCAAAGTGTAAAAGCAGTCATATCCATTACATTCAATCCTTTAGCATAAACTTCTTTAAAGGAAATCTCTGAATATTTAGTCGCGGTTGGATCTTTTTCCGGATCAGCAGTATAAATACCGTCAACACGTGTACCTTTCAATACCACATCAGCTTTGATCTCAATAGCACGCAATGCCGCTGCCGAATCTGTTGTGAAGTAAGGATTACCAGTACCAGCACCAAAAATTACCACACGACCTTTCTCAAGGTGACGTACAGCTCTTCTACGGATAAATGGCTCGCAGATTTGCTCCATTTTAATTGCAGTAAGTAGGCGGGTTTTCAAGCCTACTTTTTCTAAAGCATCTTGTAAAGCCATACTGTTGATTACAGTGGCCAACATGCCCATATAATCAGCCTGTGCACGGTCCATACCAGACTTTTCTGCACTTAAACCTCTAAAAATATTCCCACCTCCAATAACGATTGCTATTTCAAGACCTTGGGCATGAACTGCCTTAATGTCTTCAGCATACTGCCTTACCACCTCATTATCAATACCATATTGCTTTTCGCCCATTAGCGACTCGCCACTTAATTTTAGTAGGATCCGTTTATATTTCATGGCTTCAAAAATAACTAATTGTTTTAATTAATGAGGGATCAAATGTCTAAACCTCCTACAAAAACTTTAGTCAACTTAAGTTCTGGGTTCAATAACAGGAGATTAGCATCGTTATCAACGCTTATTGAGCCTATTTTATCTCCAAGTCCAATCAGTTTTGCGGGATAAGACGAAGCCATATTTAAAGCATCTTGTAAAGGAATCTCACAATGTTGTACACAGTTCTGAACAGCCTGTAACATTGTAATGTTTGAACCGGAAAGCGTCCCATCCGGAGTAATAAATTTATCTCCAGAAAGCTGATGCTGATAAGGCCCAATGTTACATTCCGACACGGCATCTGTAATTAAAAACAAGCGCTCTTTCATCAGCTTATAACTCATCTTTACCATTTCAAAATCAACATGGTTGCCGTCAGCAATGATACTAGCCATTGCAGTAGGATGATTAAACACAGCTACAGGCAAATTAGGTGTCCTGTGGTGGATTGCTGGCATGGCATTGAACAAATGTGTAGTTGTCTTAAATCCTTTGTTATACGCAGCCGTAGCCTGCTCAAAATTGGCATCGCTATGTCCTAATGATAAAAGCACATGATTATCCAACAAATAATTGATAACTGCATCGTCCTGAAGTTCGGCCGCCAATGTCATCATCTTTACCGTGCCCTCTGCATAATCCATCAGACGCTTCACTTCATCCAGTTCCGCTTTATGGATAAATGCTTCAATATGCGCCCCCCTACGCTTAGGATTAAGGTAAGGTCCTTCTAAGTGCAATCCTAAAAAGCCTTTCGCTTGCGGGCGGTAAGCCTTTGCAGCATCCAATGATTGATAGACAATCTCCATGCTATTCGTGGCTACACAAGCCAAAAAGCTGGTTGTTCCCTTTCGGATCAAATCATCATCCATCTGTTTTAAAGTTTCAGCTGAAGGATAAGCAGAAAAAAGCGGCCCAGCGCTACCATAGATCTGAAGATCTATAAAGGAAGGGCTAAGGAAATCGCCCCCCGCATCAAATTGCGTATATCCAGCAGGAACTTTTTCATTAGAAACCCGGGTTATCTTTCCATTTTCTATCAGTACAGACTGATCTGCCTGTAGTACACCAGATTTAAAAAGCTTACAATTGGTTATTGCGATCATAAAATTGTATTGTATTACCCAAATATAAGGCAAAAAAAAAGAGCCTTCTGAAACAGAAGACTCTTCTAAAAAAATTAATTAAGTATTAAGCTCCTAATTGTACGCGTTTAAATGCAACAACGGTTAGACCGTTAGAAACATCATTTAAGAATTTACGTACATCTTTAGATGAATCTTTAACAAACTCTTGGTTTAATAAAGTACTGTCTTTGTAGAATTTATTCAATTTACCAGCAGCAATTTTTTCTACCATTTCTTCAGGCTTACCTTCAGCACGGATTTGTTCTTTAGCGATTTCAGTTTCACGCTCGATAGTAGTCGAATCAACATCACCTTTATCTAAAGCAACTGGGCTCATTGCAGCAATTTGCATAGCAACATCTTTACCAGCTTCTTCAACACCTTCACCAGCTTGGTTTAAAGCAACCAAAACACCTAAACGGTAGTTACCGTGGATGTAAGGAACAACTTTTTCACCTGTAACAGTTTCGAATTTAGAGATACCTATTTTCTCACCGATTTTACCAGTGTTCTCAACGATGATATCAGAAACTTTTTGTCCGTCAATTTCAAGAGCTAAAAGTTCTTCTAATGTAGCAGGATTGCTTTCGATAGCTAAATCAGTAAATTTGTTAGCCAAAGCAACGAAATCAGCATTTTTAGCAACGAAGTCAGTCTCGCAGTTTAATTCAACCACAACACCACGTTTGCCATCAGCAGTAGCTTTAGCAATAACAACACCTTCGTTAGAATCACGATCCTGACGAGAAGCTGCTACTTTAGCACCTTTTTTACGTAAATAATCAACCGCAGCTTCGAAATCACCATTAGCTTCGATTAACGCTTTTTTGCAGTCCATCATACCAGCACCAGTTTGTTGGCGCAATTTGTTTACATCAGCTGCAGAAATTTGTACTGTAGACATTTTATTTCCTTTTTTAAGTTTTTATCAAAAAATTATGGGTTGTGCACGACTTGTTGTAGTATAAACTGCAACGCACCATACACAACCCAATTATATTATTTAAGCTTCTTCGCTTGTACCTTCTTCAGTATCAGCTTCAACTTTTTTTCTTCTAGCACCTGGTGCAGCAGCTTCTGGAGCATCAGCAGCAGCTTTAGCAGCTACAGCTTCTTTCTCAGTTTCCTCGTCTTTTTCACGTTTGCGCTCATCTAAACCTTCTTCAATTGCTTTGATGATAACATCAGTAATTAAAGAGATAGATTTAGTAGCATCATCATTCGCAGGAATTGGGAAATCGATGTTTGAAGGATCAGAGTTAGTATCCACCATTGCGAAAGTTGGAATGTTTAATTTCAACGCTTCGCTAACAGCGATGTGCTCTTTTTTAACGTCAATTAAGAAGATAGCAGCTGGTAAACGGTTTAAATCCGCGATACCACCTAATAAACTTTCTAATTTAATACGCTCACGTTGGATCATTAAACGTTCTTTCTTAGAAAGGATCGAATAAGTACCATCTTTAGTCATTTTATCGATGGTAACCATCTTTTTGATTGACTTGCGTACAGTTGCAAAGTTAGTTAACATACCACCTAACCAACGCTCAGTTACGTAAGGCATGTTTACTTTTTTTGCTTGATCAGCAACGATTTCTTTAGCTTGTTTCTTAGTAGCTACGAAAAGAATCTTACGACCAGATTTAACGATCTGTTTGATTGCTGAAGCAGCTTCTTCAGTTTTAGTTAAAGTTTTATTTAAATCTATAATGTGGATACCATTGCGCTCCATGAAAATGTATGGGGCCATTTTTGGGTTCCATTTACGGGTAAGGTGACCAAAGTGTACACCTGCATCCAGTAAGTCTTGATATGTAGTTCTTGCCATTGTTTTGTCTCCTTAAGATTAACGTTTACTGAATTGGAATTTCTTACGTGCTTTCTTGCGTCCTGGTTTTTTACGCTCAACCATACGCATATCACGGGTCATTAACCCTTTAGCGCGCAATGCTGGTTTTTTCTCAGCATCTAATTCAACAATAGCTTTAGCAATAGCTAAACGAACAGCTTCTGCCTGGCCTTTAACGCCACCACCGGCTACATTTACAGTTACATCATACTGACCAACTAATTCAGAAACTGTGAATGATTGGTTAACGATGTATTGTAAAGGCAATGTTGGGAAATATTCTTTGTGATCTTTACCGTTTACGGTAATTGTGCCGTTGCCTTCTTTTAAATAGATACGAGCAACTGCAGTCTTTCTTCTTCCTGAAGTGTTAGTAACTGACATTTCTTCCTTAATTAAAGTTTAATGGTTGTTGGTGATTGAGCTGCATGCGGATGCTCAGCACCTGCATAAACAAAAAGGTTGGTGTACAATTTTGCACCTAATTTAGTTTTAGGTAACATACCTTTTACTGCCTTTTCCACAACACGCTTTGGATGTTTCGCCATTAACTCTTTTGGAGAAATGAAACGCTGACCACCTGGATAACCAGTGTAGGAAGTATAAACTTTGTCGTTCATTTTATTTCCGGTCAACTTAATCTTGTCTGCATTAATAACGATAACGTTATCACCGCAGTCTACGTGTGGGGTGTACTCAGGCTTGTTTTTACCACGGATGATCATAGCGATCTTCGATGACAAGCGCCCCAAAATCTCGCCTTCAGCATCCACAACAACCCACTGTTTGTTAACAGTTTTTGCATTGGCAGAGACAGTTTTGTAACTTAACGTATTCACTTGCTTGTATTTAATTTGTTAAACAATTATTTATTATCCCATATTTTTAGGGACTGCAAAGATAGATAGAAATATTTAATTACCAAACAGTTGAAGAGATATTTATTTCGCAGTTAACAATAAACCAAATATCGCTTCCTCTAAAATTTACGCGGATGCGAAAACTACCGAGGTAAATTATGTTAATTTACTATCTTCGATTAACTCTAAAAACGCATTCAAAAATGAATCAAACTTGGCGAATCATCTGGATTAGCACCGCCGTAATTGTCCTTTCACTTAAATTATTCAGGTTTCTTAACAAACCGCCTGAGGGAAATGCACAAATAATTGCTAAAATTTTTCAAACTGAATGGCACAATGATGGTGAATCAATCGAACAATGGGTAAAACACGCACTAAAAGAAAATAGGATCCCCTATTCGCGCTTTTACATTAAGAAAAATATTAACGACAGTAATGAGGCCGTCGTAGCCTGCACTAGCGACGACGAAACATACCAGTTCTATAAATACAATTATGAGCAGAAGAGTCTGGTGGCTCTTGAAGACAACGGAATATCGAAACCCCGTTAACTTAAGAGCTCTTGTCAGTAAATTGTCACGAAATTATATTTACGAATCATCACAAAACTATTCCACAACATTCCTCGTTATAGTTGCAGTTTGTTTGGTTTAGGTTGATCTGTGGTGGATCAACCATCTTTATAGCAGGGACGTCGAAAGACCGTCCCTGTTTCCTTTTATACCCAGAAACACAGCAGAGCCCTTCTCTATTGTTCATCAATGCCGGGTAAATCGTCGATTTCTTCAGTTGAGAGGCCCGTAACTTTAGCTATTTCATCTGAGGGTCGCCCTATTGCTTTAAGTTTTGAGGCTATTTCCAGCGTTGTTTCTTTTGCCGCTTTTTCCGATGCTTGTTCTGCTGCTTGTTCCTTAGCCCAATCCATACCACCCTTCCAATCAGATTTAGCTTTTATATCTGATTCATACAATTCCCGCTGTTCTTTGGTTAACTTACTCAATCCGCAATTTTAAATATCTTTTGAAATACTCTTTTATCCAGAAAGCGAGGAATCTCATTCAGTCGACTTAAGTTCTTTAATAAGTAAAACCATTTGTCCAACTCAGATTCTAATTCATGCTCCTGTTTATCAAAGTTAGGTAATTCAAGGAACTTGAAACCCATACCTTTGTAAAATACTTTACCGGTATCGGTGTTCGTTAACGCAATATTATGCAGATAGTTGCCATTGATATTATTAAACTGAAACTCCATAATACCAATGAGATAAACCTCCTTTAGTGGAACATTCCAGTCATGTGCTCCTCTTGGTAGCTGTGCGCTAATCAGCCTGGACATGTAAAACACACATCTGTCTGCAAAGAATTTTTGTCCCGTTCTCTGCATTTCAATAATAAATTGCTCGCCATCCTGTCCGGTGCAAGTCAAGTCGAAAAGCACTTTTTTCTCTTCAATATAACTACCTCCATGCTCGGTAGGGCTGTACGTAATATCAATAACACGCTTCTCTCCCTGAAAAAGAGCATTTAAAAATTCAATAAGAATATCCTTATTGGGCTCACTTCCAAATATATGCTTAAAGCCAAAGTCAGTTAAAGGATCAATGTACCGGTTAGTGTTTTCTATCATAATTATTTAATTCAGTCATGAAGAATTTAATCGATCTCAAACCGAAAACCACACTTTTCTTAAGTTAATTTATTTTTTCTGCTCATAAACTTTTTTACAACATTCACCGTTATAGTTGCAGTTTGTTTGGTTTAGGTTGATCTGTGGTGGATCAACCATCTTTATAGCAGGGACGTTTCGAAAGACCGTCCCTGTTTCCTTTTTGAACCCAGATCAGAACCACGCTTAAGGAATAGTCCTCACATCAGACACACATTAGACACAATCTCTTCACAAAAAGGTACCCTTTTGTGGGTTTGGTGTGAAGGAGGTGTGAACCAGGTGTGAAGAAACCTTAACCTTGTGAAGAATCGTTACTGTGCATTCCAAACCTGCTGACTTATCCTAGTATTATGCAAAATACTAGCAGCCAAAATCATTTGATGAAGATTCTCATAAAAACTTACCAAATTTTCGCGCGCCGGAATAGTTAATGCTGTAGAGGGGTTGAAGAAACAATGTTTCATAATTTGCCAAAGCAAATCTTGGCTTTCGTCAAGATCATATTCTTCGAAAAAAAGTTGAATTGAACTCTCTGCTGATGCCTTTAATTCAGCTTCGGCGCCTTTTGGCCTACTCTGGAAGTACTCTTGATCTGTCATATGCTCATTTTTTAGTTTAAACCTTAAAAATGAGTCTCAATGGGAATTTAAGGAAGCCATTACGGCTGTTCGTCTATTTGTGAATAAAACGAAGATGCAACTATAGCAAGCTCTAAATACCGGAACGTGGGGCTTTCTGACGGCCTAGGAAACGGATTTACAATAGAGCCCATGACGCTATAGTGCACCTTCAAAAGTACAACAAATATTGTCACGGGCATTAATCTATTGTCTCCTTCCAAGCATTTGTCAGAAATTTCACGCTGGAGACTCTTTAAATTAATACCTCATTTAAGAAGTAATGATATGTTGTTATATTTCTTTATTTCATTGGCTACCCCGTCATCAGTTTTAGGTACATCGCTTCATTTAAAGGACGATTTTTTTCTACCGCTGATTTATCCCTTAATTTAATTAAACACGCCCAAACCAACCACACATTATTATAAAAATTAATTTAATAATTTTATTCGACCATTCCACCACGCCTATAGAGCACTATCTATCAAAAGGTTAACAAAAAAAATCAGAAGGTTAACATCAGAAATTTCACCGAAAAAATTATCTATAGACTTAAACTTGGCATAGTTTTTTCTAAGGAGTGATTTAATTATTTTTTTAATCTAATCCTTATATTTATTATGAAAAAAGCAATCATTGTACCTATTCTATTATTGTTCTCAGTAATCATTACCTCTTGCAGCAAAGACAAAGACGAAGCACCAAACACAGACAAATCCGCAGAGGTTTCACAAACCTATCAAGGAAAACTAACCTTAGGAACTCCTGCCGACCACATAGAATACCAGAATGTTAAAATCAAAATAACACGTAAAGGGGCCAATGAAGTGTCAATGGAACCTGTTAGCGGTCAAAATTACCCTGCATTTAATGCAATAACATTCTCCAACTTTTTGTATTCAAGCGAAACCAACATGTATGCCTCTTCAAATCCTAGCGGATTAATTTTCAGCTTCCTAACTAATGGAACCATAAACATGCAAATGGCTTATAACTTTAACAATACATTAGTTTTCTTTGAAGGCCCAAGTGTAAAATAACCGAAATCGTAAAAAAATAAAAGGGGCCAAAAACTATTTCGGCCCCTTTTTTGTTATATTTAGACATGGGCGTCGTGCCCGCACAGCACCTTATTCACAATTACATTTGACTTAAAAGACCATGAAAAAAGAAACTAAAATAATAGCAGGAGTATTGGCCGGAGCAGCTTTAGGTGCTGCAATAGCTTTAATATTGTCAACTGATAAAGGTGGAGACGTAAAAGATAAAATGTCGGACTGGTTTTGTGACCTTCTAGATGCTTCTAAAGAGAAACTCGCCGATGTTACCGATCAAGTAAAAGACACCATTTCAAAAGTAAGAGCCTAATCCAGTTTAATGAAGATCGCTTTTCACGGGGCAGCGCGTGCTGTAACAGGTAGCAAACACCTGATCACTTTAAATAACGGAACTAAAATATTATTGGACTGTGGCCTTTTTCAAGGCATGGGTGATATCACAAATCAGTTGAATGAATCTTTCGGATTTAATCCGGCTAAGGTGACATACCTCATTTTATCTCATGCCCATATAGATCATTGCGGACTCCTGCCTCGTTTGGTGGCCGAAGGTTTTAGCGGCACCATTTACTGCACACCTGCCACAAAAGACCTAGCGGGGATCCTAATGTTAGACTCGGCAAAGATCCAGATGCAGGACGCAGAATATGCGAACAAAAAAAACAAACAACCAGGGGTTGTGGCAGTACCGCTGTATACAGATCAAGATGTACAGCGGACAATTAGCCAGTTCAAAACTATCCCTTACGAACAGGATTTTAAAATCGATAATCACATTACAGTTAGATTTACCGACGCTGGCCATATTGTGGGTAGCGCAGCGGTACACTTACGGATTAATGAAAATGACAAAGAAACCCGCATTACTTTTAGCGGAGATGTAGGTCGCTACGGCGATTTACTATTAAAAAGTCCCCAAACTTTTCCACAGGCCGACTATATCATCTTAGAATCTACTTATGGTGATTCTTTGCATGTCGATGTAGAGGCTATCGAAAACTTATTACTGCAAATAATTACGCAGACTTGTTTAGAAAAGAAAGGCAAAATTGTCATCCCAGCATTTAGCGTTGGTCGTACTCAAGAGTTATTATATGCCCTAAACTCCCTGGAGTTAAAAGGTCAATTGCCCGATATACCTTACTACGTAGACAGCCCACTTTCTCTGGAAGCAACTCAGGTACTAAAAGATCACCCAGACGTATATAATAATGGCGTAAAGGAGATCATGAAGGTAGATCGCGACATTTTTGACTTCAAAGGCTTAAAGTTTATTGAAAGTGTAGAAGAATCTAAAGCTCTAAACGACGACCCGCAGCCTTGTGTAATCATATCCTCATCAGGCATGGCCGAGGGGGGCCGCGTAAGACATCACATCAGAAACAATATCAGCGATAAAAGGAACACCATTTTAATGGTAGGATATGCCAGTCCGGGATCCCTTGCCGGCCGTTTAATTGGCGGACAAAAAAGAGTATGGCTTTTTGGACAAGATTATGATGTAATTGCAGAAGTGAGGTCTATTAAATCCATGAGCGCTCATGGCGATTATGAAGATTTATTACAATTCCTTACCGGACAAGACCCTACAAAGGTTAGACAGTTGTTTCTGGTTCACGGCGAGTACGATGTACAGCTAAAATTTGCCGAAAGGGTACGTAATGCCGGTTTTAAAAATGTTGCTATTCCAGAATATCATCAGGAGTTTGAGTTGTAAAAGAATCTCTTTTCTATCTTTGCGGCATGGATGTTTTTGGAGAAGCGTTAAAAGATCAGTTTTTAAAACCACCGGCAGAAACCCTTTGGGTACATAACTCTTACGACGAACCGGAAGAAATGCCGGTAGATATTTACTTCAGAGACGAAAATGAAATGCCTGACCTGGAAATTAAAGCACTTGATCTTTGTAAAGGCAAAGTGTTGGATGTGGGCGCCGGTGTAGGTAGCCATGCTTTAGTACTGCAAAAAAGGGGGCTTGATATTACGGGTATGGACATATCCGCACCAGCAGTAACCATTATGAAGCAACGTGGGCTAAAACAAGCCATGGAAGGTAATATCCTAACCTATAAAATTCCAGAAGGGGAGAAAAAATACGACACCCTATTATTTATGATGAACGGAATCGGGCTTACAGGATCCATTCCTGGATTAAAAGCTTTTTTAAAACATGTTAAAAGCTTATTAAATAAAGATGGTCAGCTGGTTTTTGACAGCTCTGACCTGTCCTATCTATACCTTGAAATTCCATTTCCCGAAAATGGGTACTTTGGAGAAGTTAGCTTTAGGTACGAATACAAAAGCGTAAAAGGCAATTGGTTTAAATGGATCTATGTAGATCAGAAAACACTTATTGATATTGCCAAACAAACAGGATGGCATACCGAGATCATTATGGAAGACGATTCAGATCAATATTTGGCAAGACTAACGCTTGCCAAATAATCAATCTTATAATTTTAGGCTTTCTCTTCCCAGATTGCAGCGATATTAACGATCGTTTCAACCGCTTTTTCCATATCCTGTACCGATGCCCATTCCTGCTTACCATGGAAAGCATGCTCTCCTGCAAAGATGTTAGGACAAGGTAAGCCCATAAATGACAAACGAGAACCATCGGTACCACCTCTGATGCTTTGTTGCTTAGGCGTAATACCTGCACGTTTTATCGCTTCAATACCAATTTCGATAATTTGAGGATGCTTATCCAATACCTGCTTCATGTTACGGTATTGTTCTGTGATCTTCAATTCATACGAAGCGTTTGGAAAATCTTCTATAATATTTTGCACAGTAGCATCTAACAATTCGCCATTAGCAGTCAATTCTTCATCATTAAATGCACGAAGGATAAAGCGCGCTTCAGCTTGTTCTACATTACCACTGATTGTAACCGGGTGGATAAAACCTTCTTTTAATTCTGTTGACTCAGGTGAAAGGCAGTCTGCAGGTAACGAACTGATCACATCAGATAAAATCTTAATAGCACTTTCCATTTTACCTTTAGCAAAACCAGGATGCGCACTTACACCTTTTATGGTCAATACAGCGCCATCAGCCGAGAAAGTCTCATCTTCAATAGAACCCAATGTTTCACCATCAACGGTATAACCGAAATCAGCACCTAATTTTTCCAGGTTCACTTTATCTACACCGCGCCCAATTTCTTCGTCCGGGGTAAATAAAATTTTGATCGTTCCATGCTTAAATTCAGGATTCTGCATTAAAAAAGCCGCAGCTTCCATAATTTCTGCCAATCCAGCTTTATTATCTGCCCCAAGTAAGGTAGTACCACTTGCAGTGATGATATCATTGCCAATCTGATCTTTCAGATCATGGTGTTCTTTCATTTTTAATACTACAGAATTGTCGTCCGGCAGCACCAAATCTTGTCCTTGGTAGTTCTCGTGAATGATTGGCTTTACATTGTAACCACTACAATCGGGAGAAGTATCCATGTGCGAGCAGAAGCAAATTACTGGAACTTGCTTATCTGTATTGGCAGGAATGGTCGCATATACGTAACCATACTCATCTAAATGTGCATCAGTCACACCAATCTCTAACAATTCAGCCACCAGAACCTTACCTAAATTCTTTTGCTTTTCGGTTGAGGGAACAGTTGGCGATTGCGGATCTGATTGTGTATCGATCTGAACGTATTTTATGAACCTGTTTTGAAGGGATTTGTTTTTATTTATATATTTTAGCATACTCTTATAAAACTCCAAAGTTATATAAAGATTATAGTTTTGTCTACATACTTAAAAGAAGATACTCTTGAAACCAATTTTAACATCGTTAACAGCACTCTTATTTTGGTTTAATACCAACGCTCAATCCAATTTTTATAAAATGTCAATCGGCGCCGGCGCCGGAATTACACAGTCTTTCGGAGATTTGGCCAAGCATGATTACGGTTTAGCGGGTTATGGATCCTTTGATTATCTGTTTACCCCTTTTGTGAGCCTCGGGATAGAAGGGCAAATGGGAGAAATCAATGGTGGTGATATCTACACAGACCCGTACAGCCGTCAGTTTATAAATAGTTATAAAGCTATTTCAATTAATGGAAAGCTATCCCTTGGTGCAGTGATAGATTATGGCCGAACCGGCTTTGCTAATGCCATAAAAGGCTTATATGTTGGTGCAGGTGCAGGAGTACTCATGAACAAAATGCGTTTTGTCCAAAGATATGATCTGAATAATCCAGATTATATCTTCCCTGGAAAGGATAGCTCTAATGATCTACTGGTCCCACTAAATATTGGTATTACTTTTAACTTTATGGATCGGTATGGGTATTCCAAATACGGCATCAACTTTAATTATCAAGCAAATGTTACATTGGGCGAAGGTATGGATGGATATGATGACTCTCCGCTGAAATTTAAAAGCGGTAAGCCCGATATTTATAACTACTTTTCGATCGGCCTGAAATACCACTTCGGATCTATAGGGCTTTCTACAAAAACACTATATTAATTTAGAATGGAATACTTAATTCATACCCCTGTTGCATCGATCATCTTCCTGTTAACTATTGTAACCAGCATTTATGCTTTTAACAATCAGGATTTGTACGGCAAGTTCATGCTGCACCCCTACAGTGTTTCGAGAAGATTTAAGGTATATACTTTATTGACAAGCGGACTGATTCATGCAGACTGGATGCACCTGATTTTTAACATGATGACCTTTTACTTCTTTGCTTTTCAGCTAGAGGCAATGATCGGATCATGGCAGTTTGCAACCATATATATTTTTGGCTTGATATTAAGCGATATTCCTTCGGTTATTAAGCACAAAAACGACATGTGGTACAACAGCTTGGGCGCCTCTGGAGCCATCAGCGCTGTCTTGTTTAGCTACATTTTATTTCAGCCATTCTCTTCGATGATCATATTCCCGATACCAATACCTATCTGGGCGATCATTTTCGGGCCATTATATCTTGTATACTGTGTTTATGCCTCAAAACAATCCAGAGATAACATTAACCACGATGCTCACTTTTTTGGCGCATTAACAGGCCTTATTGTTACCGTGCTTATTGTTCCTGGAGCGATCCCACATTTCATAGCGCAGATACTCGCTAAGATCGGTTAATTGGTTTCTGGCAATGAAGCCGGATCGAAATAGCTGATTGGCTTGGTCGGATCTTTAATGATTTCGAACAAGGTATGTCCCCAAGGCTTCCAAAAATCCTGCAATACCTGTGCATAGGTTTTATGTTGCCAATGATCAAATAAAGGTTTGTTAAAAGTACCTTTAAGTGGCATTGCATCTATGTAAATAGAACCTTCTACGGGCATAATAGCATATTCCGGCAGGCGATTAAACAGGTAAGCCGAGTAAAAGAAACGGGCACATAGCTCTTCAAACTGTGGTGCGGTTAAAGCGGAGGCCCCAATCTGATCAAGCAATTCCTGATGATATTTTTTATTGGTACCGTTATCCTGCAGACAGGCAATGATCCCAAAATCTTTAAGCTTTAATGAAAAAGTAAGCGTATTGATTTCATCTCTGAAGCTGAAAGGGGTATCCTTATCTTCAAGCGAAACCACCACAATAGACCAAGGTGTAAAATCTTCGAACACCACATCCCTATAAATACTCTGGATCATGGTATTCAAATTACCAAACTTATGCATCAATCCTTGCGACATGTTTAACCCATCATCACTTAACTGCTGTAAGCGAACAGCTCCATTCATTTCTATATAGATGAGGCTGTACATGAACTTACCAATCCATTTAAAAAGATCAAGCTCATCCAACTGAGATACCCCAGCATACCCCTTAGCAAAGGCATCAGAGATTTTATCTTCTAGTGGCTGGATAAATTGCGTTAAAACCTCAGTGCTACAAGGAACCTTTAAAGCATTATACGACCTTACACTTTCGTCGAGCAATTTAATCTGCTCTTCGCCACTAAAGTTTGCCACTTCTAACAGCCATGCAGGTAGTATATTTATTTCTTCAATTGGCGAACTAAAGATATCTCCACTTAAAAAGCAGTTTTTATACTTAAAATCGAAGTTTTTAAAGGGTTGGTATATTGTGCTATTCATACTGGGCACAATATTAGGTATATTATTTTTACATTCGCTTTTGCACTACTTTTTATAACTTTTAAATTACTAAAAAGCCTTTCGTACCATGAAGATTGCTTATAACGCTTATAGCCTGGAACTAAAACACCCATTTTCTATTGCCAAATTCTCGCGGACAAGCACGCCAGTGATGTTGATCCGGCTGAGTTATGAAAATATTGAAGGTTATGGCGAGGCTTCTATGGTGCCCTATATGGGCGAAAGTGTAGAAACAGCGGTAGCCTTTTTAAAAAAGGTAGATTGGAATCGCTTTGTTCATCCGTTTAATTTTGAGGAGACCCTCAACTATCTCGATAGCATTGAAAAGGGGCATCCCGCGATTAAAGCAGCTATTGATATTGCCTTGAATGACATCAACGGAAAACTACTAAATAAGCCTTGTTACGAGATTTATGGCGCCGACCCATTAAAAATGCCAGTAACCTCTTATACCATTGGTATTGATACAGCGGAAGTGATTAAAGAGAAAGTGGCGGATGCCAATGGCTTTAAAGTTTTAAAGATTAAACTAGGAAGAGATAACGACAAAGAACTGATCAACACCATCAGAAGTGTGAGCGACTTGCCTTTATATGTTGACGCCAATCAGGGCTGGACAAACAAGAAACATGCTATAGAGATGATTTATTGGTTACACGATCAGGGCGTACAACTGATAGAGCAGCCCATGGATAAGGCCGATCTTGAGGGCAATGCATGGCTTACAGGGCGTAGTCCGATCCCCATCTTAGCAGACGAGGCGGTACAACGATTGTCAGATTTGGAAGGCTTAAGAGGCGCTTATCACGGCATCAACATTAAGCTGATGAAGAGTGGCGGCATATATGAAGGTCATCAAATGATCCTTAAAGCCAAATCTATGGGTATGAAAGTACTGATTGGCTGCATGAGCGAAACATCTTGTGCTACACAGGCAGGAATGGCCTTAGCGCCATTGTGCGACTGGGCAGACCTGGATGGGCCATGGCTAACAAAAAACAATCCTTTTACCGCGCCTAAAATGATTGAGGGAAAATACCAGCTAAGTCAGCTGCCAGGGCTAGGGCTGGAAGGGATAAACCCTTCTTTATTTACTTCCGGTTTTTAAGACTATTGCGCATTTCCTTTATCAGCTGTAACTTTAAATAAAGAAAAAATGCAGCGGTAATTACGAATAAGCCAATTACTAAATATTGTTTATTGTTATAACCCCATACCATTCCAAAAATGGAAAGGATGATACCCAGGTTATAAAAAACGTTTAATGCGATCTTCTTTCCCATGCTTAGTAAACAGGCATATTAGGATCAAAAGCTTCTTGCCATGCAAGGATACCACCTTTTAAGTTATAAAGGTTGGTTAAACCCAATTGATGCTCCAATTGCATTACTGCCGCAGCACTTCTTTTACCGCTTCTGCATTGGAAAATTACTGGTTTATCTTGCGCTATTTGATCTGCCTCGATTAAAATACCACCCAAAGGAATGTTCAGGCCATTAAGGTTTGAGGTTTCATATTCAAATGTTTCCCTTACATCAATCAATTGAAAATCTTCATTGTTGTCGATCTTTTCTTTAAGCTCTTGAACTGTTATTTCTTTTATCATGTTATTCAATTTTTTCAAAGATAATTAAATCAAGCATCTTCCTGAAATAAATGGTCCCCTGATCTGGAATATGAAATTCCACTAACAATATGCTATTTATTTCTGTAACAACTTAATACCCCGTGCGTTTAATATGAAGTCTTTATTAACTTTGTTTTTTTACATCATGAATTCTATATCTCGTTTCTTTTGGTTTTGCTCCGGTGCGCACATTTCGACCCTGGCAAAACACCCAACTGAGCACAACAAATATATAGGCATAGGCGCCACCATATTCTTTACCGGGTTGTTTGCAGCCCTTTCGGGTGGCTATGCCATGTACTTTGTTTTTAAAGGTGATCCCGCGGCTGTACTTTTTGCCGTGTTTTTTGGCATCATCTGGGGATTGGCCATTTTTAATATGGATCGATATATCGTATCCAGCATCAATAAAAGCGCCAGCGCCAATAAACAGATCCTACAAGCTACACCTCGTATTTTACTAGCCATTATGATCGGGATTGTCATTTCTCGTCCACTGGAGCTTAAAATATTCGACAAAGAGATTAAAGAGCGCTTAAAGGTAAGCTATCTCAACAACCAACGCTCACAAATTGACACCCTCAACGTCGCATTTGAAAACAAATATGCCATAGAATTAAATAAGCTAGCCGATGCTAAAGCGCAGCGAGATTCGACAGCCAACGGCATAAAATCCGACAGGGAGAAGCTTAACTTTGAAATATTTGGCAATAAAACGACCGAAACATCGGGTATAATGGGCTATGGCCCTTACGCCAAAAGAAAGGAAATCGAATTACAGCAGCGGGAAAAAGAACTAGATACTTTAACTGCCGACGTACGTGCCCTGGAGAAGTTTGTGGATGGTCGCAAACAGTTTGATGGACTGATGACGGAAAAGCTATATACGGGAAAACAACTGGATAGTCTAACCAGCATTGCCGGTTTTGCAGACAGGAATTGGGCCCTGGGACAGCTTAGCTTTAACCGCGACGGAACCAGAGACATGAGTACTTATCTAGCCGTTACATTTATTGGTTTATTATTTATTTTCTTTGAATGTCTGCCAGTTTTCGTAAAATTGATGAGTAGTAAAGGACCGTACGACAAATCGGTGGAAAATTTAGAGCTTACACAAATTTACGAATCCGACAAAGATCGTGAATATGAAACCGCGGTTATTGATGGAATACAGGAAACACGAGTTTCCACTGAAACTGAAAAACGAAAAGAAATTATAAAGGGTCAAGCCTATCACGACCTTCAAAATCATAATTGGGATAGCTAAGCCCATTTAAAAACAACATAATCAAACTGAACTAATGAAAAAAACTGTTTATACGCTTTTAGCGCTATTATTTACCCAGTTAGCCTGGGCTCAAAACATCGACAAAATCATCAATAAGGAATATGTAGACAGGCTAATAAAAACGCTGAGTAGTGACGAAATGGAGGGAAGAGCCACTTTTAGTCCTGGTATTGATAAGGCTGCAACTTTTATCGAATCGGAGTTTAAAAGTATTGGACTCTTACCAATGGAAGGTGAACCCGGATTTAGACAAACCTTTGAAAGGGATGGGAAGCAACTATTTAACGTTGTAGGGATAATTCCAGGCAAGTCTAAAGCCAAAGAATTGGTTGTCTTTTCGGGGCATTATGATCACCTTGGAATTATAAAAGCTACTAGCGATGAACAAGACAGTATAGCCAATGGCGCCGATGATGACGCTTCGGGTACCACTGCAATGATTGCGCTGGCAAAGTATTACAAAAAGCTAAACAACAACGAGCGCACTTTAATTTTCGTGGCCTTTACGGCAGAAGAACTAGGTGGCTTTGGCTCAAAATATTTCTCAAAGAAATTGAATCCAGACGATGTAGTTGCCATGTTTAATATTGAAATGATTGGAAAGGAAAGCAAGTTTGGTAAAAACACCGCTTTTATTACTGGCTTTGACAAGTCTGACTTTGGCAAAATCCTTCAGAAAAATCTAGCTGGAACACCATTTACTTTTCATCCGGATCCTTATATCAAACAAAATCTGTTTTACAGAAGTGACAATGCCACGCTTGCTGCACTAGGTGTTCCGGCACATACCATTAGTACTGATCAGATAGACACAGACCAGTTATATCACACAGTAAAAGACGAGTACAGCACACTAGATTCAGAAAACATTCTGGCCACAGTTAAAGCGATTGCGCTTAGCGCGACGAGTATTGTAAAAGGTACGGATACGCCAACAAGAATCCCTAGACTAATAGAAAAGCACGATTAGATCGCCAATTCCATTACATAATCATTCATAAGGAAACCGTTACCGATATCAAGGTCAACGGTTTCTTTTACATTAAAGCCCGCTTTTAGATAAAATTTGGTCGCCTTATTGTCTCTATTTACGTTCAGCTCCAGCGACTTTCCTCCCGCTCTTCTTACCATATTCACCACCTCATTAATCAGCAGTTTACCCAGGCCTTTTCCATGAGCTTCGGGCAGCACATATAATTTGTGTAATTTATAAATACAGTTAGTCGAATCGTGAATAGAAAAGCTGGCAAAGCCAAGATCGACGTCATTCTCTTCAGCAATTAAAAAAGTATAGCCTTTTTGAAATTGCGAAAGTAACTCTCCCTTGTTGTACATTTTATCTAGCATATATGCTATTTGCTCAGCCGAAATAATGTCACTGTAAGCAGCAGGCCAGGTTTTGTTTGCCATCTTCTGGATACTTTCAATATCCTCTTCTTTCCCGTTTCTTAAAAGAATCATAACACTTCACTTATAAATAGATACTCCGTTGTAAAAATAAACTCTACAAAGCCATCATTAATAACGACGAAGTCCCCGTTTTCTTCTTGCTTAAGATTACTGGTTTCGAAATAAGAGATCACCTCGATTTTAAATACACTGCCTTTTGGCTTCCAGACTTTAAATCCTGATTTTATGGCATATGCCTTTTCCGTTTCAGTAAACACCACAATGTTGATTTCGGAAATGTAGCTGCCCAGTTCCCTTAAATTACTTTTTGTATCGATCACATTAACCGCCTGGTAATTCTCTGCGATCAGGAAGTCTAACACAGCATCCAGCTCTTCCGTTTTAACTTCAATCACCCTCGTGTTTTCCTGAAAGGCATAATTACCCGAAGCATTTACCACTGCATCAACCTTTAAGCCCATACTGATGGCCTTTTCGTAAACCGAATCGTTAACGATCAAAGTTGGGCTCCATTCTAATAATTGCCCTAGATATTCTTCATTAAAAGCACCAAATTGATGAATGTAAAGTGCAGGCTCTTGTTTTTCTCTGATGATATGGTGTGATGACATACAGCAAATATATAAAAACAAAGCATTCCTAATATGCCATGTTTACTAGCAAAAGTAACTAGAGCTCCAGCCTATTGAATAGCAAACAATTAAACGCTAAAAACGTTATAAAACAACATCTGTTTGCTATGCATCAAATCTTTTTAGCTACTCGAATCTATGACGATGAAATATTGAAAATATTTCTTTCCGTTGTATGTGGAAGCATATTGGGCTTTGAAAGAGAAATACGGGGCAAATCTGCGGGGTTCAGGACACTGGCATTGATCTGCTTCGGCTCTACAATATTTACCATATGTTCCTACCTTTTGGGGGTTGAAGATAACCGAGATAGGATAGCTGCCAATATCATTACCGGTATAGGTTTTTTAGGTGCTGGTGTAATATTTAGAAATAACATTAGTGTTTCAGGAATTACGACCGCAGCCTCCATCTGGATTTCAGCTGCCATAGGTATGCTGATTGGCATTGGAGAATATACGCTTGCTGGCCTCTCTGTTGTACTTACTTTGTTTATCTTATACGTAATGGATTATTTCCAATTTTGGATAGATGATCGTTTTCAAAATCGGGATTACCGCATCGTTTTTAAGTATAAAAATGATTGTGCTGAAGTTCATGAGCAGTTTAGGACCTTAAAACTTCGGTACAATAGCCTAAAAGTATCCCGCACTAGCCAACATACGATAATGGAAGTCCGGGTAAGCGGGAAAGGAGATAAACTAGAAGAATTTAATGATTGGTTATTGGACCAGCAAGCGATCGATTCCTTTAACTGGTAATTTATACAAGGTATTATGGATACAATTATTGATAGAATTGCAAGATTCAACGCCCATTTACTTCCTGACATGGTTCAGTTAAAGTATAAAGCAATGAAAGAAAATCCCTTTCGCTTTTTTAGAGGAACTTGTCATCAATTTTACGAAGACTTGTCGCAAGCAGAGGAATTTCCCTCCTCTCCATTAACCTGGATTTGCGGTGATTTGCATCTCGAAAACTTTGGCAGCTTTAAAGGGAATAACCGCATGGTTTATTTTGACCTGAATGACTTTGATGAATCTATGCTGGCTCCCTTGAATTGGGAATTGGCAAGAGTATTAACCAGTATTTATGTGGCTTTTGATGCGCTAAAGCTGAAAAATACGGTGGCGGATGAAATGGTCGCACTATTTTTAAATACATACACAGAAATTCTAAGTAGAGGTAAAGCCCTTTACATCGATCCCAGAACAGCAAAAGGGGTCGTCCGCTTTTTCTTAAATAATGCTAAAAAAAGAAAGGAGAGGGATTTGATCAAAAAGATAACAGATCCAGATCGCAAAAAATTGACGATAAAAATCGACAATATCCTTCATTTTAAATTAAAACCGAAACTAAAAGAAGCACTGATCTCGCATGTATCTGTTTGGTTAAAAAACACACGGGACTGGCCAAATAACTATGTCATTAAAGATGCCGCATTTCGCGTTGCAGGGACCGGTAGTGTTGGCTTAAAGCGATACATGTTCCTTTTGCAGGGGATTAAAGCGAAAGATACTTTCCTGCTGATTGAACTTAAACAAGCAGCGGCATCATCCCTTGCCCCCTATAATAAAACCCATCAACCCCGCTGGGATTCTGAAGCGAAACGCATCATCACCAATAAATATAGAATGCAAAATGTATCTCCTGCCTTATTAAGTAAAACCACTTTTAAGAAAGACGCTTATGTATTACAGGAGATGCAGCCTTATGCCGATAAAATTCATTTTGAACTGCTTGTCAATCGTCTTGAAGATTTGAAAATGGTATTAGCTGATATGGCTACCTTAACAGCTTCATCGCAACTCCGGAGCAGTGGTATCCAGGGATCTGCCATCAACGATGAGCTAACTGCTTTTGCTGCCCATCATGAATGGCATAAACCCTTAATCGCCTATGCAAAAAAATATGCCAACAAAGTGAACACAGATTATCAAGCGTATTTATCTGGCTATAAAATGCTAACTAGCGCTTTCTAATCCGCTCTATAAACGTAAAATTTCTTATTTCTAATTGGCTGCCCTTTAATCTCCAAACACTCCCCTTTTTTGTCTCTCGTGTGTTTGATTACGAACGGCTCATCACTTGCTTTACAAGCTTCATAAGCTAGTTTCAATCGGTCGATATAAGTATCTGCGGCAACTTTCCATTTTTTGCCTAAATACCAAAAATAAGCCGAGACGTTTCTTGAACTTCCTAGCATTTTTCCGTCTAACCTAATATGAGTTGGATTTAGCTCTTTGTAAGGAAGAACTGCCTGGGTATAAAACTCACTAAAATCTTTGTATTCTGGAATAACGTTTACTGTGCTCATAATTCAATTTCCCGCAATTTACGTGATTTCCTACGCTTGTGATAATTTTTGAGATAATATTGTTGGTTGTATACAAAAGGGAATGTCTTTCTTAATGGATTGCAAACGTTTGCGCGGTGTTTAGCAAAGCAAGTACAGCGCTTACTTTGCTACATTTTATAACTTTACATAGCAACAAACCAAAATCTATTTAGTTTCTCAGCAACCACCCATTAAACAATGATGATGAAAATATTTTGCCGATCCAAAGTTCAACGTTCAACCTTGCTTGCATTAGCTTTTCCTTTACTGATTTCTAATGCACCAGCCTGGGCAGCACAAAAAGCAACCATCGTACAACAGCTAACACAACAAGATCAAAAAGTAATTAGTGCAAAGAAAGTCGGCCCGACTGTGATTGAGGTATTACTCTCCAACAATCAACGCCTGACATTAGATTTCTATAGTGATCAAATATTCCGACTTTTCCAGGACAATTCGGGCGGAAGGATGAGAGATCCGGAAGCTAAACCTGCAGCTAAAATCTTAGTGGAAAATCCAAGAAGACCGGTAGCAAAATTAAATCTTGCCGACGGAACTAATCTGGTTACGATAACCACGGATAAAATCATTATTGAAATAGACAAGAATACCACTTTGTTAAAAATCATTAATCCAGTTACCAAGGCTGTTATTCTGGAAGAGGCCGCAGTACCAAGTTTTGGAAAGGCGGATGTAAGGCTGACATTAAAAGAAAATCCACAAGAATATTTTTATGGCGGTGGTGTACAAAATGGTCGTTTTTCACATAAAGGAAAGGCAATTTCCATAGAAAATCAAAACAGCTGGACAGACGGCGGAGTAGCCTCTCCAACGCCATACTATTGGTCCTCTAACGGCTATGGCATAATGTGGAACACCTTCAAAAAAGGCAAATATGAATTTGGAGCTAAGGAAAAGGGATTGGTAAAATTGTCGCACGAAACGGATTATCTGGATGTCTTTTTCATGATCGGCAATGGCCCCAAGGACCTTTTAAACGATTTCTATCAACTAACAGGGAACCCAATATTGTTACCCAAGTTTGGCTTTTATCAAGGGCATTTAAATGCTTACAACCGGGATTTCTGGAAAGAAGATGAAAAAGGGATTTTATTTGAGGATGGCAAGCGCTACAAAGAGAGCCAGAAGGATAACGGTGGCACAAAGGAATCTCTGAACGGAGAAAAAAAGAACTATCAGTTTTCTGCCCGTGCTGTTATTGATCGATATAAAAAGAACGATATGCCATTTGGATGGATACTGCCAAATGACGGTTATGGTGCCGGATACGGACAAACAGAAACTTTGGATGGAAATATTCAGAACCTGAAAAGTTTAGGCGATTACGCGCGTAAAAATGGTGTAGAAATAGGATTGTGGACACAGTCGGATCTTCATCCTAAACCTGAAGTTAGCGCTTTACTACAACGAGATATTTTAAAAGAGGTAAAGGACGCTGGTGTCCGTGTATTAAAAACGGATGTGGCCTGGGTAGGTGCAGGATATTCGTTTGGACTTAACGGAGTGACAGATGTGGCCCAAATTATGTCTAAGTACGGAAATAACAGCCGGCCTTTTATCATCTCCTTAGATGGTTGGGCAGGGACACAACGTTATGCAGGTATTTGGTCGGGCGACCAAACCGGTGGCGTATGGGAATACATTCGTTTTCATATCCCTACTTATTTGGGTTCTGGCTTATCCGGACAACCTAATATTACCTCGGATGTGGATGGTATTTTTGGCGGTAAAAATATAGTAGTCAATACCAGAGATTTCCAATGGAAAACCTTCACGCCAATGCAATTGAATATGGATGGTTGGGGTGCTAACGAGAAGTATCCACAGGCATTAGGCGAGCCTATCACATCCATTAACCGAACCTATTTAAAGCTCAAATCGGAGTTAATGCCTTATTCCTATAGCATTGCAAAGGAGGCTGTTACAGGCTTGCCGATGATCAGGGCAATGTTCCTTGAATATCCGAATGCCTATACTAAAGGAACTGCAACTCAATATCAATTCTTATACGGGCCTAATTTTTTGGTTGCGCCAATCTATCAGGCAACCAAATCAGATGAAAAAGGCAATGACATCCGCAATGGAATTTATCTGCCAGAAGGAGTCTGGATTGATTATTTCACAGGAGAAAAATATGTCGGCAATAGCATCTTAAACAACTTCGACGCACCATTATGGAAGCTTCCTCTGTTTGTAAAAAGCGGAGCAATTATTCCAATGACAAATGCGAACAATAATGTAATGGAGATCAGCAAAGGAACTCGTACTTATGAAATTTATCCATCTGAAAAAAGTTCGTTTAGAGAATATGATGACGATGGAACTACAGAACAATACAAATTAGGCCAAGGGGCATCGACTTTAATTGAAGCGGAAGTCGATCCAAAAAACCGTGCCCTTGTGACCGTCCATCCTTCACAGGGTGATTTTAATGGTTTTGTAAAAGAAAAAGCTACTACATTTAAAATAAATGTAACAGCAAAACCGAAGAACCTCTCTGCTAAAATCGGAGAAAACAAAGTAAAACTGACAGAAGTAAATTCAATGGATGACTTTTTAAAAAAAGAGAATGTATACTTCTACGACGCAAGCCCTAACCTAAATAGGTTTGCAAGTAAGGGAAGCGAATTTGAAAAAATTGCCATCACTAAAAATCCTCAGCTTCTGGTAAAACTTGGCACAACCGACATTACAAAAAATGCCATAAATCTCATCATTGAAGGATTCAAATATAAACCAGCAAATAACCAACTGGTCTCATATGGAAAATTAACACCTCCTATTAACGCGCGCATTACCACAAATAATACAGAGGCTTATACGTTGAAACCGACATGGGAGAAGGTTATTCATGCAGATTTCTACGAAATAGACTTCAATGATATGCATTATACGACCATCAAAGACACCACATTATTATTTGATGGGTTGACGCCAGAAACTACTTATTCTTTTAAACTGCGTGCAGTAAATAAAGACGGCCATTCTGATTGGACAGAAATTAAAGCAACGACTAAGTCTAATCCACTGGAATTTGCTATTCAGGGAATTGTTGCCAAAACAACGGCCGAAAATCAAGGCGGATCTGGCATCGGAAAACTGTTTGATTTTGATGAAGGAAACATGTGGCATACAAAATGGGGTACAAAATCAGTTCCTTTTGATATGATTCTTGATCTAAAATCAATCCATCAACTGGACAAATTCCACTACCTGCCACGTATAGGAAAAGGAAATGGGATATTGCTAAAAGGCCAGGTATTTTATAGCAACAATAAGGAAAACTGGACCTCATCAGGCTCGTTTGACTGGGCAAACGATGATGCTGTTAAAATATTCAACTTCAGCAATCATCCATCAGCTCGCTACCTTAAAATTGAGATTACTGATGGTGTGGGCGGTTTTGGCTCAGGTCGTGAATTATATGTGTTTAAAGTTCCTGGAACAGAAAGCTATCTGCCTGGAGACATTAACAATGACCGTTTGATTGACAGAAATGACCTGACTTCTTATACCAACTACACGGGATTGAGAAAAGGTGATGCCGACTTTGAAGGGTATATCAGCAACGGTGACATCAATAAAAATAACCTGATCGATGCTTATGACATTTCGGTTCTCGCTACGCAGCTTGACGGCGGGATAGACGATCGTAAAATTGATAAAGTAGCTGGTAAGCTTGAGATAAGTACCGAGAAACAAAACTATAACAAAGATGAAATCATCGAAATTAAAGTGAAAGGCACAGGCCTTAAATCTGTGAATGCTTTAAGTTTTGCATTGCCATACAATCCACAGGATTACGATTTTGTAGGGCTGCAAGCATTGAACATGAAACAGATGGACAATCTGACTTATGATAGACTGCACACGAACGGAACTAAAGCCTTGTATGCAACATTTGTGAACGTAGGGAATAAAAAAGCCTTAGAAGGCAGCAATGATCTGTTTATACTGAAATTGAGAGCCAAACGCAAAGTGAAATTTGATCTTAAGGCTATTGATGGCTTTTTGGTTGATAAGAACCTGGAAACAGTTAAATTCTAAACAGATTTCAATAATTGCTTAATGCATTATAAAAAACCTCTCCAAATGGAGAGGCTTTAATGTTAAAGGAGTAGGACATAAACAAGCATTATCGTTGGCTGCGCTCCTCCATATTCAAATCCGTATCAAATGGACTTTTTGTAAAAGGGTAAATTGATTGTTTTACAAATCCTTTAGGGTATTGAGCCTCGTGTACACCTGTTCCAGCTGGCCATTTCTTGCCCGGCAGGTAATAGGTGCCGAAAATCATGTCAATAAAGGGGAATATCGAAGCGAAGTTATGCCCATAATACTTAGGGTCTTCACAATGATGCCAGTGATGGTATTGAGGAGTAGTAAATATGTATTTTAGAAAGCCAAAATTAATGCGGGTATTGGCATGTATAAGAACTGCATGAATCGCTATAAAAATAATATATACATTAAAAACTGTAGAAGAAAAACCCAAGATGTATAAGGGAATAAAAGTCATGGCTCTGGTAAAAAATATATCCATAAAATGGGTACGACTACCTGCCAACCAGTCCATACTTTTTGTAGAGTGGTGAATCGAGTGAAACCTCCACAAAGATACCCTGGTATGAAAAAAACGATGTGCCCAATATTGGAAAAGGTCTGTTGTGAAAAAAGCCAGAAATAAGGCTAATAAAAAAGGTAAGCTCTGCACCCAATCGTGTATTTTATCCAAACCAATCCAACCAAAGAATAATACAGCAGGTTTTTGGGTCACTATCCCAAAAAACTGGATAAAAAGATGACTAATAACAAAATACATCAGATCCGTTCGCCATTCTTCATGAAACTTAGTCTGTGATTTATTTTTAGGAAAGAAAAGCTCCAAAGGAATAAAAATAGCCGTCATGAGTAGTAAATCCAGCAACATCCAATCCAGCCCAAAATGCCAACTTGTCTTCTCAACAGCCCGGCCTTCTACTGTAAAAGCACCTAAAAGAATAGCTATACCGGCAATTCCTGAGCCGATCAAAGCCCATTTTAGTCTTTTACTGAGGATTAAACTAAGTATAGCAAAGAAAAACGTAGCGATGATTCCACCCGCCATTAAAGTTTCCATACTCTCTTTAGTATACACCTCTCGGAATTCAGGGGTAGTTAGTTGTTCAGGATAACGGAAGCAGAAAATTCCAAGCAATACCAGTATTGATAAAAAAATGGAAATGTATCCACTAATTTGGCCTTGACCAACCTTTAAACGCTTATTAGGTGACATAAAAAAATGGTAATTTTAGTTTTTTAGAGATTATTTATGAGGTGAAGATATAAAAAATAGCCATGTTAGCCTTCTTTTGACGAGTATTGTGTATTTTGTTTACAGCTTGATTTCTTTTTTACCGCGGTGCAGCTAGTTTAAAGAATAATTTATTACGATTAATTGCATTACGGTAATTTTTTTATTCCATTGCTTTTAAATAGTTTTAGTTATAAAAACCTCCTGAACAAATAATAATGTATCAAATCGAAGAAACTGGTGGCGCAAACATTGGATTTGGCCGAGCCACATGGCCATTTGCGAAATTGTTAGTTAATAAAAATGAATTGCAACTGAATGCATCAATCATAGGTACAGTGTATTTCAGGCCTTCTGATATTATCTCTATCGAACCATCCACGTTATTTTCTGGAACTGGCATAAAAATTAATCATCGGGTTAATGAATACAGTGAAAAGGTTATCTTTTTAACTTCCGGCAGCCGCGATTTGATAAAGCGAATAGAAGATACCGGATTTTTAAATAACCCTGGCCTTATACCTGCAGAAGTCGAGGCCAAGATAATTAAATATCAATCAAGCGGAAGTTTTCCAATGAAATGGCCAGCGGTAATAGTTTTTGTTGTTATTTGGAATTTATTATTCCTAAGCGATCAACTGGGTTATTTTGGCAATACTCAAAATCCTATCCCATTTGGAATAGGCGTGCAATTTGCTTTAGCATTTGCCTTTTTATTTGCCTTATCGATCCAATTATCAGAACCTTTCAGCCGACTTATATTAAAACAGGGCCGTAAAACACGAGAAATTAGATCATTCTTGCTCTTTTTAATGTTTATAACCGGACTTATGTTTACAGTGATTTCGCTCATACCCCATTAGACGTCAGGTTCAAAAAAAAGGAAAATAAATAACTTAAATTGTGAAAAACACCTACCTATACTTTGTATTCATTTTGATTTCAGCCCAAATGAATTTATTCGCTCAAAATATTAAAAATAAAGACAATTATAACTATCAAGTAAGAGAGGAAAAAGGCGACTTAAATAATGATGGTAAAATGGACAAGATAACGGTAAAAATGGATACATTAAATGAAACAAGGCCATTAATATTGCAAATATTCCTTTCTCAGCCAAATGGAAAATTAACTCTAGCTGTATCTTCAACCAAAATAATTGAACCACAATATCCTATTGAAAACCAAGGAAAATTTAATGGATACCAAATTCCAACTTTTTTTATTGAAAAAGGGATTTTAACAATGTGGAGCGAAATTAAAGGGGGGAATATTACTTACGATTTCAAATATCACAATGGCAATTTTGAATTAATTAATGTAAAAAAGTTAACCAATAACGCAACCAAAGGATATATTGACGAAAACACAATATTTACAGAAACTAAATTTAACTTAATCACAGGGCTCAGAACCGAAACTGATGAAATATTAGGTTCAAAGAAAACATTAAATAAAAGAAAAAAAATAGTATTAATTAGACCCTTACCGAAAATACAGGATTTTAAATTTTCCGATAAAAAATTATATTAAAAAACGAACGACTAACGTTACAAGGGCATCAATGCTTTGGAAATACTTTACAGGTTGGCTGGCTGAGATCGGATCAATCCCAAAACTTGTGGAGCAAGAATGATTTTTCTGTTTTTAAGCATACAATTGCGTTAGTCTGTACAGGAAGAATTCTATGTTTTTTACACCTCTAAACAGGTTTCTAAAAGCCTTTATTTTTGCATTAAAAGATTCCGCTGAAGCATTAGTAGATCTGTTATCAAAGTAGTTCAATATAGTCTGATAATGGTTCTGTATCGACCTGGCAATTGTATTAAAAGATTTGAATCCCGTTTGTCGTACTTTTTCATGCCATTTGGCCAATCTCGCCAAGGCGAAGACTTTATCTGTTGTATTTTCAAAGATTTGACTAAGTCCAAAACTGAGTCCATAGGCTGTTTTAAGGTCAGGAAACCTTCCGAATAGGAGTTCTGCACGATCCTTTTGACTGTCTATCCAATCAGAAGGCTTTTTATATAATACATATCTGCTACGAGCCAGCAATTGCTTTATCGTATCTCCATTATGGAGTACTTCCGCTTGAAATGGCCGGCCTGTCTTTTTTGATCTTTCTATAGCTTCATTTTCCTGATCCATAGCTTCCCATCTGTGTTTGATCCGCATTTCCTGTAGCGCCTCGGTGGCCAGTTTCTGTACATGAAACCGATCTGTCACTCTGGTTGCCTGCGGAAAACAACGTTTGCAGATCAATTCCATATTACCTGCCATATCCAGGGTAACTTCAGTCACTTTTTTTCTTGCTCTTTCTGGAATTCGTTTCAGTACTGAGATGACTGTTTCGGCTTTGGTGCCTGCTACAATGGCAACAATAGCGCCTTTCTTACCTTTCGCTGATTTGTTGGTAAGGATGGTGTAAAGCTCACCATGAGATAGACTGGTTTCGTCTATAGAAAGCTGTTCACCTAGGTTTTCAGGATACAGCAGCCATTCTTTTGCATGTGATTTCTGATCCCAATTTTTAAAGTCACTGAGGTAATCACGATATTGACGAAGTAGATTCTTAGCTTTTACACCATAGAATGAACTGATGGCATCAACGCTACTCGGTGCTGTATCGATTGATTTCTTTTAAAAAAGCCGCGAAATCCCCAGTCATTCGCGTTCCCTTTTCTACTAAAGTCCAATTCCGATAAATCACCTTAGAAGTTTCTGTATTGAGCCATCGGCGTCTGCGGATATGAAAAAACACTTTATGTCCACGGATAGGAAAGTCTTGAATTACAATCTGAGGGAAAAAGCCTTTAGACAAAACTTTGATCCCATCCCATTCTAAGGGGGGATTATTCAACTCTTCGAGTTCGATATGGAAGGTTTCACTATCCTCAATAACCCCTTTGAATTCAAAATTCTCTAGTATAAAATCTGGCAGAAATAATCTGAGCAAGGATGCAGTAGCTGATGGCATAAATATAAAACGGTATAGAAATACAAAATTATAATTTTAACTCCTGCTCCACAAGTTTTGGGATTGATCC
>NZ_FNEX01000016.1 GCF_900100435.1 Pedobacter sp. ok626 | reverse complement strand
AGGTACAGATGTAACCATTATTGCTACCGGCCACATGGTTTGGAAAGCAATTGAAGCTGGCGAAAAATTAGCGGAACTAGGCATCGATGCTGAAATCATCAATATCCACACGATTAAACCCTTGGATGAAGAAGCCATATTGAAATCAGTAAAGAAAACTGGCTGTGTGGTTACTTGTGAAGAGCATAACAAATATGGCGGACTGGGAGAAAGTGTTGCAAGATTGCTTTCAACAGAATTGCCGACTCCTCAGGAATTTGTTGCAGTAAACGATAGTTTTGGCGAAAGCGGTACACCTGATCAGTTGATGACCAAGTATGGCTTAGACAGCATTAATATTATTGAGGCTGCTCAAAAAGTAATGAAAAGAGCAAATAAATAATAACAAAAAGAACGATTAATGAAGCAGGTTGAAGATTCAGAGATTTTAGAGAAATTCTTAAATACAAAAACTCGTGATGAAGCCTTTAACCTGCTTCTACATAAATACCAGCAAAAGATATATTGGCACGTAAGACGATTGGTTATTGACCATGATGACGCCGACGATCTGGTACAGGATACCTTTATAAAGGTTTGGAAAAACCTTGACAAATTCCGTAGCGACTCTCAGCTATATACCTGGATTTATCGCATTGCAACCAATGAATCTATTACTTTTTTAAATAAAAAGAAACAACGGAACAATACCCCTTTAGAGGAAGTATCTGCAGAACTGTCTGAAACTTTAATTGCCGCCTCTCATTTTAATGGAGATAAGGTTCAGTTAAAACTTCAGCAGGCTGTGCTTACCCTCCCCGAAAAACAACGTCTGATATTCAACATGAAATACTTCGACGATCTAAAATATGAGGAAATATCTGAAATTACAGGTACTAGTGTAGGGGCATTAAAGGCCTCATTTCACATTGCTGTAAAAAAAGTTGAAACTTTTATGCTAAATGAAGACATTACCTTTTAAACCTTTTGGGATATAATCTATCAATATACTCGTAATGGATAATCAAGTAGAAAATAACGATTGGAAAAAGGAAGCCCCAACATTGGCTGGCTTATCTGTACACCATCCTTTTTCTGTTCCCGAGGGATATTTCGAAGAGTTACCGCATCGTATTTCGAATGCAGTATACCTCGAGAAAATAAAAGCTAAGTCGACTGAGAGTGGTTTTACTACGCCTGCCAATTACTTTAGTGAGCTTAGTGAGCAGATCAATGCGGAGTTGCTAAAAGAAAAAATTAAAGCCGCAGTACCTAAAGGGAATGATTATGCAGTTCCTGCAAATTATTTCGAACAACTGCAATCAAATATATTGAGTAAGACGATTTATGAAACCAAAACGACACAATCACCTAGGGTTGTTCGTTTATGGCATTCAAAGATCTTAAAATATGCTTCAGCAGCTTGTTTTATTATATTGAGTACTACCGGATTTTATTTTTACAAAAATCATATACCCACTCAGAAATTGACCTATAATGAATTGGCCACTGAGCAATTTTTGTATGACATAGATGAAGAGGTCATTATTGATCATATAAATGATAATGATTTACATCAAGCGAAACCCGCAGCCACAGATGTGGCTTTGGAAAACTATATTCTTAGCAACTACTCACAAAATGAAATCGCTTCGAATCTATAAAAAACAATATCAAATGAAACAGTTACTGATTGCTTTTCTATTCATCCTCCCTATCATGGTTTCGGCTCAAGGATATGGGGACCGCAAAAATGAAATTGAATCGTATAAAATTGCTTACTTAACCCAAAAATTAGACCTTTCTGCAGAGGAGGCTAAAGTTTTTTGGCCAATTTACGCCGATTGGCAACGCGAGCAGGTTGAACTGCGTAAAGAACGTGTGCAAAAAAATATCAGCTTTAGAAAAATCACTGAAATTGAGGAGTTATCTGACAATCAGATACAAGCCTTAATTACAAACGATTTTAACATGAGACAGCGAGAGTTAAACCTCGATAGAAAGTATTATTCGAAGTTGAGAGAGAACCTACCAATCAAAATCGTTGGCAAGTTTTATAGGGCACAGGAAGCCTTTAAAAGAGAATTACTGTCAAAATATAGAAATAGCAGCAAGCCGCAGCCAAATTAATTCGTAATTTTGGCGTATGCTTACACAACGTCAGTTATTTCTTCAACACAACGCTCAAACGACTTTAGAACCGCTTTTATTAGAATTTGTTAAAGCCAGCGGAATGTATCTTTATGATGCAGAGGGCAGAAAATATATGGATTTAATTGCCGGCATTGGTGTAAGCAATGTTGGCCACTGCCATCCGGCAGTTGTGAGCGCGGTACAACAACAAGCAGCAAGTTATATGCATATCATGGTTTACGGGGAGTTTGTACAAAGTCCGCAAGTAAACTTTGCTAAAGCACTTGCTGAGGTATTGCCTGCCAACTTAAATTGCACCTACTTTGTAAATTCAGGAGCCGAAGCAGTAGAAGGTGCCATGAAACTGGCCAAAAGATATACTCACCGCGCTGAAATCATCGCCTGCCACAACTCTTATCACGGCAGTACCCAGGGTGCACTTAGCTTAATGGGGAATGAAGAATTTAAACAAGCTTACCGCCCTCTTTTACCAAATATTAAATTCATCGATTACGGGTCTTTACCTGATTTGAACCTGATTACCACCAAGACCGCGGCCGTATTTATGGAGACCGTTCAGGGCGAAGCAGGTATAAGGGTAGCTGACAAGGCTTATTTTGAAGCCTTAAGAGCAAAATGTAATGAAACCGGTACTTTGTTAGTATTTGACGAAATACAGTGTGGTTTTGGACGTACTGGCCGACTATTTGGCTTTGAACATTTCGGCATTGTTCCAGACATTCTTTTATTGGCTAAAGGTATTGGCGGTGGTATGCCTATAGGCGCCTTTATCAGCTCACATGAGATCATGATCTCCCTGGCTACAAATCCTATTCTTGGTCACATTACTACTTTTGGTGGACATCCAGTAAGTTGTGCTGCAGGTTTGGCAACACTCCAGACTATCCTAAGTGAAAACATTACTAATGGGGTGACAGAAAAGGGTTTATTATTTAAAAAACTACTTCAGCACCCTGCCATTAAAGAGGTTCGGGGTATTGGTCTGATGATGGCTATAGAGTTTGAAAACTTTGAGCTGAATAAAAAAATTATCGATGCCTGTATCGTAGATGGCTTAATTAGCGACTGGTTTTTGCATTGCAGCAACTCCATGCGCTTAGCACCACCGCTTATTATTACTGAAGAAGAAATCGAATGGGCTTGTGGCGTTATCCTGAAGAATGTTGAGGCATTAGCTTAATACTAACTCATTTTTTGTCTTTTAATCAGATAAGCCTGTAATATCGGATGAAAGCCTTGTGCAATGTCGGCATCTATCATATCTATTTTGTACTGTGTACATTTTAACTGGATAGCCTGCCGATATTCCTGCATTCGGGAGAGGTAAGCATCCTTAACTTTTGAAGTATGTGTTTTCAATACTGCTCCCGTCTCCATATCCACAAACTCATAAGGGCGATTTTCGAACTTAAAATCTACTTCTTTGGCCTTATCGGTTACATTAAAAATAATGACTTCATGCTTGTTAAACTTTAAGTGCTGAAGCGCGGCAAACAACCCGTCAATCTGATGCTCACCATGTACCGTGTTGAGCATATCGCTAAAAACAACGACCAGAGAACGTTTATGAATCAATTCTGCAATCTGGTGTAAAGCTTGTTCCAAATTAGTTTTAACGTTCATTTGCTCTGTTTTCAACACCTCTTCTAACTTAGCCAACAAGAACTTCTGATGGGTTGTGGTAGACTTTGCAGGGCTATTTAGAATCAAATGATCGGTAAACAAACTTAAACCAAATGCATCGCGCTGCCTTTTTAGCAGATAAATCAGCGCCGCGACAGATTGTACCGAAAAATTGAGCTTATTGTATTCTTTAAGGGGAAAATACATTGATGAGGAAACGTCAATGATAAACTGGCAACGCAGATTGGTCTCTTCTTCGTATCGTTTCGTAAACAGCTTGTCGGTACGTGCATATAGTTTCCAATCTATGTTCTTAACATTATCCCCAACATTATAAATCCTGTGTTCGGCAAACTCGACAGAGAAACCATGAAAGGGACTTTTATGCAGTCCTGTAATAAAACCTTCAACTACTTGCCGGGCAAGCAATTCCAGATTGGTATTAAAATGTAGACTTTGTTCATCAATTGGCGACTGCATAGTGTAAATATAAAAAAAGCGTTCATAACATTATGAACGCTTTTTTTATTGTATGATATTTAGCTATTACAACTGTTTATCTAATTTCTGTGCAAGTACTGATTTAGGCACGGCACCTACTTGTTTATCTACTACTTCACCATTTTTGAAAAACAATAAAGCAGGGATGTTACGGATACCAAACTGAGTAGAGATTTGAGGGTTGTTATCAACATTAACCTTTCCTACAATCGCTTTTCCTTCGTATTCTTTCGAAATTTCATCTACTACAGGACCTACCATGCGACATGGACCACACCATTCCGCCCAAAAGTCAACTAAAACGGGTTTATCTGATTTTAATACTAATTCTTCGAAGTTAGCATCTGTGATTTCTAAAGCCATAATTCTATTTTTTTTATATTAGTTATCTTAGTTAGTGCCTGAGCGTTCTCTACTTCCTTAATGTATAGCGCTTGCAGGCTACAAATATATAATCAATTGTAATGCCATCAAGCCAGCTAATGCCATTATGACATTAGTTCAACTTTGAACTCACGTTTAAAGCCTCCAATTGGTCAAGGAAATCGTTTGTAGGGTTAATTTTAAATGATTTTGAAGGCATTTTAACCACTACATTTTGCTCTCTGTCGTATATATCAAACAGCAATTGACAGTTTTGCTGGTCAGTACTTGTCTTATTGTTTTCCAGAACAGCCAATATCTGAGTCATAAAATCATCATTCACCCTTTCTATAGGTACCTGGATCGTGACGCTCTTAGCCAGCTTATCTCTTAATTCTGATAACAGGTTAATAGAGGTGATTTTAAATTCCCAATCGCCTTCTTTTCTAAAGCGCTCTCCTACTCTTCCCCGAATCTGAAGAAAATACCCGTCAGTCAAAAACTGTTTAAATTTGATGAAATCATCACCAAATAAAGCCAGTTCACTGGTGTCATCATAATCTTCAAAAACCATGGTCCCAAAAGGCTTTCCGGTTTTTGTCATGCGCTGTGCTGACACGACCACCAAGCCACCTACTACAAGCTCTCTATTCTTTATTGTTTCAAACTCGGCAAGTACCTCTTCATTGGTATCACCTGTTCTTATTTTATTGACTAAAGCCAAGTGTCTCACCTTATGCTGGCAAAACTCCTTTAGCTCTAACTTATAGTTATCTAATGGGTGACCAGATAAAAAGATACCAATGGCGTCTTTTTCAAATTTGAGTCGGTCAATTAAGCTCCATTCAGGCGCAACTGGCAAAGAAGGCTCCAGAATCAAATCGGCAATAGATCCGCCAAATAAAGAGGATTGCGAAGAAGATTCATTATTCTGGAAATCATTGGCATATTTAATCACCTTTTCGATGCCATTTAGCTTATCGTTGATCCCTACAAAGAAATACTGGGCACGATGATAGCCAAAACCATCAAAGGCACCGCTGTAAACAAAACTCTCGTAAGCTTTTTTATTCACGGTACGGGTATTTGACCTTCTGGCAAAATCATACAGATCTTTATACATGCCGTTTTCATTACGATCTTCGATAATACTCTCTACCGCCTTATCTCCTACTCCTTTAATACCAGATAAACCGAAACGGACTTCTCCAGCTGCATTTACAGAGAATTTAGTACCAGATTCGTTTACATCCGGCCCTAGTACACGCACGCCCATTTGCTTGCATTCTTCCATAAAAAACGCAACTTGTTTAATGTCGCTCATGTTATTGGACAGTACTGCAGCCATATATTCTGCTGGGAAGTGCGCTTTTAAATAAGCGGTCTGATAAGCAATCCAGGCATAACAGGTAGAGTGTGATTTGTTGAAGGCATAAGATGCAAAGGCTTCCCAATCTTTCCAGATCTTCTCTAGTATTGTAGGGTCATGACCTTTCTCTGCGGCCTGCTTCACAAACTTAGGCTTCATCTTATCCAGTACATCCTTTTGCTTTTTACCCATCGCCTTACGTAAAACGTCGGCCTCGCCTTTAGTAAAACCGGCAAGCTTTTGGGATAAGAGCATCACCTGCTCCTGGTATACTGTAATTCCGTAAGTTTCTTTCAAATACTCCTCACAGGCATCCAAATCGTATTTAATCTCTTCCTCACCATTTTTTCTACGCACGAAACTTGGAATATACTCCAATGGTCCCGGACGGTACAAAGCGTTCATGGCAATCAAATCACCAAATACAGTAGGTTTTAGTTCCTTCATGTATTTCTGCATACCTGTACTCTCGTACTGGAAGATCCCTATGGTTTCACCTCTTTGGAAAAGCTCGTAGGTTTTGACATCGTCGATCGGGAAATTATCAGGATCAAGATCTATATCGTGCCTAAACTTAACCAGCTTAACGGTATCCTTGATCAGGGTTAATGTTTTTAACCCCAAAAAGTCCATTTTCAACAAACCGGCACTCTCTACCACCGAGTTGTCGAACTGGGTAACATACAGATCAGAGTCTTTCGCTGTAGCTACCGGAACGAAATTGGTAATGTCGCTCGGGGTAATAATTACCCCGCAGGCATGAATACCTGTATTTCTTAAAGAACCCTCTAAAATCTGAGCTTGCTCTAAAGTTTTAGCACCTAAGTCCTTAGCCTCAGCCAGATTTTTAAGTTCGAGTACCTTCTCATACTCATCCGGACGAAGCGCCTCTTTTAAGCTTTTCTCATCAAGCGTAAAAATCTTGGCCAGCTTCATGTTAGGAATCAGCTTGGCAATTTTCTCTGCCTCAAATAGCGGCAAGTCCAATACACGCGCCGTATCCTTTATGGAAGATTTGGCAGCCATGGTACCATAGGTGATGATTTGAGCCACCTGATTGGCACCATACTTTTTGATTACGTAGTCCATAACCCTACCACGCCCCTCATCATCAAAATCAATATCGATATCGGGCATGGATACACGATCCGGATTCAAGAAACGCTCAAAAAGGAGATCGTACTTGATCGGGTCGATGTTGGTAATACCCAAACAATAAGCTACGGCAGATCCAGCAGCAGATCCCCTACCAGGTCCAACCGAAACATCCAGGTTTCTAGCCTCCGCAATAAAATCCTGCACAATCAAGAAATATCCTGGATATCCCGTTTTCTCGATGGTCTGCAACTCAAAATCGAGTCGTTCCTCTATTTCGGGGGTAATCTCTCCGTATCGTTTTTTGGCACCTACATAGGTCAAATGGCGGAGATATTTATTCTCTCCCCTTTTACCCCCATCGTCTTCATCTTCCTTCACTAAAAACTCGTCGGAGATGTCGAATTTAGGTAAAAGTACCTCACGTGCCAGTTTATAAATCTCGATCTTATCTACAATTTCCTGGATGTTCACAATTGCCTCTGGCAAATCTGTAAACAGCTTTTTCATTTCATCAGGTGATTTGAAGTAGTATTCCTGATTGGGTAAACCAAATCTGAATCCACGACCACGGCCAATCGGTGTAGCTTGTTTTTCACCGTCTTTTACACACAATAAAATATCATGGGCATTGGCATCTTTTTTATTGATGTAGTAAGTGTTATTGGTGGCAATCAGTTTTACGTCATGCTTTTTTGCCAGTCCGACCAGCATACCATTTACAATATCTTCGTCTTCCTGACTATGGCGCATTAGCTCGATATAAAAATCGTCACCAAATTGATCTTTCCACCATAGCAAAGCTTCTTCGGCTTGTTTCTCGCCAAGGTTCAATAACTTACTTGAAATCTCACCGTATAAGTTACCCGAAAGCACCAGAATATCCTCTTTATATTGCTCTATAATGGCCTTATCAATCCTTGGGATGTAATAGAAACCTTTGGTATAGGCAATGGACGACATTTTAGCCAGATTGTGGTATCCTGTCTTATTCTTTGCCAATAATACAACCTGATAGCCATTATCTTTTCTGGATTTGTCGAGGTGGTCTTCACAAACAAAGAATTCACAGCCAATAATTGGTTTGATAATTTGTTCTTCAGGCGTTTTTCCTTCTGCTATAGCGGCTTCATTTCTAGCTTCAACACCTTTGTTATGGTTCAATACCTGAGCCACGAAGTGAAAAGCCCCCATCATATTTGCATGATCGGTCATCGCCACTGCAGGCATTTTATAACTGGCGGCAGCTTTAATTAGTGAAGGGATGTTGATGGTAGATTGCAGAACAGAGAACTGGGTATGATTATGCAAATGTACATAGGTTGCTGCTTCCAGCTCCTTTTTATTCTCTGCTAATGCTGTTTTAGAAACCTTAGGTCCTTCGGCCTGCTGTAAACGCTTTCTGATTTCTTCAGAAGCAGATTTAAGGTTAATGTGATTTAAACCAACACGCTCAAATACTTGTGGCGTGTTTTCTTTAAAGCGATTGATATATGCCTGATCGGCCTGTAACTGGTCGAGTCTAAAGACCTCTAACTTGATCAGCTGTAAAAAACAACGGGTAGTGGCCTCCACATCGGCAGTCGCATTGTGCGCTTCAGAAAATGGTTCGCCAAAAAGATATTGATGAAGTTCTGTTAGTGTAGGCAGTTTGAATTTACCTCCACGTCCGCCCGGAAGTTTTAACAACTCGGCAGTGGTTTCGGTACAAGTATCTAATACAGGCATTTGTGCCATCGGGCTGTCTACACCCAATCGGTGAAACTCGCAACCCATAATGTTCACATCAAAGCCTACGTTCTGTCCGACAACAAATTTAGCTTTGGATAATGCTACATTAAATTTCTCTAATACTTCGTCTAGCCCAATACCTTGTTCGGCAGCCAACTCGGTTGAGATACCGTGAATTCGTTCGGCATCATATGGAATATTAAATCCATCGGGCCTTACCAGATAGTCCTGGTTTTCTATCAGATTACCTAATTCATCATGTAATTGCCATGCAATCTGAATACACCTGGGCCAATTGTCTGTGTCGGTAATTGGAGCATTCCAATTGCGTGGTAAACCGGTGGTTTCGGTATCAAATATTAAATACATAGCTGGTAATTATTCTCGTTTCCTGAAATCAAAATGAATGGACAAAAATACGGAATTTTAGCTGTCCTTGATTAAAGCAATTGTAATTTTAAGCATGTTCCTTTTCAGGCTCAGGATGTACAGCCTTATGTTCCTGAAATACAAGTTTTGAGGTATCATACCCTTTTTGACGACAACGGTCTACGATCTCTTTCAACAAGTCTTTTGGTAATTCTGGTTTACGGGAAAGAATAGCGAGGGTTTTGTGTTTAGGATGTCCAACTACGACATAAGAATAATCCTCAGCAAGCTCAATCACCCAATAATCATTCTTAAATGGCCAAACCGATTGTGCTTTAAACACAGCATTCCCTGTACCTCGAACAACAAACAACTTAGACCGGATGTACTTCCTTTTTTGCTCAGCTACAACATTATAGGTAGTAAATACGGCGTAATAACCATCTGGATGGATCACATAGGTCTCCACCTTTCTCCGCCAGTGTTTATCCGTAAAAGTAGGGATGGAATACAAAGAATACCACTTCCCTGCATAAGCCATAATATCTACTCGTTTTACTGGTTGGTTATCCATAAGTTCTCCGGTTGTTTAGTATTTGGCAAATGTAAATTCTTTCTCATAAAACCCCTAACGAACAAGAAAGTTTTCAAAAGCATTTTTTAAACTCATGTAATTTTATAACTTCGACAGAAGGTAACATACATAAAACAAATATTTATGAAGATAACAGTTGTAGGTGCCGGCGCTGTAGGTGCCACCTGTGCAGATAACATTGCCAGAAAAGAATTAGCTGAAGAACTTATTTTATTAGACATCAAGGAAGGTTTTGCAGAAGGAAAATCGATTGACATGATGCAGACTGCCGCTTTACTAGGCTTCGATACTAAAATTAAGGGTGTTACCAACGATTACGCGAGTACCGCGGATTCTGAGGTTGTAGTGATTACTTCGGGACTACCTCGTAAACCAGGAATGACGCGCGAAGAGCTGATCGGAACTAATGCGAACATCGTAAAAGGAGTTACTGAGAATATTTTAAAATACTCGCCTAACACCATCATCATTGTGGTATCAAACCCAATGGATACTATGAACTACCTTACCTTAAAAACTTCTGGGCTACCTAAAAACCGTATTCTTGGTATGGGTGGTGCATTGGATTCATCGAGGTTTAAATATTACTTAAGTCTGGAATTAGGCTGCTCTCCTGCCGATTTAAATGCAGTGGTTATCGGTGGTCACGGTGATACAACCATGATTCCATTGATCAATCATGCAACATGGAACAGTATCCCAGTCACTCAGTTATTAAGTAAAGAGCAACAGGATAAAGTTGTTAAAGCTACTATGGTCGGTGGTGCAACATTAACTGGATTAATTGGTACATCTGCCTGGTATGCCCCGGGAGCTGGAACAGCTGCAATGGTAGAAAGCATTGTACGTGATGAGAAAAAATTAATCTCCTCAGGTGTTTACCTGGATGGTGAATATGGTCAAAAAGATATATCACTGGTTGTTCCTGTCATTATTGGCAAAAACGGAGTTGAGAAAATTCTTGATTTTAAACTGACCGATGAGGAGCAAGCAGCCTTTAGTAAAAGTGCCGATGCTGTACGCAGCATGAACGCAGTGCTAACTGATATGAAACTGGTTTAATTTGATGAGAACAATTGCTGTTCCCCTAACCTTAATAAACTTACAAGACGACGGTTTCCACCTTTTGGTGGAAATTGTTGTTTTTGGGCAAAAGTTATTCGCAGTAGTAGATACGGGTGCTTCGAGATCTGTTTTTGATAAAACATTTATCCAAACTCACATTAAAGAGCTGGAACACACCGAGGAGACACATGCCACCACACTTTTCACCACCTCGAGTACCTTACAGGCAAGCATCCCTAAATTAAAGATAGGGAGTTTGATTTTAAGAAATTATGAGACTGTTGCGCTTGATCTGGAAGCCGTAAATCAGGCTTATGAAGGATTAGGACATCCACCAATTAGCGCCATTATTGGCGGCGATCTGTTGTTGAAATTCCATGCGATTATCAACTACAAGAAAATGAAAATGTTCCTTTATAAGGAATAAAAAAACGGCCTGAATCAGTGATACAGGCCGTTTTCATGCATATCATATTAATTTTCTCTAAGCATCAATCTTCGCATACTTCGCGTTACGCTCAATAAACTCTCTACGTGGAGCAACCTCATCACCCATCAACATAGAGAAAGTATGATCACACTCAGCAGCATTCTCAATGGTAGCTTGCATCAATGTACGTGTAGCAGGATTTAAGGTTGTATCCCAAAGCTGCTCAGCGTTCATCTCACCCAAACCTTTATAGCGTTGAATGTGTACACTTTCTTCTTTACCAGCACCTTTTAGGCGTTGTACAGCAGCATCACGTTGATTATCATTCCAGCAATATTCAAACTCTTTACCTTTTTTAACCTGGTATAAAGGTGGAGCTGCGATATAAACATAACCAGCTTCGATAAGCGCCTTCATATATCTAAAGAAGAACGTTAAAATAAGCGTAGTAATGTGTGAACCGTCAATATCAGCATCCGTCATGATCACAATTTTGTGGTAACGTAGCTTAGTTAAATTTAATGCTTTATCATCTTCTGGAGTTCCTATACTTACACCAAGAGCGGTAAACATATTCTTGATCTCATCATTTTCATAGATCTTATGCTCCATTGCTTTCTCCACATTCAGGATCTTACCTTTCAATGGAAGAATCGCCTGGAAGTTACGGTCGCGGCCCTGCTTAGCAGTACCACCCGCAGAGTCTCCCTCCACCAGGTATAACTCGCATTTTTCAGGATCACTATCAGAACAATCGGCAAGCTTACCAGGCAAACCTGAACCGCCCATAACACTCTTACGTTGAACCATTTCACGGGCCTTACGTGCTGCTGCACGAGCTGTTGCAGCTAGAATAACCTTGTTAACGATCATTCTGGCTTCTTTCGGATATTCTTCAAGATAAATACCCAAAGCTTCACCTACGGCAATATCTACCGCACCCATTACCTCAGAGTTACCTAATTTGGTTTTAGTCTGACCTTCGAACTGAGGTTCCTGAACTTTAACAGAAACTACAGCCGTTAAGCCTTCTCTAAAGTCATCACCAGTAATCTCAAACTTTACATTTTTAAGCAAACCTGATTTATCAGCATAAGCTTTCAATGTTCTGGTTAAACCTCTTCTAAAACCAGCAATGTGAGTACCACCTTCATGGGTATTGATATTGTTCACATAGGAGTGAACATTCTCAGAGTAACTATCGTTATATTGTAAAGCAAGCTCTACAGGAATCCCATTTTTTATACCTTCAACATAGATAGGTTCAGGAATCAATGAAGGACGAGTTCCATCAAGGAATTGAACAAACTCTTTCAATCCGCCTTCCGAATGGAACAATTCAGTTAAGAATTTACCATCCTCTAATTCTTCCCGCTCATCAGTTAGCGTTAGTTTGATTCCTTTATTCAAGAACGAAAGTTCTCTTAACCTTGAGGCTAAAGTATCAAAACGATATTCTGTAGTTTGTGTAAAAATTGTAGGATCTGGTGTAAAAGTAATTACTGTACCTCTTTTATCAGATTCGCCAACGATTTTAACATCGTATTGCGGCTTTCCTTTTTCATATTCCTGCATCCACACCTTACCTTGTCCGTAAACTTCGGCCTTAAGGTGTGTCGACAATGCGTTAACACAACTCACACCCACACCATGCAAACCACCAGAAACTTTATAAGTATCCTTATCAAATTTACCACCGGCGTGTAGTACAGTCATTACAATTTCAAGAGCTGATTTTTGCTCCTTTTGCATGATTCCTGTAGGAATACCACGACCATTATCCTCAACCCTAATTGAGTTGTCTTTTAAAATATTTACATAAATAGTATCAGCATGACCTGCCAATGCCTCATCAATTGAATTGTCTACTACCTCATACACAAGGTGATGCAAACCTTTAATTCCGGTATCGCCTATATACATCGAAGGGCGCTTACGCACCGCTTCCAATCCTTCTAATACCTGTATATTATCTGCCGAATAATTTGACTTTGGATCTTTTTCTTCGCTCATATTTTTTTATAAAACAATAAGATTCAAATTTAACCAATTATGGTCAATTTAAGGCAAATGTGGATAACTATTTGACCAAATAATGGCCCAAAAACATTCGAAAAAACATACTTCCTTAGGATACTGATTTTGAAATTTTATATTTGTTGAAATTTATCCATAAAAAATAAACCAAATGAGCGTCAATTATGCTCCATGAGGCTTATAAAACAGGTAAAAAACCTATTTTTTGACAAAAAAGAACAATTAATATAAATGAAGACAACATTAAAATTAAGCGGTATTGCTACTGCAGTTGCACTAGTTTCTGTAATGGCATCATGCCAAAATAAGGATGATAAAGGCACTACTGCTAAAAAAACTGACTCGACCACAGTTTCAAACAATGAGAAAATTGTTTATGTAAACTCTGATTCTCTACTTACAAAGTATCACTATTTCAAGGACCTGAAAGAGAAATTAGAAGCAAAATCTAAAACTGCACAAGCTGACCTTGCTTCAAAAGAGCAGGCATTTAAACGTGAAGTTGCACAATATCAACAACAAGCCAATACCCTGCCTGCTGATCAAAGAGCATCAACAGAAGAAAGATTAGCCCGTAAACAACAAGAATTACAAGCATACAGCCAAAATGCTGGTGCTGCAATTCAAAACGAACAAGCTGCAGAAAATGAAAAACTATACGATAAAGTTGCTGACTATTTAAAAGAATACGCAAAGAAAAAAGGCTACAAAATGGTACTAGGCTACTCAAAAGGAAACGGTACAATTTTATTTGCTGACGAAAGTTTAGACGTAACCAGCGAAGTAATTGTTGGTTTAAATGAAGCTTACAAAAAGTAATCATTTATAACGATAATGAAATGCCCCGATCAATCGGGGCATTTTTTTTGTGCAATATTTTAATTATGACAAAGATGAACCCACACGAAAAATTCATGAAAATGGCCATCCAGCTTTCAGAACAAAATGTACTGAATAACACCGATGCCCCTTTTGGTGCTGTGATCGTTAAGGATGGAAAAATGATCGCTAAGAGTGCAAATAAAGTAACCTCAACCAACGATCCAACCGCCCATGCAGAGGTGTCGGCAATACGAATTGCCTGCAAAAAGTTAAAAACGTATGACCTGAACGGCTGCGTAATCTACACCAGTTGCGAGCCATGTCCAATGTGTCTAAGTGCAGTGTACTGGGCAAGAATTGATACTATTTATTATGCTAATACCAAACATGATGCTGAAAACGTTGGCTTTAGCGATAAATTTATCTACGATGAATTAGACAAGCCTATGGACCAACGTAGCCTCCCCATCAAACAGATGATGAGAGACAAGGCGCTGCAGGCTTTTAAATTGTGGCAAAAGAAGGTTTTGCCAATAGCATATTAACCACAATAAGCAATGAATAGCTATAATCAAAAAATAAAGATAGACCTGGAATTCTGGAAAAGAGAAATGGTCCGCAAACCATCTGTTCTAAATAGAATGACCAATAATATCCAGAAAAAGCTCAATAGCTATATCCCGGATAAGGTTCACAAAGCTATTACTACAGCAATGAAAACTATGGTAAAAACGGTACTCTATGGCTCTACTTATACAACATCTGCAATAGCGCCCAAAGAAATGAGTATGATACATCGGGAATCTCTGATCTTGCAAAAAATAGATAATTATTGTAAAACAGGGGCCGCAGAAGGTGGTATTACAGGGGCAGGCGGTTTTTTAACGAGTATGGCCATTAAAATGAAATTGCTTTTTGAAATCGCGGCTCTATATGGTTTTGAGGTAAAAGACTATCGCGAACGCCTTTATATCTTATACATATTTCAACTGGCGTTTTCGAGTAAACAGGGCACAACCAAAGTATTTATGCATATTCAAGACTGGGAAAAGCAATTGGCTATGCTTCCAGAAAACCCTGATGATTTTGACTGGTTAACCTTTCAACAAGAATATCGCGATTATATCGATCTGGCTAAGCTAGCCCAATTACTCCCTGTGGTTGGTGCAGCAGTTGGTGCCGTTGCCAATTACCAGTTGATTAAAAAATTAGGAAAAACAGCTATGCAAGCCTATCGATTACGCTTGATTGATGACCCAAAACTATTAAATTAATCCTCTTCAAACATCCCTCCTATTAAATCATCAGTTTCGCGCCTGTCTTTTTTAGTTGGTCTGCCGGTACCACGATCTCGTTTAAGTGCCGGAGCATGAAACATAGATTTAAATCCATGAGTTTCCTCAACAGGAGTAATATCCTTATATTTGGTAACTGCAATTTTAGCTTCAACTCTGTTGTACAAAAGCTCTACCACCTCAATTAATTTCTTTTCAATTCCTTTAGAGACCTGATAAACATCCCCGGGCTTCACAATTGCCGAAGCCTTAAGATTTTGACCATTAAACTTTACACGCCCAGCCTTGCAAGCTTCAGTCGCCAGGCTCCTGGTTTTAAATAATCTTATTGCCCATAAGTATTTATCTATCCGTAATTTCTCTTGTTCAGCCATAAAAATCAAAAATACATTAAGAAAACACATCGTCAATACATAAAATTGATTTATTTTGTCAAAAAATAACAAACGATCATGATAGCAGAATTAAAAAAGTTGGTAGAAGCCGCTTGGGAAGACAGAACTTTATTAGAATATAGCGAACATTGCGAAGCAATTGAAACTGTAATTATGCAGTTAGACAAAGGAGAACTACGCGTTGCAGAACCAGTCCTTAACTCCTGGGGTATCAATGAATGGATAAAAAAAGCCGTAATACTTTATTTCCCGATCAGACAGATGAAGGAAATTGAAATGGGTCCTTTTGTTTTTCATGATAAGATGAAATTAAAAACCAATTACAAAGAAATCGGTGTAAGGGTTGTTCCTGGTGCTAGTGCCCGTTATGGTGCATTCTTAGCTAAAGGTGTAATTATGATGCCTTCTTATGTAAACATTGGTGCTTATGTTGATGAAGGTACAATGGTGGATACCTGGGCTACTGTCGGCTCATGTGCTCAAATTGGAAAACATGTACATTTAAGTGGTGGTGTTGGTATTGGCGGTGTTTTAGAACCTATCCAGGCTGCTCCGGTAATTATCGAAGACAACTGTTTCCTTGGATCAAGAGCTATCGTTGTTGAAGGTGTACGTGTAGAAAAAGAAGCTGTACTAGGTGCAAACGTGGTATTAACTGCATCTACAAAAATTATTGACGTGACTGGCTCAACTCCTGTTGAATACAAAGGTATCGTTCCTGCACGCTCGGTTGTAATTCCTGGTAGCTATGCTAAGAAATTCCCTGCTGGCGAATACCATGTACCATGTGCGTTAATCATTGGTAAACGTAAAGAATCAACCGATAAAAAAACTTCCCTTAATGATGCATTGAGAGAAAACAATGTAGCAGTATAATATAATGAATATTGGTTTTGACGGAAAGAGAGCCGCAAATAATCTTACAGGTTTAGGCAACTACAGTCGCTCCTTGATTGCCCACCTGGCAAAATATTTCCCTCAAAACCAATATTTTGTTTACAGTCCAAAAGTAAAAGACATCCCTCAGGTCAACGCCTTTGTCAATACCAAGGCCATACACCTGAAATTACCGGAAACGAAAGGATTATTATGGAGAAGCTTAGGGATCAAAACCCAGCTATTAAAAGACAGAATAGATCTTTATCATGGCTTAAGTCACGAAATCCCAATCGGCATCCATAAAATAGGCATCCCTTCTGTTGTAACCATACACGATTTAATCTTCATCAAGTTTCCTAAAAACTATGGTGTCATTGATCGATTTATTTATAACCTAAAAACTAAGTATGCCTGCAAACATGCAAGCAGTATTATTGCCATAAGCGAACAAACAAAACACGACATTATCCAGCTTTTTAACATCGCTCCCGATAAAATTGAAGTTGTTTATCAAAGTTGCGATGACAGCTTCAAATCGCCGGCATCGGTGGAAGCAAAAAAGCTGGTTCATAAAAAATATAACCTGCCGGATCAGTACATATTAAATGTAGGTACCATTGAGACCCGGAAAAACCTGCTTACCTTAATAAAAGCATTGAAAAATGTAAACGAAGGATATAAGCTAGTGGTAATTGGAAAAAAAACTGATTACTATAAACTGGTAGAGAAAGAGATTCAAAAATTGGGCCTAAACGACCGGGTGTTATTTCTTCAAAATGTTCCTTTTACTGATCTCCCAGTTATTTACCAAATGGCCACTGTTTTTGCATACCCTTCCGTATATGAAGGCTTCGGCATCCCCATCATTGAGGCCTTATACTCGCATGTCCCGGTAGTGGCTGCAACAGGATCTTGTCTTGAAGAAGCTGGAGGCCCTGACAGTGTCTATGTTCATCCTACTGATCATACTGCTATGGCAAATGTCATCAACAGGATATTAGCAAGCCCTGACCTGCAAACCGAAATGAAAGAAAAAGGTATTGCTTACGTTCAGAAATTTAATAACGAACACATCAGCAATCAGATGATGCAGTTGTACATTAAAACTTTAGCCGACAATACCCCTTAAGGATAAAAATTGTAATTTTACCCTATGCTAAGAACAGAAATTGAAAAGGCACTTGCTGTTTTAAAAGACGGAGGAGTGATCCTTTATCCCACAGATACAGTATGGGGACTTGGTTGCGATGCCACCAATGAACAGGCAGTCGCAAAAATCAATGAAATTAAAGGCCGTGCAGCCGACAAAAGCTTCATCATTCTTTTAGATACGGACTCGAAACTACAAAGTTATGTAAGGGAGGTACCTGATGTGGCCTACGACCTGATAGAATATGCAGAAAACCCACTTACCCTGATATTTCCAGATGCTAAAAATCTAGCAAAAAATGTAATCAATGCGGATGGTAGCGTTGGAATAAGGATTGCCAAACACGATTTCTGCCAACAACTTATTCAAAGATTTCGCAAGCCCATTACTTCAACATCTGCAAATGTATCTGGTGCACCAACTCCACTCTTTTTCGACGAAATTAGCGACGAAATAAAAGAAGCGGTAGACTATATCGTAGATTGGGAGCAAGAACTCAAAACGAATAAAAAGCCATCAACCATAATGAAATTAGCTCCGGGAGGTCAATTTTCCTTTATTAGAAGGTAAGTTTTACTACTTTTGCAATCTCATCAATGGAACAACATTTACAACATCCTGTTTTTAAAGCGCTTGCCGGCATAGCCGACGCACACCATATCGAAGCCTATATTATTGGCGGCTATGTAAGGGATATTTTCCTAAACAGACCCTCTAAAGACATAGATATTGTAGTACTGGGCAATGGAATCGAATTTGCAGAACTTGCAGGTAAACACTTGAAAAGTAAAGTCGCTGTTTTTAAGAACTTCGGGACCGCAATGCTTAAATACCAGGATCTGGAAATAGAATTTGTAGGTGCCCGAAAAGAATCTTACCGTTCTGATTCACGTAAACCCATTGTAGAGAACGGCACGATTGAAGATGATCAGCTGAGAAGAGATTTTACCATTAATGCATTGGCCATATCTTTAAACAAAGCAAGCTATGGTCAGCTGGTTGATCCCTTTAATGGGATAACCGACCTCAACAACAAGTTGATCCGCACACCACTTGAACCTGAGCTTACCTTTTCTGATGACCCTTTGCGCATGATGCGCGCAATCCGTTTTGCTTCTCAGCTTAATTTCAGCATCGATGAGCAAGCTTTAAATGCGATAAAAAAGCAAAAAGAACGTATTAGCATCGTTTCCAAAGAACGCATAACCGACGAACTGAATAAAATTATATTATCCAATGTTCCATCAATAGGCTTTAAATACTTATTTGATACCGGACTGCTACATATTATATTTCCACAAATGGCCAACCTCTATGGGGTCGACATCATCAATGGAAAAGGGCACAAAGATAATTTTTACCACACCCTACAAGTCCTCGATAACATTTGCGAAACTACGCAAGACCTTTGGCTACGTTGGGCAGCAATTTTACATGATATTGCTAAACCAGCCACCAAACGTTTTGAAGAAGGACACGGCTGGACTTTTCATGGTCACGAAGATAAAGGAGCAAGAATGGTCCCTAAAATATTTGCCCAGCTTAAACTTCCCCTGAATGAAAAGATGAAGTTTGTGCAAAAACTGGTGCAATTACACCTTCGCCCTATTGTGTTGGCACAAGAAGTGGTAACAGATTCGGCGGTAAGGCGACTATTATTTGATGCGGGCGAAGACATAGAGAGTCTAATGTTACTCTGCAACGCCGATGTAACTACCAAAAATGAGTATAAGGTAAAAAAATACCGCAACAACTTCGAACTGGTAAAACAGAAGCTCAAAGATGTAGAGGAGCGCGACAAAATCAGAAACTGGCAACCCCCTATCTCCGGTAATGACATCATGGAGATTTTTGGTCTAAGCGCAGGAAAAGAAGTCGGCCTACTTAAAAATGCCATCCGGGAAGCAATTCTGGAAGGAGAAATAACAAACACATACGATAACGCGTTACAATTTATGCTTGCAAAAGCTAAGGAATTCGGGCTTCAGCCAATAAAGCGTTAACACAATTATATAAAGTATATTTTATTTTTTAATTTTATACCTAGAAAAGAGGCTAAAATGGCAATTTATAGATTTAGAATAAGTTTCGAAGATTTCGATGAAGTAGTACGGGAAATAGATATCAAGTCCACCCAAACGTTTGAAGATTTGCATAAAGCAGTGCACCGCTCAACTGGGTACTCTGCTGAGAAATCTTCTTCATTTTTTGTTAGTACAGATAACTGGATTAAAGGTGATGAAATTGCCTATCTGCCAACTCAACGTAAAATAGATCGTGGAGTAGCCTTGATGGAAGCCTCTAAACTAAACAGATTCATCGAAGATCCACACCAGAAATTTTATTACATCTATAATTTCGACCGCCCATTTGATTTTCACGTAGAACTCATCAAGATCATTCTTGATCCGGATCCGAACATCGAATATCCTTTCTTAGTAAAAAGTACAGGAGAAGCTCCGAAAATTATCGAAAAGGATAACTTTGGAGCCGTTACAGTATCCTCTGCTCCAGCATCTACAGAATTTGATTTCTTAAATGAAATGGATTTTGTTCCTGAAGACACAGAAGAAATCGAAGCAATGGGCGGCAGAGGTATCAATACAGAAGAAAAATCTGATGATACAGATGAAGACACCGATGATGCAGATGAATTTGCAGATAGTGACGACTACGAAGACGAAGAGTACGATAGTAAAGAGGACTACTAATGCCTGATATGGCATTAAATAAAACATTAATTGTAATTGTTGGTCCAACCGGAATAGGAAAAACTGCACTGGCCATTGCTTTGGCCAGGCATTTTTCTACAGAAATCATATCAGCCGATTCGAGGCAATTTTTTAAGGAAATGGAAATTGGAACTGCAAAACCTTCAGCAGAAGAGCTTGCAGCTGCCCCACACCATTTTATCAACTCCCACAGCATAGAAAACCTATTTAGCACCGGTGATTTCGAGATACAAGCCATCGAGCGAATTACTCAATTGTTTGAAAAGCATAAGCTGTTGATCATGGTTGGTGGTTCAGGTCTATATATAGATGCCGTATGTAAAGGATTGGATGATCTTCCGGAAACCGATATGACCATCCGCGAACAACTTAATCAACAATTGACAAATGAAGGCCTTGAGGCTATTAAGAGGCAACTCAGCGAGTACGACCCCGAATACTACAGCAAAGTCGATCAGGCCAATCCACAGCGCATGATCAGAGGTCTGGAGTTTTACCTATCTACAGGTACAAAGCTATCCGCCCATCTTACCAACAGCAAAAAAACAAGGCCTTTCAATATCATCAAAATAGGTCTGAATATGGACCGGGCAGAACTCTACAACCGGATAAACCAGCGCGTAGATAAAATGATGGAATCGGGTTTGCTAGATGAAGTAAAAGGTCTACAGCTCTTCAAAAAATACAATGCGCTCAACACTGTAGGATATTCAGAATTATTCGCTTATCTGGATGGTGAAATCACGCTGAAGGAAGCGGTAGCTCAAATCAAACAAAATACTCGACGCTTCGCAAAACGCCAGCTAACCTGGTTTAGAAGAGATGACAGCACCGCCTGGTTTGAACCTGGCCAAGACAATGCCGTCATCAATTATATCAATCAAAAAACAGACTAAGCCTGCGCCGTAGGACCTCCAAAGTTCATAGGAAAGCCCGGAGGCTCTTCTTGAGTCTTTATACGACCATTTACAGCTTCGTATTTTTCAATATTATCCTGCATTGCAGCTACCAATCTTTTAGCATGCTCAGGGGTCAATATGATCCTTGATTTTACCCTTGCTTTAGGTACACCAGGCATAACCCTGATAAAGTCCAATACAAACTCCGTATTTGAGTGGGTGATAATAGCCAGATTAGAAAATATCCCTTCTGCGATTTCTTCAGAAAGTTCAATATTTAGTTGGTTCTCGTTGTTTTGTTCTTCCATAAGACAAACTTAGATAAATTTTAGTATTGAGTGGCCAAAAAAAATCCCCCAACTTAAAAAAGAAGGGGGATTTTAGGAAAGTGTATTTAAATATTAAGCGTCTACTTCTTCTTGTTTCGAAGCTAATAATTTATCGTATTCTTCCTGAGAACCTACAATGATACGCTCGTATCCACGTACACCAGTACCTGAAGGAATTAAGTGTCCAACAATAACGTTTTCTTTCAATCCAAGCATGTTATCACGTTTACCAGCAATAGCTGCTTCGTTTAACACTTTTGTAGTTTCCTGGAACGATGCTGCCGAGATGAACGATTTCGTACCCAATGAAGCACGTGTAATACCTTGTAGCATTGAACTCGCAGTTGCAGGTCTTGCGTCACGAACCTCAATTTGTTTCAAGTCTTTACGTTTCAACTGAGAATTCTCATCTCTTAATTTACGTAATGAAATGATCTGACCAGGTTTAACAGTGTTTGAATCACCAGCTTCAACTACAACTTTTTTGTCGTAGATATCATCATTCTCAATCATGAAGTCCCAACGATCTGCAGAGTTGTTCTCTAAGAAAGTAGTATCTCCCGGATCTTCGATGTGAACCTTTTGCATCATCTGGTGAACAATCACTTCAAAGTGCTTATCGTTGATTTTCACACCTTGTAAACGGTAAACCTCTTGAATACCATTTACTAAGTACTCTTGTACAGCTGCCGGGCCTTTAATAGCCAGAATATCTGCAGGAGAGATCGAACCATCAGATAAAGGCATACCTGCTTTTACAAAGTCATTATCCTGAACCAGGATGTGTTTAGACAATGGAACCAGGTATTTTTTAACTTCACCATCTTTAGATTCGATAGTCATCTCACGATTACCACGTTTCACGCCACCTAGCGTTACCACACCATCAATCTCTGTTACTACAGCAGGGTTAGATGGGTTACGTGCTTCGAAAAGCTCAGTTACACGTGGTAAACCACCCGTAATATCCCTTGTTTTTCCAGTTGCACGAGGTATCTTAACTAAGATTTGACCTGTTTGAACCATATCACCCTCATCAATTGCAATGTGGGCACCAACAGGGATGTTGTATCCTCTAATCAGTTCACCTTTCTTGTCAACGATTCTTACAGAAGGGTTTTTAGTTTTATCACGAGTATCGATAATTACTTTCTCACGGTGACCAGTTTGCTCATCTGACTCTTCACGGAAGGTAACACCTTCAATGATCGCATCAAATTCGATTTTACCGGCAAATTCGGAGATAATAACTGCGTTGTACGGATCCCATGAACAAATCCTATCACCTTTAGTGATTGTAGCTCCATCCTCAACATATAAGAATGAACCATAAGGAATGTTATTGGTCATGATTACTTTGCCTGTTCCAGCTTCAACAATCTTGAATTCACCAGAACGGCCCAATACAATCTGAGTATCACCGTCTTCAGTTTTTGTAGCAACAGTACGAACGTTTTCAAATTCGATAACTCCATCAAATTTAGCCATGATCTGAGATTCTGCAGCAATGTTTGATGCAGTACCCCCAACGTGGAACGTACGTAGTGTCAACTGTGTACCCGGCTCACCGATCGACTGTGCAGCAATTACACCAACAGCCTCACCTTTTTGAACACGTTTACCTGTGGCTAAGTTACGTCCGTAGCAAAGTGCACAAACACCTCTTTTATTTTCGCAGGTTAATACCGAACGAATTTCAATACCTTCTAAAGGAGACTCTTCAATTGTTTTAGCAATTTCTTCAGTTACATCCTCTCCAGCACCTACTAATAACTTACCATCTAAAGGATTGAATACATCATGTAGAGAAATACGACCTAAAATTCTGTCATATAATGGCTCAACGATGTCTTCATTATCTTTCAATGCAGTAGTATACATACCTCTCAATGTACCGCAATCCGCAGAATTAACGATCATATCCTGGGCCACATCATGTAAACGACGTGTCAAGTAACCAGCATCGGCAGTTTTTAACGCCGTATCCGCCAAACCTTTACGAGCACCGTGAGTAGAGATAAAGTACTCTAATACCGACAGACCTTCTTTAAAGTTTGATAAGATCGGGTTCTCAATAATCTCACCACCTGAACCTGATTTCTGAGGCTTAGCCATCAAACCACGCATACCGCATAGCTGACGAATCTGCTCTTTCGAACCACGGGCTCCAGAGTCCAACATCATATATACTGAGTTGAAACCTTGGTTATCGCTCGATAACTGATTCATCACGAATGATGTTAATCTGTTATTGATACGAGTCCAGATATCGATAATTTGGTTGTAACGCTCGTTGTTGGTAATGAAACCCATGTTATAGTTGTTTCTTACCTCATCAACTTCTGCAGAAGCTTGCTCTAATAGCGCTTGCTTCTCAACTGGGATGTTTACATCCTGCAAGTTAAATGATAAACCACCGCGGAAAGCCATTTGGAAACCTAATTCCTTAATGTCATCAAGGAACCTTGCTGCACGTGCCATACCCGTGATTTTAACAATCTCACCAATAATATCTCTAAGAGATTTCTTAGTTAGCAATTCATTGATATAACCTACTTCTACCGGTACCATTTGGTTAAACAACACACGACCAACAGTAGTTTCCATCAATTTATTAACGATCGTACCATCTTCCAATTTAACATTTACCTTAACTTTGATAAATGCGTGAAGATCAATCATTTTCTCGTTATAAGCAATGATTACTTCTTCTGGAGAATAGAAAGAGAAATCTTGTCCTTTAACTACACGTCCTTCATCTGTTCTACGGCCTTTAGTAATATAATAAAGACCCAAAACCATATCCTGAGAAGGTACTGTAATAGGCGTACCGTTTGCAGGGTTCAAGATGTTGTGTGCTGCAAGCATTAATACTTGCGCTTCTAGGATTGCGGCGTGCCCTAATGGTAAATGTACTGCCATCTGGTCACCGTCAAAATCCGCGTTAAAAGCGGTACACACTAAAGGGTGTAATTGAATTGCTTTACCTTCAACCAATTTAGGCTGGAACGACTGGATACCTAATCTGTGCAACGTAGGTGCACGATTCAGTAATACAGGGTGTCCTTTTAAAACATTCTCAAGAATATCCCAAACTAATGGATCTTTCCTGTCTACAATTTTCTTTGCAGATTTTACTGTTTTAACAATACCTCTTTCTATCATCTTACGGATGATAAATGGTTTGAATAGCTCAGCCGCCATATCCTTAGGTAAACCGCACTCGTGTAATTTAAGGTTTGGACCTACAACAATTACCGAACGTGCCGAGTAATCCACACGTTTACCTAATAAATTCTGACGGAAACGACCTTGTTTACCTTTCAAGATATCAGAAAGGGATTTCAACGCACGGTTACCTTCAGTTTTTACAGCATTTACTTTACGTGAGTTATCAAATAACGAATCTACAGCTTCCTGTAACATACGTTTTTCGTTACGCAAAATTACCTCTGGAGCTTTGATCTCGATCAAACGCTTCAAACGGTTGTTACGGATAATCACACGACGATACAAATCATTTAGATCTGAAGTTGCAAAACGACCACCTTCCAAAGGTACTAAAGGACGTAATTCTGGTGGAATAACCGGAACGATCTTAATGATCATCCACTCAGGATTATTCTCTATACGCGACCTTGAACCACGGAAAGCTTCAACAACTTGTAGACGTTTTAAAGCCTCATTTTTACGTTGTTGTGATGTCTCGTTTGCAGCCTGGTGGCGTAAGTTATAAGATAAAGTATCTAAATCAATACGTTTTAATAAATCTTCTAATGCTTCAGCACCCATTTTGGCGATGAATTTATTAGGATCTTTATCATCCAGGTATTGGTTTTCTTTAGGCAACTTATCAAGAATATCTAAATACTCCTCTTCAGTTAAGAAATCCATGTATTGAATACCTTCTTCGGCCATAAAACCTGGCTGAATTACTACATAACGCTCGTAGTAAATGATCAGATCAAGTCTTTTTGTTGGTAAGCCTAATAAGTATCCAATTTTATTTGGTAGTGAACGGAAGTACCAGATATGCGCAACAGGAACCACCAAGTTGATGTGCCCCATACGTTCTCTACGAACTTTCTTTTCCGTTACCTCAACACCACAACGGTCACAAACAATACCTTTATAACGGATACGTTTATATTTACCGCAATGACATTCGTAATCTTTTACCGGACCAAAAATACGCTCGCAAAACAAACCATCACGCTCAGGTTTGTATGTACGATAATTGATAGTCTCAGGTTTTAACACCTCACCACTAGAGCGCTCTAAAATAGCCTCCGGCGATGCCAAACTAATGGTAATCGAGGTGAAATTGCTTTTTAATTTATTATCCTTTTTGTAAGACATAGCTCTTTTGTTTGAAAGTTGAAAAATTTAAAAAGTTGGGATGCTTTCAGAAAAGCCCTATACATCCCAACAAAATAACTTTCAACATTAGTCTAACGTAATATCTAAACCTAATCCACGTAACTCATGCACCAATACGTTAAACGATTCTGGTACACCTGGAGTAGGAAGGTTCTCGCCTTTTACAATCGCCTCATAAGTTTTGGCCCTACCGATAACATCATCCGACTTAACAGTTAATATCTCTTGTAGGATATTGGCAGCACCAAATGCCTCCAATGCCCAAACCTCCATCTCACCAAAACGCTGACCACCGAACTGGGCTTTACCACCCAATGGTTGTTGTGTAATCAATGAGTATGGTCCGATTGAACGAGCGTGCATCTTATCATCAACCATGTGTCCTAATTTCAACATGTAGATAATACCTACAGTTGTTGGTTGGTCAAATTTCTCACCCGTTAAACCGTTATGCAAGTAAGTTCTACCTGAAGCAGGTACACCAGCTTTAGCGATCCATTCTTCCACCTCGTCATGTTTAGCACCATCAAAGATTGGAGTTGCAAATTTAACACCCAATTCTTTACCGGCCCATGCCAATACAGTTTCATAGATCTGGCCCAAGTTCATACGTGAAGGTACACCCAGTGGGTTCAACACGATATCAACAGGAGTTCCATCTTCAAGGAATGGCATATCTTCATCACGAACGATACGGGCTACAATACCCTTATTACCGTGACGACCAGCCATCTTATCACCTACTTTTAACTTACGTTTTTTAGCTACATAAACTTTAGCCATTTGTACAATACCTGATGGCAATTCATCACCAACACTGATGGCGAATTTATCACGTTTGTAAGCACCTAGCTCTTCGTTTACACGAATACCATAGTTATGAAGCAATAACTTGATCTGATCATTTTTGTCATCATCAGTAGTCCATTTGTATGGATTGATGTGCGCATATTCTAGATCTGTCAAACTTTTCTGAGTAAACTTAGCACCTTTAGGGAACAACAATTCTTTATAAACGTTGAATACACCTTGAGATGTTTTACCATTCACAATTTGGAATAGCTTGTCTACCAATTCATTTTTCAGATTTAAAACAGCTAGATCATATCTCTTATCTAATTTCTCTATTGCCGATTTCTCTTCAGCTTTAGTAGTTTTCTTAGCTCTTGAGAATAATTTAGTGTCAATTACTACACCTCTGATAGATGGTGGAGTTTTCAAAGATGCATCTTTCACATCTCCTGCTTTATCACCAAATATCGCACGTAATAATTTCTCCTCCGGTGAAGGATCAGATTCTCCTTTAGGAGTGATCTTACCAATAAGGATATCACCTTCTTTAACCTCAGCACCGATACGGATAATACCGTTCTCATCTAAATCTTTAGTAGCTTCTTCAGAAACGTTAGGAATATCTGGTGTTAATTCCTCTTCCCCACGTTTTGTATCACGTACTTCCAATTCAAACTCTTCAATGTGTAAAGAGGTAAAGATATCTTCACGAACAATACGCTCGCTAATTACGATCGCATCCTCAAAGTTATATCCTTGCCAAGGCATGAAAGCAACTTTTAAGTTTCTTCCTAATGCCAATTCACCATTTTCAGTAGCATAACCTTCACAAAGTACTTGTCCTTTAACAACTTTCTGACCTTTCTTAACGATTGGTTTCAAGTTGATACAAGTATTCTGATTGGTTTTCTTGAACTTGATTAATTTATAAGTTTTGCTATCACCTTCGAAAGAAACTAAACGATCGCCGTCGTTTCTCACATATTTAATAGTGATCTCATTAGCATCTACATATTCAACTACACCTTCGCCCTCAGCATTGATCAGTGTTCTTGAATCGCGGGCTACGCGACCTTCCAAACCTGTACCAACAATCGGAGCCTCAGGACGCAACAAAGGTACGGCCTGACGTTGCATGTTCGATCCCATCAAAGCCCTGTTCGCATCATCATGCTCAAGGAAAGGAATCAACGATGCAGCGATCGAAGTAATCTGATTAGGTGCCACGTCCATTAAGTCTAATTTCTCAGGCTCAATAACCGGGAAGTCACCCTCATAACGTGCTTTTACACGTGAGGTAGTGAAATTACCTTTATCATCATAAGAAGCATTTGCCTGAGCGATCGTTTTACCATCTTCATCTTCAGCAGATAAATAGATAACCGGTTCGTCCATGACTACAATACCATTCTCAACTTTTTTATATGGTGTTTCAATGAAACCTAAACTGTTGATCTTCGCATGCACACAAAGAGATGAAATCAAACCAATGTTTGGTCCCTCTGGAGTTTCAATAGTACACAAACGACCATAGTGCGTATAGTGAACGTCACGAACCTCGAAACCTGCACGCTCACGCGACAGACCACCTGGGCCTAAGGCTGACAAACGACGCTTGTGCGTAATCTCTGCCAAAGGATTCGTCTGGTCCATGAACTGTGATAACTGGTTTGTTCCAAAGAATGAATTAATAACCGACGATAAAGTACGTGCATTAATCAAATCAGTTGGCGTGAAAACCTCGTTGTCACGAATGTTCATACGCTCACGAATGGTACGAGCCATACGTGCTAAACCAACACCAAATTGAGCGTATAATTGCTCACCTACTGTACGAACACGACGATTCGACAAGTGATCAATATCATCCACCTCTTCTTTAGAGTTGATTAGTTTAATCAAATATTTAACAATCGCAATAATATCAGCTTTTGTTAAAACCTTTACATGGTCAGGAGTATCCATCTTCAACTTACGGTTGATACGGTATCTACCCACATCACCTAAGTCATAACGTTTATCCGAGAAGAACAAACGCTCGATAATACCTCTTGCAGTTTCCTCATCAGGTGGTTCTGCGTTACGCAAAGCACGATAGATGTTTTCAACAGCCTCTTTTTCTGAGTTCGAAGTATCCTTTTGTAAAGTATTATATATAATGGTATAATCAGCCTGACTTGCACCATCATCTTTAGACAAGATGATCGTTTTAACGCCAGCATCAATGATCATATCAATATGGTCGTCTTCTAAAACAGTATCCCTGTCTAAGATAACTTCATTACGATCAATAGAAACTACCTCACCAGTATCCTCATCTACAAAATCCTCAACCCATTTCCTCAATACTCTTGCAGCAAGCTTACGTCCGATATATTTCTTCAAGCCTGATTTGCTAACCTTAACCTCATCAGCAAGATCAAACAATTCAAGAATGTCTTTATCAGAATCATAACCGATAGCACGCAATAACGTGGTAACAGGGAATTTTTTCTTACGATCGATATAAGCATACATCACGTTATTCACGTCAGTAGCGAATTCAATCCAAGAACCTTTGAAAGGGATTACACGGGCAGAGTATAATTTAGTTCCGTTAGTGTGACGGCTTTGGCCGAAGAACACCCCAGGAGACCTGTGTAGTTGTGAAACAATTACACGTTCTGCACCATTAATCACAAACGTACCTTTAGGAGTCATATAAGGTATGGTTCCTAAGTATACATCTTGAATGATGGTTTCAAAATCTTCGTGTTCTGCATCATTACACGAAAGCTTTAATTTAGCTTTCAATGGAACACTATAAGTTAACCCACGGTCAATACACTCAGGTATATCATAACGTGGTGGGTCAATAAAATAATCAAGGAATTCTAAAACAAAAATGTTTCTTGAATCTGTGATTGGGAAATTTTCAGCGAACACCTTAAATAAACCTTCTGTATGACGGTTATCTGAAGTAGTTTCGATCTGAAAAAATTCTCTGAATGATTGCAACTGCACATCAAGAAAATCTGGGTAATCTATGATATGCTTACTACGTGCAAAATTTACTCTTTGGTCGACTTTATTTGCCAATGGACTAAAGTTAATTTAGTTTAAGAATAAACTATTTGTTTGGTTTGCCGCTAAACAATTTCATCAACCAAACTAAATGAAATGTTTATAAACAGGTATAGACTCCGACTATACAGTCGGAGTCTACGTTTAATTTATATTAAAATTAAGTGATTACTTAATTTCAACTACAGCTCCAGCTTCTTCTAATTGAGTTTTCAAAGCGTTAGCTTCGTCTTTAGAAACACCAGCTTTTAATTCTTTTGGTGCGCCATCAACTAAGTCTTTAGCTTCTTTCAAACCTAAACCAGTTAAGTCTTTTACCAATTTAACTACTGCTAATTTAGAACCACCAGCTTCTTTTAAGATTACATCAAAAGTTGATTTTTCTTCAGCCGCAGGAGCAGCATCACCAGCAGGACCTGCAATTGCAACTGCAGCAGCAGCTGGTTCGATACCATACTCGTCTTTTAAGATTTGAGCTAATTCGTTAACTTCTTTAACTGTTAAGTTTACCAATTGCTCAGCAAACGATTTTAAATCTGCCATTTTTATAGATTTTAAAAATTTACGTAAAAATAATTTGTTTAATATGAACTTTTAAGGTGTCCTTAACCTTCTCTTTCTTGAAGAGTTTTAACAATTCCTGCAATTTTGTTACCGCCTGACTGTAATGCCGAGATAACGTTTTTAGCTGGTGATTGTAATAATCCAATGATGTCTCCAATAAGCTCTTCTCTTGATTTCAAGCTTACTAAAGTATCTAATTGGTTATCACCAACAAATACTGTTGAATCGATATATGCAGCTTTAAGCTGAGGTTTATCAGATCCTTTTCTCAAGGCTTTGATCAGCTTAGCTGGACCGTTACCTACCGTTGAGAATAATAATGCTGATTGACCTTTAAGTGCAACAAAGATTTCTGATGCATCGCCATCTAATCCTTCAATCGCTTTTCTGATTAAAGTATTTTTAGCAACTTGCATTTCAATCCCGCTTTCGAAACATTTACGACGGATACCGTTTATTTTCTCAACAGATAAGCTTGATGTATCGGCAATGTAAAAATTACCGTATTCCTGCATCTTCACTTGAAGAGCCGAAACGACTTCGTGTTTTTCTTCTCTGTTCATAATTAAATCCCCGTTACTGATTTAGCTTCGATTGCGATTCCAGGACTCATAGTTGAAGAAACATGAATGCTCTTAAAATAAGTTCCTTTTGCAGCAGATGGTTTTAATTTAGAAATTACTTGTAGAACTTCTAAAGCATTTTCATATATTTTATCTGCTGGGAATGATACTTTTCCTATTGAAGCGTGTATAATACCACTTTTGTCAACTTTAAAATCAATCTTACCGCCTTTTACATCAGTTACTGCTTTACCAACTTCGTTAGTTACAGTACCTGACTTAGGGTTTGGCATAAGGTTACGTGGACCTAAAACGCGGCCCAGTTTACCTACTTTTGCCATACAAGCAGGAGTAGTGATAATAATGTCAACATCAGTCCATCCACCTTCAATCTTGGCTACATATTCGTCTAAACCTACAAAATCTGCACCTGCCGCTTTAGCCTCTTCTTCCTTATCAGGAGTACAAAGAACTAATACACGTACAGTTTTACCTGTACCGTGTGGTAAAGTAGCAATACCACGTACCATTTGATTGGCTTTACGTGGATCTACGCCTAAAGATACGTCGATATCAACCGATGCATCAAATTTAGTTGTAGTAATCTCTTTTACCAAAGCAGCCGCATCCTTTAAAGAATACGTTTTACCAGATTCTAGTTTAGCATGTGCCTTTTTTTGATTTTTTGTTAATTTAGCCACTGTTGTAAACTGTTTTTTGTTAATTAATTTGTCCAAGGTGCATCACCACTAACGGTGATTCCCATACTGCGTGCTGTACCGGCAACCATACTCATTGCCGATTCGATAGTAAATGCATTTAAATCAGTCATTTTATCTTCAGCAATTGACTTAACCTGATCCCAAGTCACCGAACCAACTTTCTTACGGTTGGGCTCAGCAGAACCACTCGTTAATTTAGTAGCATCCTTTAACTGGATAGCAACAGGAGGGGTTTTGATGATAAATTCGAAAGACTTGTCAGCATAAACAGTAATTACGACTGGTAATACTTTACCGGGCTTATCTTGGGTACGAGCATTGAATTGCTTGCAAAATTCCATAATGTTCACCCCCTTAGCACCCAATGCAGGTCCTACTGGTGGTGATGGATTTGCGGCTCCACCCTTGATTTGTAACTTAACAAGCGCACTGACTTCTTTTGCCATTTTCTGTTTTGTTAATTTGTAATACTCAATGTTATTATGTTGGAAGCATGTAACATTTAAGATCTTATATTGTTTTAAAAACTTAAAACTATTCTTTTTCTACTTGCATATAGTTAAGCTCCAATGGAGTCTTTCTTCCGAAAATCTTAACCATAACTTTCAATTTTTTCTTCTCTTCGTTAACCTCTTCAATAACGCCGGTGAAACCATTAAACGGTCCATCCATAACTTTAACGTTCTCGCCTACATAATAAGCTACGTTCATGGTTTCGCCTTGTTGGCTCATCTCATCAACTTTACCTAAAATACGGTTAACTTCTGCTTGACGCATAGGAACTGGATTTCCACCCTTATCCCCTAAAAAACCAATCACACTATTAATATTCTTAATAATGTGTTCTAATTCTCCATCTAAAGTAGCTTCGATCAAAACGTAGCCTGGATAATAATTGCGTTCTTTTGCAATCTTTTTACCATCCTTCATCTGATAGTATTTCTCCATTGGTATCAATACCTGAGGTACCAAATGTGAAAATCCTAAACGACTAATTTCTGAATCGATATACTGTTTTACTTTTTTTTCTTTACCGCTAACAGCTCTAACCACATACCATTTCAACTGATCTTCCATTGAGCTATATTTTAATTAGAAAGTGATTTATAAAAAGTATCTAAAACAAAAGTAGATCCCTTATCCATTGCAAATACTACACATGCAATGATTAATGAAGCTACTAAAACCAATACTGCCGAATTTTGCAATTCACCCCATGTAGGCCAGGTAACCTTATGGGTCATTTCCTCGTATGATTCTTTTATAAATTGAACTACTTTAGCCATAATTATCTTTTTGCACGGGAACAAGGATTCGAACCCTGATCAAAGGTTTTGGAGACCTCTATTCTACCGTTGAACTATTCCCGTGTATTTTTTAATTCTTATCTAAGAATTGGCATTTTTTAGAACAAAGTACTTAGGTGATAAAGCCTAAGTACTTTGCTTTAGTGTTCGCTACTTCCCGAAGGAGGTATTGATTATTTTAAAATTTCAGTTACCTGACCAGCACCTACTGTTCTACCACCCTCACGGATTGCGAAACGTAGACCTTTTTCCATTGCGATTGCGTTGATCAATTTAACTGTAATTGTAACGTTATCACCTGGCATAACCATTTCAGTTCCTTCAGCTAGTGAGATCTCACCAGTTACGTCTGTGGTACGGAAATAGAATTGTGGACGGTATTTGTTAAAGAATGGAGTGTGACGTCCACCTTCTGCTTTTGACAATACATAGATCTCAGCTTTGAAATCAGTGTGAGGATTTACCGAACCTGGTTTACAGATAACCATACCACGACGGATATCAGTTTTCTCAATACCACGTAACAATAAACCTACGTTATCACCAGCTTCACCATAATCAAGGATCTTACGGAACATCTCAACACCTGTTACAGTTGATTTAAGATTTTCTGCACCCATACCCAAGATCTCAACTGGATCACCAGAGTTGATTACACCACGCTCAATACGACCAGTTGCAACAGTACCACGACCAGTGATCGAGAATACATCTTCAACAGGCATTAAGAATGGAAGCTCAGTTAAACGTGGAGGAATTGGAATGTAGCTATCAACAGCATCCATTAATTCCATGATTTTAGCTACCCATTTCGGATCTCCGTTCAAACCACCAAGAGCTGAACCTTGAATTACAGGGATATCATCACCAGGGAATTCATAGAATGATAACAATTCACGAATTTCCATCTCTACTAATTCTAATAACTCAGGATCATCAACCATATCCACTTTATTCATGAATACAACCAATGAAGGTACACCTACCTGACGAGCCAATAGAATGTGCTCACGAGTTTGTGGCATCGGACCATCTGTTGCAGCTACAACAATGATAGCTCCATCCATTTGTGCAGCACCAGTAACCATGTTTTTCACATAATCCGCGTGACCTGGACAGTCAACGTGAGCATAGTGACGGTTAGCTGTTGAATATTCAACGTGTGCTGTATTAATAGTGATACCTCTTTCTTTTTCCTCTGGAGCAGAGTCAATAGAATCAAATGAACGCGCCTCAGATAAACCAGCATCAGATAACACTTTAGTGATAGCTGCTGTTAAGGTTGTTTTACCGTGGTCAACGTGACCGATTGTGCCGATGTTTAAGTGCGGCTTGCTGCGGTCAAACTTTTCTTTTGCCATGTTTTTATACTTATTAGTAGGTTAACTTTTTATTTATTATTTGTTTTGATACTATTTCAACACGAAAAACCTTGTTCAGCTGCTTTACAACAGTTTCACAAAGCATCTCTTTTTTTGAGCCAAAGATGGGACTTGAACCCACGACCTCTTCCTTACCAAGGAAGTGCTCTACCGCTGAGCTACTTCGGCTTTTAAATCTTGTCTGCATTCCATCTAACCGAAACAAAGGTTAAATTCAAGGGATTGCAGATGCCCAGCTTTTCCCATTTTTGAGCGAAAGACGAGGTTCGAACTCGCGACCTATAGCTTGGAAGGCTATCGCTCTACCAACTGAGCTACTTTCGCTTTTAGACTTTCGATCTTTCGACCTTAAATCATGGTGGGGGGAGAAGGATTCGAACCTTCGAAGTCTTGCGACAACAGAGTTACAGTCTGTCCCATTTGGCCACTCTGGTATCCCCCCGCTTCTAATCTTTACATATCACTACATAAATCTTAAAAGAGCCTCCTATCGGAATCGAACCAATGACCTACTGATTACAAGTCAGTTGCTCTACCAGCTGAGCTAAGGAGGCTTATATATTACATTACTTACAAATCAAGCAATGCTTTCTACAATATTAATCTTTCACAGAACATCCCTCTTTCTTGTTGGGCCTACGCCCTCTCTGAATGGGAATGCAAATCTACAAGAATTTTAATACGATGCAAAATTATTTTCAAAAAAAAATTGGCAGAAGTAAATCTGCCAATTTCATATCAAAAACCTGAAAAATATATACCTAATAATCAGATACTTCATTCGCATTCAAGAGAACCTTGTGTTCACTCAACTTAATTCTCGTCTTATCTTTATGTTTAGTAATTTGCTTTCTTAATGATTCAATAGCCAAATCTGTCGCCTCTTCAAAGGATTTACATTGCTCTTTTGCAAACATAGTACCCCCTGGTACGATAAGTTTAACCTCACTTATCTTATTGGCCTCATCATCTACATTCTCTAATTTTAAATAAACTTCCCCGCTAATGATTTGATCAAAAAATTGATCTAGCTTATCGACTTTTTTCTGGATAAAATCTAACAACTTCTGGTCTGCATTGAAATGGATCGATTGAACTGTAATTTTCATATTTTCCTCCTTTTTTACGCCTTTGGATGGGCCTGTTTATATATTGTTTTTAATCTCTCTACTGAATTATGCGTGTAAACCTGCGTAGCAGCTAAACTGGCATGTCCTAATAACTCTTTTATTGCATTTAAATCAGCGCCCCTATTTAGCAGACTCGTAGCATAGGAGTGACGCAATACGTGCGGGCTTTTTTTATCTTGAGTGGATATATAAGTCAAATAACGCTGAACAATCCTCCTGATAAACTCAGGGTAAGCTTCATTTCCTTTATTAGTAACGATTAAGCCTCCCATTTTGTTATCAAAATTTTGTAATGTTTTAAGCGCGACATATTCTTTCAATTGTTCCACCAATATTTTACTAATTGGAATAATGCGCTCCTTACTCCTTTTCCCCATTACCCGGATCGTTGAATCATAAAAATTGATATCTTCTTCTTTCAGCGATAGCAACTCAGCCAAACGCATCCCTGTGCCAAAAAATGTTTCAATGATCAACCTATCCCTTACTGAAGAGAAACTATCGTCAAAAAACTCATCAGAGTCCAGCAACAAATCTAATTTTGCATCATCTATAAATACGGGTAGTTTTTTAGGCACTTTAGGCGCCTTAACCAGTGTCATTGGACTGGCCGATATGAAATTCTGGCGCAACAAAAACTTATAAAAACTGCGTAGTGTAGATAATTTTCTACCGACAGAGTTTTCCCCAACGTTATTGTCCATCAAGAAAACCATAAAATCTCTTACATGCACGTGCTTAACCTCAACTAAAGGTAAGTCGAATGTTTTTCCTATAAAATCTTCAAACTGAATCAAATCTGTTTGGTAAGACAGGATGGTATGTGAAGAATATCTCTTCTCGTGCTGCAGATAGGTTAAAAATTGCTCAACAGTCATAGAAAATTTTTACATGCTCGTTAAGTCAAGTTACAAAACATAGTTCAACTTTTTGTGTTTATTTTAACATAAACTTTAAACTAATCAACAAAAAAAGGCGGTAGCACAAGTTAACCTATTAATTTTCAAATCATTCCCCAGTCTTAGCTATAATTAAAAAGAATACTACAAATCAATACAATTAATTCTTACACTTTTTGATAAAATATTACCTAATTTAATTTCACATTTAGAATCTTATTTAAGAGATTTTAAACTAAGCATTCATCGTTGCATTTAAAGCATATAACGACAAAACTAAATGAAGAAATGGATTACACTGCAAGCTTACGGTTACCAATTTCCGAATTGCAAAAAATAATACAAATCAAATATGAACAAAGACATTAATGCCTCCAATAACCAGGCTTTCTTTTCTGAAGTTAAAGAAAGATCAGATCGGTTAATGAATTACTTTCTGATTTGTTTCTTTTTAGTAGGACTTTTAGTCGCCTCATACTATGACACCTGGTTAATTGCATTTGGAGTTGGTGGGACTTCCTTACTCGCCTACTATTCGGCAAAAATAGCCTTACCTAACTCAACCATATATCAATATGTTTTAAGCATCATATTAGGCATTTTTATGGCCCAGTTTATCTACCAGATGCATGGAATGTTTGAGATGCACTTTTTTGCTTTTATTGGTAGTGCCTTGCTCATAACCTATCAGAAATGGAAATTGCAGATCCCTCTATTAATTATTGTGGTGCTTCACCATACCATCTTCAGCCACCTTCAGAACATCGGCTTCACTGAAATTTATTTCAGCAATCAGAACTACATTGATCTCCAAACTCTCCTCAGCCACCTCCTCCTCTCCTCGGTAATATTCTTTATCTGTGGATTATGGGCTTATCAGCTGGAAAAATATAGCACAATACGCAAGCAAAATGAAGAAGCCCTCGATAAATCAAATCAGCAATTAAGAAAATTTAATCTGGAATTGGAAAGAGCCCGCCAGGATGCCGATCAGGCTAGCCAGGCAAAGAGCATATTTCTAGCCACAATGAGCCATGAAATTCGCACACCAATGAATGGGGTAATTGGGATGTCTGCCCTATTAGGTGAAACGACTTTAACAGAAGAGCAGCGAATGTTCAACGAAACAATCAACATCTGTGGAGAAACGCTGATCAATGTGATCAACGATATTCTGGATTTTTCAAAAATCGAATCAGGAAATCTCGAACTCGAAAGTGAGGAATTTGATTTACGTCGTTTAATTGAGGATGTCCTTTATATTTTCACCAGTAAAGCAACACAAACCCATTTAGTTCTTATTTATGACATCCAGGAAAATGTGCCCCTACAGATTGTTGGAGATCATTTAAGGCTGAAACAGATTTTAACCAATCTGGTAGGTAACGCAATGAAATTTACAGAGCAAGGGGAAGTTTGCGTAGTCGTTCACTTAGAAAATACCGGACCAAATGAACAAATCACATTAAGATTTGATATAAGGGATACCGGGATTGGTATACCAGAAGACAAATTAAATCGATTATTCAAAGCATTCTCCCAGATAGATTCTTCTACCACACGAAAATATGGGGGTACCGGACTAGGCCTCGCCATCTCGGAAAAACTAGTCGCCCTAATGGGGGGACAGATCTGGGTAAAAAGCAAGCCTGATCTTGGTTCTACATTTTCGTTTACCATAACCGCTTATATAGGAAACCTCAACAGACAGATGCGCTTTCAGGATGAAAAACTGATTCCGAATAAATTGACAACAAACTTTAGCAAGAAGTTCCCATTCGCCATACTCATAGCAGAGGACAATCAAATGAACCAACATGTGATTCTTAATATTCTGCATAAAATGGGCTACGAACCGGATTTGGTTAAAAATGGACACGAGGCGCTTGAAGCTGTTAAGCAAAAAGAGTATGAGATTATTTTAATGGACATACAGATGCCGGTCATGGATGGACTGGAAGCCACCCAGATCATTCGCAAAACACTTAAAAAGCAACCTATCATTATTGCGCTAACGGCTAATGTAATGACTGACGACGAAGAAACCTGTATAAATGCAGGGATGAACGACTATATCCGTAAACCCTTTAAACTGGAAGAATTGATGAGTAGACTACAAAAATGGCATTCAACCCGTATTGAAATATAAAAAAGCGCCACCGAGTAATCGATGGCGCTTTAATATCATATTAAACTCTATAGAACTAGATTGTTCCTTCAAGTTGCATATTTTGCTTGTAAATAGCGTGTTTCACTAGTGTACGACGAGCTACAGATTTTTTCTCATAAGCTTGGCGGCTACGCAATTCTCTCAAAACGCCAGTTTTTTCAAACTTCTTTTTGAAACGTTTTAACGCCTTATCTAATGATTCGCCGTCTTTAATATTAATAATGATCATAACGTAAAATACCTCCTCTCGTTGTTTTTAGGACTGCAAAGATAGAGCTTTCATTTGATAATCAAAACAATATATTATATTTAATTATTAATAAATCAGTACTCAAACCTAACCTGTTATTTAATTACCTTTAATCACCAATAATCATATCTATGAAATCTAAAAAAACAATCTACATTATCCTTGCTGTCGTAATCATTGGCCTTGGTGGCTTCTTTTACTACAGCTACTATTTTGTATTTGGAGAAGGTGTTAAAGCCGGACAACTTAATTATGTAGTGAAAAAAGGATACATCTTTAAAACATACGAGGGCAAACTCATCCAAACAGGGTTCCGCACTGGACAGCCTGGAGCTATACAATCGAATGAGTTTGAGTTTTCGGTAACAGACAATGCTATTGCAGAGAAAATGATGCTAAATAGCGGAAAAACCTTCGAACTGCACTATAAGGAATATGTAAATCGTTTACCATGGAGAGGCTATAGCCCATTTGTAGTGGATAAAATCATCTCCATAAAATAAATAAATCCGGCTATCTTTCGATGGGCCGGATTTACCAGTTTTATATTTGGTTAGAATAGTCTTTTAAATGGAGATCATTAGTCCTTCAACACTTCACGTGCGATAACTATTTTTTGAATTTCGGAGGTCCCCTCTCCTATTGTACACAATTTGCTGTCGCGATAGAACTTCTCAACCGGAAAATCTTTGGTGTAGCCATAGCCTCCAAAAATCTGTACCGCCTCAGTAGCGCATCTTACACAAACTTCTGATGCAAAGTATTTGGCCATAGCCGACTCCTTGGTCATAGGTAAACCGCGATTTTTTAAATCAGCAGCCTGTCTGATCAACAAATCGGCAGCCTCAATCTCCGTAGCCATATCCGCAAGTTTAAAACTTATCCCCTGAAAACTAGCGATTGGCTGGCCAAACTGATGACGTTCTTTAGAATAAGCAACAGCTGCCTCATAAGCACCCTTAGCGATACCAAGAGCCAAGGCTGCAATAGAGATCCTTCCACCGTCCAATACCTTCATGGCCTGTTTAAATCCTTCTCCCACATTTCCTAAAAGATTTTCTTTAGGAACACGGCAATTGTCAAAAATCATCTCTGTCGTTTCCGAGGCTCTCATGCCTAGTTTATTTTCTTTTTTACCGGCCGAAAAACCTGGCGTACCACGTTCAACTACGATCGCAGAAATACCTTTGGCTTCTCCTTTTTCACCAGTACGTACCATCACTACCGCAACATCACCACTTTTACCGTGTGTAATCCAGTTTTTTGCTCCGTTGATAACATACTCATCACCATCCAATGTCGCTGTCGTCATCATCCGCAAAGCATCCGATCCAGTATTGGCTTCAGTTAAACCCCATGCACCGATCCATTCGGCACTGGCTAGCTTAGGTAACCATTTCTGTTTTTGCTCCTCATTTCCGAAGGCCAGAATATGTCCGGTACATAAAGAATTATGTGCTGCAACCGATAAACCAATAGAACCACAAACTTTTGCAACTTCTACAATTACATCTACATATTCCTGATAGCCAAAACCTGATCCACCATAAGTTTCAGGAACCAATACGCCCATCAAGCCCAGTTCGCCCAATTGCTTAAAAACTTCGACAGGGAAATGTTGTGCCTCGTCCCATTCCATTAATTTTGGTCTGATATTCTTCTCGGCAAAATCTTTTACCATGCTCCTGATCATCTCCTGATTTTCTGAGATACTAAAGTTGTATCCCACAGAATTATCCATCGTTTCTAACATATTTTATTGTTTGAATTTGAGCAATGATAAACAAATAAAACAACAGCATCACCAGTTAAAAATTCGCCTAAAGATAGAACGAAATGGTATTTAGTTCATTAACCTTACCCTATCATTTTAGACAAATAAATAAGGACAAAAGTTTTATTATATTTTTTTTTCAAAAATCTTGCATTCCGGAACAAGAAGCTACAAAAAACAATAAATCAGCAATATTTTAATAGGATGCAAGCGAGAAAATCTCCTTGCTATAAGGCGCTAGTCTGACTCTTCCGTTTAAGAAATCCAGGGCGATAATGAAAGAATAACCTGCAACCTCAGCCCCCAATTGCATAACCAATTTAGATGCTGCAACAACCGTCCCCCCGGTGGCTAACAAATCATCATGTATCAATACTTTTTGCCCGGTAACCAATGCATCTTCATGCAGCTCTATCGTTGCCGTTCCGTATTCCAATTCGTACGACTGCTGCACTGTTTTATAAGGTAGCTTGCCAGCTTTCCTGATCGGCACAAAAGGAACATTTAAAAGCTGTGCCAACACTGGTCCAAATAGAAAACCTCTACTTTCAATACCGGCTACTACATCTATTCCAAGATCTTTAAGCTGTTCGGCCAATGCTTTGGTAATCTCCATACACAGTTGAGGATCTTTTAATATGGGAGTGATGTCTTTAAAAACAATTCCAGCCTTAGGAAAATCATTTACATCACGTACAGTTGATTTTATTTTTGATTCAATCATGATTAAAATTCAAGATAAGCAGCCAAACGGTTAATTGTTTCCTGATTTAAAATAGCTACTTTATTTAAGTCTGCAATATTACTATAATTTCCATGCTGTTTTCTATATTGTATCAGTGCATTTACCTGCTTGTACCTAATATAAGGGTGATTTTTAAAATCGGCTAATTCTGCAGTATTCACATTTATCCTTTTTAGTTTAGTCACATCCACAATAACCTGATCTTTAATCTCCTCGTACTTTACCGAATCCAGGCCAAATACTTCCCTCAATTGCTCCTTCTTATAAAAGCCCCCTAAACGCTCTCTATATTTAACGATGCGGTTGGCAAAAGTCATCCCAATTCCCTTTATTTGATCAAGTGCTATTGTATCAGCGCCATTAACTTCAATTAAAACTGGCAAAGCCTTTTTATATACTTCCTTAGTATAGGTCTTCGTCTTAAGTGCTAGATTGCTTTCCAAATCATCCACAATCCTGATATAAGGCTCCAACCGTTGATACATTTGTTCGCTTATCGTGTACATTTTGCGCAAGTCTTCCTTCTTTCTAAATTGACCACCTTTTGCCTTGTACTTTAAAATGGCCCCCGCTTGTTTTTCTGATAGCCCTAGTTTTTTCCATTCCTCTACCCCGATAGTATTTGGATCAAAAGGAAATAAGCTGACTTTCCTTTTAACTGTAGGCCGTTCAAAACGATACTCCTTTGTATGGCTCAGGCTTTGCTTTTCTAACAAGGCCAATGCTAAAACGGCTTGCAGCTCGGCCTCTGTTACATGCTCCTCCTCTTTTATTAAACCGTATAGATAAGGAAAGCTCATGATTAGCACCATCAAGACTATAAGTGCCATTACTCCATTAAATTCCCGCCTGGTAAATCCAAAATAAACCGCTAACCATTTCTTCATCAGCTAATTTAATCAAGTTCGTCAATACTAACCACAGTCCATAGTCAATCACATTTATTAAATTGTTATCTTTTTATGAATTTGCATACTGGAATAAGTTCACACCCCCTCAAACGTGTGTATAACACACCATTTTAAACACGATTATACCAATAGTAAATTGCTTATATTTCTAGCTCGTAACGCGCTTTAAAAATATAAATCTTATTTTTGAACTTGCTTTACAATTCATTAATCCAAATTAAATGAAGATTATAACTACTAAAGAGTTTGCAAAGGCCACTAAGATAGATAAGTTAGGTGTACCGGGTTTAGCAGCTTTACTCATGGAGATGATGAAACTAAATGACATCAACAAAGTTTTTTCTCAAAATGAACACTTTAACGGCCTCGAGTTTGTTGACAAAATATTAGAAACAATAGGTGTAAGCATCGATTTTGATGAAGATGACCTTAAAAGCATACCTAAAACAGGCGGTTTTATTGCCATAGCCAATCATCCTTACGGCGGTATTGAAGGACTGGCCCTCGTTAAATTATTATGTACCGTAAGGCCTGAGGCCAAGGTGATGGTTAATTTTATCCTTAAAAAAATCCCGAACCTTAGTGAATTCTTTGTCGCAGTAAACCCTTTCGAAAACGTTCAGCACACCTCCAGCATAAGCGGATTAAAAGCAACGTTCGACTTATTGCAAAGTGGAACCCCTATTGGAATCTTCCCTGCTGGCGAGGTTTCTACCTTTAGCTTAGATAAACAGGAAATTACCGACCGTATATGGCACCCTGTTGTGGGTAAATTAATCGCCAGGGCAAAAGTACCTGTTGTTCCTATTTACTTCCATGGCAACAATGGCGTATTGTTTAACATCCTGAGTTTTATCCATCCTACGCTGAGAACGGCTAAATTGCCATCCGAGTTTTTAAACAAACAAGGACTTAAAATAAAGGTTAGGATAGGCAAACCAATTAACATCCAAGACATCTCTTACCGGAACAACACCAACAAACTACTCGACTTTTTACGCGCCCGCACTTATGCATTAGGTACAGGATTGGAAGAAGAGAAAAAAATGTTCAATCCAATTAACCTTTTCAAGATTAAGAAAAAACCGGAGCCTGTTATCGAAGAAACAGACCGCAACTTAATTGTTCAGGAGATTGAGGAACTGGAAGGCTTTAGGGTATGGCAGGAAAAAAACTATGAAGTGTACATCGCTCCTACAGTAGCTATTCCAAATGTTTTAAGAGAAATAGGCCGCCTAAGGGAAATTACTTTTAGAGAGGTTGGTGAAGGAACAAACAAAAAGATAGACCTCGATAATTACGACATTTATTATAGTCACTTATTTATATGGGATAAGGAACTACAAAATATTGTAGGCGCCTACCGTATTGGCAAAGGGGATGAGATATTAAACACCATGGGCCGTAGAGGTTTTTACCTTTCGGAGTTGTTTAAAATTAAAGAGCCATTTTATCCTTTGCTAAGAAAAGGTATAGAGCTCGGTCGCTCATGGATTAGAAAAGAGTATCAGCAAAAACCATTACCCCTATTCTTATTATGGAAAGGTATTTTAAAATACTTATTAGATAATCCGCAGTACAGATATATGTTTGGACCGGTAAGCATCAGCAATAACTTTTCTAAGTTCTCTAAATCGCTGATTGTCGATTACATCACCAAAAACCATTTCGATTACGAATTGGCACATTATGTAAAGCCGAAAAACAAGTTTAAAGCGGATCTATCCGCCATTGATAAAGATCTGCTTATAGAAAGTAGTGAATCCCTAAAAGATCTGGATAGTTTGATTTCTGACATTGAAAATTCACACATCAAGATTCCTGTGCTACTTAGACAATATATGAACCTGAATGCAAAAATCATTTGCTTCAATATAGATCCTAAGTTTTCTGATTGTCTGGATGGCTTTTTAGTGGTTGATATGCAGAATATCCCACCGGAAATGCTAGAGAAAGTTGGAAAGAATTTTTAAACCAAAAAGCCACGACATCCATCGTGGCTTTTTGTTATCAACTAAACCTAAACTTTATAAATACTAACCAAATATTTATGTCACAAAAGTAAGGTCATGATGTTAAGAGGTTGTTAATTATCAATTATGATAAATAATTTTTTCAATGCTTCATTAACGTCCGAAAGTATCATAATTATCTTCAGCATACTTTTCAAAACGGAGTAAAAGCTTTATGTTTTGCCTTTCCAAATTCGTTAATTCCTTATCAACATTGCTCGAAATTGGCACATACCAGTCTATCGGATTAAAAAAGTCCTTATAAGTTTGCTTTTTAAATGTAAAACCGTGACGGGCAAAAATTGTATTTCTTAAAATCTGGAGGTCAAGTTTTCTTAAATTCTTCAAGTCATTTTCCTTAAGTACAGTATTTGATGCATTTATTTTAAAGATCTTATCAGAGGCACTTCTATAAAACGAATTAACTGAAGTGGTGTCTACAGTACCGTCTTCTAATGTATCAAGTTGGGATTTAACTTTTTCTGAAGACCAGTCTACGTACCCATAATCTGCCGACAGCATTAGGTTTGGATTATAAACAAAGGCTTTTCTTAATAATTTATATGATTTTTCGGGCCATTTCAGTTCCGTTTTATATGCATTCCAAACGCCTATTAAGGTATCGCCTTTAAGTTTAAATTCAAATCGCCCATCGTATTTATCAGTTCCCGGTTCATCCAGAACAAAACTTATTTCATCCCCATTTGCAGAAATCTTCCCCGATAAGGGTCTAACATTTCCAGAGAGAATACTTTGGCCAATCACTTCATCTTTTGTTATGCTTTTAATAATAATATTTATTTTATCATTGGCAGAACTCATGTCCCCTTCATACTCATCACTACCGGCGACAATAAAATCACCAACCCAGGATCCATACAGATCTTTATGAATCTCTTGTTGTGCCTTTTGGGCATCTTCAGTTCCCGACTTCTTTGTATTCTTGCAAGAAAACAAAAAGAGAACTACGCAACTTAACATTATTACTTTTTCCATATCTTTCTTTTAATAAGCCATTCGGCAATCAATAAGTTAGGAATCCAACCCAACCAGGCAATAATTTGATATACATCCATAGGTGCCGGATGGAATAAATATACTAGAACCACTTTCCAAAGTCTTAAAGTAATTGCAGAACAAGCCAGAGCAAAACTGCGCCACATATACTTTTTATGATTAATGACATCAGCTTTCAGAACTAGAATGATCGCTTTTAAAGTAAAATAAAACCATAATACCCCCAGTAAAACAAAGGACACTTTAGCGATCACTCCCCCATTGGCAAAACATCCGATAAATATCCCCGAGGGGGCAGCAAATAAAAGTACCACTCCAGCATAAAAATAGCCAGAAACTTTATGAACTTTTTTATACCTGATCTGTATTTTTGAATTAAACTGAGTAATACCTGCAAGAAGTACAAAGATTGCACTATACACGTGTACATAGAATATCGGTAGATAAGATTTTAGGTTGCCAACTTCTGTTTGCTTAATCTGGAGAAACGCAACGTCGCTACTTAAAGGAATATACTTCAAAGTGATTTGCAGCATAAGTATAAAGAAATACACAAAGAGCAGCAATAGTACAATTCCTTTATAATTTAAGTCTCTCATTCGGTTATGCTCTTGTCTGATGCCTTTATCCTCAAAACGACAATTAAAAAGCAAATGTAACACAACAAAAATATTCTCCAAACCCCTTCACCATAATTGTTAGTGCTGAGATTTGGAGAATGTGCAATCGGCATTAAAATCCTATTTTGGCTGGCAGAATCTTGCAGTTAAGGCTTATCCCACCATACCCGTGCATTCAGGTCGTCCGCTCCCCCATATGGCAAAGCGGCAACTGCAGCGTTATAATTAACTGTATTATTTGCACGTTCCTGTGTTGGATACCCTTCTCTCCTTGGAATAGGGGTATTATTATTGTTAGGCGCAGGACTCAATAAAGGAAATCCAGTTCTTCTCCACTCTGCCCAACCCTCATAACCATGCATAAACAGGTGAACCCAACGCTGATAACCAATTTTCTTCAAAGCATCGACAGGATCATACTGAACCTCAGGATGCGACATCAGCAATGGTAAACCAGAAATATCATCTTTATTCCACTGACGAATAGAATATTCAATAGCCCGATCATAATTAGTTTTAGCAACAGCATCTCCTCCCGCAATCCAGGTAATTTTGGCTGCTTCTGCCAGCGCAAATAACGCCTGAGCGTAAGTAACCAAGTATACGGGCGAATTTTGTTGACGTATCGCATCACCAAGAAGTGAAAAGTTGTTAATTACAACGGTTACTGAACCTGGAAGACCATAATCCAAACCAACATAATTCCCTGCGCCATTTTTATTTGCATAAACCGGCAATCTTGGGTCATCAAGCGGTTTCATATAATCTACAATCGGCTTACTCACAGCAAACCAATTTCGGCCTAGCTGGGTGAAAGAGTTATACCAGTAATTCTCATTATCCTTATTTGCAAGGTGAGGATAAGCCAAATTATCTGTATTAGCGGTCATGATTCCGTTGGCTTGAGCTTTTAGAAATTCTGCTTTACCTTTAGCTGCATCTACCTTCGATAACCTTAAGGCCATTAACAAATGGATGGTATTCCCTAATTTCTTCCATCTCGTTACATCACCACCATAAACAATATCATTTTTGATATTTCCAGGCACAAAAGCGGCGTTGGCTTCATCCAGTAATTTAAACATCCCATCGTAAATTATCGATTGTTTATCATACGCCGGTGTTAAATTAGCTCTCCCCATCAAAGCCTGAGTGAAAGGCACATCGCCCCATCTGTCTGTAATATGCCAGAAAAAATAGGCTTTTAGTATTTTGGCCACAGCAATCTGATTAACTATCGGGCCTTCATTCGCGTTCAGTTGTGGATTATTAATCAAATCCTGCAAATTCTGTAAAGGCTCATAATACAAGCTATAGAAATTGAAATTGGTGGTTACATATCGAGTGTTATCCGTAAAAGAAGTATTAGAAAGATACTGAGGATAATGCACACCATAGGGTGATGAGCTCATGTTGGCCAGAAATAGCTCCGCATTACCAATCAGTTGTGTCCCGGCTTTAGTTGGACTATTTGGATCTATATTGATCGAGTCATCAAATTTATTACAGCTGCTCATCAAGGCAGCACCAAATAAAGAGATGCATACAACTTTATATATATGTTTCATGTCGTAAATTTTAAAATGTTAAATTCAGGTTCACACCATAAGAACGCACCGTCTGTAATTCACCTTTTTCTATCCAACTAATAGAAGCGCTCCCTGAAGAAAGTTCTGAAGGATCGACTCCTTTTGGTGCTTTTTGCCAGATCATAAAAGGATTACGTGCGATCAACGCAACTTTTAAAGATTTAATTGGCGTTTTTTTCAAAAATTGCTCATCAAAATTATAGCCCAGACTGATTTCCCTCATTTTTATATAAGAGGCATCATATATCCATTCGTCATAGATCCGGGTGCCCAGATTGGTTCTGTAATAAGTTCTTGCATCTACATAAGCTGTAACCTCTTGGCCTGTAATAGAGGAGATTCCATTAACCTTAACACCACCACCATTTGCTACAGCATCACGAACATTGAATCCCTTATCATTGAACAGAGCAGTTTCTTCTGCCTGACCAGATTTTGCAGAGAGCATTTTACTCCAGCTAAAGAACTGACCTCCTTTTTGAAAGTCAATCATTGCAGCAAGATCAAATTTCCAGATCTTGAAGGTATTCCTGAACCCGCCAGTATATTGTGGTAGTACACTTCCAAAATCCTTTGCAACAGTGAAAAGAGGCATATTATCAGCTCCCAAAAAAACCTTCCCTGTTGCAGGATCTTTTATATAACCCGGACCAACCAGGTTTCCAAAAGTCTCTCCCAGACTAGAATTCAAATAAATACTCTGGCTTGAATAGGTATTAACGTCCAACTGGTAAACTTCTATAGCACCGTATATCTCCTTGATCTGGTTCTTGTTTTTGGCAAAGTTAAAAGCCATATCCCAGTTAAAAAATTTCGATTGAACGGTCCTCGCTGTTAAACTAAGCTCTATCCCACGATTTTGAATCAATCCAGCATTGACAACCATTTTCTCAGAGCCACTCGCCCCTGAAACGGCAAGATTGATCACCTGATTCTCATTCCGTTGCTGGTACCAGGTCAGGTCTAAGCCTATGCGGTTCTTGAAGAACTTTAGATCTGCACCAACCTCAACAGAACGCCCAAAAGAAGGTTTCAGATCAGGGTTTAATAGTTTATCAGGCACATAAAGGGTATTTATAGAACCCGTTTGTGGTGCATACACCCCGCCAAAACCATAAACCGGTAAAATCTGATAAGGGTCCAGATCGGCTCCGGCAACAGCATAACTTGCCCTGAATTTACCATAAGACAAGATATCTGAAGGCATTAGCTGGCTGAAAATAAAGCTTCCAGAAACTGAAGAGTACCAATAAGAATTATTATTTTTGGGTAAAGCCGAGGAATTATCGTTCCGTAAAGAAGCATCCAAAAAATAAGTATCCTTGTAACCAACAGAAGCCATTGCATAGGCACTTCTAGTACTTTTCCGGCTCAAGTAAGAAATACTACTTGGACGGTCTACTGAAGCTGCCATCGTATAGGCATCAGGAGCAGAAAGCCCTCCTACGGTTGCATCTTCGGTCTTGGTGTACTTCGAATTATAAATATTCCCACCCACATTCAAGTTAAAAGACAAATCATTCCACTTTTTAGCATACTGTGCAAGTAATTCGTAATTGTTATCTGTCCCCTGGTAGTTAGCTATTTTATACCCACTTAAATTTCTTCCTCCCTCGGCCTCTTTATGCGTTATATTTTGGGTATACATATCTGAACGAAGAAAACCACTTAATTTTAATTCAGGTAACAACTGATAACTCACATTGACATCACCAAACAAACGGTTGCGATTGTCATTGTTTAACACTTCATAAGCATCAAAGAATGGATTATTCCAATCGCTGGGTCTGTTGTTAGTGATGAGGCCTGTAGTTGTATTCGGGTTTACATTCCAATTCAGGATTGTTCCATCTGAATACCGATAATTCCTCAATCTGTTAATATCTATATTTCGCTGAAACCATTGATTTGCACCTGTATATGACCCCTGATAACCTTGAGTTGGACGTTGTCCTGAATTATTGGCATAATTAACATTGGCACCAACAGTCAGTTTTGGAGTGAGATCAAGCGAAGAACTTAAACTCAGGTTATTCCTTTTCAACCAGGTATTTGGAATAATACCATTGATGTAGGCATTGTTGTAACTCATTCGGAAATTAGAATTTTCTCCACCTCCAGTTATCGAAATCCCATTGTTAAGGTTATATCCAGTTTCAAAAAAATCTTTAATATTGTCTGGCTGAGGTACAAATGGCGTTAACTTACCAAAATCAGGGTCCAGAGGATAAAAACTATAAAACATCCGAACAGGAGTTCCATCCATCATTGGCCCCCAGCTCTCGTCATTTCCGTTTACATACTTCTGTCCATTCGCCAAAGTCAGAAAAGTTTGGTTGTTACCCACTCCATAGATATTCTGTAAAGGCATGAAGTTGCCCGCTTTGTCGATGGTAAAAGCTGAATTTACACTAACCTCTACTTTTTTAGGTCCTTTAGCACCTTTTTTAGTGGTGATCATGATCACACCATACTGACCTCTAAGCCCGTACAGCGCTGATGCTGCTGGCCCTTTTAAAACATTAACACTCTCTATGTCTTCCGGATTAATATCCTGAGAAGTATTCCCATAATCCACGCCGTTAGCGTCACCACTAAAGTTAGTTTGAGAAATTGGAGTTCCATCCACCACCATTAAAGGTTGCCCGCTGCCGGTTACAGAATTTACACTTCTGATCTTGATCTTCTGTGTTCCGCCCATGCTGGCACCAGACGAACCAGTAACCTGTACACCTGCAATTTTGCCGGCCAATGATCCAATTACATTTTGTTCTTTGGTTAGGGTAAGGTCACTTCCTTTTAAAGCCTGGGTAGCATAACCCAGCGATTTCTCACTACGCTTAATGCCCAATGCGGTAACGACCACTTCTGTTAAATTCTGATCATCCTGGCTTAAAGAAACACTGATTAAGGATTGTGTACCTACAACAACCTCTTTTGGCAAGTAGCCGATGGAACGAAACAACAATACGGAACCTGTTGATGCCTTGATCACATAAGTTCCATTTACAGTTGTAGATGTCCCTCTGCTGGTTCCTTTAACGGTTACACTTACTCCTGGAATAGCCTGGCCATCATCAGAAGTGGTAACTTTACCGCTAAAATCCCTTTCCTGCGCCCATACAGCAACAGAAAAAGCAAGCAGTAAAATGAGTAAAGTAATGGTTTTGTTCATAATGTTTGGTTTTAGTTTTACATTGAGTATTAGTAAGATTTTATTTTCTTGAGTCCCAGCCCCGGCTGATCATTCAACGTTACTTTTCCATTGATCACTTCCATCCCCTTATACACATCATTGCCAATCAGCAATGCCCCGTCGAGGTCCGCCCAATCTACCATAGGTGCCAGCTGCGAAGCTGCTGAAATAGCACAGGATGTTTCTGTCATACAGCCAATCATGATCTTCATGTCGAGCGCACGGCCAAGTTCCAGCATTTTATGTGCTTCCCGCATCCCGGTACATTTCATCAGCTTAATATTGATCCCATTGTATACTTTATGAGCCCTAACTACATCCCCAAGCCGCTGTACGGACTCATCACCAATAGTGGGGATTGGACTGTGTTCTGTTAACCAGGCATTATCGTCTATCTGCTCCTTTGGCATAGCCTGCTCTATAAATACCACTCCCTTTTCATGCAGCCAATTCGCCATTTCTAACGCAAAAGCCCTGTCTTTCCAACCCTGATTGATATCTACACATAAAGGTTTATCCGTAACTTCCCGGATGGTTTCAATCATCATTTTATCTGTATCCCGCCCAAGCTTCACCTTTAGTATCTTATAAGGAGCTGCTTCTTTCACCTTTTTACGTACCATTTCTGGTGTATCTATGCCAATAGTATAAGACGTATTTGGGGTTTTGGAAGGATCATAACCCCAGATCTTATACCAGGGTTGCTTCATAATCTTTCCTACCAGATCATGCAGGGCGATATCCACAGATGCCTTAGCCGCTTTATTACCAATTTCGAGATGATCTACATAATCGAGGATATTCTCCATTTCAAAGGGATCATCAAAAGTAGACAAGTTCACTTTCGACAAAAACTTCATAACAGTCTCATGAGACTCGCCCAGATAAGGAGGCATCGAAGCTTCCCCATAACCGATAATCCCGTCATACTCAATTTCCGTAAGCACAACCGGAGTGGTTGACCTTGAACTGGTAGCCAAGGTAAATACATGGTTTAGATTTAGCGTGTATGGCTTAAAACGAAGCTTTAGTTTCCCCCGCCCTCCAAACTGTTCACTTGCACCAACAAGCAATGGAGAAGTTCCTAAAACAAAGGTGGTCCCAGCCAACAAAGTGGTCGATTTCAAAAAGTCTCTTCTATTGTTCATTTTTAGTGATTGTATATAATTCGTGTTGATCGATACGCGTAATTTGGGTTGTTCCTATACCATTCAGTATACGCCTTGCCCCCACTAGTGTGGGCGACTGACCAAATGAATAATCTGGAGCAGAAGGTACTAAGCTATTGATTCGGACCATACCGGCAGATTGAATAAATTGCCCATCTTCCATATAAATTGCTGTATGTGTAACCCTTGGATTGGCAGACTTGCCCTTTGCAGCTGCAAAAAATAGCAAATCTCCTGCCTTCAAGTTCTTAAGGCATTTGGTCAAACTAACTGAATCTCCTTCATAAATATCCACAGGCTCACCAATCAAGGCTTGTTGCGAAGCATCCCGGGGCAAAATAATCCCATTCAGAAAAAAACAGGTTTTGGTAAAACCGCTGCAGTCTACACCTTTCATGGATGTGCCCCCCCAGAGGTAAGGCGTACCGATCAACATTTTGGCAGTGGCCAGGATCTGTGCTGCATCAGGGTTAGGCCTTGAAAGCCATTGCCTATAATTTTGAGCCGATTTTACAGGGATATAGGCTGTTCGTCCATCAGGATAAGCGATTTTATAAAATCTCTTTTCTTTGCCTACCAGCTTCAACAGGTTTCCTTTTACCAGATCAGATACCCGTTGTGATTTCAGATCCGGTTTACTATAAGCAGAGCCATAATCATCTGTATAAACCAGTTTTTCCGCCTGGTGCCACTGTTCGAAGCCATTTACATCCATCAGAGCCAGCGCATCCGTCTCTACCCAAGAAATATATCTGTCTGGCGACCTGACCAAGGAATATCCTCTTTGTTTTTTCAAAATTTGAACAGGAGTACCCAGAATCATTTGCGTAACCATTTCTGCGGGGTGTGCAGGATTTTTTCTGTTATTTGCTACAGACAAACACACAACACCATAGGTCTGGCCTTGCAAATCTGCACCTGGTAGCAAGCGAGTAATTATAGAAACCTTTAAACCCGCTGTTTTCAAAGCTACTTTCAAAGCTTCCTCACCTTTGGGCAACGTAGTCTCCAATTCCAAAAGGGGAATATCATCTCCAGTAATTTCAAAATTAAATATGTCCGTCCTCTGATCAGGGACTTCAATTTTTGCTACACTTTCAGCAATAGCTTTAATTTTCTTAACCAATACAGTATCCAAAGCCGCATAAGCCTGCATTTTACTAGAAAAGAATATAAATAAAAGGAAGAGAAAGTAGCGCTTTTTTAACATAATTATCATTTTGTTGAAATTCAGACAAACATCATAATAACTAAATGTAATTTATATTGTTAACAATCGCAAATACCTGCAAACCAACCTAAACAAAAACGCATAAAAACGCAGCCATACAATACACACTTAAAGAAATTTATACACAGCTTATATCCAAGCAACGAAACATGCTGTTAAGCAATTGTTAAACACAAATCTTTCCATAAACAAATAAGGCTGAAAGCTTAATACACATCTTATATTAATTATATGTACATTTAATATGAATATAATATTAAATAGCTATGAACCGTTTGCTCAAAATATTCGGTACACTCCTACTCCTATTGACCATAGAACAATCTTATGGTCAACAAAAAGGATACAACATTAGCTTTGAGTTTTATAATGACACCTTCAATCTCAATATAGATTCATCTATCATTGTTGGTAATGACACCACATTGTCCAAACTAGCGATTATAGCCTACTACGATAAAGTGAGCCAAGGCAAATACAACACTATTCTGGATAAACTATTAGCCTATAAAAAAGCACATGAATTAAACGACTGGCTCTATTACCAATTGATCAGAAAAACAGCGCAGGCAATTAGCCCGAAAAAAGAAAACTACGAGCGCTATACTTTTTACAAATGGTTCTTCCTAGGCAAATCGGGATACGATGCGCGATTAACGCTGGCAGATAACAGAATGATATTTTATGTAAACAATGATGAGGATATCTCTGATATACCGTTTGTCAACTATCAGCATAAAAAATACATGTGTTTAAACCGTCATGATTATGCTTATGCCGATTTAAACAAAGTTCCGGCACAGGAGATGATAAGCATCCCTGAAGCAAAAGGAGCCTTTTCTTATAAAGTAACCCGGATGCCCGATTTTAAACCCGAAGACTATTACGAGAAACAAGTGCAGTTCAACTATAAACATAAAACCTACCACTTCAACATCAAACTCAATTCAGACGTCGAAGCGATCTTTGCCAATTATCCGTTGGTTGATTTTGAATCCTATTTTAACATCCCATTGAGCAAAGAAACTTATGGATCCCTAATACCCATATTAAAAAAGAACTTAAACGGAATGAATCAGAAGAGGGGTATAGATTATCTGATGCGTTTTACCCGATACGCATTTTTATATGAAGATGATGACAAAAACTTTGGCAAAGAAAAACGACTCTCCCCTGAAGAAACTTTGTTTTCTAAGTATAGTGATTGTGATGACAGGGCAGCATTGTTTTTTTTCCTCGTAAAAGAGATATACAATTTACCTATGATTGCTTTACTCTACCCTACCCATATCACTATGGCAGTACAATTTGATAAGCCAATAGGGCAGCCTATCCAATACAAAGGGAAAACCTATTCTTTCTGTGAGCCTACACCTCAAAAGGAGAATTTAAGCATTGGACAAGTTTCTGCTGACCTCAAAAACGTACCCTATAAAATAGTTTATGCTTATGAACCAGTCCATAAGTAAACAAAAAACCCCTTTAAGCTTTACACCTAAAGGGGTTCTATAAAATATATTATTAAATCATAAGGACTAGAATGTCGCTCCAGTTGCAGCAACTGATCCAGCTTTTAAAGTAAAGTTAGGAGTTGCAGTAAGCGTGAAAGGAGAGTTTAATAAAGCCGCACCGGCTGTTGCATCAATAAACGTATTTCCTTTAGAAGTAAGATAAGTTCTAAGTAATGCCGCACTTGCGAACGACGGCGTAGCTCCGTCAGCCACAACCTCCTTATCAAGTGTTAAAGATTGATAAATGTTATTTTTAATTAACGAAGAACCATCGATCAATGCATCACCAGTTTCCTTATCACGAATATCAATACCATATCTTGCATTAATAAAGATTGAGTTAGCCAAGATCATTTTCGAGCCTCTTCTCCAAAGGTTTGCATATTCATGTTTAAGATCAGCTGTTGTTCCAGGACCAATGATGGTCATGTTAGAAATTGCCGGGCGTGTTCTTGGAGTTGAAGAGAACTGAGCAGCAGAGTTATCAGATTCAATACCGTTTGATTGACCAGCAGCATCTGATAAAGCAGGATCACGTTGACCAATTAAGAACTGTAATTTTCCGGAGAAACCATTATCAAAGTCAAAAATATCATCAACGTTCGCAATAGATACAAGGTGTTTAGCATTTACTGTACCACCAAACCATTCAAATGAATCATCACCGCTGTAAGATACCTGAACATAATCAACTGTAGTACCACTACCTACTGATCCGAAAGTAATACCATTGATCTCATTATCTTTCACAAAAGCAATACCTGGGAATTCAACACGTACATATTTTAAAATACCAGAGTTATCAGCAGCATCTGTACCACCGTGAACTGCCTGATCGATGTCTATACCACCTTCAATGATCCCCGTACCACCTGGGTTATTATTTAATGATTTACCCAACAAGATGATACCACCCCAGTCACCAGGATTTCTATCACCTACGGCTTTGTTTGAAGTAAATACAATTGGATTATTCGCCGTACCTTCAGCAACTAATTTAGCACCACGCACTACTATAAGGGAACCTTTTGAAGTCTGATCACCTCTGATTACAGTACCTGCAGGAATAGTTAAAGTAACACCACTCGCTACATAAACGAATCCATCTAATAAATATACTTTAGTAGCATCTAAAGTTGTGTTGGTAGAAATTGTACCTTTTAAAGTTGCTGTAGTTGCACCATAAACTGTAGTTTTCGGACTAAAGTTTGTCCAATTTGCGGTCCAGTCAGAAGTACCCATAGCACCTCTATATGCTACTTTATCAAAGAATGATTCTGCCAAAACTTCATTAGATTCAACAGGAGCTGTTGGCTCTTCAACAACATCGTCATTTTTCGAGCAACTGGTAAGCACTGAGGTACCTGCCATTAATACAGCTATAAGACTTAGGTTTAATTTGTTTTTCATCTTCATAATTTATTTATACAAAAATATTCTTGTGATATTATTACAGTGTTAAAAACCAATTAACAAACCGTAATAGTTAAGTTAATTTAGCGTGAACTCTATTTGATTTTGTAAGAGAAGGTTAAGCTGAAAGTAGAACCAAAACGATCTGAAATATTGATATTATCCTTTTTTGGATCAAATGCAGCATTAGGATCTGAACCTTTTACTTTCTGATAATAGATAGCTTTATTATTTAAGATATCACTATAGTTCAATTTTACCTCTGCTCTCGATTTTGCGAATTTTTGAGACAATTGTAAATCAAGAACATTTCTTGGATTCTCATAGATGTCCGGATCCGTAACATTTCCAACAGCCCAGATGCGTTTTCCGATTCTATTATACAGTAAGCTTACGCCTGTTGAATTTTCCTTTTTTGAATTGTACATCAAACCCGCATTGATCAAATAAGGCGACTGACCTTGCAAAGGACGTTTTCCTGTTTTATTAACTGTTTTTGCTACCTTCACTTCAGATTTCATATAAGATGCGTTAGTACTGAATGTAAAATTCGTCCATTTCTCTCCAACAAAGTCAAGAGATCTTCTGAATTCCATTTCTACACCATACAAGGTTGCAGATTTTGAATTGGTATATCCGAACGTTCTACCCGATGGACCAATCTGTAAAGCTTGTTCAATTGGCATCTCAAATTCTTTATAGAAAGTAGAAATCGAGAATACCTGTCCTGAAGACGGGTAAACAGCATACCCTAAATCAAAATTTGTAGTTTTTGATTGTTTCAGCTTTGGGTTCCCAATAACATTAGCATTCTTATTAAAATCATAGAAACTAAAAGGTGCTATTTCTCTGAATTCAGGTCTACCTACAGTTTGCGATGCAGACAAACGGAGATTTGCCTTTTCCGTTAAATTGTAGATTAAGTTAGCAGATGGCAACACATTTACATAAGTTGTATCGACTCTTAAAGGATTAGATGAGTTATCAATACTGTTTAATTTCTGATTATAAGATTCTAATCTTGCTCCAATACCAAGTCGTAACTTTTCGGTAAGGTATCCATCAAACATAGCGTAACCAGCATTCAAAAATGAATTAGCATCATAAGCATCGGTACCGTTGGTGATATCACCCAACACAAATCCATTCTCTCTGATATTTGCCGGAGCAAAGATTTGATCTTGAGGTAAGTTAAGCAATGAATTATCAAATGTACCATTTCTTACAAATCCGATTACCCTTGCAGCAAAATCGCGTTTTCTATATTGACCAAAATAACCGAATTTGATTTTATTATTGTCATGGAACCATTTTACCGGTACAGTAATATCAAATGATCCCCCATATAAATTCTCGTTTAACTTCGAATTGAAATTACCACCTAGATTAGGATCAGCTTGTCCTGATGAAGGTATACTTGCAATTGTATAACCACCATTGCTCCCATTCTGTTCGTATTCCATTCTTTTGAAGCCAGGCTCTTTTCTATCTGTATTAGCGAAATTCAGATTCCAATCTAATTTGATCTTGCTTTCTGCTGATAAAACATGATTACCACTCAACTGATTCGAAATTAAAGATCTTTGCAGGATGTAATCCGCTGTTTTTAAAAACTTAGATTGCGAATCATCGATACCTTCACGCGAAATGAACTGGTTCTCTAATACCCTATTGTATATGTTTTTCAGCGCTATTTTATTGCTACCCCATGAATAAGCAAAATTAGCCAAGGCACCAATATTGGTATTGTAGTTATAAATATTATCGCTAAACTGGTCACCCAAAGCTTCACCAGTATAAGCTTTTTGATCGCTTTTCTTTAACCTTTCATCATATCTGTACGAAAGAGATAAAACTGTACCGAAGCGGCTATCATCTTTAAATACTTTTGTTGTACCATAATTTGCTTGAAATGCAGGACCTAAAATGGATTTCACATTTTCATATCCCCAATTGTTAGCAAATTGCTTTGACAAAGCAACACGTCCTTCTATTGGTAGTGCAAGATATTCTGCTCTTGATGGAAAAGAAGCTGGAATATTTCTGTCTTTGTTGTAGGATCCAAAAGCACCATTTTTACTTCCTGAAGCTTTCTGAAAATCTTTGAATGCAGATTGCGTGTTATAAGAAGTCCCTAACGAGAAATTTAAAAATGGATTATCAGGAAAGTCTTTCGTGGTCACCTGCACAACACCACCAGAAAAATCACCAGGCATATCCGCTGAAGCTGTTTTATTAACAACAATAGCATCAATCAGGTTGGATGGCAAAATATCGAATGAAAATGCTTTCTTATCTACCTCAGTATTCGGTAATACAGCATTATTCAACATTGCAGAGTTATATCTGTCAGACAACCCGCGCACAATGATGAACTTGTTATCTTGAATACTTGCACCACTTACACGCTTCAATACATCAGATGTATTACGGTCTGGGCTTTTTCTGATCAATTCTGCAGAAATACCACTAGAGATACTAATACTTGATTTTTGATTCGCATATAAAGTATTGATAGACTCCTTTTTTACGCTTGCAGTAATAACTACCTCATTCAACTTCTGATCATTGGAATCGTCCATTACAAGATCAACTATTGTTGAAGCCCCCCCTTTAACTTCTACATCCGTAATGTTTTTCGTTGTATAGCCTACGTAAGAAGCTTCAATAGTATACTTACCAGCAGCTAACGCCCCGATAACATAACGTCCTTCAACATCAGTAGATGAGCCTTTTGTAGTACCTTTAATTTTTACCGTTACACCAATCAGTGTTTCTCCGGTCTTTTTATCAGATACTTTACCTGAAATTTTTCCCGTTTGTGCAAATACTGCCGCGCTGATAATTACGAATAATACAGTAATTATAGCTTTCTTAAGGTTTAGTTGTGATTTCAATTTTGCCGTATATTAATTTCCAGCAAAGCTATTACCACAATGTTAGCCCTATGTTAGCACTAAATTACCATTCGTTTACCAACGTGTTAATTCTATGTTAAGTGCCATTAGGATCAATATCTTAGCCCAACTTTTTTACAAATAAAGTGTAATAACCAAATTGGGCCGATTAACAAGAACTTAACATCTTCTAAAAATGAAGGCTTCTTTCCTTCGATTTTATGACCTACAAATTGCCCTATCCAGGCCAGCACAAAAATCACTACGCAGACCAACCAGAATGCAGGTCCACCAGATGCTTGCCAATACTCCAACTGGACGATAAGGTAACTCATCAGACTAACTACCCATAGCATCAGAAATGACAATACAGGCGATAAGGTAAAGTAATAGTATAAAGAAAGGGCAATCAGAAAAGATGCCCAGTTTAGAAAGCCATTATACTTCCCTAAAAACTCAAGATGAGGAAATGGAATGGCCCATACCAGGCCAAGTAAACTAAACACAATTAAAGGAACACAAATCCAGTGAATAAGTTTATTAGTGTGATTTTGGTGACTCTCTGCATATTTATCAAAAAGCACGTCTACTGCTTTCTTAGGTTCTGCCTTAATCACTTTACTTTGCTCCTTCTTCATGTCTATGTTTAATTACCAGGTAAAAATAAAAAAAGCGATAGAATAATCTATCGCTTTTCTCAAATATAACAACGTTGTTGCTCTTTATTTCGCAAATGAAACTGATCTGGTTTCTCTGATCACAGTAACTTTAATCTGTCCCGGATAAGTCATTTCAGTTTGTATGCGGTTAGAGATGTCTGCAGCTAACAATTCAGCTTGCTGATCCGTTACTCTTTCACTCTCTACAACTACGCGTAACTCTCTACCTGCCTGGATCGCAAAGGTCTTCTCTACTCCAGGATAAGAAAGCGCAAGCTCTTCTAATTCTTTTAAACGTTTGATATAGCTTTCGACAACCTCACGACGGGCTCCCGGACGTGCACCTGATATCGCATCACAAGCCTGTACAATTGGCGAGATCATCGAAGTCATTTCTATCTCATCATGGTGCGCTCCAATGGCATTGCAAATTTCTGGATGCTCTTTATATTTTTCAGCCAGTTGCATACCTAAAATTGCGTGAGGCAATTCAGGATTATCATCAGGCACTTTACCAATATCATGTAACAATCCGGCACGTTTAGCCATTTTAGCATTCAAACCTAGTTCTGCAGCCATTGTAGCACAGAAATTAGCTACCTCACGTGAGTGATGTAATAAGTTCTGACCATAAGACGAACGGTAACGCATACGTCCAACCATTCTGATTAACTCTGGGTGTAGACCGTGAATACCAAGATCTATTACGGTACGCTCACCAATCTCTACAATCTCATCTTCGATCTGTTTCTTGGTTTTAGCAACAACCTCTTCAATACGTGCAGGGTGAATCCTTCCATCTGTTACCAAACGGTGTAAAGCCAAACGCGCAATTTCTCTTCTTACCGGGTCAAAACCCGATAAAATAATAGCTTCAGGGGTGTCATCAACAATGATCTCAATACCAGTCGCTGCTTCCAGCGCACGGATATTACGTCCCTCACGACCAATAACACGGCCTTTTATTTCATCACTTTCAATATGGAAGATAGAAACTGTATTTTCAATGGCAGCTTCAACAGCAGTACGCTGTATAGTCTGAATTACCACCTTTTTAGCCTCTTTAGTTGCAGTAAGCTTAGCTTCATCCACGATATCCTTTACCTGGATCATCGCTTGAGTACGAGCTTCCTGTTTCATGCTTTCTACCAATTGGTTTTTTGCTTCATCAGCACTTAGGCCAGCAATAGTTTCCAATTGTTTAACATGTTGATTCTTTAAAACATCTACCTCTTCTTGTTTCTTTATCGCAAGATCAGTTTGTTTTTCCAGATTCTTCTTATGGTTATCAATTTCTTGCTCCTTACGGTTGAAATTTTCTAAACGCTGATTGATGCTTTGCTCTTTTTGTTTAATTGCGTTTTCACGCTGGTTGATTTGGTTGTTTTTACTATTTACTTCCTGCTCGTGTTCAGATTTCAATTGCAAAAACTTTTCTTTTGCTTCTAATAATCTGTCTTTCTTCAAGATTTCGGCTTTACTCTCCGCATCCTTAAGCATCTTTTTTACTTTGGTCTGGGCCGCAATCTCCTGCGTTTTCAGCAGGCTTCTTAGTAGGAAACGCCCTACCAGAACGCCGATTACGAGGCCGGCCAGTACATATCCTATTATTCCTAATATTTCCATTCTCTATTTGTATTTATTGTTTAATCAGATACAATCCTTTTGATCGCTTTCAACCCCTCCGGGATATAAATCCTATCTGATTACTTATATTTTATTAATGAGCAGCTATCCGTCATGTTTAACTTACCCATGTTTGTTTCAAAAAAAAACCGCAACTAAATTTAATAAGCCCCAAATTTTAAAAACCTCAACGAATTATAATTAGGATTTAAGTCATTTTCAGGTACATAAATGTAGATGAAATACACCCTCTTAATCCTATAAATATTGAAGTGTTAAGTTTTAAAAATAGTGAAACTCAAAAACGTAGCTGCGGCTATATCTTCGTGCTAATCTTAACTTATGCAAAGAACGTACTTATTTTGAAAAAAATCCGTTTAATAAACTATCCAATTCCTCCACCTTCTCGGCAACTGCAGTGTCCTGATTCTGGACCTTGTTTTCTACACGCAATACTGCCGTTGCATAATGCAATACTGCCATAGAAAGCAAATCCTGCTTATCCCTAACCGCATAATTTTCTTGATAGTCCTTTATGCGCTCATTAATAATCTTGGCTGCTCGCCTTACAATTTCTTCCTCTTCAGTACTTACCTTTAAGGGGTAGATACGGTCGGAAATAGTTATTTTTATCGAGATTTCTCCCATTTCTTAGCTTTGTTTCACTTTCAGGTATTCCTTATTTTTTAAGCAATACAACACACTTATCTATTTCACGCACAAAATCGTTAATTTTTTGCTTTATATCAAGTGTCTTTTCACTTGTACCTTCAATACTTTTCGCCAATTTCAAAACCCTTAACTTTTCTTCCAGGTCTGCATTCTTGGTTTTTGACGCATCAAACGCAACTTTTACCGATTCGTTTTCCAGCTTTAGCAGCTCATTTTCTTCTTGTAATGCACCACAAAGCTCTATTAAACGAGCTGTTTTCTGCAATACGGAGGTTAATTGATCTGCGACTGATGACATGAATAGTATTTTTTATTTCTTATTTTCTAATTTCTGCTTTTACTGTTTGTGCTAAGTTATGAATAATCTTTTGCATAACGGCATCAATTTGCTTATCGGTTAAGGTTTGCTCCTCATCCTGTATGGTAAAGTTCAGTGCGTACGATTTTTTACCCTCAGGTAATTTATCACCTACATACACATCAAATACCTGTATATTTTTAATCAGTTTCTTCTCTGCTTTAAAAGCAACAGTTTTCAATTCCTCAAAAGTTACATTGGTATCAACCAACATAGACAAATCTCTTCTTACAGCAGGATATTTAGGAACTTCCTTATTGATAATTTTGTTCTTTCTCACCATATCAAGCAACAAAGCCCAATCAAAGTCAGCATAATAAACATCTTTATCCACATCAGTTTTCTTTTTATCAGCCGCAGTTGCAGCGCCAAAGCTTACGATTACCTTATCGCCTCTAAAGTATTTCAATCCGAAAGCAAAACTTTCATCTTTCAACTCATCAGATTGATAGCTGGTAATCCCCAATCTACCTACAATTGCATCAACTACCGCCTTTAAATGATAAAAACTAACCGGCACTTGTTTTTGATTCCATTGCTCCGACTGGTTACTTCCCGAAAGCATAACCAATAAGCGCGGACGCTCTACGTACTTTTCGTTGATCAGGTGATAAGTCTTACCAAACTCATAAAACTTAATATCAGGAGTCTTTCTGTTTTGGTTATAAGCAACACTCTCTAAAGCCGGCATCAATAGCTCCTGACGCATTACATTCAAGTCAGAACTTAATGGGTTTAAAATCTGAACTGCTTCTTCAGGTATTTTCGAATAAGCACCTTTCGTTAACGAATTGCACCAGATCTCTAAATAACCATTAGCTGTAAGCATATCAGCAATCACATGCTGTGTTTGTTCTTTATCAGGTTTCGAACTATAAGATAAAGAAGCATTAATTTTATTCGGAATTTCGATATTGTTATAACCATAAATCCGCAGCACTTCTTCCGTAATGTCGCACTCACGTGTTACATCTACTTTAAACGCTGGCACCTTTAAGCTTAACCCCTCAGCAGTTTCTGCAGTAACAGCAATGCCTAAGGCTACAATGATGGCTTTAATCTCCTCAGCGGCGATTTCAGTCCCAATTAACCTGTTGATATTTTGATAGTTTACTTCAACATCAAAAGGTTGTACTGGATTTGGATAAATATCAGACACTTGTGAAGCGATCTTTCCAGCACCAAGCTCTGCAATCAATAAGGCTGCACGCTTTAACGCAGTAACAGTCATATCAGGATCAGTACCACGCTCAAATCTGAATGAAGCATCAGTCTTCAATCCATGTCTTTTCGAAGTTTTACGAACCGATACGGCATTAAAGTAAGCACTCTCTAAAAATATATTAGTTGTCGTCTCACTTACACCTGAGTTTTTACCGCCAAATACACCGGCAATACACATCGGTTCTTCTGCATTGCAGATCATCAAGTCTTCTGACGAAAGCTTACGCTCTACACCATCAAGTGTTATAAAAGGAGTTCCTTCTGCACATTTCTTAACGCGGACTTGCCCACCTTTAATCTGATCTGCGTCGAAAGCATGAAGAGGAACACCAAGATCATGCAATACATAATTGGTAATGTCTACGATATTGTTAATCGGCCTGATGCCAATCACTTTCAATTTATCTTGCAACCAATCTGGTGAAGCCTTAACTGTAACACCACTAATGGTAACACTACTGTATCTTGGGCAAGCAACTCCATCTTCAACCTTCACATCAATCTGCAGACTTTCGTTATCAGTTTTAAAACCCGAAATATCAGGCATCTGAATATTGGTACGGAAATAACCCGCTAAATCCCTTGCCACACCTAAGTGCGATGCAGCATCAGCTCTGTTTGGCGTAAGGCCAATTTCAAAAAGATAATCATCTTCCAGGTTGAAGTAAGCTTTTGCAGTTGTTCCAACTATAGTATCTTCAGGGAGTACCATGATTCCATCGTGAGACACACCTAAGCCAATCTCATCTTCAGCACAAATCATCCCTTCAGATGCTTCTCCTCTTATTTTTGATTTATTGATTTTAAAAGGCTCGCCTTCGTTCGGATAAACCGTGGTACCCACAGTTGCAACCACAACTTTTTGTCCCTGGGCCACATTAGGTGCTCCACAAACAACCTGTATAGGCTCTGCGGCACCAACATCAACGGTTGTAACGCGCAAACGATCAGCATTAGGATGCTGCACACAACTCAATACATGACCTATTACTAGTCCTTCCAAGCCACCTACAACAGGCTGTACTGTCTCCAGGCTCTCTACCTCTAAACCTATATTGGTTAATATTAAAGAAAGCTCCTGTGGTGTTTTATCTGTATGAATGAACTGTTTTAGCCAATTGTATGATATCTTCATCTTAATTCTATAAAACGCAAAGATATTATTTAATGCTGAAAGGAGAAAGCTTATCTGACACTTATCCCCCCTAGAATTGCAGCACAGGCGCCAGCACCAATCACCAACATAATTACAGCAGCAATAATCAGTTTCAACCCTGGCTTCGCAGGTTCATTTCTGGCCAAAGCACCAATCATTTTAATCATGCCTATTAAAAAAATAATGCCCACTGCAATCCAATAAATTAAAGACAGTGCTACTATACCTTCCATACCCGTAAATATAATTAGTTGAGATTTAGTTTTTCTCTTATACCCTCGATTTTATTATCGCGATAAAAAATATTCATAGTTTCGAATGGAATGATTTTCATTTTATCGCTCACAATATGTACACAGGATTTTTTCACTGCCCGAACATCAAAATCCAACGGATCCATAAAGTTCATAATAATGATCCGGAACAGGTTGTTATAATTCAAATGATCGGACTTTACCCTAGGCAGGCAGCACATCAATTCACCAAATGAATCCGCTGCACAATCTACAGATACTCCGGTACTAAACAAGTTCAGCATGTGTTCCTTTAGCTGCTCATCATGTTCAAAAACGATCGTATTTTTGGAATTATTCAAAAGGTCTTCCGGGTTAATCAAATGGGTTAATGGGATGACCTCATTATCCAACTTCAAAGCATAGGCCATGCAAAGCACATCGGGGTTACAAGGTACTGGGATCAAATCCTGAGGGGTAAATATTGGATATTGCTCGTAAATTTCACGGCGGACTTCTGTCAACGTAATTCTCCCAACCTGATCGTTGTAATTGTCATTTCTCCCAGCAACCTGCGTAGGCTGAAAGGTTACTCCCCGCACACACTTTTGCTTTAAAGCATAATCCAGTATATCCCCAATCTCATGATCATTCACTCCTTTTTGAAGGGTAACCACTAAAGTTGTCGAAACATTAAATTGATTCAAATGATCAATAGCTTTCTTCCGAACTTCAGTCAAATCCTCACCACGCAACTTTTCTAAAACCTCAGCACTGAAACTATCAAACTGAAGATAAATCTCAAAACCAGGCATATAAGAAGCTAGCTTCTCAACAAATGCAATATCTTTTGCAATCCGGATGCCGTTGGTATTTACCATTAAATGCTTAATAGGTTTGGTTTTAGCCAGATCCAATATTTTAAAGAAATCAGGATGCACGGTTGGCTCACCACCGGACAACTGCACAACATCAGGCTCTCCCTCATTTGCCACCACGACATCCATCATTTTATTAATCTCTTCTAATGTACGGTGTCTCCCGTAACTTGGTGACGACATAGCATAGCACGTTGGACAGCTTAAATTACAACGATCTGTTACCTCTATAACAGTTAAACATGAATGTTGCTCATGATCCGTACACAAACCACAATCATATGGACAACCATAATGCACTTTGGTATTAAACTTCAATGGCATTTCCGATTGCTTATTGTAATTCCTGATCTGCTTATAATATTCCACATCATCAGCAATCATGACCTTACTATCTCCATGAGTTCTACAATGTTTCAACATAAAAACTTTTGCATCCTGGAAAACAATTTTGGCATCACAAAGCTGCAAACACTCCGGACATAGACTTTTTGTATAATCGTAATAAATATAATCTCTGGTTTTCATGGTCTATAATTACTTATTGCCCGGGTAATGAATTTATAATAATACAGAAATATAAACATTGCCGACCAATGTATGACACTTAAATTAAAAAACAATGGATGGTAAGGCTTAATAAATTCTACAACAAAGCGGTATAAAAAATAGCATACCATAAACAGCTTAAAACGATCACCATTGTGCATGCTTCTTTTTCCGATCCCAATAAATAGGAACAGTAAAATTACCATGAACATCATTTCGTAAAGCGCAACAGGATGTCTTTTTAAACCATCACCCAAATCCATCCCCATAAAAATCGAAGTTTCATTCCCAAATACGGGTTCATCAACACCCATTGAGAAACAACCTATCCTGCCGATAAATAAGGCAACAACAATTGGAATGACATAAATATCCCCAGAGGCTATCTTTACGCCAATTATTTTTTTTATCAATTCCACACCAAACAAGCCCCCGAGTAGCCCGCCAACAATAGTTTTACTTTGATAAAGAATTGAGAAAGTAATGTGTTCAAGCTGAACTGGATCTTCCAATAGTGCAATCAATCTGGAACCAATTAAGGCACCTATCATAGCCCCAAGCATAATCCACAACCTATGATCATCAGAGATCGGATCTTTTATACCTTTCTTTAAAAAGTAGTAAAGCCTGATCCCAACAAAAAAAGCCAGAACTTCAAAAATATAATGCCAGTGATAGTATTCACCAAAAAGCTCAAACTGGATAGGAAAAGTCACAATCTAATTTAACATCTTTATTAAAAGAACAATCTCGCCATGATCGGCAGGTGATCTGAAGGGTAGTGCAGATTCTTGCTATCGCTAAGCACACCAAACTTCTGCACATTAAAACCTTTATTTACAAAAATGTAATCTATCTTTTCTTTTAAGGGCGCATTAAATTTAAATCCATTAAAAGTACCCTCCGGCCCATAAGCAGGTTCAATAGTTGCCTCTTTAGTATCTGTTAAAAAGGTTTTTATTGTAGCTATTGCTTCCGTTTCCGGAGTAACATTTAAATCGCCAGTAAAAATAACTGGCAAAGTAGGTGCGATTTCCATGATCTGCTTTTTAATCAGCTTAGCCGACTCAATCCTGGCTTTAACACCAACATGATCATAATGCGTATTGAAAACTACAAAATCTTTCTTATTCCATTTGTCATGCAGCTTTACCCAGGTACAAACCCTTAATATAGCAGCATCCCAGCCTTTAGAAGGTTTTTCTGGGGTTTCAGATAACCAGAATGTACCGCCATCCTTTTTCGTAAACCTTGTTTTATCGAAATAGATCGCAGAGAACTCACCTTCCAATTTCCCATCCGTACGTCCTACACCTACTCTATCATAATTCGTATTTTCAGATAACTGATCAACTTGTAGAGCGAGCGCCTCCTGCACACATAAAATATCAGCATCATGATATTTTATCAGGGCTTTTACATTATCTTTTCTGTTAGGCCAGGCATTCTCTCCATCTTGAGTATTGTTATAACGAATGTTATAACTCATTACATTGATATAGTTTGCAGGCTTTCTTTGAGCATCTACTGTTGTCGCAAGCAACAACATCGCTATAGATAATTTTATCATTGTTTTCATACTGCGAAATTAAAGCTTCAATGTTAAATTAAACCCTCATCACCAAAACTATAAAATAATTTATCCGTTACAATCAGGTGATCCAGTACATGCAAATCCAGCATCCTTCCTGCCTCAACCATTTTTTTGGTAATATTTATATCTTGCTGACTCGGTCTTAAACTACCCGATGGATGATTATGCGCCAGGATTACATAAGCAGCATTATGTTCTAGTGCCGTTTTAAAAATAATTTTTGGATCAGCCACGGTACCGGCCATTCCACCTTTACTAATCAATTGCTTGCCGATTAAATAATTGGCTTGATTCAAGATCAGGATCCAAAATTCTTCATGGTTCAGATCAGCAAAAACAGGCTGCAGCACAGCAAACGCATCCGTCGATGTAACCACCTTCACCACATCACGACCAGTAGCCTCTTTTCTTCTCCTTCCAAGCTCCAACGCGGCCACTATAGCGATTGCTTTAGCCTCACCTATTCCTTTAAACTTCGAAAGATCTTTCACAGATACTTTTCCAAGCGCATCCAGATCATTGTTATAAAACCCAAGAATCCGCTTACTTAAATCCACCGCGCTTTCGTCCCTATTGCCCGAACCGATTAAGATAGCGATCAGCTCTGCATCTGTAAGATGCCTCCTGCCATTCAACAATAGCTTTTCGCGAGGCCGATCGGCTTCCGCCCACATTTTTATCCCTATTTTTTCCTGGTATGGATTCATCTTTACAAGTTCCGATTTTTTTGGACAAAAAAAAACGGGATATGCAATGCATATCCCGTCTATAATATTGTAAAGCTATTGTTATTTTAAGCCATTAACAAATTTAGTCAGCTTAGATTTGTTGTTAGCTGCTTTGTTTTTGTGGATAACACTCTTTTTGGCTAAACGATCTAGCATAGAGATTACTTTAGGAAGTAATTCTAATCCAGTTTTTTTATCTTCAGCACCACGCAATCTTTTGATAAACGTACGAGTTGTTTTTGCCTGATATCTGTTACGTAAACGTTTAGTTGCGTTTGCTCTAATTCTTTTTAATGAAGATTTATGATTTGCCATTTTTTGTTATTAAAGTATTTTATAGTTAGAGCAAAGCTCTGTTATTCTTTCTGTTTTTCGGACTGCAAATATAGAATTAATGTTTTTAATATACAAAAGCATTATGCAAATATTTTTTACATAATTGCTTTTTGTCCAATTATTTCAATTATCAGTAGTTAATTTCTGCAGGTTTTAGACTCCGGTACGATACTACATCCTTTTGCTCACTACACCCCAATCCACAACATTCCACCAGTTCGCGATATAATCAGCGCGTTTATTCTGATACTTAAGATAATAAGCGTGCTCCCATACATCGAGTCCCAACAAAGGTACGCCTTTTACTTCTGCATTATCAAATAAAGGATTATCCTGATTCGCAGTCGAACAAATCTTTAAAGTTCCCTTATCATTAACCAACCATGCCCATCCTGAACCAAAACGTGATGCCGCGGCCGCAGAAAATTGTTCTTTAAATTTATCAACCGAACCAAACGACTTTACAATAGCATCTTTTAATTTTCCTTCGGGTCCAGTTGAGGCCCCAGCTTTTAAAGTCTCAAAAAAGAAATTATGATTCCATGCCCCACCACCATTGTTTCGTGCTTTGGCCGAAAGCTTCGAAGCATTATTAAAAAAATCCGCCTCTGTTTTGTAAGGTATATTCTCAGCCGCAATTGCATCATTTACATTTTTAACATAAGCAGCATGGTGCTTAGTATAGTGAATGTCCATGGTAAGCGCATCTATATTAGGCTCCAAGGCATTAAAAGCATATTTTAAAGGCTTTTGTGTAAACTTCAAAGGAGCAAAGCCCGTAGTTCCTTCAGTAGGAATAACAGCAGCTAATGCAGCCCCACCGTTTAACAAAACTGGGGAACCTATAGCAACTGCCAATGAGGCGGTCAATGTAGTCTTAATAAAATCTCTTCGGGTGTTTGTTTCCATGATTAGGGGATTTAAGCAATAAATAACAAGATAATAAATCTACCATCCTATTTATTAACTTATTTTATCACAAAATGTTCTTAGATCATGCTATTTTTACAAAGCCCGAACAATTATAGATGGTAGTGATTATTTTTTATCTTTGAAGACGAATAAAGAGGCTTAATATCGCTTTATTGCAAAAAACATCATACTAATTGAAAACCTCATGAAGAAGCGCATCGCCATATTTGCCTCAGGATCAGGATCAAATGCCCAGAAAATAATGGAGCATTTTAAACGAAGCACGGAAGTTGAAATCGCTTTAGTGCTAACCAATAATCCTGATGCATATGTTTTACAGCGGGCCGACAACTTCGAAATTCCTTCTCATGTATTTGATAGGCATGAATTTTATCAAACAGATAACATCATCGACCTGTTAAAAAACCTGGAAATAGATCTGATTGTACTTGCTGGATTCTTATGGTTGATCCCTAAAAATCTAATCGCCGAATACCCCGGTCGCATCGTCAATATCCACCCTGCTATTTTACCCAAATTTGGTGGAAAAGGCATGTATGGCGACAACGTACACAAGGCGGTACTGGAAGCTAAAGAACCAGAAGGCGGTATCACCATTCACTATGTAAACGAGCATTATGATGAAGGGGAATTCATTTATCAGGCTAAATACCGCATCGATAAAGACGACAATCTGGAGATGATCAAATTTAAAGGTCAACAATTAGAGCACCTACATTACCCAAAGGTGGTTGATAGCATTTTGAAAAAGATAAAAAAGTAAAAGACACAAGCCATATACGGATAAGACAGAGATCGGTCTGACTAGTATAAAACTCCAACTATAGTCCAAGTATAGTCCAACTATATTCCAACTTTTACCACAAATACTTGGAATATAGCTTGACTTTTACAATATATATCTTACACTTTTCCAGAACACATCACGAACCCATACCGAAGCCTACCAAGCCGGCAATTCGGCCGGGCAAAACCTAGTTTAGGATACCATAAATAAACATTTGACAATAAAAGAAAAACGGGTAACTTTGCGGCTCAAAATTTTTCCTCCAATGAGTCAATCTATAAAGATCAAAAACGCTTTAATTTCAGTTTATTACAAAGATGGTTTAGAGCCATTAGTTCGCTTACTTGCCGAGCAGGGTGTACAATTATTCTCTACCGGAGGCACCGAACAGTTTATTAAAGACCTGAATATTCCCGTTACAGCTGTTGAAGACCTTACAGGTTACCCATCAATTTTAGGTGGAAGAGTAAAAACATTACACCCTAAAGTTTTTGGTGGTATTTTAAACCGCAGAGCACTTGGTTCAGACCAAGAGCAAATTGCACAATATGAAATCCCTGAAATTGATTTGGTAATTGTTGACTTATACCCTTTCGAGGAAACTGTTAAAGCTGGTGGTTCTGAATCAGACATCATCGAAAAAATAGACATCGGTGGTATCTCTTTGATCAGAGCTGCTGCAAAAAACTTTAATGATGTAGTAATCCTGGCTTCTAAAGATGATTATTCGACTTTACAAGCACAGTTAGAGGCACAAAACGGAGAAACAACTTTAGCACAACGTAAAGCTTTTGCTAAAAAAGCATTCCATACTTCGTCTCATTACGATACTGCGATCTTCAATTACTTCAACAATGAAGAACCGTTAAACGTATTTAAACATAGCATCAACCAGGCTCAATCTTTAAGATATGGCGAAAACCCACACCAACAAGGTGTATTTTATGGCGATCTGGATGCGATGTTTATTAAACTAAACGGAAAAGAGTTATCTTATAACAACTTGGTTGATGTGGATGCAGCTGTTGCTTTAATTGATGAATTTGAAGCGCCAACTTTTGCGATATTAAAACATACCAATGCTTGTGGTGTAGCTTCAAAAGCAAGCATTTTAGAGGCATGGAACGTTGCACTTGCATGCGATCCAGTTTCGGCATTTGGTGGTGTATTGATTGCCAACAGAGAGATTGATTTAGCTACAGCTACAGAAATCAACAAATTATTCTTTGAAGTTCTGATCGCCCCTTCTTATCAGCCAGAAGCTGTTGAGCTTTTCCGTGCTAAAAAGAACAGAGTAATTTTACAACGTAACGAAATTGAACTGAGCAAAAAACAGTTTAAAACTTTATTAAACGGTGTGATTGAGCAGGATAAAGATTTAATTATTGAAGGTCCTGAGCAAATGACTGCAGTAACTGAAAAAGTACCTACTGCACAAGAATTACAAGACCTTTATTTCGCTAATAAAATTGTAAAACACACCAAATCGAATACCATCGTTTTTGTTAAAAATGATCAGTTATTGTCAAGTGGTGTTGGCCAGACTTCAAGAGTTGATGCCTTAAAACAAGCGATTGTTAAAGCTGATGCTTTTGGTTTCGACTTAAAAGGTTCAGTTATGGCTTCCGATGCTTTTTTCCCTTTCCCGGATTGTGTTGAAATTGCAGCCGAAGCTGGAATCACCGCTGTTTTACAACCAGGTGGTTCAATTAAAGATGCTGACTCGATAAATATGGCTAACGAAAAAGGAATTGCCATGGTTACTACTGGCGTTAGACATTTCAAACACTAATTTATTTATCCACGAATACAATAAAAAGCCGTAGTTTTACATTAATATAGTACATAGAATTATTAATACTTAAATTATCACCTATAGATGGGTCTATTTAATTGGTTTACACAGGAGGTTGCTATCGATTTAGGTACGGCAAACACCTTAATTATACATAATGACAAAGTAGTAGTTGATGAACCTTCAATCGTTGCTTTTGACAGACAAACAAATAAAATTATTGCGATTGGGAGACAGGCCATGCAAATGGAAGGTAAAACCCATGATAACATCCGTACCGTAAGACCTTTGAAAGATGGTGTAATTGCAGACTTTAATGCTGCTGAAGCGATGATTAAAGGGATGATTCGTATGCTGAATGGTGGTAAAGGCTGGATGTTCCCTTCGTTGAGAATGGTGATCTGTATTCCTTCGGGCATTACTGAGGTTGAAAAACGTGCAGTAAGAGATTCAGCTGAAATTGCTGGTGCCAAAGAAGTATACCTAATCCACGAGCCAATGGCTGCAGCAGTAGGTATTGGTATTGACGTGGAAGAGCCGATGGGTAATATGATTATTGATATCGGTGGTGGTACTACTGAGATTGCAGTAATTGCCTTATCTGGTATTGTATGTGATCAGTCTATCCGCGTTGCTGGAGATAACTTTGACTCGGATATTGTAAACTACATCCGCCGTCAGCACAACATCATGATCGGTGATCGTACGGCTGAAAAGATTAAAATTGAAGTTGGTGCGGCATTACCTGAATTAGCTGATCCACCTTCGGATTTTGCAGTTCAAGGAAGAGATTTAATGACTGGTGTCCCTAAACAGATCACAGTTTCTTATACTGAAATTGCACATTGTCTGGATAAATCTATCTCGAAAATCGAAGAGGCGATCCTTAAAGCTTTAGAGATCACTCCTCCTGAGCTATCAGCAGATATTTACCAAACTGGTATTTATTTAACTGGGGGTGGTGCATTACTTCGTGGATTAGACAAACGTGTAGCGGCTAAAACTAAGCTTCCTGTTCATGTGGCCGAAGATCCACTTCGGGCTGTAGTACGTGGAACTGGTATTGCCCTAAAAAACATTGGCAGTTTTAAATTTTTAATGCAGTAAAAAGCTTGGGCGTTGCCCATTAACCCGTAACGCCCAACCTTATAACCCCGATACCAGATGCGTAACCTTTGGATTTTCATAAACAGATACAACGCATTTTTCTTTTTCATTATATTTTTTACAATTGGCATTGTCCTTACCGTAAAAAATAATGCCTATCAGCGCAGTGTAACGCTCAACTCTACCAATGAGGTAGTGGGTGAAGTATACCAGAACCTTAACGTTTTAAAGAAATATCTTACGCTTGGAACTGTAAATGACAGTCTCGCAGCTGAAAATGCCAAACTAAAAACGGAGCTGCTTACACTTAAAAATATTGATAGCGCCAAGAAAATTGTAGTTAAAGACACGCTTAATAATCCGCAGTATACTTATTTATCTGCCCGGGTCATCAAAAACTCTATAACGCTACGCAATAATGTCATCACGATTAATAAAGGAAGTGCCGATGGGATTGCACCAGATATGCCTGTAATATCACCAGGAAAAGGTGTTGTAGGCTTTGTGATGGATGTCTCAGAACATCTGTCCACTATCCGATCGCTATTGCATAAGGACACGAAAATCAGCGTGAACATTAAAAAAAGTGATGCGCTCGGATCTTTGGTATGGGGTATTGGAAATTCAGATTACAGAAAAGCCTTTGTAAAAGAAATTCCAAATCACTTTAAGATTAACCTTAAGGATACCATCATTACTTCAGGTTTTTCTTCCTTTCCTCCGGGTATTCCTGTAGGAGTAGTAACCAATACCGCGGTACCAACCGGCGACAATTTTATGTCCATAGAAATAAAACTTTTCAATGATTTCAGTACTTTGCAGTATGTGTACGTTATTCTTGATAAATATGCCGCAGAACAAAAAGAATTAGAAGCAAAGTTACCGCATGAATAGCAGATTAGTATTGGTAAATATAGTTAGGTGGTTTGTACTACTCTTGATTCAAATTCTTTTACTAAGGAATTTGAGTTTCTATAATATGGCCACCCCATTTGTATACATTATCTTCCTTTTGCTTGTTCCTTTTGCAACACCCAATCTACTTTTGTATCTGATTGCTTTTGTAACTGGGTTAACGTTGGACGCTTTTTATGATACACTTGGTGTACATACCGCGGCCTGTGTAACATTGGCCTTTGTAAGGATTTTATTTATTTCGGTAACCATGAACCGTGATGGTTTTGACGAACCCGAACCTACATTGGGCAATATGGGCTTTAAGTGGTTTATCATCTATGCGCTTTTATGTACTACAGCTCATCATTTGGTCCTTTTCTTTCTAGAAACTTTTAGATTAGCAGAGTTTTCTTATACCTTGATGAGGTGCTTTTTTAGCATTATATTTACTTTGTTTACTGTTGTATTGATAGAATTTATATTCTATAATAGAAAAATGCGCTAATGGATAACCTGTTTAATCGGAAATATACTATACAGGGACTATTCATTGTTATTGGCTTAATTTTACTTGGAACACTTTTTTACATACAGGTAGCGACCGACAAATACTTTATCTCTGCAGAAAGTAATGTGTTGCGCAAGATTTATACTTTCCCAGCACGTGGTGTTATTTTCGACCGGAATGAAAAACCTCTGGCTCAAAATGAAGCGGTATATGACCTGATGGTGATTCCCAATCAGGTTAAAAAATTTGATACTGCAGCCCTTTGTCGCATTATAGATATCGACATGGATCGTTTTAAAAGAAATTTTAATAAAGCCACGGCGCAGTCAAGGTATCAGCCTAGTATTTTTGAACGTCAGCTATCTATACAAGTTTACGCGACCTTATCAGAACAATTGTCCCGCTTTCCTGGCTTCTTCGTACAAAGCAGAACCATCAGACATTATCCTGATAGTGTAGCAGCCCATTTCCTGGGCTATATTAAAGAGGTATCTCCGCTTGACATCCAAAACTCCGAGGGGTATTATCGTTCGGGGGATTACATCGGTAAATCGGGTGTAGAAAAATCTTATGAGACTTTATTGAGAGGTGAGCGAGGTGTTGTAAATATGCTTTATGATGCACGTAACGTTCCAAAAGGTAGTTATGCTGAAGGAAGATTTGATACTGCAGCCGTTTCCGGAGACCGACTAATTTCGTCATTAGACCTCAAGCTACAAAAGCTTGGAGAGGAATTGATGCGTAATAAAGTAGGCAGTATCGTTGCAATAGAGCCTGCATCCGGAGAAATTCTGGCTTTTGTAAGCAGCCCAAGTTACGACCCGAACCTAATGGTAGGTAGAAACCAGGGGAACAACTATATGGAGCTGTTAAAAAATCCCAATCGGGTGTTCAATATCAGACCCATACAGGGTTATTATTCGCCGGGATCATCCTTCAAACCTTTAGATGCCCTACTCGGACTTCAGGAAGGTGTAATTGACCCAAACACGACGTTTAATTGCCCTGGATACTTCAAAGTAGGTGGACATACTGTAAAATGCGAACACGTAGATGGTAATATCGCCTTGCGAAGAGGCTTGGCCAGATCTTGTAACACTTATGCCTGTTATGTGTTTCAACAACTAATTACCCAGCGTAAATATCCAAACCAGCGAGTGGCTTATGATGCTTGGCAAAAAAAAGTAAAAAAATTTGGCCTTGGAGAAAAATTAGGCATAGACCTTCCTTCTGAACGTAATGGCAGGTTATACGATGCCTCTTATTACTCTGGCAAATACAGTAAATACTGGAATTATGGTACGGTTATTTCCCTGGCCATTGGACAAGGTGAGATGGATGCTACTCCATTGCAAATGGCCAATATCATGGCGATTATTGCGAATCGGGGTTACTACATTAAGCCCCACCTGGTAAAAGCAATCGGTAAAAACAGAGTAATAAAAAAAGAGTACGTTAAAAAGAATTATGTAGACGTAGAGGCCAGACACTTTGAGCCAGTGATTGATGGGATGCAGGATGCTGTAAATGCACCATGGGGAACGGCAATTCAATCCAGGATAGATGGCATTTTGATGTGTGGTAAAACCGGTACAGTTCAAAATCCAAGGGGAAAAAATCACTCTGTATTTATTGGTTTTGCCCCAAGAGACAATCCTAAAATTGCTATTGCCGTAATTGTAGAGAATGCAGGTTATGGTAGTACATATGCTGCGCCAATAGCCAGTTATATTGCCGAACAGTATCTAAGAGGTCAATTACCTAAAAATAAACTTGCTCAGGTAGAGTGGATGAAGAAACAAGTGATTTTGCCAGAACCACCTAAGTCTAAAGTTAAACCAAAAACAAAAGATAAGGATTCAGTGACAACAGTTAGTCCTCCTCCAACTCAGGTTACACCAAATAATACAACAACAAGCACACCTATTCCGCCTCTAAAATGATCAATCAGCAAAGCAGCAACAGGTTCTTCTTTAACGTTGACTGGATTACCATCCTAATCTATGTGGCATTATGCGGCATTGGCTTTGTGAATATTTATGCTTCTATCTATAATCCTGAAGAGTCGACAGTCTTTAATTTTTCGACTAATTATGGTAAGCAATTAATTTTTATCATCACCGGTCTGATACTGGGCTTATCTATATTGTTGCTGGATGCCAAGTTTTTCAGCATCTTCTCTCCCATCATTTATGGGATAACCATGCTCCTCCTCATTGTCGTATTGGTTGTTGGGCGTAATGTTGGCGGAAACCAGGCATGGATACCTATAGGGTCTTTTCGTTTACAACCTTCAGAGCTTGCTAAATTTGGTACAGCTCTTCTCCTAGCAAGATACATTAGCTCTTTTAATCCCAAGCTAAACACTTTGAAGCCAGTATTAATTGCTGCCCTGATTATTGTTATTCCGATGTGCCTGATCATGTTACAACCAGATGCGGGTTCAATGTTGGTATTTCTTTCCTTTATGTTCCCTCTATACCGGGAAGGCTTACCGGGCTATTTACTGGTTATATTTTGGGGAATGGTGCTGTTATTCATCCTCAACCTTTTTCTTGCCCCATGGGTGTTAATATCCTCTATTTTGGCAATTGGCGGATTGTTCATCTACTTTAACAAGAAAAAACAGCAACGAATGATCATGATTGGTGTAATTACCTTTGCAGCCATCGGTTATCTTTTTATTGCTAAGGTTATATTCGAAAATGTATTGCAACCGCATCAGCGCACCCGTATTGAGTTAATCCTGGGTCTTAAAACCGACCCTAAAGGTGCTGGTTACAATGTAAACCAATCTAAAATAGCCATTGGCTCAGGTCAGCTAACCGGTAGGGGTTTTTTAGAAGGTACGCAAACCAAATACGGTTATGTACCAGAACAGAGTACAGACTTTATCTTTTCTACCATTGGAGAAGAATGGGGATTTACGGGCTGCTTTGTAGTGATTGCCTTATACCTGTTTTTACTGCTCAGAGTGATTAACTTAGCCGAGCGACAGCGATCTTCATTCTCCAGGGTTTATGGCTACTGTGTGGCCTGTATCATCTTCTTCCACGTATTTATCAATATAGGAATGACCATTGGGATTATACCTGTAATCGGCATACCCCTACCCTTTATCAGCTATGGCGGATCTTCCCTATGGAGCTTTACCGTATTGCTCTTTATCTTTTTAAAACTGGACTCTAATCGAATGGGCTTTATTTAGCCGGGAAACGTTGATTTAGCAATTCGTAAAACTGATCAACAGTACTTTGTTTTGATGCCCAATTATTTTTTATAGCATAGTTATGCTGTAAAAAGTTATCGGCAGTTTTAAAGTCAGGCATTTTATTGATCAAATCAATAGCTTCTGCATAAGCAAGGTTGTAACCATTAAACAGATCTTTGATGTAAAGCAATTTCTGATTTAAGTTTATAGCCTGTTTTAGGTCTGTGATAGTAGTTTTATTATTCTCCTCATTCAGACTCGTTGAAAAGTTACTTTTTCCAGCCAAAATATCATTTAGCGTTGGCCTGATCTGATTGACTTCTGGTTCTTTTACGATTTGCGGAACCTCTTCAATTTTATTGATCACAGGAACAGCAATAGGCTGTATGATGATGGGCTCCTCAATTTTTGGAGCAACGGGTTCCGGTACCTGTGGAATTTCTTTTTCTGCTTCTTTCTCAACCACTGGCTGTTGCTGTTGGCTATCTCTTAATCTTTGCTTTTCAGCAATAATTTCTTCTTCCTCTTTACTTAATGGCCTGTCGAAAATACTACTAACGGATTGCACTTCAAATTCAAAATTCTCCGTCAAAGGCTCCTCATTAAGTAGAAATTCAAACTTTAAAGGTTCAGCCTCTTCTACCTCTTCTTCGTTTGTAGCAGCATATTCAGCTTCAAGTTCCTCCAGCGTTTTTTCGTTTAGCAATTCAGGTTCTTGAGCCTCGGCCTTAACCTCTGGTTCATTAACTACTTCGGGCTCTTTTGCTATTTCAGGTTCTTTTACCACCACTACTTCAGCAACAACAGGGCTTTGATCTTCTGTATGCGCAGGTATAGCTTTTACGCTTTTATTGCTATTGATTTTTCTTACAATCTGGACATGATCTGATAAAAAGTTCGCGTTTGCCAGAAAGAGCTCCAATTCTAACTCGTTGAGCTGACTAGGATTTCGAGCTAAAAACTCATATTGATCTTGAAGTTCAGTTAATATCTGTCCTACTTTTTTAAAAATGTCCTCTTGATTCATCATAATGTAATAACGGAAGAATTGATCCTTTATGTTGGTAACTTGACGTTCAAAAGTACTACAAAATTCTGATATTAGCAGGCTCTTAAATCCTATTAAACAATGTTATTCAGCGAACAAAATTACAGACGAGGGGCGTACTGCGGCAGTATTGAGGTAATTTGCGGCTCTATGTTTTCGGGCAAAACCGAAGAATTACTAAGAAGATTAAAGAGGGCGCAGATTGCAAAATTGAACGTCGAAATCTTCAAACCGAAAACGGATACGCGCTATGACGACACGGCTGTTGTTTCGCACGACCTAAACTCAGTGGAGTCGACTCCGGTAGATACGTCAACAGCAATCCTGCTTTTAAAACCTGACACCCAAGTTGTGGGAATTGATGAGGCGCAGTTTTTTGATGATAACTTACCGGAAGTTTGCAACCAACTTGCAAAAAAAGGGATAAGAGTCATCATTGCAGGCTTAGATATGGATTATATGGGCAAACCTTTTGGCCCTGTTCCCGCACTCATGGCTATTGCTGAGCTGGTGACTAAAGTAAATGCAGTATGCGTCCGCTGTGGTAGTCCCGCTGTTTACTCGTACAGAACTGTTGCTAATGCCAATAGAGTTCTTTTAGGCGAAAAGGACAGCTACGAACCCAGATGCAGACATTGCTATCATCTGGGCGACGAGGAAAAGTAGTTTTTACAAGGTAAAAACATTGCGATTGGCTTATTACCTTTAAATTCCCGTCCTTTGCAGGTTAAGCAAATGAGATGAATATTTTTATTGAGAAAAAGGACATTAGAGAGGTTTACGAAACAGCAATCATACAACAGACCGCATTTTGGTCTGAAGTAAAAACCAAACAAGGCCTGCAATCAAAAGCATTTAATTTTAAAGTTGAAGATGACAACATCTATAACAATGCCCTAAAAAACTCTTATACACACGCAGATTTCCTTGTATTGCTACAGCCATTGGATAATGAGCATTCTGTGGCTTACGTACCATATGGTCCGGAAATAGAACCTAATGAGGAATATCAAGGTAAGTTTCTTGAAGAGCTTTCTGAATCGCTTCGTTCATACCTGCCATCAAAATGTATTTTAATCAGATATGATCTGGCCTGGCAATCCCATTGGGCTAAGGATAGCGACAGCTTTGATCAATTGGGCAATTGGAATGGTCCGCCTGAGAAGAAATACCAGGAGTTTCGTTTTAATTTCAACACCACTAACTGGAACCTTAAAAAAGCCAATTCTGATATCCTTCCATCTAATACCATATTTTTGGATCTTCAGCGCGACAAAGACATGATGCTTGATGCGATGAAGCCTAAGACCAGGTATAACATTAACTTATCGTTTAGAAAAGGAATCAATGTTAAAAAAGTAGGTATGGAAAACCTACATATATGGTATGCGCTGTATCAGGAAACTGCCTTTAGAAACAGAATTCACATTAATGACATCAGTTATTTCAAGACAGTATTAACTGCGCGTGCGGAAAACACAGCCTCTCCTGCTGATGTTGAGTTGCTACTTGCCGATCTGGATGGCGTTCCTTTAGCTGCAATGTTTTTAGTGATATCGGGTAATCGAGGAACCTATCTTTATGGCGCATCCTCTTCCAGCAACCGGAATTATATGGCTACTTACGCATTACAATGGGAGGCTATGAAAATTGCGAAAGAACGCGGTTGTATAGAGTATGATCTGTTTGGAGTAGCCCCCAGGGCAGATCCATCACATCCGCTTTATGGCTTGTACAAATTTAAATCTGGATTCGGAGGACAATTATACCACAGAATGGGTTGTTGGGATTATCCTTTGGATGATGAGCAATACAATAGGTTTATTGCCACTGAAATGCATAGTCAGGGTTATCACCTTTAAGGACACAATGAATTTAAGTGGTCAGCCATTAGGACAGTTTTTGCATCTTTTTCCCGTGAGGTACTTTTCACAGCACACCTTTTTTTTCTTATCCTTCTTTTTATCTTTCTTTTTATCTTTTTTCTTTGACATGGCCTGATAGGATAATCACTAAACAAAAAAAGGTACATACTGTTTTGCTTTTCGCATAGTATGTACCTGATATATTTGTTTCCGGAAAAACCGGAACTAATGGTGTCTTAAGCTTCGCTGTAGGTGATTTGACCAACATGTTTGTCGATCTGCCATCTGCCAGTTCCTTCTTCTCCAATTACTTCAAACAATTCAACAGCTCTTCTAGCTTTATACTCTTCTTCTCTTTGTTCTTTAAAGAACCAGTTTAAGAATTCAAGTGTTACAAAATCCTGCTCTTTGTGGCAACGGGCAGCAATATTTTTGATAGATTGTGTTACGCTGATCTCTTGCTCCAAAGCTTCTTCAAAAACCTCACGGAATGAGTTGTATTCAGCTTTAACCTGAGTGATTTCAGGAGAAACAGCATTACCACCCATATCTAAAACATATTTGAAGAATTTCAATTGATGTAGTCTTTCTTCTTCTGCTTGAGCAAAGAAATAATCAGCAGAACCATCGTAACCGTTCCTATTACACCATGAAGCCATTGATAAATAAATTGCTGATGAATGTGCTTCTTTTTTTATTTGTTGGTTTATAAGTGTCTCTACATCTGATGATAGTAAACACTTAACACGCATAATGTCTTTCATATATTGTATGTATTAAGTTCCAATTTTCTAATACAAAAATACGGCTAAGTATTCACAATACTCAAAATAAGAATAATATGGAAAGAATCTAATTCTAGCCTAATCAGCTAATTATACGATGCAGACGATCGTAGATGATGTGATTGAGTTCCAGCATCACAAATGTCCCTTGTAACAATTCTTTTAAAGCAATGATTTCGATTAAGGATAACACATAGCAATGATCGCAAGCGCAAATAAAAAGAATCTCTACATCTGGAGATTTTGTGTTGTTAAGCAACAAATCCTCTATATCAATATGGTAAACCGCTTTCTTTAACTTCAAAATATTGCGATAGTCAAAGCGGGCAAGCTTTCCTGCAAAATCAATGTACCAGCAATTTTCAACATCAGATTGATAGATTGCACCTGCTTTAGTGCTAAACACCTCAACAAAATCGACAGAAGACTGGATGGTTAAATTTTGCATTAGTAAATATTGATTGATACAAAGGTGATTATTATTTAGATTTATTCCAAATCAACAAGAAATATTTTGTAAATTTTTATTTAGAGATGGTCTTATCTATGATTAATCGACCTTTTTCATAGATTACAGCCAGTTATAATCGTTCTAAATAAAAGAAAAAACCTTTAGCAATCATAAAATTACATTGTATTTATAATGCAAGAAGTAACTTTACAAAATTATGGCTTAGGGTTTGATAACATCGTTTACAAATGAGACAGAGCCCTTTACATTTAAGCACCACTACTGAGATAATTATGATATTAAGCCTTATTCATGGAGAACAAAGCTGAAAATCCATCCATACCTAACGCAGAAGTTAAAGGCCCGGGCAAATTGGCTCGCATGTTTTTAACTTTATACGATGTCTATAAATTCATAGCTCGCTTCTTTAAAGAAGGCTTTCTGCCTCCTTACGAAGCAAAAGAACTATTTCGTCAATGCTATGAAATTGGTTACCGTTCTGCCCTGCTGATTTCTACCACAGGATTTATTACGGGAATTGTATTCACCAAACAGTCGCGCCCCTCTCTATCAGAATTCGGTGCAACTTCATGGCTACCCTCTCTGGTGGGAATCGCCTTATTAAGAACCCTTGCGCCTTTACTTACTGGTCTTATTGCGGCCGGAAAAGTAGGCTCCAGCATAGGTGCCGAATTGGGTTCTATGCGGGTTACAGAGCAAATTGATGCCATGGAAGTTTCGGCAACTAACCCATTCAAATTTTTAGTTTCTACCCGTGTACTCGCTGCAACCATTACCATTCCAATCCTTACATTTTATACGGCTATGGTCGGAATGCTAGGTGCACTACTTAATGTATCCTTAAGTGAAGGCACAAGTGCACGCGCCTTTTTCCAAGCTTCCTTAGAGCAAATTACTTTTCTTGATATTACCGCCTCAACAATCAAAGCTGTTCTTTTTGGTTTTACTATCGGAATGGTTGGTTGTTACCAAGGTTATAATTCATCAAAAGGAACTGAAGGTGTAGGTAAGGCGGCAAACTCTGCCGTAGTGATTGCCATGTTCCTCATCTTTATTGAGGAAGTGGTTTCTGTACAATTTTTTGGTCTATTTAGAAGCTAATCTTAACAATGGAACAAAAACCGACACTTAAAAACACTGAAAAAGTAATAGAGATCAAAGAACTATATAAGTCCTTTGGCAACTACCATGTACTTAAAGGGGTTGATCTTGACCTTTACAAAGGAGAAAACCTTGTTGTTCTGGGAAAATCTGGTACAGGAAAATCAGTACTGATCAAAATATTGGTGGGTCTACTTACGCCCGGCTCAGGTGAGGTAAAAGTATTGAACCAGCATGTTGATCAGATTTCCTATAAGGAATTGCTTGCGTTAAGACTAAAAGTAGGCTTCTCTTTTCAGAATAGTGCATTATATGATAGCATGACGGTAAGGCAAAATCTTGAATTCCCTTTGGTAAGGAATCAAAGAAAACTAACCAAAGCAGAGGTTAACCTAGCTGTTGAGGAAATGTTGGATGCTGTGGGACTGCTACAAACCATCAACCAGATGCCTTCTGAATTGTCGGGTGGACAAAGAAAGCGGATTGGTATTGCCAGAACACTGATCCTTCGCCCAGAAATCATGCTTTATGATGAGCCAACGGCAGGTCTTGACCCTATTACCTGTTTGGAAATTAACAGTCTGATCAATCAGGTTCAAGAACGATTCCATACCAGCTCTATTGTAATTACGCATGATCTTACCTGTGCCAAAGCTGTTGGCAATAGAGTCGCCATGCTTTTAGATGGGCAATTCCAACGTATTGGAACATTTGAAGAAGTATTTAACACAACCGATGAAAGGGTTAAACCTTTTTACGATTATAATTTTATTCAGTAAAAAAATATGCAAGCAACAGACAACCGTAAACAGATAACAGTAGGTGTATTTATTCTCCTCGGTTTAGTCATATTCGTTTTAGGGGTATTCACTTTAGGAAGCCAGAGAAAAGCTTTTGTAAAGAGCTTTACTGTAAACGCTGTTTTTAATGATATCCAAGGTTTAAAAGCCGGAAACAATGTTTGGTTTTCGGGAGTTAAAATTGGTACGATCAAAAAAATCCAGTTCTATGGTACCTCACAGGTTCAGGTATTTATGAATATCGAGGAAGACTCCCACAAGTATATCCACAAAAATGCATCGGCAAGTATCAGTTCTGATGGATTGATTGGAAATAAAATTATTGTGATTACCGGTGGTAGTCCGAAATTTCCTTTTGTTGAAGATGGCGACCAGTTACAGGTAGCAAGTACGCTCTCTACTGATGACATCATGAAAACATTTCAGGTAAACAACAAAAACCTGGTAGATGTAACTTCAGATTTTAAGGTGTTAGCAGGTAACCTTGTCGAAGGAAAAGGTGCTGTAGGTGCTTTACTTACTGATGAGCAAATCGCTAAGAACTTTAAAGCGATTGTAGAGAATCTTAAAACTACTACGGAGTCGACAAACAGAATGGCTGAACAAATGAATACGTTTAGCAAAACATTGAACACAAAAGGTGGCTTAGCAGATAAATTAATGACAGATACTGCTGTGTTTGCGAAACTTCAACAAGCAGTAGCTGAGCTACAGAAGACTGCGCAATCGGCTTCTGCAATGACTGAGAACTTAAACAAAGCGACGTCTAAGTTTAATAAGACAGATAATGCGGTGGGTTTATTGATCAATGATCAAAACACTGCGGATCAGGTTAAAGTGATCATGAAGAATATGGAAACAAGTAGCAAGAAACTGGATGAGAACCTGGAGGCGCTTCAACATAATTTCTTGCTGAGGGGCTTCTTTAAGAAGAAAGCAAAGGCTGAGGCTGAAGCTGCGAGTCAAAACATTCAAAAGTAACGGTCAAAAATAACAGTCAAAAATAACCGTTCTCTTCAAGAGCTGCATTACTTCGCTGAAGAAGCGAAGAACGCTGAGGCTCTTTCTGAGAAGGTAATTTTTGTTTCAAAGCGTCCCATAAAAAAGGGGGGCTAAGCAGTGTGCTTAGCCCCCCTTTTTTATGGGATGTTTAATTATTTGATGACTGTAAATTCTTTTTTCAATTTGATATCTTCTGATGAGTTGCCGATCATGACTTGAAATTTACCGGGTTCAACCGTCCAGTTCATGTTTTTATCGAGTAGGGCCAGATCATCAGGGTGGAGTACAAATTTTAGGGTTTTAATTTCTCCTGGAGCAAGGCTTACTCTTTCGAAACCTCGCAGAACAGATTCGTAGGTTGTTACGCTACTCACCAGATCTTTAAGATATAGCTGTACCACTTCATCTCCTTTTCGGCTTCCGGTGTTTTTTATGTCAACACTGATTTGAACATCTGCTTGTTGATGGATTTCTGTTGCGTTGATTTGTAGATTGCTGAATTCAAAAGTAGTATAGCTTAATCCGTATCCAAAGGGATATAAGGCACCTAATACGCGTGTTTTACCATTTCCATTCGGATCATCATTTTTGCCTTGGCCAGCTTGAGAACCTGGCTTAAACGGGAAGTTTAGTTCGATCTGTCCGATTGATTTCGGATAGGTCATAGTTAACTTACCTCCAGGATTGTTTTCACCAAATAGAGTTTCTGCAACTACTTTACCTGCCGAAGGCCCAGGGAATCCAGCTTGAAGGATTGCCGGTAAATAACGGTTCTCCCAGTTGATTGTCAGTGGGCGACCGTTTACCATCACCATCACCACAGGTTTTCCTGTAGCATGTAAGGCTTGCAACAATAGCAATTGACGGCCGGGTAAGTTTAAGCCTGTTCTTGATTTACTTTCACCAACCTGATTATCTGTTTCACCTACTACCGCAATTACGATGTCTGAGTTTTTCGCATCAGCAACCGCTTTATCGATCAGTGTTTTCTCTTCCACCGTTAGGTCGGTTGGGATAATCTCACTTTCTGGCCATTTAGCATCGATCACTTCACAACCTTTACTGTAATTTACTTTTGCGTTATTACCTGCAAAGGCTTTAATCCCATCCAGAATAGAGATTATGGGGTTATTAGAAGGTCCGTATCTACTTGTCGTGTATTCTATTTCCGTTGCCAATGGACCTGTAACCAGTATATTTTTGTATTTACCGATGTCTAGCGGGAGCAGGTTCTTTTCATTTTTTAATAAAACCATTGATTCCCGGTTTAGCTGAACGGCCAATTCTTCATCAGCTTTAGTATGAACTTTTTTATCTGCCGTAGCGGGATCTTTTACATAAGGATCATCAAACAGACCCAACTTAAATTTCACCCTTAGCACATCAGCAACCCGATCATCCAGTGTTTTCATCGAGAGAGAACCTTCTTTTACCAACTCTCTTAACGGAAGTATAAAATTCTCCGGCATAGTGAAGTGTGTACGCACATTCAATCCGGCCTGTATCGACTGTCTTACGGCCTCTTTATAATCTTGGGCAACATGATGCTTACCTGAAAGAAATTCTACAGCCTCGCTGTCCGAAACCACATAACCATCAAAGCCAAATTGCTTACGCAAAAGTTCTGTCAGGAAGTAATAGCTACCGGTTACCGGCTCTCCATTCCAATCATTGTAGCTGCTCATGATTCCCATTGGCTTAGCTTCCTGAATCACCCTTCTAAAAGGATACAGAAACATTTCGTGCATTTCTCTTGGGGCTACATGTGGATCGGTACGTGCCTGACCATCTCGTCCACCTTTAGGTACACTATATACTGCATAATGCTTTAAGGTAGCTGCCGCTCCCTGGTCTTGAATGCCTAGGGTCATTTGCTTGCCCAGTTCGGCAATCAGAAAAGGATCTTCTGCATAACATTCAACTACCCTACCCCAACGCGGATCTCTAGCCACATCAAGTATGGGTGCATACACATTGGTATAGCCCAAAGCTCTGGCTTCACGCCCTACAATGCTACCGGCTTGATATACCAATTTTTTATTCCATGTGCTACCTATGTTTACCGGAGCAGGAAAAGGAGTAGCGCGATCATGGCATAAACCATGAATCCCTTCATTGCTAAAATCTACAGGGATGCCCAAACGTGTTTCCTCTACAAACCATTTTTGTACTGTATTGATGGCATTCGCATGTTTACTGAAAGGGAAAGAATAGCTAGTCACCGCCTTTTTATTATACGGGAGACTGTTCAACTCTTCATCGATGTTTGCAATACCATCTTTCCATATCTTTGTCTTCCATTCGGCAGTTGGCATTTCATCTTTCAATACCCTGCCATAGCCATATAATGTGGCAGTCTGACAAGTTTTCTCATCCAGATTCATCTGGCTCAACAAATCCTTTACCCGAGCATCAATAGTTTTTGAAGGATCTTCAAAAACATCCATTTCCCCATTTTTATTAAAATCTACCCAGCTCTTATGATATATATTCTTGTGCTGCGCAATAGCGGAATCTGCTAAAAGGGTCAATGCGATAACTGCAAGCGACTTGTATTTCATCATGTGTTAAAAAAATTACGGCAAATATGATGCTAGCAAATTACCTTTTTAAGTCAAGCCTAAATTGGCTAATGACTCAGTTATTTTTACATGGTGTGATCATTAAATCAGATCAATGTACCAATACCCTGCAAGCGCTCCCCCAACAGGAGATGGGTAAGTTCTAAATACCTTTTCACCAATGGTAAAATCTACAGGCCGCTTAAATATGGGGCCATCAAAGACAAAAGTATGGAACTCGCCATTCTCACCACATGGGTCTATACCGGGCGGCAGATCGGCAATAAAACTATCATCAATCACTCTTCCACAAAAGTCTTCAAGGCCTTCTTTAGCACATACCACGATTGTTTTATACCCCAAGCCAATAAATTCCTTTAAAATTTCTGTAGTATCCCTTTTCCAGAGTGGAAATACAGCTTTCAAACCCATTTCGGATAACTTGGCTTCCCGGTAAGCCTTTAAATCTTCCAGAAATATATCTCCAAATATAGAATGGGTAATGCCGGCTGATTTGAGTTGCGTCAAATGCTTGTGCATATGATCCTCATAAACCTTCATTTCCGGTGATTCAGGTAAACGGATTTGGTATAATGGAATGCCTATGCTCTCGGCTTGAGCAGTTAATAAACTTTCTCTCACTCCATGCATACTCACTCTGTTGTATGCTTCATTAACGGTAGTTAACAAATACCGCACATCAAAATTTTCATCTTGAAGGATATGATGCAAAGCCAGCGTGCTGTCCTTACCACCACTCCAATTAAATACACTAGGTTGGTTATTCATTGCTTTAATTAACAGCTAAGATATGGCTAAGATAACACTGACAATAGTTTCAATAATTTTTCAGGATGCTGGCGGTTGTCCCAAAAAGCAGTTACAATAATTCCAGTTTCCGAAATTTTATATATTATACTGAAATACCCCATGGCAGACAACCTCGAATCGGGATAGGAAGTAGATTTCCAGGAATTAGGGTATTTATCAATCGTGTTGATTCGCTTGTTAATGAGTTTAACCAATCTTTCAGCGTAAACAATAGAACCAGTTTTCTCTGTCCAATACTTTAGTATCGCTCTTCTTTGCTTAACTGCAGTCGCTGTCCAGACTACAGTACCTTTAACCATTTCAGGTCTTCCTTATCTAAATCCTGCTGATCAATAACATCTCCATTTTTAATATCGTTATCGCTCATCTTTAACATTAAAATCTGCTCCGCTGAAAGCTCAGCAATATCATTTTCCACAGAACTATTTTCGATCAGATTATTTAATGCAATTAAATAATCTTTATTAGATATAGCCATTAGCTTATCAATTATGGTATTCCTTAAATGATCTATAGAAGACGGCATAACAAATTGGTGTTTCATCAAATTTCGCTATTTAAGTTTTAAAATCCTATACAATATGCTCTGGCTTTAATACAAATCAGCCGACCAAACAAATATACATATTAAATAATAAATAAACTAAAACAACAAATAAAAAATAAATAATCAACAAATTAAATATAATTGAAATTAATCAAAAGAAATAAAAAAGGTGGCCAAGCATTACACATGCCTGGCCACCCTGCTTTACACTAAAATTACCTTCTCAGAAAGAGCCTAGCGTTCTTCGCTTCTTCGGCGAAGTACGCTAGGCTCTTTCTGAGAACGGTTATTTTAGCTTTTGGTATCTCAACAAGGCCTCCAAAAAGTAATAATCTGCATAGATTAAAGGCACATCAATTTCAGATTTATGAGGAAGACTTCCTACAGAATGCTTTAAGATAAAACCTGCATTTGTGCCTGGTTTCGCTAAGTACTTGTCGCCCGACAATGACTTCAACATCAACTCAGCCTGCGTAAAATACTTTTTACCATCCTTAGCAAATGTACTTAGCTCCAGTAATCCAGATGCAGCCAGTGCTCCAGCCGAAGCATCACGAGGGATATAGGATATTTTATTCGCTGCGTAATCAAAATCTGGCTTATAACCTTTTTGTTCCGCATTAAAGTCCCAGAATGGAATTTTATCTTTTGGCAAATTAGGATGGTTGATGTAAAAATCTGCTGCTTTTTCAGCCGCTTCTAAAAAGCGTTTGTCTTTCGTTTCTCTGTACATCATGGTAAAACCATAGATAGCCCAGCCCTGTCCTCTAGACCAGGTTGAATTATCTGCATAACCCTGATTGGTTTGCTGATGCAACACTTTGCCATCAGGTGCATAATCAACCACGTGATAAGTACTAAAATCAGGTCTAAAATGATTCTTCATCGTATTTAAAGCATGACTTATCGCTACATCTTTATACTTCGGGTTGCCCGTTAATTTAGATACATAACAAAGCATTTCCAGATTCATCATATTGTCGATGATTACAGGGTATTGCCACATTGTTTTATTGTCCCATGACTTTTTAGCGTTCCATGATTTAATTAAACCTACTTTAGGGTCAAAGCGAGTCAACGCAGACTCTGCCGACTGGATTAATATTTTATTATACAGTTCAATTTTCTTTGGATCTTTTTCAAATCTAATCGCATTACCATAAGAGCAATACATTACAAAACCCACATCATGGTGTTGTGTTAAAAACTGTGCTTGTTCTAAAGCTTCAGTCCATTTAGTAGCCGCAGCTTTCCATTCTGGATTCTGAGTATATTCATAAATATACCACAATCCACCAGCAAAAAAGCCCTGTGTCCAATCCCATACATCTGTACTTTTTACAGACCCATCCTTATTGGTAGTACGTGGAAACTGAGTAATATCCGTTGAAGTTTTAAGCAATTGGGTATACTGTTTTTCAGCAACAGCAAAGTCTTTTTTTATCAGTTCGGTTTTTGGCGATAGCAATAAGAATGAAGACGCGGTCACTGAAACCGCTAACGCTGATACAAGCAGCAGGTTACGTCTTTTCTTCGTGAGATTTAGTTTCATTTGTGTTGTTTTATATAGATATTAATATTCAATTACTTTTTCTTGCTGCTCTTCCCAAAGCTGTTGTCATTTGTGCTATAGGTAATCACATCCTGCAGGCCAATCTTTAAATCTTCTGGATTGACATAAAGAACTGCAGTTTCGCCTTTAGGAATGCTGCAGCTATAAATCTGGTTACCCATATCCAGGATTTTAACAGCGGGATTAGCTTTCAACTTTGCTGCGCTTACAAATCCAGGTTTAATCCGAAGTGTCCCTCCATTTAAGCTTTCTATTTTAATCCAGCGCGTAGTGCCGGACTTACGAACTGCAGTTAACAAAAAGGCCCCCTCAGTACGTAAATTCTCAAACGCGGCATTTGCCCAGTCTGATGGTACAGCAGGGAATACTCTTACTGTGTTGTCCCAATATTGAAGATAAAGCTCCTGAATACTTGCCGCTGCAGCCAGCGGGGTTTCTATAACCGGCCCACTTTCGAGGTACATGGTATTTGGCTTTACAAATTTATCGAAGAGCTGGTTCAAATAATCTCTGGCCGCATCTCCATTACCCATCAAGGCGTAAATAGAAGCCCCTCCGGTGAATGAATACCCTTGTAAAGCGGTTGGAAAACTATGCCAGTGTGCCAATGACTTTTTAATTATGTCCTGGTTTTCGGGCTGGTCCCAGTTCACAAGATATAGTGGATAAACCATCAACAAATGTGAATAATGACGATGCGATTGACTAAAAGGCACATCCGCGGCAATACGAAATCCATTTTCATCCTGTGGATAAGTAACAAGATTAGCTAATACATCTTTCCATTTAGTTGCCAAAGGATCATTTAATTTCAAATCATCGTTAATCTGAAGTAACGTCTTACAGCCCCAATTAAGCAATGCAAGATCATAGTTTGTGTCGGTACCTTTCCCTATCGGATACTCAGGCGAATGTGTCTTAACGCTGAAATGCCATTTACCATCATCCTCTTTTTTTAACAAGTGAAGGGGGTAGTTAATGCTACGCTTTAATAATGGATATAGCTTGTTTAACACGGTTTTATCCATGCTATACCTATAATGTTGCCAATAATAATATAAAATCCAGGTAAGGTTACTCAATTCAGCTTCGCCATTAGAAATTTCGGAAGTTGATCCAGCAATCAATTTGACAGGGGCTACAAGGTCTGCCCCCGAAGCCCTTGCTATTGCTGCAGCATCGTGTTGGTATTCTTTAGGAACATTCTTAATCAGATTGCCTTGCTGCTCATCAATAATACGCATTAAAGAAGTAGCAATATTTAGCCTATTGGCCGTATAAAGTGGACTATAAGTAAGCTGTATATTTAAGTTAAGCCAGTATGCAGGCCATGGCGTTTGCTTAAACCAGGGCCCCATTAAATCCAGAGCAGGCTTATCCGCTCTTGTGCCCGATGCTAGTTTATACTGCTGCATCCAATAAAAAGATTGCATCCTTGAATCAGGAATTGTCAGAAAGCTTTGAGGATAATAGGTATGCCACCATTGTTGATGCTTTTGAATTTGACTGTTGATTGGTGCCAATCCAAAGCTTTTAAGCGTTTGAACTGCTTTACTTACATATCGCTGGCCTTCCTTTGAAAAGGCAACGGTAATTACAATGTCTTTTCCCGATGCTATATTATGCTCCTGCCATGCAGTTGCATAACCACCACCAGCATTCAACGATTGGTCATACACCTGAGTTTCTCCTTGTTTAACCAGCTTACCTGACGGATTTCCTTTATAATTATCGGGGACTTTAATATGTGAATATTTAGTCCTGCTACTTACCGATTCCTCTGGTACCCAAGACCAGGTAAAACCTCGCTCATCACCGCTATATACTGCGCTATAGTAGATCACATCGGATTCGGAAAACGTAAGGCTTCGAAACGCTATGCTTCCCTTATCCGTATGAATGATTCCCCTGATCTCCGCATTCCATAAGTCCAGTCTAGCGCTCACCTTAGTGATCTTGCCGACAGGCTTTACCAGAAAGTGTCCAATTGGCAATCTTGCTTTAGCTAAAAGCGGAGAGGCATTTCCTGATTGGTGATCCCTTACGTCGCTACGTCCAATATCTATACGCAAACCATTTTCGGTATCCCTATAGATCATTGTCCCTAACAGCCCATTTCCAGTAAACAGTCCTTCGTTCCAATTTGTACTTAAATCGTCAAATACCAGGTCGCAACCCAAAAGAAACTTAGGCCAGTTTAACTCAGAACGCGGCTGACTGACAGCCTGCAAACAAGGCATAGCAAATAGGAGTATCAATACAATCCTGAGGGATATCGTTTTTTTCATTAAATGGTTACTTTAAATACATATACAGGAATGCCTATTGGTAATTTTGCCGGTAGTTTTACAGATAGCATACCACTATCCTGCTTCCATTGCACCTTTTCCTTTGAGCCCAAAAGTGATACGGTCTGAACAGGAGCAATAGTTTTTCCCAGACTCTTTATCAACATATCTCCAGCACTCCAGCTTCGTGCGTACACATAGATTACACGATTCTTTTGAGCAAAATAAATATCCGGAGTAATCCCTTTAACCGTGTTATCATTGTCTGTATCTACCAACCCTGTAGCGGCTTTCGGGCCAACGCTCGCTTCAACAGGAAGGCTTTCAGTCGTAATTGTCCAAGGTTGAGTACCATAAATGGCCTCATCATTTACTTTCATCCAGTCACCTATTGCTTTCAGGTTATCCACACTTTGCTGAGGCAGCGCACCTTGTCCATCTGGGTTTACATTTAGCAGGAAGTTTCCGCCTTTACAAACGATTTCCACCAATTGACGAATCAACAGTTCTGGAGACTTCCAGGCTTTGTCGTAGCGATTATAGCTCCATTTACCGCTCATAGTGATACAAGCCTCCCAAGGTTTCGTCATCTTTGCCGCCGAAATTTGCTGCTCCGAAACAAGGTAGTCGCCCAATCCATTACCAATACGACTGTTGATGATGCAATTTGGTTGAAGCTTGTGAATAAACTGCTCCAGTTCTAAACTTTCAGCTTTACTGATCAATTCAGGCGTATCAAACCAAATGATGCTGATAGGGCCATAATTACTTAAAAGCTCTTTAATCTGTGGTTTTACTTTGCGTTCAAAATACTTAGCAAACACTTTTCCATCCTCATTCGGGAAATCCCAGGTATTACTCCTTCCAGCTTTCTCTGGCCAGTTTGTTGGAACATCTGGATCCTCCCAATCACGACCCAGCGAATAATATAGGCCTAGCTTCAAACCATATTTTTTACATGCAGCAGCAAGCTCTTTTACTGGATCTCTGTGCCATTTCGTTGTTTTTACAATATTATAATCGCTCACTTTAGAATCATACATCGCATAGCCATCGTGATGTTTACTGGTAAAAACCACGTACTTCATTCCCGCCTCTTTTGCGCCCTTAACCCAGGCATCCGCGTTAAATTTAACGGGATTAAAATCATCAGCTATTTTAGCGTATTCCTTAACCGGAATACGCTCATATAACATAAAATGCTCATTTCCTTTTGAGGGTTTGCCTTTCCATTCTCCAGCAGCGACAGAATAAAGCCCCCAATGCACAAACATGCCAAACTTAGCATCTTTCCACCATTGCATATCAGCAGAAGTAGGATTTGATTGTTGTGCCTGCACAGAACCGGCGCAGAAAATCAGTATTAAAAGACCTTTTAGTACCTTCTTCATTTATAGGTTTATATTTTATGATTAAGGTTTAGTCACTTTTATTGACAGTGGTTTTACTACAGTAGCAGAACTATTAACGACATTATTTGAAGCTACAAAAGTTGGTTCGGACAGCGTTACCGACGAGTATTTATATGGGTAATTTTCGAATTTAGCGGAGATAGATTTAAGCCCTACACCAACATCCGGACTAACCTTCTTTAGGTTAATAGGTCCCATGATTGCCCATGCTTCTGCCGGAGCTGTTGCCGCTCCTACAGTTGCCGCACCAGTAATGACTAAGCTTGTTCCTGCAGTAAATACCCATGGATATTTATTAGCATTTTTGACTTCATCATAAGAAACCCACCAGCCTGGACTATAGGTAATCACGCCGTAATTTTTAATTTCAGTATTTGGCGCGCCTAAATTCCCTATTGTATAAATCGACTCATCTGCCAGTTTATTTGTAAGCGTTAACAAGGTAATGGTCCATTTATTTTGTACGGATCCTGCAGCAGCTACATATTTAAATGCGATGTATACAGGCTTACCTAAGTTTGCAAAAGAAGATAGATTGATCTCTCCTGATGGAGTTGCTGCACCGGTGGACAAAGCTGCTTGTGAAGTAATATCTGACCATTGTGCAGTTGCAATGTTAGCGTTCGTAGTAACAGTATCTCTAATTGTTGAACCAGGTTTTAATGCGATTCCCTTAAAATCAGACGACACCATTAATGCCAGAGAATTTGCCTGTGTTCCGGTAGCTCTTAAAGAAGTAAACTGCAAAATGGGAGTTCCATCGGCAACTGTTCTATCTTTATTAATATACTGCCGGTTAATTTCCCCTGAGTAGAACGTAATCACGTCAGGGTTCCCCTTGAAAGCAAAATTCAAAGAATCTGAAGTCGTATAAGTGTTACTAACAGCACCGTTAGTTTTAGATACGGTGACATCAAAATTAAGCGATTTTACTTCTATTTCTTTACTACAGCTTGCAAAAGTGAATGCTATTGCTGTAACCATTATATATCTATTGATCATAAATAAGTTCGTTTATTGGTTAATGGTTCTTATACTTTACCAGCCCGGATTTTGTGTCATGTTTTTATTTACAGATATTTCTGATGAAGGAATTGGATATAACAAATTCCGGTCACCGATACTTGATCCGGCTAATCCACCGTAGGAATTTCCGCCAGCATTAGCTTTCATATCTAAACCTAAATCATTCATCGTTTTCACCCATTTTCCCCAGCGAATCAAATCTGGTCTTCTCAAAGTCTCGTAACAAAGCTCTCTTGCGCGCTCATCTTCTATTGCCTGTTGAAAGTCTGCAAGTCCAGCCAAGTCCACTACAGAAGTTGCAATTGTAGCTGTAGCGGTTGCCCTCGCGCCTGCATAAGTAAAGACCGCTCCTGTTACTGCGGCAGATGAAGCTCCAGTCGTTTGTGTAGGTCCGGTAGCTGTTGAGGTACCTGCTGTTGTAACTGTATACAAATTACTTCCATTAAACACTTGCATTCCTACTACATACACAGTATTAGCCGTCCAAGCAGAACCAATGGTAACTGTTGGGACACTTGTATAACCTTTTCCGGGTTTAGTTAAAGCTAATGCAGTCACCTTGGCGGTCGCAGCAGTAGCTGAATAAACAACCAATGCCTCACCTGCTGCATCTGTACCTCCTCCTCCAGTAATGGTCACTGGAATATTATTTACACCTGCTGTAAGATAACCAGTATTACCAGCGGTGGCTAAGGTTAAACCGCTTACTACAGATATTGAGGCAACGGGCGTTTGAGGATTCAAGCCAAAACCGCGTCTTCTAACCTGATTTAACGCATCATAAGCAATCGGAGTAGCACCATTAACATGGAATTCTGCTTCTGCTAACATGAGCAAAACATCAGAATACCTTAAGATAGGGAAATTTATAGGTGTAATATTTTTTCCTTTAACCGCAGTAGTTTCATATTCCCTTCTCCATTTGCCGGCATTACGACCGTACAGATTTGTTGCTGTGAAATAGTTCTTATAAACTGTATTTGTGGCTGTATTGAATCCATAGGTATAAGCACCAATGGCCCAATCCCTTCTTAAATCACCAGCAGAATAATAATTATATAATTTAGCTGTAGTATTGATAAATCCATAGCTGTAGCCTATTGTAGCTACAATATTGTCAGCTGTAGCCACAATACCATTTGTATTTCCTAAACGATTTGCATTACCATAGCCATCAGATCCATTCCCTTTATTTTCAACTTCCCACATACTCTCTTTCACATCATATTTATCCTGATGTGCATTAATAAATACCTGGCTGTAATTGGAGTTCAAACTATGTGATCCTGATTCTTTTACCAGTGTAGCCCATTTCAGTGCTGCAGCATATTTACTTTGATCTTGTAAAGGAAAACCAGCCATTGTTAAACAAACTCTGGCTAAAATACCTTCAACGACTGTTTTTGAGACTCTTCCACTAAACCCAAGCTGATCAGGACTGAATACTTTACCTTCTGCCAACTCCATATCTGCAAGTATTTGTGCATACACTTGCTTTGCAGGTGTACGGGTTACAAATACGTCAGTAACTGATGGTGTAGGCTCTGTTTTTAGTGGTATGTCTCCAAAATTGCTAACCAACAAAAAGTGGTAATACCCGCGCATAAAATAAGCTTCACCTAATATTGCATTACGTTTTGTTTCATCTATTGAAGCTACATTGATGTTTTTGATGAGAATATTTGCTCTTTCAATGCCCTGATAGAGCTGAGACCAGAAACTATTCAATTCCGCATTTGTGTAATCAAAATTATAAACCATAACACCGGTCGCCTGTCCACTCCTGGCATAATACCCTTCGTCTGTTGCCGCGCCTAATTGGTCAAACATATTGTCACCATATATTCCAGCGGTACCTAAAGGTTGATATACACCCGCAAGCGCACTTATCAATTTAGCTTCAGTATTGTAGTATTCCTTTTCTGTTAACGAATCAGTTGGTTCCGTATTTAAAAACTTTTTACACGAGCTAAATCCAAGACTGATCAATATTGCTATTATGAATATGTGTTTCATAAACTTCTTTTTTTAAAATTAAAAACTCAGGTTAGCGCCGAAAGCAATTGTCCTGCCACGAGGATAAGCACTATAATCAAATCCTGCGGTTAATGCCGAAGCATAACTATTTACTTCTGGATCAAGACCAGTATATTTTGTGAAAGTGTATAAGTTCTGCCCTGACACATAAACTCTCAAAGACTGAACTTTAATCTTTTTCAACAAATTAGCTGGTATGTTATATCCAAAGGATACTGTTTTTAGCCTTAGATACGAGCCATCCTCTACAGTACGAGAAGAATAACCTCCACCAAAAAATCCATTTACCCGGTAATTGGATGCATTCTGAGTATCAGGTGTCCACCTGTCACTATAACTGGCAAACTGTTGCAAGTATGTTTTATTTAACCCATTTCCTTCAAATACCAGCCTGTTTGTATTTTGTATATCATTACCGTAAGACCACTGTAAGAACACATTCAAGTCAAAGTTTTTATAGGTAAAATTATTCCCAAAACCGCCAATATGTACAGGCAGGCCATTTCCTATTATTGTGTAATCTGAAGCATTTACAATACCATCACCGTTCAGATCTTTATACTTGATATCACCTGGTTGTATCAGTGCACGCGTATTTCCATTTGTAGGAACATTATCTTTTAAAAGATAAGCTCCACCACTGGTAACAGTAAAGTCGCTGTACTGGTAGTTACCATCCCATATAAAACCATACATGTCTCCCAGTGGCCTTCCTATTTTCGCTATATAAGCTGGCGTGTTCTGATAACCATTATCCCATCTTACCGCAGTAGTAATGGCCTCCTGGTTTTCTGCAAGCGCCAATACTTTATTCCCGTTAAATGAGATATTGAAACTACTCGACCATTTAAAATCTTTTGTGTCGATATTAATCGTGTTAAGCGCAAACTCGAGACCTTGATTTTGTACTTTCCCTATATTCTTAAATGCTCTATTGTAACCTGAGGATGTTGGAATATCAGCGGCTAACAAAAGATCTTTTGTAATTTTTCGATAAGCATCAACGGTAAGGTTTAGACGATTTTTAAAAAATGAGAGGTCTAAACCAGCATTATATTGATCAGTTGTCTCCCATTTCAGATCTTTATTACCGATGAAGTAATACCTGGTATCATTAATATTGTAACCTGGTATTACAGATGTAACATAAACATCATTAAACGAATAAGATAACGTTACTGGCAATGCTGAGGTAGATAGGTAAGAAAAATCACCTACCCGGTTGTTTCCGGTCTGACCATAACTTAATCTCAACTTACCATCAGAGATAACAGAGATCTTTTTCGCCCAGTCCTCCTGTTTAAATCTCCATGCAAATGATGCTGCTGGAAAATAAGACCAATGATTCTCCTCACTAAACTTTGATGATCCATCTGCACGATAAGAGACTTCTGCGTAATATTTAGACTTAAAATTATATTTTAAACGTCCCAAAAATGATGCAGCCGTCCACAAAGAACTTACCGCCCTGGTACTAGCAGGATTTAATATCCCTTCATCCAACCCACTTAAGCCCAAAGATTCATTCGGCAAGAAATTAGCACCAAAGCCATAAGCGCTGGATGTATTCCCTTGTTGGGTAAAACCAGCTAACACGTTCAGATTATGTATTTTATTATAGGTTTTATTCCAGGTTAATGTATTCTCATTTGCCCAGTTAAACGACTTGGTGGTAAGTATGCTACCGTTTACACCATTGGTCATTCCAGGATTCGTTTTGGGATTACCATAGTAAGACAAAGAGTTATTAAATGATTCTGCAATTGCTGTATTGTCAGTTAAAACACCCGTTGCGCGAAATTTCAAAGTTGGAGAAAGCGTCAGTTCAGCATACGTATTCGCGCTAATGTTTCTCGTTATGTTATCCCTGATTAAGTTCTTCTGATTGATCAAGGGATTATATTTATAATCATTGGTACTGTTAGTGGTTTCATCTACAGGCACTGTTTCCGACAGCGGCGAAGTAGGACTAGAGCCCCATACACTATATAAGATATTAGTTGTACCGCTATTCGTAGATGCCCCTACACTATTACCCGATTGCTTAAGAAAGGAGTAATTGGCATTAATACCAACCTTAAGGGCTTTACCTATATTTTGATCGAGTGTAATCCTTCCCTGGTAACGTTTGTAACTGGTATTAATAATGGTACCATCCTGTTGATTTGCAGAACCTGAAATTGAATACAATGTTTGTTTAGTACCACCTCTTACAGCCAGGTTATAATCCTGTAGACTTCCAGTTTGAAAAAATGGCGACTGCCAATCTGTAGCCGATTCATTTCTGTAATCTTCCAGTGATTTCCCCGGTCTGGTTAACAAATAATAAGTTGGTGTAGGATTTGCAGGAGTTCCAATAGCTGGATCACGTTCTAACTGATATCTCACATAGTCGTAGCTACTCATCAGATCCATTCTTTTGTTATTCGTTGTATAACTCTGAGTTGTACTAAGTGTAATCACAGGGTCACCTATTTTACCTTTTTTGGTGGTGATCATAATTACTCCATTGGCGCCTCGAGCTCCATATATTGCAGTTGCTGCAGCGTCTTTTAATACATCAATAGATTCGATGTCCTGTGGATTGATCACATTGTTATTAGCCCCTTCTATTGGAAATCCATCTATAACATACAATGGTGAGTTATCCTGAGTAATAGAGTTGGCCCCTCTTACTACAATACTTACTGGCGATCCCGGTTGACCATCTGAGGAAGTAACCTGTACACCGGCAACTCTTCCTGCCAGGGCCTCATCAAAAGAACGAACCGGAGCATTTAGCATATCCTTCATGTTTACCTGAGCCACTGAACTCACTAAATCAGCTTTCTTAGATGTCCCATATCCAATTACCACCACATCATTCAGCGTTTTATTATCCTCGGCCAGAATCACGTTAACAGTCGATCTGTCGCCAACAATAACTTCCTTCTGCAAATAACCGATATAGGTAAAAACCAATATGGCATTTCCTGCCTTAGGAATCATAATGGAAAACCTTCCATCACTGCCAGTTGTTGCGCCAACCTTAGTCCCTTTAACCAGCACACTTACTCCGATTAAGGGAACCTCGCTTCCTTGTTCTGTTACCTTACCATCTACCTTTCTTGTCTGTTGGGCAAATGTTGTAATGGCAAAAAACAAGCACATAAAAATCATGTAAATTTTTCTCATACATCAATAAGTTTAAATTTGGTATACTCTCTCGTAACCTTGGGATTACTACAATCAAATTTGAGCATCAATAAGATTAAAAAAGGGGCACTAATTAATTTAAAAGAGGGTAATAATTAGTCAAAACGGCTGCTTAAACACCTTATCACCCTCAATCTCAATTTATTTAAGCATTACCGTAGCGCCGGCAAACGCTTGCTGAGGGAAACTAACCGGGTAATCGGTTGTCTTCCCATCCTTGTTATTTGTGATGCTAATCACAGCATTTCTTTCTTTTTGTTTTGGGTCTGCCACAGAGATCACTACCTTACCATTCAGGGATTTAATTAACAGTGCACAGGCCTTATCCGACTTAATGGTATAGGCTGATGCCTTTAATACGCCGGGCTCATAAAAGATCGCCTGCACCATATTTAACGGCTCATTACTTACGGCCTGGACTTGGGGCGTATTGGCTAAAATCTGAATCCCTGACTTTCCAAAATTGACTAAAGGTGTAGTATTTTTAATACCTGGTAAAACTACATAAGCATACTTTGCAGCTTCTGGTTTTGCACCATGATTAATCCATAGTTTAAAAACATTCCCAGAAAGCTCCGTCTTTGAATTTGCATTATTGATCTTGTACCAACTCCCTTTCTGAGTATTGATACTCAAACTTATATCCGCAGCTTCAGGAAATACATAACCGATGCCATCGTGTAAGATCCAGCTTTGATGATCATTTTTAAATACTTCCGTTTTCCCCTTACCGAACTTGCCCTCTATAGCAGAACCTTGTACATCACCGTTTAACCAGCTTTGGTTAACAGTAGTTACAATCGACTCCGGTGTATTGCTACGAATATCTGCTCCCAGACATACAATCTCCTGATCAAAAAAGAACCAGGCCTTTTTTCCAGAGAGACTATCGTAATTTAATGTATAAGTACTTGCACCATATACACCATCAGAAACACCACCAACAAAATCAGTACTACCATCTTCGCCCCAAAACTTGGTAGTCAAACGATCTTCCGCATAATCTCTTGTTGTTGTTCCCGGAATCTTATCCCATTCCCAGATCGGCACAATATTGTAGTACTCCGGTCCACGAACCTGAATATTGGTCGCACCATCAGACAGGTACCTACCAAATAAATTCTCTTTGTTTCCAGACTCACTACGTTTAGTCCGATTACTCACCATCCTTACGTTAAAAGAATAACCAGGTCTTAGATGCATTACATAATCCCCAATCCAGAATTGCTTGTGCAATGGTTCAATTTTATAATCCGGCGCTGCTGAGCTATCTGTTCTTGCAATTGCACTTTTCCATTCATCCGCATGTAATGGATCAACGAGAACCGCTGTAATTAATCTGGTTTTCTCGGTATTCTTCCTTAAAATATTAGGCCTGCTCACCCCACGCCCTTCCGTATTAAAGTCCATATAACTACCTCTAATCGCTTTTAAATAAGTCTCACGGTAGTATTTAGAGAATAGCTGTAATTTTTCATTGCTGATTGCATATGGCGTTCCCTGTACGTAATTAATCATTTTCAATATCCCGGTAATATATACCGCGCCATAACTTGATATTTGAAGTTGCGGACCATGCTGCAAATAAGAATAATCATATTGCAAGCCCTCATCATAATGTACCAACCTAATTGGATCAAATAACTCTACAGATGAAGTAGCCAATAAAGCTTGATTATTAGTCAACAAAGCCCTATAAAAATAATGCAGTGCGACATCTGTTTTATTCGCTCCAGTTTGTTTTGCTAGGTCACCACGCTTCATTCTTTCAATCAGTGAGCTCTCTAAATCAGCAGGGATTCTACTTTCACCATTACGGAGTTGAATCAACAATTCGCCTATAGCCTGAGGAGTAGCGATTTCATTATGCCACCAGTTGCTACTTTTCGGATCCTGATCGTACCAATGTTTCAACGCAAGGGTAATGGCTTCAAGTACCTGGTCATTGCTAAAATAACGACTATCTTTTGTCACATAAGCCTGAACAAGGCTCTCTAATTTTACCAAATGATCACCTGGCTCCCATTTGGCAATGGTTTTAGCGGTATAATCTATACCCTTCCAGCTCCCATTAGCCTGCAAAGTCGCTAGATTCTTTTCCGCAGCTTTATCTACACTCTGTATTGGTTTTCTAAGATCCAATACAATTCTTTGCATAATTAATCCAGCTGCATCACCAGATTGCGCCTTGGCCGGTCTCGAGGTCAACATACTTAGGGTTAATACCCCGATTAACAATATTCTCTTCATTGAGCTATAATTTTCGTTGGTTTATTTGATTAAGGATACATTCTTTCCATGTCACGTCCAGTAGTCTCCATGCGGTGTTTCATGATCTGGTTCTGATCTCCATAAGCACTGGTCCAATGTGGGCTATCCAGTCCCTTTTCCCACTGGGCAAGCTTGGCGAGCATTTCTTTTACTTTAGCTGGATACTTTTGCACGAGATTGGTAGTTTCAGAAATATCCTTATTCAGGTCGAAAAGCAAAATATTGTCCTGTACACGGATCAATTTCCAGTTGTCTTCTCTCATAGCTGCAGCTATTCCTCTCCTCCAATAAAGAGCCTCGTGCGGAGATTTCTTATTCTGGCCAGTCAGATACGGCAATAGACTTACCCCATCTAACTTTTTACTTCCCTTTTGTTTACCATTACCGGCTGCAATTGAGGTAGGCAATATATCTAATGAACTTACAGGGCGACTGTAGGTTTTATTTTCGGCAATATGTCCCGGCCATTTCATCATCATAGCTACACGGATACCGCCTTCCCATTTTGATCCTTTCATACCACGCAAGGGCCCGTTATCAGAAGAGTTTACTGTAGCACCACCATTATCATTGATAAAAATAATGATGGTGTTCTTATCCAGCTTTTGCTGTTTCAGAGTAGCCATTACTCGTCCAACACCGTCATCCAAAGAAGTCATCATTGCTGCATAGGCTCTTCTACCAGTATCTTGAATACCGGCATAGCGCTCCATCAAGTCTTTCTTAGCATTCATAGGCGTATGAACAGCATTGTAAGCCAAATACATAAAGAAGGGTTTGTCCTTGTTTTCGGTGATAAAGCTAGTTGCCTTATCAGTAAACATATCTGTTAAATAAGTGATATTACTTTCTGGAACGATCTCATTGTTGTTATACAGCGCATGTTCGTTGGTACGCGCGCCTTTATAGGCAAAGAAATCCCTATGACCACCTGTAAAACCATAAAATTCATCAAAACCACGCTTTAGCGGAAAATGCTTTGGCTCATCGCCCTGATGCCATTTACCTATGGCAATGGTTTTATAACCATTGGCCTGCATCTCATTACCAATCGTTTGCTCTGATGGATCCATACCTACATCGGTAATTTTATATCCAGGAGCAACCAAATTAGAGGTGTTGTGCTCAAAGCCAAAACGCTGTTGATAACGGCCTGTTAAAATACCAGCTCTTGAAGGCGCACATACCGAGGCAGAAACATAAGCATCCGTAAAACGGATACCCTGACGGGCTATAGCATCAATATTTGGTGTTGGAATCTGTTTACCACCATAACATCCAAAGTCAACATATCCCGCATCATCACTGACAATGACAATTACATTGGGTTTATTTGAAGACTTATTTTGTGCTACCGCTCCGCCTACTGAAAACATAGCCAGCAATGCACACATCATTGTATTCTTCATTTTATATTCTCCTTTAATTTTCTTTTAAACAATTCAATTTTTGAGGCTATCCCGTCTGCACATTTCACACTAAGCAAGGTGTTACCATCGGGCTGCAAACTTACCTGCAAGCCATCTGTAACTCCTTTTACATCCCAACTACCTTTAATCAACAGCTTCATCACTGATGGTTTAGCCGGAGAACGGTACCAGTTACGGGAGTAAATACTCACTTCTTTTCTTTTGCCATCTACCGTTAAGGGACTATCATCTGGCCCCTCATAAAAAGCAAGATCAGGATCCGTAACCGAAATCGACAATTGTTCCCCATTTTGCTGATACATCAGCAAACATGGCCTATTATTGCCCATCAGTAAAGAATCAGAGAGGTTGTGATTAATTCCAAAAACGGCGATTGCAGTAATCTGCTGTGGAGCATACCATACAATATGCGCCGTGCTATCCCTTTGTAAAACTTTATACACGGGTTTAGTACTTTGCTGCAACAAAGCTAAGGTTTCTAATGCTTGCTTATCCGTCTTTATCAACATTGTATATTCGTATCCGGCATCTAAAGGCGCATTTCCATGTCGTAAGATTAACTTAGCAAAATTACCAGTGGTTTTACGGCTATCCTTCTGGTCACGTGAAACTTGTGTTGTTTTTGTTAACAATACGTCTCCACCGTCGGGGATATAGTAACCAATACTTCGGTTGTCCATGATCCTTAAAGGCTTTCCTGCTTCCCCTTTTCTGGTGTACGGGAATGAATTTATAGCTGTACCATTTATGTTGAGCACATCTGCCGAATCTTTCAGGTAATTTTGGAATAAGGTCGTTTCTGTCGGATATGCTGGTATGGCATTTTGAATGCCTGAGCCTAAATTGACAACCAGGTTATCAAACATAAACCAAGATTTGGTGGCTCCAAAACTCCCCATATCATATTTATCATGACCATGTAGTTTCATGGCAAACATACCTTGTTTCTTAAATGTTGTGCCACCTGCAAAACGCTCGTCGGAGATCAACATTTCTTCTATTCCACTATAATCATCAGCATTGATGATGTTAGCCCGCAGCTTATTTAAAGGTAGATGTAAAGTTGTTGTCCCCGGAATATTGTTCCAGTCCCAGCCCTCATCCTTAAAGTTGCTGCCATCATCAGCCTTGGTTTCAGGGAACAGCACTTCCAACTGTCCATAAGCCAGATATCGACCATACATATTTGCACCTGGATAGGACTCATGGCTAATGAAATACCGATTGTGACCGCGTACGGTAAGCAACCAATCCTGACGACGGTGTATATCAAACAAACCATAATTAAGATTCCAGTGCCCACTGGTATAACCTATTGGCTTAATCTGGCTATTTTTAAAAGCAGTGGTCCATTTATTTTGCTTATTGCCATTAAGCTTCAGATATATCGAGGCCATAAGTGTATCAGTTTCTAAGCTACCATCAGGAGTTCCAGCCATCGCCATATAGGCATAAGGTGCATCGGGAATACGCCAGTTTCCAGTCGGATGACGACCAGACACACTAATTGGCCACTTATAAGGATTGGTATAATAATGCATCATGAGTAAACTATTTCGTAGACTTTCATGTGCTTGTTGCGCTACCTTAAATGAAGTTCCACTAAGCACATATACAATTGGGGCAATCCCTGTATAACCGCCAATACCATAAGCTGGATAAAGATTACCATGATGAAAAACAGCACCATCGGGTTTAAAAGCTCCTTCAATAGTATGGTCAGGCTCGATATTTTTAGACAACCATTTCGAAAAAGCATTCAGATAACGTAGTTTCTCTGGTGTATCATCCATCACCAGAATAGCAGATAGCATACTCCCCAGCAAGGTATTGAATACATCAATGTTAGAAGATGGCAATTCGGAAGGGAGCTGAAAAGTACGCCCTAAGCCACTAAACCAAGCCATGCTTTTAAATGTGCGATCTAACTTATTTTGTTTTTTGATCACATCTTTCATGAGCAAACAAGCCGAATAATAGCCTTCAAGATTGTAACCATGGTGGTGCAATGCGCCCATACCACTGCCATAAGCCCAGCCCTGATCTTCAAGATGATCCAGCATATCCATAAAAATGCGCTCCAGTCTTTGTTTAATTATTGCATCTGATGAAGTTTGATAGGTTTGAGCAACCTGTAACATCAGTTGAGTATATCGTTTTATACCTGATAGGCGATTGGCTTCTTTCAGCCCTTCAGTTTGCGATAGAGACACCAACTCTACATCATTCATAGAATAAACTGGTCGCCCCGTTATTCGGCCGCCATTTCTGTTAATATTCCAATAACTAAAAGCCTTTTCAATATCTTGAACTACGTTTTTCCCATTGTTTTTTTCTGAAGTCAGAATCTGTTCTTTAAACCGTTGGCTGATTTGCTCCATATCGGTTCGTTCAGTTGGCTCCAATTTTCCTTTCAAGGGTGAATATATTGGGGTTCTATTAAAAGCGTACAAAGCGTTCCAGTGTGCATTAGCAGCTTTATCTCCCTCTGGATTAACAAAAGGCAATTGCTCGTCCCGCATTGGCGAACGTGGATTAATAGTTACATCATACATCAACTGATCAATAAACAAGCTCCCCTTTTTTACAGTTGCAGGTGCATATACAGTCATAACATCCATGTCTGCCTGAGGCTCGCCCAGCATATCTCTATGGTACATTACCCAAGCTGTGCGCCAACCCATAAAATTAAGGTTAAAATCGAAACTAGCAACCGTTTTATCTTGAGTACCAAATTTAAACACCAGCTTATCATTTACAGGTATTTCGTTGTATATCCATACCACGAAAGTACTTCTTGGATTTGCGACCACGGCTTTGAATGCAGCATTCTCAACTTTCAATATGCTTTTTTCAGCGCTTGTCCAGTCCCACTTTACGGATTGTTTACCCAATTTAAAATGGTCGGTGGTTATAGATAAGCTACCATTAATAACCTTCCAATTGTTGGGTACACTATTCTCGCAAATGTCTGTTTGTATTTGTGCATAACTGCTGGCAGACTGCCAACAAACAAATAAAAAAACTAAAAGCAAACGGTTCATACTTGGTCTTCTTCTGAAATTTGGTTCATACAAGATTCAAATATTCATTTTAATCCGTCTACAAAAGGTGACAAATCAGTTCAAAAGGGGGGTCTAATCTGTTTTTTGAACATAGTCCGAGGGAGCTACACCAAATTGCTTGCGAAACTCTTTACTAAAGTACTTCCGATCATTGAAACCAACAGAATAAGCTACTTCCGAAATATTCAATTTATCCTCCGACAATAACTGAGCGGCTCTTTTTAATCGTTGTGATTTGATAAAATCTGTAATGGATAAACCGGTAATGGCTTTGATCTTTTTGTACAGTACTGTCTGACTCATTCCAATATCTTCAACAAGGCTACCCACATTAAAATCAGGATCTTCCATATTTTCCTCAATCACAAGCATCAGTCTGTTCAAAAACTTATCCTCTGGCGATTCTGTTTCAAGCCTTCTCGGGGTCAGCATTACCTGACGCATGTATTTCTGCTTCAGCTCCTCGCGGCCCTGTAAAATGTTGCGGATACTGAGTTCCAAAACCTGGATACTGAAAGGTTTGGTAATATAAATATTGGCTCCTGCCTCCAATCCATTAACCAAATGTAGCTGCGATGCCATAGCAGTAAGTATAATTACAGGGATATGGCTGGTTCTTTCTTCCTTTTTTAATCTGGCACAAAGTTCCAGACCGTCCATTTCGGGCATGGTCACATCACTAATAATCACATCGGGAACATGTGCAATAGCCATCTCCCAACCTTCCCGCCCATTCAGGCCTTCCAGAATGTGATAAGTATTTTGCAGCGACTGCACAATAAAACCTCTCAATTCATCATTATCCTCGACAACCAGAATGGTATATTTTTTCTCTTCAGGAATAGATTCTCTTTCCTCATCGGCTTCAGCGATCGTTGATATAGCAACATCCCCTACAGCTGTCATGATTCTATCCCGATTCAGCATCTCTTCCTCCGTAAAATGAGCTTTACCAAGTAAAAGAACAACGGTCAGACTAGTTTCTCCACCTTCCCCAGCTATAGCCGGCACGCTGGAAACCGAAATTTCTCCTTTGTGCAGGTCTACTATATTTTTAACCAATGCCAAACCTATTCCCCAACCTTCAGCTGTAACCGCCCTCGATTTTACCTGGTAGAAATTAGTAAAGATTTTATCTTGTGCCTCTATAGGAATCCCAATACCGGTATCGGCAATAACCACTTTTACCTGCTCATTTTCCAGATAGATAGCGAAGCTTATTTTTCCACCATCGGGTGTATATTTAAACGCGTTGGAAAGGATGTTAAAAAACACTTTCTCCATCTGGCTGACATCAAAATACACCTGAATTTGAGGTTCGGTACTGCTAAAGCTATAATCTATATTTTTAATCTCAGCCAGGCTTTCGTAAGCATCGTAAATACCGCGGCAAAAAGAAACCAACTCCTGTTCTGAAACCTGTAGTTTGGCATTGCCTGTTTCTATCTTTCTAAAGTCTAACAACTCACTGATCAACCTTAGCAACCTGTCAGTATTTCTCTTAATACCCGTCAACTGCTGGTTAACGGTATTGTTTTCCTTAGTGAGGTTAATCAGCTTTTCAAGTGGTGCAAAGATGAGGGTTAGTGGTGTCCGGATCTCGTGTGATATCCGGGTAAAGAAATCCAGTTTCATCTGGTAAAGCTCTTGTTGCCGCTCATTATTCAGGTGCTCATAATACAACTCCGACTCCAGCCTTTGTTGTCTACGACTAAAGCGCAATATGAAATAAAGCAATGCTGAGCCTGCTATAAAATAAAGTAGGTATGCCCACCAGGTACGCCACATTGGTGGTAGGATACGAATCTCCAGACTAGCAGGGTTTTCATTCCAAAGGCCATCATTGTTACTGGCTTTCACTAAAAACCGATACTTGCCAGACGGTAGGTTGGTATAGGTTGCTGATGGAATATTGACATAGTTCCAATCCTTTTCAAAGCCTTCCAACTTATAGGCATACTTATTACGCCCCGGCTGTATATAGCTTAAAGCTAAAAAATCAATGGTAAAAATATTTTGTCCTGCCGAAAAGGTAATCTCCTTGGTAAAACTAATGTCCTGATTCAACAAATGATCTGGCCCATTAATGGCTACGGGTTTATTGAATAGCTTTAAACCAGAAAACACAATTTTCGGCACATGGGTATTCACCTTAATGTCGCGGGGAGTAAAACTTACTAAGCCGTTGTAGCTGCCAAAATAAAGCTTCCCGCTTTTATCCTTATAAGCGGAATTCACGTTAAACTCATTGGCAGGTAATCCATCTGTAATGTTATAATTTTTAAAGAATTTTCGTTGCTTATCAAACTTAGTAAGGCCACGGTCTGTACTCAGCCACAAGTTACCTTCATTGTCCTCCAAAATATCAATGATATTATCGCTCGCCATACCATTTGCCTTAGTATAGGTTGTAAAGGAATTGGTTTTAGGATGATAAAGGCTCAAGCCTCCTCGTAAAGAGCCTACCCAGATGTTACCTTGCTGATCTTCCCTTATACAATTGACCTGACCTGATTTAAGACTATCCTTGCTACTCCCTTTGAAGAAAAATTCGAATTGTTTGGATTGATCCTTTAATAAATTGAGTCCCCGTGGTGTACCCACCCAAAGATTTTTCTTGGAATCAGTATAAGCAAAACGAATGTAACTGCTACTCAGCCTTAGCCCGGATGAGGTAGGCACATCACTAATTACAGAGAAGTTTTCCTGCTCTGGATCAAATACATTTAATCCTTTTGATGAAGTACCGACAAGCAGCCTCCCCTGATCATCTTCAGCAATACTGCTTACATAGCCAAAACTTAGCGCTCTGGGATTCATGGGGTCAGGTTTGTAGTGCTTAAACTTACCAGTGTTTGGGTTAAAAAGCTCAAGTCCCCCTTGAAATAAGCCTATCCAGATTCTGTTCTTGCGATCTCGATAGATGGCCTTAATCGTGTTATTACCTAGACTTCCCGGATCACGAGCATCGTTCACATACTTTTTAAATTCACCGGTTTTAGTGTTGAAATAATTAAGGCCATGCCCTTCAGTACCAATCCAAAGATTTCCCTTTTCATCCCCCTCAATAACGCTGATGATGTCGCTGCTGATACTGTTCTTGTATTTATTGTATTTATAAACCGTAAATGGAATGGTATTACTGTGGGTAACATTTACACCTCCAAAATTAGTACCCACCCAAACTGAGCCCTGATTATCTTCATAAATGTCCTTAATAGAATTATCACTTAAGCTCTTACGGTTATCCGAATCGTGCTTAAAGTCGGTAAACCTTAAGGTATGTGGATTTAAAATATTCAAGCCGTTCATGGTCGCCACCCATAAATCACCTTTTTTACTTACAGTTACTTTGCGGACAATGTTATTACTCAGTCCATGTGGCTCAGCAGGATTATACTTAAATCTTTTAAAAGAAGCGCTTTCAGGTATAAACAAATTCAAACCATCTGCTTCTGTCCCTATCCATATTCTCCCTTGCTTATCCTCAACAATGGTTCTGATAAAATTTCCACTGATACTATTCAGATCAGCGGGATTATTACGAAAGGTCGTAAAGGTATACTCGCCATTCTTTAAGGTCATCCTGGTCAAGCCCTCAGTAGTCCCTACCCAAATATTGCCTTTACTATCTCCAAAAACTGCGTATATAGAATTCCCCGCCAGCCCGTCTTTTTGAAAAAACCTTTTAAACTTTCTGGAAGCAGCGTTTTCCAGCATGCTTAAGCCTAGATTAGTACCGAACCAGATCTTCCCTTTGCTATCGGAAAATATGGAAAGCACGATCTTATCGCTGATACTATTCGGATCGTTCTGGTTGTATGGGATACGCTCAAAGGCATCCTTCTCAGGAATATACCGATTAAGGCCGTTTTGCGTCCCAATCCATAGGTTTTGCTTTTTATCTTCCAGCAAAGCATAGATATAATCTTCCGAGCTTATGGTTGAAGGATCATCAGGGTTTGTATGGTAAATTTTAACACCTCTACCATCATAGCGATTCAGACAGTCGCGGGTACCAAACCACATGTATCCCCTACTGTCTTTACATATAGATAAAACGGTACTTTGAGATAATCCATTAGTGACCGATAAATGATCAAAGGATAACTGAGCAAATGAGCGCATGAAAAAGCAGTTGAATATTACGATTAGTAATATTCGCGTGGCAATTTTATGAAGGTTAGTAGGTTTAGTCATTTCCGCTTTAAAGATACAAAATAAACCATTCTGCTCGAAGGCTGGCATCTCTTGGGCTCCTGAAGGGGAGCAAAGCGCGCCTAGGCCTTTACGCAGAAGGTATATTTTGGTTAAGCAGGGTGTATAACAAATCAGGTCTATCCGTTTAATCGGATAGGCCTGATTTGTTAGAAAGGAGCCAATGAAATTCTTATTTTGCTCCTAAAGCTTCATTAATACGTCCAACCGTCTTATCCTCACTTGGTCTGGATGCATTATTGTCGAATATTTTTCCATCGCGACCAATGATCACATAATGTGGAATACCCGTAATGTTAAAGGCCTTTCCGACAGGGCTATTTGTTCCGCCAAGCGACAGCAAGTGTATACCTTCTATTTTATCATCGGCAATAGCTTTTTTCCAAGGTTCTTCTTTACTGTCTATACTGATGTACAGAAAAACCACATCCTTGTTATCTTTAAATTTCGCATGTAGTTTAGGGCTCCCATTTTTCATTTCGTACCTGCAGGGTGAGCACCAGCTCGCCCAGAAATCCATGTAGATCACTTTTCCGGCAAAATCCTTTAGGGTCACATCTTTACCGTCCAGGTCTTTTAAAATAAAAGGTGGGGGCGTTTTTCCGGCTGATAGCTTATCCACTTTAAGGTAATTAGCTCTTAATTCCTTTGCCTGGGCTTCAGTGGCATATTTAGCTATATAATCGTCCATTAATGGCTTAATCAGGGATAGCTCTTTGCTGCTAACCACAGCAGTATTTACAATCCCAAAAAGAGCAGCACGTTTTAGCTTTTCCGGATATAATTTTTCAACAAGTGCAATCTTAAAATTCAGCTCTGCTTCAGGCGACAAGATTTTGTCTAAAGTTCCTTGTTTGAACTTTTCCTTATTGCTTAAAAAAACCGGAAAAATATTCGTCATAAATCCCATATAATCAGGATTTGTGCTGAATTGGTCGTCTATTCGGATATCTTTTCCCAGATCCCAATAACTATCCGGAATACATTCAGAGAATTTTTTCTCTGGCGTAACATAGTATTTTGGGAGCAAAATCGGTAGCCCCAGCTTTTCACATGAAAAAGAAATAAAGCAGTCATTATAAAATGTTGCGCTAACTTTTTGCCTGCTGGCTTCCAGCGTATTTAACTTCAATTGCCCAAGGTCATAATAAGTTTTAATAGCATCTGCTGGGCTCAGTATTTTATCACCAATTTCCATTCTCTTCTTTTCGTATGCTGATGCATACACCCTTGTACACTCCTGGAATACCCTGGCATTTTCGGCACCCTTGCCCGAAAATGAGGTGTTTTTATCAAAGTCAGTAACGATATTCAGCTGGTCTCCCTGTTCCAGATATAAATTCATACTCCTTTTTTCCGGCTTGTCAAATCCCATTCTAACCTTTAAAGGTTTCTCGTGCTTAAAATGCAATACATACTTATTGTCTTTGCTTGGTTTGGCAAAAAAAACATCGCCATAGCCGGCGACCCAGATAGAATCGGGTCTTGTAGCGGTAATCTCAATGGTGACTTTTGTTTCTCCTTTTTGTCCGAATACTATACCTACGTACAGGCATAGTATGGACATCATGATTATTTTTTTCATGGTTCTCTTTATTAAAATCTTTTAATTTTTGTCCTTGTTTTTATGGATTTTGTTTCAAACCGGGGTTCGCAGTTATAATGTATTGAGGAAAACGAAATGTTAATCTTTCCGGCTTTAAAGGATAAGATTTTATAACGTTGCCCGATGCATCATACACGTTATGTACCATGCCAACGGTCGATTTGTAGGTATCATCAACGGAGAGCCGGCGCATATCCCACCAGCGTTCACCTGTGGTTGCAAACTCCCTGATCCTTTCTTCTAAGATATATTTAGTAAGCGCCACGTTATCCGAAGCAATACTTGCCGGGACATCTGCTGCGTTTGCCACATCTTTCTGCATTCTTGTTTTACGGAAAGTGACCAGGTCATTAACTGCGTTTGTAAGGTCACCTGTACGTGATTCGCATTCGGCCTTTAACAGATAGATATCGGGAACATTTATGCCCATATTGTTATACCTGCCATAACACCTCATCATTTTATTCGGATATATGGCCCCGGTTGGCGGGAAAGGAGAAGTCGTGAAAAAATTGAGGCGCAGATCTTCTTTTATGTACAATGCTGCAGTTTGGGGACTTACCGGAATACCGGAATAAATATAACTGTAATAATTGAGGAAGTTTTTAAAATACAGAACCTCTTTATCAGTAGCCAGGTTAAAACGGTTGGGCCCTGTAATAGGATTGGCGGGATAAAAAGCTCCTCCAACATTGAATGCCCCGTTGAAGTCGTACAATCCTACCGAGATGCTTGCATTTGATAGATTTGAAACAGACGATGTCAATGCCGGTAAGGCCTTATCAAATTGCTGCATATATACATATACTTTCCCTAGAATAGCCTCTGCGGCAGATTTTGACATACGGTGTCTGCTGATGATCTGAACAGGTAAATCAGGGATAGCCTTGGTTAAATCAGTAATAATCAGGTCGTACGCCGCTTGTACTGAAGCACGTGTAAAGGTAGTACGGGTTACATCAGCTATTGTCACCAATGGAATACCAGGATCCGAAGCGGCGGTTGCGGAATTATAGGGTTTGCCATAATAGTTGATCAGGATAAAATGGACCCATGCCCTGCCAGCAAGAGCTTCGGAAAGTAATGCTTTTTTCTGGTTATCATTCCCCTCTTTAGATTCCATTACCTCGTTGATCACCTTATTGTAGGTATACAATTGTCTTTCAAGCTGAGTCAGTTCCGAGCTACTTTCAGCTGCTAAATAAATATCATCCTGGTACTCAAATGCTTTTTGATCACTTACAGTGGCAACTCCTGATCCCACAGAGTATAATGGCATAAATCCAGCCAATTCATCAGACATCACTATTTGCGAGGCCGACAATAGGATGTTGAGATTAGGATCATTCAGCAAACGCTCATAATCTGAGGTATTGGTAGCAATGGCAACGCCTTTTGGAACAACCTCAAGGAAGTCTTTTTTGCAAGAACTGAAACTTATCGTTAATATCGTAAGGACAGCTATTTTTATAATATTTATATTGTAAAACATGGCTTTAGTATTTATAAGGTTAAATGGATGCCTACATTAAATGCATTTTGCCCTGTAGGCAACGTTCTTAAGCCATAGCGCGCATCCTGAAATTCAGGATCAATGTCATAATCATTGGCTTTCCAAAGCATAATATTGGTCATCCCTGCACGCAGACTCAGGCCTTCAACTTTTATTTTGGAGGCTATAGACCGGGGAAATGTATAAGTAAGCCCTAGGTCTCTAATTTTCATATACGAGGCGCTCACTACATTCAGGTTACCATAACTATAATAGTCCGTGTTTCTTTTTAAATTATCGGCTCTTGATTTATAGCCAGGAATATTGGTTATACTTTCATCACCGGATTTTTGCCAGCGATTGGCAAATTCAGCATGCAGATTGCCGCTTTGAAAACTCTGATTTGCGATGAAGCCATAACCATTTGTAGATTCCTCATAGGTACGATTTACATCACGGAACATGACATGACCAAGGTTGTAAATGACATTGATACTGAACGAAAAACCTTTATATCCGAATGTGTTGGACAATCCGCCACTCCATGCTGGCTGAAATACCCCCTTAAACAATACATCATCTGCTTTGGGTAGCTCCAAATCGGTCATACCTAACGAAGTGCTGCCGTCTGAAAGTCTCACCAATGGGTTTCCGGCAGCATCAAGCCCCGCATAATTATAAGCAAACACCGAGAACGCTGGATAATCCTGCAAATACTGAGCATTGAGTTTGTCGCGCCCAGTACTTACAGCTGTTAGTAAATTGATCTTAGTGATTTTATTTTTGTTATATGACATGGTAAAGGAGCTGCTCCATTGGAAGTTATGGCTCCGGATATTTACAGAATTAATAGAAGCTTCTACCCCCGTATTTGAAAGATCTCCCACATTGCCTACAATAGTAGGGAAACCGGTAAATGGATTTACCTCCAGTGGTCCGATCAGATCGGTTGATTTCTTCTGATAGAAATCAAGTGAAGCATTCAGGCGACGATCCAGCAAAGAAAAATCCAGGCCGACATTAAGTGTTCGGGTCTGCTCCCAGGTTAGGTTTTTATTACCGGCGGTAAGTATCCTGTATCCCTGTCCTCCAGGAACGTAAACATTCCCAACAGGTGCCAACACATCCTGGCTTGCACTTTTTCCGGGTAAGGGAGAATTTCCTCCTATACCATAAGTAATTCTGGCCGACAGGTCGTTAATAATGCTGTTGTCTTGAATAAACGCTTCCTTGCTAATCGTCCATTTACCGCCAATGCTCCAAGCAGGTTTACGCTGTGCAGACTTATTGATCCCAAAAAGATTGCTTTTATCCTGTCTCCAGCTAGCATTTAAAGTGTATTTTTTATCATAGGTATAGCCCAGGTTGGCATAATAAGATCTGAACCTTAACAACGATTCATGCTGTGCAAAAGGAGCTTCACCAAGCGTCGAATTTGCACCAAACTTTGCATTACCTGCGAGTGTAGGAAGAATGCCTCCTGCTATACCAGTTGTTGCCAATAAATTGTAATCCAGTAACGCAGCAGTTTCCGCATTCCGATCGTAACCATAAACTGTACTTCGGGTGACTATGTTTTTCTGCTCCTGCTCCTCATACCCTGCCAGTGCGGTAACCTGATGAAGCTGGTTGCTTGAAGCATAATCGTATACCAGCTGATTTCTAATTGTCCAGTTTTCATCTGTTAAATTGGAAGTGGTGTATCTGCCGCCGGTATTGGGCAAATTATATTTGATAGTTCCATTATTATTCTGGGCAAACTGAAGCAACAGAATATTCTGATTGTAATTGGTGTTGTCGTCGTAGTTTGTTGTCCGGTTTGTCCCTCTAAGATAACCAAATACGCCTTCATACCGCAGTCCGTTAGAAAGGTTAACAGTAATCCCTGACGTAAGGCGGGCGATTAGGGCATTACTGTTGGTGGTGCCTGTTTCCTGGTTCGCAAGTGGATTATACTTTAAATTCCGACCGGTCAGACTTGATAATCGTGTGATGTCTGAGCCAGGCAAAAGGCCCAGGTAAGACATATCTATATTATTTCCAGACGCTTCACGAAACAACTGATAAGGCAGAAACCTGTTATCAGGGGAAACTGCACGGTTTGAAGCCGTTCGTTGATTAGTCAGATCTCCTATAAGGTAAGCCCGAATCTGTTTATTAAAAGTATAATCGTTTCGGGTGTTTATTTTAAAAGTCTTGTCCTTGTTAGCCGGCGTATAATTTTGGTTATCGGTGTATGCCATTGAAGTATAATTGGCGTATTTTTCAGTTCCACCAGATAAAGAGAGACTATGGTTCATCAGCATTTGCGGACGATAAAATATATCTCTCATCTGGCTAAGGTTATTGATCCCCCCCAAACTGTCCAGCTTTACATTCTTTACAGATTCTGAGATCAGTCCCCTGGCATGATCCCATTCTATTTGCCTGTCAGGCGAGTACCCTGTGCCACCCAGCACTGGCGAATAATTGGGGTTATAGGTAAAATTAACCGGATCAAAAGTCTCTTTAGAGGCTTGGATATACTGACGGCTATTCAGTACCGGGAAATATTCAATATCAGGTCGCCCCTGAAAATTGACAAATGCATCATAATTGATTCTTAATTTCTGACTATTCTCTCCTTTTTTCGTTGTAATCACAATTACTCCATTTGAAGCACGTGCACCCCAGATGGAGGCTGCTGTGGCATCCTTTAGTACCGTTACATCAAGTACATCCTGTGGGTTTATGGACGAGATATCAGGGATCGCGATTCCATCAACAACAAATAAGGGAGAAGCACTGGTATAATTTTGGATTGTAGGTAAGGTTGTTAGGCCACGGATCAGAAACTGCTGCTTTCCTGATGTTGGAGAATTATTGATTACCAGTCCAGGTACTAAACCGTCTAAACGCTGAATGATATTCATACTTGTTGCTCTGTTGGATACAACGTCCATATCTGGTTTGGCAAAAGAACCGGCACTCCGTTCTTTTGATATTTTTTGATAACCGGTACTTACTATTACCTCTTCGAGGTTTCCAGAAAGTTTCATTTTAATCGTCCCGAGTTCTTTTGCAGGTTTAACCGGATAATCCTGATACCCCGTATAAGAAATAACGATAAATGCTTTTTCATCAACATTTTTCAGTTCAAATTCTCCGGCCGCATCGGTTACTGCAACAGCTTTTCGGCCTTTAACCATCATTGAAAAATCTCCTGTCTTCTTATTTTCAGACGATTCCTGAAAGATAATGCTTATGGTTGCCCCTGGCAAGGGTTTACCTTCTTCATCTACTACCCTGCCTTTTACGTCGATTTCACTGAAGAGATCTATAACTTTATCCAATACAGATTTTTTTTTTGCTTCAATGACTACAATTTTGCCGTCAATGTTATAGCTAAGCGGAATTTGGCTAAATAACGCCTTCAGTGCCTCGTCTAAAGTTACATTGTTAAGTTTAAGATCTACCAGCCCGGCTTCTTTTATCAACTTACGTTCAAATAAAAAGTCATAGCCGGTTTGTGATCTTATTTTTTTGAGGACGGTTTCAATTGACGATTTCTGTTCGTTGAGTGTTACCCGCTGGCCAAAGGTGGCGGCACTAACTTGCATAAATGTAGCTATGAGTATGACGGTGGTTAGACGCATAATGACCAATAGTTTATGGAGATGGACACTAGACATAGCCAGTTTCTCCGTATAAATTTTATACATTTGTTTAGGTTTTGGTTAGCATTATGCCTGTAGGTTCGAAGCTCTGGCATCATGCGAATTCGGTTGATATTTATTGTTAATCTTAGCCAAACTAAAGTCAGGGGTGTTTCAGAGCACTTCTGACTTCATCTTTAAAGTTTGATCCTATAATCGGTAGTTATTTAGTCACCAGTACCCTCCTTCCATCTACCTTAAAGTGAACATTACCTGCCAGCTCTATTCTCCGCAGCACTTCCGACAGTTTACTTTGTCTGGATACCCATCCACCCAGTTCGATATTTTCTTTTAAATCAGCATCATACACAATATCCACATCGTACCAACGGGCAATTTTTCGCATCGTTGTTTTAAAATCTTCTCCTTTGAATATAAAGTCGCCATTTTTCCAATCCATTGCCAATTCTATATCTACAGGAACAACTTTTAGCTCAGCACCTCTTAAAATGGACTGCTGCCCCGGTTTTAACAAGGTATCATTGGTCCTCACACTTCCTTCAAGTAAGGTAGTTTTAGTGGCATCCTCATCCTCATAACAACTAATATTAAAGTGCGTACCCAGCACTTCTACCCGTTGCCCTTTACTACCTACAATAAAAGGGTGTTGTCGATCTTTGGCAACTTCAAAATAAGCTTCCCCCATTAACTCTACCTTTCTTTCCTTAGTCGCACTAAAGCTTACAGGAAATTTTAATGTCGTTGCTGCGTTAAGCCATACCTTCGATCCATCTGGTAAAATCACCTGATAGGTTTCACCTTTAGCAGTAGAGAGTACGTTTACCTGATCTGTTTTACCTGTTATCTCCTTAACTTCATAGACCAATTGTCCGTCTGCCGTCTTTGATATGCTAATCCCGGCTTCTTTAGCCAGCTCACCATTGGCGGCGTCAGTCAATCGGATTTTCTTTCCATCAGCTAAGGTAAGTGTAGCGCCATTTCTCCCTGCCACACTAGCATTACCATATTCCGCTATATGCTGCTGACTTGAATAATAGAATAAACCGCCCCCAAAAAGTACCATAGCAATTGCTATAGCCGCAGCAAGTCTTGGCCATAGCTTTTTAATAGCGGGCTCTACCATTTGTTCTTTAGCGATTTCAGCAGATATACGCTTGTATACGTCTAAGCCCATTTGTATTTCTGGTGCGGTTGCTGGGGCTGATAACACCATCTGGTCAGGCAACTCAAGTTCGGTCCTAATCATCTGATATAAGTCATCCAGATTATTTGTTTCAAAATATTCCAGCAACCATTTCAATTCCTCCTCACTAATCTCTCGACTAATCAGCTTTGGATATAAACTTTTTAAGTATAATTTGTTGTCCACAGGATTCTCTATTTAACACTTATACGTTCAAATTGAAAATATCAATGACAAGAATGAGAAAAAAAAGTAAATTTATATTCATTGCACTTATTGCATATATTGCGCTAAAAAAACCAGAAACTCATAACACACTTGAAAATTAGGGAACTTGAACTGGATGAAGACTTATTGCTGATTGAACTAAAATCAGGAAGTCAAATTGCGTTCAGGTACTTTTACGACAAGTATCATCTTCAACTTTACAGGAAGCTGTTAAAAATGGTTCAAGTTGATGTTATTGCGGAGGAACTACTTCAGGATCTCTTTATGAAGATCTGGCAGAAACGAGAGTTAATAGATCCAAATCAATCATTCAAGGCCTATTTATACCGAATTGGAGAACATATCGTTTGTGATCATTTCCGCAAACTGGCACGCGAGATCAAGATAGAGCGTGAACTGAATCTTAACGAAATTGATTTTAGCGAATTCAATGAGGAAGGGCCACAAACGGAAGCCGTTCAGAAAGTCATCAACGAAGCAATCAATACACTCCCTACACAGCAACAAACAGTTTTTAAACTATGTAAGATTGAAGGAAAATCCTACGAAGAGGTGAGTAAGCTTTTGGATATTTCACATGCAACAATTAATACACACATTTCAAGGGCTTCAAAACGTGTGAAAGAGTATGTGATTAAAAATCATAATGGGACGATCACAATGATGAGTGCTTATGTCCTTTTCGAGATGATTCATCAAACAATTCACTAAAAGAGCAAAGAGCGGTGGATTGAGAGCCCGGAAAATCTCTTTAAAACAAAAAAGCTCCAGATTTCTCTGAAGCTTTTGCAGTTCATTTCTGACTTTTGCACTATCTCTATTTTATGTATATTAACGAAGAAGATAACGCGATAGCAAAACTATCTTTCACTGCAGTGTCTTTTTCCAATCTGCCTGAAGCATCCAATTTGAAACAATCACCTACAGCAAAAGAAAATGAACCATTGAAGAGTGGGGCAAACCTCCCGGTACCTATTACCTTGCAATTCTTGATCACCCGACCTAAAGTTTGAATTGTACTTAAAACTGGTAAATCGTCAATTGCCATACCATCTGGTATTTCGCCAATTGTAGCGAGTCTACATTGATTATAGCCAACAAATTTCACAAAGCTACTTTTTGGTATAAAAGATATTGGAGAAATATTCCCCTTGTAAAACAATACGTCAGTGCATTCATGATAATATTCAAGGTTTACACTAAAATAATCAGCAACTGCGTAACCGGCCAACTGAGAATTTATTGAATTTAGTATAGTATTGGCATCAATAAGCGGTGCTACAGCGTAATTGCCGTCAGAATAATTCAGATTAAATACAACAGTTCTATTGATACCATCAATATTTAACACCAAATTCTTATTTGCGGTAACACAATTACCCAACCTGTGCCCAATTATATTTTTTCTATTGGCAATACCTGATTGTATTAATTCATTATCTCCGTATAGAAAACATTTCAAACCTAATGAGCCCTTCCCAATAGTAAGGTTACCTAATAATCCAGCATCATCTGTTACCAGTTTAACTATCGACGTTGAGCCGGTTGTATTAGAAGTTATCCTCAATACTTGTCCGAATGTTTGATCATTTTGAAAGAAAAAAGGTGCATTCCCACCTCCATTAATTTTGATAGAGGGCACAATTTTATTCACACCAGACATTCCGGAACTTGCTAAAATGTTGACATAGAATTTCCCTTCGATAGCACAATTATTCAGCTCAACAAAGCGGCTCTCCCTTGAAGTTGGACTATTGTCAATATTGATTGCAACGCCATCAGAAAGCATAGAAGCGAACGTGCTATTCTTTAATACAAATTTATTCGGCATCTGATCAAGCGTATTTGAATGTATGCGCAACCCATACCTGGCCCCAATAATCCTAACTCCATCAAAATCATATTGAACTCCTGTGGTAATACCTGTTCCTACCGCATCTGTAGCCGTCCATCTTTGTGCTAAAGGTACTTCCTCACTGCCTAAATGTATTGCTTCCCATCTACTAGCCTTGAATATCGCATTTTGATTTATTATTCCGTTTGACCGCTCATAATGAAGTGCGTATCTTATGTTTTTCGCTACAACCCTAATATTTTCTAATTCTCCAAATCCATCCAGGTGCACAGTTTCCGTATTTTCATAATCAGCCAATAACAAATTGGCTGGTAATTCGCCGTAAATTGTTCTAACTCCATTCATGCCCATCAATTTTATGAAGGAACGAACATGCGCTAATACATAAAAAGACAAACCAGATGGCAAGACAAAATCGGTCTTCTGATAACCATAAATATCATCGTATAACTGAACAATGAATCTATTTGAAGCAGAAGCTGTTGTAATAGAAGCCAATGCTGTCATTAAGTTTGTAAAATCACCAGTGCCATCTTTTTTCACCTTTATAAAGGTATACTCAGACCAAACATCGGCATTCTGTAAGATTGACTTATTAAGGTACGCGACATTCAAATAATTAGCCATAAAAGCTTCAAAAGCAGCACTATTAATATTAGGATTAAATGTGACCTCATTTCCTAAGCCATCTTTTGTTCCTATTTTGTTGTTTATTGTAGGAAAGTATGCATTATATGGCAACACGGCACTGCCATAGTTTAATTGATCTTGTCTGCCTTCCCTCAATGTTGCCCTAAAATAAACAGCACCAGCATATTTGGTGAAGGTTTTAAGATTAGCAGCAGTTCCAGACCAGCTAGCCGTTATGGGCGCAAATGCAGCATCATACTGTAAAACTGAATAACACCCTTCTGTTGGTACTGCTCCCTGAAGTCCGACTGACACCATTGAATTGGCATCCCAAGGGATAAATGGGGATGGATGATAAGTGTTAGGACTTGAAGTTGACACCGCTCCTGAAGAATTTGACAAAAAGCCATTAACCAACCGTGCAGTTTCAAAGTCATAAATATTAGGCGACTGTATCATCACAGTATAGTACCCCACTTGATTTGCCTTTGCGGATTCCTTATAAGAATTTAAAGCACTCTCTTGAGCCGTACTTACTGGTTTATTCAAATCGGATGTATTGTCAACATTGGACAATCCCACATCAGCTTTAGTTGTTCCATGAGGATTTCCGACTATTTGGCTATGGTCATAAGCTGTTTTGCCCCTGTCACCCCGATAAGCTGTGCTTGGAGTTTCCCCTAAAGTGATACCCGGATTTAAAAGCGTGTAATTTGAAGTAGCCCAGCGATAGGTTAAATTTGTATCAGCAGCAATATATATTTTGTCACTTTCTCCACTAACTGGAAATGATGCTAAATTTGGGAATTCTAATACGGATGGTGTCTCTAAATTGCTCATAATGTTGTATATTATTTTTCATCGAGTTTTGGTTTATTGGTCATGGTAAATACAAGCTCCCCTCCTTCAGCAAGTTCATGATAACTGATAAAAGAGGTAGCTAATAAAGCCATGGCTAGTATTGTCTTCATAAACATATGGCATTGCCTTCATTTTATTTTCACCTGTTTGTGCGGCAAAATTGGTCATCGCAAAAGGTGGCCCAACACTATGATCATTTTATGATACAGAGGGTAATTTTAAAAGTAAAAGGGTGAAGCTGGGTCAAAATAATTTTATCTAATGGATTTTAACCTAGTTGCATTAGAATTAGTAGTCAATATGGCAATATGAATTCCCGGTTTTATAGTACTTACAAGTAGAGTAAACTTGTCACTCCCCTTCTCCAACATGACTTTTGTTTTTAATAGTGCTGTACCGTTAAGGTTGTAAATACTTAGATCCGCCTGTTCGGCTTTACCTGAATTAACGGACAGATCAACCAACAGTTGATCAGAAGGTACATAGACCGACAGTTAAAGAATGGACTGAGCCATTGTGAGATGGATTGCTGAATTAATCGGTCAATGACAGTGGGATACCCAACATCCTTCTCCCTCCATCACTTTTGGATATTTCTACCTTCCTAACAGCATGTGGACGATAATTACCTTCCAAGATATCAGATCTTAATGTTTGCCAGTTTGCATTCAGGTAGTCAGGAAGTTCATCGGTCTGCATACCATCAGTACCTCCGGCACCCTTATTGGCAGTAACCTGCCTAAAGGCTCTCTGTACATTTCGGATGTCTAATATTTCTTCAAGCATACTACTAAAAAAAACTCTTTCCCAGGCATTGTGCACATTGGTTGCATAAACTTTATGTTTCCTTTGCCATCCTAACATTCAGTCCTTCCCGCTCTGCGGTACTATGACTTCGGCTGACCTCTGAATATCCCATAATCCCTCTCCGGAAAATGTTTCCTCGCCTACATTCGCGCATGTATTTGACAGATTGCATTCAGATCTCCCAGGGTAAGACAATCTACTTTCTATGGATGTAGCCCCTGTATCTACGTAATAGTGTCCTCGCAGTATTGCGACTTCTGTTTGTGTCGCAACATGTTCGGGATTCGCACCCTATAGTCGATTGCCATGCCTGGCACCACAACAAAAAAGCTCCAGATTTCTCTGAAGCTTTTTGCAGTGGTATGGGCCGGGATCGAACCGGCGACACATGGATTTTCAGTCCATTGCTCTACCGACTGAGCTACCGTACCATCTTATTTAAACATAATTTCGTAATCATGTTCCCCTCGGTTGGGATTGCAAATGTAATATCTTTTCTGTTACTACCATATCCTAAACGCTGAAATAATCTTTAATCGCTCTCTTTCACATAATTAATTTTTTAAACACTACACTTCAATGCCAAAAAATCACTGTAAAACAAAAAAGCTCCAGATTTCTCTGAAGCTTTTTGCAGTGGTATGGGCCGGGATCGAACCGGCGACACATGGATTTTCAGTCCATTGCTCTACCGACTGAGCTACCGTACCATCTTATTTAAACATGATTTCGTAATCATGTCCCCCTCGGTTGGGAGTGCAAATGTAGTGTCTTTTTTTGAAAAGCAAAATCTTTTTTGAAAATAATGTGATTTTATTTAAATCCACTCTAAATTTTCAATTTTATGCATGCATAATAATCGGTTTTAAATGAAATACTTTAACTTCGCCTTACGATAAGAGATATTTCAAATGGTGTCACAAATCCTATTCATAGCCATCACGCTAGCCGCAATAGCTCTATTTAGCTATAACGTAAAGAAAGTAATCCGTAATATTCGCTTCGGAAGAGCTGTAGACCGGTCAGACCAACCTCAAAAAAGGCTGATGACCATGCTCAAAGTTGCATTCGGACAAACGAAAATGTTCTTCAGACCGATTCCAGCCGTCCTACACCTCATTGTGTATGCAGGCTTCGTGATCATCAATATTGAAGTATTGGAGATCATGATCGACGGAATCTTCGGTACTCACCGTGTATTCGGAGGCTTAGGTATTTTATATGATGTCTTGATAGGCTCATTCGAATTCCTTGCCCTGGGCGTATGGTTGGCCTGTGCCATCTTCCTAATCAGGAGAAACATCCTCAAACTGAAAAGATTTAGTGGGGTTGAAATGAAACGCTGGCCAAGATCAGATGCCAATTATATCTTGATTACTGAGATCCTATTGATGACGGCCTTTTTGCTTTTAAACGCAGCAGACTCCAAATTACAGACTATGGGTGTTGGTCATTACACCCTTGCCGGAGCTTTTCCAATTAGCCAATTCTTACAAGATCTTTTACCAAATACAGAAGCTGGTCTTATTGCGATAGAAAGAGGCTGTTGGTGGTTCCATATCATAGGCATATTTGCTTTCTTAAACTACCTGCCCTACTCTAAGCACTTCCACATCATATTCGCGTTTCCGAACACTTACTTCTCCAACCTGGAACCTAAAGGTGAGTTTACGAATATGCAAAGTGTAACCAATGAGGTTAAAGCGATGCTTGATCCTTCATTTACACCACCAGAAGCTGCACCTGGTCGTTTCGGAGCTAAAGATGTAAACGACTTAACCTGGGTTAATCTAATGAATGCCTATACCTGCACAGAGTGCGGAAGGTGTACCTCTGTTTGTCCGGCCAACATTACCGGAAAACTATTGTCGCCGCGTAAAATCATGATGGATACCCGCGACAGAATGGAAGAAGTAGGCAGAAGTCTGGATAAAGCAGGTAAAGGATTTGACGACGGTAAATCTTTAATTGACGACTACATTACCAGAGAAGAGATATGGGCTTGTACCAGTTGCAACGCCTGCACACAGGCCTGTCCAATCAACATAGATCCTTTAGCAATCATTACCGACCTGAGAAGGTACGCGGTAATGGAAGAATCACAATCTCCTACAAGTATCAGTACCATGTTGGGTAACATTGAAAACAATGGAGCTCCATGGAAATACTCTCCGGCCGACAGATTTAATTGGGCTAAAGAGGATTAAGGAACAAAAGAATTAAAAATCAAAGATTTAAAGAAATAGCTTAAACATCAATATATGAGCGCACAACTAAATTTTGAAGTGCCAACAATGGCAGAAATGATAGCCAAAGGCGAAGAACCTGAGATTTTATTTTGGGTAGGCTGCGCCGGTAGTTATGATGAAAGAGCACAAAAAACTACGCGCGACATCTGTAAAATATTACATCATGTCGGCTTAAAATATGCAGTATTGGGTACAGAAGAAAGCTGTACTGGCGATCCGGCTAAGCGTGCAGGAAATGAATTCCTGTTTCAAATGCAAGCCATGACCAACATAGAAGTCCTGAATGGTTATAACATCAAAAAGATTGTTACTGGCTGTCCACATTGCTTTAACACTATAAAAAACGAATACCCAGGATTAGGTGGCAATTACGAAGTAATACACCATACCCAGCTTATACAACAACTCATTGACGAAGGCAAGCTTAAAGCTGAAGGTGGTGAGAGCTTTAAAGGTAAAAAGATTACTTATCATGACCCATGTTATTTAGGTCGTGGAAACGATGTATATGAAGCGCCAAGAAAAGCTTTAGAAGCACTAGATGCCCAGCTCGTTGAAATGAAACGCTGCAAAACCAATGGCCTATGCTGTGGTGCAGGTGGCGCACAAATGTTTAAAGAACCTGAAAAAGGAAACAAAGACATCAATATCGAAAGAATTGAGGAAGCTTTAGAGACCCAACCACAGATCATTGCAGCATCCTGCCCTTTCTGCATGACCATGCTAAGTGATGGGGTAAAAATGAAAGATCAGGACCAGAATGTAAAGGTGTTAGATATTGCTGAAATCACAGTCAGAGCCAATGGATTGTAATCATCTTTTCATAGCCTCCTTAAACTCCGGCAGCAACGGAAACTGCTACTACGTTGGCAACAGCGACGAAGCCATACTTGTTGATGCCGGGATATCCTGCAGGGAGACTGAGAAAAGAATGCTGAGACTTGGCCTTTCGATGCAAAAAGTAAAGGCCATATTTATTTCTCACGAACATACTGACCATGTTAAAGGCTTGCCTACCCTTGCTGCTAAATACAGTTTACCCACTTATATCAATCCAGGCACCTTAGCAGGCTGCAGATTCAACCTCAGGGAAGATCTCATCCGACCTTTGCATTATGACACACAGGTCCAAGTAGGCAATCTGCTGATTACCGGCTTTCCTAAAATACATGATGCATCTGAACCTTATAGTTTTGTGATTTCCTGTGGAGAGACCAAAGTGGGTGTTTTTACGGATTTAGGAGCAGCTTGTGAGCAACTCACTTTCCATTTCAAACAGTGTCATGCTGCTTTTCTGGAGGCCAATTATGACGACGAGTTACTTCAAAAAAGTGCCTATCCTTACTTCTTAAAAAAACGCATCAGCGGAGGAAGAGGTCACTTGTCTAACAAGCAAGCATTGGAGCTCTTTAAAGCCCATAAGCCGAGCTATATGACTCATCTGTTGCTATCGCACCTATCTAAAGATAACAACTGCCCAGAACTGGTTGCAGACTTATTTACACAACATGCAAATGGCACAGAGATTATCGTAGCCTCCAGATATGAGGAAACAAAGGTTTATACTATTTTTGAGCCAGCAGCTGTGCATTCGTTTTAACGAGACGATCCAAAAGGTCTGAAAGATCCTGTGGCTCCATATTTTTCATCGGAATAACCATATAGGTGGCCATACTATCAACATCCCCGCCCTTTTTATCATTATAGGTTTGCACAATTACATTTTCACCTTCGGTACGCAAATAAAGCTGTCCATTTTTATCGGTCCCGTAGTAGTCCAAATCCTTAAATTTAACCAGGTTAAAAGAGAAGTATTCAATTTTACCGCTTGCATAATAACGCTTGTATCTGCAAAAGCCAGTGTTGGTAACATTTAGATCATAACGCTTAATCTGTTCCTCGCCATGTTCATTATCGTGATGTTCCAAGAGCTTCTTCTGAATATAGACAAGCTCTTCGTCCAGAAGCGTGTGTGTACTAAAAGCCATTAATATTAGGCCTAGCGACAAAAAGAGGGACATTCTTAAGCTTAATGTAAACTTATTCATCACGTTAATATTTTAGCACCAACAAATTAAATATTTTATTAAATTTGAACTATGAGTTTTTCTCCACAATCTAAAGTTTGGATCTACCAAAGCAACCGTGCATTTACTAATGACGAGGTATCCGCCATACAGCAAAAACTGGATGACTTTACTTCGCAATGGAAAGCCCATGGCCACCAGTTAAAAGCAACTGCACAAATACCACATCAGTTTTTTATTGTCTTTATTGTTGACGAGGCTTCTGCTGGCGTTACAGGATGTTCAATAGATGCTTCTGTACGAATCATCAAGGAAATTGAGCAAACTTACAACGTTGACCTATTCGACAGGTTTAACCTTGCTTATAAAATAGATGGCAAGGTGATTGTAACCAATAAAGAAGATTTTGAAACCCTGGTAAACATTAAAACTGTTGGGCCAAAGACTATTGTATTCAATAACCTTGTTCAAACCTTAGAGGAGTTTGAGACCAAATGGGAAACTCCATTCGAGGAAAGCTGGCACAGCAAAGTGTTTGCACACTTGCTGTAAGCTTCTTTATTTAAGCGTATTCAGTATTAAAAATCTAAAGGCCCCAGTCTTCTCATGTTTTTCATGATTAGGTATTGGCGGTGTTTGATATAGCGCGTTGGATTCCTTGGTGTCCACCTTCTTGGATTAGGGAAACAAGCAGCAATCAATGCAGCCTGAGAACGGCTTAATTTAGTGCAAGATTTACCAAAATAGGCCTGTGCAGCTGCTTCTGAACCATAGATACCATCGCCCATCTCAATCACATTCAGGTACACCTCCAATATCCGCTCCTTGCTCCAGAACATTTCTATCAGCAGCGTGAAATAAGCCTCAAAGCCTTTTCTAACCCATGAACGTCCAGGCCATAAAAACACATTCTTAGCCGTTTGCTGGGAAATGGTACTGCCTCCCTTAATTTTTTCACCTTTTTTGTTTGTTTTAAACGCCTTTTCTATCGCATTAACATCAAAACCTATATGCTTTAAAAACAACTGATCCTCTGCCGAAACAGCAGCACGCTTCATATTGTCAGATATATCATCGAAATCTACCCATTTCTTTTCCAGCTTTAATGGCTTGCCTTCGCTCTTGCGTTCTATATTACGCAAAACCATCAACAGGGTAATAGGTGGGTTAACAAAGCGGTAAATCAATACCCATAGTACACTAACCAATAAAAACCAAACAAAAATTCGGGTTAATATGGAAGATATTTTTTTAGTAAAGGATTGTTTAGATTTACTGCTCGAACGTTTTTTTTGTGCCATCGCTCAAAGGTAATAAAAACATTAATTTCAACTCACAAGCAAAGCTGACAAATAAAAGAATTAAATAAATTACTTAAATTTACTTCAACATGAAATTTACAGCATCCAGACTATCAGAAGGAAACAAGGTTTTCCCTACAGAGATTCACCTAGAAGAAAACAGTATAGAGATCAAATCACCAGGCTTATTTAGCGGGGATTCGAAATATCTAAACTACGAAGACATTACGTCGATTGAGGTAGACTCTCCGATGATTGGATTTTCTACGTTAAGGTTATTCTTAACAGGGAATAAAATTGAAATCAGTGGCTTTTCTAAGAGCGATATCAAACAGATCCGTCAGATCATTGACGAAGCTAAGAACAAGAGAAGGAAATAGAATTATATAGGCATAAAAAAAGCTTCCTGAAAATCAGGAAGCTTTTTTTGTATCTAAAAAGAAGATTACTCAGCTACAACTTCGAAAGCAACTTTAACTTTCACTTCTTTGTGTAAGTTTAAGTTTGCAACATATTCACCTACAAATTTAGGCTCAGTTTCGAAAGTGATACGGCGACGATCTACATCAAAACCTTTTTGTTTCAATGCTTCAGCAATCATAATGGTATTTACAGCACCAAAAATCTTACCTGTTTCACCAGCTTTAGCACCGATAGACAATTTAACATCAGTTAAACGCTCTGCGATACCTTCAGCATCTTTCTTAATTTTATCTTGTTTAAAAGCAGCTTGCTTTAAGTTTTCCGCTAATACTTTTTTAGCTGAAGGAGTAGCCAAAGCACCAAATCCTTGAGGGATTAAGTAGTTACGACCATATCCTGGCTTTACATTAACGATATCATCTTTCTCCCCTAGGGATTTGATATCTTGTTTTAAAATGATTTCCATCTCTCAGCTCCTATTTTAATTGGTCAGCAACAAAAGGTAACAAACCAATGTGACGTGCACGTTTTACCGCTTGAGCCACTTTACGTTGAAATTTCAATGAAGTACCAGTTAAACGGCGAGGTAATAATTTACCTTGATCATTGATGAATTTTAACAAGAAGTTTGCGTCTTTGTAATCAATATATTTAATTCCGTTTTTTCTGAAACGGCAATATTTTTTTCTGTTATCGTCCACTTTTGGAGCAGTAACATATTGTATTTGATCTTTAGCCATTATCCTGCAACCTCCTCTTTCTTAGGTTTTTTGTTAAAAGCACCACTGCGTTTCTTCTCATTATAAGCAACCGCGTGACGGTCTAATCTAATGGTAAGGAAACGTAGCACACGCTCATCACGCTTAAGCTCCAATTCCAATTTACTAATTAATTCACCAGAAGATTTGTATTCTGTAAGGTGGAAGAATCCGCTTGCTTTTTTCTCAATCGGATACGCTAATTTTCTCAAACCCCAATTGTCCTCTTGAACAATTTCGGCTCCGCTATCAGTAATGATTTTGCTGAATTTGGCTAATGCCTCTTTCGCAACTTCTTCTGACAACAACGGGGTTAGAACGATAACAGTTTCGTACTGATTCATTGTTATTTTGTTTATTTTTTAATTAATCCGCTCTTAATGCGGGATGCAAAAGTAGTAATTAATATCTTAAAAACAAAGGGTTTATTGAGAAATATTGACGCCTTCAGAACGCCCAGTCCCACCCAATTCTTTTTACAAAAAAAAAGAGCTTGCCCTTTTGAGACAACCTCTTCTAAACATAAAAAACTAATCTAATTAACGAATTTGCACCACTTTGGTAAATTCTTGATTTTCAGATTTGATCAAAAAAGTCAGATCACCTAAACCTACCCTGGCCACATTAAATCTTTTAGTAAAGGCCGACTCACCTTCAAAAATTTCGTTATATAATTCATCGTTGTATTCGTTCACAATTCGAACCGCAATTGGTCCCTTAGGTGCATTTTCCAAATTCAACGTGATCAATTCATCTTCCTTAGTTAAAACCGGCTTAAACTTTTCTGTAATCATAGGATTAGATACGATAGTTTTACCTTCCACAATCGAAAGTTGATATTCAGTTGAATTCGATTCTGTCGTTATTTTAAATGTATAATTTCCGTCAGGGAAAGAACTCAAGTCATAAGTTTTAGTAGATCCGCGTTTTGCCTTTATTCTTTTCTCATATAGAACCTCATTTTCTGCTCCATAAATCGAAACATCAACAATTTGAGCTTCATCTATATAAAAAGTAACTGATTTTTCATTTACCCCTTTAACTTTCAACACAAATGAGCCTTCACTTGCATATAAGCTAGCAGAAAAGAATAAGGAAACTGCTATTAGACTGATTTTTAATAAATTTTTCATGATAAAATTGTTTAAAAGGTTAACAATTATTTTATACTCCAAATTTACATCGCATTTTAATGAGAAATTTATTCCATATTCACTGATATCTATGCTATATTAACCGCACTTCAGTATCTTTCGGACAAAAAACAATAAATATGATTTTTTAAGTATTTTTGATCGTGCAAAACAGGAAAAATATAAAGCCAGGATTTGAAGTTATTGAGCCCACTTTCGGGAGTTCATTCTATTATTCGAAATACATAGAAAACGACAACAACAAAGCACATGTATGGCACTACCATCCCGAAATTGAAATGGTTTTTGTAAATGGCGGTGCAGGGAAACGACAAATCGGAAGCCATATCTCTTATTATACCGAGGGTGATTTAATACTGATTGGCAGTAATCTACCCCATTGCGGTTTCACCGACACCAATACCGGAAATAAAAACGAAACCGTTATACAAATGAAAGATGACTTTCTTGGAAAAGACTTTTTAGGTCTCCAGGAAACGAAATGTATATCCGACCTATTTAATAAGGCGAAGGGTGGTATTGCTTTTGGACAAAAAACAAAAGATGCCGTAGGCCACAAAATTGAACTTATGGACGAGCAAGAGCCTTTTGAAAGACTTTTAACCTTATTAAGTGTTTTAAAAGAGCTGGAGAACGCTACCGATTATAAAATTTTAAATGCTGCTGGATTTTCAATGGAAATGCAAATCCAGGACAATGACAGAATTAATATGGTATTTAACTATGTTAAAGATCATTTTCAGGAAGAGATTAATTTGATGGCTATTGCAGAAATGTCTAGCATGACCGTCCCTTCCTTCTGCCGGTATTTTAAGAAAATCACAAAAAAAACATTTACACAGTTTGTAAATGAATATCGGGTTGTACATGCCTCTAAACTTTTGGCTGAAAAACAAATCAGTGTAGCAAACATCAGCTACGAAAGCGGCTTTAATAATTTCAGTCACTTTAATAAGGTATTTAAAGAATTCACCGGAAAAAGCGCCTCGCAATATAGAAAAGAGCTAACAGCAGTTTTTAAATAAAAAATATTTCAATCTGCTTATCAACGCCCTTCTTTGGTGATTTTTTCAACATTCAAGACTTCCAGTATTCCAACCTCAACAAAAATTCCTATTTTCGTGGACGAAATGGAGAATTTTATAGTATCAGCCCGTAAATACCGCCCGGCAACGTTTGAAACCGTTGTTGGACAGCAGCACATTACAGGTACGCTAAAAAATGCTATAAAAAACAACCAACTGGCACAGGCCTTTTTATTTTGCGGGCCAAGAGGTGTAGGTAAAACTACCTGCGCACGTATCCTCGCCAAAACAATTAACTGTACCAATTTAACTCCCGAGCAGGAAGCCTGTGGCACTTGCGATTCCTGCGTTTCATTTCAAACCGGCCATTCTTTTAATTTTCATGAGCTCGATGCCGCATCGAATAACTCTGTGGATGACATCAGAAGCCTTATTGATCAGGTACGCATACCGCCACAAGCCGGAAAATATAAAATCTATATCATTGATGAGGTGCACATGCTATCAGCAAATGCCTTCAATGCGTTCCTAAAAACGCTTGAAGAGCCACCTTCTTATGCTATATTTATATTAGCTACCACAGAAAAGCACAAAATACTGCCTACTATATTGTCACGATGCCAGATCTTTGATTTCAACAGGATCCAGGTAGATGATATATCAAACCATTTAAATAAAATCGCACAACGCGAAAACATAGCCGTAGAAGCCGACGGTCTACACATCATTGCTCAAAAAGCCGATGGTGGACTAAGGGATGCCCTATCTATGTTTGATCAGATTGTAAGTTATACCAATAAAAACCTAACTTATAAATCGGTAATCGACAACCTTAATATACTTGATTACGATTATTATTTTAAGCTTACCCAATACCTTACAGCTGCAGATGTAAGCAACACCCTAATCTTGTTTGATGAAATATTAAACAATGGTTTTGATGGGAACAACTTCATCAATGGATTAGCCAGTCACATGCGCAATCTATTGGTAGCCAAAGACCCACAGACCACTAAACTTTTAGAGGTTAGCGAAAACATCAAACAAAAATACATCAGTCAAAGTCAGCAAACACCGGTATCGTTTATCCTTACCGCTTTAAATCTGGCCAACCAGTGCGATCTGAATTACAAAAACAGTAAAAATCAGCGGCTACAGGTAGAGATGGCTTTAATTAAAATGTGCCACATTCCATCGGTACTTCAACTAGCCAGCCAACCGCTTACCAACGCAACTGACAACGATCAGATTAAAAAAAAAACTAATGTAAGTCCTGTTGCAGCGCCTGCGCCAGCAACAAATCAAGTAGCCAATACAGCTCCAACAACTGCAATTCCTATAGCCCCACAAAATCCTGCTGCAACTGCAACACCGGCTATACCAGTTATGGAAACAAAACCTGTAGCTACCCACTCGGCAAGTATTCCGCTTCCTAAGAAAGCACCGGCACCGTCGGCCAAAATTGTACTTAAACCATCATCTCCTGCCCAAAATAATGCGGCAATGCTAATTCCGTCTTTAAATGGCATAGAAAAAAAGGGAGAAGGTGCTGTTGATGACGAACCGAAATATATCTCTGGTAGCGACCGTGAGTCGTTTACACATGAACAACTTCTATTTTACTGGAACGAGTATGTAAACATCGTAAAACAGGCTAACAGAATCAATGTGTACACCCTGATGAGTACCTCGCCACCAATATTGGTAAGTCAGGAAGAAATTTTAGTGCATATTGAGCATAAACTGCAAGAAGGTATACTCCAGGAAGAAATGATAGATCTACTTAATTTTTTAAGGCCAAGACTTAAAAACTTTAGCATTATCATTAAAACTAAGCAAGTGGTAAAAGAGGTAGTGAACCGTTTGTACACCAGTGTTGAAAAATACCAATACCTGGTAGAGAAAAACCCCAAGCTAGATGAAATGCGCCGTAGGTTTAACCTCGACGTCAATCCATAACCTACCTACCTGGTTTATCGTTGATGGGATAACCCTCCTCATCCAGATCATCACGGTCATCTTCAGGCGTACGGGCCAGTATTTCATCCTCAGGACTCACCATCACAACACTCTCACCATCATCTATGCGCATTCCTGCACCATCTAACCTTTCTTTCATCTCCCCCTCTTTATCGTACTCCAATCCAATATAAGGATTCGACTCATCGTAAGTTGAAATACTATCCTCACCATTTGGCGCGGAAGTATCATAAGGAAGTGGATGATCGTAATCCGTATCTTTCCCTTTTACATCAAACTCGAAACTATTCCGTTCTTTATCAAAAGACAAATTGTTAAAGTCCTTCGTTTCACCCAAATCTGTTGGATGAAGCTTATCCATTGCGCGCTTAGCACCACCTTGCTGATCATTATCGCCCGTCATCATATTGGTTAGGTTTTATACCGATATAACATAGAAAAACAGCTAAATGTTTTTAATTATTCGCACTATCAGGCAAAAAAATGGTCTGTACCATGATGATACAGACCATTTTTACAAGCACAAAGCTTTGCTTATAAACTTGCTAGAGCTGTGTTTAACGTTTTACTTGGACGCATTGCTGCAAAAGCTAAATCATCATTTGGATGATAATAACCACCAATATTTTGTGGCTTACCTTGTGCGCCGATTAACTCTTCTACAATCTTAGCTTCATTTTCAGTCAAAACTTTAGCAAGTGGTGCAAACTTAGCCTGCAATTCTGCATCCTTAGTCTGTCCAGCTAAACCTTGAGCCCAATACATCGCCAAATAGTAATGCGAACCTCTATTGTCAATCTGACCTACTTTACGAGCAGGTGATTTATCATTCGCTAAGAATTTCTCCGTTGCTAAATCTAATGTTTCAGCCAATACTAAGGCTTTTGCATTGTTTTGAGTTTGCCCTAAATGCTCTAAAGAAACTGCTAAAGCCAAAAACTCACCTAGAGAATCCCAACGTAGGTAACCTTCGTGTAAGAATTGCTCAATATGCTTAGGTGCAGAACCACCAGCTCCGGTTTCAAACAAACCACCACCGTTCATCAATGGTACAATAGATAGCATTTTTGCAGATGTACCTAATTCCAAAATTGGGAACAAATCGGTTAAATAATCACGCAATACGTTACCAGTTACCGAAATCGTGTCTTCACCTTTACGAATTCTATCTAATGTAAACTTAGTTGCTTCAACTGGTGATAAAATACGGATGTCTAAACCTGAAGTATCATGGTCAGCCAGGTACTTTTTCACTTTCGCAATAATTTCTCTATCATGTGCTCTGTTCTCATCTAACCAGAAAACTGCTGGTGTAGCTGACAAACGAGCTCTGTTTACTGCCAATTTAACCCAGTCCTGAATTGGAGCATCTTTAGTTTGACACATACGGAAGATGTCACCTTTTTCAACCTTTTGATCGAAGAAGACATTACCGTTTGCATCCGTTACACGGATGGTACCATTTGCAGTAGCCTGGAAAGTTTTATCATGAGAACCATATTCTTCTGCTTTTTGCGCCATTAAACCTACGTTTGGTACAGAACCCATTGTAGTTACATCAAAGGCACCATGCGCTTTACAATCCTCAATTGTAGCAGTATATACACCTGCATAGCAACGATCTGGAATTAAAGCAATGGTATCTTCTTGTTTGTTATCTTTATTCCACATCTGACCTGATGTACGAATCATTGCTGGCATTGAAGCATCAACGATCACGTCAGAAGGTACATGCAGGTTGGTAATTCCTTTATCTGAATTTACCATAGCCAATGCCGGGCCATTTGCAATGGCAGCATCAATAGCAGCTTTTACCTCTGCTTCTTTTGCGTTACCAGCAATTTTAGCATAAACATCGCCTAAACCATTACGGGTATCAATATTTAATTCTTTGAATAAATCAGCGTATTTAGCAAAAACATCAGCAAAGTAAACTTCTACGATAGCGCCAAAAATGATTGGGTCAGAAACTTTCATCATTGTTGCTTTTAAATGCACTGAAAGTAAAACCCCCGCTGCTTTTGTCTCTTCAATAGCCTTTGCTACAAAAGATTTCAATGCAGAAAGGTTCATTACTGAACTGTCAATTACTTCACCAGCTTTTAACGGCGCTAATCCTTTTAATTCAACAACAGCACCGTTGGCATCTACAAATTCTATTTTAAACTGAGCAGGTTCAGCTACGGTAACAGATTTTTCCGATCCGTAAAAATCACCTTCAGTCATGCTTTCTACTTTAGTTTTGGAATCTGCAGACCAAGCGCCCATCGAATGTGGATTTGCTTTCGCATAATTCTTAACTGCTTTAGGCGCTCTACGATCTGAGTTACCTTCACGTAAAACCGGGTTAACAGCAGAACCTAGGATCTTTGCATATTTTGCTTTGATTGCTTTTTCTTCTTCAGTCTGTGCATTATCCGGGTAATTAGGAAGTGCGAACCCTTGTGATTGCAATTCAGTAATTGCGCCCACCAACTGTGGAATAGAAGCAGAAATATTAGGTAATTTGATAATGTTGGCCTCTGGCGTAGTTGCCAATTGGCCAAGTTCCGTCAATGCATCTCCAATTTTTTGGTCCTCCTTTAAAAACTCTGGAAAATTCGCTAAAATCCTTCCGGCTAAAGAAATATCCCTGCTTTCTACGTCAATACCAGCTGATGCTGTAAAAGCTTGTACAATTGGTAGCAATGAATAGGTTGCCAACATTGGCGCTTCATCTGTCTTGGTATAGATAATTTTTGATGTGTTTGACATATTGTTATAAATACGATTATATGAATGTAAAATAAAGCTGCTTGTTTATGATAAACAAGCTCTTGATTAAATCGCCTAAAGATAGAATAAACTGATGGAAATAAGAAAAGTTTACATAACACAAGGATAAATAGCACATTTAGGAGCGTAAATAGCCAAATTAGGAGTTAAAATTGTTCGTTCTAAATTTTAGCTTTGCTGTAGATGAAAGCAATTTTTACAAGCTGTTTGATAGTGCTTAGTTATTTAGGTATTGCACAAACGAAACAAGACACCACAAAAAAACTAAATGAGGTTGTTATTCATCCTTATTTCTCGGCACAACCTCTATTAAGATCAACAGGCTCAATTGGTTTAATAGATCAGGCCGCCATGGATAAGCAACCTTCCGCATCATTTGTTTCTACGATGAATACCGTATCCGGGGTTCGGATGGAAGAACGCTCGCCGGGTAGTTACCGTCTTTCTATTCGCGGGAGCTTATTGCGCTCGCCCTTCGGTGTGAGGAATGTAAAAATCTACTTTGACGATTTCCCTTTAACAGATGCCGGTGGCAATACCTATTTCAATGCATTGGATGTATCCGCAGCGCAGAGTTTACAGATTTTAAAAGGTCCACATGGCAACATCTTTGGCGCAAACTCAGGTGGGGTAATATTAATCCAACCTCGAGGCGCAGTCCCAGATAGCACAACTTTAGATTTAAATCTTGAAGGAGGTTCTTATGGCCTCTTCCGGGAGAATTTAATTTTAAACAAGCAGTTTAATAAATATAGCTTTAACCTAACGCAATCTTATCAACGTAGTGATGGCTACCGCAACCACAGCGGTATGGATCGGAAATACTTCCAGACTTTCCACAAATGGGATTATGCAAAAAATGCAGCATTAAAAGCATTTGTATTTTATTCAGACCTCCATTACAATACGCCCGGGGGATTAACCGAAGAACAATATCTGCAAAACCCAAGGTTATCAAGACCTGCCGCAGGAGCTATAAAAAGCGCCATACAACAAAGTGCTGGAATTTATAGCAATACATTATATGGAGGTCTTGCTAACAACTGGCAGATCAACGAGCAGCTTAAACACGTAGTGACTGTCTTTTCTTCCTATACAGACTTTAAAAACCCATTTATTACCAATTATGAGAAACGCAAGGAGTTTACACTTGGCCTTAGATCTTATCTCGAATACGAACAGAAACGAACTGATTTGAACTGGAAATTCGATCTAGGTGTGGAAAGTATGCAGACCTCAACAAATGTTGATAATTATATTAATAACCTTGGTTTTCCAACTACATTGCAAGCTTCAGATAAGCTAAAGGCAGCATCTAATTTCGCCTTTGCTCATATCACAGCAGATCTATTTGACAAATGGCTATTTGAGCTTTCTGCCAGTGCCAATTTGTATAAATATGGTTATGAAAGCATTGCTCCCCTGGCTATTCCCAAAAATACAAACAGCTTTGATATCCAGGTAATGCCGAGGGCAGCACTATCTTATCTTGCAAGCGCTCAATTATCGTTAAGAGCTTCCGCAAGTAAAGGCTACTCCCCTCCTACGCTGGCAGAAATCAGGGCATCAAATAATGTAATTAATATAGACTTACAACCGGAATATGGTTGGAATTACGAAACTGGACTAAAATATCAGACGCTAAACAATAGATTATTTATTGATGTAGCCGGTTTCTACTACAATCTAAAAAGTGCAATTGTAAGACGGTTAGATGAAAATAATGCAGAATATTTTATCAATGCTGGCGGCACCAGGCAATGGGGATTGGAAAGTACGGTTGCTTTTTGGGTAATTCCGGTTAATGCTTCAAACTTTATACAGGGCTTACAGCTTCGCAGTGCTTATACTTTAAGTCATTTTAAGTTTGACAAGTACAAGGATAAAACGATTGATTTTTCAGGAAACGACCTTACAGGTGTTCCAAAAACCATGGTCGTAAGTAGTATTGATGTACAATTGCCGAAAGCTTGTTATGTTTTCTTGCAACACAACTTTACTTCGCAAATTCCATTAAATGATGCCAACACAGTTTATGCTAAAAAATATCATCTCTTGCAGGTCAAGATTGGGTATAAGAACTTACGCATTGGCCGCGTTCCTGTAGAGATATTTACTGGGGCGGACAATCTATTAAATGAGAATTACAGCCTGGGTAACGACCTCAATGCTTTAGGAGGCCGTTACTTTAATGCGGCTGCAAAACGTAATTTTTATGGCGGTTTAGCTGTACGGTTGAATTAAATCTTGATGAACTTCCTGTACCTTTGGTTCATCATTTTCAATTTCCACTTTTTCCTTGTTCTCCGGCTTTCTTTTGATTTCCAGAATATCTAACTCCATCGTATTCACGACAACTTCGGTAGAATAGCGCATCTCACCTGATTTGTCTTTGTAGCTTTGTATGTTTAGTTTTCCTTCAATACTAAATCGGGTTCCCTTCCTAACCGCTCTTTCGACCAACTCGACCTTTTTATTCCAAAAAATCAGGTTAAACCATTGTGTTTGGTTCATCGACACACCCAAACTATTTTTGTAAACTTCGTTCACTGCAATACTTATCCGCGCTAATCTTTTCTCATTTGCAAAATTGATGATGATCGGATCAGTTCCCGCAAACCCAGTTAACCGGACACTGTTTCTTACTTTTTCCATTTTTATGAATTTTTCGTTAGGTATTTACTTCATTAACAGTCGCTAGCACAATTGTCAATTAAGCAAATGTGTATAGAATGAGCAAAATAAACATGACCTTACACGGGTATATCCGGTTACATCCGTATAATTAAGATAATTGAAATACAACTCTGTATATTTACAATAATTAATCTGAAAAAATATTAACCTATTGTATTGTTTTCGTAAATTAAAGCTATGACCTCACCGATAACACGTTTATGTTTGGATTGCGGGAGCCCCCTACACGGGCGAATTGATAAGAAGTTCTGTGATGATCAGTGTAGAAGTAGCTACAACAATAAGATAAAAGCAGAAAACAACGGCATGATCAAATCAGTTAACCTCATCTTAAAAAGAAATCGCGACATACTGGAAAAACTTAATCCAGGCAAAGAAACCAAGGTTAGCGGAAGCAAGTTAATGGCTTCAGGATTCAATTTTAATTACCATACACATAGCTACGATTACCATAAAGGTAATATTTGCACCTTCTGTTATGAATATGGTTATATACGCCTGCCCAATGATGAATATCTATTGGTTAAAGAAGTCGTAAAGTAAGATCCTAAGATCTACGTTTTTTGTAACTACCAGTATTTAAAATCGTATTATTTCCTAACTTAGGCGCAAACTATTGAACCATGTCTAAGATTTTCTCCTACATTATTGCAACTAGCTTATTGATACTGTTTTTTGTAAACCCTATCGCTGCAAAGAAAAAAATACTCGTATTCTCTAAAACTGCCGGCTTTCACCACAGCTCGATAAAAGTAGGAATCGCTGCAATTCAAAAATTAGGCCTTGAAAATAAATTTCAGGTAGATACAACCATAGATGCAACTAAATTCAACTACAAAAACCTTAAAAAATATGCCGCCGTTGTTTTTTTAAGCACAACAGGAGATGTGCTCAATGACGAGCAACAAGCCGATTTTGAGCGATATATTAAAGGTGGCGGTGGCTTTGCTGGCATACATGCTGCTACGGATACAGAGTATGGCTGGCCATGGTATGGCAAACTTTCAGGTGCTTATTTTACAAGTCACCCTGCCCAACAAATGGCAGATTTAAATGTACTCAACAGGAAAACCATCGCTACTAGTCATTTACCTGAAATCTGGAAAAGAAAAGACGAATGGTATAATTTCAAAGAAATTGGAACGGATTTGAATGTATTGATAAAAATTGACGAGCGCAGTTATACCGGTGGAAAGAATGGTGATAACCATCCGGTCGCCTGGTACCATAATTTCGATGGAGGCAGATCATTTTATACCGCACTTGGTCATACGGAAGCATCTTATACAGAACCTTTATTCTTAAAACACATTCTTGGTGGCATCCAATATGCCATGGGGATCAAGAAAATGGAGCAATAGCCACTTTTCTTATACTTGACTCTTTATCTTTAAAGGACGTCTTCTCTTCAAGATTGGTGTTGAAGGATATTTTCGATGTCTTAAATTGTTAAATATCAATGCAACAGCAAAGAGAATCAGGACTCCGGTCAATACTGGCGACAATACATACAAATAACCCAGCTCTTCAATTTTTTTACCTCCGGTAACCGCAATTAGCGCGGTTGCTCCACCCGGCGGGTGCAAGGTTTTGGTAATTTGCATGGCTACAATAGATAAAGAAACAGCCAAAGCACAGGCAAACCATAGCTCACCGGCAAAGAGTTTAAAAACCGTTACTCCTATAATTGCAGAGATCATGTGTCCACCAATAAGATTACGCGGCTGAGCTAGTGGACTATTAATAATACCATAAACCAGCACGGAAGATGCCCCAAACGAACCAATAAGGAATAAATTATCACTCGCTACCAGATATTGACTATTTAACAATCCTATTAAACCTATTCCAACAAAAGATCCTATAAAGGTGAGTACATGTTCTTTGGCATCGATAAGTGTTTCACGGTACAGGATATATCGTGCTTTGCGGTATTGTTTTCTAATGATTCTTCTCGGCATTGCTTTTGTATATTCGCCGCAAAATTAACACAATATCTAGTCATCTACTAGTCATTATTGATCTTCTTAATAGCCAGCTGTAAACCTTTGTTGAAGATGTTTATTCTGCTCAAGTTCATCTGCAATTGCTACGGCCAAATCCTGAACGGAAAGCGAGCTTCTGCCGGTTTCATCAAAAATAGGACTATCCTTACCTAAACGATACTTTCCTGTACGACCTCTATCAATTCCGGGATGCATTTCGATGGCTGGACTAAAGAATGTCCATTGTAAGTCCTTCTCTTGTTTAATTGTATCCAAGTAATCCCTTGCAGCTGCTGCCCCTGCTTTATAAGCTTCAGGAAAATCAGCCCCATCAACCAATTGTTCACCATCAATTTCCAAACTACCTGCACCTCCAATTACGATCAATCGCTTTACACCGGATGCCTTCACTGCTTTTTGTATCGCTTCAGAACCTGCAATAAAATCAATGTATAGACTAGGGTTACTCCAACCTGCATTATAAGCACTAACAACTGCATCAGCGCCTTGTATTGCTGCAGCCAATTCATCTGTATTTAACACATCTATTTCCTTTACAATTAGCTTATCATTTTTGGTCGCGATCTTATCAGGATGACGGACAATTGCAGTCACTTCGTGACCACGGTTTAACAATTCGTTTAAAATACTGGATCCAACAAAACCACTTGCCCCTATTAATACTGTTTTCATATGTTTTTTATTTAATTCTCTATTGTTCGCACTTTATTTTTATCTGTTTATTGATCTGTTTGCCTACCAGGCACTTCGGATCTGGCGTATGGTTAGAAACACTCAATAAATTACTTTGTTTTATAACCCCGATACGCATCAGCTATGTATTCAATCAATTTTGGCGAAGTTATTGAGTATTTTCGCCCATGGTTAATGCCTGTGCTATTTTACGCCTACCTTCTTCTGTTTGTCTGATTTTATTGACACTTTTTTGCGTTTCCTGTAAAAAACCGGATCAAGCAACGATGTCGTTTTATTATTGGAAACAAAACTTTCAGCTTAGCAAAGGGCAGTCGGATATTTTAGCGGAAACGAACAGTAAGAAGCTTTACTTGCGTTTTTTTGATATTAAATGGAATGCCAAAGCTCAACGCCCTTACCCTGAAGCCATCATCAACTTTAAGCAAAGTTCAACAGCTTTCGACATTACCCCTGTCGTATTCATTACCAACCAAACTTTCGAAAAACTCGAGCAGCAGGGTATTGACAGCCTGGCAACAAAATGCAATGACCTACTAAAAAAACTTGCAGCTAAAGAACAACTCGATTACAAAGCCATACAGATAGATTGTGATTGGACACTGGGCACAAAGGACAAATACTTTAAATTCTTAGAGTCCCTTAAGGCACTTAGCAAAAAAACACTAGAGGCAACAATTAGGCTACACCAGGTTAAATATCAGTTTAAAACAGGTATTCCGCCGGTAGACCGCGGCGTACTAATGTTTTACAATATGGGCAAATTATCTGCTGATCTAAAAGAGCCCAATTCTATTTACAATGCTAAGACAGCAGAAAAATATATAGGCAGCCTAAACGATTACCTTTTACCTTTGGATATTGCATTACCTGTATTTTCCTGGGCTTTACAAATCAGAGAGAACAAAGTTATACAGGTATACGGAAAAATAGGAAGGGCTGAGTTGAACAATGCGCAGAACTTTAGTCCAACTGCGCACAAAGATTGGTATAGGGCCATTCGCAATTTCTTTATGGGTGGCATCTACATAAAAACAGGCGATCTGTTTAAACTCGAAGAAACAGACAAAACCTTATTGGAGCAGGCAGCAGAACAGTTGACTGCACATTTAAATAAAAACAAAAAAAGAACAATTATCTACTATGAACTGGGCAACCTCAATTTATCAGCGTTTAAAGCAAAGGATCTCGAAGAAATTTCTGCTTATTTTTAGTCTTTTCGGGCTCTCGGCCGGCGGCATAGTTTGGGCCTGCTCAGACTACGGATTTGACTATGAGTATTCGAGCTTTAGTCCAGAAGCCTTTGTGAGTACAGCATATACCCCTTTCTTTTATACGGAATACATTTCTTATTATGGAGATTACTACTATTCCGAGAACAGCACCTCCCGTTACAACGATGTGATTGTAAATGAATGGCAGGGTTATTTTAACGGTAAACTTGATAAAAAGTCCCTGCAATATTTGTTAACAATAGCGACGGCTAAAGGCGTTGACTCGGTGTATGAGCACATGAAAGGAAAAATAGCGGCACTTCCTAATGGTATGCCAGAATTAAAGTCTTTAAAACTCAATAAAAAGAAAGTAAATGCTTTTTTCGATTATCTTCAATTGGCCAAATCAACGGAGTCCTTTGCAGCTACTGATGTCACCTATTCATGGGAACCGCAGCCACAAATAAACGTACCGACTGCACTGGAAATCCAAATAATAAAGCAGTTAAAAAAGGCTAAAGATCCCTTTATTAAGCAGAGGTTATGGTTTCAATTGGTCCGTTATTATTATTTTATGGAACGCGGCGACTCTAGCATATCGACAGACGCATCTAAAACATTAAGCACCTTTAACGCTTATAAAACAACGTTTCCACAAAACATGATGTACCATCGGACTTTAGGTTATGTTGCTGGCTGGTATTATAAAAATAAGGATTATGCCACGTCCAATTACCTGAACAGCCTCTGTTATAATTATTCTAATGAGGCCAAGATTCCTGCAGAATGGAGTTTCCGTCCGCAAGAAGAGGCCGATTGGATCAAAACGCTGCAAATGGCGAAAACTACTGCAGAAAAGGCTACCTTATGGCATTTACTTGGCATTCATTATGATCCCCAAAGAGCGATTCAGGAAATTATCAAGCTGGATCCAAAGTCGGAGAAACTGGATCTATTGCTGGCCAGAGTTGTAAATGTAACAGAATATAACCTTGGCAACTTTTATCAATCTACACCCGATTCTGCAAGTAAAGAAAATTTAAAACGGAATACAGCATTAATCAGTGGTATCGCATTAAAAAACAATACATCGAAGCCGTATTTCTGGAACCTGTCCGCAGGATATCTAAACTTCCTGAACCAGAACTACACAGCAGCCAGAAGTTTCTATAAAACGGCAAAAGAACAGCTGCCCAAAGATGAGAAACTCGTTATGGCCCAATACAAGATACTGGATTGGACTTTGTACGTTAAGGAATTAAAAAAGATTGATGCAAAAGTTGAGGCACAAATGATAGAACCTTTAACCTGGTTTGCAAACCTCAAGGACGGGAAAGATACAATCCCATCATTAAGGTTTTATAAAGCATTGGATGAAAGCATCAGTAACGTGTCAGCGCTTTATAAGAAACAGGGCGATATGGTTAAAGCGAATGCTTTTAAAAGTTACTACGAGTTCTATGCGGATAACAATAAAATAGAACTGATGAAAGCTTTGCTGCAAAAACAAAAAAAATCGACGTTTGAGCAGGTTATGCTACGTTATTATCCCTTCGATATACACGACCTGTATTATCATCAATCGCAGGTGCTTACCTACCAGGATAAAATTGATGAAGCTATAGTGATGATGGACAAAAGTGAAAGCAGTGGCTTTATAATGCCTGCCAATCCATTTAACATCAGAATAAATGATTGCCATGATTGTGACCATGAAGTTAAACCAACTAAGGATATGTATGCCCTGGACGTTTTAAAAACCATGCGAGACATAAAAATGGAAATCAAGCAGGGCAAAAACGTTTACAACAACACCTATTTACTAGCCAATGCTTTTTACAACATTTCGTTTTATGGGAATTCGAGAATATTTTATCAAGGGAAAGTGATGGAAGCTGATGGGAACACCCCTTTCGAAATACCAAGTACATTCAGAAATATGGTACTATCCAATAAAATTGCCGAAGGTTACTACCTAATGGCCGCCAATGCTGCTAAGACAAAGGAACAAAAAGCCAGATGTATCTTTATGGCGAGTAAATGTGAACGCAACGAGAGTTACAACAAAGAATATAATAAACCGCAAAATGCAAACGAATCGTATTGGAATGTGAATATAGAACCCGTTTTCTATGGGAAATATTTTTCCGTTTTAAAAACCCAATATGAGGACACTAAATTCTATAGCGAAGCCATAAAAGAATGCGGATATTTCAGAAGCTATGATGATAAAATAAAAAATTATTAAAAAAAATTAAGTCGCATACAATATTCTCTATTATATAGCGTCTATATATTTGAGAGCGTTAATTTAGATGAGCGGGAGTGGTCGGTAGGATCATTCCCGCTTCTTTTTTATATTTAAATTACTGCATTGGCAATGTAAACGCTACTTTACCGGCTTTGATCCGTTACCTCATTACGATGATCTTCCCCACTTCAATTTTAAAGTGTATGCCGCCATTTAACTCAAGCTGCTTTAACGCCATAGAAGCATTTTCAAAACGCGAAGCCTTTCCGCTAAATAGTTTATTTTTATCTACACCCTCATATACTACATCTACATCATACCATCTGGATATCTTTTTCATAATATGCTCCAAAGGTTCGTTCTCGAATATAAATAGACCATTTTTCCAGGCCAAAACTTCCTCAGGATCGACTTTAACTATATTAACCAACCCTTGATTTATAATAAATTGCTGACCTGGCTTTAGGGTAGCCTTACTTACCTTAACAATCCCCTTAAAAAGTGTTGTTTTCATAAATGGATCATCAACATAGCTACTGATATTGAAATGTGTACCCAAAACTCGTACTTCTTCTTCTTTTACTGTAATTACCTTAAAAGGATGCCTTGCATCCTTCGTTACTTCAAAGTATGCCTCCCCACTCAGTTCAATTCTTCTTTCACTTAAGGAAACAAAGCTCGTTGGAAATTTAAGACTTGAAGCCGCATTTAGCCACACTTTGGTGCCATCCGGCAATGTGATCTGATAGGTACCTCCTTTTGGAGTTGAAATCGTATTGTAAGTATAACCAGTACAATCATTATCACCCGCCACAGCTTCATACACCAATTGTCCATTTCCTGTTTTACGAACCACAGTACCAGCCTCTTTTATCAACTCACCATCAGCGGCCTCATTGAGTATAATGCTTTTCCCATCAGCTAACATTAAAGTTGCTCTATTACCACCAGGAGGAATATCATGGGTAACAAACTCGGCTGCCAGATTTTTAAAACTGACATTCGGATAATTCTTATGAAACATTGCGGCTATCCCAGTTACAAGTAAAGCAGCGCAAGCAATAGAAAGGTAAATAAAAGCCCTTTTCTTATAAAAAGGAATGGGAACAATCTCACCATCATTTTCGGCCTTAAATTGTTGTTCATTCCCGCTTTCTGATTGCTGTGTTCGCATTTTTATAATTACTGATAAGCTTAGTTAAGATCCGAAAAAATAATGGATCATGCTACCAATATTATATATAATTTCTGAATTAAGTACAATATTCAGCAAGTTTTACCACTATTTATCTACATAAAAAGTATTTTAGTAAACAACTAGCGCATTGACTTGTTATAGCCTAACAACCATTTTAGCATGAAAACAACAACCTTAGTACTAGCAGCCTTTTCATTGATCATCTTATCTTGTAACAATGAAAACAAGGAGAAGCACGATGCCAACATCGCGCAAATAACTGCAAAAAATCCTGGTACAGAGCCTAAAATAAACAGTAACGATTGTTATGTGCATATCAAAAACAGAGATACGGCTAACCTTAAAATAAATATCGAAGGCCGTAATCTGATTGGAGATCTCGATTATAAACTATTTGAAAAGGATAGCAACAAAGGTAAAATTGTCGGTCAAATAAAAGGCGATACCATTATTGCTGAATATACCTTTTTCTCTGAAGGAGTAAAATCGGTACGAGAAGTCGCTTTTCTAAAAAAAGCTGATGGCACTCTTTCTGAAGGCTTCAGCGAAGTAATAGAAAAGGATGGCAAAATGGTTTTCAAAAACCACTCTGCCTTAAAGTTTGATGACTCAATGGTATTTACAAAAACAGACTGCAAATAGAACCCGCCTATACTTTATTATTCTTTATAGAATTTGAGGGTTAATTCGGCTTTCGGAGCCTCTAGAATTTCTCCGGTATCCTTATCTTCATATTTAATATTGGTGAAATTTGTCTGCCAGGTCATCTCATTTTTAGTTACATCAGTCAGGGTCCATACACGAGCATTAAATATTTCGGCATCATTCAATTTCATATAAATTAGGCTTCGCTCTTCTGCCAAATTATAGGGTGTATTCACGATAGTAGAATCCTGAGTTTCGATTTTAGCCTTTGCTCCCTTTACAAAACTGACATTTGTAGCCAAACCGTTAGCAACCAATACCTCTTCATATTCCTTTTGGCCCGTCTGATCAAAATAAATTATATGGTTTGATTGAACAGCCCATTTCCCTATCAAGTCATCGTTGATTTTTTCCACCTGCGAACCATCTTTTTTGCATCCAACAGCAACCAGTGCCATAAATGCGATTGCTATTGATAACATTTGTTTGGCAGAAGTTAGTTTCATTTACTCTTGTGTTAAGGAAACTAAAATTAGCGAATCGACTGTGGAAATAATTGTGTTTTATACGCTTAATTGTCAATCATCTTGACATTGGATTAGTATGAAGCACATAAAAAAAGGGATTCTTTAGAATCCCTCAAATTTTTCCCAGAAACCATCTACAGGCAGCTTTGCAAAAATATTTACCGGTTCCTTTTTAACCGGATGAATAAATTGGAGCCTGCGTGCATGTAGACAAATACTGCCTTTGCGACTACCACGGGGGTAGCCATATTTATTGTCGCCCACAATTGGACAGCCTAATGTAGACAGCTGTACCCTAATCTGATGTGAACGACCGGTTAATGGATCAACTTCGATTAAATAATAACCATTCAACTCCCCAATAAGCTTATAGCTCAATTCGGAACGTTGGCTACCAGGCACCTCTGTATTATAAGGTGTCACCACATTTTTTTGCGGATTCTTAATCAACCAATGAACCAAAGTACCAGATGACTTTGCCGGTTTATTGCGGACCACAGCCCAATAAGTCTTTTTAACCTCCCTGTTTTTGAACATTGCATTGATCCGTTCTAGCGCCTTGCTTGTTTTAGCAAACAAAATCACACCACTTACAGGTCTATCCAAACGGTGTACTACACCTAAAAATGCACTATTGGGCTTATTATACTTTGCAGCCAGGTACTTTTTAACCTGCTCGTCTAATGGCTCATCGCCAGTATCATCAACTTGTACAATATCCCCCGCACGTTTCATCACGGCAATAAGATGATTGTCTTCGTAAAGTATGTCTTTATCAGTTACAGGCATTAATATTGTTCCTTTTCGTTTGGAAAATCGTTCCCTTTAACATCTCTGATATAAGATTGTGCAGCTTCTTTAATCCCTTCATATAAATCCAGGTATTGACGTAAGAAGCGTGGCTTAAAACCTTTAGTTAAACCAATCATATCATTCACTACCAAAACCTGTCCATCACAGTCACCACCAGCACCAATACCAATAGTAGGGATATGTAAACTCTGAGAAACTTCCTTACCCAATTTAGCAGGTATTTTCTCCAGAACTACAGCAAAACATCCTGCTTCTTGCAAAGCAAGAGAATCAGTTCTTAATTTTTCAGCTTCTGCTTCGTCTTTTGCTCTTACCGTATAAGTACCAAATTTATAGATAGATTGAGGTGTAAGTCCCAAATGGCCCATTACAGGAATACCAGCAGTAATGATACGCTGTATAGAATCCACAACTTCAGTTCCACCCTCAAGTTTCACACCATGTGCACCAGATTCTTTCATAATGCGAATGGCAGAGTTTAAGGCTTCTTTTGAATTACCCTGGTAAGAACCAAAAGGCAAATCGACCACTACAAAAGCACGGGCAGCACCTCTAACTACTGATTGTGCGTGGTATATCATTTGATCTAATGTAATAGGAAGCGTAGTTTCGTGACCAGCCATAACATTAGAGGCCGAATCGCCTACCAATAAGACATCTAGTCCCGCATCATCAAGGATCGTTGCCATTGAATAATCGTAAGCAGTTAACATGGAGATCTTCTCACCACGTTGTTTCATTTCCTGTAATATATGAGTAGTTATTCTTTTTACTTCTTTATTTACCGACATGCTTTTATAGTTTTGTTAAGGCAAAATTAGTTTTTACATTCGAAATAAAGGGAATTTATTCCATTTCTGACATTCCGCCGTTATCTTGACAATGAAAACATAAACTCGCTTGAATGAAAATTCAAAACATCTACATATATATTCCTCCTGGACCAAGCGAATTGGTCCATAGTCATAGCCCATTTAAACTTCCTGAGAGGCCATTCCCTCCAAGTATACAAATAGATTTAGGAAATGTTAAAAAAAACCTTGAATAAAACATGCAAAACCCTATCTTTGTACCCCGAAATGCAGGGCTTAATTAACAGCACATTTGTTAAAAATCTAATCGGTGTAAAAACTGAACCTAAGACCTCATTTTTCCTTTTTTTTACACCCATAATTTCTCATTATAATTACCATGACTAACTACATCAAGTTACCTGCTATCTTGTTATTGGCTGATGGAACCGTATACTATGGCAAAGCTGCCGGAAAAATAGGTACGACCACGGGCGAAATTTGTTTTAATACTGGAATGACAGGATATCAAGAGATTTTTACAGATCCCTCTTATTTCGGTCAGATCATGGTGACTACCAATGCGCACATTGGAAATTACGGAATACATAAAGAAGAGATCGAATCTGACAGCATCAAAATTGCTGGTCTGGTTTGTAAAAACTACAACATCGGCTTTAGCCGTAAAGAGGCTTCTGAATCTATTCAGGATTATTTTCAGAATGAGAACATTGTAGGTATTTCAGATATTGATACTCGTGCACTTGTACGTCACATCAGAAACAAAGGCGCTATGAATGCCATTATTTCTTCTGAGATTACTGATTTAGAAGAATTGAAAAAGAAATTAGCTGAAGTACCTTCTATGGACGGTTTGGAGCTTTCTTCTCAAGTTTCAACTAAAACTTCTTATTTCTACGGTTCTCCAGATGCTACTTATAAAATAGCTGCCTTAGATCTTGGGATTAAAAAGAACATCCTTCGTAACTTTGAGCACAGAGATGCTTATGTACAAGTATTCCCGGCAAAAACCACGTTCGAAGAAATGGATAAATGGGGTGCTGATGGTTACTTCATCTCTAATGGCCCTGGCGATCCGTCGGCAATGCCTTACGCTATCGAAACCGTTAAAAAAGTATTAGCAGCAGACAAACCTATGTTTGGTATTTGCTTAGGTCACCAACTACTGGCAGAAGCCAATGGTATCGGTACCATGAAAATGTTTAACGGACACAGAGGTTTAAATCATCCAGTTAAAAATATCATTAAAAACCACTGCGAAGTAACTTCTCAGAATCATGGTTTTGGTGTAATCCCTGAAGAGGTAAAAAGCTCCGACAAGGTTGAAATCACCCATATTAACTTAAACGACCAGTCTATCGAGGGGATCCGTGTAAAAGGGAAAAAGGCATTCTCGGTACAATATCACCCAGAATCTTCTCCTGGTCCTCATGACTCACGTTACTTATTCGATGATTTCATCGAGATGATTAAAGGTGAACTGGCCTGGTAATGTCAACTAAAAATGCCATTATCAGTGTAAAAAACCTGGTAAAAAAATACGATGATTTCACAGCCGTTCAAGGCATTAGTTTTGAGGTGTATGAAAATGAAATCTTCGGACTTCTAGGTCCTAATGGTGCTGGAAAAACTACCACCTTAGAGATCATAGAGACACTTCGCGAGAAAACTTCAGGAGAAATTCTGGTAGATGGCTATTCGGTAGAAAAGGACGCCAATAAGATCAAAAGAATTATTGGCGTTCAATTACAAGCTGCCGGCTATTATCCGAATCTGAATCTGGTTGAGCTGATGGAGCTTTTCTCAGGTTTATATGGGGTAGACATTAAGCCAATGGAGATGCTTGAAAAAGTAAATCTTCAAGATAAGGCTAAAGCGAAATACAAAGCGCTTTCTGGTGGACAGAAGCAGCGTTTTTCAATCGCCACCACCTTAATCAATGCGCCAAAAATAATCTTTCTTGATGAACCCACTACTGGCTTAGACCCTCAAGCTCGTCGCAATTTATGGGACCTGATCGTCAGCATTAGAAATAATGGAACAACGGTAGTGATCACCACCCATTACATGGACGAGGCGGAGCAATTGTGCGACCGCGTTGCTTTTGTAGAACGTGGAGAAATCATTGCACTCGACACACCAGATAATCTAATAGATAAACTGGTGAGCAGTGGATTTGAAAGAAAAAAAGAAGTTAAAAAGGCCAACCTCGAAGACGTTTTCATTAACCTGACCGGTAAGGAATGGCGCGAGGACAATTAAGATAAACATGGGCAAACCCTACAACAATACCAAAGCTACACTGGCACTTGCCAAAGCAAGTTTCCGTTCCATCATGCGCAGTCCTTCTGCGGTTGTTTTTACACTTGCTTTTCCCTTAATATTTATCCTTGTTTTTGGCTTTATAGGTAGCGGAGAGATCAAAGTAAAACTAGCTGTTGCCCCGGGTTCTGATCTGCAAAACCCAGTTATTCAAGCATTAGAGCACAATGCAATGGTTAGCCTGGTAAAAGACAAAGATACTGCTGACATCAGAAATGGACTGGAAAAGGGAAATATTGATGCCCTGATTAATGTTAAAAAGAATGACGCTGGTACACCTGCATATCTCGCCAATGTTGAATATACATCTGCATCGATTGACAAAGGCAGCATCCTTAAATCTGTACTGAGTAATTTACTAAGCACGCTTAACGCTAAAGATGTAAAACCTACTGTTGCAGAGCTTTATGAAAGCACGGTACAAGGCAGAGTTTATCGCAGGATAGACTTCATTTTACCCGGACAATTGGGCTTCTCACTACTTAGTACAGGTGTATTTGGTACTGCATTTGTATTTTTCAGCTTACGCCAAAACCTGGTGATCAAACGCTTTTTTGCTACACCAGTTAAAAGATCTAGCATTGTTTTTGGAGAATGTCTGGCCAGAATAGGCTTTGCCCTATTGGGAGCAATTTTCATCATTGTAATTGGCCATTTCTTCTTCCATTTCACTTTGATACACGGAGTAATTACAGTCTTAAATATGTTATTGCTTTCTATCATAGGACTCATTGTATTTATGGGTTTTGGCTTTGTCGTATCAGGTATCGCTAAAAGCGAAAGCACCATCCCCCCTATTTCAAACATCATTACACTCCCTCAATTCTTATTGTCGGGAACCTTTTTTTCCATTGAAGTCTTCCCTTCCTGGCTTCAACCAATCAGTCGCGCTTTACCCCTAACCTACCTAAATGACGCCATGAGAAAGGTAGCTTTTGAAGGTGCTGGATTATGGGATGTAAAACACCAGATTTTGATTATGGTAATTTGGGGAATTGGCATCTACGCCGTCGCTGTTAAGACCTTTAAGTGGGAATAAACCCTGCTAAAGCTATAATTTCCCTATTGGAATATTAATAATTTGTAGTTAAATTCAGGGTATAAACAAACACATCGAAAACAAACTATTTATGAAAAAACTTGCTGCAGAATTTATTGGAACATTTTGGCTGGTATTAGGCGGTTGCGGAAGTGCCGTTTTAGCCTGTAATTATCCGGGTGCTGGCATCGGCTTTTTAGGCGTTGCCCTTGCATTTGGACTAACCGTAGTTACTATGGCTTATGCGATAGGACACATTTCTGGTGCGCACTTAAACCCTGCCGTTTCGGTTGGCTGTTGGGTTGCTGGTCGTTTAGATGGCAAAGACCTTATTGGCTATATTGTAGCACAGGTTTTGGGTGGTATAGCAGCAGCTGCTATTCTCTACATCATTGCTACAGGCAATGGAAGTTCTATTGGCAGCTTTGCCAGTAATGGTTATGGTGACCTTTCTCCAGGCAAATACAGTCTGGGTGCAGCCATGGTTTGCGAGATCGTAATGACCTTTATCTTTTTACTGGTTATCCTTAGCGCTACCGATAGCCAGGCACCAAAAGGCTTTGCAGGATTAGCAATAGGCTTATGTTTAACCTTAATCCACCTAATTAGCATTCCAGTGACCAATACTTCAGTAAACCCTGCCAGAAGTACCAGTCAAGCATTATTTGCAGGCAGTGATGCTTTAGGACAGCTTTGGTTATTCTGGCTTGCCCCAATTGCAGGTGCAATTTTAGCCGGAATTGTTTATAAAACCTGTTTTGCTTCTCCACCAGAAAGCAAATAAACACCCCCATCAGACAGTATAAAAGATGCCTGCTACATTGTTTTTAGCAGGCATCTTCAGTATTAGGTCATACTGATATAAACAAATCCAGTGGAGGAGCTGGAAATCCCCCACCGAATCCCCCCCGATAAACGGCTCTTAAGACAGCCCTGGCGTCCAGTCATTTTCTTTATTTTTTTTCAAAAAAGCTGGGATAATTAAAAAAAAGTGATCACAATCCCTATAATTTAAAATTTATTATAACTTTGGGTATTGTCTTAGTAATTGTACTTTTTACACTAAGGCGGATTTACTAATAAAAACCAAAAAAATGAGTTTAATAATCGATGTTCATGCACGGCAAATACTTGACTCCCGTGGCAATCCTACAATTGAAGTAGACGTAATGACAGAAAATGGTGTTCTTGGTCGTGCGGCAGTACCATCAGGCGCCTCAACAGGTATTCACGAAGCCGTTGAACTTCGCGATAACGACAAGGCTGTATACATGGGTAAAGGTGTATTAAAAGCCGTTGCAAATGTTAACGATGTAATTGCTACTGAATTAAGGGGGGTAGATGTATTTGAGCAAGTTGCAATCGATAACTTATTAATCAAATTAGACGGAACTGAAAACAAAGGTAAATTAGGTGCAAATGCTATTCTAGGTGTTTCTTTAGCTGTGGCTAAAGCAGCTGCACAAGAAAGCCGTCAGCCTTTATACCGTTACATTGGTGGTGTTAATGCTAACACATTGCCTATTCCAATGATGAACATTGTAAATGGCGGTTCTCACTCTGATGCCCCTATTGCTTTCCAGGAATTTATGATTATGCCTGTTGGCGCTTCTTCATTCTCTGAAGCGTTGAGATGGGGAACTGAAGTGTTCCATAACTTAAAAGCAATTTTACATAGTAGAGGTCTTTCTACTGCTGTAGGTGATGAAGGTGGATTTGCCCCAACTTTTGAAGGTACTGAAGATGCTGTAGAAACCATTATGCAAGCGATTGAAAAAGCAGGTTATACGCCAGGTAAACAAATTGCCTTAGCATTTGACTGTGCTGCTTCTGAGTTTTACAAAGATGGAAAATACGATTACACAAAATTTGAAGGTGATAAAGGTGCTATTCGCACAAGTGCTGAACAAGCTGAATACCTTGCATCTTTAACAGAAAAATATCCTATTATCTCTATTGAAGATGGAATGGGCGAAGATGACTGGGCTGGCTGGAAATTGTTAACTGAAAAAATCGGTGATCGCGTTCAGTTGGTAGGTGATGATTTGTTTGTAACGAATGTTAAAAGACTACAAACTGGTATCGATAGCGATACTGCAAACTCTATCCTTGTAAAAGTAAACCAAATCGGTTCTTTGACAGAGACAATTAATGCAGTTTCTTTAGCACAAACCAATGGATATACTTCAGTAATGTCTCACCGTTCGGGTGAAACTGAAGATGTTACCATCGCTGATTTAGCGGTAGCATTAAACTGTGGTCAGATTAAAACTGGTTCGGCTTCCCGTTCTGACAGGATTGCAAAATACAATCAGTTGTTACGTATTGAAGAAGAATTAGGTTCTGCTGCCAGATTTATTGGTAAGGACTTTAAATACGCAATAAAATAGTTTAAACTACACATATTTTAAAAAAGAGCCTGTCCTCAGGCTCTTTTTTTGCTTTTAGCAAAACAAAATAACAATTCATGCAGAATTGTTATTTTTATTTACATTTGTATATCATGAATCGCATATTAGAACTAGTCCGCAACAAATACTTCCTGTCTGTAGCAGCGTTTATAGTATGGATGTTGTTTTTCGATAGGAATGATATGATCTCTCAGTATGAGTTCAAATCTGAAGTAAATAAGCTTCAGGAAGAGAAGGACTTCTATGTTAAAGAGATTTCGCAAGTTAAAAAAGACTTAAACGAGCTGAATACCAATTTAAACACCGCCGAGAAATTTGCGCGTGAGAAATACTTTATGAAAAAAGACAATGAAGATGTCTTTGTAATCATTAAAGAAGCCCCTAAGGATTAATACCCAAACTTAGGCAAGGCAAGCTTAAAGCGAACTACAATTACCCTCAATATAAATATAAAGGCAATTACAATAACTGTAGATGCGCCATCTGTAACGTTAAAATACTTTAACAGAAAAAATAAGATTCCTCCTAAAATACAGGCTGTCGCATATATTTCTTTATGGAAAATTATAGGAATCGTATTTAACAGGGTATCCCGGATCACACCACCAAAACAACCGGTAATGGTACCAAGCGCCACACAGATACCAGGATCTAGCCCAAACGTAATCCCTTTCTGAATCCCCAGCATCGTAAATAAACCCAAGCCCAGTGAGTCGAAAAGGAACAATGTTACCTTGAACTTTTTAATGTGAGTTTTAAAGAAGATAGTTGCAAGGCTGGTCAGTAAAATCAGCAGACAATAATTTACATCCCTCATCCAGGCAACAGGTGTATCCCCCACCAAAAGGTCCCTAACGGTACCTCCACCAATAGAAGTTACAAAAGCAATGATCAGTACGCCAAATGGATCCAGTCGTCTTTGCATAGCAGCAAAAGTTCCGGATATCGCAAATGCGACGGTACCCAATGTTTCAATGGTTTCCATTGTATTGATCTGCATAGCTTTTCTTTGTTAAATTTCGCCGTTTCTTTTACGGAAGAACCATTCCATAGTTAGCAATGCCATAATCAGCACAAACAGCCACTTAAAGTTAATTAATTCTTCGTACTTCCGATCTTCATAACTCAATGTTTTGATCTGATCGTTCGACCTTATTGCATCAACCAACGTCAATAAATCCTGTGGCATATACATTTTCCCGCCTGTTTGTACCGACATAGTATTTAACAATTGATGGTTGGCAACCGTTTGCTGGTATTCTGCGACCATCGCATTCACATAAAAAACACCTTGTACAGCATAATTTTTATTCCCCAATACTGTGGTTGCTGTATATGTGTAATTACCCGCAGGTAAGGTTCCCGCATCAAGCTGATAAGCCGCATCAGTTCTGGAAAACAAGAACTTAAAAGCTTTACCGGCATCATTTTTAATGGTGATACTCACATCAGGAGTATTTACCGAAACATAACTATCATTATACAATACTGCGTTGAGGAGTATATTTTCATTCTCGTCAAAAGTATTTTTGGCGGCATATACTTTAAATTTCCGTTTGTCATCCTTAACAGAAAGGTACTGAACAGTTTTAGAGATTAAGCTATTAAATACCATTGGCTCTTGCTGCGCTTCTCCAGCTTCAGAAAGTTTCCAGCGCCACAATCCCTCTCCTATTAAAAAACCTGTTTTCTTGCCATTATCCGCCATAAAAAATAGCTGTGGGTAATCTGTACCAATTTTCCCAATGCGTTGGTTCAACACAACGGAACTATTTCCATTTACCACCACATTACCAAAGGGAGCCTGTAAAGGGTCAAAGCTTGCAATCTGTTTAGCCATTGCCTTATCCAGATCAAATGCAGTAAATCCAGTGTTTACATCACTAAATGTCTCCTGCAAAGTATTGTTACTCCCACTAAACCGCACTTGTTTTTGCAGCTGATTAAATGAATTTATATTGCTTTGAGCCCCTAGGATGTGCCATACAGCAACATTCGCTGCGCTTAATTTATTAATAAATGAAGAAGCATCAAACACCGTAGAAGGCAACTGATATAAGATAACCAGCCCATAGTCCTCAGGGCGCAAAGTATTTAATTCTTCTGCCATTGCAACTTTTACCTCAAAGTTTTTTTGAACTGCGATGGCTTGCTTTAGTGCCGTAATATCAGGATGTGGTCCGGCTGCAGCAATAAGCACCTTTTGCTTTGCATCTATCACATCAATAAAAATAAGCTGAACGTTGTTCTTTTCAGAGATCTCGCTTGACACAGGACTTAACTCCACGGTATACTTTTGCAGACCTAAGCCGGTTGCTTTAAGTTTAATAGGAATATTTTTGACAAAGGCATCTGATGTAACCGCCAAACGCTCCCCGTATATCCTTTTTCCATTAGTACTCACAGACAGCTGGCTTTCTGTGCCCCGAGCTTCAAAGGCTTGTACCTGTACCTCTATGGTAAAATCATTATCACGATAAACCAAATTGTTATGATTGATATTGGCAATCAGTAAATCCTTTTTGGGAACCGTATCTCCAAGGGCAATCGTATAAACGGGCGCTTTTAATTTATTTAACTCATAAAGCGGACTCCCACCACGGTTAAAAATCCCATCCGAAGCTAAAATAACTGCACCAACATTCCTATTCAGGTATTCGTCATTCAACTTCGCAATCAGTTGTGCTCCATTACTCAGCTTGCCCTGATTAGAAAAATCAAAGCCAGATTTAACACTATCGCTAAAATTATAAATACTCACTTCATATTGTTCGGATAGTTCCTTTGCAAGGCGCTGCATTTGCTCTTCATAGAGCTGCTTATTAAAGCCCGTAGACGTAATATTTCCTACAGATAGGGAATTGTCCTGCCCGATAACAATAATAGGTTTCTCAGGGTTATAAGAAACACTTCTGATCAATGGAAAGAAAAGCAAAAAACCAATGGCTGTAACCACAATCGTACGTGCAATAGCCAATCCATAACGCAGCCTTTTATCCAGATCTTTTGTCTTGCCGTACAATAACCAGGCAAACAAGACACCTATAAGCAGGCATACAAACAGAGACAAAAAGGTATAGAAGTTAAAAGAATCGCTCATAAGTATTTGGATAAAGATGCTAAATTTTAAAATAAACTACTAAGCATTTTATCTAAGTTTGTTTTACCAAACGCTTGTTAAACATGAAAGCCTACTTAAAGCTCATTTTATTATTCAGCATTACCTCACCGGCATTTGCTCAATCGGAATTTAAAACTAAACAATTATCCTTTACAAGGGTAAAAACTGCCTATAGTGAGAAATGGAACGCACTACAAAAGGAATTGACACAGGCCGGAATTAAAGGCCCTTTTAAACTTTATTTGTCCGCTTATAAAAGCGAAGGAAAATTAGAGTTATGGCTACAGTCCGAAAAGGAAAAAGCATATAAACTATTTAAAACATATAACTTTTGCGCCCATTCAGGTGTACTCGGCCCCAAAATAAAAGAAGGTGATCTTCAAACACCTGAGGGGTTTTATAACATTAATGTTTTTAATCCTGAAAGCAACTTTCATTTATCTCTTGGTGTAAATTACCCGAATGAGATCGACAGACAAAGAAGCAGGCTGGAAAAGCCAGGTGGTGACATCTATATTCATGGGAATTGCGTAACTGTTGGCTGCATTCCCTTAACAGATGAAAAAATAAAGGAAGTCTATGTATTGGCTGTTGAAGCAAGAAATGCCGGACAATTACAGATTCCTGTACATATTTTTCCATTTAAAATGAGCCATAAAAATCTCAACAAATACCTGGTTCAATTCCCCGCACAAAAAGCTTTCTGGAAAAATCTACAGCAAGGTTATGCTTACCTCGAGCGACATAATGTGCCACCAAATGTGGTCATGCAAAAAGACAAATATCTCTATAAATAAAAAATGGGCTGTATCAAGATCATGATACAGCCCATTCTTATTATAATTTACCTTACAACATTCCGCCGCAAACCGACAGTACTTGTCCAGTTACATACGAGCTCATATCTGAAGCTAAGAATACGCATACATTAGCTACATCTTCAGGCTCCCCTGCTCTTTTCAAAGGAATACCTTCTTCCCAGCCTTTAACAACTTTAGGATCCAGTACATCCGTCATTTCGGTACGGATAAAACCAGGAGCCACCACATTGGTACGAATGTTACGTGAACCCAATTCTTTAGCCAATGATTTAGAGAAACCAATGATACCAGCTTTTGAAGCCGCATAATTAGCCTGTCCAGCATTTCCTTGAACACCTACAACTGAACTCATGTTGATGATAGAACCTTTACGTGCTTTCATCATCACTTTAGAAGCAGCTTTACATACGTTAAATACTGATTTCAAATTAACATTGATCACATCATCCCAGTTCTCCTCGCTCATGCGCATCAACAAACCATCTTTTGTAATCCCCGCATTGTTTACCACAATATCTAAAGCACCAAAATCAGCTACAATATCATTGATCAATTGATCTGCTTCATCAAATTTAGATGCATCCGAACGATAGCCCTTTACTTTTGTTCCAAAACTTTGTAATTCCTGCTCTAAGGCTTGTCCCTTTTCTACAGATGATAAATAAGTAAAAGCAACATTAGCACCCTGTGCTACAAACTCTTCCGCTATTTTGCGGCCTATCCCTTTAGAGGCACCAGTAATAAGTGCCGTCTTTCCTTCTAATAACTTCATATATATTAATTTTTAATTGGGTGACCTGGAGACGTATAACCACCATCTTGTTGTGACGGTTCTTGCTGACTTAAACAGTGAAAGCTTCCCAGTCCCCATATAATGTCTGTTGAATCTATACCAACTACTTTTCTATCCGGGAATACACTTTGAATGATCTCCAAAGCAATCTCGTCGTTCACATCCCTAAACGTTGGTACAATTACCGCCGCGTTAGCGATATAAAAATTCGCATAAGAAGCTGGTAAGCGAGTGTCTTCATGAATAACTGGCGAAGGCATTGGCAGCTCCACAACATTTAATGGTCTACCATCCCATAAACGCATCTCTTTTAGCGCTGCTAGGTTCTCCTGAAGGATGAGATAGTTTTCATCCAGTGGATTACTTTCTACTGCCGTCAATACAGTATCTACATTCACAAAACGGGTAATGTCATCAATATGGCCATCAGTGTCATCACCAACTATCCCCTCACCCAACCATAAAACCTGTTCTGCACCGTAAAAATTAATTAAATACGCCTCTATCTCTTCCTTAGTTAAGTGCGGATTTCTGTTTTCATTTAACAAACAAGCCGTGGTGGTTAAAATCGTACCATCCCCATTAAATTCAACAGAACCACCCTCCATTACTATCTCAGGATAATATAACGGCAACTTAAAGTGATTTGCAATCTTGGTCGGAATATCATCATCCAGATCATACGGAGGATATTTATTCCCCCAGGCATTATACCCCCAGTCTACAACAGCTTTTTTATAAAAATAAACATCCATCAAAAATGCTGGTCCATGATCCCTACACCAGGCATCATTGGTTGGGAAAAAATAAAACTCAACCTGACTCATATCGACGCCTACCTTTTCCATTTCAGAAATAGCAAAAGCTTTCATCGCTTCGTCATTAACGTTAATCCTTACCTTTTCACCTTCAGCAATTATTTTGATAAACTGACAATAGGGGCCGTAAACCTTATCTAATTTACCAGGCCATGAGGCTTCTTTATGAGGCCAGCTTAGCCAGGTAGCATCGTGTGGTTCCCATTCTGCAGGGAAACTATAGCTCCTGTTTCTAGGGCTGTTGCGAAATTTTACGTCGTTAAATGCTGACATATGTAAGTGTTAATCTTCGTCAATATATCTTTTAGTAATCGGCTGATAAGAATCTATTCTACGATCTCTTAAAAAAGGCCAATGTTTACGGAAGAAATCAGATTCAGATAAATCCAATTCTACCACCTTAGTTTCTTCATTATCATGTGAACCTAAATAAAGTATCCTACCCTGCGCATTTGTTGCAAAACTTCCGCCCCAAAACTTCATAGCTCCATCTTGCTCAAGACCTACACGGTTTACACTTACTACAGGAACACCATTAGCTACAGCATGAGAACGCTGAATAGTCTGCCATGCATTATATTGATCTTTATTTGTTTCTTCATCCTGATCGGTCGCCCAGCCAATAGCTGTCGGATAAAACATAATCTCCGCACCCATCAACGCTGTAATACGCGATGCTTCAGGATACCATTGATCCCAGCAAATCAGTATACCGATTTTAGCAAACTTTGTCTGAAAAACCTTATAACCTAAGTCACCGGGAGTGAAGTAAAACTTCTCATAGAAAGCAGGATCATCCGGAATATGCATTTTACGATATTTACCCAGATAAGATCCGTCAGCATCTAAAACAGCAGTGGTATTATGATATAATCCTGCTGTACGCTTCTCGAATAACGAGGCAATAATAACCACGCCCAATTCCTTTGCAACAACTTGTAAAGCATCGGTGGATGGGCCAGGAATAGCCTCTGCCAAATTAAAGTTATCGTAATCTTCAACATCACAAAAGTATAGAGAAGTGAAAAGTTCTTGCAGACACACAATTTGTGCACCTTTTGCCGCTGCTTCTCTAATTTTTAAAATTGCCTTATCTAAATTTTCTTGTTTATTAGCGGTACAACTCATCTGCACCAGTCCAACCTGTACTTTAGCCATTCTTCAATATTTGAAATGCAAAGGTAAAATAAAAAAAATCCAAAAGGCATATTTTCCATCTTGATCGGAAGAGAAAACACGTATTCGCTAATCCAAATGAAAGTAAATATAGAAAATAAATTACACAGCTAGCAATTAAGATGTTACATCGGCTCTATATTCTTGCTGTAGTTCAAATAAGCACTTGGCGCAAAGACAGCCATCATATAGCTCACTAATGTATTGCACCTCATTTAAATCGAGATGAATCACACTGCACTGGCATTTAGTATACGCGTTCGCTTTACACTCTATAGGAGTGCTACAACGTTCGCAAGGTATGATTTCGTGTTTTGCCATTGCTGCAAAGATACGGTATGGAAGAATAAGGAGTACAAAAAAAGGAGTAAGAATTGCTTCTTACTCCTTTATAGAGATATCAATCTGAATGATTAGCCTGAACAGCTGATGCAACCTTCCTCCATTGAGCAAGTAGGACCTTCTGCAATTTCTTCAGCACTTTGTTCAATGTGCTCTGGAATTACAGGCTCCATGTTTTTACCAGCTTGATTTTCTACCGTGAACTTAACAGCTTGAGAAGCTGCCTGAGTACGCAGATAGTACATTCCAGTTTTCAATCCTTTTTTCCAAGCATAGAAATGCATTGAAGTTAGTTTTGAAGTATTTGGAGCGTTGATAAACAAGTTTAGTGATTGAGACTGACAGATGTAAGCACCTCTGTCGGCAGCCATATCAATAATGCTACGCATTTTGATCTCCCAAACTGTTTTATATAATTCTTTGATATAATCAGGGATCTCAGCAATGTCCTGAATAGAACCGTTAGCCAAAATAATCCTGTCTTTCATAGCTGGAGTCCATAAACCTAAGGCTACTAAATCTTTCAACAAGTGTTTGTTTACCACGATAAACTCACCGCTCAATACCCTTCTTGTGTAAATGTTAGAAGTGTAAGGTTCAAAACATTCGTTGTTACCCAAAATCTGTGAAGTAGAAGCAGTTGGCATTGGTGCAACCAATAAAGAGTTGTAAGCACCATCTTTCATTACTTTCGCACGTAAAGCTTCCCAATCCCAACGACCGCTATCTGGTTGTACATTCCAAAGATCAAACTGGAATTTACCCTTAGATAAAGGAGAACCAGCAAAAGTCTCATATGGACCATGCTTAACAGCCAGGTCGTTAGAAGCAGTCATAGCTGCAAAATAGATCGTTTCAAAGATCTCTTTATTTAAGATACGAGCACCTTCACTTTCAAAAGGCAAACGCATTAAGATAAAGGCATCAGCTAAGCCCTGTACACCCAAACCAATTGGTCTGTGACGCATGTTAGAGTTTTTAGCTTCTTCTACCGGGTAGTAGTTATAATCTATGATTTTGTTCAGGTTTAATGTAGCCTGATAAGTCACATCATATAATTTTTGGTGATCAAATTCACCGTTGATTACATATCTTGGTAAAGCAAGTGAAGCTAAGTTACAAACGGCAACTTCATCTTTAGATGTGTACTCAATAATTTCTGTACAAAGGTTAGAGCTTTTTATTGTACCCAGGTTTTGTTGGTTAGACTTGCTGTTAGCAGCATCTTTATACAATAAATAAGGTGTACCTGTTTCAATTTGTGAATCTAGAATAGCAAACCACAATTCTTGTGCTTTGATGGTTTTACGTGCTCTTCCTTCTTTTTCGTAACGCTCATATAAAGCATCAAACTCTTCACCAAAGCAATCAGCTAAACCTGGTGCTTCATGTGGACAGAATAAGCTCCAGTCGCCATTCTCTTCCACACGTCTCATAAACAAATCGCAAACCCAAAGTGCGTAGAATAAATCACGCGCACGCAATTCTTCTTTACCATGGTTTTTACGCAAGTCTAAGAAACTGAAAACATCAGCATGCCAAGGCTCTAAATAGATAGCAAAAGCACCTTTACGTTTACCTCCACCTTGATCTACATAACGTGCCGTATCATTAAATACCTTCAACATCGGCACAATACCATTACTTGTACCATTGGTACCACCAATGTAAGATCCTGTAGCTCTAATGTTATGAATACTTAAACCGATACCACCAGCACTCTGAGAGATTTTAGCAGTTTGTTTTAACGTATCATAAATTCCTTCAATACTATCGTCCTGCATGGTTAGCAAAAAGCAAGAAGACATCTGAGGTTTAGGTGTAGCTGCATTAAACAAAGTTGGTGTAGCATGTGTAAACCAACGCTCACTCATTAGGTTATACGTTTGAATCGCACTATCGATATCACCTTTGTGGATACCTACAGCAACACGCATAAATAAATGCTGAGGACGCTCAACAATTTGTCCTTCAACCTTTAGAAGGTAAGATTTTTCTAACGTTTTGAACCCGAAGTAATCAAAACCAAAATCCCTGTCATATATAATTGTGCTGTCTAAAATATCAGCATTCTTCTCTATCACTTCCCAAACATCATCTGCAATCAGCGATGCTGGTTTACCAGTTTTAGCGTCGATATAATTATATAACATCTCCATAGTTTTGGAGAATGACTTCGTTGTATTTTTATGAAGGTTAGACACGGCTATACGAGAAGCCAGCAGGGCATAATCAGGATGCTTTGTAGTTAAAGAAGCTGCTGTTTCTGCTGCAAGATTATCTAGCTCTGATGTTGTAACACCATCATACAACCCCTCGATCACCTTCTTGGCAACGTCGATCGGGTCTACAAGTTCAACATTAAAACCATAGCATAACTTCTCTACCCGAGCCGTTATTTTATCAAATCTTACCGCTTCTTTGCGGCCATCTCTTTTTATTACGAACATATTTTCAAGTATTTAATTGCTTATTGAGTTTTAGAGCAGAAACTCAACATAGGCAACGAATTATAATTATTATTTATTTTCTTATCGTCTAACCCCGATAAGGACTAAAAATCATCATCTAATGAGAATGCAGCTGCTTTATCCTCTGTTGAAGTCAATACACCACTTTTCTGATAATCACCTACCCTTTTTTCAAAGAAGTTGGTTTTACCCTGCAAAGAGATCATCTCCATAAAATCAAAAGGATTAGTTGCGTTGTAAACTTTAGCATAGCCTAATTCCTGCAACCATCTGTCGGCAACAAACTCGATGTATTGCGACATTAATTTAGCATTCATTCCAATCAAAGCAACAGGCAATGCATCGGTAATAAATTCTTTCTCAATTTCTACAGCATCTTTAATGATGCCATGAACTTGCTCTTCGCTTAATTTGTTTTTAAGCATCTTATACAAAAGACAAGCAAATTCGCAATGCGCACCTTCATCTCTGGAGATCAATTCATTACTAAAGGTTAACCCTGGCATTAGCCCACGTTTCTTTAACCAGAATATAGAGCAGAAACTACCGCTGAAGAAAATTCCTTCTACCGCAGCAAATGCCACTAAACGCTCCGCAAAAGTACCGTTCTCAATCCAACGTAAAGCCCATTCTGCTTTTCTCTTAACTGCAGGAACAGTATCAATAGCGTGGAATAATCTATCTTTTTCTTCTGGATCTTTGATATAAGTATCGATCAATAAAGCATAAGTCTCAGCATGGATATTTTCCATCATGATTTGGAAACCATAAAAGCAACGTGCTTCAGGTAACTGCACTTCGCTCATGAAGTTTACCGCAAGGTTTTCATTTACGATGCCATCGCTAGCAGAAAAGAAAGCAAGGATATGTGAAATAAAATGTCTTTCTCCATCATTCAGATTATCCCAGTGCTTCTGGTCATCCGAAAGATCAATTTCCTCAGCAGTCCAAAAACTGGCCTCGGTCTTCTTATACATTTCCCAGATTTCAGGATATTTAATCGGCAAAAGAACAAATCTGTCTTTGTTTTCTTTTAATAATACTTCTTCTTCTTGCATAAGCATCTATTTAATAAGGTAAATGTATATTGAATTATAAAGCGCAAGTAAATCTGGCAGCCAAGCAATCCATACCCAGTCATAGAAAGTTTAGAAGACATCTATTTATCCAACAACCTTAAGCAACTAAATATTATAGCTTTAACTAAAAAATCTTTGAGTGATTTACTAAAGAACTTTATGTAAACAAATATAAAGTCTGCCGCCCTGATAAGAGAACAATAGTTGTTAACAAGCGGGCATTTTTATCAACACTAAAAGGAGAAATTGACACACTAATTACCCTGAAATGTTGGTATTTATTTCATTTTGTAAGAAGAGAAACTCTGAGAATGGTGTTAATAAATTCAAGAAACTGACTATAACGCAGTTAAAGTTAAAAAACTAATCCGTATCCGGAAGGTAGCTAATTTCGACTTTAGCCACGCCTTTTCCATAAATACCAATCGCTTTGGCCGCAGCCTCAGAAAGATCTATTTTGAATTTTCTCGAATGCGGCCCCCTATCATTCACTTCAACATCAACAGATTCCCCATTTGCCGGATTTGTTACGGTTACAATGGTTCCAAAGGGTAACTTCATATGGGCTGCCGTCATTTTACTTCTACGGTACCTTGCCCCACTTGTAGTTCTACGTCCTTCAAATTTTCTGTGGTAGTATGTTGCGTAAACAGTTTTTGAGATTAATTTAGAAGAGTGATTGGATGAGGATGCTGGCGAATCAGTAACCGTATTTAAGCCCGGTTGATCTGAAATATCCTGAGAAAAACCCAGAAAAGAAATTAGCATACCGCATAACAATAAACAATACTTCATATTTACTATCGTTGGTGAGCTGACAAACATAAGTAAACTAATCACTTAAAAACAAGAAATGCCCGACAAGTTATCATCGGACACTATAATAATATCATTGTTAAAAATATTATTTCTTATCAGGAACAAAATCCATAGAAATGGAGTTCACACAGTTGCGTGTATTTTTCTCTGTAAAACCTTCACCAATAAATACGTGCCCCAAATGAGCCTTGCAATTTGCACATACAATCTCCGTACGCATCCCATCTGCATCATCGATTCTTTCTACCGCACCTGCAATCTCATCATCAAAACTTGGCCATCCACAATGTGATTCAAATTTAGATTCAGAGCGGTACAAAGGAGCATTACAACGTCTGCACACATAGGTTCCTTTTTCCTTATTGTTCAGAAACTTCCCAGTACCCGGATATTCGGTTCCCTTACGAACAATTATATCTTCTTCTTCCTTAGTTAATTTATTCCATTCCATATTCTTCACAGTTTTTTTAGTATCCTCTTTTTTAGGTTGCTGACCACAGGCCGTTAGATTTACTAAAATCAACAGCCCAGCAAACATAAATGTTTTATTGATTATAGCCTTCATTTGCGTGCATGTCATTTAACACAAGGTACGGAAAAAGCGTCCTCAGAGTTGTAATGAGAATGTCAGTTCTAAATATCCCAGCTCAGCTGGTCACAAATAAAAAAACTCCGATGAACGAATTCACCGGAGCTTTTTAATTTATACAAGAAGATCTTTATTGTAATTTTTATTTTTTCAATAGCTCAGCCATTGCTGCGCCAATCTCTGCAGGGCTTTCCACAACGCGGATACCACACTCAGCCATAATTTTCATTTTTGCAGCAGCAGTATCATCAGCACCGCCAACAATTGCACCAGCATGGCCCATTCTACGTCCAGCAGGAGCAGTTTGACCAGCGATAAAACCAACTACCGGTTTAGTACCGTTTGCTTTGATCCAAAGTGCAGCTTCCGCTTCCATACCACCACCAATTTCACCAATCATGATGATACCTTCAGTTTCAGGATCGTTCATCAACAATTCAACAGCTTCTTTAGTAGTTGTTCCAATGATTGGATCGCCACCAATACCTATTGCAGTTGTGATACCTAATCCAGCTTTCACCACCTGATCAACAGCTTCGTAAGTTAAAGTACCCGATTTAGACACAACACCTACAGTACCTTTTTTGAAGATAAAACCTGGCATGATACCAACTTTAGCTTCATCAGCTGTAATTACACCTGGACAGTTAGGACCGATTAAACGGCAATCTCTGTCAGAAATATATTCTTTAACCTGAATCATATCCTTAGTAGGGATACCCTCAGTAATACAAACAATAACTTTAATTCCCGCTTCAGCAGCTTCCATAATAGCGTCTGCTGCAAATGCAGGTGGAACAAAAATGATAGATACATTTGCGCCGGCTTGATCAACCGCATCCTTTACGGTATTAAATACCGGTTTATCTAAATGAGTTTGTCCTCCTTTGCCCGGTGTAACGCCACCAACAACATTAGTTCCGTACTCGATCATTTGAGAAGCATGATAAGTACCCTCATTTCCAGTAAAACCCTGAACAATAACTTTTGAATCTTTATTTACTAAAACACTCATGTATCTTTATTTTTTTGTGCAAAGCTAAGCTAATTGAAATGCAATGTCAAATGCAATCCGAATTTTATTGCATTTATTCCAGCTCTTCCTTTTGAAGCGTTTTTTCCACCCTTGTATCGGGGATAAACCAAATCACAGCTACCAGTATATACCCCGCGATACCAATCCAGGAACTCACAAAACCTCCCGCTATAGCCAAAATGTAAATAGCTGTCGAAATCTTCCCCTTAGTATCAGCACCATATGCCTTCGCAATTGCGGAATCAGGGCCATGCAATTTCACCAATGTCCTTTCCAAAATAAAATAAGCAATAGAAGCCATCAACACAATGCATCCGTAAATAATTACGGGCCAGGATTCATAGTGATTTTCACCCATCCATGCGGTCGCAAACGGAAATAGAGAAAGCCAGAAAAGTAAATGCAAGTTTGCCCACAAAGCATTCCCATTTACTTTTTTTACCAACATCATCATATGATGATGATTGTTCCAATATATACCCACGTAAATAAAGCTCAACAAATAACTCATCAATACAGGTATTAGCGGAACTAAAGCTGCAATAGTCGCTCCATGAGGCACTTTTAATTCCAAAACCATAATCGTGATAATAATGGCTAACACACCATCACTAAAAGCTTCTAACCTATTCTTATTCATAAATTAAAGATAATATTTTGGGCAATCATTAAAAGCAGATTTTTATATATTTGGCCCAGCAGCGCTGCTTGTCAATTCAATCGCACATGAAACCATTAAAAATCTACTTTAAAATATTAAAAATTGGCAACGGGAAACTCCTGAAAAATAAGGATGAAGTAAACAATCTCATTGTAGATCTGATTAACAAGAACCCAAGTCAGCCTGCAGCAGGATTAAGAACTACTGCACTCGAAGCGCTTAAACATACCGATGCAGGTCAGCAATCCCTACAAACCAGTGATCGTTTCTTCATCAATAAAGCTACAGACATTGAAGTCATCATCACTTTTTTACCGAACGAGAAAGACATTCAGAACCAGTTTTACACACAGTGGCGATATATCCAAGTATCAAGCCCTTACAGACTAGTGCAATATCTGGACGAGAACAAAGTGGTTGTGTATAGTGAAAAAACAAAAATTCTTCACACCATCAAACTTGATAAAGACATTACCGTAATAGTAGACGAGGATTAAAACTGTATCTCGCTAAACCATTTCTTATAAATATTCTGATAAGTGCCATTTTCTTTAAGCATGGTTATGGCGTCATTAAATTGGGCTTTAAGTTTTACATCGCCTTTTTTCATGGCGATGGCGTACGATGAATCCGTTTTCGGCAGAAACATTCCTATTTTCAACTTTTTGTTATTTTGCAAAAAGCCACCAGCGATTGGTGAATCATCAACCAACAGATCAATTTTCCCAGATTGTAGCTTTCTATAAAGCTCCTTGTTAGTAACCGCATATACAATATTGTTTGCAGGAAACTGTTCCCGCACATACTTTTCTGCTTCTGTAGCTTCCCTTACTCCTATCGTTTTATTTTTAAAATGATGCAAACCAGTCAATGTATCATCTGCTGACACAACTGCGCAGAGTCTGAAATATAAATAAGGGTTACTAAATTCTAGAATATGTTGGCGAGAAGCGGTCACTGTTACAGCAGAGCAAATAAGATCAAGCTCACCTTTAAATAACTTTTCCAATATGGTAGACCATAAGGAAACTTCATATTCGACTTCTAAATTTAGCTGACTGGTAATGGCCTGGAGTAAATCAACCTCAAATCCTTCGAAATTTCCAGCGTTGTAATCAGAGTGCATCGGAAATGGTGCCGCAGAATCCAATCCGACTTTTAATACTTTCTTATTGGCCATACAATAGGGTTTAAATTCCCAGATCCACTCACAAGACAACAACAAACACCGGGTTTTTCTGCAAATAACAACAAAAAAATCTAAATTCTGTTTGTCACAACACCAATTCTGCGTAAAAAAAGCATTTTTAAAGCTGAAAGAAGACATTATAAGAAACTTTGTAACAAAACCAGGAGAATAAAAATCTAAAAAGACAAAAATCTACACAGATCACAATAGAAACTACAAAAACTATTAATTTACCCTATAAAAGCCCATACCATACCCTATCCACCCTTTTTTGAATTTATTTTTCAAAAAAAGCAAGAAAAAATAAACTAAAAATAATTTAAATTGTTTATAAGCCACCAAACAAGTCGATCACAAACAAAACGAAAAAAAATTAACCACGTAAATACTTAATCTGATATATTTACACCAAAATATGCCAAATATGAATTATCCACACGAAAACCTTTCACCTGAAGCGCTCCCAGGTGAATTATGGTCCCCAATTCCAAAACTGGATGCGCCATACGAGGTTTCCAACTTTGGGAGAGTACGTAGATTGGAGAAAAACACTCTCGATAAAAAAGGCATTCCCAGAAAAAAACCGGGTATGATCATTAAGACAATCATTTCTGAGAGTCAAAATTCCCAAACTGGTGACACCGCAAAATATGCAGGAATCACATTATCTGCCAACAAAAAACGATATTATTTAAGCGTTGCCAGATTGGTTTATTATTGTTTCGTAGACGAATTTGACCTCTCAAATAAGCAACTTTTGGTATTCCCTAAAGACGGAGACAACCTTAACTTAAGTGCAGATAATTTGCTTTTGGGCACCCCGAAAGATAAAGCTGCAAGAATGATGGCATCTGGTAGAAGGAGATCTTTTTTCCCAGAATTTAGTGAGGAAGTAAAGAAAAAGAGCCGTGACAAGATAACGGCAACCAAAAAAGAAAAAGGCACTTACAATGTTAGTCGCTACTCCTTAACCGGGCAATTACTCGAAACTTATTCCAACGCCCGAATTGCAGCCGAGGCAATGAACACTGCCCAGGGATACATTTCCATTGCTGCCAGAGATACTGGAAAAGTAGTCACCGCCTGCGGATACTTATGGCGACGCGGGAATGAACCTGAGCTGGACCTAAAACCTATATTAAAGGAAAGGTGGTACGGACATTCGCCTCTAGCAAAACAACAGCACATTATCGGACAATACGATCTTGAAGGCAACCTGGTTAACACCCATGTGAACACAGTAGAAGCCGCAAAAGCGGTTAGAGTCCATAAAAATGGCATCCGTAATGTAATTAATGGCAGAGGCTTAACTTATGGTGGCTTTATATGGAGTAAGGTAATTCGAAAAAAGATTACTGTCGACCCCAAAATAACGGAAAGTAGGTCAGGGATATCGCAATATGACCTGGATGGCCGATGGATCCAAACTTTCAAAAATTGTGTTGCCGCAGCAAGAGCAACCCAGGTTGACAACACGAACATCCATTTGGCAGTTAACGGGCATACCCTAACTGCTGGCGGATATTTATGGCGCAAAGGCCAGCAGCTAAGGATCAACATCAACGAATTGCGCAAGCATCCGCATTATGCTGGGTCTGGCTTACAAAGACACATGAAAAGAAAAAGGGAAGCAGCAGTACTACAATAGCTTACTGATTCAGGATGTTTTTTTTTTTAAGAGGGTGTAAATGCACCCTCTTTTAGTTTCAATTTGTCCGAGAGAATACCAGAAAATAATGTTATTGACTCTCTTAATATCGAGGACACTTTTTGTGAATAGAATTTGTATTCCTCAAAACAATATCGTAATATTGCAATGTAATTATGGGACTTACTAAATCAGAAATATTCACAGCGGAACAAAACCAACTTTCACAATTGTTGAAAGCAATGGCACATCCTGCACGTATCGCTATTTTGCAGCAAATCATTTCTGCCAATGCGTGTATTTGTGGCGACTTGGTAGAAGAGCTTGGTCTGGCGCAAGCCACCATATCTCAACATTTAAAGGAGCTTAAAAATGCAGGGATCATTCAGGGAACCATCGAGGGTGTAACTGTTTGCTACTGCATTAATCCTACAACATGGAAATTATTAGAAACACAATTAGGCGCATTTTTGGGTTCGTTTAAAGATCCAAAAGGCTGCTGTTAACCTTTTTTTATTTACATCAATCGTAAAATTGCAATATTATGAACACAACAGAATTAACAACCTGGAATACCTTTAAAACTGCTTTAATGCAGCATCCAGAATTGACGCTTCAATTTCAATATGCCCAGGATAAGTGGGTAGATGCTTCTTACCACATCACTGAAATTAAGCAAGCTCCTATTGTCTCGGTAGACTGCGGTGGTGTAATGAATTCATGGACTGAAATCATTGTACAACTTTGGGAGCCTACGGTTAAAGAAGCTGACCGGGCAATGCAGGTGAAGAAAGCACTATCTATTATAGAGCTGGTGGAAAAAAGCTTAGCCCTTAACCCAATAGCTATAGTAAAAATAGAATTTGGAAACTCTGCTTTCGACACCCGCCAGATGTATCCCACTGAGATCAACGTTGAAGGGGATAACCTTGTTGTAAACCTAAGTCCCGACTTTACGCAATGCAAAGCAATTAACAGAGGTGGAAGCTGTGGAACTACAGATACAGGAGAGGAATGCTGTGCTCCTGAACCAAAAACAGAAAAACCAAAACTAGTGATGATGAACCTGGCTGCAGACGGAAATGTTTGTACCCCTGGATCAGGTTGCTGCTAACAATAAAACGAATATACAGTAATGAAAAAAGTATTAATATTATGTACCGGCAATAGCTGCCGTAGTCAGCTAGCCGAAGGGTTTATCAGGCATTTTGCTGGTGATACTGCAATCGTTTATAGCGCTGGAATCGAAACACACGGTGTGAATCCCAGAGCCATAGCTGTGATGGCTGAACGTGGAATTGACATTTCAGGCCATACGTCCAACAATGTAAACGAGTATGCCAATATAGACTTTGACTACATAATTACGGTATGCGACAATGCTAAAGAAAGCTGTCCGTACTTCCCTACTCAGGCACAAAAGTTCCATTATAACTTTCCTGACCCGGCTAAAGCTTCAGGAACGGAAGCTGAAATTATGCAAGAGTTTAGGCGAGTAAGAGATCTGATTGAAACCTACTGCAGTGACTTTGTCAAAACACATCTAAGCAATTAAATCGCTCTTCTATGTTAGCAAATAACTGCGTTCCTGCGGCCGACAGGAAAAAACTGAGTTTTTTAGATCGTTATTTAACTTTATGGATTTTCCTGGCTATGGCTTTGGGTATTGGCATTGGCTATTTTATTCCTTCTTCGGCAGGTTTTATCAATTCCTTTTCAAGTGGGTCAACGAATATCCCACTCGCCATTGGTCTGATTTTAATGATGTATCCACCTCTGGCAAAAGTAAGGTATGAACATATGGGCGAAGTATTTAAGGATACCAAAGTACTAACGACATCCTTAGTCCTAAATTGGATTATCGGACCTATACTGATGTTTGTCCTGGCCATTACCTTTCTAAAGGATTATCCAGAATATATGACAGGCCTCATTCTAATTGGGCTTGCCCGATGTATCGCAATGGTCGTAGTATGGAATGAACTCGCAGAAGGAAACAGGGAGTACGCCGCCGGATTGATCGCCTTAAATAGCATTTTTCAAGTCCTATTTTATAGTATCCTCGCCTATTTCTTTATCACCGTTTTACCTCCCTGGTTTGGCATTCAAGGATTAGAAGTCAACATCTCCATCTTAGAGATTGCTCAAAGTGTTGGTATTTATCTGGGCATCCCCTTTATCCTAGGCATAATAAGCCGTTATACTCTTATAAAATGGAAAGGCGAAGATTGGTTTCAGCATAATTTTGTGCCCATCATATCCCCTATTACACTCATTGCCCTCTTATTTACCATTGTGGTGATGTTTAGCTTAAAAGGTGAACTGATTGTCCAAATCCCCTTAGATGTGGCAAGAATTGCAGTTCCATTGCTCATTTACTTCGCCCTAATGTTTGTGATCAGCTTCTTTGCTGGAAAACACTTTGGCGCTGATTATTCCAAACGAACCGCAATCGCCTTCACTGCTACCGGGAACAATTTTGAATTGGCCATTGCCGTGGCTATTGGTGTATTCGGCATCAACTCAGGACAAGCCTTTGTTGGCGTTATCGGGCCATTAGTAGAAGTCCCGGCCCTAATCGCCCTGGTAAACCTGGCGTTTTGGTTCAGAAAAAAATATCAGTAAAATAAAATTCATAGAACAACCTGCTTGTGGTACTAACTTGCCACCCTGCTTAGAGAAAAATTACCTTCTCTGAAACGGCCTAGCGTTCTTCGCTTCTTCAGCGAAGCAATGCAGCCGTAGAAGAGAATGGTTATTTTTCACCTTTATTTTTCGACCCCGATAGAGTTAAACTGCAACTCGTACAATCTTTTATAATACCCATTCAGCTTAAGCAGCTCCTGGTGCGTCCCCATCTCCTTAATCTCACCTTTATCCAGCACCAATATCTTATCCGCTTTCTGAATCGTTGAAAGGCGGTGAGCAATAACAATAGAGGTCCTACCCTCCATCAAATTCTCGATAGCGTGTTGGATCAACATTTCCGTTTCCGTATCTACAGAAGAAGTAGCTTCATCCAATACCAAAATAGAAGGATTATAAACCAGCGCACGAATAAACGAAATCAGCTGAGCTTGTCCAGCCGAAAGCGTAGCCCCGCGCTCCATAACGTTGTACTGATAACCTCCTGGCAAACGCATTATAAAATCATGCGCCCCAACCTTTTTTGCCGCATCAACAACCTCTTCCATTGTGATCGCCATATTATTCAGCGTAATGTTATTGAAAATCGTATCAGAGAAGAGGAATACATCCTGTAAAACTGTAGCAATATTACTACGCAGATAACTCAGTTCATAATCCTGGATCTTTACCCCATCTACCTTGATGACGCCTTTCTGAACCTCATAAAAGCGGTTCAGGATATTGATTGTAGAAGATTTTCCGGCACCTGTAGCACCAACAAGGGCGATGGTTTTACCGGCAGGCACCTCGAAAGAAATATCCTTCAGTACATAATTCTCCTCATTATAAGCAAACCATACCCTGTCGAAAGAAATGGCGCCTTTCATCTGATCAGGCACAAATGATCCCTTATTTTCCGTCACCTCATCCGTGTCCAGCACTTTAAAAACCCGCTCAGCCCCTACCATTCCCATTTGCAGGGTATTAAATTTATCTGCAAGCTCCCGAATAGGTCTGAACAGCATGTTAATATATAGGATAAATTCAGCAATAATACCTGGTGTTACTGTTAAAGGCTTGGATAAGATACTTCTTGAACCGTACCATACCAGTAAGCCTAAGGACATGGCCGAAATAATCTCTACAACGGGAAAGAAAATAGAATAATACCAGTTGGAGCGGATATTTGCATCGCGGTAGCGCGCATTGATCTTTACAAACTTTTTATACTCCTGCTCTTCACGGGCAAAATATTGAATGATGGATACCCCGGAAATATGTTCCTGCAAATAAGTATTGAGATTAGATACCTCGGTTCGGATTTCTTGAAATGCAGACTTAATGGCCTTTTGAAAAACAGAAGTAGCTACAATCAATAATGGCATGGGTAGCAATACCACGAGCGTAAGTGCCCAATCTTTATAAACCATTACCCCAATGATCACAATGACCATCAGAATATCACCAATGATTACAATTAAACCTTCCGAGAAGATTTCTGCAATAGTTTCAAGATCCGACACCGTACGGGTAATCAGCTGTCCGATGGGTGTATTATCGAAATATTTAAGCCTTAGCTTAGTAATGTGGTTAAAAACATTAATCCTTAAATCTCTAATGGCGGACTGCCCTAATGTGTTGGTCAGAAGGGTATGGCTAAATTGTATCCCAGCCTGCAACACCAATAATACCAACATCAGAATGGTCATTCCTAGTAGACCATTATACTGGTCCTTCATGATGTAATTATCCAGCGTATGCTGAATAAGAAACGGTCTGGCAGGCGCAATTAAAGCCAGCAGTATCGTTAAAATAATTGATAGTATAAAGGTTTTGCGATAAGGCTTTACGTATTGAAAAACCCTTTTCAATAAGCTTACATTAAACGCGTCACCAGCTATTCTAGACATATTTATTTTACAAAAGGATAAATTACATTTACTAAATATAAACCGCAGGCAGGAACAGACTGACCTGCATTGCTACGGTTTTTACTTTCAACTATTTCTTTAAAATCGGTCAGAGTAAGCTCTTTTTTGCCAATTCTGATCAATGTGCCCACAATTGCGCGCACCATATTTCTTAAAAATCGGTCGGCTCTGATGGTAAACTGCAAACCATCGTCTTTTCTTTCAAAAAAGGCTTCCATAACTTTGCAGTTATTGGTAAAGGTCTGCGTGTTTGATTTACTGAAACAAGAAAAATCGGTGTAACCCAACAATAGCTGCGCAGCCTCATTCATAGCTTCTACATCCAGTTCACCTTTGTACAACCAGGAACGGTTAAGTTTAAAAGGATCTTTATGAAAATGAATTTGATAATGGTAAGCGCGCTCTGTAGCACCAAAACGTGCATGCGCCTCATTATCTACTTCAAAAACACGCTTTACAGCAATCTGGTAAGGCAACAGAGAATTGATCCCCGGTACAGACCTTAAGGGATCTGGGACCTTAACAGTTGATTTTTCTTCAGCCCCCTCTGCATCGCCGATTTCTAAATCGAAATGCGCATAAAACTGCGTAGCATGTACGCCGCTATCTGTACGGCCGCAGCCTAATGAAAAAACGGGTTGCCTAAAATAAGTAGATAAGGCTTTATCCAGGCATTCCTGCACAGTAGTGGCATTAGGCTGTATCTGCCAGCCATGATAAGCAGTGCCGTCGTACGACAATTCAATAAAATACCGTTGCATATTCAATTGTACAAAATTATCTTTTTAATCGGATATCGGATTGGTTACTATTTGCTTTTAATATATTTGTTGAAATTATTGAACTGATATGATACAACGCGTACAATCTATATGGCTACTTCTTGCTTCATTCACCTTGATCGGCCTGTTTTTTATTCCTTTAATAACTAAAAGCATTAACAATACAGAATATCTACTATATATAGATGGTCACTATCCCTTGATCAAGGGAGCAAGTACTGCAGCGATTGCTGTTACACCGATTGGTGCAATGATCATCAACGGTGTTGCCGTTCTACTGTCTCTAATTTGCATTTTCCAGTTTAGAAACCGCGTGATGCAAAAACGTTTAATCATGATCGACATGGTACTGATTATCGCAACAGCCGTATTATCAACTTTAAATGCCTCGTTATTACCGGGTGGAATCGCCGGTTCCTCTATTCATATTGGCTCTTCATTATTTGTTCTGGCCCTCCTATTTTGCATGCTTGCTATACGCGGAATTAGAAAAGATGAGCAATTATTAAGATCGGCCGATAGACTCAGATAATTAATCGCCTGATTTTTATTCAGTTACAAAGGATTGAAATACCAATAATTAAACTTACCTTTGCGGCTTAATAAATTATAATACATGATAAACCCATTTAGTAAATTGGGGATAAGTGATGACGTTGTTAATGCCGTAAAGGATTTGGGATTCGAAAACCCAACACCTATTCAGGAACAAAGTATTCCTGTACTGTTAGAGGGCAATAACGATTTTGTTGGTTTGGCCCAAACAGGAACAGGAAAAACAGCAGCATTTGGTTTGCCGCTGTTAGAATTGATAGACTTTAAGAGCAATAAGCCTCAGGCATTGATTTTATGCCCTACCAGAGAGCTTTGCTTGCAAATTACTAGCGACATCAAGAATTTCTCAAAAAACATCAGTGGTGCTAATGTCGTTGCCGTTTACGGTGGCGCAAACATTATGCAGCAGCTGCGTGAAATTAGAAACGGTGTACAAATTGTAGTGGCTACACCGGGCCGCATGTTGGACATTATCGGCCGTAAGGCTATAGATTTCAGTAACGTGAAGTTTGTAGTGCTTGATGAAGCTGACGAAATGTTAAACATGGGCTTCCAGGAAGACATTAACGATATTTTGTCTACTACACCTGACGATAAAAAAACATGGTTATTCTCTGCAACTATGCCTCCTGAGGTAAGAAGAATAGCTAAGAACTACATGGACTCACCTGTTGAGTTAACCATGGGTACTAAAAACACTGGTAACGTAAATATCGAACATGAGTACTACATTGTACGTGCAAGAGATAAATACGCTGCTTTAAAACGTATTGTGGATTTCAATCCAGAAATTTTTGCAGTAGTTTTCTGTAAAACTAAACTGGATACACAAGATGTAGCAGAGCACTTAATTAAAGATGGTTACAATGCTGATGCTTTGCATGGTGACTTATCTCAGCAACAACGTGATAAAGTAATGCAACGTTTCCGCGACCGTAACATGCAGTTGTTAATTGCTACTGATGTTGCAGCCCGTGGTATCGACGTAAACAACGTTACTCACGTAATTAACTACTCTTTACCTGATGAAATTGAAAGTTATACCCACCGTAGTGGCCGTACTGGTCGTGCCGGAAAAACTGGTATTTCGATCTGTATCGTAAACTCGAAAGAGCTTGGTAAAATTCGTCAGATTGAAAGAATCATTGGAAAATCGTTTACAAAAGCGGAACTTCCTACAGGTTTTGACGTTTGCGAAAAACAATTGTTTGCTTTGGTACACAAAGTTCACAATGTTGAGGTTAACGAAAGCCAAATTGAGCAGTACATGCCACGCATCATGGATGAGTTTGCTGAACTGAGCAAAGATGAGGTGATCAAACGTTTTGCATCTTTAGAGTTTAACCGCTTTTTAGAGTATTACAAAAACGCACCTGATTTGAACTCTTCTGCAGATGATAGAGGTGAACGTGGTGAGCGCGGAGAAAGAGGTCCGAGAAGCAGCGAAGGTTATACCCGTCTGTTTATTAACCTTGGTTCTGTTGATGATTTCACAAGAGGTGACTTGTTATCTTTTGTTTGCAACAACGGTAAAATCAGCGGAAAAGGCATTGGCAAAATTGACTTGAAAGGTGTTTACTCATTCTTCGAAGTTGAAAATGCTGCTGTTGAGTCGTTATTCAACAACTTTAAAGGTGTTGAGTTTAACAACCGCGGAGTAAGAATCGAAAAAACAGCTGATGGCGATGGTGGCGGCGGTGGCCGTAGTCGTGGTGGCTTTGGTGGCGGTGGCAGACGCGAAGGCGGAAGTTACGGTGGCGGAAGACGCGAAGGCGGCGGCGGTGAACGCAGAAGCTATGGCGGCGGTAACAGACGTGAAGGCGGTAACAGCGGTGGTGGTTTCAGAGATTTCTCTGGAAGAAGCCGTGAAGATAAAGGTGGAGCTGGAAGACGCGAAGGCGGAAATAGCGGTGGTAGCGATAGAAGACGTAGATCTTAATTAGCAGCCAACCTAATATAATAAAAATGCCTTCGGAAATTCCGGAGGCATTTTTATTTATAGGTAGTTGTAGGGTTACATTTTCTGTTCAGGTCTATTTCTAATCTGAGACGCTTTCAAATAAACCTTGCCCCCTTTTTTGTTTACGTAATACTTTCTGTTTTTACTATCTATATACACATCGGTTCCATCAGGCGCCATTTTACCTTTATAAACCTTATCCGCAACCTTAGAGGTTCCCTTTACAGCAACTTCAGCAGTTTTATTCCCAACAGTTGTTGCAGTTTTACCAATTGCCTTCCCGGTTTTATCAAGCGCCTTTCCTACTCCTGTTTCTTTCTTCTTATCCTGCGCATTAGCACTAAAGACAAGAGTTGTGCACATTGCCAGGGTTAAAAACCCCAATAAATACTTTCTTTTCATCGCTGTATGATTTTCTAGACTATAAAACCATCAACAATCTACATGGTGTTTTTGTTTTTGCTGTTAATTAAGCTGTTCGGTAAGCAAGCGCATTTCAATATGCGGAGAGTGTTTTTCGTATAGAATAGCATATACAGCCCTACTTATAGGCATATCTACCTTATATTTTTTATTGATATGATGCATACAGCTCACTGCATAGTACCCTTCAGCAATCATATTCATTTCCAACTGAGCAGATTTTACAGTATACCCCTTTCCGATCATATTACCAAAGGTGCGATTGCGACTAAATTGTGAATAGGCCGTAACCAGCAAATCGCCCAGATAGGCAGATTCCATGATATCCCTATTAATGGGATGAACCGCATCGACAAAGCGTTTGATTTCACGAATGGCATTAGAAATCAATACGGCTTGAAAATTATCTCCATAGCCTATACCGTGACAAATGCCGCTTGCTACTGCATAAATATTTTTCAGCACAGCCGCATATTCCGTTCCGAAAATATCATCGGAAACATTTGTTTTAATGTAGCGTGTATTTAAAAGATTAGCAAAAAAGCCGGCAAGACCTACATTTACAGAGGCAATGGTTAAATAAGATAATTTTTCCAAGGCTACTTCTTCAGCATGGCATGGTCCACTGATCACTAAGATGTCTTCTAATGGAATGTTGTATTTGTGTTGAAGAAACTCACCAATGATCTGATTTTCATCCGGTACGATCCCCTTAATGGCCGATACGATCTTTTTCCCTTTCAGTTGCTCAGGTGTAATCGTACTCAGCGTTTCTTTAAGAAAAGCTGCCGGCACATTTAATATAATAAAATCCGCTTTTTTAATAATCGCAGCAATATCATCAGAGATATTATCCTCAGGAATCCTTACCTCTACCGAACTTAAATAATTCGGGTTGTGCTTATATTTCTGAATATGCGTTATAGCGTCTGCATTTCGCATCCACCAATAAATCTCTTTTGCAGAAAAGTTATCTGAGAGCATTTTTATAATAGCAGTAGCCCAACTACCCCCACCAATCATTGCGACTTTAGGTATCATACATTATAAATAAAAAATCCCGGTCTAATGTTTTAAACCGGGACAATTTACTCATTTAAAAAGTATTGATAAAGTTTACTTCTTACCTGGCTCAGCAAACAATTGATCCTTAGTCACTTTCTTTACTTTCATTCCGTCCTTTAATTTGTTTTGTATGGCAGAATAAGGACCTGTTATTACTTCCTGACCTGCTTTAAGTCCAGATTTGATGATGATAAACTGGTCATTTTGGATACCTGTAGTCACTTCTACTTGCTTAACGGTTTCATCAGCATTGTATAAGTAAACGTATTGTTTAACTTTCTTATCCGTCAATTTTGTCTTTTGTTTCTCAGCATTATCCTGGTTGTCTTCTGTTTTCTTCTCCTTATCATCTTTCTTTTTATCGATTGTAAAAACAGATTGAATAGGAACAGACAGACCATTTACAGTTTCACTTTCTATATCCACAGTAGCAGACAAGCCCGGTCTGAATGGCGAAGGAAGATCTTTTGCTCCACCAGTAACACTGCTATAAGATTCTGGAAGGATACGAACTTTCACAATAAAGTTGGTCACCTGATCTACCGAGCTAGTTGCTGTACCTACATCTTTAGAAGAACTTGCAATTTCAGTTACAGTACCTTTAAATTTTTTATCCGCAAAGGCATCTACTTCAATAGTGGCCTGGTCGCCAACTTTAACTCTATTGATATCATTTTCGTTCACATCTACGTTTACTTCCATTGAAGTAAGGTTTGAAATCCGCATAATCTCCGTACCTGCATTTTGAATAGTACCCAGAATACGATCGCCCAACTCTACCGAGAGTTTAGAGATTACTCCGTCCACAGGCGCAAATATGGTTGCTTTTGCCAGGTTCGCACTTGCCTCCTGAACATTCGCTCCAGTTTGTTCTAAACTAAATTTTGAGGCGTTAAGATCCTCTTTTGCTCTTCCCAAATTTGTCTTTGCAGTTAGATACGCAGCTTTTGCAGCATCAAATTCTGAAGCTGAGATTACCTTTTTATTAAACAGCTCCACATTACGTTTATAAGTTACTTCTCCATTTGCAAAATTAGCCTCAGCCTGTTTAAGCATTTGAGCAGCACCAGCCACACTGGCCTTTTGAGAGCTATATGAAGCAACAGCACGGTCGTAACCTGACTTAAGCACATCAGGACGCACCTTAACCAACAGTTGCCCTTTCTTCACAATATCACCTTCTTTAACCAACAGTTCTGTTACCTCTCCCGACACTTCGGAACTTAGTTTGACTTCTGTTTCAGGTTGTATTTTTCCACTGGCAGTAACCGTTTCAATAACTTTTCTTTCCGCAGCCTTTTCAGCGGTTACTTTCTCTCTCTTATCACCGCCAATAACTCCGGAATATACACCACCAGCAATCAGGACAATGATAATTCCTACTATAATTAATATGGTTTTTAGTTTCATCTGCTTTTATTTATTTGATTCAAGAGTAATTAAAATGTGATCGGCTGTCCAAGGTAGTAATCAATCACCTTAGCTCTAAATATGATGTCATATCTTGCCTGGATCATATCTATTTCTGCTTTATTTAAATTTGTTTGTGAGGTGTTAAAATCTAAGGAGTTGACTAAACCAACAGCATATCGTTGCTCAATCACCCCAAAGGCATCTTTCTGTGCTTGGAAAGCCTTTGTAGTGGAAGCATAACGACCTTCAGCAGCCCTTAGATCAGCAACGGCCTGATAAATCACCTTGTTCAGGTTATTTTTTGCCAACTGTTCCTGAGTTTGATTTTGCAGGTAATTAATTTTTGCCTTTCTAACATTAGATCTTGCACTGAAACCATTGAAAATTGGAATCTGTAAGGTTAGGCCTAAGCCTTGACCAAAGTTATCTTTAAACTGATCTCCAAATTTGTAAGGTTCAGTGGTAGGAATCCCATTAACAAGAAGCCCTCTTTCTCTACCACTCGAATAACTGGTATTCATACCCGCAGAAAAAGATAAACTAGGATAATAGCTACCCTTTGCAATGTCAATTCCTTTTTTAGCAGCTTCGGTCCGCAATGCGGCCAGTTTAATATCCGGATAACTACTTAACGCGCCCTGATAAATTTCATCAGCTTTATAAACTACAACTGGCTTATCATAATTAGCAAGTATAGGTGATTCAACACGGTAAGAAGTTGTAGGAGGCACATCCATTAGTTGGGCCAACGTTAAATAAGATATAGTCAAAGCATTATCCGCATTGGTTACATTTAACTCAGAAGTTGCTACTTGAGATTTCGCCTGAGATAAGTCTGCAAGAGTTTTATTCCCCGCATCTAACAATTGTTGCTCGCGCGCCAATTGTTGCTGAGAAACTGCCAACTGCTGTTTGGCCGCCACAAGAAAGTCTTTATTATATAAGATCTGTAAATAAGAAGTAATTACCTGTAAAATAAGGTCATTCTTAACCTTTTCCGTATTCGTTTTATCAGCATCCAACAATAGCTTATTTTGCTTAATCTGGTTTACTTTTTGATAACCCTGAAATAGACCAAGTCCTGCAGATGCACCAGCTGTCACACTAGAATATTGCTGACTAAGCAACTCATTTGTTGTTTGATTAAGACTACGTCCAAAATTCATATTATATCCTGAATTAGCACTTAACGTTGGAAGTAACGCATTTTTTGACTGAATCAAGTTCTCCTCTGATAAACTTTCGTTCAATTGGCTCTGCTTAACCTGGAGGTTATTCTTTAGTGTTATTTCTATAGCTCGCTGCACAGTAATCACTTCCTGAGCAACTGCATGCTGCAGAAAAGCGCTAAGAAAAACAAAGGATAAAGCCAGCAAGAGCTTAGATAAGGCATTATAGGAGATGATTGTCTTCATAGATTTTTTTCACAATATTAATATAAACAACTTACATTTGGACATGTACCTGGTCAAATCCCCACTTTTGCTAAAATGGTATTACCCATCTTTAACATGGAATAAGTCCCGCAGTGAAAAAGTTATTTATTTAACCTTTGACGATGGACCCATCCCTGATGTTACAACCTTTGTTTTAAAAACTTTAAAAAGCTTCGATGCAAAAGCTACGTTCTTCTGTATCGGAGACAATATCGTTAAACATCCTGATGTTTTTGAACAGATTAAAAAAGACGGTCACCAGATTGGAAACCACACTTTCAATCACCTTAAAGGCTGGAAAACTGAGGATAAGACTTATCTTAATAATTTTAAAGCTTGTCAAAAATTGACTCAAACTCATTTATTCCGGCCACCTTATGGCAGGATAAAAAAATCACAGATTTCAGAAATCAAATCCGCTTATCCTGAAATGCAAATTGTCATGTGGGATGTCATCACCGGCGATTTCGACCTCAATCTTTCTCCTGAGGAATGCTATCGGAATGCAATTAAACACACCACCAGCGGCTCAATTGTTGTTTTTCACGATAGTTTAAAAGCATTTGATAGATTGGAATATGCACTACCACGATTTCTACAATATTTTACTGATAAAGGTTTCAGTTTTTTAACATTATAGCACTGAGCGATTCACACCCAACAATCGTAATTTAGAACGATTCCAAATTACTTAATCACCTGCCTAAATTGCACTTAAAGGTTGTTTTTTGCTATTTTTGTTTTGGACAAGAAATTCGTTTTTTTGTCCAAAAATCACGAGTTAATACGCCAAAAACAGTATTCTGTTTGTGAAGATCTGGTGGATATTTTGATCCGCAAAGTTTTCGCACAAAAATAAACAAACCAAGATGAGTATTTATAACGATTATATCCAGGAGATTGAAGACAGAAAAGCTCAAGGTCTTCACCCTAAACCTATTGATGGAGCTGAATTATTGAGTGAAATCATCACTCAAATCAAAAGTGTAAACAATCTTAGCAGAGAAGAATCTGTTAATTTTTTCATATACAATACCCTACCTGGCACTACCGCAGCGGCCGCTGTAAAAGCACAATTTTTAAAAGATATTATTTTAGGCGAAGCCGTTGTTAGAGAAATTACGCCTGATTTTGCTTTCGAATTGTTGTCTCACATGAAAGGCGGACCATCTATTAAAGTTTTATTAGACATCGCATTGGCTGACAATGGCGATAAAGCTAAGAAAGCGGCAGATGTTCTTAAGACGCAAGTTTACTTATACGATGCAGATACAGATCGATTGAAAGAAGCTTACAATAATGGCAATGAGATCGCTAAAGAAATATTGGAGAGTTACGCAAATGCTGAATTTTTCACCAACCTTCCTGAAGTACCAGAAGAAATCAAAGTGGTAACTTTTATCGCCGGTATTGGAGATATTTCTACAGATTTATTGTCTCCGGGTAATCAGGCTCACTCGCGTTCGGATCGTGAATTGCATGGCAAGTGCATGATCACTCCAGAGGCTCAAGAGGAAATCCAGGCATTGCAAGCACAACACCCAGATAAAAGTGTGATGTTGGTGGCTGAAAAAGGCACCATGGGTGTGGGTTCTTCACGTATGTCGGGTGTGAACAATGTCGCACTTTGGACAGGAAAAAAATCTAGCCCTTATATTCCATTTGTAAACATTGCTCCAATTGTGGGGGGTACCAATGGTATTTCTCCAATTTTCTTAACAACTGTTGATGTAACTGGTGGTATCGGTATCGACCTTAAAAACTGGGTAAAGAAAACAGACGAGGATGGGAATGTCGTTCGTAATGAAAAAGATGAGCCAATTTTAGAGGAAGTTTATTCTATCGAAACTGGAACTGTTCTTACGATCAATACTAAGACTCAGAAATTATATAATGGAGATCAAGAGCTGATTAATATTTCAAAAGCATTGACTCCTCAAAAAATGGAATTTATCAAAGCTGGCGGTTCTTATGCTATCGTATTTGGTAAAAAAATTCAAACTTTTGCAGCTAAAACTTTAGGCATCGAAGCGCCAACAGTATTTGCTCCAGCGAAAGAAGTATCTATCGAAGGTCAGGGCTTAACGGCTGCAGAAAAAATATTCAACAGAAACGCTGTAGGCCTAGCTCCTGGTAAAGTTTTACATGCTGGTTCTGATGTTCGTGTAGAAGTAAACATTGTTGGCTCTCAAGATACAACAGGCTTAATGACTGCTCAAGAATTAGAGGCGATGGCTGCTACAGTTATTTCTCCAATTGTTGATGGTGCTTATCAATCAGGTTGCCACACTGCGTCTGTTTGGGATAAAAAAGCACAGGCAAACATTCCTAAATTGATGAAATTTATGAATGACTTTGGTGTAATTACTGCTCGTGATCCTAAAGGCGAATATCATTCAATGACAGACGTTATTCACAAAGTATTGAATGACATCACAATTGACGAATGGGCAATCATTATAGGTGGCGACTCACACACTCGCATGTCTAAAGGTGTAGCTTTCGGTGCCGATTCTGGTACAGTGGCGTTAGCATTGGCAACTGGTGAGGCTTCGATGCCAATTCCCGAATCGGTAAAAGTTACTTTCAAAGGCGAAATGAAGCAACACATGGATTTCCGTGACGTTGTTCATGCTACACAATTGCAAATGTTGCAACAATTTGATGGCGAAAACGTATTTCAGGGTCGTATCATCGAGGTACACATTGGTACATTATTAGCAGATCAGGCCTTTACATTTACTGATTGGACAGCAGAAATGAAAGCAAAGGCTTCTATCTGTATTTCTCTGGATGACACCCTAATTCAATCTTTAGAGATTGCTAAAAACCGCATTCAAATCATGATAGACAAGGGGATGGACAACCATAACCAAGTGCTTCAAGGATTGATTAATAAAGCAAACAAACGTATCGAAGAAATTAAAACTGGTATTAAGCCAGCTTTAATGCCAGACGATAATGCAAAATACTATGCGGAAGTAATTATTGATTTGGATTTGATTGAAGAACCAATGATTGCCGATCCGGATGTAAATAATGTAGACGTTTCTAAACGCTATACCCACGATACCATAAGGGATTTAACTTTCTATGGTGGCGATAAAAAAGTAGACCTTGGTTTCGTAGGTTCTTGTATGGTGCATAAAGACGACTTGAAAATCGTTTCTCAAATGTTGAGAAATGTAGAGCAAAAAACCGGCACAGTGTCATTTAAAGCACCGTTGGTTGTGGCTGCTCCAACTTACAACATCATCGATGAATTAAAAGCAGAAGGCGATTGGGAATACCTACAAAAGTATTCTGGATTTGAATTCAGTGATGCATTACCTAAAGGCTCGGCAAGAACCGAATATGAGAATATCATGTATCTGGAGCGCCCGGGTTGTAACTTATGCATGGGTAACCAAGAAAAGGCAGCTAAAGGTGATACGGTAATGGCTACTTCTACACGCTTGTTCCAAGGTCGTGTGGTAGAAGATAGAGACAATAAAAAAGGAGAGTCCTTATTGGCCTCTACGCCAGTAGTTGTTCTTTCTGCAATCTTAGGCCGTATTCCGAGTATCGAAGAATACAAAATAGCCGTAGAAGGAATCAATTTAACAAAGTTCAGCCCTATTTCTACAAAACAATAAGAAACAAATAATCACATATTTTGCTAATAATACCAAGAGGGGTATCCAATGTATCGGATACCCCTCTTTATTTATGCATGCCAAAATGCGCATAGAATGGTTTTAAATAACACAATTAAACAATTCTCAAAAAAAATCCGTCAAAAATTGTTTAATTTAGTTTGTTTTGTTACCGACAGTAATCTTTAAAAAATATGGCTTTTGATATAGAAATGATCAAAAAGGTGTATGCAAACTTTGGCCCCCGTGTAGAGGCGGCTCGTAAATTAGTAGGCAGACCTTTAACACTTTCAGAAAAAATACTTTATACCCACCTTTGGGAGGGAACCACGAATACTTCTTACAACAGAGGTGTTGATTATGTAGATTTTGCTCCTGACCGTGTGGCCATGCAAGATGCTACTGCACAAATGGCTTTATTGCAGTTTATGCAAGCTGGTAGACCACAGGTAGCTGTTCCTTCTACAGTTCACTGTGATCACTTAATTACAGCTAAGTTTGGTGCCGAGATTGATTTACCGGCAGCAAATACAGAGAGTAAAGAAGTTTTTGACTTTTTAGCTTCAGTTTCTAACAAATACGGCATTGGTTTCTGGAAACCAGGTGCAGGTATCATTCACCAGGTAGTATTAGAAAACTATGCTTTCCCAGGTGGTATGATGATCGGTACTGACTCACACACTGTAAATGCAGGTGGTTTGGGTATGGTTGCGATTGGTGTTGGCGGTGCTGATGCCTGTGATGTAATGGCAGGCTTGCCATGGGAGCTTAAATTCCCTAAACTAATTGGTGTTAAATTAACTGGAAAACTGAATGGATGGGCTTCTGCAAAAGATGTGATCCTTAAAGTTGCTGGTATCCTAACAGTTAAAGGTGGTACAGGTGCAATTGTTGAATATTTTGGCGAAGGTGCAGAAAACCTAAGCTGTACTGGTAAAGGTACCATCTGTAATATGGGTGCTGAAATTGGTGCAACTACTTCTACTTTCGGTTACGATGAGAGCATGGAGCGTTATTTACGTGCAACCAACAGAGCTGATATTGCTGATGCTGCAAACGCGGTAAAAGAACACTTAACAGGTGATGCAGAAGTTTATGCTGATCCAGAAAAATATTTTGACCAGGTAATTGAAATCAACCTTTCTGAGCTTGAGCCTTACATAAACGGTCCTTTCACTCCAGATTTGGCTACGCCTATTTCTAAAATGAAAGAAGTAGCTACTGCAAACGGATGGCCTTTAAAAGTAGAATGGGGTTTAATTGGTTCTTGTACCAACTCATCATACGAAGATTTATCAAGAGCAGCATCTATTGCTAAACAAGCTATTGATAAAGGCTTAGTGACTAAAGCAGATTTTGGTATCAACCCTGGTTCTGAACAAGTACGTTATACTGCAAACCGCGATGGTTTATTGAAGACTTTTGAAGACTTGAATGCAACGATCTTTACAAATGCTTGTGGACCATGTATCGGTATGTGGGACAGAGTAGGTGCAGAAAAACAAGAGAAAAACACTATCGTTCACTCGTTTAACAGAAACTTTGCTAAACGTGCTGATGGTAACCCGAATACCTATGCTTTTGTAACTTCTCCGGAAATTGTAGCAGCAATTGCTATTGCAGGTGATTTGAGCTTTAACCCATTAACAGATACCTTAACTAACAATAAAGGTGAGCAGGTTAAATTAGATCCACCAAAAGGTGATGAACTACCTCTAAACGGTTATGCGGTTGAAGATGCAGGTTATCAGAAACCAGCAGAAGATGGTAATGGTGTAAATGTAATCGTATCTCCTACTTCACACAGGTTACAATTACTTGATCCATTTACGCCTTGGGAAGGAACAGACCTTAAAGGCTTAAAACTCCTGATCAAAGCAAAAGGCAAATGTACTACGGATCATATCTCTATGGCTGGTCCATGGTTGAAATTCCGTGGTCACCTTGACAATATCTCTAACAATATGTTAATCGGTGCAGTTAACTACTTCAATGAGAAAACTGACAACGTTAAGAATGAACTGACTGGCGAATACGGTCCAGTACCAGCAACTCAACGTGCTTATAAAGCAGCAGGAATTGGTTCTATCGTAGTTGGTGATGAAAACTATGGTGAAGGTTCAAGCCGTGAGCACGCAGCAATGGAGCCACGTCATTTAGGTGTTCGTGCAGTATTGGTAAAATCTTTTGCCCGTATCCACGAAACCAACCTTAAAAAACAAGGTATGCTTGGTTTAACGTTTGCCAACAAAGAGGATTACGATAAAATCCTTGAGGATGATACAATTGACATCGTTGGTTTAACAACTTTCACTCCTGATGTTCCATTAACTTTGGTATTACACCATGCTGATGGCTCTAAAGAAGAGATTGCTGTTAATCATAGCTACAATGCACAGCAAATCGATTGGTTTAAAGCAGGTGGTGCTTTAAATATCATCCGCAGAGAAGCTGCAGCTAAAAACGCTTAGTCAGCAATTGATATAAATTAAATAGGGGGTTTTACCAATGGTAAAACCCCCTATTTTTTTACATTTATCTTTTATAATTTAAAATTCGTGTTCGCAGTTAAAGCAGTGGTAGGTTTTCTTTGCATGAAAAGGATATACGGCTAACAGGACTGAAACAATTACAGTAAATATTCCAAAACGTTTTTTTGTAGCTTGCACATAACCCACATTGGTAGAGCCACAATTGGGGCATACCTCTGCCCCCTCTATCTCTTCTAAGTCGATTTCAACGTTTTCGTCCTTGAGAATACTTTTTGCATCTTCAACATCTCTTTCAAATAAGTGCAGCTTAACACCTCCTAAAGCCTGGGTATACAAAGGATTGATGGTAATTGTATTCTCATCAGAAAGAAAGCATTGTATTCCTGCATCCATTAACCTGGATTTTACAATATTAGCCTCTATTGGATTATAAAAAGTTTGAAAGACGATGATTTTATCCATTTGTTTTTGCGTTTGATTTAATATACTAAAAAAACACTAATGTCCCAAAAAGTCTTTAAACCAGAGTCCGAAGTGTTTATCTGTAGGATTAATAAATTTCACTAATATAGTAGATAAGTAAGATATTATTGAAAATAAATTCACCCTGGAATAACTGAGTTTGTTGTTTTATTCTTATATTAGACATATGAAATAAAACACTAACAAAATATTATTAAGAGTCTTGCGGTTACACAATCTGAGGCCGTCAACGCAGGACAGCAGAGTAATGCCATATCTATGTTTAGATGTGCTATATTTGCGCATCATCATAGATGTGGGATCTGCTGTAAATCCATGTTGACCTAAGGCCTCAGAAACTTTTGTGTAACCATGGTTGGCAGATCCCACATTTATTGTTTCTGCTACTTTGAGACTCATTTAAACTGTAACCAATTAAATGAGATCAATATGGAACTACAAACCTTATCACCAACAGAAGACCACGCGATTTACTTTAGAGAGTTCATTCATCAGCTTGTTCAAAAGTTCAAGCCTCTTCAAATCTTTAGCTTTTTTAAACACGCTTACAGCCAAGATGATGAGGGCTGTTTTAAAGAAAAATCCGATACCTTTCATTGTAATTATTGCTTACTACTTGTTACCGAGAGCAATACCCGAATTGATCATGAGGTCCAAGATTTCACAAATGGGAATTACAAACAGGGTGTAATTACAATCCTCTGTCATGCTAAAGAAGCCATTGAGGAAGCTATCATAGCCAACAATCGTTTTTTCATTACGGTTTGCAGTACCGCTAAATTGATTTATAGTCATAATGGACTGACAACTTTCGATTTTTCCAATCGTTTTATTCCAACTGAAGCCGCTATAAAAGCAAGAAAACATTTCGACCACAGAATGACATTAGCAGACGGCTTCTTAACCGGAGCGCATGAGTGCATCATTACTGAACAGCACAATGTTTGCGCATTTATGCTGCATCAGGCAGTAGAACAGACCTGTATTGCACTGATCAGGGTGCACCTCGCCTATCGAGCAGAGATGCATAATTTACGTCGTCTTTTACACCTCTGCTCCTGCTTTTCAAACGCCCCCATTAAAATGTTCTTATCCGGTAGCCCTGATGACGAAAGACTTTTTGAAGTATTACTTAAAAGTTATTCGGGAGCGAGATACAAAGATACTTTTAACATTTCCGAAGATGACTCCTGGCTTTTATACAATAAGATTATGGAATTTGTAGCACTTGCTAAGGTAATGTGTGAAGAGAAAATAACGCAGTTAACACAACAAGCCATGCGATATAACGAATTTGCTAATCCAGCCACAGCCTCCAATTAGCAACCAATTTTACTATTCAATACTGATTTAAAAATAAGATTATGGAAAACATCATGAAAAAACTGGATTACCAGCCAACAAACTTATCAGACTATGAATTAGAAAACCCTTTAAGTACAATGGTCGACTTTTTGGGTAACAATGATCTCCATCGCATTAGGGAAAAAGCTTGGCAACTCTATAAGGGATGGGTGAATAACTCAGTCGGATTTACCGAGGGAGATGAAAATGCCGATATGCTATACTTTTACACCCAACTCGTGGATTTTATAAACGCGGCGTTTATATATACGGAAAAGAGGAAACTGGAAATTCAGCCACCTAAGGGGTAAACAGAAAAGTTTTGGGGCAAGCTTGGACAAAACCTACACTCCATTATGGAGTACTTCCGCTAACATACATCAAAAGTACTTGATTTGCTTGCTCTCAATTATTTATATAAATTACCTTTCTCTTCCCCGATTATAAATGGCCAATCTTTTAAAATATATTCATTCGCTAACCGTATTTTCTGAGGAAAGTTGGGAATTGCTGCAACCTGCATTATCAAAAAAACAGTATAAGAAGAATGAATTTTTACGACATGAAGGACACATCTGTAATTCTTTATTTTATATTGACTCGAGATACTGTAAAAGTTATTATGAAATTGACGGAGTAAAGAAAAACACAGCGTTCTTCTTTGAAAATGACATCGCGACAAACATCAACAGCTTTGGTAGCGGAGAAAAATCAGAATTTAATATCGTTGCTTGTGAACCATTAACAGCCGTAATTTTGACAAACAGAAATTATTTAAAGCTGCAAAACAAACGAAATAGAAGCCTTAGGAACGTTTAAAGTACTCAGAAGTCAACCATCCTGACATGGTTTGAAATTCCCCCACTCTCCGCCAAGATGGTATCAAAACCAAGGAAAAGCCTGAAATCAAAAGAGAGGGCACTGAAAAAGTGGCTTAAAAATAGACGAGAAAAATAAAGCTATGTAATAACTGAATTTGAAGCCTTTAGAATCGGCTATAGGAAATTTTAGTTAAGAGAACTACTTACAGCTTAAAGAAAACGGGGCAATTCATGATTTATGAACTCCCCCGTTTTCGTACTGGACTTTTTCAGTGCCCTCTCAAAAGATCTCAGGCTTTTTGTATTTTAATTGATAAACTTCAAGACAATGATGTTTTAGTTTCAGATTTTAATGAACTTTAATGTCCAATGCTAAACATATGAGTAAGATAATTCAGGACGGAGATTATAATGATCTTGTAAGCAAAATTTCAACTAGATATACAGACGGCCAGTATCAAGCCGTTCGAGCGGTGAATATCGGTTTACTTGATACTTATTGGCAAATTGGCCAATACATTGTTGAATTTGAACAGGGTGGTTCCGAACGAGCAACTTATGGTAAGGCGTTAATTAACAACCTTTCAGATGATTTAAGTGTCATTCATGGAAAGGGATTTAGCCGAAGTAATCTGATTTACATGAGACTTTTGTATTTAGAGTATCCAATAAGTGAGAAGCCTTCTCACTTATTGAGTTGGTCTCATTACGTTGAGCTTCTTAAAATTGACGATAAGCTCGAACGTAATTTCTACGAACAGCAATCAATTATTGAGAAGTGGTCAATACCAGAACTTAAGCGCCAGAACAATTAACGCTTCTTAAACATCAACTAAAGAGTCTTCTACTAACATATACGGATAAGACAAAAATAAGTAAGCGACCGGTCTGAGTAGTATAAAACTCCAAGTATAGTCCAAGTATACAGCAACTATACTCCAACTTTTTCTATAAAAATATGGAGTATGATCCCTTTTTAATTTTTTTTAACTTGAAATTTTGTAATACGCAATCCGAACATTATCTTAGATCAGTTGTTTATTTATAAAAACTATAGATCATGGCAAAATTCGACGGAAAATTCCTGACAGGCATAGTAGGACCTGCTGTTTATAAGAAATATCGCAATATGCAAGTGGTTACAGCCAAATCCAGGTTGACAAAAAAACAGCAAACTAAAAACACACACAAAGCAGCAACTCAATTTGGGATCGCCAGTACGCTGGCAGAACAATTTCGGCGAGATGCATACGAGGTCATCACAGATTTTTATGATGGAACCATGGTTTATCGCTTTAGAACCGATGTACAAAAGGCTTTGCGACAAGCATTCGACGCTCAATCTGAAACCTATCATTTTACA
>NZ_FNEX01000006.1 GCF_900100435.1 Pedobacter sp. ok626 | reverse complement strand
GGAGGAATCTTTTACAATTGCGCAAATTGAGCAGGAACATGAAAAAGTGAAAAGCGGAGCAGATTTCCCTAAGTACATTCAAGCGATCAAAAAATTAGGGGTAGAAGAATTTGTGACCTACGTATCCGATAGTCATACCCAGTATTTCGGGAATAATGGCCATCAGCTCAGCTCCAAGGCAAAGTATGAACCTTTAGTCGTCGCTGCTGTAAGTCATAAGAAAAAGTTTATGAAGTATTTGAAAATGCATCAGGCAGGGCAAACGGATTACCTCAGCTTTTGCAGGCATTGTGCAGAAACAGGAATCGATAGATGGATAGTGAATTTATCATTGATGACCTGCGCTTACTATGATCAGAAAAATCAGCTCATCCTGACAGAATCGATCCCTAATTCCGAATGAAATTGATTTAATATTTATTTTTTAACGGATAACTAGGTAAAATCTAAGTGCTTCTGCATGCTGCGATTTTGCGCAAATACTAATCGGTAAACAAGATATTACTGATAATCTTATTCTTCACTTTTTTGTATTCAAACGTTCCACCAGCACCGCTTTTTGATGTGTACGATAGGCTATCTCTGCTCCAAACACAACCTTCTGATTTAAAAAGAACAGCAAACAGTTTTTTTATTTCTGAGACTTCTATAAAAGGAATAGTTAACCGATAAGAGCTTGCACCAACCGGGCATTCTTTCTGGACATAACTTATTCTATTTTTAAATTGTTGCGAAAAATCACATTTTTCTCCTAAAAATTTTTGAGGGCCAATAGTATCGTAATGACAGACAAGGTAGGCATATAATGAGGAGTAAGATTTGTGAGATTGTAACCACTCAATTTTTATCATATCTGGTTTTACGAGCACAAATTTTTGATTTTTCGTTTGTGCAAATGAAAATTTACAAACCAAAAGTAATGCAATCATAATTGTTGTCTTCATAGGGCACTCATTTTGTATTTGCTTTAAAATATTGATAAAATCTATCGCCCTGCCTGTTGTATGGCTTTACCGTAAATGCTTTGATTAAAAAAGTGTTATCGTCTATCCATTTTACGTTTTCTACTGCCCATTTTTTTGTATCGAAACCTGCTTTTTCTGTCAACACTTTTTGCGGATTTTTTCTATCGCCAATCTTCATCAAGCCAATAAAACAACTGTTATCTTCATAAGGCCAGTTATAATAATATATTAAATATTTGCCTTCTGGTGATGGAATGGGCGTTTCTACAGCACCATCGCCAATTGAAACAATGGCATACTGGTAACTGGTTAAACTATCTATTAACACCAAATTACCAAAGCCCAGATGCTCTGCGGTTGAGTTTTCGGTAAGGGCAAACATTTTCAATTTTGGATAATAACCCAAAAAGCCGTAACCGCTGTAACTTTCTTCGCCACCATAATCTTTATACTTTTTCAGGTTAAACTGCTTTCCTTTTGAGTTGATGATGTGATGTGTTTTTGATGTTTTTAATTTGGGTTTTACGATATACTTTGTATTTGCATACTTATCATATTCAGCTACCGAACTCGGGGTAAATACAATTTTTGGCAGTTTATCATAAGTTTCGACATAACCAACGGTTATTTCTTTTTTGATTTGGGCAAGTAGACTGGTTGATAGGAATACAAAGGCGATTATGAGTTTCATTATTCTATTTTTGCTTTATTTTATATTCATAGCTGCTCGTATTGTCCTTGCTTGCAAGAAACACGAATACCCATCCCCACTCGTTCTGCATCCTGTCCACGTGCAGCTGACCGTCCTTGCCTAGCCATAGCTGGAACTGGTTATTGCTGAACTGCCCATATATTAGCGGGATCGGTATTATTTTCCGTTTGTGTCTCGATACAAAATAGCTATCCTTCAGCTTTCCTTTCAGTACCACGCTCTTCTTCTCTCTGTCTCCCTGCAGCCAAGCAGCCCTGATCTGGTCTTTTCCTATGACCTTAAGCCCAATTGTTGCCGTCTGGAAATCGAGCGTATCGAGTTTCTCGCTCAGATTAAGCTGGTTCCATAGCGAAGAAAATTCAGAATCGCTTTTCTTGCTGAACGGATTCTCATAGGTACCCTCAAATGCCTGTAGGTCTGAAATTTTCTGTACCCCCTCCTGCCTGGTCTGCTTTAATGAAACGCAGCCTGTCAGGATCACGATCGACGATAGATAGATTACCCTGTTAACAGTCATTTCTGGATGGTTTTTACATCTTAAATATAGGGATTTTTTCCATCGCCATATTTTTCCCGGCGTTCTTCTTCCCGTTGACAGAATCGATCCCAAATTCCGATGAAATTTAGTAAATTCGAAGCTATACATCTGTAAAAAAAATTAATGGCTCCTCCTTTCATAGTATACTTAAAAAATAAAACATCCCTAAAGTTTGAATACAAAAGTGATGTTTCAACGGTTGATTGTACAGACACCGGATATTACATCACGTTTAATAATGGGAGAAGCTATAACTATAGAGCTGACAAAGTACAGTACTATCCGCTTGTATCGAGCCGAGAAGATGTGCGCATATATGAGAATGGCAAACTAAATAAGACATATAATACCGTTGATAATTATGGCCGTTATTTAATTTTTCGACATAAAGACAGTTTTTCTTTTCCAATTGAAAACGACGCTAATATTGAAATCTGTGCTATAAAAAAGAATACAGATCAGTCGGAGTCAGTAATCAACTATTTTAAAGAGATACTTAAAGAAAGTGGCGGAGTTTCATTCGACATTCAATCAGAAGAGACAGCTAGTGAAAATCCTAATCAAATAAGCGCTGAAATATTGCTCAAGGCCCTTAATGATATAGATATATTGGAATCAAGGTCAGCACTCTCTAACTACATTGATGGAATCAATCCTGCTATTCATGCTCCAAAGGAGACACTAATTTATCCTTTCGGATGCAACGAGAGTCAAAAATTGGCGGTTGAGACTACGCTTAGCAATAACATAAGTATAGTAGAAGGTCCTCCAGGGACAGGAAAAACTCAAACAATCCTAAATATTATAGCCAATCTTATCGTACAAAATAAAACCGTTGCGATTGTTTCAAACAATAACGCTGCTGTATTTAACGTGTGGGAGAAATTAGCGAAATACGGCTATGGAATGCTTGTGGCATCACTTGGAAATAACGATAACAAAAACTCATTCTTTAAAAATCGTGAAGAACAAATAGTCAATCAAGATTTTGAGGTATCGGACGATCGATTGAAACAAGCAAAGAATGAGGTGCTGGATTCAGATTCCATATTAGCAAAATGCTTTCAGTACCGAAATAAGTTAGCCATCTTAAAGACGGAATTGTCAGATGCTGAAATAGAATTTAGCCATATAAAGGCAGAACAACCACTAAAGGAGGACATAAAATCTGTACTCAACAAGAAATTATACCGCAAATGGAATTTCAGAACGACTTTGAAATTGAAAAATTTGCTGTCGCCCATAAACCTCGAGAACAAGCTATCCATTATAAATAAGTTGCGACTTGTTCTGCAATATGGTTTCTTTGACCTTAATAGTATTCGTCAGTATAGTGAGGAGTTTCCTGTTTATGTTAACCACAAATTCTATGAATTATACATCGCAAAAATAAAAAGCGAAATCTTAGAGGTTGAAAATTGGTTGGTATCTAACAATGAAGAAGCTAATCTTAAACAATTTATTGAGACATCAAAAGAGGTATTCAATGGAGTGTTATTTGAAAAATATAACCACTTGAATAAAGTTGCTTTTACAGCAGCTGATTACCGTGACCAGTTTGATGATTTCATAAAGCATTATCCTGTGGTTCTGAGCGCTACAGTCTCGCTACACACGAGCGTTCCCAAAGGGTATCTTTTTGACTATCTGATTATAGATGAATCTTCGCAGGTGGATATTATAAAGTCTGCCGTGTGTTTTTCGCGTTGCCGAAATGTGGTTGTTGTTGGAGATAGTATGCAGCTTGCCCACATTGTAGATAAACAGAGTAAGGACGCTGCAGAGCAATTTCATGCTAAGTACAATATCTCCCCTGCGTATGACTATGTGAAACAGAATATTTTGAACTCGCTGAAGAGCCTGTATCGGGATAACGTAAAATCGGTTCTGCTAAAAGAACATTACAGATGTCATCCTACGATTATTGGATTCTGTAATAAAAAATACTACAATAATAAGCTGGTTATTATGACCCACGCGGATAGTCATCCATTTAGAATCATTGAGACAAACATAGCGGGTGGAAGGGATAATTATAATCAGAGACAGATAGATGAAACGGATTTCTATATCCGGAAGAACTATGCAGCAGATTTCAAAAAAGTTGGCGCAATTGCACCCTATAGAAAACATGCGAATATGTTGCAAAAACAGCTACCAGATGGAGCAGAAGCCGACACTATACATAAGTTTCAAGGACGTGAGAAGGACGTAATTATATTTAACACGGTAAAAAACAAGATAGGAACATTTATTGACAACCCCAACCTAATAAATGTCGCTGTATCACGAGCTGTAAAAGAATTTATTGTGGTAAAACCGGAATCGATGGATCTTCCTCACGGAACTAACATCGGTGATATGATACGTTATATATGTTACACCACCGACCCGAATGAAACGATCATTAAAGGCAATATCCGTTCCGTTTTTGATCTTCTGTATAAAGAGTACAATAAAGTCTTTATATCGTTTATTTTAACGAACAAGAACATAAAAGGATCTGCTGCAGAGATTATTATTCACAAGCTGTTGAGTGAAAATATATTGTTAAAAAATACCCAATTCTCGTCTATTCACATGGTGAGAGAATATAGGCTTAACGATCTTATTCGGAATTTTCAACCGTTCTCCAAAGATGAAATTAGGTTTATAAGGAGTAATTCAAGAATTGATTTTCTGCTTTACAACAAAATTGACAAGACTCCTGTCTTGGCTATCGAAGTGGACGGGGTGGCATTCCATGGCAATGAATTGCAACGAGAAAGGGACAACAAGAAGAATCATATCTTAGAAGCTATAGGATTACCACTGCTTAGATTATCAACAGATGGACATCACGAGGAAACAAGAATTACTGAAAGTTTAAGCGCTGCAATGGGGCTATATTGAAACACAATTGTACAGTTAAAAAGCTATTTTCGGTCAATCGTTTTGTAGAGATTATGGAAAAAATGAAACCAGCGCTTCCCTTTTATACGGAAATCAATGATTTTCTAGCCTCTATTCCCTGGCCTGGCAGAACAGAGAACCCTGATTTCTATTGTCTGAGGTTAAAGCCATTGGATAAGCCGCAGGTGTCAGTATACCGGCCACCGTTTAAGCGTGCATTTTACTTTTTTGCATTGCTGTTCAATTCAGGGAAGGTGAATATCAGTTACGGTGAGGAGTTGGTAGAAGACCCGAATTCCTATTTGGTGTTCCATTCGCCGAACCTGGTTTATAGTTTTGCGCACAATAATGCTTTGGAGGGGTATATTATTTATTTTAAGCCCGAGGCTTTCTCTTTTTTCAGGCCGGGCTTTCACCAGCAATTTAGCCTGTTTGATCAGCAACGCACCAATCTGTTCAGGTTTGATCATCATACTTTTATGGGGTTGGCTCCGCATTTTGAAGCTGTTTTTTCTGCTTATGAACAGTCTGATAAGGATGCTCATCTGGAAGCAAGGCTGAAGCTTTTGGGGCTGTTGTGTCATCTGGAGGGATTTGCATTGGATAGAAACCAGAAGGCGCTCCCTGCTGGCAGACAACAAGTATTGATGCGAGATTTTATCCAGCTGATTGAAAGCCATTATATCCATAAGCGCAGTGTGAAGGAGTACGCAGACCTACTTTCGGTTACAGCTAATTACCTTTCTCAATCGGTTAAACAAGCTTCAGGGCGCAATGCTTTGAGTTTTATCTCAGAACGCCTGGCTATTGAGGCTCGTTCGCTGGTTAGGTACACCGATATGGAGATTTCCAGTATCGCATACCAGCTGGAATTTTCTGACCCGAACAATTTTGGCAAGTTCTTTAAAAAACATACCGGGCTCTCCCCTTCTACGTTCCGCAGACAGCATAGGTAATTAAATTGACCTGTAAATCCAAGATTTCTACCGAACTTCTTTGTGCGAATCTGTGTTTATTTGTGATATCAATTTAATTATATGCCAAGCAAAGTATTTATCAATCTTCCAGTAAAAGATCTGGGCAAATCCGTAAAATTTTTCACAGACCTGGGTTTTTCATTCAATCCTCAATTCAGCGACGATAAGGCTGGCTGTATGGTTGTCAGTGACAGCATTTTTGTGATGTTGCTTACCGAAACGTATTTCAAAACTTTTATCGATACAGCTGTGTGTGATGCCAACCAACATACTGAAGTCCTGATCGCATTAGATGCAGATTCAGCGGAAGAGGTTAAAGAATTCATTGCCAAAGCTCAATCTTTAGGCGGCAGAATTTATGCCGAGCCTAAGGATCACGGTTTTATGTACCAACATAGTTTTGCCGATCTGGACGGTCACAAATGGGAATTGGTATATATGGACATGAGTCAGTTCGCTCAGTCGTAACTCATTAGAAATGGACAACATGATGTACGATCCGGCTATAGACACCTATATCGCTAAGGCAGAAGATTTTGCCAGCCCCATTCTCGAACACTGGCGTAAGCTTGTCCACGACAACTGCCCAGATGTGGACGAGGCCATCAAATGGGGCATCCCCCATTTTGATTATAAAGGAGACCATATGTGTGTGATGGCCGCACATAAGGCACACTGCTCTTTTACCTTTGTAAAAGGTGAGTTAATGAGTGATCCGCGACTAAAAGCGGCCAAGGATCTCAAACCTATCAAGCGGCTACTGGGTAAAATCACGCATTTTAATGAGCTGCTCCCTGATCAGGAATTTATCGCCATGATTAAAGAAGCGGTACAACTGAACGAAAAGGGCCTAAAGATCCAAAGAGAAAAACCGGTAGCAGAAAAGCCTAAGGTATTGGAAACGCCGGGCTATTTCCAGGATGCGCTTGAAGGCAATCCAAAAGCAAAAGCGGTCTTTGAAAGCAAGTCAAACTCTTTCCGTAAGGAATATATCATCTGGATAAGTGATGCTAAGACCGATCAGACCCGGCAAAAAAGGATTGATGAAGCCTTGGAATGGATCGCCGATGGTAAGGGCCGGTTCTGGAAGCACCAGAAATAAACGCTGCCTTGCAACAAACAATAGAAATAGCACAACAAAAAAGAACTCTAACGCCGAGGATGTATTCCCATTTCCAAAATCAAAATCTTAACAAAGGGCTCGATTGAGCCCCTCTAGTCCTCCAGTTAGCACGCAATAGAACTTCCATATATAATTTCTCTATCCCCCTCTCTACATTTCGCAGATTGGATAGGTAATCATTTTCAAATTAGCACTTTTCTCTTGCTTTTAACAATGTTAACGGCTAGAATTTTCTTATTCGATCCCTTTCCCACCTACAACCTCAAGTTCTTGTCCTTTTTGAGGTTGTCCTTCAAGAATAACACCTCGGTTGCTGCCTTGTTCAGAAAATCGGAATTGACTAAGCACTAAAGTTTTTGAAAGGTATTTCATGACGGGTTTTATTTGGCTAGATTTTAAAGTTTTGAATACCAAGCTAAAACAATATCTTTGTAAAAAAAATACAGTCATGCTACGCCTAATATTACATACCCAAATTAACCTCAATAGCCAGTCTTCTTGGTTAGCTGGGCCGGGTATGAAATAAAATCCAGCCTAAAATATGAGGTAAAACCTCATCAATAACATTCAATAAACTTATTAATATACACAATGTCTGGCCAATTAAGGCTGGTATTTACAATATATCCTTATGGACACTTTTTATACTGCGGACGAAAAATATCTGCAGGCTATCGAGGAGCTGAACTATGGCGAATTGCCTAAGGCCCTTAATTTATTTAACGCAATATTAAGCATAGACCCAGAATATGCTCGGGCATATCATCATCTGGGCTGTTTATACCAAGATCATTTTAAAAATTATCAAACTGCGGGTTATTATTTTAAAAAATGTATTGATCTTGACCCTGCTTTTCCTGATGCCTATTTCCATTATTTAAGGCTTTTAGTGGTATTGAAAATGCATCAGCCAATCTGTAGTGTATCCGAAAAAGCCCTACTGGTACCGGGCGTATGCAAAGCGGATATTTACGAAGTACTGGGAAATTATGCTGAGGAAAGGCAGGATTTTGATGAAGCAAAGGCTCAATATCACAATGCTGCGCTTGCTACTGCAAATCAGACAGAGCATAGTAACCTTCAAGAGCATATCAAACGCATCTCTGCAAAACAGGAGGCAAAGAAAACCATGATCTATGCCTATCAGGTTTAGACATCTTGACGAAGCAGAACCAACAATAAGCCTGCAATCTTATGATTTGCAGGCTTATTACATCATAGAGAAGTATCCTCCGGACATAAACAAAAATCTTCCAGCATTGTTAAAATTATAAAACACTTATAACAATGGAACAATTCAGAATAGAAATAGCAGATAACGGACAGGGCAGATTTTATGACATTAAACCCTTAGGAAACTCACGCTACCAGATCTACGTTGAAGGAGAAACCATAGGAACCATACAACTGGACGAAAAAGATCATGCCCGCTGCGAAAGTCAAGGCTGCGAACTGGACATGCCGCTACTCAATTCGATAAGAGACGAAATTCAAGCCCACGAAAACTGGAAACTTTAGAATATGAGAAGATTTTATTGGCTGTAACATGAATATCAACACCACACCATAAGATTATCTACTATCGCTGGTAAGTTCTAGTTTAATTCGAGTGAAAAGCAAAGGATGCAATCAATATCAAATTGATTACATTTGCATCAAGACAATGGACGTCATCAAACTCATAGAGCAGTATAAACATCTTGACATAGACCAGGTGATAGATCATGAAAAATTCAATCTGATTTCTATCGTTCACCATTCTACCAGGATTGAAGGCTCAACCCTTACTGAAGTCGAAACTCAGGTTTTACTTAGCGAAGGATTGACTCCAAAAGGAAAGCCTCTACACGAAAGTCTGATGGTAACTGATCACTATGCGGCACTTCAATACGCCCTAGAGCAAGCTAAAACCAATAGACCTATTACCCACCAGTTTATTCAAAAGCTAAATTCACTTATTGTAAAAAACACAGCAAGTACTCATAATACGGTTTTTGGAACTATTGATGCTGCTACCGGAGCTTTTCGCAAAGATAATGTAGTGGCAGGTGATACCTATTTCCCTAATTTCGATAAAGTAGAAACGCTGACAAAAAATCTTGCTTCGGATCTAGCTAAACGAATGCAGCAAAATCTAACTGTACGGGAAAAATTAAATCTCTCCTATGATGCGCATTTTAACCTGGTTAGTATCCATCCTTTTTATGATGGGAATGGCAGAACTTCCAGATTGTTAATGAACTATATCCAAGCTGTGTTTAAACTACCACTTGCGATCGTACACAATGAAACAAAAACTGATTACTATCAGGCACTTATTGACACCCGTAAAGACGAGGACATTAACATTTTCAGAAAATTTATGGATGAAGAATATATCAGGCATTTGTCTACTGAAATCAACAAGTTCGAAGAAATGAAACACCCTAAAAAAGGACACGGTTTTACTTTCTTATTCTAACTGCTTTTTTAAGCAATTCATTAGCTATAGATTATTGGGTTAAATAATTATAAATTTCACTGTTTTTGATTTGCTGTTGATACTCCTCTAATGATTTAGCCATAAGCGGATAAAAAAACACTTCTTTATTTCTGAATATGAAAGTAAAGCTGTAGCCGTTTGCACTAGGTTTTATTGTTTTCATGGCCCTGTCTAAATCAGCTGCAAATTTCCTATTATCTTCTTTTTCGTGTAACAGGTAAGACTTCAAGTCTTTTGTTGCCAGTGTTTCATTGTTTTGACTATCAATGATCAATCCCAATAAATAGCCATACGCTTCATCCTTTCTGCCGGCCTTATAGCATGATTTTGAAAGATCATAAATTATACGTTCCATATCTTTTATAAAGGTTGTTCCACTCGACACTTCATAAGGAAATTCAAATGCTGCTTTTTTATAAAAAGCAACAGCCTGGTCGTAATTGCCTTGTGACACGTAATAATCTGCTAAGGCATGGGCCGACAAATGCTGTATGTTTAAGAGCTCGTTTATTTCAAACTGGTCTTTCTTTTTGAATGTCGAAAAGTTTAAGGTTAAAAAGTAATTAAACTGGGCGGCATAATCTTTCAGGTTAAACCGGGTGATTTTGGTGTCTAACTTTTCTATATGTTTTTGTAATTCCTGATTAGATTTAAACGGCTCTTTCATAACTAGTTCTTTCAATAGTTCACGAATCTCATCAGTTCTGAAATCATGAAACAGGGGCGACTTTTCCTTTTCTGCTTTTTCGTTGGCAACTCTGGTTATCCGTCTTTTCTCCATATCATCAATGGAATTTTCTGTATTGAAAATGTCCTTGCCAGAAATACTGATCTTGAAAGCATACATAATGATACGAGGATTCTCCAGGGTTTTATATTCATTATCTATACTAACAATATACATCCAATCCTCATCTCCGCGTACAAAAGATAATGTATTTGGTTCATTTACGATAAATTCAGTGGCATTTTGTGCGAAAACACCCTCTGTTTTCGGTTTATTTAACACCAGGGACCTAAATAACTTTGTACTACCTACTTCTTCCATCTTATAAAGGTACTTTTGAACATATTCTTTCATATCCTCGCTTAAACCTCCGGTTGTTTTTGATCGGATTGCCGAAATATTAATTTTATTGTTGTCGAAAGTATATTTTGCTGGCGATACAACAAGTTTAGAGCTTAGGTCTGAAAGTACAATAGCAACACCTACATTGTCTTTTGATAAATTAGCAAGGCTTAACTTTTCAGATTTTCCAAAGCCGGTAAACATGTTTCTTAAGAACTTATAATTTGGATCACTAAACGAATAGGCTTTTTCAGCAGTTTTAACCTTGCTTTGTATGTCCATGTATTTTTCCTGTGCCAATGCGGGGTTCAATATTGATATTAAAAGAAAATTAAACAGGAGTATTTTTTTCATAGCGTAGATGTTAGAGGATTTGGCGGTAAATTTGTTGTGAAAGTTTAACAAGCATAAGCAAGGATACATTTCACCACAATAATATGACTAAAAACATTATCTTAATCTGCCTGGCAATTTTGTTACTGTTTGGTGTAGCCAGCAGTTGCAAAAATATGAATTCTGAAGAAACAACTGAAATGGATACGATAGCGCAAAAAGAAGTAAAAGTTGCTGCCCACCAGATCCTAACCTCATGGCTCGTAGAAGGTATTGAAGGCATTCAATTCCTTAATACCAGTAAATGGAAAATCGATGACCAGGTTTTTCTAAACAGCAGCAATGATAAAGGATACTTGTTGTTACTCAACCAGGATAAGGATCTACAGGCAGCATTGGATTATGTTCAGGTCATGTATGCAAGCAAAGAGGACGGAAAATGGAACATTTACCTGGAATCTCTGCCCAATTTCGTAATTCCAAGAAAAAAAGAAAACGGGAGTTTTGTTGCGAATACGCTTAACCAGCTCGCAGCGGCCGGAGAGAAAGAAATTGGCCGGCAATATAGAAGCGACAATGGTCAGATCAATGATGAGTTCATCAACAAGGAATTCAATGAAGATCTAAAGAAAAACCACCAACGTTTTTTATCTAGAAAAATTAAGAACTAACCAGCTCGGCACCTAACACCAGGAAAGAATTATCTTTACTATTCCTATTGACGGAAAACACAGATGGATTAAAATTGAAAAATGAGGACACTAATTATATCAAGCTTAGTATTACTGTCGAGCCTGGCTTCCTGTCAGCAAAAACAATTATCAGGCACAACTATTGAAAGTCAGATAAAAATGGATCAGAAAATGCTGGATATTTATAAGCAGGTAAAGAGATACGATCATACTCCATTGTATGAGGTAGAATTTAGTCAGGATGCCTGTGGTTATGAAATTTTAATCAATGACATGCCCCTGCACCGCTATTTGTTATTAGGTAGTGCCAATGAGCAACGTATTCCGATTAACGATCATATATTAACGAGTGGAAAACAGGAGATGATCATACGCTTGTTTCCGCCTCAACTTTCAGACAAAAGTTGGTCGCCGACACTTGTGGATGCTTCTAAATTTAAGATCAAGGTGATTTATCATAACCCTGAAAACGCTACAGAAACCTATAACCAGGTTTTTGAATTCAGTACCTCCAATAAACCGGGGACAGAAAAATTTCTGGGCAGCGGGCAAAAGGTTTTTGAATTTAAAGGTTCTTTCGATGCAGAAGTTCCTTATCAGTTAGAAGGTTGGAGAAATTCCAAAGATTTGGGTAAAGAGGATCAGGATAAATTACTGAAAGAAGCGATTGCAGCTTATAACAACTTCAGAAATGTGCTGATAAAAAAAGATGTGAGTGCTTATGCATCACTCATGTATGATAAGGAAGTGGAACTGGCAAAAGCATTTTACTGGGATACTCCCGCACATTCCAGGGAACGCTGGGACGAAATGAGTGGTACAGTCCGCCAAAAAAGGGAGATTTTACCTTTAAAAGATTTTAAAATGGTGCTGTATGCAGCTGGAAAAGTGCTTGCATTACAGCCGACAAGCGAGATGTATAAAGATTACCTTTCTGCCATTCATGCCCAAACTGAAAATGATGATATTCAGATTTCTTTCCTGCTTCATAAAAAGGCGGGCAGTAATGAATTGACGCCAATACGGTAACGATATTGGTCAAGAATATGGAGTTCCTTTTTGTTAAACCCTTTAATTTAAGCTGATTTGTCACACCGCACCTACTTATACAATATCAATACCCCATCAATTGCAGAAAATGCCGACACGATGATGATGGAATGGGGATACGAAATGCCGCTAATGCTTCAGCCTTTATTAATCGATAGCGGCTTTATTTCTGGTAATAACTACAACAATCACGTGGAATTTAACGATTCCGGTTTATATTATAATGCCAAACCGGGCCTTGAAAACCTGAAGCGGTTTTATAATTTCCTGGAAGCCCAGCCTGACTTAATTAAAAATATAGAAAAATTTAAAGAGGCTAAGGACAAACTGTTCAACTACCTGGATCAGCTCGATGGAAGTTACTTCCATCTTGATATGTGGGATGTGTTAAATATGGAAGACAGACCTCATGCCGAGCAAGCAAAAGATTGGCTGGCAACCATAGCGCATAACAATCAGGTGATTACCTTGGCTATGGACTCAGGAGACGTCAGCCTACTCAACTATAAAGAGCTTAAAGATGTCAGTCCTGCCTTTACCTCTTTCTCAGACCTGCTAAACTATGAAGACTATGATTATGGATGGACTTGTATCGACTCCTCAGAGGAAGAAAAATTACCCTACGAAATATTCGAAGAAAATGAACTCTGGGGACTTAAGGATAAAGATGGTATTATATTAATAAGTCCTCAATTTGACGAATTTTATAGTTTTGGTCCGGAAGATCTGGCCGTAGTCTCAAAAAATGGTAAATATGGCTATGTGGATACCACTGGAAGAATTACAGTTCCATTAACATGGGATGATGCTTTTGACTTCGAGTATTCTGGCTTCGCGGTAGTCGTATCAGAAGAAAAAAGGGGCCTAATCAATACTAAGGGCGATCAGCTTACTCCGCTCATTTATGATGACCTGAACACGCTAAACGAGGGAAACTATTTTAATGCAAAAATAAATGGACTTTGGGGTACCATCGATCCTTCCGGAAAAGTTGTTATTGCTGTTGAACATGAAAATGAGCCCCAGGCAGCCTATGGCTTTTACCATATTGAGATAGCTGGCCAGAAAAACCAAAAGATCTTCAATGAGCTTTTTAAGTACCTGGGAGAATTCCCGCTTAAGGCTGTAGAAAACCTGCATGAAGGGATACTATTAATTAAACCTCATAAAGGGACAAAATTCAATTCCATATACAAAAGGGATGGAACACGGCTGGATAGTGGATATGAATTTGATCTGGTTGCACGGAAACCCACCGAAGATGGCTTTGCCTATGCTTTCAAGGATGACAAGGTATACACGGTTAGCGAGACAAATATTCGCCCAACCGATAAAGCTGTCGCACTTAAACATACTGGCGAAGATTATGTTTATTATTTTGAATACGAAACCAGGAAAAGGCTTTTGGTCTATGGAAAAGGGAAAAAAATGGATGATCAGCAGATCAGGGATGAACTGAGCGAGACATACACCCTATTTGACTATGGCGAACAAGCTTTTGACAGGGAAGACTATGGTAAAGCCATTTATTATTACACCATCGCAGCAGAAAAAGGTCATACTCCTTCCATGAATAATCTGGCACATACTTACTATAGTGTTAATGGTTTTAAAGATGATGATAAAGCCTTCTTTTGGTTTAACAAAAGTGCAGTAAAAGGCAACGATGGCTCTATGAATGGATTGGGCATGTGTTATAAATATGGTGTTGGTTGCCAGGCGGATATAGAGAAGGCATTGTACTGGTTAAATAAAGCTGCTGAAGCGCAGCTGGCACTAGCCAATAACAATCTCGGAGACATTTACTCAGAGGAAGGACTCCTACCCTTTAATCCGGAAAAAGCTTTAGCCTACTATCAGGCAGCTGCAGCGTTAGGCGAACCCAAATACAACTGGTTAGGCTATCTCCACGATTTAAAAGCTGAGTATGAAAAGGCCCTGGAATACTACCGTTTAGGTGCTGAAGAAGGTAATGAGATTTCCGCCTTTAACTTTGGGATTCTAACAGCTAACGGCTTAGGAACTGAAAAGAACAACGAAGTGGCCATTAAATACTTTGAACTTTCATTAACCCTTGGGTATCCTAATGCACATATAGAACTCGCTAAGATTTACCGAAATGAAAAGGGATTTGAGGACGAAAAGAAAGTACAAGAGCATTTAAAGGAAGCCCGGGCAGCAGAATTGGAGATACCGGAAGAACTGGCAAAAAAGAAGGGATGGTTTGGTTTTTAAATTCGACGCTTATTTGTCGTATTTATCATTTCTTTTGACCTATTTATCATTAACAGCTTTATTTGCGTAACTTATTAGGGATTTAAGTATTTTAGGTTTAAGGAATTATATATGCCTTTACCCTTATAATCTAACCAACTAATAAACTGTTAAATGAGCCTTGTCAAACCCGCAAACACATTTGCCAAACGGTACCTGTTATTGTTAATATGCCTGTGTCCGCTTTTAGGTATTGCGGCCGTGCCCCCCTTAAAATTTACAAATATATCCAGCGATAACGGGCTGTCCAACAGCACCGTTAATTGCATATTTCAGGATAGCAATGGCTTTATGTGGTTTGGCACCAAGGACGGGCTAAATAAATATGATGGCTACCAAATGGTAGTTTATAAATATAACGCGCAAAATAAATTCAGCATCAGTGATAACTACATCAGGCATATTTATGAGGACAAGCAAAAAAACCTATGGGTTGGCACCTCCAATGGCTTAAATTTATTCGACCGCGAAAAAGGCACTTTCACATCCTATAAACACCAGGTAAATAATCCGGCATCGTTATCTGATAACAGCATCAACCGTATTTATGAAGATCATCGTGGCAACCTTTGGATAAGCACCTATAATGGCGGCCTCAATTTATTTAACCGGCAAACTAAAAAGTTTACCTGCTATAGAAGGAACGCAACTAATGCATCGTTAAACTACATTAACTACATATTTGAGGATCGTGAAAATAATTTGTGGCTTGCAGCCGGATCGGGCCTAAACAAATTTAATTATCGCAAAAATACCTTTAATGAAGATTTGTTGATCCCTAATTTTAAAGCCAACATACGGGTAATGCAGCAAGCCCCAAATGGTGATTTTTGGATAGGCACCGAAAATGCAGGCATCTACGTAGTTAATGCTAAAACCAAAAACATAAAGCACCTTTATCATATTAAAACGGATGCATCAAGTCTAGGTAGCAATTCCGTTACCGATCTGATATTTGATAAAAAAGGGAATCTGTGGGTCGGTTGTGTAAACGGCGGCTTAAACTTACTTACCCCAGGCAGCAATTCCTTTTATCATTATACCGAAGATCATGTAAATAACCCCGGTACGCTGCCGCAACGAACCGTATCTACACTTTTTGAAGACAACCAAAGTAACCTGTGGATTGGCACCCACCGCGGAGGGGTTAGGTTATATACGCCGAAATCACAAAATTTTGAGCTTTTTCAGCATGAGGAAAAGAGCAACAGCTTAAGCTATAATGATGTTAAGGCATTTTATGAAGACACTAACGGCATTATCTGGATCGGCACCGATGGCGGCGGACTTAATAAATACAACCGCGCAGATAACTCCTTTAAACATTACCGCTATAATGCCTTTGATAACAGTTCCATTAGCTGTGATGCCGTGCTTGATATTATAGACGATAACCGGGGTAACCTGCTGGTAGCTACCTGGGGCGGTGGCCTCAATATTTTTAATGCTAAAACCGGGAAATTTAAACGGCTTTTAAACAACCCAAAGGATAACTCCAGCATCAGTTCCAACCATGTTTACAAACTATTGAAGGACAGGAAGGGCAATATTTGGATCGGCACTTATAATGGCGGCCTGAATCGTTATCATCCCGACAATAATACTTTCACCAAGGTAACGAAGGACCCGCAGAGTAAGACCAGTTTTTTTGGCTATGACATTGTATCGTTAAATGAAGATAAAAAAGGCAATATATGGATAGGTACAGATGATGCCGGTCTTAACTGCCTTGATGAAAATACAAACTCCTTCAGACACTATTTTTTAGGGCAGGAGAAAAACCCCATTATTGAGGTAATTTATACCGATAGCAAAGGCCGGGTTTGGGCAGGGCAATCCGGTCTTTATTTGTACAATGAAGCCAAAGATCAATTTAATTTATATCCTAAAAGCGGTGTACTGGCTAATGAATTTATTAAAGGCATTGTGGAGGATGAAAATGGCCTGCTATGGATCTCAACAATTAACGGATTAATTAAATTTGATCCCGATAAAGGCACCTATAAAAAATACAACAAGGCCGATGGCTTGCAGGGCGAAGAGTTTTCTGCTAATGCCTTTTTACGGGCTAAAGACGGTAAGCTATTTTTTGGTGGCATAAGCGGGTTCAATTCCTTTTATCCTAAAAACATTATTACCAATAACTTTATACCGCCGGTATATTTAACCGAGTTCCAAATTTTTAATAAAAAAATTACGCCCTTTGATCATAACTCGCCCTTAAAAACCGATATTAACCTTGCTAAGGAAATTGTTTTAAAATACAACCAGTCCACCTTTGCACTATCATTTGCAGCGCTTAATTATACCGCAGCCAGCAATAACTTGTATGCCTACAAACTCGAAGGGTTTGATAAACAGTGGAATTATATTGGGCACGATCGCAAGGCGTTTTATACCAACATAGACCCCGGCACATACATATTTAAAGTTAAGGGATCAAACAACAATGGGGTCTGGAACAACCTGGTTACCACCGTTACCATTATTATTACGCCTCCATACTGGCAAACCATCTGGTTTCGCATTTTAGTGGTCGTTATTTTTATAACAGGTGCTTATTATACCCTAAACTTTAAACGGCAGCTTGAGCTAGATAAGCTCGAAAAAAAGAAAAAGGAGGAACTGCACCAAATACAGCTTCAGTTTTTCACCAACATATCGCATGATTTACGTACCCCGCTTACACTGATTATGGGCAGACTGGAAACACTGATGAAGGAGGAAGTGGGCATAGCAGCCGGCCGCCATTTTTCATCGCTGTATAAAAATGCTAACCGACTGATGAATTTGATCAACGAGCTCATGGATTTCAGAAAGGTGGAATCGGCCGCCTTATCGTTAAAGGTAGCTAAAGGCAACATCGACCTGTTTATTGATGAAATTACAGACGAGTTTGTTGTGCTTGCACATGAGAAACAGCTAAGCCTCTCCTTCAAGAAAAACCTAACCATAACCGATACATGGTTTGACCGCCAAATAATGGAAAAAATAGTTTTAAACCTGATTCATAATGCGATTAAGTACACCCCAGCTGGTGGAAAAATAACAGTGGAGATTGCCGAGCCCGAAAATATGATCATCAACAGCTATAAAAACGAGTTACTGATTAAAAGCGACCATCAATCTAAAAAAAGCCTGGCCATTAAAGTTACCGATACCGGGATTGGTATTGATAAGGACTCGCTAAAGCATCTGTTTGAGCGTTATTACAGGATCTCAGAATCGCACCTGGGATCGGGCATTGGTCTGGCCTTTGTGAAAAGCCTGGTTACCCTGCACAAAGGTGAGATTTGCGTATCCAGCGAAAAAGAAAAAGGCACCGAAGTAATTATTAAAATACCTTGTTTAAAGGATGATTACAACGATTCCGAAATTTGGAACGAAGCCTTGGCCGAAAGCACTGTTCAACTGGAAAGCGTGATACCAGCCCTGCAATGTACAACCGAGGCAAGCAGTACAGCGGTTGACGATTTGATGGAGGAAATTAATACAGACACCGTTAAAAAGCACATTTTAATAGTTGATGATAACCCCGAAATAATTGAATTGATTAAAGATAGCTTAAGCAGTTATTATCAAATTTCGATAGCGGCAGATGGCACAGAGGGGATTGTTAAAGCTAAAGAGGAACACCCAGATCTCATCATTAGTGATATTATGATGCCAGGGTTAAATGGTATTGATTTTTGTCGACTGATTAAGGAAGACCTGGAAACCAGTCATATCCCTTTTTTATTACTGACGGCTATGGATAATCTCAATTCCAAAATTGAAGGAATAGGATCAGGTGCCGATTATTATTTTTCCAAACCTGTTAACTTTAAACTGCTATGTTTAACCATTAAAAACATTTTTGAACAGCGACAAAAGCTAAAAAATCATTACACTAAAGGTCACCAGATTGAGGTTAGGGACCTGGTACATTCTGCCCGCGATAAGGAATTCATTGATCAGCTACTCGTACACATCAACGCCAACATGACTGATACCTACCTTGATGCCGATTTCCTATCTGCAGAGATGTGTATGAGCAAAACCAAGCTCTACAATAAAATTAAAAGTATTACCGGCCAATCAATTGGTGAATTTATCCGCAGCATCCGGCTGCAAAAAGCGAAGGAAATAATGATTCATGAAGATGTTTTTATTACTGATGTGATGTATCGGGTGGGTATACAAACGCAATCGTACTTCACCAGGGCCTTTAAAAAAGAATTTGGCACCCCACCTACCCAGTTTATTCAACAAATAAAACATACCGACGTTTAAAGGTTGCCTTTATTTGGGTAAATAAAACGCAGCAAAGGCCGCTCCTGTTACCAGGGCGGCCTTTTGGTTATCATATGTGGGTTAATTTAGTTCCAGTCGTTACTGATATCCTTTGCAACATTTGGATTTGCGTTTTTCTCTGAGATAGGGATAGGCAGCAGCATATTTCTATCTTGAAAAGGTTGCGTCCCATCTTCTATTAGTCGCTGGGCGTTGATTGTTTGCTTGGCAATACCCCAGCGGATCAAGTCGAAATAGCGGGATTGTTCGCCGGTAAGCTCCAGCTGTCTTTCGCGCATCAGGATACTGAAAGCATTGGTCTGATTACCCAATATTGGGTAGGCTGGTGCTCCTACCCTGCCTCTTACCTGGTTAATTAAACCAAGTGGCTCATTTCCAGTATCACCTTGCTGAATGTAAGCTTCGGCTAATAACAGCAATACATCGGCATAACGGATTACCTGTCCGTTTATACCACTTTGCGGTCCCCCATAAACAGCTATTGAATTATAGTATTGATATTTTAAATAATGGTAGCCTTTAGCCGCAAACGGATAAGCAATTGCCCCGCCGGTACATTGCTGGCAATATTGCGTTTGTCCACCGCTAGCCGCATCGCCATAAAAGGTAAAGGCCGCACGTGGGTCAACATAGGTAACACCAGTCTGCGGGTTAGGATAGGTAAACGCTTTAACAGCAGTTGTGGTGATAAACACATTGCTCCAATCATTAAAACCATATTCCTGTGCCCGCCCCGAATGGGTTGCCTTGCCATTAATTTCCTGTCCGCCGAATACATAATACTGACTGCCAATACCCCAGTCCGTCCATGTTTGGTTCATAATCTGGAAAACATTTTCCCTATTATTTTGGTTGGTCGTACTAAACAAATCATTGTAGCTAGCTGATAAGGTATAGGTATATGGCGCCTGTGTCAATTTGGTTAACTCAGTAACGGCCAAAGGATATTTCATTTGATAAAGGTATGCTTTACCTAAAAGCGCTGTGGCAGCACCTTTGGTAGCACGGCCTAAATCAGCATTTGCAAAGGCTACCGGTAACTCTGCCTGTGCATCCCGCAAATCTGTTTCAACGAAAGCCCAGATTTCGGCTACACTGGCTCTTGGCTGCTCCAGGTTATTGATGGTTTGTGTATAGCTTATGCGCAATGGTACCCGCCCGTACAAGCTTACCAGGTTAAAATAGGCATAGGCCCGTAAAAATTTTGCCTCGGCAATGTACTGTTTCTGGTGGGCTATTTCTGCAGCCGAACCAGGTATCCATACGCTGGCTCTGTCGATCAGCACATTAGCGCGAAAAACCATACGATACAAGGAGGCCCACATCGCATCCAAAGTTGGCTGGTTATTGCCAAAATTATATTGCGCCAGGTTTAACATATCACCCTGCAGGGGTTGATCATTTTTTGCTTCGTAACCTAAAAGATCAAAAATAAAGTACCAATCCCTAGCCCACATACCGTTGTGTAATAAAGTGGCATAAGTGGCTATAGTTGCCTGGTTCAATACCTTATCACTGGCAAAATAAGTATCGTAGGTATAGGCGTTTTTATTCTGTATGTCCAGATTTTTTTTACAGCTGCCTGCGCTTAGTAATAAGCCCGCACCCAGCAGATATTTTATATATTTTTTCATCACCTTAATCATTAATTTTTAAAATCCTACTTGTATTCCTGCTATAAAGGTTCTTGGCTGTGGTACTTGTCCATTATCTATCCCGCGGGCAAAAATAAAGTCGCTACCACTTACTTCAGGATCATAGCCCTTGTAGTCGGTTATGGTGAACAGATTTTGTGCTGCTGCAAAAATTCTTAATTTGCTCATTACCGTGCCTGTAAATGATCTTAACGTGTTTTTAGAAAAAGTATAACCCAGCGTTAAGTTACGTGCCCGCAGGTAAGCACCGTTCTCGATAAAAAAGTCGGATGGACGTAAGTTGCCTGATGAAGTAACATTCTGGCCCGCTCTTGGCAAGGCTGCCACATCACCAGGTTTCCGCCAGCGGTCTAATATAGCCGTAGTGGCATTATGCCCTGTTGAAGCATTCTCGGTAAAAAATTTAAGCGCGTTGCCCAGTTGAACACCGCTTATGCCAGATATGACCAGGTTAAGATCAAAATTTTTATAGCTTCCGCTTAGGTTAAATCCATAAATAAATTTAGGGATGGCACTGCCCAATACTTGCTGATCTAAGAGATCTACAACACCATCGCCAGTTAAATCTTTAAACAGAAAGTCGCCCGGTTTTACGCCTGCCTGGTATACGGCTGCTGCATTACCTGTTTTTTGCCTTGCGGTGACATTTAGCTCATCAATCTCGGCCTGTGTGCTGGCAACATGATCAACACGATAACCGTAAAATGCACCAATTGGCGAGCCCTTCTGGGTTAGCGTAAGGCCATTTAAATTATTAAAAGCACCGCTAATAATTGGCGATTGGGACAAATTACCCATTGAAAGCGTTTTGTTTTTGTTATAGGCACCATTTGCACTAATGGAATAGTTAAAAGCATGGTTGCTATTGCTTTTGTAGGTTATCTGCAGCTCAAACCCTTTATTTTCGGCATCAGCAGCGTTTGAGGTTAAGTCGCTGCCGATGCCATTTATACCACCAACACCTACACTGGTGGGCAGTGGTACTTTAACAATTAAGCCTCGACTTTTACGTTTGTAATAGCCTGCGTTTAAGGTTAGCCGGTTATCCAGAAATCCCAGATCAAGTCCCACATCGGTTTGCTCGGTCTGCTCCCACCTTAAGTATGGGTTGGAGATGGTAGCTACCGTAATACCGCTAATAAAGGCTTCGGTTGTACCCAAGGAATAAACCAGGTTACCATTGGGATAACCGCCATAGGTAAATACGTCGGTTAAACCCAGGGCAAATTTATTGTTACCTGTACGCCCCCAGCCGGCACGCAACTTACTATCCGAAAGGAAGGGAAAGGCCGATTTAACAAAGCTTTCTTCGGTAAACTTCCAGGCAAAACCTACACCCGGAAAGTTACCATACCGGTTATTGATCCCAAAGTTTGAGGAACCATCGCGACGGATACTGCCCGATAGGATATACCGATCATTAAATGTATAAATTAAACGGCCGTACCATGATTGTGCCTTGCCAAACTGAGTGCCGTAACCCGAACCATTACCCGTTGTGCTAACCGTAGGTGCAACGCTGATGTCCTGAACATTATCATTAGTTAAGCCTGTACCTAAAACAGTAAGCACCTTGTTATAACCGGGATCAATATAACTCGTACCTAAGGTGGCCGAAAAGTTATGCTTGCCAAAGTTGTTGTTGTAGGAGAAGTAATTTTCGAAAGTATAGGTAAATGAGGTCCCGAATGAGCGACCTGCCTGCCTGCCATAGGCCAGGTTATTGGAGCCTACATACGGATATTGGTAGGAATCGGAATTATTGGTATTGTAGGTTCCGGAAAGCTGCGACCTAAACGATAGACCCCTGATTAATTTTACCTCCCCAAAAACCTGCGGGTATAAGGTTAAACTATTGCTTTTGCTGTTCTTAACACCTAAATCCTGTAAGGGGTTACCCACATTGCTATTATCATCCACGTTGGTAACTATAGAATAGCCGCCAAGCACATCCGGATCCAGTATAGGTTTGTACGGTGCGTACGTAAGACCGCCAACAAGGTTTGCGCCTTGTCCCGATCCCCGGTTATATCTTAAATTTAAGGTTTGGCCAAAATGGAAACGCCCCAGTTTTTCATCAAGCGAAAAACGGCTGAACAAACGGTCATTACGGGAGCTTTTAAGGAGCGCATCCTGGGTAATATAGCTCATAGATAAGTTATATAGAATCTTGTCGCCCCCGCCGCTCACGTTCAGGTCGCTCTCTGTAGAATAGGCAGATCTGAATACTTCTTTTTGATAATCGGCACGGTCAACCAGTACATCTGCCGTATTCAACTTAGCAGGTACGGCGATGTTTGTGGAAGCTGCGATATCTTTAAGCAAAGCCACATAATCCGCAGCCTTTAGAATATCCAGTTGTCGCCATGCTTTTGAGATACCCGCCTGCGTGTTAAAGGTTACTTGTATTGCACCGGCTTTTGCTTTCTTGGTGGTAACAATTACTACACCGTTGGCTGCTGCGACACCGTAAATAGCGGTTGACGATGCATCCTTTAAAACAGTGATCGTTTCAATATCCTGCGGACTTATGGTCGTAAATACGTTACCATCGCCTTGTATACCATCAATAACATATAGTGGATCAACACTGGTAAAAGAGCCTGTTCCGCGGATAATAATCTGCGAGTTAACGACCTGTACACCGGGCATTTTACCCACAAGTAATTGCGCCGGGCTGAGCGCTGTATTGGCGCCAGCCTCTTTGGCAGATACGGTATTGACCGCAGCAACCAGATCCTTCCGACGGGCAGTACCATAGCCAATTACGACTACTTCATCCAAACCCTTATTATCGGGCTGTAAGGTAATGTTAACCTCGCTTTGGTTGCCAACAACAACTTCCTGCGGCAGGTACCCGACCATGTTAAAAACCAATACAGCCTTGGCATCTACATTGATGGAGAACAAACCGGCAGATGATGCTACAACGCCATTTTTTTTCCCCTTTTCGGTAACTGTAGTACCTGGTAAGGGCTGGTTATTCTCGCCCGAGATCACCTTCCCCTTTACATTTAAAGATTGCGCAAACAGCTGCCCGCAAATAAAGGTTAGCATAATGGGTATTACATAATACCTGATCTTTTTGAGGAGATTTTTTTGGTTAGTAATTTTCATTCTCATATTAATTTATTTGGTTTTAAGTATATAGGTTTGGTTATTGATAACGCTGTGTTTTGAACTGAACAAATCAACCACTTCTTACGTTGTTTTACTTGTCCTATTTATCATTTCTTTTTACCTATTTATCAAAACAAAATATTTGAGAACCAATCTTAAGCTTTGCTATCGGCAGATCATCACCATGGAGCCTATTTTTAAACTTGACAACCTCTATTTTCAGGGAGCATCCGTTCTAAAAGGAGTGGCTGGCAATCCTTCCTTATTGTATAGATTAGCTCCACCGGGATTATTAGCCCAGGCGTACCTAACCGCTACCGGTTGCTGAATGCCGTCACTCCAAACAATCAGTTTGCCATCTTTAATTTCTGACTTTGCCCATACAAATTTTTTGTCATCGCCGGCAATGGCAATTTGTTGAAGAGACTGCCCGTCCCTAATAATTAATCCACCGCCCTTATGGTCAAAATCCAATATCAGTTTGTTCCCTTCCTTTTTTAAGGATTTGTATACCGGCCCCGAATAAACCACACTATTATCGCCATAGGCTATCTTTTGCGCCGCTAGCGCCAGCCTTTTACCTACATCCCTTTTGTTGAGTGGGTGGACATCGTTTGCTTCGCCAATATCGATGGCTACGGCAAGTCCGGTTTTAGGTACCGTTTGCGATACATATAATTGCGCTTCCCTTAACTCGGCCCAGTTACTTTCAACCGGCTGCGTGTTTACCGGTAAAAAGTTAGCCAGCTGAACGATAAGGAATGGAAAATCTCCCTGGTTAAAGCGTTGCCTCCAATCTTTAATTAGCGCAGGCAGCAATGTTCTGTATTCTTTAGCGCGATTGGTATTAGATTCGCCCTGATACCAGGCCACACCCTTGATACCATAGTTGATAATAGGATATAACATGCCATTATATAAACTGGCAGGTGAATAATGAAAACGCGTTGAGCCCAGATATGGCGGCAACGCAAATCCTGTTTTGCAGTACCATTCGCCGGTTAAGCCCAAGGTATCCTTACCACTTACCAGTTTATAATCTTTATCTGCAATAAAGCCACCGCTTCCATCTGTATCGATAATACGTACCGTGATCGTATTTTTACCAGCGCGTAAAGCCGATGCCGGGATCTGGTATCGGCGCTGCTGATATTTGTTGTTCATACTGCCTATCCTGGTTCCGTTTAAATAGGTAATATCTGCATCATCGATCATCCCTAAAATTAAGGTGGCGGGCTTGTTAACCATACTGGCTGGTGCCTCAAAATTCTTTTTACACCACACCACGCCATCCACCGCCGGTAAGGCCTTGGTTTCCCAAAAGCCTGGAACCTGCATAGTTTTCCAATCACCAGGTACTACGTCATCATCCGCCCAGGTTTTGCCGCCGGGTAATAAACCTTTATCATTATTCTGGATATTGGCATACCAGGTATCCGATACCTTTTTATCTTTTTTCATTATACTATCCACATGCTTCGGATCCTTAAAATAACTGAGCGGTTTAAGATACTGATCAAAACCTGTCAACCCCTCCTCACTTACCCAAGCCTCGGCCGGGGTCCCGCCCCAACTGGTGTGAACAATGCCGATTGGCACCTGGTATTTTTCGTAAAGCGACCTGGCCATATAGTAGCCAACCGCAGTAAAACCACCTATGGTAGTAGGGTTAGCTAACTTCCACTGGCCTTCAAGCTCATCAGACGGAGCCACCAGGTTATACCTCTTTTTAACCTGGAACTCTCTGATATTAGGATTAGCGCTTGCTTTAATGTCTTCAGGATATTTCTCAGCCAGGCTAGACATCCCCAACTCCATATTGGATTGCCCCGAGCAAACCCAAACATCGCCAAATAAGACATCCTTTATGGTAATAGTTTGCTGCTTATCGGTAATCACAAGTGTGCCAGTTGTGCCTGCTTTAGCGGCAGGCAATAATACTTTCCAGCGGGTATCTGCGGCGCTTGTGGTACGGTAATCCTTACCGTTAAACCTAATAGTGATGTTATCGCCGACTGGCGCCCATCCCCAAATAGTGATCTTTTTATCACGTTGCAGTACCATACCATCACTTACCAGGGCCGGTAATTTAAGCTGCGCAGTAGCTTCTACTGCGAATAATAAAATCAGCGTTTTTAGTATTAATAATTGTTTTTTCATCGCATTAATTTAAGTTAATTTTCCGGTTGTCCCACATATATGCCATTGCCATTAGTACCAACAAACACTTTTCCGTAGGTTATACGGTCTGCCGCCATGGCGTTGGGCTCCATGCCCATTCTATAGGCAGGCGTATCAATGCGCAGCCAGGTCTTGCCGTTATCGTCCGACCGGAAAATACCATCTTTTATACCATTTACTGTTCCTAAAACATAAATAGCCGGGGTATTAACGGCGGCCTTGCCACAGGCAAATAAACGCGAATATTCAACCGCCCCTACCCGGCTGAATGATGCACCCGAATTAGTAGAGTGAAACAACCCCTTATCTTCCAGCGACAGCCAAACATCGCCCTCAATTCCTGGTGTTGTTTCTATTTTCATAAAACTAGTGTTGTTTACCGATGGTAAGCTAGCGGCAGTTGCTTTAAAAGATGCGCCGCCATTATAGCTCACATAAAATTTGCCGCCTTTATACATATAAAACTTGTCGGCATTCACCTTATCCGCCGCTAATGGGTTAATGTATAAAAAGGTATTGCCGGGTCCTACTGCAGCCGCAGGTGCGCCCACAACCTTATCCCAGGTTTTACCGCGGTTTACAGAGCGATAAACCGGCCCGTTCTGTGTTGCCCATATCATGGTTTCGTTAGCCGCTGATACGGCAATGCGCCCGCCTTTGGCATCAACAGGGCATATCCATTGCTCGTAATGCAGTCCACCATCGGCAGACCAGCCACCCAGCCCTGCACCATCCCATCCCCGTCGCCCTACACGGGCAATAAAATCAGGATTGGTTTCCTGTATGGCAACCCCCGTCATATTGCCCGAAAGCAGGTCCGGTGCTACCCAGGGAAAAAACTTAAACATACTGACAGCTGGTGGCTGTAAAATCGATGGATGATCAAAACCGCCCAGATCCGCTGTACAGGATAATAGCTCGTTAGACCCCGATGGCGGGCAAACCATTACGCCCAGCGTTACAATCTCTTCGTGACCTACGGCCCTGGCCCGCCACAAAACCTCCTTTGCCCGGATATCTGCAGTTTGGTAGGCGTTAAAAAAATCGGAAAACCAAACTTGGTTGTGATTAAATGGATCCCAGCAGAAATCAAAGGTTGAAAGTGCAAAGTGCGACCATTCGGCAAAAGGGACTTCAGAAAAATCGGGCTTTCTAATAATTTTTGTCCAATTAGCACCCCCATCCTCACTGATATAAAAATTAGGTAATTTGCCTGCATTGGTACTTACAATTACCTCTGCGGTTGCGGCCGGATTTATGGCTACGGCTACAAAACTGGTATTTTCTGGCGAAATATTAGTCCAGCTATCTTTATACTTAAATACGCCGGTGCTTGTAGTTACATAAATTGATCCATCGGGATGAAATGCTGCCCGCCGGCTGTTTTTAGGGCTGCCCGGCATTAAAGCAAAGGACGCTCCGGCGTTATCGCTACGATATATACCGTTATGGCATCCAACAATAACAGTTTTGGTCATACCATTTAGCTTGCCGCGACTTGAATCAAAGCCAATAAATTGTCCATTCAGTCTGCTGATCTTTTTCCAGCGGGTCCCGCCGTATTCCCCCCGGTAAGTACCATCACTAAAGCTGGTTACATAAACCACGCTGCTATTGACCGGATCAACCACCAGACGGTCGCCACACAACTGGTCTTTATTTGAGCGCACCTTTAGGCTCAGGCCGGCATCCTGCCAGGTGTTTCCCCTATCAGCCGATTTTATTACTTTGCCGCCAGCTGCCCCAGTAATGCCATACTTGCCCACTGTTGCATAAAGGATATTACCGGTAACATCATTAGGATCTATAGCCAAGCTGGCGCAGGCACCAACATTCCACAAACTTTCCGGTATTCCGTTTAAAAGACCCTCCCATTTTTGCTCCTTATTATTCCAGCGGTAAGGGTTTCCTACATCTGTGGTTATAAAAAACAAATTGGGTACCTTAGGGTGTGCCTTAACATTGATAGTTGCACCGCCACCACCTATACGTACATTGCTCCATTGGTAGGCCTGAGCCGAAGTTTTGCATGCCTGCCCTATCAAAAGTACAAATAGGATGAGCATATATATTTTATGGTAGTTAAAATTCATGAATGTATTTTTTAACGATGCGTCAAAAGAAGCATAAATGACCGGGCTTAATTTGTTCTATTCATCATTTATTTTGACCTATTCATCATAAAGTGATATTGTAATCGCCAGATTCCTGGAAGTCACTAAGAGTTACAGGAACGAAAAGATTTGAGGACGAAAAAAGTAGAACATCATTTAAAGGAAGCCCGGGCAGCAGAATTGGAGATACCAGAAGAACTGGCAAAAAAGAAGGGATGGTTTGGTTTTTAGACGGAAATTTTCATACCATTGTATATACTTATTAAACCAATTCTATGTATACTTATACGCTTTCAAAAGATGATCTATTGATCTTTTTACAACACTATACTTCAACGACGGGTAGATTAAAGAGAGGCAGAAAAACCATGTGGTTTTTAGCCACTTACTTCGTTATTTTAAGTGCTATCTGTTTTTATATAGATAGTAATGTTTTTGCTATCATTCTATTAGTCGTTGCAGCGCTATATGTGCTAACGAGAAACCTATTTATGAAGTATTCAATAAATAAGGCTTTAAAACTAGCAGCAGTAACTGAATTAAGTGGAATGGCTGATTCGCCGATTCAACTGGAAATAAATCAAGATCATTTACATATTATTGACCTGGCTGGTGATTATAAATATAAGTTTTCAGGAATAATACTCATCTCTGAAATAGCTGACCATTTCCTAATTAACCTTAATAACAGCCAAACTCTGATCATTCCAAAAATCAGCACTTCTCTTTGCGACGATATAAAAAAAGCAGTGACGACAAATAATCTGCCCTTTCTCCTTGATTTGGATTGGAAATGGTAATTCTAGGAGAAAACAATAACCAACATGCAAAGTTGTCTACTTTCAGTCTTTAACATCAATTTCAGAATGAAACCAATCAAACAATTACTGACACTATTTACGCTTACTATGCTGGCCGCTTGCCAGACAAATACAGACACTACTAGCAAGCCGGCCGAAAATAAAATTATTGAAGTTCAACCAAATTTTAAATCAATAATCAATGGTTCCTGGGTTCGACGTGTCTATATTGACAATCTCAAGAAAACAAAATCACCAGCCAAATCTGAAAATAATGTAAACTCATTTGTTGAATTATATATTGATGCTAGTAAAATTAAAGGTGACAGTTTAGAAATTGGCGCAGCAACTTTTCACGAAGGCGGTGGCTTTCATATTTTTCTTAGAGCAGGAATAGCTCCAAATTCATTTCCAACAAATATGATAGATTATGATAATAAATCAAATTTTTATGAATTGGGTTATTCAATTTCAACCAAAGACACCTCAATGGTAATTTATCATTACGACAAGAATAAGAAACTAATCGAGCAAAGTGAATACCAAAAAGCTCCCCTACGTACCGAAGAAGCTTTGCAGTATATGGTGAATAAAACTTTAGTGGCAGGTAAATATAAAATGACAGACACTACGGGAAAATCAAGAACTATTCAGTTAACAAATGACGGCAAGATAATCGGATTGCCTGGCTTTACTACTTATTACATTAACACTGACTTTGTAGAAGGTCCAGAAGATAGTCTTGATTTTATTTTCTTGAATTTTCGAATAAAAAATCAAAAATGGTATACCTATGAAATTAAAGGCGATACCATTAATCTTTACGAAGTTATAAAAACCAAAAGCGAAGACGAAGAGATATCGAGTCTTGGACAATTAAAATACAAGCTCATAAAGCACGATTAAAGGCAATCAAAGCCCCTTTCAAACAACTAACTTCATCATTTCGAATAATAATCTACTATTTCCATAGATTTTATTGCGAATAATAAAATACTATACTATATTTGTCCAACTAAACAACTGTTTACCAACAACAAGTAAATGAAAACAGATTTGCATTTTATAAAAATGAAAAGAAAGATGGCTAAAGAAGAAATGTACTTCCTCGTAGACCGCTGTTGTTGTTGCTGCTGATTCAGCCTACTGTAATCGCTACGAAAAACTAACGCTTACACCCCTTTAACAATTTTAAAATATGAAATAGAGGATGTCTAAAAACATCCACATGGCCATGCTATGCAATTTTATCAAAGCAACAACCACCCTAAATAAAACCAATAAACCGACAAATCAATAAATATTAAAATCATGAAAAAAAGCATACTTATCCTTTTATCATTTCTGCTTACGGCAAGCTTTACTTTTGCCCAAAGCATAACAGGTACCATAAAGAATACGAATGGCACTCCGGTTCCAAAAGCAACTGTGAAAATAAGAGGCACTAAGATCTCAACCATTGCTGATGAAAAAGGTTTCTTCAGCATCGATTCAAAGCAAGAGCTTCCATTTTTCCTTCAAGTCAGTTCAGTTGGTTACAAAGCACAGGATTTTCAGATATTAAAGCTTCAGGAAGCACCCTTTGAGTTAGTCCTGGTTGAAAGTGAACTCCTGGACGAGATCGTGGTAACCTCAAGAAGACGTGTGGAGGTGTTACAGGATGTACCAATTGCAATTACCGTTATTGGTGGACAAGCGGCAGAAAATGCAGGTGCTTTTAACGTTAACCGCTTAAAAGAACTGGTTCCTTCTGTTCAATTATATGCTTCAAATGCAAGAAACACAACACTTAATATCAGGGGCTTGGGCTCTACATTCGGTTTAACGAACGACGGTATTGATCCGGGTGTAGGCTTTTATGTAGATGGAGTTTACCAGGCTCGTCCAGCCGCTACTTCTACGGATTTTCTTGACATCGAAAGAATAGAAATCCTGCGTGGTCCTCAAGGTACCTTATTTGGTAAAAACACTACCGCTGGAGCATTTAACATTACGACCACAAAACCAACTCAAATACCTACAGCAAAAGTAGAATTGAGTTTTGGAAATTATAATTTTATACAAGCAAAAACATCAGTTTCGGGTGGTGTAGCCAAAAATCTTGCGGCAAAATTATCTATCTCAGGTACGCAACGTGATGGTACTATCTGGAATACCAGGGAAGAACGCAAATACAGCGGTCAAAATAACCTTGGTTTTAAAGGTCAGTTGTATTACACCCCATCTGATAAATTACAAGTATTGTTAAGCAGTGATGTAAGCATCCAACACCCTGCAGGTTACCCATTGGTAATTGCAGGTGTTACCCCCACAGAGAGAAGCGCTTACCGCCAGTATGCCAAGATTATTTCTGATTTAGGTTATCAGCAGCCTAAAATAGACCCTTTTTCAAGAGAGATCAGCACCAATACACCATGGAAGCAAGATCAATCCATTGGTGGAATATCAGTCAATGTGGATTATAAAATCGGTAATGGAACCCTTACTTCTACTACAGCCTGGAGATTCTGGAACTGGGATCCTACAAATGACAGGGATTTCTCTGAATTCTCTGCATTGACCAAATCTCAAGGTAACTCCCGTCATGATCAATATTCGCAAGAAGTTAGATATGCAGGTAATCTTACGGAGAAAGTAAGTGGCGTAATTGGTGTATTTGCACTTGCTCAAAATTTAAAAGGACTAGCTCAGACTGAAGAAGTGGGTAAAGATCAGTGGAGATTTGTACAAACATCAGCTACTGGTGCTCAAGCATTATATTCAACCCCTGGTCTGTTAGATGGCTTTGGTATAAAAACCAATTCAACCATTAAATCATTGAGTGCTGCCGTTTTTGCTCAGGCTGACTGGGAGTTTATCGAGCACCTACACGTATTACCAGGTTTAAGGTTCACCTATGACAAGAAAGATGTTGACTACGACAGGGTAACTTACGGAGGTCTGCAAACTACAGACGCAGCTTTACTTGCGCTTAAAGCCGCTGTTTATAGCAATCAGCAATTCGCTACAAGTACAAACAACAACAATCTGTCTGGTAACCTTACGTTATCTTATCGCCCTACTACTAAGCTAAACGTTTACGGAAATTATTCTACTGCTTATAAACCAGTTGGTGTTAACGTTGGTGGTTTACCAACTACTTCTACTGGCGAGGCTGACTTGTCTTTGGCTGTAGTGAAACCTGAATACGTTCAACATTATGAGTTAGGTGTTAAAACAAAACCGCTTAAAGGCTTTTTGCTAAACGTAACTGGTTTTAATACGGATATTAAAGATTACCAAACCAATGTTCAATCTCCACAGTTAGGCGTAAACAGAGGTTACCTTGCCAATGCTGAGAAAGTTAACGTAAAAGGTCTGGAAGTTGATGGAAGTTATCAGTTGGAGAAGTTCTTAACTTTAAATGCCGCCGTAGCTTATCTTGATGGCAAATATGTAAAATTCACCAATGCTCCCCTACCTTTAGAAGAAACCGGCCATACGGAACTCGTTAACAACGTTGCTACCCAGGTAGCATTTAAAGATGCTTCCGGTGGCAGAATACCAGGTATATCTAAATGGAATGTTTCGGGCGGTGCAGAATTTAGCGTTGCCGGTGGTTTGGCTACCCAAAATGGTAGATATTTTATTGCTGGTGATGCCAGCTACCGCTCAGAATACTCTTCAAATCCAACTCCTTCAAAAGTGTTAAATGTGGATGGTTATGCGCTATTGAACGCAAGAATAGGATTTAAGTCAGATAAATTCTCAGTTTTTGCCTGGAGCAGAAACCTGGGAAATACGAAGTACTATGAGCAATTGCAAGCTGCTGCCGGTAACTCGGGCTTGTATGCGGGTGTACTAGGTGATCCAAGAACTTACGGTGTTACCTTACGCTATGCTTTCTAAATTCATTTTAGCTAGGCGCTAAGAAATACTTCAAAAAAAGAACTAAGCATCGATTGTGATGTTTAGTTCTTTTTTTGTCCCTTATGCTTTGTCAATCGTATCCATAAGGGTCAAGTCATCTGCGTTAACCCTAAGAATGAGTATCTTGCTCGCATTTTCCACATTTATAAACCAAACCTTTTGATCATTCTGCTCAACTTGAACTGAAAAGGTGATGTTGTGGTCTGGATATTTACCTTTCACAATAGACTTAACATCTTCAGGAACTTCATTTTCTGCAGCATAAATCAAATGATACACTAAGGAACCACCCTTGGTGAATACGGCCCTGTTTTTTTTGTCATTCATGATAAAATTAACTACATACCGCTTATTCACTTCGTACCATTGAGGAGCTACAGCATCCTTAAACAACTGGTTAAATGATTTCGAAACCTCATTATTAACAACCGTCCTACTTGCTGTACCTCGAATTGTTACTTCACTAAGTTTTATCTGTGCAGATGTGCTATTCATTCCTAGAAGGGATATCAATCCACAGAATAATACAAAAAACATCCGTTTTTTCATCATCTTAAAATTTAAATCACATCAAATGTAAACAGTCTTGCAATCCGAGAAATCAATAGCAAGCTACACTCCTATTGAACGAATTCATACAACGGATATAAGCTCATGAACCGCTTTATAATCAGATATAGGTGTTTGGCACACAGAAACATACCATTCATACGATTAATTATGAACAATAAAAGATCTTCTGCGTTTTAGAACAGCAATATCTAGTGCTAAGAATATGATTTGGAAATGCTTAATTGTAGATGACGAACAACTTTCCTTAAAGATCGTTGAAAAGTATAGTAAAATGGTTGAACAACTTGAAGTTGTAGCCACCTGCAACAATGCTTTTAAAGCTATTGAATTTATAAAGACAGAAAGAATTGATCTGATCTTTCTGGATATAAAGATGCCCGAGCTGTTAGGGACAAGCTTTATCAGAACTTTAGCTCAGCCCCCTAAGGTTATCTTTATCACCTCATATCCGGAATTTGCGGTTGAGGCTTTTGAATTAAACGCTATAGATTACTTGTTAAAGCCTTTGAGCCTGGAACGGTTTCTAAAAGCTGTTAACAAGGTGATCAATATGGATAACCAAATTGGAGAAAGACAAAGCGATCACTCCAGATATGGTCACCTTTACTTCAGCGTCAATAGAAAAATGGTTAAAATCCTTCTCGAAAACATTCTCTATATAGAAAGTGTTAAAGACCACATCAAAATATACCGGGATCTGGATACGCCTTTACTAGTTAAACAATCGCTCATCTCAGTGCAATCTATGTTGCCCCCACATCAATTCCTAAGGATTCACAGATCCTTTATCGTTCCTACGCACAGAATTACTGCTTTTACCAACCATGATGTAGAGATTGGTAAAATCGAAATACCGATTGGCAGGCAATTTTTTGGTCAACTAAAAAAACTAGCCTTGCAAAAATGCTAGCGGTTAACCCATAATATTCTTATTTCAGCTTATCAGTACTTAATGTCCAATTATCTGTCCTAAAAGGAACTACAGGCATACCCGCCTTACTAGCCAAATTGCCAATACCGGCATTGCTGAATTGATAGCGTACAGCTAAAGGTGTTTTAACCTGCTTACTTGAAACCACAATTCCATTTCCTTTTATTTTGACTGATGCAGGGTAAAATACCTGATCGGCACCTGCAATAAAGATCTCTTTAGCGGCATTGCCTTTAATCTGTAAACCCGTTTCCGCGTTGTAAAAATCAATTGTAGCAGTGCTTCCATTTATTCTAATAGATTTAAATAGCGGATTTTTATAGGATGCATCCTTATTTAACCCATATGTTTCGGCTATTGCCAGATTTGCCAGGCGTATGCCTACATCACTTTTATTGACGGGATGAATATTTAAAGTATCATTTACTAAATCAGAAACCACAACCATTCCCGTATTTTTTGTAGCTAAATTTCTGATCTGAGCTTCCCTTAATAAAGCACCTATATTGCTACTACCATATTTATATGGAGCTATTTGCACATAATAGAATGGGAAGTCTTTATTCCATGCCTTGCGCCATGAATCGATCATGGTATTGATCAACTCAGTATAAGTTGATGCGGTTTCAGTGTTACTTTCTCCCTGATACCAGATTGTACCTGCGATCTGGTAATTTACCAGCGGCGCAATCATCGCATTGTAAGCATATCCCGGAGTAACAGGCCAGCTTGCTTTAGGTTTATTTTTTAGGGCTGCTTCTTTTAATACAGGCTCATCTTCTACCCTACTTTCAGGAGTCCAGGCTTCGGCAGGTGTACCACCCCAATTGCTACTAATTAATCCAACAGGTACATCCAGCGCCCGACTAAGGTTTTTACCGAAGTAATAGCCTACTGCACTAAATGCCTTTAGATTATTGCTATCACAAACGGCCCAACTGCCATCAACATTATCCTGAGGTGTTTTTGATGTGGTTTTAGGAACATGGAATAACCTGATTTTTAGGTTACTCAGGTCTTTAAATTCGTCTCTAATACTGGTAACACCATTGTTAAAACTCCATTCCATATTCGACTGTCCACTACATACCCACACTTCTCCGATTAAAATATTATCTAGTACAATTGTATTCTGCCCTTGTAAGGTTATGGTATAAGGACCGCCAGCCTGTGGTGTTTGAATATTGACTTGCCAGTTTGCATTGCCATCTGCTTTTGCATCCACCGTTTTATTATCCCAGGAAGTCTTAATCTTTATCTTTTCACCTGGTGATGCCCAGCCCCATACTCTAGTATTCGATTTCTGCTGCAATACCATATTGCTACCAACAATATTTGGAAGTCTAATTTTTGCCTGTAGAGCGGAACTTAGAATTGAAAGTATGAGGAAGAGAAGCTGTTTTTTCATCTGTACAAGATAATTCTTTTAGATAATTTTCTTCCCACCTTTTAAAATAAAAAGTTGCGAACCTATAATGACACTATTTCTTCCATGGTGAGCCCAGTAGTTGTAGAGATGAAATTAAAGGTAGCATATTTCAGGAATGTCCGCTAATCACCAACCCATTCTCTTACGCAATGAAATGATCTGTTCGGCATGATGCGCACCATGCCAGCTGTATTGATTGGTCATTTGCCAAATCGGCATGTATTCTTTATTTCCCGGATGATAATAGGTTCTTGTCCAATCCTCGTCTTTTAAATTATCCAGCAACGTAGCCCATCTGCTATGCAATGCGTGCAACAAAGTAATGGATACATTGACTGGGACAATTTTTACATCCGGCAGTTCGGCCCAAAGATTTTCATCGTACGGACTAACCATCGGCTTCTCTTCTGTCAGTGCTAGCTTTAATCGGATGTAAGCATTCATGTGACTATCTGCAACATGATGCACCACCTGTATAATGCTCCAACCACCCGGACGGTAGGATGTATTTAACTGTGCTTCATCTAGATTTTCAATGCAATAATCGAACAACATCGGTGCCGATCTAATGCCACCAATCCAGGAGCCAATATTATTCGGACTATACTGAACCGCAGGTACAAAACGGCCATTCGGATACATTAAGTCTTCCATTGAATTTTCCATGGGTTGAAAATAACAAAAAAACGCCGGCTTAATGGCAATGAGATCATTTCAGTTTATTTAGATTTCAGCAACAGGGTTCTCGAAGTATAGTTTTCAATTTCTCGGGTGCAGTCCTATTCAAGTCAGACAGATAAATTTCGTGGTGCAGACCATTTCGTTTAAGGTCTTTAGCCTCCATAAATTGCTTCATTTTCTCCAACGTAACAGGTTCCTGATCAAAGGGGCCAACATGCAACATTTGTACAACTGTTCCTTCATTCATTAAATAACCTTCAACATCCTCAACATATTGAAGCGCTTTTTTTTGAATCACAGTTTCAATAGCCTGGTTTATCTGGCTCTGATTTACATAGTCCGGCAAACGAATCATCATTCTATAGTTCCATTCACTTCTTGGCACCTTTAATGGAGCCTCAGACATTCCGTATTCTCCAAATTCTTTTTCATCAAAACTCCATAAACCTTCCAGTTTGGCAACAACAAAATCCTTCCCCATTGCCTTACATGCAAATTTTAGGGTGTAAGCAGTTGCATAAAGCGCTGAGATCTTTTCAGCGAACATTGTTCCTGAAGGATCTCCCTTTCCCGTAATTGATAAAAAAAATGCCTCTTCGATTGTTACCAACTCAGGTTTCTCCTTTGCGGAATAATAGGTCTTGTACTTTTTTGTTAAATCAAGCTTTTCCATTTTTTTTATTTTACTCAAAACAAACCATAGCCACTGACAACCCTATGTCAGTGACAAATCAATATTATTTTTTTTTGAGGGAACACAATATACTTTCCCAATTAACGTCTTTATATGTGAGAGCGTTAATTTAGATGAGCGGAAATAGTTGGATTGACTATTTCCGCTTTTTTTTGACCCCAGTGCCAATGTCCCTTAATGAGGTAGGAAGCAAATTGTCTTTAACTAGAACCAGCCCCTTAGCCTTTTTACTTCTCCAGCTTTTTTTAATTCCCTTCATAACGCCCCTATCACGCGCTGATAACTTACCTGCCAAGGCAGTGCTTAATAAGTTTATACCAACCACACAATCCAGATAATCATTCAAAATATCACTGAACTGATTTAATTCAGCAATATTCGCTTTACCAGCAATAGGAAAATAGTTTTGAAGGGGGATGTGAAATATTTTCAAGCTATACGATACATCTTTCAAGTGTTTTTTTAATGCATGCAGCTGAGTATCCTGAACCTTTGTTCCAATCAATCGGTCGATAGCCCCCGACTTTTGATGGATAAATCTATCTATTCTTTTTTTTGATAGCCGATCAGGGGCACGCTTTGTCATATGCTTAAGTATCCGATGAAATCGAAACTGCTTCAAAGCAATAAGTAGAATACTTTTTGCCTCGGCTATTTGCCGTAATACCTGGTATGTATAGCCATCTTTTTTCTTATAAAAAGGAATGATGTGATCGTAATATATTTGCAAATCACGAACGCTACCTGAATACTGATAAATCTTCTTTAATTTTGAAGGTACTTTCAACTTCTTTTTAGCTGAAGATCCCAATCTAACCAAACGTACAAAAGCTCTTAGTTTCTTGAATTGAATCCGTAACTGGTGTATAACCTCTTTATCCCCACTATACATAATGAGGATAGCATATTTTTCAATACACTTCATTCTTTTTTCAATGAACCTTTTTATCCGCTTTCTTTTCATCCCAATAACAGTATTCCTTAACAAGACAAACAAAGGGATAAATAGTTTCTTGACATAAGCGAACATTTTTTGCTTAATTTTACCGCAAATACTTAACAACATGCCTTTTTCGTCCTTAGGTTTATCACCTGCTTTATTAAAAGCACTGACAAATCAGAATTTCACCATACCTACCCCTATTCAAAAAGCAGCTATACCAGCTATACTAGATAAAAAAGACGTCTTAGGTATTGCTAAAACTGGGTCTGGGAAAACTGCTGGTTATGTTTTGCCGCTTTTAATGAATTTACAGCAAACTGCAGGTGTAAAAAATCGCCATGCCAATGCATTGGTTTTAGTACCTACACGAGAACTGGCGGAACAGGTAAAAAATGTATTCCAAACTTTTAGCAAAGCACTGCCTCAGCCCATCAAAACACTAGCAGTATACGGTGGTGTTTCCATTAACCCGCAAATGATGGCTATGCAAGGTGTAAATGTGCTTGTTGCTACACCAGGAAGGTTATTGGAATTAATAGAGTCTAACGCAGTACATTTATCTACCATCGAAACATTGGTTTTAGATGAAGCTGATAAAATGCTTAATCTAGGCTTTAAAGAAGAGCTGAACAAAATTCTTGCGTTGTTACCTAAAAAGCGTCAAAATCTACTATTCTCTGCCACTTTGAGTCCTGATATTGAAAACATTAACCAAATCTTGCTTCATGATCCGGTAGTGATTAAAATAGAAGCTGGGGAAGATACACTAGACACGATAAATCAGCTCGCCTATATTGTTTCGGATGAAAAGAAAGGCCCTTTCTTGCGCTATCTGATCAATCACCATGAGATGAAACAAGTACTGGTATTTACTTCTTCTACTCACCAGGCTGATGCTGTGGTGAACAAGCTTCGCAAAAATAACATTGATGCCAAAGCCATTCACAGTAAGAAAAGTCAGGGTTCCAGAACTGAATCTTTATATCTTTTTAAATCAGGCAAGCTTAGGGTATTGGTGGCCACAGATTTAATGGCAAGAGGAATTGACATTAACTTCCTTCCTTTTGTGATTAACTACGAATTACCACGATCACCTAAAGATTATGTACACCGGATTGGTAGAACTGGTCGTGCAGAAAACGCAGGCGACGCAATTTCATTAGTTAGCCAAAATGAATTACATCATTTCGAGGTTATTCAAAAAAAGATGGGCAAGCAGGTGAAAATGATTGACAGTGAAACCATGAAATAGCAGAGAGTTTACCGCGAAATCCAATCTGGTTTAGTAAGCTGATAGATATAATTTAATTTGACAGGTGAAACTTCTTGTTCAGCAATCTTTTTGGCGCCAAGTTTTGCTACAGCCTTTTGGGAACGTAAATTTTGACTTCCTACATGAAAAATAACGGCGTCTAGATATCCAAAGGCATGAGTGATCATTAGCTTTTTTAAGGCGGAGTTATACATTCCACCCCAAAATGCTCTGCCAATAAAGGTGAAACCAATAGCAACCTGCGCTTCCTCTAAATCATAATACCTCGAACTTCCAATAACCTCACCAGTCTCTTTGGACAATATCAGATAAGCACCTTGGGACGCTAATGCTCCCTCAAAGAAGCTTTCGAACACATCCCGACGATAGCGGTCACTGTTGGGATGTTGCTCCCAAATTAATGGATCTGAAGCAACTTGATATAAAGATTCAAAATGCTCCGCCTTTAACGGTATGATCTGGATAAGCTCATCTGCTAATTCCCGCTGTTTATCAAACCTGTTATTCATGCTTCTTTTATGTTAAGATAACTGATTAAATAGCTTTTTTTTTAATTAGATATTGCACAATTTCATGATTTTATCCCTGATAAAAAACAATTAATTTACGAAAAATATGGATTCAAGAATTTTCAGCAGTAAAGGCAATTGTATACTGAAGCAATTTCGGGCAAATAGGGTTTAAACGACGAATTACAAATTTTACTGGTAAATAATCATATTTATGTCAAATTTGGATTGTATCTTTCAGCAAAATTTTAATTCATGGCCTATTTGGATAGAGTACTTGATCCGCCATCTTATGGTTGGATCAATAGTGAGGGAACGCTGAGTAAGCCATCTCCAAAACAACTTTTTAAAGAATTCTTTAAGCGATTAAATGTATTCCGATGTAAGAAAAACTGGTTGCCGTTTTTTAGCTGGGTAAGGGTGTTAATTCTAATCCCCTTATTTTTATTATTCCTGTTTAAGTTTTTCAGTCTAACACTCCTGCTTGTCTTCTTTGTTTATAGCATGATTTTAATGGGAACACACGGAACGATATGGCACCACCGTTATTGTACGCATCAGGCCTACACTTTTAAGAATAAGTTCTGGAAATTTATTACCCAGAATCTAACCATCAGTATGATCCCTGAGGAAATCTACGTGGTTTCACACCATGTGCATCATGCCAAGTCAGATCAACCAGGCGACCCATACAATGCTTCTGGTGGCTTCTTGTATTGCTTCTTAGCAGATGCAAATCATCAACCTATAGCAAAAGATCTTTCTGAAAAAGATTATAACAGTACGGTTAAATTGATGCGTCATACTGGAGTACATGCAAATACTTTTACTGAATACCTTAAATGGGGCTCTGTAACCAACCCTATGGTAGCGATTGCTCTATGTTTACTGAACTGGGCTTTCTGGTACCTCATCTTCTTCCTAATTGGCGGACATGCCATGGCTTGTACCGTATTTGGTGCTGCAGCTTTTTGGGCCGTTGGTGTACGTACTTTCAATTATGAAGGTCATGGAAAAGGTGAAGACAAAAGAAGAGAAGGAACAGACTTCAATACAAATGATATGTCTATCAACCAGCTATGGCCTGGTATTGTTGCGGGCGAATGGCACAACAACCATCACTTGTATCCAAAAAGTGCCAGAACTGGATTTTTAACACATCAGGTTGACCTTGCATGGTATTACATTTGGTCGGGAAAAAAAATGGGAATGATTACCTCCTATCATGATTCAAAACAAGAGTTTCATCTCCGTTTTGCGGAACCGTATCAAGAAAACAAGCTAAAAGATGCCCGTCAACAGCCTATAAAGTCTGGGGTATTGGAAAGAAATCAATAGAAATCCGGCCTACAAAACAATTATTCTCTCTGAGAATCAGTACAGATATGGTTAATTTCAAATCAAAATTTGCAGAACCATTATAGATTTGTACTTTTGCGCCGGAGAGTTGGCAGAGTGGTCGATTGCGGCAGTCTTGAAAACTGTTGACTTGTCAAAGGGTCCGCGGGTTCGAATCCCCCACTCTCCGCTAAGGTATCAAAACCTACAAAAAAAGCCTGAGATCTTTCGATTTCAGGCTTTTTTGTTTTGCGAAGATTACCATACTTCTACATCCATTTTCCTGTACACAATTCCCGATCGCCAATTTATTTTCTATATTTGAACTTAGCGCCACTGAAATTGAAGTTCCCTAACCAGATAAAAAAACATTGGTCTGCATTAATTGGAGATGAATTGCGTTATTCCATAGAATCCCGCATTTTTAACTCCGTCAGTATTTTTGCAACTATTGTAGCATCCATAAATGCCATCATAAATTTTGCGCTTGGCTTAGATTTATACGGCTATCTAATGTTCCCTTTAATTGCCGTTTTGTTATTTGGCTATTATTTGTCGCGATATAAGGGTAAATTAAACATCGCTATTGGAATATTTGCCATCACGTTTAACCTACTTTGCGGAGGAACTTATTTTGCGGCAGATGGATCCAATGGGGTTAACCTCTTTACCTTTATCGTCATCATCTTCATCCTCAGTATAGTAACTCCAAAAAAACAATTCTGGATATGGATACCATTAAACATCATTTTCCTGGCCATCCTTTTAACCATAGAATATTTGCATCCTGAAATGGTAAAAACAATTTATGTTGATAAGCAACATAAGCTTATAGATACCGCACAAACATTTTTTGAAGTGGTCATTCTAATGTCCATCATTACCATTTATATTAAAAAAAACTACAATCGGGAGAAAGAACTGGCAAAAAAACGCCTCATTGCTTTAGAAAACAGCAACCAAACCAAAAACAAATTATTTTCAATTGTTGCCCATGACCTCAATTCGCCACTATCATCTATAGAGAGCCACCTTTCTCTGCTGAATGAAATCGATATCAGCGGTGAAGAAAAAATGGAAATCGAAAAGCAACTGCTATCCTCTACCAGGCAAACCTCCGAAATGCTTCAGAATATATTGTCATGGGCCAAAGATCAAATGGACGAAATTAAGGTAAATCTAAGTTCAATATCTATTTATGAGACCTTAAAACATACGGTCAGCTTGCAAAAAAGCATAGCACAGGAGAAGGATATCAACCTAATTTTTTTGGCAGATGAGAACCTTAAGGTAATTGCAGATCCTGATATGTTGCAGCTCATTGTCAGGAATTTATTAAATAATGCCATAAAATTTTCTTTACCAGGTGGAACAGTGATACTCAGCACATCTAGTCTGAATGGCCAATGCATCCTATCCATAAAGGATGATGGCATTGGCATTTCGGAGGATCAACTGCCATTCATATTTTCTCTAAAGAGTAATGCTACTTATGGAACCAATAAAGAAAAAGGTGTTGGCTTAGGATTAAAACTAACTAAAACCTATGTTGAACTACAGAATGGAAAAATCTGGCTTGAAAGCGAATTGAATAAAGGAACCAATTTCTTTATCAGTTTAGATTTAGCTACAAAGTAGATTGTTAGCATCTTAACGCACTAAGTAAAAAAAGACAAAAATTTAAGCATACAATACGTTCATCACATAGGATTTGGATCCTACAAGCTCCTCTCTTAAAGCTTTATTGGCCAATCTGAGATGTGTTTTAACGGAGTTTATGGTAATTCCCATTTCTACAGCAGCATCCTTATATTTCTTTTTCTCCAGATAAACCAACTTACATACATTTAATCTTTGGACAGAAAGGTTTCTGAGCAACTGATACACTGAGCGCTCCGATTCACGGTGCTCAAGCTGATCATTATAAACCAGATCATCACAGCCTAACTTATACTGTTCAATCTGGTACTGCCTTCTCTTTTTTTTATTTAATACCACAAGGCATTTATGATACAAGCAGGTTTTAAGGTAAGCACCTAAATTTGAATTGATTTTATCAGCCAGTTTTTTATCCATTATTTCTATAAACAGATCCTGAACCTGGTCTTCAGCTTCCATACTATCCTTAAGGAGCATACAGGCCTGAGATCTGAGTGTATGATAATACTTCTGAAACAAATGCTCGTATGCATTTTTATTACCGTCTTTTAACAGCAATAAGATTAAGTCGTCATTTATTCTCATATCATTTGGCTTATCAAGTAAACATTGCCGCCGGATTTTACAACTCAAAGATTCAATATGAACGCAACTTTAACGTTTTAAAACAATCTTAACGCACTAAGTTGATTTTAACATTAAAAAAGACCGTACATTTTGGTGTATGATCCTGCTACATACTGTATTAAGTTCTATAAAAACTAGACTAGCGACATCGTTTACGGGGTTTATATTCGGTTACAATTACAATACTATAATACAAATTTTATTTCTAAGTGCATAATTTTTCAATCAAATTATGCACTTAGAATTCTTTCTCAAAAAACACTAATAACCGTAATCCTGCTTTAACTTAGGATTGGCATCAATCACTGCTCTCGGCAAAGGCAAAAGCTCACCATGGTTAGGGCGATAAAGTTCCGCTACATTCGTAACATACAATGCGGAAAGGGCTGCGATCCAGCTTACAGAAGTATAACCAGTTAACGCAGCAGCCGGAGCAGGCTCGTACATAGAGTTTTGCCAGATTAGTGTTGGGGAAGTGTTTCTGTAAAACCTCACCTGAGGCAGATTTTGATATGGGGCTTGTTTATTCAGCATCTTGGTAAGATTCGCTCTCGTTTCTGTGATTTTCTGATCCAAAAGGTTCCATCTGATTAGATCATACTTGCGAATCCCTTCTCCCCCGAATTCAAACCACCTTTCATTTACGATCGCATTAAAGAAGGCATCCTTATCGGCGGTCTGTTGTGGCGTTAGATTCGCTTCAGCTTTATTTGTCAAAATTGTAGCGGTAGCCGTGGCTAAGGTTCCATTTCCTCCAGTAAAAGAAATAACCGGAGCTGCTGTATAATTGTCACCAGCGCTGATGACGGTGATTTTTACAACTTTCCCTCCAGAGACACTGGCCACAGCAGCAGCCCCAGTTCCTGTCCCGGTAATCGTTACCGCCGGGATAGCTGTGTAGCCGGTCCCGCCATTCACTACATTTATAGTTTTGATCCCCCTAGCCCAGGCTCTCTGACGAACGCTATTCACAGCGCTAATGGCATCGGTCCCTGGCCCTGAATTAATTTCATTATCTGCCTCAGCAAACATGAGTAATACATCCGTGTAACGGATTATCGGCCAGTTTACACCATAATAAGAAGCTGTAGACTTCAAATCCACTACAGGATTCGAAATCCAGTCTCTTCTGAATTTACCAGAAGCCGCAGCCGGCAATACCGCCCCAAGTTTATTGTTACTTGGGTTAATGGTATAATCGGCGATGGTTACGGGCATTCTTGAGTCCAGCACATCAAAGGAGTAATAGTAAGTTGGCAAAACCCTTACCCCGCCCCCGCCTGCATTGGCACCAACGTTAGGCCCGTCAGAATTACCTAACCTTCCATCTGTTGTGTTCAGGCCTCCCGCCAGTGCAACTTCAAAAATTACTTCTCCGTTAGTTTCTATTTTATGTGCATCTATATTATCCTTAAAAACAGCTTCAAAGCTTGGGTTAAGCGCATGTTGTTTCGAATCAATGATGTCCTTACATTCGTCCCTCGCTATTTTATAATATTCGAGGTAATCGGCCCTCCGTTCCATTATACCTGAATTCCTTCTTAGCGAATAGCCTCCACAAAATAGTGCAATCTTCGCACGGATAGCCTTTACTGCTCCTTTAGTGATCCGCTCATCTATAGCAATCCCCGATTCCTTCCTCCATGGGACCAGCTCTTCTGCAATTTTAAGATCGTCTAGTATCCGGTTATAGATACTGTCACGATCTGTCTTTGTTTTAAATAGGTCTGTCTGATCTGCCGAAGGTTCAAATTGTGCTGGAACATCTCCCCAAACTCTGATGAGTTCAAAATAAAACTGTGCTCTTAAAGTCAGGACTTCACCGTGTAATCGCTTTAATGATCTGATGTCAGCGGCCGTACCATTGGTATACAGGTCCATTTTCGGAATGTTCTTAATGCAGATATTAGCGCTTTCAATGCCGCTAAAAAGCTGGTTAAATGGTCTTTCCAACTGAATATTTTCTGGTGCTGCATTATACCTGGCAATTGCTTTAGCTCCGTTATCTCCACCACCTGATGAAGTATTCCCGAAGGCAAGGAAATCATCCGCATCAACTGGATAAATTAAGGATAATCGGGAGCCATAGGCAGATTCTCCTGTAAGTCTTCCATAAACGCCCATTACCGCACTGGTAGCCGTAGTTACCGTACTGAAGGTATAAGCTTCATCAAAAAATGATTGTGGTTCAATATCCAGGTAGCGTTTACATGATGGTAGAATCAATACAGATGCAACCATTAGCATAAGCACAATTGAACGGGTGTAGTATTGTAATTTCATAATGCTATGAATTTAATTAAAGTGTAAGGTTAAGTCCGAATATGTAAGCTTTGCTTCTAGGATAAGCTGAGTAATCTACCCCTCTTGTAACCGGCGAATTTCTTATCGCATTCACTTCAGGATCATATCCACTATAATTCGTAATGACTGCAATATTATTTACCGTACCGTATAGTCTTAAAGATTTTACTTTTATTTTAGCCAGTAAGCCCGGTGAAAAAGTATAACCTAAAGTAATGTTATTGATGCGTAAAAATGATCCATCTTCTACAGCCCAGGAATGTAAAGTATAAGCTCCCGTGCCCTTTAAAGGTTGCCAGATATTAGCCCCTTTATTAATATCATTCAATATTTCAGGAGCTTCACCTATAGCGACCTGCTTTCCACCAACAGTTGCTGTTGTTTGAACAAGGTTACCAAGATTATCAATGGTTTTCCAGCGGTTACTCATAATGGACAGCATATTGTTGTCGGTTACAAATCCATTGGTAAATTCAATCTTATTGGCATTCATAATGTCATTTCCGATCACAAAATTCGCGAATATGCTTAGATCAAATTGCTTATACCTGAACTGTTGGTTAATTCCCCCAGAAAGTTTAGGATTGGCATTGCCTATGATCTTCCTGTCATTCTGGTTTACAACCCCATCGCCATTGATGTCCTTAAATTTGATACTGCCGGGTTGAGAGACCCCCGCAGCATCCAAACCATCCGGGATACCACTTTTAAGTGAATAGATTTTAGTTGCCGGATCATAGTTAAAATCCTCCGTTTTGTAATAACCGTCGGTGACAAAGCCATACATGGCACCCACCGCCTGGCCAACGCTAACCGCGTAATCAGGCTGTCCGGAAATCCCCCAACCCGAACCTTGCAAATATTCTTTTTGATAGGTAGAAAGTGAAAGAATCTTGTTCTCGTTATAAGAGATGTTAAAATTGGTTTTCCAGGTAAAATCTTTCTTACTGAGAATAGCAGCATCCAGTTGAAATTCAATTCCCTTATTTCTCGTTGAACCTACATTTTGCAGTTGGGCGGCATAACCGGAAGTTGAAGGAATTGGAACCGGGATTAGCAGGTCTTTAACATCATTTTGGTAAGCATTAAAAGTAAACAACAGTTTATTCTTTAATATTCCCAGATCCAGACCTATGTTTCTTGAAATTGTTTTTTCCCATTTTAAATTAGGATTGGCCAGTTTAGTAACGGTATAACCTGGTTGCATCACCTCATTCAGGCCATATGGGAATAAATTGGTTTGAAATGCGGATAAATAAAGATAATCATCAATCCGATTATTCCCGGCCTGCCCCCAGCTCAGCCTGAGTTTCATATCTGATATAAAATTAATCGGCTTCATGAATTTTTCCTGCGAGATTCTCCAGGCCAGTGATGCTGCAGGAAAATAGCCCCAACGTTTATCAGGCGCAAATTTTGTAGAGCCATCTGTTCTAAGAGAAAACGCAGCTAGATATTTACCCTTGTGGGAATAAGTGGCTCTTGAAAAGAATGACAAAATTTTACTTTCTAAAATCAAAGAGGTTGGAAAACCGGTACGCATGGTACCTAAATTCAATTGACCAAGCGCCTTATCAGCCGTAATACCTGAGGGAAAGCCATTTAACTGTGAATTGTTCTGACGAATATCTGTCTCATAAATCTCCTGTCCCAGTAAAAAAGTGAAGACATTATTTCTGCTAAATAAAGTATTGAATGTCGAATTTGAGAAGTTCAGCACATTTGAAACATTCAATACGCTTTTCTGTGTATTGATTACTCCTGCTACTGGAAGTCCTAAGCCATAAAATATAGATCCCGGAGTATTAATATCGTCAAATGAATCCACCTGAGCACTACTGTAATCATAACCTGCAGTTGTTCGGAAAGATAAATACCTTGTAAAATTATAATTTACATAGCCAGCAAGATTTATTCCCTTACTTCCATTGCTTCTATACTCTGCCTTATTCAATGCAATAGGATTAATGATAAACACACCATTTCCTACTGCATTTGTTTCGTTGTAATAGGCCTGATCAAAGTCTTCAATTCCAAGATTCACATTGGTGATAAAAGGTTTGTATTTGATAGTCTGCCTTAGTCTTGAGGTTTGTGTTTGTCCGGCGGCACTGGTACCAGCTCCCATAACCTCTTGCGAAATAAACCTTACGGTAGCGCCAGTTTTGAATTTATTGCTTGCAACGTGGTCAAATTTCAAGTTGGCTATATTCCGGTCAAAATCAGAGTTTAACATAATACCGTCCTGTATATTTTTGGTAAGGCTTATGTTAAAAGTCGTTGACTTGCTGCCACCTGAGATGCCAAAATTATGAGTTTGCATTAAAGCATTTCTACCAAACATTTCCTGTTCCCAATCTATCGCCGGGGTATTTTTGTAAACCGCAAGTGTATCGAAATAAGATCCATATTTCCTGGCAAAGCTAGTTTCTGCATTCACATTTCCTCTGCTTCGCTCGTACTGGTATTCTACAAAATCATATGGGCTCATTACCCCTAATTTATTCGACAACTTATTTATGCCCATAAAGCTGTTCACACTAACCACGGTTTTCCCCTCCTTTCCACCTTTGGTGGTTACAACAATGACTCCGTTTGCTCCTCTTGCGCCATAAATGGCTGTCGCTGCAGCATCTTTCAAAACATCAACAGATGCAATATCCTGAGGAGAAATCCCTGTCAAACCACTTTCTACCTGCATGCCATCAATAACATATAAAGGCGCATTATCCTGTGTAATGGACCCTCCTCCACGGATAATAATATTGGTTTCCGATCCTGGGGCACCTTCTGATGAGGTAACCTGTACTCCGGCCAAGCGACCAGCAAGCGCATCTGCCGCTGAAGAAATAGGAATATCCTTTAAATCATTTGCACTGATAGAAGAAACAGCTCCGGTAAGATCCCTACGTGTGACGGTTCCATAACCTACCACTACTATTTCATCCAGGACACTGGTTGATGCTTTCATTTGTATCTTTAATTCTCTCTGGGTGGTCACAGATACTTCTTGAGTCTGAAAGCCAACATAGGAAAACACAAGAATGAGGGCGTTACGATCTGCAATTTGTAAAGAGAAATTTCCATTCCCATCAGTCTGGGTTCTTTTCTGGGTACCCTTTACAACAACACCTACGCCAGGCATCGGGCCCCCTTTATCATCTGTCACTTTCCCTTTGATTATTTCCTGTTGCATAAAACTTGCCCGAACAGGTAGGTTAGTCAGCAAAGCAAGAACAATAAGCGAAAGCGAATACCAGCTACATTTTTTTTGATTCATACGAAATTAGATATTTGGTTGTCTTCACATATATAGATGTCGTTTCGCAGAAAAAAGGGTGAAGCAAAAAAAAATAAGCTGGCGCTTATTTTTTTAAATTAAAAGTAGGACTTACATCGTACTCGGGGCTCGCTACAATGGCGAATTTGTATTTATCACCTCGATAAAAAGATCTTTCAATTTCAACGACTTTTTCAGCATCGCAAAGCACGGCACTATCCAGTATAAAAACTGGGATTTGCTTGTCTACCTCAAAATTATTCTGTGCAGATGAGGCTTCGAGAATATCTACACCCAGTGTTTGTTTAATATCAGATATCTTTAGGTTATACTCCTCTTCGTATGTTTTGAAATAAGAAATCTCTGTAGAAAGTCTATCTATTCTCGGACATAATTTCAATGAAACATACCTGGTTTCGTCTTTCATCAGAATATCGTCTGCATAGCGTAACTGACGAATCTTTAACACAGGTCCGTCAATAATGTAGTGCTTACCTGCAATTTCGGAAGAGATTCCTTCATTTAAGATCGTTTTTTCAATGATGATATTTTTGGGTGTGAATCCTTCCGCTTTTATGCCCTCATTAAAACCACGTCTTGTAGAATTGATAGAGCCTAATGTACGTACTAGCTGGTGTTCTACAGTTCGGTTTAGCACAAATGTACCCTTACCCTTTATCCGCCTGGCATATCCTTTAGACTCTATTTCCAGCAAACACTTTCTCGCTGTAGTATTACTTATTTTATAATCATTGATCAACTCATTTTCAGAAGGCACCTTATCTCCGGGTAGCAATTCTCCATCTTTAATTTTCTCAATAATCTCTTCACTAATGGTGATAAACTTAGGTTTCATAAGGTAAAATTTCTTAAAATTAGTGATTTTTCGTTAGTATGTGTTACCTGAACCATTTCACCAGTTCTCCGCTGATCAGTTGATGGCCTTTCAGATTGGGGTGGTTTACTTGCGACATATATTCGGCCAGGTTTCCTTTTTTTTGTATGGCTTGAAACAAGCTAAACGGATCTGCCAAACCTACATGGTATTTTTGGGCCAATGCCCTAATTTGATCGGCGTGTGCGGATAGGCTTTTGCTATCCTTCGCAAAAATATCAACTCTTGTATCGGGCGAGGGAGTTAACAGGACTACTTTAACATGTGCTTCCAGGGCTTTTTGAATCATTTTCTCCCAGGCTTCCTTTGTTTTTTCAAGTCCCGCAGCCCTGTCATTCAGTGCGTAATCAATAAACAGGACATCTGGCTTATGTGGCAGCACATCCTGAGTAAAGCGGCTCTCCCCCTTTATTGCATTTTCTCCACCAATTGAAGTGGTAATCACATTGATCACTGCATAAGGATACAATGCTTTCAATTGTTGCAATAGTAGGTAAGGATAAGATGATAATGTATGTACCTCATGATTAGACCAATAACCTGAAGGCACCGAATGTCCGTGAAAGACGAGGTTAATGGTTCTGTTTTTCGGCCATTGCTTATTCAGTTCAGTTTTTATATCACTAAGGTAAGCTGAGGAATCAGCGAGCTGGGCGATACAGATCTGAATTGTCGAAACCAGTATTAATATGGATATACTTATTTTTTTCATATGATTTTCTCAGATTTTACCAGGCCAGTACCAGTGTTCCAGTTACATTCTTTAACAGGTAACTGTTTCCAAATTCTTCTTCAGCTTGCTGAACCTCTATTTTCCCACCCCGCCATGGATAAGCTGAACCCGGGGTAGCTTTTAATTTATCTTTCGTGATGCCGTCATCGGGGAACACCCTGATCACAGCGTTTTTCAATCCTTTGATCTCTATTCTCCTGCTTACGGTGGCATCTCCTGGATATGTTTCCTTTACAGATACAATCCCTTCCTCTTGTTCTACAAACACCCGGCATTCTTTATGCCATGCGGTTGGTAAATTATAGGTACTAAAGCCTTTTTCTAGCTTCGTTTCGAAGCCTGTAAGTAAAGGGGCACCTTGTGGAAATTTGAATACCTGTTTAGCCGTTGTACCGGGTACATATCCAGAAAAGTAAAAGCCATTATTGCTTCTTGAAAGCGTAAGCACTGGACTTTTTATCGCTGGACTTTCTTTTTCCAACAGGAAATAATAACCGAACTCCTGTAAGGCATATCGAAGATATAAAGGACCTGTGGCCCATAAAGAAGGGCTATCTGGTGTAAGTAATTTTTCATTTTTAGCACTGCTAGAACTTGTACCACGAACATAAACCAACTTTCCGCCATTCCATTCGGGTCTCGCTCTACTCCACAAAACCGCTCTCTGCTCCTCCCCTTGTTTTGCAGTCATCAACACATGTGTCGTTTTTTCACTTTTATCTTTTACCAGGGTACGTATACCACCGGCGGAAAACAGCGCTTGATGGAGCATTTTTTTCGGATATGGCTGTTCTAGCTGATCGCCTTGCAAATCCGTTTGTATTTGAAACTCACCCTCTAGTGGCGAAATATTTTTAAGATTAAGCAAGTCCAGGAACTTTTCGCTAGCATGATCCGCAGGACCATATATCATTACCTTACCCCCATTTTCGACAAACCTAATCAACTCCTTTTCCAAAACAGAGCCTGCATCCGGAACAACTGTAAGCAGCACAGACTCCTTAAAATAACCTGGTTTGCTTTTCATTAAACGGTTAAAGGATCTGGTTGAAATCACTGTATTCAAGGGAAATCCGTTGTTAATAGCCTGTCGAATAAACCAATCCCCGAAATACACTTCCTTTAACCTGTCTTTTTGCTTATAAGTCCAGTCGTGGTACTCATCAAATGGATATACCCATACAAATGGGCCTGCCACAGTTGGTGCATCGTACCTCGCTTTAAGAATATGCGGAATCACTTCATCAGGAACCTGTGCGGGTATGTTCCCGAAAGAGTTATCTATGGAAAGGAAATTAAGTTGTGTAGGTAAAGTTACTCCACCGTTTGAATCAATCCGACTAACTGCCATGGGCATATAAATGTCGTGGGGTTCACCGCCATACCTGTCAAACCAGGGACTGTTTACCCACCAGGGATCATGGGTATAATATCGAAACAAATACCTATTATCTGGCAATTCGGAAATTCTCGACATGTACCCGACCAGTTCCATACCAAAATCGCCATCTAGTGCTGCCCATGGAGAGTTAGGTGGCGGCAGCAGGTTAAAGCCCCCCTTATAAATTCCCCTGAGGTCTACACCGTCCCTAGCCAGGTCGGTACCCGTTGAAAGATTTGTCCCCCTGGTCTGCACTTGAAATCGAGGGCATTCCATGCGAAATATTTTCCAGAATTCCAGATTCTTAGCTTGTACCTCAGCCAGTTTCCCCGCATCAAATTCTTTCCCGTCAAATATTGCTCCTTTAGATGACCAGGCTTCCATTCCGAAGCCAAAACCATTGCTCAGCCACAGATAATCAAAGCCCATATCTTTTAAAAAATGGTAGCTCTGCCGACCGAAAAATCTACCGAAAGGCGTATTTGCAGGAATACCTTTAGGAAAGCCCGCGTAGGAGTCCTTGTCTGCATTTAATACTGAATAACAATTGACAAAAGATTTAGTCCCCATCGCATTGCCAAGCAATATTTCAGGGTGTTTTTTGTATTTAAAATCAGAGCGGGCAAATTCAGGCCCAGGATCAAACGTAGACCCCACCTTAATTGGCTTACCTGTTACCTGAGCACCCACTTCTTTTAACGTGTGAATGATTAATCTAAGGTCATTACAAGTAAAGTCGGGCGGGTTCTCCATATAAAGATAAGCTCGCTCATGTAAGGAGAGCTCCTTAGGACCAGAACCCACCGCGTGTTTTGTATTTGGATTACCGATGTACTTAGCCCATTCTAAGGGTTGATTTTGTTTTCCCTTGTAGTTTAGTATTTCGGAACCGTCGGAAGTCCAGAGCATAATACAGACTGTATCTGCATGCCTCAATAAAGACGACCATTGTGTGAACATTTCCCTGGCCACGCTTTTGATATAAGCCTTATCATTCTTCTTAAATGGCTTTAAGGATGTTTCAAGCGTAATATTTTGGAACGACTTGCCCTTTAGGGTATTGGCAGGAATAGGCGAGCCCTTATGTTTTATGCTGTAACAGCTATACATAAGGGAGCCTGTTATGGCAAGGAGAAAATAGCCGACTAATCTATTCATTAAACAATTACTGTTTCTATATTCAAATATTCTCCAATCTTCTTAATCGTTTCGGCATGATGGCCAACTCCCAATGCAAAATGATGAGTAGGTCCTTCTTTTACCCATTTCTTAAGGAAGGTACGTACATCTGGTTTAAAAAAGCCTCTTGTATTTGTATTTCCTGTAGGTGGAATAGGTCCTTCAACCGATTCTCCCTCAGCAATTACAAATTTAAACTTCCCTTCGTAAGTCGACGTAATGGAAAGCATGGTAATTGGGCCTTCTTTAATTTTAAATTCAACACCAGCACCAAAACCGGGTTTACCATGATACTTTTTTAAACTGCGTAACACTGGTTTTCCTTGTGCAATGGTGATGTTATGTGGACCATCGTGTCCAACTAAAATAAAGTTCTCACTAAAATCTACCGGATGGAACTCGGCAAAGCTGCCTCCTATACCCAAGCGGTCCATGATGAACATGGCAATGCAACATTTAAGATCTGATTCTCCGCACATCGGAAATCCCGCGCCAGTTAGCAATGAATTACCCACAATTAAATTGGTCATCACCTGTCTGGTTGTACTGTTATCCTCGCCTTCGTAATAATAAGCCAGTCCATCCAGTTTTTTGGTCTCCACAAATTTCTCCAGTGCTACTGATACACGAGCGGCCACCTCGAGGTCTGCGTCTTTTAATTTCTCCGAAATAGGATCCGATACGGGATCGGGTGTATCAAAAAAGTCAAGTATCCGCTTTTTCTCCAGTTCTACGTCGGCCACAGCTGTTTCTTCATACTTACTTACAATTTCATTGGCTTCACATTGTACAATGTGCAAACCAAAATGGGCAGTAAGCATTGTTGCATCTGAGTGCATGTCGAGCATAGCCTCTATAGGATGACCTATGTGACCAATTCGCGCTGTTTTCAAATCATGTAATACCCTTGCAATATTGCAATATTTAGCAATTTCTAGTTCTGATTCCGGATCATTATGCAGTGTACCGATAATCATATCCGGCACCTTTTTCCCCATCCTTACGGCTACACCTGCAAATTCCGGCAATGCACATATATCATCATTATATAGCTGCAAATGTGTAGAAGCGTTGTTATAATCTAGTGCGCTGTCTGGTTGTAGAGCTACCAGCACCACAGGCACATCTATGTTCTTAATGATCACACCAAAGGTGCTTGAAGTAGCATAGGTAAGCATATCGCAAAAGATCAGATCTAAATTGGCCGCCTTTAGTTTGGGCAAAAGTTCATAAGCACCACTTACCTCATCTACCATACCAAAGTCAATCACTTCTACTTTATTCTTCTGCACTTTTTCTATCAGCACCTCCTGTTTTGCCATGATCTGCTCATAAAGCCCCTCAAACTGGCTCCAGTATTTCACATAACCAACTCCAAAAACGCCGATTTTGGGTACGGTCTCTACACGACGTTTAATTACAGGAAGTAGCTTGTTCTTTTTATCCGGCTCCGTAAGCAAGGTTTCATTTAATTCACTCATAGGTTTAAGTTTAATATCTTGTTATTAGTTTTTAATGGCTTAGCGCCAGTTCTTCTTTAAGCGGACTTATTTTGGGTATAAATTTTAAAAGGATTAAAAACGCCAGAGGGTACATCAGGCCACAGATGATCCATAATGGATCGTAGGAATAATGTTGTACAACCAAACCGATCAGGGGATTGATCAGTAAGCCCGAAATTGCTCCCGCTGTGCCTGATAATCCCACCACAGTTGAGGTCCCATTGGTACCAAATACATCCGATATAGCCGTAATGTAATTAGTGATCCAGAAACCATGCGCAAACATCAATAAGCTCATTAAGGTAATAGCAAGTGTAACGGAAGATACACTTTGAACCATAATAGCTGAAAGCGTTAATGTAGCTGCAATTCCCATCACTATTTTACGTGCCCTGTTAATCGAAATACCATTTTTAGTAAGCCTGTCGGATATCCAACCACCTAAAATATTGGATATGCCGAGGGCTAAAAATGGAATCCATAACAACTTTCCAATCTCATCAAAGGAAACATTTCGTTGCTCGTTGAGATATTTTGGAATCCAAAACATGATGAAATAAAAAACAGGGTCAAGTAAAAATCGGATCAGTAAAAACACCAACGCTGTTTTATTACTCAGTATTTTCAGGAAGGAGATGGCCTTTTCTTTCTTAACCGGAGTAATTTCTGGCGTTCTACTACTTTTCCATGGGATAATTACCCAACAGATTACCCATAAGATACCCACTACTCCTGGTATGATGAAGCTCCATCGCCAACCAAAAGAATTGGAGATGAGAATGGTTAACGGAGGGGCCAGCACCGCACCTATTGCTGACCCGCCTATGGCTATACCGTTAGCAAACGCGCGTTCCTTCTTTTCAAACAATTCACTTACAGTTTTAGCTGCTGCCGGGAAGCAGCCACCCTCGCCTACCCCGAGCAGAAACCTGAAGATCAGTAATTGATAAAAGCTATCAATTACTCCATGAAGTGCACTGGCTACCGACCAGATCAAGACCGAAAAACCAAGCCCTATTTTACCACCAAACAGTTCCGTTAACCTACCACCTATTGTAAACATAAGCGCATAGCTGATCAGAAAACTGGTATTGATCATCCCATACTGAACATCATCAAGGTTAAATTCTTTCTGAATTTTTATGATCGTAATGGAAAGCACTTGCCTATCCAGGAAGTTTAAACCGGTAGCGACAAATACCATTATTAAGATTAACCAGCGGATATTATTTTTCATGAAGTTGTGGTTTATTGGTCATAGTAAACACTAATTCCCCGCCCTCTGCAAGTTCCTGATGACTGATAAAAGGAGTAGCTAATACTTTTCCATTAAATCTAACAGATTGTACGTATTTATTTTCTTCGGAAAGGTGATTTGCCTTAATTTCCAGTTTACGCAATCTGCTGTCAATATTAAAAGTCATCGTCAGCCTGGGAAACTGAGGAGCCCCAAGCGCATAAATACCAGACCCCGGAGTTACGGGATAAAAGCCCATTACACTAAAAATATACCAAGCCGACATTTGTCCGCAGTCATCATTACCATTTATGCCTTGAGGCTGATTCAAATAGTTTTCCCGGGTATGTTTTCTAACCAGTTCCTGTGTTTTCCAGGGCTGTCCGCAATAATTATACAGATAAGCATAATGATGCCCTGGCTCGTTGTTATGTGCATAATGCCCACCTTCAAAGTTTTGGTCCAGTTTGGCGGCGAATTGCTCGTTTCCTCCCATCATGCTGATCATTCCTGGAATATCCTGCATCACACAGAAAAGATAGGTCCATGGACTTCCTTCTGTAAAGCTAAGTTTTGTATCCCCACCCCAATTACCATTGTATTTTTTCGGCTCCATAAAGCCAGTCTTTTCATTGTACAGATTTTTATAATTTTCTGACCATTTCATCAATTTATTATAATCCTCAGTTTTATGGAGTCCTTTTGCGACCTGGGCTATACAATAATCATCCAGCGCATACTCCAGTGTTCTAGAGACAGATTCTGCAGTCCTATCCGATGGCACATAGCCGAGGGAATGATAATAACTCAAGCCCGTCCGCCCCTCAAAGCCGCTCCATTCTTGTCGGTCGTAGCCCCAGCTTTTTGTATCATGATCTGGCGGCACCATGGCGTTCTTTCTCATTGCCTCATAGGCCAGGTTCACATCATATCCTCTAAAACCTTTTATATAGGCATCCGCAATTACCGCATCAGCATGTGTACCAATCATGATATTGGTTTCGGCAGGGTTAGGCCACATCGGCAGCCATCCCCCCTCCTTGTACATTTGCAGCATCGAGCTGATCATGTCATTTACACGTTCAGGCTGGGTAAAAATGAACAAAGGATGTAGCGCTCTGAAGGTATCCCATAGGGAATAGTCATTGTAAGAAACACCTTTATGTACCTGATCATCAAAAGCACTGTAATATTTACCATACTCAGAAAATTCTCTGGGAAATAACATGGTATGATACATTGCCGTATAAAAAACACTGCGTTGGTCTGCCGTAACTCCGTCAATTCTAATTCGTTCTAGATTTTTCTGCCATTTGTCACGCGTGGTCTTTACCACATGATCAAAATTCCAATCCGGAATTTCCCTACTTAAGTTCTCTCTGGCCTGTTCAAGGCTGATGAATGAAGTAGCAATTTTCACAGTTAAGACTTCATTCTTTTTAGTAGGAAAACTAATGTACGCGCCTATCCTTTTGCCGTAGACTTCGATCTTATTTTTAAGAATAGCGTCCTCTGCCCAAACTCCATAATTTTTGATAGACTTATTAAATTTCAAAACAAAGTACCCCTTAAAATTAGGGAGTTCCGGACCAAGATTATAAGCTGTCCGATCAGGATTATAACCACTGATTTCCTGGTTTAGTGTATCAATATAGATGTATCCTTTGAGTTTAGACCGCTTATTGGATTTATTATGAAAGTCGTCTTCCACCGTATTTACATTAATACCCTGTATAATTAAATGGCTTTCTTTGGCCAGGGGATAAGTAAACTTCATTATCCCACATCTTTCTGTGGCAGCCATTTCAGCCTTGATCAACGCACCTTGCTTATTGTGCATTTTTACCGCATAATAGTAAGCTCTAGCGGTTTCCTCCTTGTGCGAAAATTTCATTTTACGCTGTTCTGGAAGTACAGCAAGCGGGCCAACCTGTGGCATCACAGAAACATACCCGTAATCGCCCATCCAAACTGTAGGTTGATGCGTTCCTATAAAACCATGGATGGTGGTGTCTTCATAAACATATGGCATGGCCTTCATCTTATTCTCACGTGTTTGTGCGGTAAAATTGGTCATCGCGAAGGGAGGCCCAACACTGGGCATCGTTCCTCCTTTACCTTTAGCAGGGGTTCCGATCAATGGATTTACTGCATCAACCTCAGCAACTGCCTTATTTTTTTGCTGAGCCAGGGCACAATTAAAAAGTAAAATAAAAATGAGTAAAGAATTTCTTGTTATGATCATCTTATGATACAGAGGGTATTTAAAAAGTAAAAGGGTGAAGCTGTGTTAAAAATAATTTCTACCTGATGAATTTTAACCTGGCTGCATTAGTATTAGTAGTCAGTATTGCGATATGAATACCCGGTTTTATGTTACTGACTGGCAGGGTAAATTTGTTATTCCCCTTCTCCAACCTGACTTTTGTTGTTATCAAAGCTTTACCGTTAAGATTGTAAATACTCAGATCGGCCTGTTCCGCCTTATCAGAATTCACAGAAACATCAACCAGCAATTGATCAGAAGGTGCATAAACTGACAGTTTAAGAAGATCCTTTTTTTTGGCAACTTTGTCGGTAGTGGCAACAGTAGTTGTAACAGATTTAGAGACTGGTGATACCAATGAAGAAAGCGCTCCTGTTATTACGGGACTTGTGATCAAAATGTTATCCAGATCTATGATTCCTGTTCCTGCTATAAAAGCAAATTTTAAGTCGCTTAATGTTACATCCGTGGCACCATTGCTCAATTTCTCATCGAATATCTTCACGTTACCAACCCATAAATCCCACTTGTCTGCCGCCAGTAATTCATCCGACCCATCCGGAGCAACGTAACTTACTGTTTTCGAAGAATTGTTAATCACCCATGTAAAGGCTTGGGTACCGCTAAATACAGCTGAACTTAATGCGCCGCTAATGTCTCTGAAACTGAACTGTCCTACTGTAGGTGCAAAATTTATACCCAGTCTGGAATGTAGCAAGGCATTATTTTCAAGCGGTGTTCCGGTTAGTGCATTATTACCATCGACAAAGCCTTTACCTACCTGGAATACCGCAACCTGGTTTTGAGTGAGCCCGGCTGTATTTCCAGATACTGTTACCTCTGCTTTGTACTGAATAACTTCGGGCACCGGCGAGAAGTCTGTTGTTCTGGCAAAGTATCCGTAATCTGCAGCTGCAGATCTATTAAACCTGAGTTTATTGCTGTTAATAGATACGATGGTTCCAGTACCAGTAGAATTTACGGACGTAAATTGTCCATTATCCGGAGTTGCGCTAATGTAAGTCGGCAAACTTGAGGAAGAATTAAAGTTCTGGTTAAATATTTCTGAGGACAAATCTGCGTATTCAAAAAAAATCAATGGATCAGCATAATTCCCCCGTTTAAAATAACCACTGTCGGTATGATTTGTCTGGTTTAGTAATGTTCCGTTGATATAAAAATTATTAAATCTGAGGTTCGACTCCTTATTTGTGGCGTCATAGCCATTAAAATAACTACTGAAACTAGGATGTGTGGAAGGTATTTTACCATGAATGTTTTTAAACAAAAAATTCCTGATGTTGATCGGATATTTAATGCCACGGTCAATGCGCAGATCAATGAGCTTTAGCACTTCGGTATCAAAATAAATATCCTGAACCACAAAATTCTCTATTGCTACGTTTGAATTTCCAGAGACATTCCCCATGTAATTGATAAAGCCTGAGTTCTGAGTTTGCGGTAATACCCATTCGGCATGGATCACGTCGCAGTTCTCGATCAGGTTTGTTCCATTGATGTTATGTGGGCGCCAGCCCAATTGTATGATACTGCCACCTCTTAAATGCCAAAATACACATTTGTCTATTTTAAAATTTTTGCTCCCATTGGTTAGAATACCATCGTCGCCAACCCGTACAAAACAATCCGTAACAGTAGCATCAGATCCAGCCAGCGTAATTCCATCATTGTTATACCTGAACCCATGGATCTTTAAATTTTTGGCCAGGGAACTATCGCAAGAGAGCACCACATTAAAAGCCGTTCCGTCTACCAGCGTGATTCCTTCTACACTGTGTTTTTTTCCACCACTGATGACTATTGATTTATACCAGTCGGTAGAAACAGGATCATATGGAGGGGTAACTTTGGGATAATGAAAACCCCAGAGGTCGTTTGAAATAATACCACGACCATTAATTTTCAATGATAACGTTGTTGTTACCCGGTTGGCTCCTATATACCCCCTTACATAAGCTCCGCCACTAATATAAACCTGGCTAACAGTGGCCGGAATCCTCCAGTAGTGGATATTGTAAACGCCTGGACCAAAATATACAATGGTCTTTCCGGCAGGCACAATTAAAGTATCTACAGTACTCACCTTGTATACATTAGCAGCAGTTGAATCTGGTATATCTGAAGCCTCTTCAAGGGGGTCTGCAAAGATCATCAGGGCGTGCTGATTTCCTGCATCGTCATCAAACTCAACAGAAATCTTCCTGGATTGACTGAGGGTAAAAGTAACCTGTTTACCTCCGGTAACCGATGTGGTTGAAACAGTCCCCAGTCCTACTCTGTCGGGCCGAAGCGTAGCTGACCCTGCTGTTGAACCTAGCTTGGTAACCGTTATAGTTGCCGTACCAGAAAACGAAAACGTAGTAAAATGAAAGGTTTTACCTTCCTGTCCCTGCCACTCCCATAATGGCGCTCCCGTACTGGCCCTGCTCACATAAACATAGCTGTCTTTTGTCTCGCTGCCTGAGGTTACAGAAACCTGGTACAAATCTGATTTCTTCTCAAAAGCAGCAGTTGGTTCTGGATAGGTAACCAAAGTTTGACCATAGCTAGCACCACCTATTAGGATAAAGGAAAATGTTAAGCAAACGAATAGCTTCGTTAAAATAAATAAGGATTTCATAACGTTAATTTGAAAGGTCTGTAAGCTCGATATTATCAAGATCTATAATCCCAGCGCCTTTTGTAAAAGAAAACTTAAAGTTCTTTAACAATTGATCGGGACCGGTAGCTCCTTTTTTACTTAGTGCCAACGTGTTGTTTATCCATAGGTCAAACCGATCTGCTGCAAGATTCTGAACCTGGCCATTAGGGCCTGTATAATCCATCGGTGCTGCCGAATTGTTAATCACCCAGGTAATGGTTTTTGTTCCGTTTACAACAACAGATTCTTGCTTTGCCCCAATATGTCTAATGGAGAAATCACCTTCTTTTGTACCGAAACTAATTCCTATTAGAGAATGAACAGCCGCCTGGTTCTCGTATGGAGTTCCCGAAAGCGAATTATTTTCATTCACAAAACCACTCCCAAACTGTAGGGCTGCAGCGGCTTCCATCGCTGTATTTTTTGAAACGCTAACGTCAAATTTCAGTGCTAATTTTTGTGGAATAGGAGAAAACTCAACTGTTCTGGCCAAAGAACCGAAATCGGCATTACCTGTCCGGTCGAACCTAAGTTTACCCTGCTCAATGCTAATCTTAACTCCAGGGCCAGAACTAGTAATCGCTGTAAACTGCCCCTTATCAGGTTTATTTTTAACATAATCCTTGATTTTTGAAGACGCATCAAAATTCTGAGATAGTTGTTGTGCAAGTGCTGTGTGACTGAACAGTATTACAGCACAGACAAAAAGTAATTTTTTCTTCATCATATTTGGTTTTTTATTTGATTTTTAACGTGTCCGTTCTGAATGGGACTGCGGGAAGTCCCTCTTTGTTGTAGAAGTTGATCTTCCCCGGGTTGTCTTCAAAGGCGTACCTTACATATAAAGGTTCTTTGACCTGATCAGAAAACACGATGACCCGGTCTCCTTCAATGCTGGCATTCGCTCGGTAAAATTGATAGTCCTTACCCGCCACACAAAAAGCGTTTAACCCGGCGGTGCCGTCTTTATTGATCAGGCCGGTGCCGACATTCGTATAACGAATGGTCAAACGATCGTGTATGCGTGTTACAGATTTAACCTCCGGACCGGAAACAGTGAGATCATCCTCTCCATAAGCGATTTTTCTGGCCAAGAGGGCTAATCTTTTACCAACATCCTGTTTATTTCTAGGATGAATATCAATTGCGTCTCCGATATCATTGATAACTACTGTACCTGCATTTTTCAGTCCTTGCCCTACTTTTGTCTGAGCCTCCTGCACAATTGTCCATGCTGAAGGTTCGGGATTACTTTTCACCGGATTAAAGTTTGCGAGCTGAACAATCAGGAAGGGTAGTTTTGGAGCATTGAATGAAGTACGCCAGTCCACAATAAGATTACTCAGCATTTTCTCGTAGTCATAGCACACAGAATTTTTAGCATTATCCTCTCCCTGGTACCAAAGTACTCCCTTTACTCCGTAGTTAAAAAACGGGGCGATAACAGCATTGTAAACCAAGGTAGGATACTGATGTTCAAAATACTCCAGTGGCATCAAGGGGCCTAAAACTCCCGGATTTTCATAAGTTTTGCCTTGTTTAAAAAGCCATGTACCTTCCAACGAAATATTTTGCTGAGGTGCTGTGTTGATGATCAACTTCGGTTTATAAACCGGCTGAAAACCAGTACTTCCATTTTCATTGTAAGAGCATACCAGTATTTCGTTGCCCCCCTTTTTTAGCATTGCTTTTGGTATTTTATAATTTGCATTGTACCAGATGGAAAACTGTCGACCAACAAACTGCCCGTTTATAAAGACCACACATGACATTTTAATTCGCCCCAGATCGACATTAACATCCTGTTCAGGTAATTCATTCAGCACAAACTCCTTCTTATACCAACTGACGCCATTTTTCACTTTTAGCCCCTGCTGTTCCAGGTATCCTGGAACAGCTACATTGAGCCAATCGCCCGTATCAAAAAATGCAGGATCTCTCGAAAGCTTCAGATCTTGTGAGATATAATCCGTAAGCGCATAAAATTTCAATGCCCATTTATGGTTGTCCAATTTATATTTCTGTTTCAAATCATTTATAAATGTTGGGGTAATCGCTTCAATACGCTCTTTGTATTCAGGAAAATCCTTTAATGCTGCCGGGCTCATAAATGTTTGTATAGGCGAGCCACCCCAGGAGGCATTGATTATCCCAATAGGAACCTTGTTTTTCACATACAACTCTTTTGCAAAGCAAAATGCGACTGCAGAAAGCGCCTGAATTGTAGCCGGACTGCATGGTACCCAAGTGCTTTTTACGACATCCTTTTGTGGGACTTCTGCACCCACTCTATTTGCATCCAACTGCCTGATTGAAGAATAATCGGCATCCTCCTTTTCCTTAGCAAAATTATTTATCGCACTCATCCTAAAATTCATATTGCTTTGCCCACTACAAAACCATACATCTCCAAATAACACATCTTTTAAAATAATGCTGCTTTGTACCGACACGATTTTAATATCGTAAGGACCACCTGCCTTTGTTGCTGGTAGGTTTACCGACCAGGTGCCATCTTCCTTTACAGGGGCTGTATAAGTCACATTGTTAAAAGTAACTCTGGTAATAGATCCTGCATTGGCCCAGCCCCAGATCTTAACTGGCTGTGCCCTTTGCAAGACCATATGATCAGAAAAATATCCCGGAATTCTGAGTTGAGCATGTACAGAAACAGAAAATAACAACGGCAAAAAAAAGACCACTAGTTTTATAAAGAACCTCATATTTATATGGTGTAATGACATTATTTTTGGATATTTTCAGAATTGGTAATCTTGTATACTGGGGCTTTATGATCTACAGTAAGCACATTTTGAAACCTAATGTCTTTACAATAGTTTAGTGACACTGCAGCATTTAAGGGAAGCACCACATTTTTAAAGGTTACATTGCTGGTGTAATGCTTAACATCAGCAAAACCATCTACAGATATGGGGGTACCGTTCGCTTTGGCTTTTGACATGTTCATATTACTGAACACCAGGTTTCTGAAATGTGGAAGAGCGGGTGCTGACTCTCCGTCGCTGTTATAGGCCACAGTGGTTTCAATTTTTATCCGCAGCAGGTCGCAATCACTTACATATACATTCTCCACGTAGCCACCCCGATCCTTTCTGGACTTGATTTGTATCCCTTCTTTCAGGTTACCTACTTCACAATCCCGAATGGAAACATTTTTAACGCCGCCAGACATCTCGCTTCCTATGGCCAGGCCAAATCCCTTAACAAACTTACAATCGGAAATATGGACATTGACCGTAGGTCGCGCAACAATATTTCCTTCCGGATTTTTACCGGACTTGATCGCGATACAATCATCTGCTGTAGAAAAGGTACTGTTAAAAATATAACTATCTGTAGATGAATCTGGATCTATACCATCACCATTACGCGCTGTGCTTTTAATATCCAGGTCGTGGCAGGTCACATTGTTGGAATAGATGTAATGGAGTGTCCAGCAATGCGAATCCTGGAGGGTAAGTCCCTGAACATTCACATTTTTAGCGTTCATAATGCAAATCAATCTCCCTCGGCTTCTTATTCCATTTGCCTCAATCATGGCGTCGCCCAATTTAGAACTTCCCCCTGTAATTTTTCCTTCGCCACGGATAGCAATATTTTCTATGTTATAAACCGGATTTCTATCCAGTCTACCGGCATTGATTAGACTGGCGTAAGTATCCAGTTCCCAGCCTTCAAACCTATTTTTAACCATTGGCAAATAATCACTAAGGGCCGTACTGGCTTTAAGTTCGCCTCCGTTATCAATTAAAAGGGTCATATTACTTTTTAAAAAGATTGCACCAATTATAAATTGTCCTTTGGGTACCAATACCGTTCCTCCGCTATTGCAGGCGTCAATTGCCTTTTGAACAGCTCTTGTATCTAAATCTGTATCATCTGCCCTAGCACCATAATCCAGTATATTATAAACCTTACTTACCTGCCTGGTATTGATAGTAAGCTGGTTTGTAGTTTTAGATCTGGTTCCCTTTACATCAACTGAACTGATGGAAAACCTATATTTTGTGTTGGGTCTTAATCCTGTTGCCGTATAATTGGTTTTAATCGAATGAGCTATTTTTTTGCCATTCAGGTATATCTCATACTTTTGTATACGATTATAATTTAAGGGTTTATCCCATAACAAAGTAACCGATGTTGAAGTGCTTGAATTGGGTGGAGAAATCAGGTTCCTAGGACTTTCAACAGGCACAGCAGCTCGGATAGAAGTGTGAGAAACCAAAAGCGTTATTAATATTAAAAATGATCGTTTATTAAATTTCATAAAAGGTTATTTAAAATTAGAATTCTTGGGTAGCTTATTACTTTTCACGGGGGTCCAGTAGGTAGGGAAACCAAACCATGTATCCAGAGTCCCGATTCCAGGTATTTCCGGAAGAAGCATAATCGGTTAAATTGAGTTCGGTAAGCTGACCTCCAGTACGAAAAGGAAGTTTAGCTAAAAAATAAATGTCTGGATCTGCACTTTCAACCAGCCTGCAGTTGATCTGTTGTAATTTATCCATAACAGGTTCATAGTACTGACAATTTTGCCCTGAATTCAATCGCTGATCTGCCGCCAAAATTAAAGGGCCATATTGAATAGCAAAGTGTCTTTTATTTTCATCAGTAAGTATTTTTCCTTTTAAATCCAGTTTAACTACCACCTTATCACCCTTACTCCATTTCCGCTTTATTTCAAGGTATGAACCAGGCTTAATGCTATTTAATATATCGCCGTTTACGGTTATGCTGGTTTGATCAGACCATGCAGGAATTCTGATCTTTAAATTAAAAACTGCTTTTTTAGAGGGATCTACATAAATGACGACTTCATTCGACTTAGGAAAAAAGGATTCCTGAGTAATTGAAACATCTAGATTTTCCAATTTTATCTTCGCTTTAATGTTGCCAAAAAGGTTAACAACAGGACCATATTTATCCATCATAATGGCCATTTTGGGTATTACCATCATTCCTCTCGGACCACTGGCAATACAACAATTTAAAGGCATACCACATTGCATTTCGCCTAAGTGCCGATGCCCATTAAGCTCACTATATTTACTCCATGATTTCCCATCGGGAGTCATTGAACCTAACAAAGCATTGTAAAAAGCTTTCTCAATTTCATCTGCATATTCAGGCTTTCCGGTTAATTGTAGCATGCGATTACAAAGTTTAATCCAGGTTGCTGTAACACAGGTTTCCATCATGTTTTTAGCGGGTATACATTGTTTATCTTTTCCACCATACCAGCACTCCAGGCTACTCCCAGATCCGGTGATCATAATTTCGGTATCTATGATATCCTTTACGGCCTTTTCAACTGCAGCTTTATATTCTTCCTTCTTTGTTACTTTATAAAGTTCAATGAGACCTTCGTAACAAGACATCATCTCATAGGCTTTCTGGCCATTTTCGGGACTAAACCAATTCTTTGGCTTAGGGAAACGTTCTGCAACATGAGTTCCATTAATGCTTTTAGAGATCAGTTTAGCTCCATCCGCCTGCTCCCAACCTGCTACTATAGCTTCTGCAAATTTTAAATACCTGGCATCCTTTGTATAATTATACAACAACACAATAGGCTCCAGTACCGAGGAGGCAGCCATTCCTCTAAAATTCCCAAACTTGCTGATGTTGCGATCCGCAATTTCTTTAATTAAGTGATCGGCCAGCATCTTTGCGCTGCCCAGTACTTTTTTATCCTTCGAAATTTCATAATAGGAAAGCAATCCCAATAGACAATACTTTCTGCCCCAGATATCCCATTCTTTCAAACGGGCCTCCTGTTTATAATTACCGATGTATCCATCCTTTGTTTGAGTAGCCATCAGCCCTTCTACTGCCTGTTTTAATTTCGCCAATATCAGCGGGTCATTAGTATACCGATAAGCATCGCAAGCAGCAGTAAACCATTTCCCCCAGAATTCCGACTGCCAGTACCTGGTTTCAATTCGGGTTTTAAAAGGCGCGACCAGTATGGACACGTCCATTGTTTTTATGCTGTTAGCTATACAAGCATCTATTTTTTCACCTACATAACCCTTAATCTTTTCATCACCCAGTACCAGAGGCCGAAATTTGGTTGCACCTGAAATCCATAAAGAATCATTGGAATGAGCAGGGAGCAGGAATAAGAAAAAGATACAGGTAAACAGAAAAAACTTCATATTAAAAAAATAACCATTAAGATATTTACATACTTTAAACATAGATCGATTCCGAAAAAAAAAAGGGTGAATGTTTCTAATAACTATTAAGTTCTATATTATATTTTCCAGCTTTAAACTGGTACTTCGAAAGATTAGCTGCAGTTCCACCGTACTTTATAAAACGGGAATCAAGCTGTTCTTTACCGTCTTCAAAAAGCTTTCTGTTTGTTAAAGGCAGGTAAACAGTAGCTTCTGTATTAGCAGGAATGATCAATCTAAATTTAATCCTGCCCCTCGATTTTCTCCAATTGGATACAACTGTTCCATTTACCGTCTGGACACTGGAATTGCTATAGCTTAAATCTTCCGGAAAGTGCGGACGTATAATGATGTTCCTGAAGCCGGGATTGCCAGGATCAACATTAATTCCGGCAACAGATTTAAAAAACCAGGCTACCACTTCGCCAAACATTACATGATTTCGAGACAGGGTATCCAAACCCCAGCTCTCTTGGAAGGTAGTTTCACCATTCACCATCCAATACCCCCACGAGGGTTTAGTTTTCTGGGAAGCTATATGATAGGCTGTTTCTCCATGTCCGTTCTCAGAAAGTGCATTCAGCAAATATTTACTTCCTAATAATCCTACATCTAAATGATTATTGTTTGCTGCTATCGATTTCACAAGAGTTTCGGCTACGCCTGATATAAATGTTTCGGGTACAATATTATGATATAAAGCAATGCTTAGAGCAGTTTGGCTACCATTAGCATAGGTAAAATTCACAGGATCAAAAAACTGCTTATTTATCGCAGTTTTGATACGATCAGCTAATTCAGAATAATACTTTTCATCGGCTTTGTTTCCTACAATCCTTGCAAATTGAGCTACTAAATAGCTGTCAATATAATAATAGCATGACGAGGTTAGCTGTATTGGTGTCTTTGTTTTATAGGCCACCCAATCACCCAAACCAAAACTCAACAGACTACGGTTAGACCGGGACGAAAGATAATTGAGATATGACTTACAGTTTTCGTAATGTTTTTTTATCAGCGAATCGTCTCCATAATGGTTGTAAACGTACCATGGAATTAAAATCTGAGCGCTTTCCCAGGCTGGCCCCCCCATACTATATCCCCATCCTGAAGTTGGAACAATACTCGGCAACTCACCATTAGGACGCTGTGCATCTGCAAAATCATTCAGCCATTTTTCATACAATAGTATCCCATCAAAATTATATAGCCCTAATTCGGCTGCAATATGGCCATCGCCGGTCCACCCGTTTTTTTCGCGTTGCGGGCAATCTGTTGGAATACCATGCAAATTCGTAACATAAGACCTTATACCTGCCTCATAAATCTTATTGAGCAGCGGATTAGAACATAAGAAATTGCCCGTTTTAGTTACATTAGTATGGATCGATAATGCGGTTAAATTACATTTATTTAGGGCCATTGGCCTGTCAACTGTAACTTCTACATACCTATAGCCATGATAGGTAAACCGTTGCGTAAAGATTTCCTGTCCCCTTCCCTTTAAAATATAAATATCTGTCTGCGCTGTTTCTGATGGGTCTTCAAAACGATAATGTCTACCTATTTCATAATTATCCAGATAACCTGTTGCCGATAACTTTTCCCCATGTTTTAAGGACACGACCGTCCCTGCTTCTCCCTTAATAACTAATCGGCTTAAGCCTGCCAAATTTTGGCCAAAATCGAACAGATAAGTACTGTCATTTAGTTTTCTCACCTTTTGAGCTATGATTTCTTTTTGGATGGTTATTGGCGGCATCAATTGTGCTTTTAATTTCCCGCTATGTGGACGAACCGCAGTAGCATTTCGCCAGTTCGTTTCCTGATACGCAATGGTGTTCCAACCCAAAAGTTCTAGTCTTGCATCATAATATTCCCCGCTATAAATGTTATTAAAAATGATGGGGCCTGCATGAGTTTTCCATGTTTTATCTGAACTGATAATGGTTGACCGGCCATCTTCATATTCTATATATAAATTCAATATAAACTTTGGTCGTTCCCGCCAGGAAACTTTATCAAATCCCCAAACGGCTTTTGATTGTTCATTAAACCATCCATTTCCAAGTACAACACCCATTACGTTCTCCGCTTGTTTTAATTTTTTTGTAACGTCGTAAGTAACATAATATGCCGTCTTATTATACTGAGTATAGCCCGGGTCCAATAAATGATTTCCTATTTTTTTACCATTTAGGCTCATTTCATAATAACCGAGTCCGCAGATATAAGCTCTGGCCCTTTTAATGGCACCAGAAGAATTGAACACTTTGCGGAAATATGGAGCCGGTTTATAAGCTATGTCGTTGCCATCATTTATCCATACGCCCTTCCAAGCCTGCAATTCCAATAACCCCATCTCCCAGCTTGAAATTTTAGAGGGGACAGATTGCTGATTATTCATGTCCCAAACTAATACACGCCAGTAATATTTTGTTCTTGGCTGAAGTGCCTTTCCTGAAAACAAAACATTGTTAGTTTGATCTGAGTTTACCCTACCTGAATCCCATAAATCGGCAATGCCTAATGCTAGATTCAGGGAATCTACAGATACCTGAATTTGATAGGCTTTTTGAACAGCACCTTTTCTACTGTCAGCAATAATCCAGGATAACCTTGGACGCTGCATATCTAACCCTATTGGATTATTCAGATATTCGCATTTTAAAACAGTTGCCTTACAAATCGGAGCACTAAAAACTTCAAAATTTATACCGATTGAAAATAAAGCAAACAAATACCATATGATTTTCTTCATGTTATTAAAAAGAGAAGATGAAATTGATTGTTACTTCTTAGTAAAGGTTAGAATTTGATGCCTGGACGCTAAGCGCGCTTTTAATTTTTCAACGTTTATGTCTTGTACAGCCACATTAGCCTCCAACGCTAAAGCAGCAGCAATACCAGCACTTTCGCCCAATACGATCCAGGTTGGTTCAACCCGAAGTGAAGAAAACGCGACATGAGAAGACGAAAGACAAACGGGAACCAACAAATTTGTACATTCTGCTTTTTTAGGGACAATGGCCCCATAAGGAATTTGATATGGAATCCCTCGGCGGGCAATTCTTGTTTTATCCGGAAAAATGGTCCCCTCATTTATAAATCCACCATCCGGAGTAGCAATTCGCTGACAATCGTGAGAATCTATTGGGAAAGATCCAACTCCAATGGCGTCAATTTTCTCTGTTTTTTCAAGTACGTCCGTCTGGGTTAAAAAATAGGTCCCAACCATACGCCTGGCCTCTCTTACATATAACACTGGTGGAAAATGTCCATTATTTACAAATTCGTCCCTTGCATATCCCAATCTTTTCATTCGGTTCCGGACATGTTCCGGAACGCCGCTATCTGTGGTTAAAAAGTAGAAGAGACCTTTTGTATAGCTTTCGTGGTCATTCCAAATCATTTTTCTGCGCTTCGGCCCGGCGCCCGGGTAATCCCAGTTTTCTCCTACCAGGCCTATTGAAAGCTGGCCGCTGATGCTATTATTTCCATCCAGTTTATTTCCGGGAATTGGATAAAGGTCAAATGGGATCCCGTTTTTAGGAAACTCCTTATAAAACCTGCGGAACAACTCATAGCGTGCGGGGTTATAATCCTTTGGCCTGTCGAAAGGCACCCTGTTAACTGAATCTTCTGTAAAACAGAACCGAAAACTATAGGTCATTATCCTGTGATCTCCCTCACCTTCCGGCGTAACGATTGTACCTGAAATTAATGGAAGGGGCTTGCGATGCTTATCCAGGGATGGCACCATCACGGGCTTTTTTGGATAGGCCGCACCTCCCAGGCTCTCGCCCAATTCCGCCGAACTCTCCCGGCCAATACGATAGGTTACTTTAGCCGCAGCCATTAAATCACCTTCATAACTGGCATCAATAAACACTTTGCCTGAAATTTTTACACCGGAATGCATCTGAATCATGTAGATTGTGCTATTTTTTACTTCAGCGAAGTTTAATGATTCCTTTAGCAGGATTCTCACGTTAGCCTCTTTCAGCATCGCCTGAAATACCTTTTCGGCGACATGAGGTTCATAAGTCCACACTTTGGTGTCTTTTTCGGCCACTTTATAACCCAGTTTCACACCCCGTTCCTGGTATAGTTTTTCTATACGCTGGTGAAATTCTTCAAATAAACCTCCCAAGGTTTCACGATACATCTGATTAGAATCGCTAAAGCTTAATCCTCCGCTCATCATACCACCGACAATCGGCAATGGTTCTATCAATACCACAGATTTATTTTCGCGTGCCGCCGCCACCGCAGCAGCAATTCCAGACGGAGTTCCTCCATAAACAACAACATCATATGCATTGATTTCCGGCGATAAACTAACACCATTCGGCCGTGTAAAAGCACTAGCTGTCAGGGCTATGAATACCATAGCCAATCCAAAATATATTTTTTGTTTCATTACAATCTTTTTTAAAATAATTGAACTTGTGAGCGTCGCCAACCAGCTTTAATAACCATAGTCCTGTTTAAGGTTAGTATTGGTGTTTATCGCTGCCTGGGGCAAAGGCAATAATTCAGCATGATTAGGTCTGTAAGAATCAGCTATATTGGTGATAAATGCTTGTGTAATACTCGTTGTCCAGTTTACCCTTGTATAGCCTGTAGGAATACCTGTTGTTGGCGCGGGTGCATACATTGAATTGAACCAGATCATCGTCGGCGAATTGTTCTTGTAATACCTTACCTGTGGCAGATTTTGGTAAGGGGCTTGCCTATTCATCATTTTTGTCAGGTTGATTTTGGTTTCAGCAATTTTATCGCCAAGTAGATTCCATCTGATCAGGTCATATTTACGGATGCCCTCTCCTCCAAACTCCAGCCATCTTTCATTTACAATAGCATTAAAGAACTCGTCTTTCCCTGTTGGCGTAGCGCCTATCTGAGCCTCGTTGCCCCTAAAACCTCTCTTACGTACCTGTTCAAACGCAGTTACCGCCGCTACCGTCGCCCCGTTATTGATTTCATTTTCTGTTTCGGCAAACATTAACAGTACATCGGAATAACGGATAACGGGCCAGTTTATCCCTGAAAATAACGTTTGTGTCTTAAGATCGATTGCGGGATTTGAAACCCAGTCCCGTCTGAACTTACCCGCAAATAAAACAACAATAGCAGAAGTTGATTGAGGGAACCTATTGTTGCTGGTATTCACAGAATAATCAGTCACAGTCACATCTTTCCTCGTATCGAGGGTATTAAAAGCGTAGTAATAAGTTGGCAGTATTTTAAACGCTCCGTTTGTGCTGACCCCCACTTGCGGTCCGGTATCTGTTAAACGACTGTCTGTTGCAGATAAGCTACCAGCTAATGCGACTTCAAACAAGATCTCACCGCTCGGGTCAATAAGATGGGCATCTAAGTAATTTTTAAATATAGCTTCAAAATTAGGGTTTAGACTATGGTTCGCCGACTCCATTATATCCCTGCATTCGTCCCTTGCTATTTTGTAATATTCCAGGTAATCAGACCGACGCTCCATTAGATTAGAATTTCTTCTTAAAGAATAGCCTCCGCAAAACAATGCGATCTTTGCCCTGATGGCTTTAACTCCACCTTTAGTAATCCGTTCATCTACAGCTACCCCGGCCTCCTTTCTCCAGGGCACCAGTTCAGCAGCTAATTTAAGGTCGTCCAGGATACGGTTATAGATTAAATCGCGATCTGTTTTAGGCAGAAAAAGATCTGGCTGATCAATGGAGGGCTCAAATTGTACTGATACATCGCCCCAGTTTCTGATCAATTCGAAGTAAAACTGGGCTCTTAGGGTAAGGACTTCACCGTATAATCTCCGTAAGGCTTTTTTATCTGCCTCGGAACCACTATTGTAGGCTTCCATTTTAGGGATGTTCTTTATACAGATATTGGCTCCTTCTATACCACCATACAACTGATTATAAGGTTTTTCCAGCTGGGCATTCTCGGCGGTCGCATTGTATCTTGCTATGGCTTTCGGACCGTTATCACCTCCACCCGCTGAAGTATTTGAATACCCTACACATTCATCCTGATCAACAGTATACATGATCGACAAGCGGGAGCCATAGGCTTGTTCACCTGCCAGATGTCCATACACTCCGATTAACGCATTGGTTGCAGTTGTAACACTGCTGAATACATATGCCTCATCAAAAGAAGAATGCGGTTTAACATCCAAAAATCTTTTACAGGATATGGTTATGATTAAAATGAGGCACAGATATAAATTCTTACGCCCTGTATTATATTTTAATTTCATAGTCAAAGAATAATTTATAATGTCAGATTAATTCCAAACAAGTAAGCTTTATTGCGCGGATAAGCGGAATAATCCACACCTTGTGTAACGGGGGTGGTTCTTATCACATTCACTTCAGGATCATAACCACTATAACTGGTGAATACTGCGATGTTATTTAATGTTCCATATACCCGCAGGCTTTTAACCTTCACTTTTGACAACAGTTTTGAGGAAAAAGTATAGCCTAAAGTGATGTTGTTGATCCTTAAAAAGGAACCATCCTCTATAGCCCATGAGTGCAGTGTATATGCTCCACTGCCCTTTACAGGCTGCCAGATTTTAGCACCTCCATTTATCGCTGACAGAACTTCAGGTGATTCCCCGATAGCTACGACCTTACCACCTACAGTTGTGGTAGACTGGATTAAATTTCCCTGTCCATCCACAGTAAGCCAGCGGTCGCTCATAACAGAAAGCATATTGTTGTTCCTTAAGTAGCCGTTAGAAAACTCGATCTTGTTGGCATTCATGATCTTATTTCCGTAAACAAAGTTCATAAATACGCTCAGGTCAAAATTTCCGTATTTAAACTGTTGGTTTAAGCCTCCACTAAATTTAGGTGTAGCATTACCAATAATTGTCCTGTCGTTTTTTGAATCTACCACACCATCGCCATCCAGATCTTTAAATTTTATAGTCCCCGGTTGCGGAATCCCCGCTACGCTGACATTGGTAGGAACGCCCTCTTTCAGCGCATAAATTTTGGTATCCAGATCATAATTAAAATCGTCCAGCTGATAAAACCCATCCGTTACAAAACCATACATAGCGCCAACAGGTTTGCCCACCTTCACGATATAATCTTCGAGCTGACCTGAAATCCCCCATCCTGAGTTTTGGTAATAATAGTCCTGATAGGTAGACAATGCTTTAATGATATTTCTGTTAAAGGAGATGTTGAAACTGCTTTTCCAGGTAAAATCTCTTTGACTCATCAGATTTCCGGACAGCTGCAGTTCAATCCCCCTGTTGCGTGTAGCACCGGCATTCTGTAATTGTTTAGCATAACCGGAACTTCCCGGAATTGGGATCGGGATGAGCAGGTCCTTTACATCGTTCTGATATGCATCAACTGTGAGCTGCAAACGATTACGGAACAAGCCCAAATCCAAACCGATATTTTTTGAGATGGTCCGTTCCCACTTTAATTTTGAGTTGGACAACTGTGTGACAGCATAGCCTGGAACAAGCTGGTCATTTAAGCCGTATGGGAAGGCCGTACTTACAAATGACTGCATATAAAGAAAGTCATCAATCCGGTTATTACCTGACTGCCCATAACTCAGTCGTAACTTCATGTCCGATAGAAAATCATAGTTCTTCATAAAATTCTCCTGGGATACACGCCAGGCAACCGATCCGGAAGGGAAATAAGCCCACCTGTTGTCTTCAGCAAATTTTGAAGAGCCATCGGCCCTTAGCGTAAAGGAGGCCAAATATTTTGCTTTATAGGAGTAATTACCTCTGGTAAAAAAAGAGAATAAGCGACTGGTAACGTTCAGGGAAGTGGGATAACCCGACATTGTTTTTCCAAGGTTCAACTGTCCGAAAGCTTTTTCTGATGTGATGCCTACCGGAAATTCACGTAGCCTGTTGTAGTTTTGTCGTATTGACAGGTCATAAATTTCCTGGCCCAATAAAAAACTAATTGCGTTGTTTTTGTTGAAGCCAGCTTTCTTAAAACCGGAGTTTGAGAAATTCAGTACATTGGATACGTTAACCGTGCGTTTATTGGTATTGATTACGGCAACCATCGGCAATCCTAAACCGCTGCTAAATGAGGTCGGTGTATTAACGTCATCAAATTTATCTATTTGTCCGATGTTGTTATCAAAACCCGCAGTTGTAGTTAAAACAAGGGAAGGAAGAAATTTATAGGTTACAAATCCTCCTAAATTAAAATTTGTAATACCCATTTTCTGATATTCGGCTTTATTTAAAGCAATGGGGTTAATCAGATATACGCCATTACCGAGGGCATTTGTTTCATTAAAATAAGCCTGGTCAAAATCATCAATCCCCAGTGTCTGGTTGGGTATAAACGGCTTATACCTGATGGTCTGGCGCAATCTGGCTGTTAAGGTAGTACCACCAGAACTCGTTCCGCTTCCCAGGATCTCCTGGTCAGAGGCCCTAAGCGTAAACCCGGTACTCAGCCTATCATTTGCTTTATGGTCGAATTTAACATTGGCTACATTTCTATCAAAAGAGGAATTGAGCATAATCCCTTCCTGAACATTTCTAGTTAAACTGATATTGAATTTTGTAGCGGCGCTCCCGCCTGTTAAACCCAGGTTATGGGTCTGCATCAGTGCTGTACGGCCAAACATTTCCTGCTGCCAATCTATACCTTTTTTATTGTGGTAAACTGATAGCGTATCCCAGGTTGTTCCATAATTATTTGCAAAACTCAACTCCTCTCCATCATTCCCCCGGCTTCGCTCATATTGGTAGCGCACAAAGTCATAGGGGCTCTGGACCCCCAGGTTTTTGGTAAGCTTGTTCAAACCTACGTTTGCATTATAATTAACAGCAGTTTTCATGATATTCCCTCCTTTAGTAGTCACAACAATAACCCCGTTTGCTCCCCTTGCGCCGTAAATAGCTGTAGACGAAGCATCTTTTAACACATCAATAGATTGAATATCTTGTGGGGATATACCGGAAAGACCGCTCTCGACCTGTATCCCATCAATTACATACAGCGGCGAATTGTCCTGTGTAATAGAGCCCCCACCTCGTATTATAATAGTGGTTTCTGCACCGGGGGCACCTTCAGATGAAGTAATTTGTACTCCGGCCAACCTCCCGGCCAGCGCATCCGCAGCTGAAGATACAGGAATATCTTTCAGATCATTTGCACTTATAGAAGAGACAGCCCCAGTAAGGTCCCTCCGATTTATAGTGCCATACCCTACAACAACAATTTCATCCAGTGCTGCTGCTGCCGACTTCATCTTTACCAGCAGATCATTTTGTTTATTTACAACGACTTCCTGGCTTTGAAAGCCCACATGGGTAAATACCAGGAATTTGCTTCCCTCAGGTACATAAATGGAAAATTCTCCTTTTTCATTACTATAAGTCCCCGTATTGCTTCCGATTACTTTAATGCTTACCCCCTGCAATGCAGCCCCTTTATCATCGGTAATCCTACCTTTAACCGGCAATTGTTGTTGGCTTGCTTTTGGTATTTCCTGATTTGTTTTCTTCGTTATGACAACAGTACGGTTTTTGGCATTAATATAGAAAGTAATCAGTTGGTCCTGAAAGCATTGGTCTAAAACTTCCTTTAAACTTTGACTTTTTATGGCTACGGTTATGGGCTTTATCAACTTTAATACATCGGTATTACACAGAAAATCAAAGCCGGTCTGTTTGCGTAGATGATCAATAACCTCTTCTGCTGTTGCTCTTTTTACACTGAGGGTGATTAGCTGTGCATGTGCAGCTTTAACCTGTAAAAACGTAAGAAACAGCAAAATAAAGATTTGTTTCGTCCCGGGTCTGAATGGTGGTAAGACACGGATATAGATGCTGCAAGTTAATGCAGTAAAAATTTTATACATTTGGCCGTTAGGTTTAATTAATATTTGGTTATCAACAACTGGTTAGTTTGCCTGGCTCAGCTTATAAAGCTGAAGACCGGGGGCGCTGCAAACGCTCCTGGTTCTTTTGCAACTGTAAATAATTATTTCATTACAATCACCCTCCTTCCATACAATTTAAAATGAACTGTTTGCGTAAGTTCAAGGGTACTCAACAAATCTGCAATATTTTTAGAACGTGAATAAGTCCCCCAAAAAGTAATTTTCCGGACATCGTCCTTAAATTCAACATCTATATCGTACCATCTCGAAATCTTTTTCATAATATCTCCAAGTGTCTCATTATCAAATTTAAAATATCCATTTTTCCAGGCAACAGCATTTTCTACGTTAACATCCTTAATCGTCATCATTGCTGTACGCGCCAAATTCGAAGCGGATTGTCCTGGTTTTAAAATCACTGAATTGTCGTTTTTGGTAATCCTGACCGATCCTTCTAATAGCGTTGTAGTAATGAGCTTATCGTCCTGATAGGCCATCACGTTAAAATGCGTACCCAGAACCTTTACTGTCTGGTCTCCGGATTTGACTATAAACGGCCGGCTTGTATCTTTGGCTATCTCAAAATAAGCCTCACCGATAATACTTACGCTTCTCTCAGCCCCTACAAAAGATGCCGGATAAGTAATTGAGGAAGCTGAATTTAACCAGACATCAGAACCATCGGATAGTGTTAAATGATAATAACCTCCTCTGGGTGTCGACATGGTATTGTATACTATTTTTTTATCCGCAGCTGCCATTTCCTCCTTATAGGCGACGCTACCATTATCCAGTTTTACAATTTGATTACCGCCTTGTTTGGTAAGTGTACCATTGGGCTGATCTTCCAATGTAATTGTAGAACCGTCGGCAAGTGTAAGTATAGCTTTCTGCCTGGCAGGTTCAATATTTGTAGCTGCAATTTCTTTTTTCCTAGAATTGTCAATGGTAGTTTTTCCAGAATACCAGATTAAAGCAACTGTTACTAATAGTATGGATGCCGCAGCGGCAATCCTCGGTAACGTAAAAATAGGACGTCGTTTAGGTTTAATATTTTCCCTTGTTGAATTCCATATCTCAGTTTTTATCTTTCCGAAATTTATTTCATCTGCCGGCAACCCTCGCTTAGCTGATTCCTGCTGATAAAAATTTTCCAGCATTTGCTTCTCTTGGGCTGTACAGGTGCCGTTCAGGTACTTTTCAATTAATTCGTTCGCTGAAATTTTATCCATCTTTTGGTTCTTCATTATAAAGACACCTCCCAGAGGGCATGGTAGTAGAAAAAAAATTTTTTTTTTTGAGGGGGGATTATTTTAACAACCCAGACAAGACTACAATTAATCCAATTGTATTATCAAGCTTCATTCTAATGATCTTCAGTGCATTATTAATCTGCTTCTTAACCGTTTTGTCCGATATGTTTAATTTTGAGGCAATCTCTTTGTGGGAAAGATCCTGCTTACGACTTAATTCAAATATCTCACGCATCTTTGGCGGCAGGTTCTGGATTTCTACTTCCAATGCTAGTGAAAGCTCGTTTTCAGATATATACTCCAATACCGAATGTTGATGTGTATCGATATATAATGTAAGTGCCTCTTGAAAAGTATTCCGAGTTTTCTGTTGACGAATATGGTTCAAAACTTTATTCCGGACCATTACATATAAATATCCTGAAAGACTTGACTGTAATTCAAACTCAGCTACCCTGGTCCACAATGAACTGAACAATTCCTGAACGAGGTCCTTTGCGTCATCCTCATCTTCAAGCATTTTTAAAGCATGGAGATATAGCTTATCCCAATATCTATTAAATATTTCAGTAAACGCAACCTGATCCCCTAGCTTAAGGAGTCTAACAAGATCTATATCAGTTAACGAAGTATACAAAGGCACACATTTGGTTAAGTAAATATATATAAAATATTTACTAGTAATTGCTCCTTCATGATTGTTTTAACTATAGGGCGGGCCAAAGGCAATCTGCCGCTAAAAAGGATGAAGAGGTCGTTAGCCGTTCTAACAACCTCTTCCCTTCAATTACACCGCCAAAGTTGAAGCCATAAGTTGCCAGTCGCCAGTAATTGAATCATCCTGTTTTATGGCGGCGACCGCCCCACTTGTCAAATTTGGTAACGACACTGTAAATCCTGTCTTTGCCGCGGGATATATTGTGTTTAACAGTGATTTTGAAACTGATCCTGTAACCACAATATTTACGACTACAGTATTATAACTACTCCTGCTTATTTCTATCCAGGCAGTACCGTTCCATACCAGGGTTAAAATTGAATTCGTGGTGCTGATATACGTTGGAGTAATAATGCCGATATTCCCTACCAGACGGTTCACAATACAATTAGGGATGGTGAACACAATATTGATTATCCTTCCGTAATATACCCCCGTCACAGTATTGATACGATTAATGGTAACCGCTGCTCCGGCAATTTTAAAAAAGTCACCATTCGCCGGTAATTTGGCTTCATTAGAAGCATTCACTGTAACTACATCTGCCGCTATAGCCAGACCATTTATATAAATATTGTTGAGTCCATTATCTACAATTTTACCATTTTCGCCGGCAATCGTATTAGTCGCCGCACTATTCGTAATTAACACCCCCTGAGTAGGCTGTGTACCCTTAAACAGGTTATCTTCAATCCTGTTCCTCACTGTTAATGCATTTACCAGTACAATACCCGCATCTAGCGCTATACCATCATTATTGACTGTATTGTTCACAACGACACAATCCTGCGCATTCTCTAAAAGAATACTTTTAGTAACAGTGCTTGTACCTTGAGGTATGTAAGAAGAATTTGAAATAACATTCTCAGCTATAATTACATTCTTTGATGGAGAAGAAGGTGTATCACGGGAACCCACAATCATAATTGCGGGGATGGTAATTCTGTTCAGGCTGTTACCTATAACTGTACAATTATGCATATAACCATATATTCCGTAATAACAGTCTGAAACGGTGTTACCGATATAACTGGAGCTTTTAGCCGTCGGTACCGGTTGTCCACTTAAATGTGTTGAGCCTATTCCAAACCTGGTATTACTTATGGTGTTTCCCTGGATCGTACAATCGGATCCGTACCTTAACAGTATGCCCCATCCTGTTTTATTATGGATAGCATTGTTCACAATCGTGATGTTTGTAGAATATTCGGCCAGGTTATCGGTTATATAGCCCCATACCACAATCCCGTCGGATGTTCCATTCTCGATACGGTTAGATGAAATCACCGTATTTTCGCAATCCGTCCATAAAGTAAATGCAGAATCAGTGTCGTAGATATAGTTATTAGTAAAAATTAAACCCGGGGAGCTATGGGTGCTAACGGCCAGATAGGCATTATTTTGAAAGGTAACAGAAGAGACTTCGCATTGTGTTGAACTAAAAAAACGCAACAAGGCAACCCCATATTACGGGGCGCCAGGAACAACTCCCTTATTACCATCTAGGGTAATATCTCTGATGGTAACATTAGTACAATCTGTAAATGCTAAAAGTGTATCCGGGACTACCGCTGTAGAGTCTGATTTTAAAGTTCCCTGCCCGGAAATTGTCAGATTGGATATTCCCGTCAGGTTCTTGGCGTAGTAAACACCTTCAGGGATCCATAGCGTTTTGTATGCGCAAACATTAATCGCCGTTTGAATAATGATGCTTTCATTCCCTGATCCGGTAACACCAAACCATTTCAGATCTATAATCCCCTCATCAATTCTTTTGTAAACATTTCCGGAAGTATCTTTTAAAATAGTCCCGGTATTATCGGCGGAAGTGGTGTCCAGCGGATCGAAAAGCCAGAAACCCTCCTTTTCAATATCAGAAACATAATACCGGTCAGTAGCCAGCGGACTTGTCATGCTTCTTATGCCCGCAATTGTAGTTTGAATTATCGCCATTGATTCTATTTTAAGTTATTCAATAACAACAAGATAAAAATCAGGAGAAAAAAGGGTGAATGACAAAAAGAATCGGCAAAAAGGACTCGATTTTTAAACCAGGGTCATCTACAGGGATATTGAAAAACATAAGACGATCATTCTTCTAAGCAACCAAGGCTCTGCATTAAAGATGGCTATTGCGAACGAAATTCTGACTATACTTTCGAAACCTCGCCTTCAATAATACAATCCTTTTCGTCGCCAGAGATGTTTCAATAAAAATCATTAGATAAGACAATATATAGCCTGAATTAACGTCTTTATACATGAGAGCGTTAATTTAGATGAAGCGGGAGTGGTCGGAGATCATTCCCGCTTTCTTTTTTATGATGCTTATCCTCCAGAACATCGCGAAACGCAATACAAACGTAATTTTAGCATAACAATGTAACAACAAATATTTTAGGCTATTACCTTTTTTATCGTACATTTAAACATCACAATTATGATACAATAGAACCACAAATACAAAACAATCCCATAACAATATTGTTATGGTAATCATAATTACAAATTTAAACTAAACAAAATGCCTCAAGGAACAGTAAAATTTTTTAATGAATCAAAAGGTTTTGGCTTTATCGTACCTGATAATGGTGAGCCTGAAATCTTCGTACATGTAACAGGAATTGTTGATCAAATTAGAGAAAACGATAAAGTTAGCTATGAAGTAGAAAATGGTAAAAAAGGCTTGAACGCAACACAGGTTAAAAGAGCTTAAGTTAAAAGCAACCTTTATTCCAAAAATCTCCGTAAATCAGACATTTACGGAGATTTTTCTTTATAATTCACAGCCATCTCAGATTAGTATACAGCTTTGATTAGTCTTCCCAACCGTTTTAAGTCAGCCTCTACCTCATTGTTCCACTCCAATCCGTAGTTTAATCGCATACAATTGTTGTATTGATTATATTGGGTGAACATCCTACCAGGTGCAAAACTTATTTTCTGCTTGATGGCTATGTCAAATAATTCGGCAGTATCTACCTTTTTATCCAACTCCAACCATAACATAAAACCGCCTTGTGGCTGTGATATTTTGGTGTTGTAGGGAAAATATTCTTCAATTGCCCTCTGGAATTTGAGGCAACTTGTATAAAGCTTACTTCTCAGGGTACGTAAATGATGGTCATACCTACCATGTTCCAGAAAATCAGCAATCACTTCCTGGTACAAAGAAGGAGTTGAAATGGTCTGCAATAACTTCTGCCTGATAATTTTCTCTTTATATTTCCCTGGCGCTACCCAACCTACCCGATATCCAGGTGCCAAAGTTTTAGATACCGACCCGCACCACAACACAATACCCGCTTCGTCAAAAGCTTTACAAGGTTTAGGTCTTGAAGGGCCAAAGAAAAGGTTCCCATAAAGGTCATCTTCAATCAAAGGAATATCGTATTCAGTCAGCATTCTAACCAGTTCGATCTTGTGCTCGTCTGGCATCAGACATCCTAATGGGTTACTAAAATTACTGATGAAACAACATGCATTTAATTGTGGAAGTACTTTTTTAATCGCCTCTAAATCTACACCAGTTATAGGATGTGTAGGAATTTCTATAGCTTTTAAGCCTAAAGATTTAATGATCTGCACAATACCAAAATAAACCGGACTCTCAATAGCAACGGTATCTCCAGGTTTAGTTACGGCCATGAGACAGTTAAAAATGGCATTCATTGCACCAGAAGTGGTCACAATATCATCTTCAGTAATCTTGCCTTCTAATACCAACGACCATTTGGCAATAGATCTTCTAAGATTAACGCTACCTTGTACCGGCTCATAACTTGCCCAATCATCATTAAGTCTACGTACCACATTGATGACCCCTTTGTTCAGTTTTGCAATTGGAAGCATACTTTTGTCGGGAACACCTAGAGAAAAATGGCTGATGGTTTTATCGTTAAAAGTATTAAATACCTTACTAATCAAATCCTCAGGCTGCTGCTCTTGCGCCGAAGCCTTAAATTTCCCTATTGATGGAAGTGGAAACTTTCTCATGGAGGCTTTACTTACAAAGTATCCAGATTTGGCTCTTGGTTCAATAAGCGATTTACTTTCTAACTCCAGATAAGCTTGCTTAGCCGTATTTATACTTACATTATAGATTTTTTGAACGGTACGGATAGAAGGAAGCTTATCACCAAGCTTTAAAGTTTCGGTCGCGATCTGCTCCTCCATCACTTTTGCAATTTTAAGGTATAAGGATTCCTTTTTCATTTTAATAACAGTTATTTAACCAATCCACTAATCTCTGAATAGCATGCTTTAATTTCGCATGATCTTCCTCAGCATTTTCAAATGTTGAATGTAGCGTTTTTTTTGCTTGCTCCTCTAATGTGCAGCCCATAGATAAGTCCTCAGCTCCTTTAAAATGGGATTTTAAGGTAACTTCGCCCAATTGGTTGACAGCAGCAAAGCCATAACCTACAATTTCATTTCCATTACTGGCAACACTTAAGGGAAGACCAAAATCTGCTGTCAGCTTTGCTGTGTTCTGCTGTGTCAATTGATATAACCTCATTACTGCGCCTAGGTCGGATAGATACACTTTCCTAAATTCGATACCATTAGTTTTATGATTTTGTTCTTTCATAACTTATCGTTTGATTACAAAATTAACCATCAAATACATCTAGATACAGACACAGAAAAGCGATAGTTTTAGGTTACAGATATAAAAATGATTGTATCGTAGGATCGATTCAACTTCTCTACTTTTGTAGCCATCATCAAATTTGACTACTAATGAAAAAAGAATTAGCTATAGCACAGTGGAAGAGAAAAGAGCATTTTGAGTTTTTTAGAAAATTTGAAGAACCATTTCATGGGATCACTACCAAAATAGATTGTACAAAAGCTCACTGAAATGCAAAGGAAACCGTGTTATTCATTTAAGGATAGCGTACCCAAAATTTCTTTTGGTAAGCTCACTGAAATTAATGGAAAGCGAGAAATGAGTGTCTCTATCCATGTTCATCATGCCTTGATGGATGGTTATCATGTGGGAAAATTTATTGAAGCATTTCAGGAATTAATGAACAGATAGTTATAAAAATAGGTATAAAAGAACCGGCAATATTGCCGGTTCTTTTATACCTATTTTAATCTGGATACCTCTTCTATCCTATAAGTTTTTATGCCTTCGGGCATTTCCCAACTCAGCTCGGCTCCCTGGTTATAGCCTACCATTGCCACACCAATGGGTGATAAAATAGAAATCGTTTTGTTTTTATTTTTAGCCTTTGCTGGCGAAACAAGCACATAAGTAAACTCCTCTCCTGTTTCCAATTCTTTTACCCGGACTTTAGTATTCACAGTAACCACGTCGGCCGGAATATCTTTGTTTAAGATTTGCCTTGCATTTCTAAGTTCCAGCACCAGTTTTTCCTGGTTGTAAGTACTTAATTTTCTTCTTCTGATATGATCTTTTAAAAGATCGAATATTCCTGTTGATAATACGATTGATGTAGTCATAATAATAATGATTGATAATGATAAAAAATAAATAATTCGGTTTGCCCCAGTCTCTTATTTAGACTGAGGCGATCTACTCAAAATCCTTAAAATTTAAAGATTCGGCAGGCTCTTCTGATTTATTCAATATCCCATTCATTAATACTTCCCAGTAAAGGGCTTTTTTTTCCAATTTTTTCCTTCTCCATTTGCGATCTCTGAATTTATCGAAGAAGGTGATTGTTAGCGGGGTTTTATCATGATTGTGATAAATAAGCTCCATTTGAGTGCTTAGCTGCTTTTTTATCAACGTACAATTGTGCACCTCACTTAACTCAACAATCCGGATGATATTGTTTCTCAAGTCAATGTACAGCGCCTTATTCTTGATCATATCAAAACCTAAAGTCTTGTCCTGAAAATGATCTGTAATGGAAAGCTGCATTCTATTACTTGCAGCAATTTGTTTGGCAAATTCATGCAAACCCAGTTTATTTTTCTCTTTCCATATCCTGTACGTTCTAATCAGGACAATTGAAAGTAAAATGAAAGTAAGTGAAAATATAATTTGATCAGACATATTTAATAATTAAATGCCGGAACAGCAGCTTAAACCTGCTTTACCAGAAAAGACAATTGAAAGAGTAATTAAAGAAAGGACCCCAGACCTATTAAAAAGGTTGGGGCTTATTTAACAAAGTCCTTGCTACTTTTAAGAAATGAATCGCCCAATGAAGATTGGATAGATAAAAAACGGATAAACATCGCACTAGCCGTCCGCAATTGTCTTGCAAACTGCTCATTAGAAGCTCTGTTTAACTGTTTATATGAATTCATTAGGAACGAATGTAGCCCAATTCAGCATCATATAAAAATATTTAGCGCATAAGTACCAATTATTACAGTATTATGCCAATGTACTTAATATTTTATTCAGCGCTACTTAGGTTTGGGTAAATCAGCAGGAAAAGAGAGTAGGAAATTGGTATATTGGTTTCCAAAAGCTAATATTAACCATTGGAATTATAGTATATTACAAAAACATTTTTAACTATTAAGTGTTTTAAAAAAACCTAACACTTAATAGCTTACCTTATGAAAACAAGAAAAATACTAGCTGTAGTGAGCCTCTGTTTTTTAGGACTACAAGCTTGCCAAAGCCCTGAAAAAAGAGTGAAAACCGATCAATCTGAGACCGCCAAAACTCAGGCACCTGATGAAGCCATTATACCGGATACTTTAGGTCTAAACAGAGGAGCTAGCTTAACCATTTTTATGAATGAAGCTGCCCTGGATGGCATGATGGAAATAGAGCTAGGAAAACTAGCAGCCCAAAAAGCTACAAACATACATGTTGTGAGATTTGCAAAGCGGATGGTTAAAGATCACACAAAAATTGCTGATCGACTAAAAGTGTTGGCTGACAGTAAGAAAATAGCTTTACCAACTGTACTCCCAAAAGAAGATCAGGATCATATTGCCGAACTGCAGAAGATGCCGGTAAATGAATTCGAAAAACACTACATGGGAATGATGGTAAAAGGCCATGTGAAAGCGCTTGAGCTTTTTAAATCTGCAACAACATCTGGAGACTCGCCCCTTCAGAATTTTGCCATCCCATCATTACGCACAATTGAACAACATTATACTTTGGCCATGGACATCAACAAGCACTTAAAATAACTTTAAAGCCTTTTTAAGATCATTTTTGACATGATTCAGGTCTTTCCAAATATCGCCTTTGTCTTTTAATCGATCGGGCATATTAAAAATATGAAAATCCTGAATCTTTAAACCTACTTTAACCTCATCCCAATGAATTGGGGCAGATACCGTTGCTCCCGGTTTTGGTCTAACCGAATAAGGTGCAGCGATAGTCTGCCCTTTACTATTTTGCATAAAATCAAGGTAGATACGACCTTTACGTTTAGAAGGGCTTCGTTCCAGGCTTGTCGTATTTGGGTGTATTTCAAAAATAAGCTGCCCCAAATAACGAATGAAATCCCTCGTAATGTCATAATCATAGTTCCCCACAAGTGGAATAAATATATGTAGGCCCTTGGAACCCGACGTTTTAATAAATGAATTGATTTTCCGTTCATCCAACAACGATTTAGCGGTTAAGGCAACCGCAATCACTTCATTAAACTCGATATCATGGGGATCCAGGTCAAGTACGGCAAATAATGGCGCGTCAGGCTTTTTATAAGTACTTAACCAAGGATTGATCTCGATACAGCCAAGATTTGCCATCCACAGTAAAGTTGCTTCATCATTGCAGATCAGATAATCAATATCCTTATCGTTGCTATCCGAGTGCATCGGAGCATATTTAATCCAGGATGGGATTTTATCCGTATCCAAATCTTTCTGAAAGAAACCAGGCTCAGTAATACCATTCGGATGCCTGTTAAGGGACAAGGGTTTATCTTTTAAATATGGCAAAATGTACGTTGCAACCTGTTTATAATAATTAATCAATTCACCCTTACTGATTTTTTCCTTTGGCCAGTACAACTTATTTAGGTTAGTTAATTTTACTTTCTTACTGCCAAACTGTTCTTCTTTTTCGACAACCATTTCACTTTTCTTTTTATAAGGTTTCAAATCTTCTTCTGCTTCCTCAGGTACAACATCCTGGGCTCCTTTATCTGGGCGCAAACCTCTAAAAACAGGATGCCGCAGGTGCCGATCTGCTGTCCATTCGGAGTAAGTGACTTCACAAACCAGCACCGGCTTAACCCAGGTGAAGCTACGCTCTTTATGTACTTCTTCTTCAACTGGTTTTTGAGAGATGATCAGGGGCTCCACCTGTTCATATATTTCCTTTAAACTTTTTTCATTGTACCCTGACCCGCAATTGCCGATATAGGTAAGTACATTTCCTTCATAAATCGCCAAGGCCAGTGCACCAAAATAGGCTCTTCCGCCCTCCGGTTTCGAATAACCAATGATAATGGCCTCTTGGGTAAGTTGAAATTTAAACTTTAACCAGGAGTCCGTTCTTTTATTACTTAAATAATGGCTCTGACCATTTTTTGCAATTACACCTTCCCAACCTAGCTTTTCGGCTTCTTTAAACAGGGCTTCTCCATTACCTGATTGATGTTCATTATAGATGATTAGCGAATCGTCCAATCCTTGAATAATTTTACTTAACAGCTCCTTACGTTTAATGAGCTCCATGCTTCTGATATCATGACCATTTAAGGATAATAGATCAAATACATAGAACCTAAGTCGAATATTCTTTTTTTTATGATCGTAATCCTGTAACAGCTGAAAACTGGTTTTACCTATTTTGTCCAAAACCACAAGCTCGCCATCTATAACTGCTTCTAAACCCAAGGCCTTTAATGCATTCACAATTGAAGGATAAGTAGCACTAAAATCAATTCCATTTCTTGAGATCAGCTTAGCTGCACCTTTTGCACCGACGTAAGCCATTGCCCGGTATCCATCCAACTTTCGTTCGTAAATCCAATCAGGATCGTCAAATATATGGGCAGATAACTTAGCAAGCATCGGCTGAAAAACCTCATCGTCTTCCTTTTCTGAAGTATCTTCAAGCTCAGTGTGACTAGTTGACTTTCCCTTTTTAACTGACTTAGTCTGCTTCTTAAAATCAACTCCAAGTTTTTTTATTGTAGCCGGTACAAGATCTTCGCAATTAAACTTTCCTTTAACTGCATACTTATCATTGTGCTTAATCAACAGCCAGGCATTTTGCTCTGAATTTTTAAAGCGTACCAATGCAAATTCACCCTTCAGAATTTTACCATTGAGTCGAAACTTAAGGTCGCCCTGATTTAACCCTTTCTTCAAGTCTTTTTCCGTTCCCTTATCAAGTGCGGAGTAAGTGCCTTTATCAAAAATCGTAACTATGCCACCTCCGTAATTTCCAGCGGGTATTTCACCTTCAAAATCTTTATAATCATAGGGATGATCTTCCACCATCATAGCCAATCGTTTATCTCCTGGATTTAATGAAGGTCCTTTAGGCACTGCCCAACTTTTCAATACGCCATCCATTTCCAATCTAAAATCATAGTGTAAGCTAGAAGCATGATGGCGTTGCACAACGAAGCTCAGTTTTTTCCCTCTAGCCTTACCAGCGGCAGGTTCTTTGGTTTTACTGAAATCTCTTTTCTGTTTATATTTTTCTAAAGACATCATTAAAATATTAAGGTATCGATCAGGCTCTTTTATTTAAGCTTTCCATCAATTGATCGTATAAATCTTCGCTAACAGCTTTTTTAGGTTTAATCTTTTTAACCGTCGCCCGCTTACCTTTGGCCTTCGCATTAATGATCTTTAGCAATTCTTTTGAATAATCATTTTTAAACGATTCGATATTGAAAGGGGAAGTATATTGTTTAATTAAAGCCAGGCCAACTTCTAACTCTTTGGGGCTGATGGTAACTGCTTCTTTTAACTCCAACTCTTTTGTGTCACGGATTTCTTCCTGAAACCGAATCTTAGTGATCACAATAATCCCATTCATAGGGTGTATGACACAAAGGTTCTCACTATTTCTTAATACAAATCGGGCAACACCGGCCATTTTAGATTTCATTAGGGCCTTAAGCAATAAAACATATGCTCTTTTCCCTTGAGATTCTGGTTGCGTATAGTACGATGTCTCGTAATAAACCGGGTTAATTTCTGAGATGTTTACAAAATTCTCAATTTCTATAAGCTTGGTTTTCTCAGGCTTTACTTCTTCAAAATCATGATCGTCGAGCACGATATAACGATCTTTTAAAAAGTATCCTTTTACAATATGCTCATAAGCCACCTCCTTGTGGGTTTTCTCATTCACCCTTTTGAATCTTATATTGGCATGATCCCGCTCGTCCAACATATCCAAATCAAGGCTGCTACTGTGTACTCCTGAGTATAACTTAACAGGAATATTAACCAGGCCAAAGCCTATCGAACCGTTCCATATTGATCTCATTTCTGTAGAGTTTAATGTAAAAACAAACCGTTATGAAAAAGGTTCCAAAAAAATATTCAGCCCTTGTTGTAGCGAATCGACCACGACTAACGTTTATAATATACAATTACCCAATTATATGTCAGAAGAATTACAGCGGGAAATTCAAAAAGTTCCGGCAAGCCCAGATATGGATGCTGAGTTAATTTCAGCACTAACAACACTCTGTTTTCAGGAAGAAAGTTTAGTTGCATCTGACCTTCTTTTTGTATTTGGTTCGAATGTTCAGCATCGCGAAATCGCTGATATTATCTCCTACATGCTAAATGAAGGATTCGTAAATCAGGTTTTAATCACAGGCGGAATTGCAAACTACAGTGGCTCATTTTACAAAAAAAAGGCAGAATCAGAACTCATCAAGTCGTATATTCCTCTTGAAAAATATGCTGATAAAAAGATCTATATAGAAAACAAGTCTAAAAATATCATTGAGAATATCGTTGAAGCCAGAAAGATAATTTCATTTGCAAACATCAGGAGCATCACTTTTTTGTCGCACTCTTATGCCTCTACAAGAGCGGCATTATCCTTAAAAAGGTTTTTCCCAACTGTAGAATTGCATTGTATTCCTTTGCCCTTAACTACAGATATCTCCAAGTATCCAGTCAGCAAACAGATGTGGCCTAAAACATTGTATGGCCGTGATTTGATATGGGGAGAATATTTAAGATTGTTAACTTATGGGGAAAGAGGCGATTTCCCTATTGATGAGATCCGCAATGAGTTGGATCATGTTAAACAACTGTCTGAAAAAAAATCATTATCTGTAGCCTAACCATTTTAGCAGCCAGGCTACAAATAATGTATTAATTAGTTATACCGGTAATTTTATTGTCCTTTACACTAATTGCCTTACTGTTTCCTTCAACAAGCACAAACTTCTTTGCGGCAACTTTACCTGTCACATCTTTAACCACTGCATTCTGTACATTTTCGAATCTGATGATAGATTCTGCACCCGTGGTTTCTGGTAATTTCCAATCAGAGACTTCAACACCTATGCCATCCTCACATACCAATGCTGGTCTTAAATCATTACTAGCTAAATTGAATTTTACGTTTTTAAGCTTCAATCCTTTTACATGCCTTGCCCAAATCCCGTAAGCTGGTACGCGAGGCCCAAAGGTTTTAACCTCCGGATATTGATCTATTGCCTCTGGTACGGCCTGACGTGCATGTTCTGCCAATCCACCACCTGCCAAACTAATCTCGATGTTCTCCAAGGTTAAACCCGTAATGTAATGTCCGGGTACACCTGTTATTAATATCCCTGTTGGTGGCATCAGTTGTGCATTTGCCGAAGCGTTTGCTTTAACATTTCTAATCACTACGTTTTCAAATGTTCCAGTTGGTTGTTGGCTCTCGGTGTTTTTACGAAATACGCTCAACCTGGAACCTAAACGGAAAAGCATAGGCGTTCTTACATCTTCCATAGTAATGTCGGAAATCTCCACATTCCTCAAATTTGCCCCATCAACGGTAAGCAATTTTATTCCCCCATTTTTGGTTTCATAAATATGGCATTTCGAAATCTTGATATTTTCGAAAGCAGCCATAGACTCGGTCCCTATTTTAATGCCAGCCTGACTGCTTTTAAGGCGCAATCCGCTCACAACTATGTTTCTGCAAGGCATCATACTAGATGTGGTCTTAAATACCAAAGCATCATCCCCACTTACCACGTCGCAATCTTTAATAATTACATCCTGGCAACCATCAATACCAATTCCATCATTATGCGCTACGCCCACACTCTGGATTTTCACATTCTCAATGTGAAGGTTTTTACTCTGGAAGTAATGTGAAGTCCAGGCTCCGGCATACTTTAAGGTTACGTCTTTAACTGTTACACCCTCACAACGAACAATACGCACTAAAAATGGCCTCATTCCCCAGCGCTGTCCTTCCGGTCGCGTATCCGTCAGGATGTGTTTAGCCTTTATGGCCGAACCTTGCCCGTCAATGGTTCCATCACCCTCAAGTCCGATATTCTTTGCATCAACGGCCACTAAAAGTGCCCAGCCGACATCAATACCTAAGCCTTCTGTAAAAGGATCTAAGTTTTTGTAATCTTTCAGATCAACGCTACCCAATAGGACAGCATTTTTTTCAAAATGGATGGTACAATTGTCCTTTAATACAATAGTCCCAGAAAGAAATTTCCCTTCAGGAAAGATCACTTTGCCCCCACCTGATTGATGACATTCATCAATAGCTTTTTGTATGGCTGTTGTGTTTAAGGTCATGCCGTCTCCAACCGCTCCGTATTTGAGGATGTTGAAATCAGCAGCTTTTACAAAATTTGTAAAAGCTGCAAGCATTAATAAACTAACCAGTAATTTCATTTTAATTGTTTGGATCATTATCTATCTAAAGTATTTCTTTAGCCTTTTATTATCAAACCTTAAAACCAGCCAAGATTTTGAGGGTATTTAGGGCCCGTGGTTACAGCGTCAATTTGTTTTTGAGGTATTGGTCTCAAAACGTGAAAGGGCTTAATATTTGCTCCTGCTTCTGCGTTGTACAATTTCACCCTTTCTAAAAGCTTACCTGTTCTTACTAAATCCAACCAGCGTATATTTTCCCCGCATAATTCACGGGTTCTTTCATCTAAAATAAAATCAAGAGAAGGAATTGAAGTTACATTCATCACAGCTGGATTTGGATTTGGGTAAGCAGCCCTTCTTCTAACAATGTTAATATTATCTAGGGCATCTTGCTGAGTAGCACCCCCCATATAAGCTGCTTCCGCAGCAATTAGATAAGTTTCAGCTAAACGATAAACAATTACCGGACGAATAGATGGATAATTCAAGTCAGCACGTTTGGTATCATTGTATTTTTTCATATAAGGTGCCAATGTAAAATCATAACCATCCGGCGGAATCAATAAATACCTGGAGGCTGCGATTTTAGCTGGGCTTACAGCAAAGCCAGGCATAAAAATCGCCGTATCCCCAACTGCAAATTTATTTTGTTCAGGAATAGCTCCAGCAGGAGCTCCTGGAGGAAGTACTTTAGGCCACTTAGGGATAGATGAGGCATTGTTGCATATCCAGGTAGTTAGAAACGTTTTATTGTAGCGGGTATCATTTACTCTTTCCTGAAAAGCAACATCAGTTAACCACCTCGTAGGCGAGCAACGAATATATGGACGTCCGTATATCACTGAACGCATCATTCCCGGACGAAGTTCATATTGAGGAACCCACATGTGATTTAATACATTATCGGCACCACCACTATTATTTGGGCCATTGTAAGCAAGATTAGAAGTATGCTGAACATTCCACAATACTTCATTACTATTTTCATTTCCTTCTGCAAATACATCCCCAAAATCTTGCATTAATGACATACCGCCAGTAGTGATCACGGTCTTTGCCATGTTATAGGCGTCCGTATAATCTGTCGATTTTTTTGCTAGCGAACCAGCTCTGGTTAAGTAAACTTTAGCCAACAAATGTTGTGCTGCAACTCTTGTAAGTTCACCAGCGACAGCGCCCGTTGTTTTCGGATTTGCATATAAAGTTGGTGTAGCAATGGCCTCTTTAAGATCGTTCACAATAAAATCATACACTTCGGCCATTGGTTCACGTGTGCCTGATGTTTTAGGGGTGTTTTGAAAATTTTTATTTAAACTTACATCACCATAAAACTGAACCAGAAGGAAATAATAATTTGCCCTCAAAATCTTTGCTTCTGCTACACTTCTGCTGATCACATCAGCCGACAAACCAGTAACGATCAAAGAATTATCTATTACTCCATTACAAGTATTGATATTATAGTAACAATTTTTCCAAACCGCCTCAACTTGTCCATTTGTAGTGGTGTAATTACTATTGTATTTATTGATGCTGTTGTTTCCATCCTTACCAGTAAAAAACTCATCCGTTCCAATTACTGTCATGGTAAATAAATCCTGATTCCCCCAGAAAGAACGATTACCTGCGTATGCAGCATCCAATCCTTTTTGAAAGCCCTGTGCTGTTGAAAAATACTCAGGAGTTAACGTTGAATGCGGTTCTTCTATTAATGCATTTTTACATCCGGTAGCTGCTAAATACAGACAAGCTACGAAGCAAATAATATATTTCTTTTTCATACAATTAAAATTGAGTTAAAGCGTCATATTTAAACCAAAAACCATAGAATAACTAGCGGGTGTATCCACACCAACGTTGGGTCTATTATTAGTGGCCCCAGTATTACTTATAATTGATTCAGGATCTATCCCTTTGTATTTATTACGATATTCTGAAAACAAAATGAAAGCATCATTTACAGAAGTATAGACTCTCAATGCTTTGATTCCTAATTTAGACACTAGTTTTTGAGGCAAATTGTACCCCAATGCTAAAGTCCTTATTTTAACGAAAGTACCATCAAAATAGCCCAATGTTGAATTGTTTGGCGTATTGGTTGATGCCGCATTCGGCTTAGGCCAGAAATTCTCATTATTAGTTGGCGTCCAATAATTCACATCCAGATTGTTATAATTTCCCTGGAATGTATTGGCAAATCCACTATTGTGCATACTGCTTACAATAGTACTACCGAAACGGCCGAAAGCGACAACAGTAAAGTCGAAGTTTTTATAAGCAAATCTATTAGTAAAACCACCCGACCAATCTGGCTGGCTAGAACCAATGATTACCCTATCATCAGCTGTAATTTTACCGTCGTTATTCGTATCTGCAATCCTTATATTTCCTATCACGGAACTGGAACCAGTCAGCGTTAAGCCCAATCTTTTAGCTTCAGCAATGTCTTCAGGAGTATTTTGCCAGATACCTACTTTTTTTAAATCGAAAATAGTGCCGATAGGCTGTCCAGTAAATCTGTTATTGTCCGGGTCATTGATAATCCCATCTTGAAGTTGAGTAATTTTACCACGGTTAATGGAAGCATTAAAGTCTGTTGTCCATCTTACCTTATCTTTACCATCCCCATCAATGTTCACTGTACTGATCTGAAACTCTATCCCTTTATTCTCAGACTTCCCTACATTGGTAACATATGCATTTGGAATTCCAGTTGTAAAAGGAAGATTTTGTTGCAAAATAAGGTTATCAGTCCAAACATGATAAGCATCAATTGACCCTGTTATACGATTATTGAATACACCAAAATCCAAACCAAGATTCGCCGTCGCACTATACTCCCAAGCCAGTTTTGGATTAGGCACACTAGCTAAGAATAATCCGGTAGTTGTTTTATCGCCAAAATTATAAACCACCCCATCAAGCGAGCCAAGCGTTGAATAAGGGTCGATTGCAGTATTTCCTACCGATCCATAAGAAAGTCTCAGTTTCAAATTTGAAATGGCCGATATCTTCTTAATAAAATTTTCCTGACTGATGTTCCATGCAGCTGCAGCAGAAGGGAATGTTTTATATTTTGCACCAGGAGCAAGTCGTGATGAGGCATCAGAACGTAAGGTCAGGGTTAACAAGTATTTATCCTTATAACCGTAATTTACTCTTCCCATATAAGAAAGCAATGACCATTCGTTAAAACTTCCTGTAGCAGTAAGATTTGAGCCAAGTTCTGGATTATAATACCACAGTGCATCCGCAACGAGGTTATTATTGTTAAAAGAATTACGCTGGTTTTCATCTTTCTGAAAGCTGAATAAACCCGTGAAGTTTAATTTATGATCTTTGGCAATCACTTTATCGTAGGTTAAGATATTCTCCAGCGTATAATCTGTTCTGAACTCAGTTCTATTGCTAGATGTTGATAAGCCACCAAGGTTATTTGAGGTTGCACTTCCGTAGAAATTGCCATAAATATCGGTTTTAAGTTCAGCCCCAGCATTAAATCTGTACTTTAACCCTTCAGTTATATAGGCTTCCGCATATAGGGTAGTGAAAGTTCCAAAACGTTTACGGTTCTCTACTTTAGCACCATCAACAAAATCGGCTAGTGGATTCCATACCTGATTTGCACTTCCTGGTACAAAGCCCCATAATTTACCCGTTTCATCATAAGGGGTAGCTAATGGACTAGCGCGGAGTACCTGGCCCATTGGATTGAAGCCTTCTCCTTTAGTCAAGCTATAAGTATTAAAACTGTTCAACCCAACTTTAAAATATTTACCTAATTTCTGATCAACACTTATTTTAGCGGAATAGCGTGTAAAAGCCTGACCAGGATAAATTCCTGTTTCATTGTGATACCCCCCAGATAGCGCATATTGGGTCTTTTCTGATCCTCCAGAAACTGCGATCTGGTGATTATTTGTAATCCCATTTTTATAAATCAGATCTTGCCAGTCAGTACTGCGCCCCATTTTAATGGACTCCAATTCTTGCGGAGCAAAAATACCGTCCAGCGCTGGATCATCTATTCCTGAATACTTCGTTGTACCATTAACGGTAGCCCATTTTTTTAACAATGCAAACTGAGCGCCATCCATGACGTCAATTTTCCCCAAATTCTTGGTAACCCCGGCATAACCACTATAGGTAACCACAGCCTCACCTATTTTCCCTTTTTTAGTCGTTACCAAAATCACACCGTTTGCACCCCTTGAACCATAAATCGCTGTTGAAGATGCATCTTTAAGCACCTCAACTGAAGCGATATCATCTGGATTCAAATCATTGATGCTTCCAGTATATGGAATACCATCTACAACAAATAACGGATCATTATTTGCAAGAAGGGAGCGTACTCCCCGAATCCTAATTACTGGCGTGGCTCCCGGTTTACTGTTACCCCCGCTTTTTTGAATATCTAAACCAGCACCTCTTCCTTGTAAAGCCTGTGATAGGTTGGTTACAGGAACATCAGCAAGGGCCTTTTCTCCAATAGAGACAATAGAACCTGTAATGTCAGATTTTTTCTGCGTTCCATATCCCACTACGATAACTTCTGATAGTGTTTTATTTTCGGCAACTAGTGTTACATTTATTATTGATCTGTTTTCTACTGCAATTTCCTGAGAAATATATCCAATAGAAGAAAATATTAATGTTCCTGTACCATCAGGAATTGTTAAACTGTAATTACCGTTTCCTTCAGTTGAAGTAGATTTCGTACTTCCCTTCAACTTTACAATGACACCCGGCAAAGGGCCGTTCACATCAGATACTTTACCTTTTACTGTTAATTGGTTTTTAAAATGAATTACCTTATTGATTGAGTCATATTTTCCAAGAGCATCTACCGCACTACAACACAATAAAAAAATCATGATATACCAATAGGAGGATGTTGTTCGATTAATCATAATTGATTGGTTATTTGGTTAAAAATTGATTAACCTAAATTACCAACCCAGTCAATGGTATTTATCTCTTACATTAGCATTGTAATCACCCAAATTGTCATTTCAATCCCCAGTAATTTTTACCATCCGAGTTCACCGCATCAAGCGTAAAATTAAGCGATTTTTGCCCTGAGTATAAGACCACCTCTTCTCCTGCTTTTAAATCAATTTTAACCACACCATTTTCCTGTGGCGTAATCTTAAACTGGCGTTTACCTATAGCTTTAACCATACCTTTTAAATCTGTTTTGACTAGACAAGGAGAACCTACCAGACTTTTAATTTTTATAAATTCAGTTTGTCCGTTTCTTCTACTTCCACTTACTAAAAATGCACCTTTTGCACTCAGATCATAAAATGTAGCATCTTTCCAACTATCCGGAACGGCAGGAAATGGCCGGATTATACCATTCCAGCTTTGCAAAAGCATCTCGTTCATGGTGGTTACAGCCGATAAGGGTGTTTCAATCACTGGTCCGGCCTCCAGGTACATCGTATTTGGTTTAATGCTGTATTTCCCCTTCATCATCTCATTCAACAGCTGCTGGGTTTTATTTCCATTGCCCATCATGGCATAAATAGAACCCGACCCAGTATAAGAATATCCCCTCCATGAAGCCGCATTATTTTCCCATTGACTTAATGATCTTTTAATCAAATCGCGGTTTTCCAGCTGATCCCAGTTGACATCATAAATCGGATAAATCTGTAATAAGTGTGAATAATGACGGTGAGAGATCGAAAAATCAGCATCACGACCAATTCTATAGCCCAATTTATCCTGCGGATATGGGGTTAAGTTGTTTAGCACCTCCTGCCATTTAGCAACAAGAGGATCTTTTAATCCAAGCTCTTTGTTGATATACAACAAAGTTTTTAAGCCCCAATGAAAGACAGATAAGTCGTAATTTGCATCTCTGGTAACTCCTTTAGGATATTCAGGAGAATAAGTATAAGGAAGATGATATTTACCATCGCTTTCCTTATCGATAATATTTAAATAATAATTAACAGATCGGGTTAATACCGGATAAAGGTTTTTAATAATCTGTTTATCCATGGTATGCTCATAAGCCTGATAGTAGACGTGCAAGAGCCAGGTAAGGTTACCCAACTCCTTGGATGCATCACTGCTTTCAGTTCCATTATTCCCCTTTAAAACTTTAATCCCCGAAGTCATTGTATATGGTCCGGATCTTCCTAAGGCTGCCGAATTGTGTTGATAAGGCTCAGGTGCATTTTTAGATAAATTGTCAATATTATCATTGATCATCTTCATCAATGGTGCAACCAACTCCACATGATTAGAGCTAAAAAAAGGATAATAAGTCAGTTGAATATTTAAATTCCACCAGTACTTAGGCCATGGTGTCATCTTGTACCATGGTCCCATTAAATCAATTGGATAAGCCCCCACTCTGGTTGCCGAAGCCATTTTATATTGCTGGATCCACCAGAAACTTTCCAGACGAGCATCAGGAATAGAAATAAAACTCTTCTGATAAAAATTACGCCAATGCGCTCTGTGGGCAGCAACAATTTGAGTCACAGTTGTAGGGCTTACCGAACTTAAAACTTGCTTTGCAGCTTCCTTAGAACCATCTTTAGGATAAGTGCTCGCGATTGTGATCAACAAGGAATTGGTATTCCCCTTTTTCGTATTTTTCCATGCTGTAGTATAGCTTCCCCCACTTGCCAAAAGCTGATAATTATAGTTTACCTCGTTTTCCTTAGAAATACGATAAGGCGGATTAGTGGTGTATTTTGAAGCAGTATCTTTTCCCAACGCCAAAAATGGACTCAGAGCTTGTTCCGGTTTCCAGGTCCAGCTTGGTTTTTCGTCCTTTTCTGTGCGTGTATTTAAAATAATGACATCTTTAGTAGCTGCTACAAGTCCATTGAAATGAATCAGTCCTTTATCCGTTGTAATTGTTCCCCTCAACTCAGCCTTAAGTAAATCTAAACGCAGCTTGATACTTTTAATGGAGCCCTTTACTTCCATTAAGAATCTACCAATAGGTAATCTGCACCTTCCAATAGATGCATTAATTCCTTCTTCATGCGCTACCACATCGGTTCTACCTAAATCAAACCTTAAAGTATTTGCATCCTCTCGGTACACCATCACACCCAGTAAGCCGTTACCTAAAAAGGCTCCCTCCTCCCATTTGGTAGATAAAGAATTAAAAACCATATCATTCCGGGACATAAAAGTATCCCAGTTTATTTTATTTTGGAACTGGGCAGAGCTCCGCTGAAAAATACCAGCCAGCAACAGTAAGATTAGGATTCGTTTGTTCATTTTATTTTTCTGCAACAATTTCAAATACAGCACTGGTTAAAGGTGCTATTTTACCCGCCGAAAGATTCAATCCTACTTTCATCAGGTAATCACCACTGTAAACTTTTCCATCCTCTGCTTGAGTAGACCTGGTATCAGGCAAGAGATTGATTTCTTGTATTTTATACTTTTTCAGAGGATCAAGTCCTTGTAAAAGTACTTTACCCATATATTCTTTACGTCTAAAATTAAGCAGGTAGTTGAACAGCACTGCCCTATTTTTACTTTGATCTGCATACATCAAAACGGCTCTATTCTCCTCATAAGGGGAGACCAAACGGTACAAATCGCCAAACCAGATGACATCACTGATTCCTTTGTAAGTTTTCACTGCCTGATTACTAAGCTTGATCTCTTGCTCTGTTAAGTTTTTAACCCGTATATCGTATCCCATTTTACCCATCATCGCTACATCGGTACGGAACTTAAGAGATTGTTTACCCATTGAAGTCACATGGCTCGATACAGTTAATGCCGGGAAAAAGTTAAGGTATCCCCATTGTATAAATACACGCTCCAAACCATCAGTATTGTCACTAGGCCAGAACTCTGTAAAGTATTTCAAACCTCCATAATCAACCCTTCCACCGCCACCAGCGCAAAGCATAATTGGTAAGTGTGGATGTTTTTCTCTTAAGCGCTTAAGGACATCAAATAAGGCTCTGTTATAGTCGATAAACAAATTACCCTGGTTTTCTTTTAAAAATGGAGAATAAGTGTTGGTCAGCATTCGGTTACAATCCCATTTGATAAAAGCAATGCCTGGATTCTTGGTCACCAAATCGTTTACCATATCGTATATAAAATCCTGGACTTTTGGGTTTACCAAATCCAACACCAATTGATTACGAGAGTAGGCTTCCTCTCTGTTGGGTAACTTTAGTATCCATTCTGGATGTTTTTCATAAAGCTCACTTTTAGGACTTACCATTTCCGGCTCTAACCAAATCCCAAACTGCAAATGCTTTTTACTGGCTTCACTAACGAGATAACCTATACCACTTGGCAGTTTTTTCTTGTCGACCTGCCAATCCCCTAGTGCGGTTTTATCCGCATCTCTGGGATATTTATTCCCAAACCAGCCATCATCCAATAAAAATAGATCAACACCCAATTTATTCGCTCCGTCAAATAATTCAACCAATACGTCCTGGTTGAAATCCATATGGGTAGCTTCCCAATTATTTAAAAGTGTTAATCTTGGTTTATTCCCATCCAATACACCATAATTTCTGGCCCAGCGATGCAGATTTCTAGTGGCCTCACCTTTACCATTTTTGGTATAAGTAAATATAAATGCAGGAGTTTCAAAGGTTTTGCCTGCCTGTAGTTTATATTCGGAAGCATAAGGATTCATACCAGTAATCATCCGTAATGAATTTTGCTGATCGATTTCAAAAGAACATTGAAAGTTACCTGACCAGGCCAATGTACCTGCGATCAATTCGCCTGTAGTTTCGTCAGACGGCCTATTTAGAGAAAGGAAAAAACAAGGTGAGCGATACATTTGGGCTCTGGTACCAAGCTTACTATCCAGTATTTTTATCCCCGGTGTAAGTTGACTTTCCTTCATGCGCATTTCGGTCATGTAGTCCCCATCAAACTGACTCAACCAATATTTAGAAGCATCAAAATGCAACATAGAAGATGCATAATTGGTTAGCGTAACTGGCTTTTTCTCATTATGCTTTATTTCTGTCCATTCTTTAATAATGTCTTCGTTGTAATAAGCCGAAAAATGCAAGACCACCTCTACCGGATATTGTGGATCCTTTAATGTGATAGACGTAGTAGTCACATTATCGTCTTCTTTGCTAGTCCTCTGCGCTGCATACTTTAAATCCAGTGAAGGATTACCATCACTGTGTACCATACGGATTGCAGGCTCAAAAAGATCGCCCATGCCTGCTCCAATGTAAGCTTCCCTGCGGGTAGATTGCAGTAAAACCTGATCTGCAGGATTAATAAGCCTTTGCCCCAGGTAACTTTGATATAATTTTTGAGCAGAGGATATAGTAAAAATAAGCGAGGTGTTTTTAGTTTCAACAACAATCTGCTTTTCTTTTTGCGCATTGGCATTACTACCAAGTCCTAAAAACAAAAGAAAACAGGCAATGTATTTAGTCATGTTTTAGTTTGTATTAGAGTTTAATTAATTGAGTTCCATCCTCTTTAATTTGATATTTATAATCCTTCCCTGCCTTTTTAATGGTTACCAGTAATTTATCCTTACCGGTACGCGCTACTTCCAGGTCAAATACATTTCCAAAAGAATGAATATTCCTTAAAGCCATATTGTTCCAGTCTTTGGGTAACCTTGGCGCGCACTCAAAGCTATTAAAACCAACAGGGCGCATGCCAAACAAGCCTTCAGTAAATATACGGCAGTATAAACCACTTTCAGCAGATAGATGGCGTTGATTCCCCTCTGGATAAGCTTCCACTGCATAAGGAACGTGATCACCCAATAACCTACGACGTGAGTAATATTTGATAAAATCCATTGCCTTTTCAGTTTCTCCAGCTTGCAGTACTCCTCTTAATGCGTAAAGCGTGGATCTGTCCCAGAAAGTTTCCTTTCCTGCCTGTGTGGCTAGTCCGTCCGCTGTCCATAATCTCGGGGAAAACAACGCATCAATGGTACCTTGTTTTCTATCAAAAATACCCATAGTTAAAGGCAAGCAAATCCATGCACGCAATACATCATTACCTTCGTAATACTTATAGGTTTCAAAGCCTTCTACATTACCGCCAAAATACTTTTCTATGTTCGTTTTCAATGCATCGGCCTCCTTACGGTAAGCATCAGTCTGACTTTTAGGTTTATTTAATGCCTGCCCCAATAACACTGACGAACGTAATGCATCATAGTATAAGGTATTGGTTGATAAATTGGCCTTACCAGCCGGAAAACGACCTTCTAGTTCATCTTTATCGGAAGTAACAACCCCCTCTGAATTTAATTTGCGTTTGCTGTATTCCAAACACCACTCAATTAAGGGCCATAACTTGCGAGCCGAATCTATATTCCCATTGGCCAATGCATAACGCGAAGCACCATATGCGATCATCGCCTGATCTCCCCGGTCCCCCGCACCTTTCCAAACCGCATCACCTTCGGCCACAATTGAACTTGGGATAGCTTTATAGTCAGGATTCATATACTTTGCAAACCAGCTATAAGCATTCATTGCAGAAAGATTACCTATCCTATCGCCCGAAAAGGCAAAATAAGGGTTGATATATTCTGCCTGATCATTGGCCCATATAGCCGCATAATAAGCTAAACCGCCAGGTCCATGCATATAGCCACCCTTTGTTTTATAAATACTTTCCGTAGCCCTAAGTTTAGCGAAATCGAAAGTTGTATTCAATACCTTATCAGGAGTTTCTAATTTTAGAGGGGCTTCAATCTCGGCAATTCTCGCTATTCTTTTTTGTTCTTCTACATCAGGGTTAATTACTGGTAGTTGATCAGGATGATCTGTAGCCAGGTAGTAAACAGCAAAGGTGATCGACTTTCCTGGTTTTAAAACCCGACTTCCATCACCGATTGTCCCCATGATTACACTATGCGATCGCACTTTACTTCTTGAAGGATCGGTTCTTACCTCACGTTTCAAGTATTCCATTGTAACCGGAAGATCCGCATCAGATACGTTGGTAAAGACAAATTTCTCAATGGCCATAGGCTGATCCACGGATGGGTAGATACTTCGTTCCATGGTACACAAAATCGGTTCCCCGATTTCAGCGTTTACACGCATGATGCCTTTATGATTGATATTTTTAATATCGTAACCTATACTACCCTTTTTCTTGCTTTTAGCACTTGCAAAATCAAAAAGTTTATTGTTGATGTAGAACCGGGGAAGTTCTATATCCTGAAATGAATAAGTGATATGTGTTCTGGTTCCATCAGGTAACATTCTAAAAGTTGGAAAAACAAGGGTTCTGCTAATTTTAGACCTTTTAAGACTATCCAGTCCGTATTCAACCCATATAGCTACCTTTTCACCCGCCATTTCAATGTGATCGGTATGTGGTACTGTATTGTTAATATTCCATGTAATACTTCCATTGCGTTGTATAGCCCATCTATCGATCTGTTTTGGCAAAGTAACACGCTGCTGTCCGTAGCATAAAGCCTGACTAAGACAAAAAGCTGCCGCAATAATGTTTGTTTTGGTAAAAAAAAATCTCATACTATTAATTATGTTCAAATTGGCTATTGCAATTTGAAGATTTTTCACAGCTTTTTCAGGCATTCAATTGGCTAGTTAATCAACAATCTTAGCATAGATATCCAATCAATACTATTTCATCCGCCTTTGATTTCTACTGAATCTGTTACACAAATGCGTTAAATCAATCGCTTGTCCACCTCCAATTTCATTGAGTACAAAAAATGTTCTGAGCTCACTTACATTTTCAAATTTAGCGAATGTATTGACCAGGCAATTGCGATAACCCTTCATATCAGTGGCTACTATATGTAGCAAAAAGTCAAACATTCCATTTACATGATAGCAATTAGTAACCTCAGGGACATACTTTACAAACTCCATAAAAGATTCCAGATTTGAACTGCTATTGTGAATCAACCGAACTCCGGTAAAGGCCATCAATTCTCTGTTTAGCATAGTGTTGTTCAAAACCGTCACATATTGCTTAATATATCCACGTTGTTCTAATCGCTTTATTCTTGAGCTTACTGAGTTAGGAGATAAATGGATCTTCCTTGAAATATCCTTGGCACTAATCCTTGCATTTTCCTGCAAATGAAATAATAATTTGAGATCTAGTTCGTCTAAGTTGAAAGGCATACAGTTTTTTTATTTGAAGGCAAATTAGATCAAGTCATCAATTAAAAAAACTGTCTGTAGATACTTTTTTATTTAGATTGTCTTTTAAAATTCTCTCCACGCAATCTGCTCAGAAACGAAGGTTGCATCGCTAAATAGCTGGCAATGTGCTTTACAGCAAAGTATTGTTCAATCTCGACCCCAAAAAAACTTAGGAATTCCTGATATCTTTCTCTTGGTTTCATCTTCCCTATTTTCCTTTTCTCTAGAAAATCCTGTTTCTCCAAGTCAAAAGCATTCAGCTTCAGACATTCAAAATATTCTTTTGGTAAGGGAATAATTACTGCACCACGAGCCAGCTGCAAATTAAGATCACTGTTTACAGGCATCTGTTCTACCTTACCAGGTTTACAAAAATCTTCAGTTTCCTCATAGGGTAAGCCTTCCTCATCAACCCTGCGGGTATAATAACGCCCATAACCCGAATGCAACCAAAAACCCTCAGTAGATAAGCCGCCTTCAGCCCCCACCATTGTCATTTTCCCCAAAGTTTCTACCTGGAGCATTGGCAATATCGTACTATAAAACGCATCTGAGTGGTCCAGAAAACTGCGTAAGTAGTTAAAAAAATCACTGATGACCATCAGTTCTCTTTCTGACCTATGCGAAATACTTAAGCCCCTGATACTGAACTCATCTTCAATTGATTCCATTATCGACATTTTACAAAATAAATAATCTTTACGCTCTTTCATAGATCTACTTTCTTTCATATGTTAATTTTCTTAATAAATTACACATAGTCCAACCAATAATCCACATTAGAAAGAAAATTTATTTTGTAACGATAATGGGACAAACTATCAAAAAAACAAAACCCGCCTTATAAATAAATTATAAAGCGGGTCCGGTAAAGTTAATTTATAATTTAAGCGACCAGCTTACCCAGGTTTTGTATCCAGTCTGCAAACATATTCTGTTCTATTTTTATAACCAATTCCGCATGTTTTTCCCAATCTGGCGAGAAGGTTTTAAGTTGGTTCAACATCTCTTCCAAATGTCCCTCTTCCTCCAAAATGATAGATTTAACATTCACCTTGCTTCCTGCTCTGGTTAAAACATCCTGATAAACAGGATACAACTCATCTGCCCGCACTTCAATTGCATAAGTAACAAATAAATAAGCAGCAAATTTCAGCTCATAACCAGTCAAATTGAAGTGCTGCTTTAAATATCTACATACAGCGACATCCAGCGCATTCAAATAAAATTTAGTATGATTAGGACTTAAAAGCTCGTCATTGGTATATGTTTTACACAAGTCACCATCCAGCTTATCCAATTGCTTCTTCAGGTAATATGCATGGCGATGTTCTTCTGCGGCATGTTTAAGAATGATCAGGTTCACCTGTTCCTTATGCTCCGATGCTGAAATCTTTTTGGCACCTGCATTCTCCATGTAGGACAATGTATTTAGCCACTTAGCATGCAACATATTATCATTAACTATATTCTCCAAAATTGCCTGGATCTGCATATTATATCTCTTTTAATGCCTGTAAAATTGTTTGGTAAATATACGCCAGATCTTCATTACTAATTACATAGGGAGGCAATATATATAATATATTGCCCAATGGACGCAGCACAATCCCCCGTTCTAAAAAGTACAAGTATAACTTATCCCTTAATCCGCTCAAATAAGAGGTATCATCACCAGTTTCCCATTCCATAACCAGTATTGTTCCAGCTTGCCTGATAGCTTTCAACTTAGGGTGTCCTTTAATACTTTCTGCAAATCCCCTATGTTGCGCTTCCACTCTCTGAATATTCTGCAGGGTTTCGGGGCTTAATAAAATATCAAGACTGGCCAATGAAGCAGCACAAGCGACAGGATTTGCCGTAAATGAATGTCCATGGTACAGTGTTTTAAGTTTATCATCACTTAAAAAACCATCAAATATCGTTGCATTACAGGTAGTAATCCCGAGCGGCATTGTTCCCCCTGTTAGTCCTTTAGAGAGACAAAATATATCAGGTTTATTGGCCAATGCTTCACAAGAAAAATACCTTCCTGTACGACCAAAACCAGTCATTACCTCATCGGCAATGGTTAAAATACCATGTTTCTGACAGCTTTCCAGAAGCTGATCTAGGTATTGAGCTTCATACATCAGCATTCCACTAGCTCCGAGAACCATTGGTTCGAAGATAAAACAAGCAACCTCATTAGAAAGATAGTTGATCCTCGACTTTAATTGCTCTATGTTTTGAGCATTGGGTAAGTCTATAAACTCTACATCAAACAAAAGCTGATTAAATGGATCCGTAAATATGCTGCGACCACTAACAGACATGGCACCAAAGGTATCACCATGATAAGCCTCTTTAAATGCAATGATCTTTTTACGGTCCTGCTTACCGGTATTTACCCAATACTGTAAACACATCTTAAGGGCAACCTCCACCGCAGTAGAGCCATTATCGCTATAAAAGGCTTTTGATTGCTTTCCCGGTAGCAGTGGTAATAGACGTTCCGCAAGTCGTACTGCAGGTTCATGGGTAAAGCCGGCAAATATTACATGTTCGAGTGTATTTAGTTGTTCGGCAACCTTGGCAGCAATATATGGATGTGCGTGCCCATGAATATTTACCCACCAGCTAGAAACTGCATCAATATACTTTTTGCCCGCCTCATCAAATAAATAAACACCTTCCCCACTCACAATAGGAATATGGGGCAAAGGATTTTTCATTTGCGTATAGGGATGCCAAATCACTTGTGCATCACGTGCTGCTAAACTCATAAATCGTATTGTTTCAATAACAGATCAATTGCCTTTTTATCGGTTTTAAAGGTCACATCGTCTTCCTTTAGCGTATCCAATGCAATCCATCTAAACGATTGCAGAACACCCTCATCAAAGTCAAACGCCTCAGTTTTAAAATTGAGTGCTAAAGGATGTATAGCCCTAACCAAGTAATAAATGCTTAAAATCTGGCTGTCGTTAAAAGATGACTGCTCATAAAAATCAGTCGTATAAAGATGAGCTAACACCTCTATTTCGGCATTACACTCCTCCATAAACTCCCTTTTAAGCGCATCTGCGAGGCCTTCACCAAGCTCAAGACCACCACCAGGGAACTTACTAAAGATACGCCCACCCGACTGCTCGTCACTAATCAAGACTTCATTGTTGGTGTTGATTAATAACCCGTATACCCTAACGTTAAAATAGCTCATTATTTATTGGTCAAAATGTTTTAAATTCTTAGTCGCATTGTCTATTGTCCACTTGATTTCAGCTCGGAAAGGTTCCTGTCTAACCGGGCATTCTTTCATATGACAATAATTACAGCAAGCCGGCAAACATGGATCAGTATGGATAAAAAGCTCAGTCCTACGATCCGCATTACCATTTATGATTTCATCTATTTCAGATACTTCCTTGTGAACCCTGTTCAAGTCAAAATAATATGGCAAAGTAATGTGACAATCGATGTGCAAATCAGCACCATATTGCTGCGCCCTTAAATTATGTACATCTATCCAGGGATCTTTCCTGTTTTTTTGAAGTATATTAATAATATCGGCAACCAGATCAACATTACTTTCGTCCATTAAACCGCCCACTGAGCGCCTGGTTAACTTATAACCGTTATATAATATGTATAAGCCCAAAAGGATTGAAATCACGCTATCCAGCCAAAAAATCTCCGTCAGCTTAATCAAAATGATTCCTACAACTAGGCCACCACTGGTAATCGCATCAGTTAACAGGTGTTTTCCATCGGCTTCAAGGGTAATTGATCTATGGTTCTTTCCGGTATTGATCAAATAGTAACCTACAATCAGGTTAACTACCCCAGTGACTCCAATAATGCCGGCTCCTTCAAAAAGTTGAACAATTGGCCTAGGATAGATCAAATCATACCCCGATTTAAAGATAATAATAACCCCTGCAATAGCTATTAGCACACCTTCAATAAACGCAGAAAAGAATTCCACTTTTCCATGCCCATACGGATGATTTTCATCCTTTGGCAAAGTAGCAAGGTAAATGCTATAAAAAGCAAAGCTACTGGCTATTACATTTACAATGCTTTCGGCGGCATCTGTAAGTATAGCATTTGAATGTGTGATGAAATAGGCGGCAAATTTAGCCAGCATTAACACTACGCTTACGCACAATGCGATTAATATGGCTTTCTTTTGAGGTTGCAAATTGCTGAGTTTAGCAGCCAAAAATACAGTTTACCTGTCAAATTATGATAAAAAGTATTTTTTTTAGTTTATAATACCGTTAGGTTTATATATTTGCTATTTCACAAAATAATATTTGCTTGCGCATTAATCATTATGACATTTTTATCAAAAAGAATCAACAACCTATCTGAGTCACAAACCATTAAAATGGCGAAGCTAGGAAGAGAGCTATCTGCAAAAGGGATAGACATTATCAATTTAAGCTTTGGAGAGCCTGACTTTTTTACACCTGATGATGTAAAGACGGCAGCCAAGAAGGCAATTGACGAAAATTACTCTTACTACACCCCGGTTTCAGGTTACCCTGAATTACGTAAGGCTGTTGTTGACAAGCTTTTAAAGGAAAATGGCTTGACTTATACGTTCGACCAAATTGTGGTCTCTACTGGCGCTAAACAATCATTAGCCAATGCGGTAATGTGCCTAGTTGATCCAGGAGATGAAGTTATCGTACCAACTCCTTACTGGGTATCCTATTCAGAAATGATTAAACTTGGTGAAGGTGAAACTGTCTTTATCAATGCATCTGCAGAGAATAACTTTAAAATAACTGGTGCACAGCTAGAAGCCGCAATCACGCCTAAAACCAAATTATTCATGTTCTCTTCACCATGTAACCCAACAGGATCGGTTTACAGCAAAGAAGAACTTGCTGATTTAGTTGCAGTATTCGAAAAACATCCAAACATCTACATCATCTCTGATGAGATTTACGAACACATCAACTTCGTTGGAAAACATGCTTCAATCGCTGAGTTTGATTCTGTAAAAGACAGGGTAATCCTAATCAATGGCTTCTCTAAATCTTATGCAATGACTGGCTGGAGAGTTGGCTATATGGCTGCAAACAAAGAAATTGCCAATGCCTGTGATAAGCTACAAGGACAAATCACTTCAGGTTCTTCTTCAATTGCACAACGTGCAGCTTTAGGGGCATACCAAGGTGGTTTAGAATCTGTAAAATTAATGGTTGACGAATTCAGAAAACGTAGAGATATCGTTTATGCTTTATTAAAAGAAATCCCTGGTATCAAAGTAAACCTACCAGACGGGGCCTTTTATTTCTTCCCTGAAGTAAAATCTTATTTCGGTAAAAAGAACGGCGATACGGTTATCAACACAGCTGAAGATCTTTCTCTATACCTTTTAAATGAAGCACACGTATCCACAGTTACTGGTGAAGCTTTCGGAAACGAAGACTGCATCCGTATCTCTTACGCTGCTTCAGAAGAGCAATTAAGAAAGGCTGTTAGCCAAATTAAAGATGCCTTAGCTAAATTAAGCTAACTTCATATAACAGTATAACCCTAATAAAAAAAGCAGATCATGATTTATGATCTGCTTTTTTTATATAAACTCAGCCATATTACGAGCGGATTGCTTCGACAGGATCCAACCTAGACGCCGAATAAGCTGGCCAAAATCCCGATATCGTTCCAATCGCAAACGAAACTCCTACCCCTAACAAAATATTATTCAGGAACAGGACCATCGTAAATCCCATTGCGCCCGTAATTAATGTGACGATATAAACCAATAAGATACCTAGTCCACCACCCAACAAGCAAAGCGCAACAGCCTCAAACAAGAACTGCAGCAATATGAAATAATTCTTAGCACCCAGCGATTTTTGAATACCAATGATATTGGTACGTTCTTTTACGGATACAAACATAATATTGGCAATTCCAAAGCCTCCCACAAGAATAGAAAAACCGCCAATTACCCAACCTGCAATATTTACAATACCAAACATCTGATCTAGCTGATTAGATGCAATAGTACTCTTATTCAAGGCAAAATCATCTTCAGCACCAGGTCTGATTTTATGTATCGCCCGCATTGCGCCCCTAATCTCGCTCTCAATTTCCTCGACAGCAATATGTTCCTTTCCTCTTACAGTAATCGTAGGATCATATCTATCACTTTGTACATCAAACAATCCTTTAGCAAAATTCAAAGGAATCAAAATGTTCTTATCCTGTGACATGCCCAACATATCTTCCCCTTCTTTTTTAAATACCCCCACAACAGTCAGGCGACGCCCCATAACCAATATCTTCTTTCCGATAGCAGTTTCACCATTAAATAGACCATCGGCGATATCAGCTCCGAGAATGATCACAGGCGAACCTGATTTTCCTTCATTTTCTGTAAAATACCTTCCTTCCTGAAAATCGATGGTCCATGTTTTATTAAAATCCTGAGAAGCCGCCTTTAGTCCAGCCCCTTCAACCGAACTGCTTCTATACTTCACGGTTCTACTATCCGCATAAATCTCATAAGAAACCCCTTCTGCATGCTCTAATCGTTCCTTCAGCGCGGCATAATCTCTTAAAGAAGGTTCTGGTCTGTTCACATATTTCCACCAGGGATAATCTCCAAAGCCACCCCAAGGCCACTTTTGAACAAAAATCGTCTTAGAGCCTAACTTATCTATACTTTCCTGAAGCTTGCTTCTAAAAGTGTCGGTCGCCGTAAAAACGAAAATAATGGCAAAAATACCAATAGTAATTCCCAGTAAGGAAAGCATGGTCCTTAGTTTGTTTTGGCGCAATGCATCAGCTGCGAACCTAAAACTTTCTCCTATTAGTCTGAAAATAATCATAATTATAGTTTAGATCAAAACTAGCCAAAAAGGTTACAGTAATTCCTGCTAAACTATAAAAAATATGATGCAGACAAGATATGTCGAGATTTTATTACTGTTTAGTCATGCTTAAACTCAAAATAGACGGTAATCTCGATGCAAGTTTTTCAAAAAGCGGCCTATTAATCGTATTTGTAACTAGAATGGTGTTGTTAGGTGCCGTACGTGCTGTCTGCCCAAAATCACTAGCAGTTAGCCCTTTTACCAATCCATTTAGCTCAACGGTTACCCTTGCAACATACTTACCCTTGCTAATTTCAATCTTTGGCGCTTCAAGCTTAATCAACTGAGTCATATTTAACTGGACAATAACAGGTATTCTTGTACCCGATGCCTCTATGTAAGTACCGGCAAGCATTAATGGTGGATTAGTAGTTGATTCGTTAATACTGATTTTGAATTCATTATTCTCGTAAACACCCGAAACTAAAGATACTGTACCAGATAAAGAATCAGGCTTAAGTGCATTAACTGCAAATAAATTTTTCGACTCTAATGAGATCGCTTTCCCTGCCTGAGTAGCACTAAATTCTACCTTTGAAATGTTAACACTTGCATTTGTCCAGTTGATACTCCCGTTTGTACCGGCCGCAACTATAGCTCCACTAGCTGTCGCATTAGTGCTTAAAGATGCATTCAGATTAATTGCATTAAAACTATAGCTCAATTGCGTATCAGTTGCCGTAGTATCATCCTTGGTGCAACCCATAAAAAGCGTAAGCAAGCAAATCATTGAAGTTGTGAAGTAGAGTTTTTTCATCAGTTTGTTTTTTTAGAGTTTGATTTATAAGGTGTTTTTTATACAATTAAATCTAACGCTAAATTCTGAAGCAAATCTGAAGTTAAGGTGATCAAAATGCCTTTCATATGACAAATAAATGAGAAGTATGAAAAATATTAACGTTATTAGACAGCATCAAAAAGAATTATACATTAATCAGGATATTATTTTGTAAATTTGCGCCCTTAAATATCACATTAAAACACTATGAAGTTATCTCAATTTAAGTTTAATTTACCCGAATCATTGGTTGCCAACAACCCTTCTGAACAAAGAGATGAAGCCCGTTTAATGGTTTTACATAGGGATAGCGGTAAAATTGAACATAAAATATTTAAAGATGTTTTAGATTATTTCGATGATCAGGATGTTATGATTCTGAACAATACTAAAGTTTTTCCTGCCCGTTTATACGGAAACAAAGAGAAAACCGGTGCAACAATTGAGGTTTTTCTGTTAAGAGAACTGAATAAAGAGCTTCGTTTATGGGATGTTTTAGTTGACCCTGCACGTAAAATCCGTGTTGGAAATAAATTGTATTTCGGTGATGACGATCTTTTAGTTGCAGAGGTAGTTGACAACACAACTTCTCGTGGCCGTACCATCCGTTTCCTATTTGATGGCACAGACGAAGAATTCAGAAAAAACATCGAAATTTTAGGTGAAACACCATTACCTAAATACATCAAACGTAAAGCTACCGCTCAGGATAAAGAACGTTACCAAACTATTTTCGCTAAACATGAAGGTGCTGTTGCTGCTCCAACCGCTGGTTTGCACTTTAGTAGAGAACTAATGAAACGTTTGGAACTGAAAGGTATCGACTTTGCAGAAGTGACCTTACATGTTGGATTAGGTACATTCAGATCAGTTGAGGTAGAAGATCTAACTAAACATAAAATGGACTCTGAGCAATTTATCATTGAGCAGAAAGATGCAGATATTGTAAACAAGGCATTAGAACGTAAAAAAAGAGTATGTGCTGTTGGTACAACCTCAATGCGCGCTATTGAATCAGCTGTTTCTTCAGGAAGAACACTTAAAGCTGCCAACGACTGGACCAGCAAGTTCATCTTTCCTCCTTATGAGTTCAGCATTGCAAACTCAATGATCACCAACTTTCACACTCCAGAATCTACGCTATTGATGATGGTAAGTGCTTTTGGCGGTTACGATTATGTTAGACATGCTTACGAAGTAGCTTTGAAAGAAAAGTATCGCTTCTATAGCTATGGCGATGCAATGTTAATCATCTAAAGATTAATCTAAGTCAATATTAAAAATATAGACATGGGAGATTTGAAAACGTAAGTTTTAAATCTCCTATTTTTATTTAAAAGCAATAATAAGATGAAATACTATGCCATAATAGTAGCTGGTGGATCAGGTAACCGAATGCAAAGTACTATCCCTAAACAGTTTTTGTTACTAGATGAAAAACCTGTGCTTATGCATACAATAGCCGCATTTCATTCGTGTGAACTCGCTCCTCACATCTTACTAGTGATCAATATAGACCAGCACAAATATTGGGAAGAACTTTGCTTGCAATATAATTTCACAATCCCCCATCAGGTTGTTAATGGTGGAATACAACGATACCACTCTGTGAAGAACGGGTTGAAAGCCATTAAAGGAAAAGGCATTGTTGCTGTTCATGATGCAGTAAGACCATTAATTTCAGCTCAGCTAATTACCAAATCCTACCAGGTCGCCGAACAGACAGGCAATTGCATTATTGGTATTACACCTACTGACTCTGTTAGAAAAGTACTGGAAAATGGCAAAAGCGAAGCACTAAGCCGAGCTGAGCTGGCACTGATACAAACACCACAAACATTTGACTTAGAACTGCTTAAAAAAGCATACAAGGCTCCATTTAGAAATGAATTCACTGATGATGCTTCGGTAGCGGAGTATGCTGGATATAAAATTAACCTGATAGTGGGTGAAAGAGAAAACATCAAAATCACCCACCCAGAGGACTTGGAGATTGCCTCCATTTTAAGAAGGATGATCAAGAAAACACCTTAGTTATGCGGCCCTATTTATTACTTTCAACAGAATAGCAACCACAGCAATAACCAACAAAATGTGAATCAAACCACCAACATTAGGTCCGAACCCGTGAAAGACGAATCCAATAATCCATAAAATGACCAGCACCACTGCTATAAGATAAAGTAAATTTCCCATAATATTTATTTTTAATACAAGAACACTTAAATCTGCAAATTGTTTAAAATAAAAAAGGCTCCCTTTGGGGAGCCTCTACTATTCGTTACAGGTTAATACTCGTCCTCGTTAAAGAAGAAATCATCTTTAGTAGGATAATCTGGCCAAATCTCCTCTATGGTTTCATAAGGCTCACCATCATCTTCCAAAGCTTGTAAATTTTCAATCACCTCTACAGGGGCACCTGATCTGATACCATAATCAATCAATTCATCTTTTGTTGCAGGCCATGGAGCGTCTTCCAAATGCGATGCGAGTTCTAATGTCCAATACATATTTCTTATACTATTAAGTTATTCAAATTTATTTCGCAAAAGTATATTAAAAAACCTGAGCAAAACAAATTTTTTTTCCACTATTTTCAATCATATCAATTTTTACACTAATACTCCTGAAAATCACTAATTATAATCGCGGAATCCAGATGTTTTCTTCCGTTTTAGCATCTGCATTCAGCTTTCGTGCCAAAACAAACAAATAATCGCTTAAACGATTCAAATAAATAGTCATTTTTTCGTCAACAAAGCTTTCCGAAGCCAAATGTACCGTTAAACGCTCTGCACGACGACATACACATCTCGCTACATGACAATAAGATACAACCGTATTCCCTCCAGGTAAAACGAAATGCTTGAGTTCAGGCAACACTTCATTCATGTCGTCCATTTCCCTTTCCAGTAAACTGATATCAATATCACGAAGATCAGGAATTTTCATCCTTGATTTTTCTGGATCTGCAGCCAAAGCGGCTCCAACAGTAAAAAGACGATCCTGTATTTCCTTTAACATCTTTTGATGATGAGCATCTATATCCTGACACATGATCAGTCCGATGTAAGAATTCAACTCGTCTACGGTACCATAACATTCGATTCTCAAATGAAACTTAGGTACTCGGGTACCTCCAATTAAAGAAGTTAATCCCTTGTCACCGGTTTTGGTATATATCTTCATATTTAATTTATGGTTTCAAAATCGCCGCCCTTCTCTTTCAGATGTGTCAATCGCGGCGACACCGTTTTGATATCTGTATTCAGATAGTCTTTTTCAATTAAACCATCACGCATACGAACAATACGATGCGCATGTTGAGCGATATCCTCCTCATGCGTAACCAGAATAATCGTATTTCCTTTACTATGGATCTCTTCAAGGAGCGCCATAATCTCTACGGAAGTCTTAGTATCCAGATTTCCGGTAGGCTCATCCGCGAGTATAATAGAAGGATTATTAATCAATGCCCTTGCAACGGCCACACGTTGCCGCTGTCCACCCGAAAGCTCGTTAGGCTTGTGAGTTACCCTATTCCCTAAACCAACGTTTTCTAAAGCTTTATGTGCACGCTCTTCGCGTTCTTTTTTATTGGCTCCTGCATAAATCAATGGCAGAGCCACATTATCCAACGAAGTAGAACGAGGCAACAAGTTAAAAGTCTGAAAAACAAAGCCAATCTCACTGTTCCGAACTTCCGCAAGCTCGTTATCCGACATCTGACTCACATTAGTTCCATTTAAAATGTAATCACCTTTACTTGGTGTATCCAAACAGCCTAAAATATTCATTAGTGTAGATTTACCAGAACCAGAAGGGCCCATCAATGCTACAAATTCTCCTTTATGAATATCCAGCGTAACTGATTTCAAGGCATGAATGACCTCTGAACCAATAACGTATTTACGCGCAATATTTTTAATATGTATTAATGCTTTATCCGACGCTGTCGACGTGCTAGAGGCTTTCTCCATTGCTTTTCTTTTGAGGTTAGACGGCACCGAACATACTAATGTTACAGCAACCTTATTTTTCTATGATCTTCGGAACAAGAAAAAACGCTTCGTTGTGAACAGCAGCGTTTTTTAATCCCTCTCCTACACTGATCTCCTGTTTTACTTCATCTTCGCGCCAAACATTCCCTTCCGAATTCATATATACCAAAGGCTCTACACCCGTAGTATCCAGCTCATTCAACTTCTCCATAAAAGTAAGGATCTTGTTCATATCCGGTATTAAGGCATCAATTTCTTCCTCCTTTACCGCGATCCTTGCCAAATCTGCTACTTTATGTATGGTCTGCTTATCTATAATCATTTATCAACAAGTTTACTATTTATCAAATCAAAAATACGGTCTTTTAGCTCATCTGAGTCATTTATTGTCAAATTGGTCGTCAAAACTGGCTTATGAACATAAATATTGCCAATTCCTGGCTCGGAACCATACTTAAACCCATCGTCCCACATCTTTTTCCAAACATTCGTTAAACTCACCGCAACAATAGGTATCCCCTTTTCTATGGCCAATCTAAACGGTCCATTTTTAAAAGGCATCAATCTTGGCGGATAATATTCATCAGAAATCTTCCCTTCCGGAAAAATAATCAGGCTCATTCCATTTTCAAGATTCTGCCCAGCCTTTTTAAAGGCCCTAAAAGCTGACATCTTACTATCCCTATCCACGGGAATATCGATAGTTTTAAAAAAGACCCTCAACATCGGATTCTTTAATAACTCGGCCTTCCCCATAAAATGAAATCTACCTTGCGCCAATATGCAAAGGATCATGATATCATGGTTAGAGGTATGGTTACAGCAGTAAATATAAGTTTGACCTGGCAGCAGGGGCTCTTCGAAAGTAAAGCGAGGTACAAAGCCAATAAAGAAGGCGCAGAGTCTACTTTTTAACTTACGCAGACTGTTTAACAGGCCATAACTCTTCGGATTTTGGGCCGCCAGATAATAAAACGGATAAAAAAGCAACGAAAATATAGCAATAATAAATACAGAATAGATTCGGTGCGTTTGTTTAAGGATGCTAATCATTGAATTCAAAAATACTAAAAAATAGCCCATATGCTCAAAAACTGCAATTAAGGTGTAAACTTTTAGCATGTAGATAAAAAATAAAATTATAAGCGGGCTGGATTAGGGTTTTTTATTAATTTCGGCCTCTTGAATCTTTCCATCAATTTGAGATCAAAATAAAAAGCGGGGATAGCTTCAATAAATTAACAATTAATAATCAGATGAAAGAAACGGTAGTTAGCGGTATTCGCCCGACAGGGAAATTACACTTGGGAAATTATTTTGGTGCAGTAACCAACTTTGTAAAAATGCAGTACGATTACAACTGCTATTTTTTCATTGCCGATCTTCATTCTTTAACTACGCACCCTACCCCTCAAGACTTACATGGTTATGTAAGACACGTTTTAGTAGAATATCTTGCATGCGGCATAGATCCTGAAGAAACAACTATATATGTACAGTCGGATGTTCCTGAAGTAGCCGAACTTTATTTATATCTAAATATGAACGCCTATATGGGCGAATTAGAAAGAAGTACTTCATTTAAGGATAAAGTAAGGTCACAACCTGATAATGTAAACGCAGGCTTGTTAACCTATCCAACTTTAATGGCAGCTGATATTCTAATTCACAAGGCTACAAAAGTTCCGGTAGGTAAAGATCAGGAACAACACCTTGAGTTTACACGCACCTTCGGTAATCGTTTTAACAGACTTTATAAAACTGAGTATTTTCCTGAAGCTTTTGCATTTAACTATGCGCAAAACCTGGTTAAAGTACCCGGATTAGATGGCAATGGAAAAATGAGTAAATCAAGTGGCGAAGGAAACTGTATTTATCTATCAGATAGTCCAGAAATAATTCGCAAAAAAGTATCGCGTGCGGTAACAGATAGTGGCCCGACAGCCGAAAACCAGCCTAAGCCAGAAGCTATCCAGAACTTGTTTGACCTGATGAAAATCGTTTCTAGGCCTGATACTATTGCGCATTTCGATGAGCTATACAACAAGATGGGTATTCGCTATGGTGATTTCAAGAAACAACTTGCTGAAGACATGATTGTATTCAACACACCTATCCGCGAACGTATCGAAGAGCTTTCTAAAGACAGTTCTTACTTACGTCAGGTAGCCAAGCATGGTGCGCTAAAAGCTAGAGAAAGTGCACAAAAAACCATCAGAGAAGTGAGAGAGATTATTGGGTTTAAATCATTTTAACATTTAGTGTAAATTAAGTACCTTACTCCTCATCAAATTTAAGATATGCACATAGCGATAGTTGGAAATATTGGCGCAGGCAAAACGACTTTAACAGGTTTACTTGCGAAAAATTATGGATGGGAAGCCTTATATGAGGCTGTAGATAACAATCCTTACCTGGAAGATTTCTATAGTGACATGAAGCGCTGGAGCTTTAACCTTCAAATCTATTTCCTCAATAGTCGTTTTCAGCAAATTGTAGACATCCAGAATTTCAATAGAAATGTAATTCAGGATAGAACAATCTATGAGGATGCATACATATTTGCAGATAACTTGCATGAAATGGGATTGATGACCACCAGAGATCATCAAAACTATAAAGCAATATTTGAGAACGTTACTTCTTTTATTAAACCACCAGACTTACTGGTATACCTGCGTGCTTCCGTACCTACTTTAGTAAATAATATTCAACGTCGCGGCCGCGAATACGAAACAAGTATTCGTATTGATTATTTATCTAAACTAAATGAGAAATACGAAGCATGGATTAAAAGCTATAGCCTTGGTAAATTGTTGATCCTGGATAAGGATAAATTAGACTTTACCAATAATCCAGAAGATCTGGGCACCATCATTCAAACTATAGACGCCGAGATCAACGGATTATTTTAATATGGAAGTACTAGGCATTATTCCTGCCCGTTATGCCTCTACCCGATTTCCGGGCAAGCCTTTAATTGACATTCAAGGCAAAAGCATGATCCAACGGGTTTATGAACAAGCCTTAAAAGCGACAAGCTTAAACAAAGTGGTTGTAGCCACAGATGATGAGCGCATCGCTGAAGCAGTAAGTAATTTCGGTGGCGAATTTGTGATGACTGGAAGTACACACCAAAGTGGTACAGACCGTTGTGCCGAAGTATCGCAACATTTCCCTGATTTCGATACCGTAATTAATATACAGGGTGATGAACCATTTATAAACCCAAAACAGATCGATTTACTTGTTTCTTGTTTTGAGCAAGAAAATGTACAACTCGCTACCCTAATTAAAGAAATCCATACTGAAGAAGAATTGTTTAACAACAACATTCCAAAAGTGGTAATCAATAGCAAACAAGAAGCCGTTTATTTCAGCAGGCACACTATACCCTATATCAGAAGTGCAGAAAAAGACCAATGGCTAAATGCACACCAGTTTTACAAACACATCGGCATTTATGGATATACGACCACTACCCTACACGAAATTACCAAGCTTCAGCCATCTTCGCTCGAAATAGCTGAGAGTCTGGAACAATTACGTTGGATTGAAAATGGCTATACCATTCAAACCCGCATCACAGCAATTGAAACCATTGCCATAGATACACCCGAAGATTTGAATAAGATCATTAGGTAATCAACCCAATTATTACTTATATTGGTTATCGTTATGAAAAAATATCTTATCCCAATTTTGCTGGTATTCGGCATTTTAAGTGCCTGTACTTCGGACCATAAAACCAAAGGCAGTGCTGAAAACCATATCATATTAAAACCATTTAGTGACTCCGTGAAGATAGACACTTTTAAAGTTGCACTTAATGGTGGAGCGGTGAAAGACATGACCATTCAATTTAGCATAACTGCCTACGATGGAAAGCTCATTTACAGTAAAGACTTTAAAGCCAAGGATTTGATAGACAACTACAAGTCTAGTGTTGATTTAAAAAAAGAGCGCAGTCAGATGGACTTTATCATGAATGAATATAAGTTATTTCTGGACGACGAGAACTTTTTAGAACCTGCTGTTACAGAAAATGAGAGCCCCGATCAGTATACCCCTGATAAAATTTTTTACAACGAACTAAAACAGTCTGCACTAAACGGTTTCAAGTACCGTACTGGAAAAGAGACAAGTGTATATATTGCCTGGTCTGAAAAAGAGAAAAAGGTTAAGCCCTACTACAATTGTTGTAAATAATTTCATTTTAATTTTATTGCCAAAAAACGCGCTAATTGATAGCCAGAAGCATGTGGTAACGTAAAAAAGCCATACTTTGTATACCTCAACAAGAAAAAAATAAAAATAATATTATGATACTTATAAATTTTATATTATGTTTATATAATCAAAGAGCAAATAAGTAGTTTGTTTTTTATCAACCAGCATATTCTAACCAAATATACTTTTACAAAATAGCCCGGAAATTTTCGGGCTATTTTTATTTAAAGCCTTTTCAATCCATTTTCAACTGACAAAAAGGAATATTATTTCGAATAGTTAATGCGATAAAAAAAATAGTTCTTAGCTTTAAGAATTCTGCTTTTCGCTACAAAGTAATTTATGCTCAAAAAGATTTTCATTAGTATTCTCTTTCTATTTCCAATTATTACAGCTTTAGCACAAAAGGCAAGAATAAAAGGTATAGTTATAGATCCTATCGAAAAAAAGAAACTGGAACATAGTTCCATTCTACTTATCGGCGCAGATTCTATGTTGGTAAAAACAACCAGAGCAAATCAACAAGGATATTTTGAATTGGAAAATTTAAAAAAAGGGGACTATAAGATTCTGATCACCTATCCTAAAATGGCCGATTATATTCGTAACCTAAGAATATCCGACACTTCAAATCTAAATTTAGGTACCATTGATATGGAACTGAAATCTAAATTATTACATGAAGTGGTCATACAAGCTATAAAAAGTGCAACAAGGATGAAAGGTGATACCCTGGTTTTTCAGGCGGATAGTTTTGCCGTACGCACCAATGCCAATGTCCAGGAACTATTAAAAAGACTACCGGGAATAGAGGTAGATAAAAATGGTACTATAAGAGCACAAGGCAAAGAGGTAAAAACAGTATTGGTTGATGGGGATGAGTTTTTTGGCGATGATCCCTTACTCGCTACAAAATATTTAAAAGCAAATGCAGTTGAGGAAATTCAGGTATACGACAGAAAAAGTAAAAATGCAGACCTGACCGGTATAGATGACGGCATTAAGAACAAGACCATCAACATTAAATTAAAAGAAAATGCCAAAAATGGCTACTTGTCAACAATTGACCTCAATACTAGCACAACTAAACTCGGAGATTATGGTGGTATGGTCGGTGTATTCCAAAACAAGCTTAAAGCCGCTGTTTATGGCACCTATTCCCGCTTAAATAATGAATCGAAGATCAATAATTCGATGCGAAAGCTGAAGGGTGAAGAATATGACCTGATAGAAGTTGGAGATGATGGCAGTTCCATCATGTATATATCGGATAGTGAAGATGATGATTACGCTTCTTCTTCGGGAGGACTACCTAATAATTTAAGTCTGGGAGCTTATTATGCCGATAAATTTAAGGACAATAAAATGGGGATGAAACTCAACTTTAAAATCTTCAATAACAATAACGTTAACCATACAACTGCCAATACAGAAGAGCTCCTTCCAGATCAACCAAAATTCTATAGCTCAGAAAGCACAGACAATAATACCGAAGTAGGTGGCGAATCTTTAAAGGGAACGTATTCTTATGCGATGGACCCGCTGTCTATCTTAAAAGTGTCTTTTGGACTGAGTAAACGTAGAAACGATGACAATTCCAGGAGTGCCAACTCAACCCGCGGAGATAATGGATTATCCATCAGTGAGAATGAGCAAAATAATACAGGAAGAGGTACGAATGAAATCTATAATGGAAATATTAACTGGTCCAGAAGGTTCAAGAAAAAAGGGCGCACCCTATCTATTGATATACAGCCAGAAAGCCAAAGTAGCAGTAGTAAATCGTATAGTCTAAACACCACCAAATATTTCAAAACCAATGGGTTCATTGATAGAATTGAAAACACCGACCTAAGGAAAAACAATTCAGGATCTCAAAATTCATTGGGTACCAGGATCAATTATACCAATCCAATTTCTAAGAAATGGATACTCGAAGCAGGATATAGTTTCAAAACTATAGCTTCAAGTAGTAATAGAAAGGTTTTTGACAACATTAAAGGCGACGCCCTTCAAATAGACTCCTTAAGTAATAACTTTAAGTTCGTCAATTTTTCCAATCTGGGCAAAGTAATCCTACAGTACAATAACGAAAAATTTTCGGTATCAGGCGGGCTCGAAGCTACCCAGAGTAAATTTGAATTGAAGGATCTGGATAAAAACACAGATTTCAGGAGAAACTACTTAAATCTATCGCCTAGAACCAACGTCTTTTATAAGATTAGTAACAGTACAGGCATGTCCGTAAATTACAATGGATATATGCAACAACCCAGCATAGAGCAATTGCAACCGGTCCGCCAAATCAATACCCCATTGTTCCAGGTTATTGGTAATTCAGCATTAAGGCCTTCTTTTAGTAATAATTTCGGCATTTCTTATAATAGTTTCCAGTTCAAATCAGATCAATACATTTCTGCCAACTTCAACTATAGTTTCACCAGTAATGCCATTGTAAATACTGAATTGGTAGATGAATTCAACAAGAGAATATCGAGTTTTATAAACGCTGATGGCAACAACTCCCTAAATGGTAACTTAAGCTATTCTAAAGGCTTCTCTAAGGTACATATGCGTTTTGGTGCCGACCTGGGCTTCAGCAGATCCAACACCATAGCCATCATTAACGCTACCCAAAATAAAGCGGCAAATATGCAATATAATTTAAAAGCATCCTTTAATTATTATACACCTAAAATAGAATTCAACTACGTCCCCTCAGCCTCCTTAATGACAGGCAAATCATCTATTGGTGAAATTAATGATGGTAGAAGTTTGACCCACAATCACGAAATCTCAGGCACCATTCAATTGCCTTTTAAATCAGAATTCCATACCTCATTCTCCCTATCCTTCCGCCCTGCCAATTCCTCATTTATACAAGATGTGAATACGGCTATATGGGACAGTTATTTAGCTACAAAACTACTTAAGAGCGAATCACTTGAAATTAAGCTATCTGTTACCGATATCCTGAACCAAAAAATCGGATACAATAGATTTGTGGGAGGTAACGTTAAAACTGAAAGTACTTTCAGCTACATCCCACGTTATGTATTAATTGGGATAAACTGGAATTTAAGTGGTAATTTTATGAAGAACACAGCGACCAAATAAATTGATCTGATGAAGCAACAGGTTATCGTTCTATTTCTTGCATGTACCTGCTTTTTGAGTTTAAAGGCTCAGGAGACCTTTATCCCCTATGGCAAAATTACATTCGAGAAAAAAGTAAACATGATCAGAAGCCTCGAAAACTCTGGTCTTCCGGAAGAAGCCAAAGAGAAAATGCAAAAGTATGCCAGCAGCAGCTGGGAATTCTGTTTTAATCTGGAAAAATCAGTCTACAGACCCATCAAAAAAGAAACCGAAAATAGCCAGATAGGATCTTTCTTCTTTTCAATGGGCAAACAAAACAATGAAATCTATACCGATTACGGTAAAAACCGAAGGGTAATAAAACGCGCGGTAATGGACGACGAATATCTGCTTACAGACACCATTCCCCGTATAAACTGGAAGATTATGCACGACGTCAGAAATATTGCAGGATACGAGTGCAGAAAGGCCATAGGTGTAATTTATGATACTGTATATGTGGTGGCCTTTTATACAGACGAAATTTTACTGCGCGGAGGGCCCGAAGGATTTGGCGGTTTACCTGGCACCATATTGGGACTGGCTATACCTCGATACAACACGACCTGGTTTGCAACAAAGGTGGAAGGCTTTGTTAATCAGCAAGCAGAAATCACCCCCCCAACGAAGGGAAAAAAAATAGAAACGGATAAGGACTTGATGAAACTCATCGAATTATATACCCGTTACGATCAGGATAAAAAAGAAAAAGAGAAAGAAGCAAAGAAAACGCTGTACGGATTCACCCTGTAACTTTTTAGGAGTTAAGATTTTACCATTTCTTTCACATATAAGTGTTTTTTTACAAAAAGAGCGGCTCAGCTTTGGTTTTATTTGCTAACTTTGTATCCCGTACAAAAACAATAAAACAGTGATACAATTGCTGCTTTATTTCAGAAAATCAAAAACATGACTAAGTATATTTTTGTTACGGGCGGTGTTACTTCCTCATTAGGTAAGGGCATCATCTCCGCTTCATTAGCCAAATTACTACAAGCACGCGGCTATAGTGTTACCATCCAAAAGTTCGACCCTTACATCAACATTGATCCAGGAACATTAAATCCTTACGAACATGGTGAATGCTACGTTACCGAAGATGGCGCAGAAACAGATCTTGATCTTGGTCACTACGAACGCTTCTTAAACGTTCCAACCTCTCAGGCAAATAACGTTACCACAGGTCGTATTTATCAGAATGTAATCAACAAAGAAAGACAGGGCGAGTATCTTGGAAAAACTGTGCAAGTAGTTCCGCACATTACAGATGAGATTAAAAGAAACATGCGTTTGTTGGGTGAAAGTGGACAATATGATATTGTAATCACAGAGCTTGGTGGAACTGTTGGTGACATCGAATCTTTACCGTTCATTGAGGCTGTACGCCAGTTCAAATGGGAAGAAGGCGCACATAATGCAATCGTGATCCACTTAACCCTGATTCCTTACCTTGCTGCTGCAGGTGAGTTAAAAACAAAGCCTACTCAACACTCTGTAAAAACATTGCTTGAATACGGTATCCAACCAGACATCCTGGTTTGCCGTTCAGAGCGTTCTATTTCATTAGACATCCGCAAAAAAATTGCGTTGTTCTGCAACGTAAATGTAAATGCGGTAATCGAATCGTTGGATGCTTCTACCATTTACGATGTTCCTTTGTTAATGATGAAAGAGCAATTGGACAAAACAGTACTGAGCAAATTGAAGTTGCCACAAAAAAACGAGCCGGATATGGAAAAATGGAAAGAATTCCTTGGCCGTTTGAAAAACCCAACATCTGAAGTTAAAATTGGTTTAGTAGGTAAATACGTAGAATTACCAGACGCTTACAAGTCAATTATTGAATCATTTATTCATGCTGGTTCAAGAAATGAATGTAAAGTAAAAGTTGAATACATCCACTCAGAAGGAATATATCCGGACAATGCAAAGGAAAAACTTAGCCATTTAGATGGTATATTGGTTGCTCCAGGCTTCGGAAGTCGCGGTATTGAAGGAAAAATTGACACCATTAAATACGTAAGGGAAAACAATGTGCCATTCTTTGGTATCTGCCTGGGTATGCAATGTGCCGTAATTGAATTTGGTCGCAATGTATTAGGACTTCAAGGTGCAAACACTACTGAAATTGATGAAGAAAGTGCACACCCTGTAATCAATATGATGGAAGACCAGAAAAGCATTACTGCAAAAGGTGGTACCATGCGTTTAGGTTCTTATCCATGTGACCTGAAAAAAGGTACAAGAGCATTTGCTGCTTATGGAAAACAACACATTACTGAGCGTCACAGACACCGTTATGAATTTAATAGTGCTTACCTGAGCCAATATGAAGAAGCAGGAATGATTGCTTCAGGTATTAACCCTGAAACCAATCTGGTTGAAATTGTTGAGCTTAAAAACCATCCTTTCTTTGTTGGTGGACAATTTCACCCTGAATTAAAATCAACAGTTGCTAATCCTCACCCACTTTTTGTTAAATTTGTCGCCGCTGCGATGGAGTTTGCGAAGAAAAAAACAAAATAATACGCGTTTAATTAACAATAATGGATAGAAATACGTTTACAGGATTGTTCCTGATCATGATCGTTTTAGCAGGGTCCTTCTATTTCTTTAAGCCTAGTGAGGCTGAAATGAAATCAATTCAGGAAAAACACACTGCCGATTCACTAAAAAAAGCTGGAGTTGCACCTGCTCCAACCACAGTAGCTCCGATAGTGGCATTACCTGTGGTAGATTCTGCAGCACTAACTGGACCTTTCGGTGGCAATATCACAGGAACGGTACAAACTAGTGTTCTTGAAAATGAAAATTTAAAATTAACCTTCAGCAATAAAGGTGGTAAAATATTATCGGTACAAGTTAAAGGCGAAAAAACCTATAATGGAAAACCGGTTATTTTATTTGATGGTGATCAGAACAAGTTTGGCTTGAACCTGAACATCGGTGGTAAAATTGTAAGTACAAACGACCTATATTTTACAGCTACACAAAATGCAGGAAGCATCAATATGCGTGCTAACTATTCGGCTGATAAATATATTGAATATGTGTACGTTTTAAAGCCTAACAGCAATCAGGTTGGCTTTAATATCAATTTAAATGGCTTAAACCAGGTTATTCAAAATAACACTATTGCTTTAAACTGGGAAACTACTTTACTTGAGCAAGAAAAATCAGCTAAGAAAGAGCAGGAACACTCGGCTCCATATTATAAATATGTAGACAAGAATCCTGATCACCTTGGTGTTGCTAAAGATGTTAAAGAAGACCTGAAAGATGGTAAAATTCAATGGTTCTCTTTCAAACAACAGTTTTTCAGTGCAGCTTTAATTCCTAAAGATGCTTTTGAAAAAGGAGATCTTGAAGTTAAAGTAAGCATTGAGCCTGGTAAAATTAAATGGTATGGTGCAAACATGATCATGCCTTTTAACCAACTGGCAGCACAGAACTATAGCATGGACTTCTATTTCGGAACCAACAAGTTCTCTACTTTAAAAGCTCAAGGTCATGAGCTTGAAAAGCAAATAGACATGGGCTATTGGCCACTTAAATACATCAACAGATTCATTGTATTGCCTGTATTTAAGTTTTTAGAAAGCTTTGGCTGGAACTACGGATTGATTATTCTGCTTTTAACGATCATGCTAAAAGTAGCGATGTCGCCTTTAACTTACAAATCTTATCTTTCAATGGCTAAAATGAGAATTTTAAAGCCCGAGATGGATGTGATCAAAGCTAAAGTTGGCGAAGATAATCCGACTCTATTACAACAAGAATATTTAAAGCTTTACAAGCAAGTGGGTGTAAATCCATTGGGAGGTTGTTTACCAATGTTGCTGCAATTGCCTTTTGTAATGGCTTTCTTCTTCTTCTTCCCTAACCTTTTCGAATTGCGGGGCGAATCATTCTTATGGATGAAAGATTTATCAACTTATGACGACTTCATTAAATTTGGCTTCACCCTTCCTTTTATTGGTGATCACTTAAGTTTAATGTGCGTATTGATGACGATTTCTACGTTGATCTATACTTATTTCAACAACCAGATTTCTGGTGCTTCAGGTCAAATGAAATACATTGGTTACATCATGCCAATCATTTTCTTAGGCGTACTGAATAGCTATCCATCAGGATTAAACTATTACTACTTCCTTGCGAACATGTTGACTTTTGCTCAGCAATTCTTAATCAAGTCGATGGTTGATGATGAAAAGATCCACAGAACATTACAAGAAAATAAAACTAAACCTGCTGAAAAGAAAAAGAAATCAGGATTTAGTGCTAAACTAGAAGATTACATGCGTCAACAGCAACAAGCTGCTGCACAGCAAAAAAAGAAATAAGTTATCATCTTATTTTATACAAAAATGCCCGGGTCGTTAAATATGATCCGGGCATTTTTTTTTGTAAAATTTGGCGTACAAATAAGGATATCTGTATAAAAATTATAACATTTAGAGGTTCAATCCAAAAGGCGACTAATTCAATTAAACATGTTAAGAAAACTAATTCCACTCTCACTGCTATTCCTTTCAAGCGTAAGTTTTGCGCAAAAGAAACCTTTAGATCATACAGTCTACAACAATTGGGAATCAGTAGGCACAAAACAATTGTCAAATAATGGATTGTGGGCCGCCTACATCATAAATAAACAAGAGGGGGACGGTGTTCTATACCTGAACAATTTAATGACTAATACAAAGCTAAATGTAGCCAGAGGGACGAACTTACAATTTAGTAAAGATTCAAAATATGCTGCCTTTGCCGTCAAACCTTTATACAAGGATATTCGCGAAGGAAGAATTAAAAAGAAGAAACCTGATGAAATGACCAAAGATTCATTAGCTATCGTTAACCTTGATCAATCGGATGTTCTTAAAATACCAAGGGTAAAATCCTATAAAATGCCCGAAAATGGGGTAAATGTGATCGCATATTTACTAGATAAACCACTTGATACAGCTAAAAAAGCAAAACCTACAGGCATAAGCCCCTCAATAGAGAAAAAAGATGATAGTGCCACTGCTTTTGCAGATGAACCAGATGCTAAAGGCAAACAAGAAGGTACTGACCTGGTTTTTAAAAATCTAACAACCCAAACCTTGCGTATTTTCAAATATGTAACCGACTACAGCTTTAATAAAAATGGCAAACAATTGGTTTTTGCTTGTTCAGGTTCAAAAAAGGATAAATTGGCCCCTACTGGCGTGTTCCTGTTCAATACAGAAAAAGGAACATTAAAAACATTGGTAAAAGGAAAGGGTAATTTTAAGAGTTTCACTTTCAATGAAGAAGGAGAATACCTTGTATTTTTAGGTGAAAATAGTCCGGAGAAAAAGGAAATTAAAGATTTTGAGATTTACTATAACTCTCCTACCCTTGATACAGCTCAACTATTGGTTGACAAAGCCATTCCGGGAATGCCAGTAAAATGGGCTGTAAGTGGTGATGGTAGTCTAAAATTTAGTAAAGATAGCCGTAAGTTATATTTCGGCATTGCCCCAATAAGAACCCCAAAGGACACAACTTTAGTCGATTTTGAAAATGCAAAACTAGATGTATGGAGTTATAAAGATGACTACCTGCAGCCGATGCAACTGAAAAATCTTGAAAAGGACTTAAAAAAATCATATCTATCCGCCATTGAAGTATTTAGCAGCGATCCGAGAATCGTTCCGCTGACAGATATAAAGCTACCAGATGCAACACTAGTCAATGAAGGAAATGCCAGTTTTGTTCTGGCCTCGACCGATTATGATGGCAGAATACAAGCGCAATGGACTGGTGGCACCTTAAAGAACTATTACCTGGTGGATACAAAAACTGGTTCTAAAAAGAAAATCATCGAAGGATTAAGCGGATATGCAATGGCTTCCCCTGCTGGCAAGTTTGTGCTTTATTTCGATAAAAAAACATCCAATTGGTATACTTACAATGTGCTTACTGCAAAAGTTACTCATCTAAACAATGGCCTAAATGTAAAATTTGTTGATGAGGAAAATGATGTACCAGATGATCCTGCTCCTTATGGGATGGCTGCATGGACGGAAGAAGACAAGGCTGTATTGATTTACGACCGTTACGACATCTGGGAATTTACTCCGGATGGCAAAAATGCTCCGCAAAATATTACCAATGGATTTGGCAGACAAAATAAAATCACCTTCAGATATGAAAAGCTAGATCCTGAAAGCAAGTTTTTAGATAAAAAAGCAAGCATCTGGCTCAATGCCTTCAACAATAGTACTAAAGAGCGTGGCTGGTACAAAAAGTCCATTGGTAACCAACAGAATCCTGAACTTGTAGTAATGGAGAAAATGACTTACTCAGACCTGGTTCAAGCTAAAGATGCAGAACGTTTCATTTTTGATAAAGGCAATTATGTAAACTCACCAAATGTTTACGTATCAACAGATATGAAGACACAGGTAAAACTAAGTAACACCAACCCGCAACAACAGAATTACAACTGGGGAACTGCAGAGCTGGTAAAATGGACAACACCTAAAGGCTTTAATTCGGAAGGGATACTCTACAAACCAGAAAACTTTGATCCGACTAAAAAATACCCGATGATCGTGTATTTCTATGAAAAGCTATCTGATGGATTGTACAGCTATCAGGCTCCTGCGCCTACTCCATCCAGATTAAACATTCCTTTTTTTGTAAGTAATGGATACCTGGTATTTGCACCAGATATTAGTTATGAAACAGGTTACCCTGGTAGATCTGCAGAAGAGTTTATCAATTCTGGAGTTGAATCGCTAAAGAAAAACTCATGGGTAGATGGTAGTAAAATAGGTATTCAGGGACAAAGTTGGGGCGGCTACCAAGTGGCTCATTTAATTACCAGAACAGATATGTATGCAGCAGCATGGGCAGGAGCACCAGTAGTAAACATGACCTCAGCTTATGGTGGAATGCGTTGGGAAAGCGGTATGAACCGCCAATTTCAATATGAAAGAACCCAGAGTCGGATTGGTGCTACCCTTTGGGAAAAACCAGATCTATACATCGAAAACTCTCCTTTATTTAAGCTGCCAAATGTAAAAACTCCAGTAGTAATTATGGCTAATGATGCTGATGGAGCTGTACCTTGGTACCAGGGAATTGAAATGTTTACAGGTTTAAGAAGGTTGGGCAAACCAGTTTGGTTACTAAATTATAACAACGAAGCGCACAATTTAATGCAACGCCAAAACAGAAAAGATATCCAAATCAGAGAGCAACAGTTTTTTGACTATTACCTAAAAGGCGCAAAAGCTCCGGCATGGATGGTAAACGGCATACCTGCAACCGAAAAAGGCAAAAGCTGGGGGTTTGAGCTAACTGATGAAAAACCTTAAATTTAAAGCAGGGATATTAGAATCAAAACTTTAAATTTAAGGCCTAAACTAAATCATCTTTAATGGCATTAAGTAGAATCTGGTCTGCTTTTATAATCGTTGCAATTGTTGTAGCGAGTATAAAATGTTTCTTTTTTGGACAAACTGATATTTTTAACTGGATGGTTATTGGCAAAGCCGATGATGCTGCCAATCCATTGAAACTTGACGGTATCATTCAAACCTGCTGGGTTGCAGTAGAGCTTTGTCTTAAACTGATCGGGATTTTAGCACTATTTATGGGCTTGATGAGCATCGCAGAAAGAGCTGGCGGCATACGTTTATTGTCGCGGATTGTAGGTCCCTTCTTTTCAAAATTATTCCCTGACATCCCCAAAGGACATCCGTCTATGGGGCACATGATTATGAATTTCTCAGCCAATCTATTAGGATTGGACAATGCAGCAACACCATTCGGATTAAAAGCAATGGAAAGTTTGCAGGAACTAAATCCAAGTAAAGATGTTGCATCCAACGCTCAGATTATGTTTCTGTGCCTTCACGCGGCAGGATTAAACCTGATCCCTGTAAGTGTAATTGCCATCCGTGCATCGCAAAACGCCTCAAATCCAACGGATATATTTATACCTTGCTTGATCGTAACCTTTGTAGGTACAATCACAGCAATGATGATTGTTTCCTTCAAACAAAAGATTAACCTTTTACAACCCGTAGTCATTGGATGGGTTTTAAGCATCTCGTTTATCATTGTTTTATTGGTTTTATATATTACTCGCCTTAACGCAGATGGCATTAAATCGTTCTCGGGAATGCTGAGCAACGGTTTGATTCTATTCGTTTTTTTGGTAATTGTGTTGGGTGGACTTTACAAAAAAATTGATGTATTTGATGCTTTCATTGATGGTGCAAAAAATGGCTTTGATACCGCAATTAGAATTGTTCCTTATTTAGTTGGAATGCTGGTAGCCATAAGCTTATTGCGTACAAGTGGTACTTTTGATGTGGTGATTGGCGCTATAAAAGCACTATTCGCTTCCTTAGGGGCTGATACGCGATTCGTTGAAGGTTTACCAACAGCTTTAATCAGACCGCTAAGTGGTGGTGCTGCCAGAGGAATGATGGTAAGCACCATGGAAACCTATGGTCCTGATTCTTTTGCCAGCCGACTTTCTGGAATATTCCAGGGTGCATCTGATACTACATTTTATGTAGTTGCCGTTTATTTTGGTGCTGTAAATATAAAAAATACACGTTACGCAATTGGCGCGATGCTACTGGCCGACTTAGTTGGGGTTTGCACCGCAATAGGTCTTTGCTATTTATTCTTCGGTTAATAAAATGGTTTAATGATGCGTCATTAAACCATTTCTTTCAAAAATATCTCTTTGATGGTTTTGATCTGCTCCTCATAAATTGTTTTTTTACGGGTACCAAAGTATAAGGTATTTTCTATAGGATCATTTCCCTCCCATAGCACTTTGATACTTCCCTGATCAAGTTCTTGTTTAGACAAGAAATCAGGCATTACCGCAATGCCATTACCTGCACTTAAACATCTTAAAATAGAACACAAATTGGGTACAATATAGTTGGGTTTAAAGTCGGGTCGTTTACCAAAGTTATTGTGCCAAAATCTGCGTTGGTGTTCCATATCCCCAGTAGTACCATACCAGGTTTGCTGTTTTAACCAGTCCAACTGCCCATTAATATCTTTGGCTTTAGTTAAATTTTCGAAGTCTCCAGTAACCGTTTTTGCCCCACAAACCAGTACAATTTTTTCTTTAAAAAAAGGCTCATAAGACAAACCTTTATAATCTCCTTTTTGAGGAGTGATGATCAGATCCAGGATACCGCTATCCAGATCATTCAACATTTGTGGATACTCTCCAAACTTGATAATCACATTAAAAGGAAGCGTTGGCAAATAGGATTCTAAAGTAAACTGAAAGGTCTCAAAACACATCCCGATGCTTATGGTTGGGATGTCTTTCTCTACACTTTTGTGGAAATGCCTTTCTGCCTCTTCCAATTTAGTTAAAGATTCGAGGATATAATTGTAAAGTACCTTCCCTCTTTCTGTCGAGATCATTCTCCTGGATGTTCTGTCGAAAAGCTTATAACCAACATAAGACTCCAGCGAGCTTAAGTGTAAACTCACTCCCGGTTGCGAGATATACAATGCCTCAGCAGCACCAGTAAGTGTCCCGGTTTCATAAATAGCTTTAAATGTCCTGAACCATTCTAAGTTAACCATACTATCATAATTATGATACAAATGTATAAATTAAACTATTATAATTATACATATACCCACATTACCTTTGTACTGTTATTAAAACATACAACAATGAAGAGAATATTTGTAATTAATGGCGGCCAGGTTTTCGGACATTCTGGTGGTAGATTTAACAAGACAATAGCAGATAAAACAATAAGCTTTTTTGAAAATAATGAGGGCTTTGAAGTACGTTCAACCGACATCAACCAACCATACGATATCAAACAAGAAGTAGAAAATTATAAATGGGCTGATGTGGTGATTTACCATACTCCTGTATGGTGGTTCCAACTGCCGAATGAATTTAAGAAATATATAGACGTGGTGTTTACAGAAGGTCACAACAATGGTATTTACCACAGTGATGGTAGATCTTCGGCCAATCCAACCATCAATTATGGAACAGGTGGCATGATGCATGGCAAAAAATATATGCTAACCACCTCATGGAATGCACCTAAAGAAGCCTTTACGCTACCGGGAGAGTTTTTCCAAGAAAAAAGTGTGGATGAAGGACCTATGTTTGGCTTCCACCGCATGAATGCTTTTACTGGTATGGAGCCATTGGAGAGCATCCATTTCCATGATGTAGAGAAAAATGCAGATGTGCCAAATGACCTGCAACGCTATGAAGCACATCTAAATAAAATCTTCGTTAACGAATATAAAATGGAATTATCAGCATAATAAAAATGCCCGCTTAAAGCGGGCATTTTTATTATGCTTATTGAGGCATTGCAAAACTAATAGGGATGTTATACTTTACACGAACAGCCTTTCCATTCTGAATACCAGGCATCCATTTTGGACTGCCATTTAAGACCCGAACAGCTTCTTCATCGGTACCATAACCCAGCTTCCTTTCCACTTTGATATCTGTAAGAGAGCCATTCTTTTCGATGATAAATGATAAGTATACTTTCCCTTGAATATTAACTTCTTGGGCCATTGCTGGATACCTGATGTTTTTCGAAAGATATTTATAAAATTTATCCATCCCACCCGGAAATGTAGGTTGTACTTCTAATACTATAAATGTCTCATATACTTTATTATCCTCAGTCGCATCTGCACCTACTGGCCCTTTACCAGTTGGCCCTTCAATTACGATCTTCCCATCCGGGTCACCAATAATGTCTTTCTGTCCAGGAGTTGCATTCGCAAGATCTTTGATCTGTACCGGTTCAACATCAACTACCATATTATCGTCTACAACAACCGGTGGTGGAAACTTGATTTGAGTTTGTTTGGCCGGCGGTGGCTCAATCGCTGCTGGCGGCTTGGTTTCTGGATTTACAGGTGGTGGCGGCTGCACAGTCACCGTTGTTACCTTATCAGGAATATCCTCAATTGTGTTATTTCCCTTGATCAGGCTAATGATCTTTGGAGATAAAAACAGCAGGATAAACAATGTCCCCGCTATAAAAAGTGCCCTTAAAGTATTCGAGGAACTTTCCCTACGTAATGCGTAAGCACCATAGGTTTTGTTTTTCTGATCGAACACTACATCAAGCCATTCATTGCCAAATAAGTCGATTTTTGAACCCAACATTGCTTTAGAATTTAGATTAAACATTATACCATTGATTTATAGTATTGATGCTAGCATCGTCACCATTCCATAAGCCGGAGAAAGAAATATTTAAATTAAAAAACCCTTGGACAAATAAATGATCTTGGCACCCGTCCAAAAGTTAAACCCATAGTTATTTCATGCGAGCCATTTTGATTGCTATTGAGTTGACTAGTTACATGATCGTAAGAATAACCGATTCTGAATCGCTCACTTACAAACACCTGCACTATCCCAGAAATAGAGTTTTGTTTACCCAAATCGAGCTTATTGATGTCTTTTTTCCATAAACCAAAACCAGTTCTGTAAGATGCCCCAATCCAGAGCTTATCATTAAATATGGTCATCACATTTAAATCTACACTTGTAGGCCCTCTAAAGTCCTCTTTAACCATCAGACTCGGTCTTATCCTCATATCGGGAGAAACATTAACCAATCCGCCTGTAATAAAGTAGGCATGTCGGCTACGCGAAATATTAAAAGAAGGTGAGCTGGTTATAGATGTTACTCCAGAGCCGGAAAAAGCATCCAGTATCGAAAGCCCCATATACCAGAAATCAGAATTGTAAAATACACCAAACCTCACATCGGGTTTCATACTATTTTCGTCGCCTATGGCAATGGCCTGATCACCCCCTTCCGAAGTACGTATCATATCCCCATTTAGATTATATTGCACTACGCCTAATCCTATTCCAAAGCTCAACCTTTTAGTATCATCCGCGTCAAGCTGTAAGCGATAGGCATAGTTTGCCGTTAAAGAGGTGGTAAATTGTGGGCCTATCTTATCAGATGTGATTTGAAAACCCAAGCCCATCTTTCTATCTCTTGGATCTAAAATCCCATCAATGGACATTGCTCCCGTTTGCGGTGCTCCTTCTACGCCTACCCACTGCGAACGCAACGCCAGTTGGGCAAACCACTCTTCCTTGTATCCTGCATAGGCAGGGTTCACACTTAAACTATTAAATATATACTGGGTAAATTGAATATTCTGCTGCGCGCTTAACCGTCCTGCAAAAGAGCAGAGCAGAAATACAAGCACAGACATACATTTTACACTTTTCATCATTGTTTATCTTTTTAGCAATATCCAGCTCCGGCGAACGTCTTCTGAACTGCCTTTTTTCATTTTTAATACATAGAAATATGTTCCATCATTTAATCCCTTACCATCCCACTCATTTTTGTAATTGAGGTTTCTGTATACCTCATCACCCCAACGGTTGTAAACAAAAAAGCTCACACCTTCATAGTTTTCCATGCCTTTAATAAAGAAGGTATCGTTCTTACCATCGCCGTTTGGTGTAAATGTGTTTGGAATCTCCAAAGGTGGTGGTGCGACATCTATCCTTACCTCAGCAATGTTCGATGGGAGTCCGTTTGCATCATTAATCTTATAAGTAAACCTTTCTATACCATAAAACCCCTTATTTGGCTTATAGGTTACTTTACCATCTTTCTCAACAGAAAGGGTACCATTAGTAGGCAGGCTTTTTACATCTACAGTAGCCACATCTAAAGGGAAGAATGCAGGGCGGTCGTTCATCACAATCGGAACAGCCACTGGCTCTTCTGCTTTTGTAGATGCAAAATCATCAATTGCAACAGGGTTCCGTGTAATGTCTATAACAGTAGGGTCATCGTTATCGGCTGCAGTTCCCGATATATCGCTAACTTTGACGCTCTGATTTGTAAATCCATTAACGGTGGCCGTATTGGTCGTTGTACCTACAATTTTTTCCGCCTCGGTAATGGTATAGTCCACGGTTGTCACAAGTGTAGCACCCGGAGCAAGGACAGTCTGTTTAAGGGTAATCGTTCCCGGGATTTTAGCGTCTATTAAGTCAAGATTAGAAAGAGTAACATTACCTGTATTGGTTATCCTGAAGGTATAGGTCAGCGTTTTAAAATCACGGTTTAACCTCCCTGTTTTAACTAACGTTATTAAAGGATTGGTTAAAACAGCGACATCTACTGTAGCTGTTTTAGACGAAGTATATTCAAGCGATCGCACTGTCGCGGTGTTTACAATTTTACCTGAACCATTTAATGGGAAACCGGCCACATCGAGGTCATTCTGACTAATTGTGTATACCCCATCATAGGTCCATGACTCATTTTTTTCGAGGATTCCATTACCGTTATCACCTTTTGGTTGGCTTAAAATTCCACCAAGTAAAGGATCATTTACCACCACTTGATTGTGGTTTGCATTGCCGTTGTTATATACCGTTATGGTATATTTTATCTTATCACCTACCGCAGAGACTGAGCTCTTATCAGCTGTTTTGCTAATCGCGATATCCACGCAAACCGGTACATTAACAGTAATCGTAAAGGAATCTCCGGCACAACCACCGGTCTCTCCTCTTGGTGTTACAGTGTAAATTATGGTTTGAGCAGTAGTTGAAGTATTGATAAGGGTAGCATTTAATGTTTTTCCAGAACCGTTGCTTACACCTGTAACAACAGTTGAGTTTGCGGTCCAAGTAAAGGTTGCAGGTACTGCATTGCCACCTTTTATCGTGTTATTTACATTATTTTGAAGATCATAGCTGAACGCTGATCGAGTGCAGCTAAGCGAGTTTACAACATCGTTATAACCTTTAGGCACTTGATTTACAGTAACAATGGTTGTAGCAGAAATGCCACTGGCACAGCCTGTAGTATTGGTTACTTTAACTGTATAATCTCCTATCTGGTTTACATTAAATGTTTGGTTAGTTGCTCCTGGTATCAGAACACCATTTTTGTACCACTGATTACCTGTTAGTGACGAAGAGGTTAGTACGACGTGTCTGCCTTCACAGAATGTTGTTCTGCCACCTGGCGTAATTTCTGGTACCTCAGGGTAAGGAACAGCAGTCACTTCGACTGATGGAGATGCTGATGTGCTGCTACATCCATTTGAATTGGTTACCAAAACTGTGTACGTTCCACTAGTTGTTGCGGTATAGGCTTTATTGGTTGCCCCAGGAATGATCTGACTGTTTTTGTACCATTGGTTACCGGTTGCAGATGATGAAGTCAAGATTACCGAACTACCCTCGCAGAAATTAAGCTTATTTGCATCTACCATGATTGTTGGAACTGGAGGCAATGAGTTTACTGTTAGTATAAATTCATTAGATACCGGGCTAAAGCAACCATTGGCATTCGTAGTGATCACGGTATACTTACCCGCTAATTTCGCGTCATAAGTACCACCTGTTGCACCTGGAATAACCGTTCCGTTAAAATACCACTGGCAACCGGTTGCCACATCTGAAGTTAAAACAGCAACATCGCCTTCACAAATGACAGCAGTTCCGGTAACACCTGGCTTAACTGGTAACGGATTAACCGTTATCGTAAATTCATTGGATACCGGGCTAAAGCAACCATTACTATTTGTGGTGATCACCGTATAATTACCCGCTAGTTTTGCATCATAAGTTTTTCCTGTTGCACCTGGAATAGCAGTCCCGTTAAAATACCACTGGTAACCGTTTGCTATAGCTGAAGTTAAAACCGCCATATCCCCTTCGCAAATAACAGCAGTTCCTGTAATTCCTGGCTTAACCGGCAATGCATTGACCGTTAATGTGATTTCATTAGATACCGGGCTAGAGCAGCCACTAAGATTAGTAGTGATTACGGTGTACTTGCCCGCTAGTTTTGCATCATAAGTTCTGCCCGTTGCACCTGGAATGGCTGTTCCGTTAAAAGACCACTGGCAACCGTTAGCTATATCTGAAGTTAAAACAGCCACATCACCTTCACAAATAATCGCAGTTCCGGTAATTGCAGGCTTAAGCGGTACTGCATTTACCGTTAGTGTGATTTCATTAGATACCGGGCTAAAGCAACCATTGCTGTTTGTCACCATCACAGTATATTTACCAGCTACTTTCGCATCATAAGTACGACCGGTTGCACCTGGAATAACGGTTCCGTTAAAATACCACTGGTAACCGTTAGCTAAATCCGAAGTTAAAACTGCCACATCACCTTCACAAATTATCGCAGTTCCTGTGACTACAGGCGCGTTAGGCAATGCATTTACGGTTAATGTGATTTCATTGGATACCGGGCTAAAACAACCATTGCTGTTTGTCACCACCACAGTATATTTACCTGCTACTTTCGCATCATAAGTTTTTCCTGTTGCACCTGGAATAGCGGTTCCGTTAAAATACCACTGGTAACCGTTGGCTACATCTGAAGTTAAAACAGCTACATCACCTGCACAAATAATCGCATTTCCGGTAATTGCAGGCCTAACTGGCAATGCATTTACCGTTAATGTGATTTCATTGGATACCGGGCTAAAGCAACCATTGCTGTTTGTCACCATCACAGTATATTTACCAGCTACTTTCGCATCATAAGTTTGTCTCGTTGCACCTGAAATAGCCACTCCGTTAAAATACCACTGGTAACCGTTAGCTACATCTGAAGTTAATACTGCCACATCGCCTTCGCAAATAATCGTCGTCCCTGCGATTACAGGCACCGTAGGCAATACATTTACTGTTAAAATAAACTCACTAGATACAGGGCTAAAACAACCATTGCTGTTTGTCACCACCACAGTATATTTACCAGCTACTTTCGCATCATAAGTACGACCGGTTGCACCTGGAATAACGGTTCCGTTAAAATACCACTGGTAACGGTTAGCTAAATCAGAAGTTAAAACTGCCACATCCCCTTCGCAAATAATCGCCGTTCCTGTGATTACAGGCGCCGTAGGCAAGGCATTTACGGTTAAGGTAAACGCATCGGACACTGGACTAAAACATCCATTGGTGTTCGTTACTACCACTGTATATTTACCAGTTACTTTTGCATCATAAGTTTGTCCGGTTGCACCTGACATCGCTGTTCCCTCCAAATACCACTGGTAATCAGTCCCTGCGCTAGCAGTTAAAACAGACATATCACCTGCGCAGATAATCGCCGTTCCGGTAATTCCTGGTTTAGCAGGCAAGGCATTTACGGTTAAGGTAAACGCATCGGACACTGGACTAAAACATCCATTGGTGTTCGTTACCACCACTGTATATTTACCAGCTACTTTCGAATCATAAGTTTGTGCAGTTGCACCTGATATCGCTGTTCCCTCTAAATACCACTGATAATTAGTCCCTGTACTGGCAGTTAAAACAGCCACATCACCTGCACAAATAATAGCAGTTCCAGTAATTCCTGGTTTAGCAGGCAAGGCATTTACGGTTAAAGTAAACGCATCGGACACTGGACTAAAGCAACCATTCGTATTGGTCACTACCACCGTGTACTTACCCGCTACTTTGGCATCATAAGTTTGTGCGGTTGCACCTGGTATCACTGTTCCCTCTAAATACCACTGGTAATTCGTCCCTGAACTGGCAGTTAAAACAGCCACATCCCCCGTACAAATCATCGCCGTCCCGGTAATTCCTGGTTTAGCAGGCAAGGCATTTACAGTTAAAATAAACGCATCAGACACCGGACTGAAACATCCATTGCTGTTTGTTACCACCACTGTATATTTACCAGTTACTTTTGCATCATAAGTTTGTGCAGTTGCACCTGATATCGCTGTTCCCTCCAAATACCACTGATAATTCGTTCCCGCACTGGCAGTTAAAACAGCTACATCCCCCGCACAAATAATATTAGTTCCGGTAATCCCTGGTTTAGCAGGTAAGGCATTTACAGTTAAAGTAAACGCATCGGACACTGGACTAAAACATCCATTGCTGTTTGTAACCACCACTGTATATTTACCAGTTACTTTAGCATCATAAGTTTGCCCGGTTGCACCTGATATCGCTGTTCCCTCCAAATACCACTGGTAATCAGTCCCTGCGCTGGCAGTTAAAACAGCCACATCACCTGCACAAATAATATTAGTTCCGGTAATCCCTGGTTTAGCAGGTAAGGCATTTACAGTTAAAGTAAACGCATCAGACACAGGGCTGAAACAGCCATTGCTGTTTGTTACCACCACTGTATATTTACCAGTTACTTTTGCATCATAAGTTTGCCCGGTTGCACCTGATATCGCTGTTCCCTCCAAATACCACTGGTAATCAGTCCCTGCGCTGGCAGTTAAAACAGCCACATCACCTGCACAAATAATATTAGTTCCGGTAATTCCCGGCTTAGCCGGTAAGGCATTTACGGTTAAGGTAAACACATCAGACACAGGACTGAAACAGCCATTAAGATTGGTCACTATGACCGTGTATTTACCAGCTACTTTCGCATCATAAGTTTGCCCGGTTGCACCTGATATCACTATTCCTTCTAAATACCACTGGTAATCAGTCCCCGCACTGGCAGTTAAAACAGCCACATCCCCTGTACAAATAATAGTAGTTCCGGTGATTCCCGGTTTAGCAGGCAGGACATTTACGGTTAAGATAAACTCATCAGATATAGGACTCAAACATCCATTGGTGTTCGTTACTACTACAGTATATTTACCAGTTACTTTCGCATCATAAGTTTGTCCGGTTGCACCTGTTATCGCTGCTCCTTCGAAATACCACTGGTAATCAGTCCCTGCGCTGGCAGTTAAAACAGAAACATCACCTGTACAAATAATAGCAGTTCCGGTGATTCCCGGTTTAGCAGGCAACGAATTTACAGTTAAGGTAAACTCATCAGATATAGGACTCAAACATCCGTTCGCATTGGTGACTACCACAGTATATTTACCAGCTACTTTTGCATCGAAAGTTTGCCCGATTGCACCTGATATCGTTGATCCCTCCAGGTACCACTGGTAAGTAGTCCCTACACTGGCAGTTAAAACAGCCACATCGCCATCACAGATAATATTAGTTCCTGTGATCCCTGGCTTACCTGGCAAAGGACTTATTACTACAGAAACCCGCTCAGAACTTTCCTTACATCCACCAATATTTGAAACTAAAACAGAATAATCACCCGAAGTATCTGCAATATAATCGCGATTAGTTGCTCCACTTATTGCCTCGGTTCCACGATACCATTGATATTTAGTTGCAGAATCAGATGTCAATTTCACAGTATTACCAGTACACACTATAAGCGGGCCGTGCGTAATGTTAGGAGTAGTAGGGAATGGAGTAACAGTAACCACTAAACTATCGGACCTGGAACCTAAACACCCCAATGTATTCACAACAGCTACTTCATATTTCCCTCCTTCAGTAGCATTATAAATTCTTTTATTTGCTCCGGGTATAATCACCCCGTTCAAAAACCATTGGAAATTAAAACCTGGTGTTGAAATAGACGATTTAAGAGGAATACTTTCCCCCTCGCAAATATATTCGTCACCTATTATATAAGAATCCTCTGTTGGCCGCGCGTTCACCACCAAAGTGATCTCACTCGAGATTGTTGAACAACCCGATACCGAAGAAATAGCAACCCTAATCTTTTTTCCATTAAAAGATACCGGAATTGCTAAAATCTTGAGGGCTGTAGTCGTTGCACCAGTAATACCTGTCCCATCAACAAAATTCATCCAAACTCCAGCTTCCTCATACTGCCATTGATAGCTATCATCAGCGGCTAAAGACGTTATAGAAAAAACTGCATCAGTTCTCTCACAAACAGGAGTACTAACAGGCTGATTAACGACAGTAGGCAACGGATTGACATTTATTACATAAGTAGCTTTATATCTATGACTTGCGTCAGTACCCACTGTAAATAAATACAAACCAGCAGTGGTAGTTGTGCCACTAAAAGTTACTTTACCACTGCTTAATGCCGCTGTCAACCAGCCAGGCATGCCTTCCGTAAAAAAAGAACTTCCACCAGCTATCAGATCGTAAACAAACGGAGAAATCGCCGAACCGGCACAAACTTCCAGCCTTTTAACAGTATTATATTTAATATTATTACAGGCTTCGATCGCAGTTCCATTCTTACATTCATCATGAGGATTAGTTGGAGCTAGATCAAATACTGTATTTGTGGCATCAGGGTCCGTAACATCCTTAGGACGCATAATACTAGCCTCAACATGAAGATCCTGCCCCAAAGCTGCAACATCTAAAGTTCCAACTATAGTATATGTAACCTCACAATTAGCAGGTAAGTCCAGACTCGACCGATAACCACTAATATCCTGAACTATACCATTTTCTGAAGCGAGAACATTAGTAAAAGAGCGTGTGATACCAGTAACAGTAAAACCAACAGGTAGTTTAAATTCAAATTTAGCTCCTGTTACATCACTTACTCCACCATTTTTAACTTTAACCTGGTAGCTTACTTGATTAAGCGATGTTATTGCAACCGTTGGTACGATACTCACAATCTCCAAATCGGCTACCTTTATTATAACATTTAATGGTTTTGCCTCTTCTTTACTTAGAATATAAGCGTAGGTGTCCATCGCTTTCTCATTGCCATAGCTATTCGTGCCTTTACCATTATTTGAATTTCCAGAATCAGAACTATAACTACCCCAAATATGTCCATTAAAATTACTAGACATCCCATTTAGTGTATTAACAATAGGATCAGATTTTTCTCCTGCAAGTCCTCCAGTAATGTCGCTATCATCCCAATACACCCGATCACTATAAACACTCTCATCTATAATTGCAGGAGTAGGATTAATAAGATATCTAGTCGTATTTTCAGCAAGCTCTATAATGATCCCCTTAGGATTAATTTCCATATCAATAAAAGGGAAATGTACTTCAGCAGATGCCAATCGTACTTTCACCTCAGGAACGATTAAACCACCAGGCACAACATTATTTAAAGCATCTTTCCCATCCCATTCAATTGTATTCACACCTGCAACAGCCGCCCCAGTTAATACCCTATCTTTCCCAGCACCAAGCGGGATCACAATCCTATAACTTCCAGGCACATTAGCTGTAAAAGTTATGACACCACCTTTCTGACTAGCTTGCCCTAAGGTCCCCTCCGATCCCGTAAATCCAATTCCAGAAATATTCGGAACGATGGCTTCATTTTTTAACCAGGTGGTCGTATTGACTCCCTCAATAGAAACAGGAGCCGAAACTGGTAAATCCGGTGCAGGAGGGCCATAAAACAATTTATGAGTAACCAGATTCTTTAGGTCATCGTCCTCTTTGCGAGGGTCTTTTACAAAATTGAGTACATCTGTATTATCTAAACTTTTATAAGTTGGATTTCCTGCGTTATCAAGAAAACCTTTATTATTCGAAAAAAATGTAAAAGCATACCCGTTATTTCCATTGTTTTTTACCCGGTAAGCCCTTCCATCTTTGGTTAAGACATAGTTTATTCCGTAATAAGCCGTTTCACTCTTATCAAGATTTTTTGAAAGTCGCAGATTGAAAACATTGGTATATACTCTTCCTGGTAACCAACTTGTATTTGTTGCATTCCGAACTGATATATCCCATGCAGAGAGCAATGAGGTGTTATTAACTTGCCCCCAATTCGAATTTGCTAAAACATTATCTGCATTCTCACTTGTATTCGAGGATACAAACTCAATCTTCCAAACCCCCTCATCTACAGCTAAAACAGAAACGTAATTAGGAACATAATAGTTCCCTGCCGCTCCTTGCCCAACGTACCTTGGTCCAGCCAACTCCTCATTGCGAGTACTGATCTTCCCGGATGTAGTCGTCGTTACCGTTCCTCTTGGTGAAGTAATCCTTATAAACCAATTTGAAAGCCCTTGCGCACTTGAAGCCACCGCGATAACTTCATTTGCTTTCGCGTAAACATAGTGAGTTCCCGGTGTTCTAAAAGGAAAATATACAGTCCCTGCCCCCCCTCCGTCATATGAATACAAAAAAGCCCGATTACCACTAGCTCCCGAAGGATATAAATCCCTACTCCCATCAGCTTTTGCGCCAAAAGAAATCATTAATAACAAAAGAATAAGCACACAGCAAACCTTCCTGTAGATGGAAACAACTTCAGACTTGAGCAGCTTTAACATAGATGTTAACACACTAATTTTTCTTAAGAGTATAATTAGATTTACTCCTGTCAAATTAGTTAGAATTTGTATCATTTTTCAAAAAAAATCACACAAACGATTTTTTTTTAATAACAATTAGGCCAAAAATTATAAAAAACCCAAAAAACTGCATTTAAATGCAAATATAGACAAATAACAATCTTAACACTTGTTCAAAACCCAAATACAAAAATAAAAAGACGGGTAATTTTGAGAAATATATTTCCCAATATGTAGCGTTAGATAATCACAATTCATACATAATTACTGTGCCAACAAATTTTAACTGCTAGAAAAAAGCACAAAAAGAACAGAAAGCACAAGCATATGCAATAAAAACTAGCCAAACAAGAATATGAACAGATAATGAATAAACTAAAAAGAAATAAAAGGAAGTTAAATAGGTTAGAAAATTGATATCATCTACCAGCAATCAATCTGGCTGACAAAACTGCGTCAAGTCCGTAAATATCATTACAGTATACAACACCTCCCTTATCGTTAGTAAACGCCGTAAAATAAGTAAGTGTTATTGGAATTGACTGGGGCAAACCGATATATTTAGCTCGTGGGTAGCCATTCAACATTGCCTTTTTTATTTGATCGTACTTTGGCCCTTCACCAAAAAGAACCAACGCCAGTTCCATCGGTTTTTCTAAACGAATACACCCATGGCTAATTGCCCTATTTTTCTTTTTAAAGGCCGACTTTAAAGGCGTATCATGTAGATAAACTCCACTCTCGTTATTAAACAGAAACTTGATTTTGCCAAGCGCATTCAATTCTCCTGGCATCTGCTTAAAAGTGTAATCTTCCACATTGTTAATCGTCCAGTCAATACCTGAGGGATTACCCACACGCTTTCCATCCTTATAGACCGAAATATTGTTATTAACCAAATAATGCCGATCTTTCTTGATGTTTCTCATGGTCTCAGTCTTGGCGATACTAACCGGAATATTCCAAACCGGGTTCACCTGTACACTGTAAATTTTACTGCTCAACTGCGGACTCTGCCATCTACCGGGCTCCCCTACGCAAACCTTCATATTCAACACAGATTCCTCCTGGTCAATTACATCCAGACTAAAATTCGCAAGATTTACCATCACATATTTCGGCTCTATCGGCTTATTTTTCCACCTCAGGCGCTCCATGTTTACCGACAAAACAGACTTGGTCTCTTCCAATGTTTTGCCTGGCGCCAATTCATCCGATTTCAGCGCAAACTGGAAAGCCTTATACACCTTGCCACTCGGTTGTATGCTATCCAGATAATTCTTCACTTCTCTTAGCTCAAGAACGCGTGTCACAAAAGCACTATCAGGCTTAGCCGTAGCACTAAAATAGTTGGAGTCAACAATATGAGGCTCTACCAACCCAAACTCCATAATCGTACTATACTTCAACACTGCATAAGCCGTTAGCAGCTCTAACTTCACCTTCTTACGATAAACATCAAGGTTCTTAAACGACTTCTTCCGATCCACTTCCTCCATTAATAACCGAAATGCACTAGCCCTAAAAATTTCGGGATCTAAGCCATGATCAGCTACACTTTCCAAATCACTGAGCAAGTAAGCTAAGTCACCATTTCTGAAAAACCGATTCAAGAATACAGTCTGATAGTTATTTTTCTCATAAAATGGTTGGAGCTTATCGTGATACTCCAAAGTTGACAAGGTATCATTTAATTCTTCTTTAAACACCTCTATTGTATCTTTAGGGGCATTTTGACGACTAATACCATAAACAGGCGCCAACGACCATAAATTGGTCATCACCATCCCACATAGGAATAAAAAACGTCCAACGCTACCGGTTCTAAACATATTGACTGATGTTTATTGGTGCACTGCAATAGCATCACCAAAACCACAACAATTGCTCAATAGTAATGTTTTGATTAATAGACCATAATTAACGGTTTCAAGTATTTTTTTATACTTTTGTCGAAAACAATCAAAAAACACCAGAATGTAGGATTTCATTTCTTCTAGAAAAATCAACAGAGCCAACATACCAGGCTCCATTTTTTTTACGCTACAAAGAAAGAAACATGCTTATACTTCAAGGTATTACCTATACTCATCCCAACAGAGATTTACTGTTTGCAGATCTTAATCTCATTATTAATAAACAAGAGAAAATTGCATTAATCGGCAATAACGGTGTAGGAAAATCTACACTTCTAAACATTTTATCGGGAAACCTAAGTCCTTCAGCCGGATCAATAAACAGTAGGTCGAAGCCATATTATATACCCCAACTTTATGGTCAGTACAACGATTATAGTGTTGCTCAAGCACTACATATTGACCATAAACTAAAAGCCTTAACAGAAATTTTAGATGGCCAGGTAACAGATACAAATCTGGCATTGCTTGAGGACGACTGGGCAATTGAAGAAAGATACAAAGAAGCTTTGTCCTATTGGCATCTTGATGGCCTAGATTTAACTCAAAAAATGGGAACTTTAAGCGGTGGACAAAAAACAAGAGTTTTTCTATCCGGAATCGCCATTCACCGACCAGAAATCGTCCTATTAGATGAGCCTAGCAATCATTTAGATGCCCACAGCAGAAACATACTGTATGACTATATAAAATCAACTAAGCAAACCCTAATTGTAGTGAGCCACGACCGGACCTTATTAAATCTCCTTAATACCGTCTACGAACTCAGCAAACGCGGCATAACTATTTACGGTGGAAATTATGATTTCTATGCCAGCCAGAAAGCAATTGAAGGGAATGCTTTGGCTCATGATCTTAAAACCAAGGAAAAGATGCTCCGTAAGGCCAAAGAAACGGAAAAGGAATCTTTAGAACGACAGCAAAAGCTAGATGCCCGTGGAAAGAAAAAACAAGAAAAGGCAGGATTGCCTACTATTGTCATGAATACCCTCAGAAACAAAGCCGAGAACAGTACATCACGCATGAAGAGCATTCATTCGGAGAAAGTAAGTACAATCTCGCAGGAACTTCATCAATTGCGGGAGGCAATACCTGATATTGATAAAATGAAGATGAACTTTGACGATTCCAGCCTTCATAAGGGCAAGATATTGATAACAGCCAGGGATGTGAATTTCGGGTATGAAGATCGATTACTTTGGAGGGAAGGCTTGGACTTTCAAATCAAGAGCGGCGAACGTATAGCCATAAAAGGGTTAAATGGCTCCGGAAAAACGACACTTATAAAAATGATCTTGGGCGAACTCTCCACTTTATCAGGAAATCTTGATCGTGCCGAAATAAAAACTGTTTACATTGATCAGGATTATTCATTAATTGACAATACCTTAAATGTTTACGAACAAGCGCAACAATATAATTCAGGAACTTTACAGGAACATAAAATAAAAATCCGTTTAAACCGATTCTTGTTTACAAAAGAATATTGGGAAAAACCATGTGCCGCACTGAGTGGTGGAGAAAAGATGCGATTGATGCTTTGTTCACTAACCATAAGCAATCAAGCCCCCGACATCATCGTATTGGACGAGCCAACCAATAACCTCGACATGATGAATGTAGAAATTTTAACTGCAGCAATTAACCAATACAAAGGGACATTATTAGTGGTGTGCCACGACGAGTACTTTTTGAAGCAAATAGAAATTGATCGTTCGATACTTCTTATCAGAAAAGTGTAAACCGAAGCAGAAATCCGTCAAGCAATTGCAGATTTCAATAGGGGAAAATTTGGCGGATTAGCAGTGCGGGCAACAAAAAAATGGAACAGTTTATCGCTGTTCCATTTTTGCTATACAATAACCTTAGATGGGCCTCCCCTCATATGCTGTAGTTTACTTAAAAACATCAATGCCATGGTCTCCGCTTTCTTCTTGGCATGATCTGCCATTTCTCCTACAAATAAGGTACCTACGGTTTCGTTAAACAACACCAACCAACGGTCAAAATGTGCCTGTTCAATAGGTAAGGGTGCATGTCTGGCAAAAGGATTCCCTGTAAACCCAGGAACACCGAACAATACAGCATTCCAAAAAGCATACATTTTTTGTAAATGCGGTCCCCAATCTTTAATCACATTATTAAATATGGGACCAATAAGTTCATCCTGCTGAACCTTGTTATAAAAACCATCGACTAATTCAATGATATCATTTAGGTCAGTAATATCGTGTCTTGCTTCCATATGAAATAGGATTAATAAATAATGCTACAAAGGTACGATTTAGTATCACTATCTGACAGTTTCGCTGTAACCACCAAGATTATAAGCAACCGGAACCGTACTGTTTCCTACTCTGTAAATACCGAATTTGAAATAATACCCATCTTCATCATTCCTCCCAATAAGAATTTCCTCTTGATTAACGATATGTAACTTTTGTTGTTTATTTCCTTTTAAATAACTCATCGTTACATCCAGCTTACCTGGTTTTAAAATGGTATTCTCCTCTTTTCCGTATTTTGTCCAATCTATATGAGTAACAAAGGTAATCCAACAATCCTTCGGAAATTCATTGAAAGGCATTCTATAGGCAATAGTAGAAGTTTTGTATTTAGAAGAAAGTGGTCTCATCACTTCAGTATTTTCCATTCCGGCGTTATTACGATCTGTTTTATCAGTCAGCCATTGGCGATCAGAATTTGCTTTGATATAAAAGTATCCCTTAGAAAAACCAAAAGCCAAAGGTGGATAGCCCCCTTGTTCAATAAGCCAACCATTAGGCTTTCCTGCCATATAAGTAATTTCTCCATTTTTCCCTTTTTTCTCGACTTTATCATGAGCGATATTTTTCTTAAAAATCATACGGTCATAAAGCGCTAAAAACTGATCGATCGTCAATAACTTGATTTCCCCTTCCGGCGTAGAGACCAATGTCCTACTCGGCGTACCATGCCATTGCGCAAAAATAGTGGAAGCGCTATCAGGCATTGATGAAGGTATGTATACCGAAAAAGTATAACTACGAGAACTTCCTTGCTCACAAATGCCCTTGCCGTAATGATAAACAGTTTTCAGCTTCTGAGCGTTTTCATAAACACTTGCAGGCAGTTTTTTAAAGTCGTTAGCAGTTGCATAACTGTACGACATTTCTACACGTCCCTTTGTTTCACCCTCAGCATAACCTGATAGTGAATTGTCCCCAGCCTTAAGCTCAAATCTATAAGAAGGCTTCCCATTAAAAGGAAGCGTATAATCGTATTGTAACGCATAAGATTTATTAATCCCTACAGCCACCCATTCCTTATCAATAATTTCGTTCTTTTTTGCGCTATCTGCCTGCACATTCACTCGCTCAGGAATAGAGATAAGCTTTTTGCTTTGCGAATATACTGAACAAAGTAGCAGCTGCTGAACTGCAAAAAGGCATAAGATTTGTTTTTTCATTTTGTACGTTTCCTCTGTTTGTTTATGGTTCTATTTTGTGCTATAAATCAAAACAAACATATAACTACAAAGCGACACTATATTTTGTTATTGTCTTGAATGCTTTAACTTTCGTTGAATACCAATTTATCATCTCCCTTCCCAAAAGAAACTCCATCCTTATCAAATACCTCCAATACTTTCGAGCTCAGCCCTTTTTTTCCGAGACTTTCCAGCAATTCATTACCAATATAATTATTGCACACCACCCTTAATATTTGATCACTATCTTCAAGATCAACAGACCATTCCAGGATACCTGGGAAAGCACTTATGACCTGCGAAACCAGTTGCAAATCACTCGGTGTATGGATTACAGTTGACATGATGATGATGTATCTGGACATAAAATTATTTAATTAGGGTGACAAATGTATAAAAAATTTGCAAACAAACCAATCGTTCGGTATCTTTGACAAATGGAAAATCCATACAAGAGAAAAAAAGACCCAGAAGCCAGTAAGCAACTGATTCTAAATACCGCAGCCGAAATCGGTGCCACTGCAGACTGGCATCAGGTTACTTTTCAAGCTATAGCAGATAAAACAGGTTTGAGTAAAGGTGGGATCATCCATCATTTCCGCAATAAAGAAGAATTGCTCGAAGAGCTGGTATTACAAAGCCTTGTCGAATTGACCGAATGGATCGATGAAGAAAAAAGAACCTCAGGCAATGACATCGCCCCTATCGCCTTTCTTCGCTTCGTTATTAAAAAAAGTGACGACCTGCATTACAGAAGAACCATGAAAGTCATTTTACAGGCGGCACTCGTCAATGAACATTACAAGAAAATGTGGGACAATTGGTTTACCCAGCATATCGCAGGTGGGTCTCTAGCAGACCTGGATATCAACACCCTAATCATTATGTTGGTTGCAGATGGATTATGGTACGCAGATAACCTTGGCCTTTACAACATCACGACACACAAGAAACAGCAAATCCTCAACAAACTATTAAGTCTGTAATCCATGAATAACAACGAAACCACCATCCACGAAGGCAAAACATTTACGGGTATCAATTATGCAGAAAAAAGATTGGAAAACCGGGAATTTATAAACTGTGAATTCATCAATTGTGATTTCTCTAAGAGCAATTTGAGCCACAATGATTTTATGGAATGTCATTTTAAACAATGTAATTTCTCCCTCACTATAGTAACAGGTACAGGATTTAAAGATGTTACTTTTACTGGCTGTAAGATCCTGGGTATTGATTTTTCAAAGTGCAACAAATTCCTATTCTCTTTTACTTTCGAACAGAGTCATCTTGATTACTCAACCTTTTACGGCACAAAACTCAAGAAAACTAAATTTACAGACTGCTCGCTTAAAGAAACAGATTTTGAAGAAGCAGATTTAACCGCCAGCGTATTTCAGAATTGCGACCTTACAGGAGCAACCTTTGTCAGGTCTGTTTTAGAAAAAACAGATTTCCGTACTGCAAGAAATTTCAGTCTGGATCCAGCGGTCAATAAAGTAAGACAAGCCAAATTCTCTTCGCTGAACCTCGCTGGCTTATTATATCAATACAATCTGGATATAGATTATGATGGCTAGACTATCTAGCCTCAGCTCACCATCCATACTGCATCAACAAAATACCTGTTCACATCAAAAAAATTATGCTCATAATGAAATCCAGATCTGGAAGCAAGTCTTTCAATGTCTTCCAGCGCATATTTTTGCGAGATTTCCATATAAATATACTCATCCTTAACAAAAGGAATTGTTACTGTCCCTATATGAACGATTTGGTCTTTTAAACTAATCAGGTAGCTTTTACAAGCTCCCGACTCCGGATCATAACTAACATAATGCTCAAAATTTTCAAGTTCAAAATCTCCCCCCAGCTCTCGGTTAATTCGCTCCAGCAAGTTCAAATTAAATGCACTTGTGATCCCCTTACTGTCATTATAAGCCGCCAATATTTGCTTCGGATTCTTCTTCAAGTCGAAACCAATGATCAACATATCTCCTTTAGCTAATAATTTCCTTAATGAACCTAAAAAAACCTCTACTTCAGCCTGATCCATGTTTCCGATATTAGCCCCCATAAACAGGACAACTTTTCTCCGATTAGAAAGGCTAATACCTTTCTGCAACATATGCAGGTAATCTCCATTCAACCCCTTTATATCCAATTCAGGCAACTCTTTAGGTAAATTATCTTCCAAATCGCTGATCACATGTGCAGAAATATCGATCGGTAAATAACTAAACTCCAGGTTTTCCTTAGCCAGTACCCTTAATAAATGAATAGATTTTGTGGCATCCCCTGCTCCCAGTTCAATCAAGTCAAAAGGCGTATTCCCCTTAATCAATTCAGCAATCTGCCCAGCCTGATTCGAAAATATATCCATCTCTGCATTGGTCAGATAATACTCATCCATTTCCATGATCTGTTGAAATATATAATCTCCACGTTCATCATAAAAATATTTGGCATGCATAAACTTTGGACATGCCTGAAGTCCGGCTAGTGTCTCCGTAAGAAACAGTGACTCAACAGTGGTTAAATTTCCAGTAGTAATTGGCTGCATATATGATGTTATTGAGCTAATCGTATTCCAGTGAATTGCCATCTTAAATATGGCTGAAAGAAATTTCTATAAGTTATCCTGCCATGGCCTGGAGGTGTCGCTTCAGATGCTCCCCGAAGCACTTTTTGGTTCACCATAAACTTCCCATTGTACTCACCTATAGCACCCGGCGCTTTACTAAAGCCCGGATAAGGAAGATATGCACTTTCAGTCCATTCCCATCTATATCCCCATTTAAACTTTCTGGCAGCAATCTCCCATTCAAATTCTGTTGGCAAGCGCATTTTACACCAACTCGCAAATGCATAAGCTTCATAATAACTGATGTGCGTTACAGCTGCTTTTAAATTAACAGGCTTAAGACCTTCAAATGTATAAGTAAACCAGTCCCCATCGATTAAATGCCAATACATTGGCGCGATGATTTTATTGTTGTTAACCCAATCCCAGCCATCGGCATGCCAATGAACAAAATTCGTATAGCCACCATCTTCAATAAACTCCAAATAGGCTGCATTACTGACTAGGGTTGAACTGATAGAAAAGTCCTGCAAATAGACCTTATGCCTCCCCAGTTCATTATCAAAACAAAAGCCTTCCCCGGCATAACCAATCTCGTAAATACCCTCTTTAATGGAAATCATTTCCAATAAAGTACTTTCAAGTTCAGTGTCTATAGTTTCATCTGCACGATAAGCTGGAAACAGCGGATTATTTCCTAAGATATATTTGATATCAGTTAACAGCAGCTCCTGATGCTGCTGTTCGTGGTTAAGTCCCAAAAAGAACAAAGCTTTGACTTCCGCAGTAAGTTCATTTTTTAAAAAATTGCGCATAGCTATATCCACATACGACCGATAAGCATAAATATCACTCACACTAGGGCGACTGAGATTTCCTCTGTCGGTGCGGATTACACGATTACCAATAGTTTCGTAATAGCTATTGAATACATAATTGTATTCAGCATTGTAAACCCTATACTCCTTATGAAACGGTATTAAAATAAATGTTTCGAAGAACCATGTGGTGTGACCAAGGTGCCATTTTGGAGGGCTGACGTCTACAATCGGCTGCACCACATAGTCTTCCGTTTGCAAAGGTTCACAAATCTGTTCAGAATGCTTTCTGACTTGAATATACTGCTCCGAAAATGTCATTATGATTATCTAGCTTTTTCTAAATTCTGTAGTCATATTAACATCTGGTACTTTCAATTGTTTTCCCTTCCATCCCTACAGCGTTCTTTTTGATAGCGTTCAAACATCATAAGCGTTACACATTTTCCATTCCGTACTGCCTCAAAACATCTGCAGGTACACCTTCCCAACGGTTTGGCGTATTACCTACGTAACCAAGGTCGTTCACCCCCATTTGCGTGGTATAAAATCCCGAAGCAGTAAGGTTACGCATCAGATTAAAAAATGCAACCCCTTGTTCTAATCCTGGTTTAACCTTTTCCGGGTAAGCAATATCATCTATCATCTCAATCTGCTGCGTGCTCGAAGCATCTTTAAAGGTTTTTTGGAACCTGTTTAAACACTGCAAATCCAACCATTTCAAGCCCCCACGCATTGGCGTTTGATGAGCAGGTATATCTTTTACAATAAACTCTATAAAATCAGGAACCTTAGCATCCGAAGCACTACCAGATTTATCATCCTTAGGGATAATGATATCGGCCAATAGCGTTATTGTCGCCATTTCGTGTGCATCAAAAAACTTGTAACTATTTAATTGCTTATCCCGCGCTATTTCAAACTCCTGCCTCCCTGGCTGGACTTCTTCCTCAACTTTTACTGTTTTCTCCTTACCCGGTTTACAGGCCTCCAAAACCAAACCTGCACTTATTGCAGTCAAGCCTATGGCTTTTAAAGAATCACGTCTGTTCATTATCTATTATTTTGATCAGCTAATGTTTAATTTTTCCTTTTGTTGCAAGATATATTCAGCAGTGCGCATAGACAGGGCTAAAATAGTCCAGGTTGCGTTCTTATCCCCCTGTTGGACAAAAGGAGCTGCATCTACTACAAAAAGATTTTTACAATCGTGCGCCTGGCACCATTTGTTTAAGGCAGATTTTTTTCGATCATCACCCATCCTTACCGTACCCACCTCATGGATAATCTTGCCCGGAGCCTCTAAACCGTAATTGGTATCCGCACCAGGAGGTTCAGCCGCAATAGCCCCCATCGCATGCATAATTTCTTTAAAGGTTTCCTGCATGTGTTTAGCTTGTTTCACTTCCTCTGGCGCCCATTTATAATTAAACCGAAGTACCGGAATGCCGTATTTATCTACCACATTAGGGTCTATTTCACAATAATTGGTTTCTCTTGCAATCGCAGTTCCCCTACCAGCCATCCAAACACCGGTTCCAAAAAAACGACGATAGTCATCTTTCAAACCAGCACCATATCCACCCGCAGGTTTCATATTTCCATCCCTGCCCGGCACAGTTCCATTTTGCTTTTCCATCCCCCAGCCAAAACCATAACGAGGCATCCCAAGCCCGCCACCATATTCGATATGATAACCACGTGGAAAATCAAGTTTTTTATTATCCAGCCACCAGGGCGAATAGATATGTACACTACCGGCACCATCTTCATTATACCTTTTCCGGTCTAGCAATTGCGGCAAATAACCACCCATACTAGCGCCGGTAGAGTCATGCAGGTATTTACCAATAATACCACTGCTATTGGCCAAACCGTCGGGATGAGCGGAAGACTTAGAATTAAGCAACAAACGTGCAGATTCACAAGCGCTTGCACCAAGTATAACAATTTTACCACGAACCTGGTATTCCTGCATATCCTTTGTATTTACATAAGATACTCCGGTAGCCAGGCCGCTTTTATCCGTTAAAACTTCCCTAACCATTGCATTGGTAATTACAGTCAGATTGCCTGTATTAACTGCCGGAATAACCAGACATGAGGAAGAAGAAAAATCGCCGTATACCTTGCAAGAGCGACCGCACTGTCCGCAATAAAAACAAGGTGCACGATCTTTGTTATTAGGTAAAGCTTCCGTCAACACAGAGCCCCTACCTGGTATTACTGTAACGCCAACCTTTTGGGCAGCCTTTTTAATAAAAAGTTCGTTAAGCCTTGGTTTCGGAGGAGGCATAAAAATACCGTCAGGTTCACTTTCTATTCCTTCAACAGTACCGTACAAACCAATCATCCGATCTACCTTATCATAAAAAGGCTTTAGCTCTTGATAAGTAAGTGGCCAATCGTCCGTAAGTCCGTCTTTCGGTTTAAAATCATCCGGTCCCATTCTTAAAGAAATACGCCCCCAGTGGTTGGTACGGCCACCTAGCATTCTCGATCGATACCAGGCAAATTCAGAATTATTCTTTTGAGTATAAGGCTCACCTTCCAGCTCCCAGCCTCCATATGAACCATCAAAATCACCAAATGGACGCGTAGTATTAGCACCTCTTCTAGGGGATTCCCAAGGCCACTTTAATTGCTGAGAATCTATACGAGGATCAAAATAAGCCCCAGCCTCAAGCATTAAAACCTTTAAACCTGCATTGGCGAGCACATACCCAGCCATTCCACCACCAGCACCCGATCCTACTACAATGGCATCATATTCAATGCCCGATTTTTTAATTTCGAATTCGTTCATTTGTATTTGCTTTGGTCAGTCTGTTAAGTACTAAGTGTACAAAAAGACAAAAAATGACCAGTAATATACAAGAATTTAATTTCAATTTTTAAAAATCGGGCATTAAGAAAGTATTAAATCTTAACTCCGGACTGTAATTTAGAATGCCTTTGCAAATTCCTGCGCAAAATCTTCAAGCTTTGTTTTTCCAAACGACGAAGGTTTATTGTTAAAATAATCTTCATATAATTTACCACTCTTTGTCGCATTGCCCATTTCAACATAACTTTTAGCCATCGGCTCAGGTAAGCCAGCCTGCATCATACCTTGTAAAGCATCTGCATCACTAAACTCCACCCATGGAAGTTCTGGCTTGCCAATCGCGGCCCCCAATACACTTGCCACATTTGCAGCAGTACTTTCATCGCTGGCAATATACCGTATACCATTACCTTCAAATCCTCGTTGCAATTCTTCTGCGGCTACGGCTGCAATATCATTAGGGTGTACCAACACTAATGGCGTTTCTGCATCATAGTTAGAACCTAAAATACCCGCATGCTTAATCATATCGACATTCCCATAAAAGTTAACGTAGAAAAATGCAGGACGTAGGTGCTTAACTGCCACACCATCCAATTTGCTATAAGTTTGTTCTACATCATGTAGGCCAGAAATAGGTCCTGTACCTCCATCTAAGTGTGCACCAATACTGCTTAGGTTAACGACACGTTTAACACCCGAAGCCTTTATCGCTTCAGCATATTTTTTACCAGTACCCGAAATAAATTCCCTGATATTTGGAGCCCCAAAATTTGGTGGAACCATAGTATAGATGGCATCTTTACCCGAAAATGCTTCGGTTAAAAACGCCACATCTTCTACAGAGCCGATAGCGGCTGTTGCACCAAGTTCTTCAATAGCTTTAACTTTAGCTGCATCACTACTAATAATAGTGACCTGATGCCCGGCAGCAATTAAAGTTTCTGCCAATGGTTTACTGATATGACCGAGTGATCCTGTGATTGTAAAATTCATAATATTATATTTTAAATTATTGATTACAAAGGTATATTCGCACTTACTTTTATACAAGTACTTACCCCAAAGTATGTAACTATGACGGCGATTAAAGAAAACTCTACACGTAATTATAACAAACAGGTTTCTGCTACTTCCTGTCCTGTTACCTATGTAATGAACAAGATCGGTGGGCATTGGAAGCCTATTATTCTATATCACCTTTCAAATGGCAGCAAACGCTATAGTGAGTTAAAGCGGGCAATTCCTCAAATCACAGAGAAGATGCTGATCCAGCATTTGAAGCAATTACAGGAAGATGATCTGGTCCTTAGAACTGCAGAACCTGTTGTTCCTCCATTTGTAACCTACTCATTAACACCAGCTGGAGCAAAACTCCAGCCAGTATTAAATGCAATGGCGATCTGGGGATTAAATGATATGGAAGAAAGAAGATGAATTTTAACGTGGGAACAGTTGGACAAGGTCAAATACCTCTAAAAAGAGTTTATTTGCTTCGCCTGTTTTCCTATTTAAAAATACACTCTGTACCTTACCGGGAGAAACCCCATCGTATGGAACTTCCATGTTAATTGTGCTTTCATCCCTGTTTTTATTGACATAATAGTCTTTGGTTTTTGCATCCCTAACCACCACAATCGGATAAAGTTCGGTTCCGCTTTGCTGTGGGCTCACCATTGGTACTTGAACCTTCAGATAAGACGTCCATTCTCCGGGCTTGACATTTGCCGCTATGGGGATGGTGGTGGTGTTTACCACAACAAGAGGATCGGCCTTGGTACTATCGTAATAATACTCCAGTACATCAATATTAATATCTACATAAGTAGAACCGCCCGAAGGCTCCACATAAAAATTTGCAATATACTCATCTCCCTCCGGATTCGGGTAAGTGTAGCTTTTACTGAACTGTTTTCCATCAAAGTAGAATTTAGGAACAATATTTTGCTTGTCATTGATGTTGAATGTTTGGCGATAGATGGTCTCTCCGGTGCTTTTCCTTTTCAATTCCATGTTAATCTCATCTTTTACAAAGGCAAGCTGGTTCTGAAAAGCTGTTGAAAGCCTCACTTGCCCATAGTACTCACGCATTTTAACACCGTCAAAATACTGTTCAACAGTATCACCCAGAACAAAACCGCTTATGCTAAATTCTTTGTTGAGTGCTTTTATCTTCGGTATAATATTGTCCCCATCTTTTTCGCAGGCACTGAATAAAAATATAGGCAGAATAGCTACCAGGTAAATTATTTTAAATGTTTTGATCATGATGAATAAATTAAAAATTATAAGAGATAGAAAGACTGAATGTACGGCCCGTATAACGGCTAAAGGTTTCCCTGTCACCTACTCGCCTTTTTGTAACCGGATCGACATACCCTTCTTCGAATTTCTCCGAGAACCCGAATTTATACTTGTATTTGTCGTTCCATTCCAGATTTAACTTGTCCTCGTTTCCGGGTTTTAATTCATAGGTTGTTGGATCATTAATGAAATAACGGAAAGGAGCATCAAGCAGGTTGCTCATGTTTAATTTGGTTTCCATTTTTCCTTTCAAAAATTTATAGCTGATCTGCGCATCCATTTGCGTACGCGGCCTTTCATACTCAACAAAAGCGGGCTCTATTCCAGTGATAAAAGTTTTATAGCCCGAATGATTCAAACTGACATTTAAACCCAGTTTTTTACCTGCGTATTGTAGTCCTGCATTATACAGTAACGGAACCTGTCCATATAAAGCTCGAGGATATTTCAGGTATTTATAATACATCGTATCGACACCCGCAGGTGTGGTTTCATACTGTATTTCCCTTGCCCTTACCTCTGATTTTTGAAGGGTAAGATTACCGCTCACATACACATCCTTTAGAAAAGGAAGTCCTTCATATACAAAATCTAAACTTTTTCGCAACTCAAATTCCCATCCTCTTACTTTTGCCCAGTCAGAGTTTGAAATGGTGATGTAGCCCCTGCCATTATTTTCATTGTCCAGCCTGTAATATTCTGCCGGTTTATCAAAGTACTTATAAAAATAAGACACCGACAGCAATTCTCCTGCACCGGGAAACAGCTCGATCTTGGCATCGTAATTATCAATAAGCGTACTGCTTACACCGTTACTCCTCACAACCGATCCATAATTAGGGTTATAACGTGAGAACCTCGAATTTTCCATCATACCCGGACGAACCGCCGACTTCGCATAAGATGCACGCAAGTTCAGCTCCTTTAAAGGAGAATAAGTAACGTTTGCCGAAGGCAGAAAATACCAGTCCTTCTTTTCTTCAAAAAAGATCTTACTATTTTTATCCCTTAGCAAACTGGCAGAGTTCGTGATGGTATCCAGTTTAAAATATTCAGCTCTGGCACCCCAAACCAGCCTGAGGCCTGGTAACAACTTGTGATCCAACATCAAAAATCCGCCCTTATTTATGCTTTCAGCCTCAAATTTATTTGAAGTGTAATCTTGCTTAAAGTAGAACAAACTACTTCCAGTGTTCTCCATACTCATAAAATTGCCCCAGTCCTGAATAGGAATCAAATCTATTGGAACAATTGAATTTGTCCCTTTTACGATAGGCAGTATCTGCCAATCGTAAAAGGCATGCTTTTTTAAATAATTAACCCCAGTTTTAAAGACATGACTAGTTTTGCCAAGCTTAAAATCGTAGGCCGCGTTAATCACGCCGTCAAAATTATTTTCTTTATAGATGTATTCATCGCGGTGCAGTGGACCGGAACCGGGATCGCTTACAGTACCTGGCTGATAAACGTAAAGCACCCTGTTTCCAATTTCTCTAGCTGTTTGTGAGGCTGATATCGCATCCTTCTCCAGCGATTTTAAAGATGTCCTGGCTACACTCCAGTCAATTGTGAGTGACTTAACACGATGCTTGCCACTTACTTTATTCTGCAACAAATCTGTAAATTTAGGACGGTCATCTTCTAGTATGCCCCCGTACTTCATGTCCGAATCATTTTTCGGATTTTCAAAACTCCAGCCGGTATAGCGGCTAAACCGATTATCAAATATCCTTGTATATAAATTATAGGTGTTAATCTGGTGCTTTTCTGTCTTAAAACCACCGTTTAGCAGTAATCCCAAAGTCGTATTAAAACCATATATGTTCCCGGTATTTACATCAGTAGGATCATCCCCGCGCGTAGGCTCATGCGACCAGTCTCCACGACGTATAGAGGGAACATAATCATTGGTTTGCGTATTTCGGTAACTTGCCGAGCCCACAAAACCGAGCTCCCGTACTTTAGTTTTACTAAGCGAATATGCCCTGCCCAAACTCAATTGGTAATTTTGTGAGGGCATCGCCTGAAAACTACGCGTACCCAGGCGCTCTGTTCCCCCAATACGTTTGTTCTGTTCGCCAACCTGAGCGGCTTTGATTTCGTTCTGACTGTCATCCTTTACGGGATCAAATTTGCCAACAAGGTTCAGCAGTCCAGTTGGAAAATGAGCTCTGCTCCCATCATCAAAACCCAGGTAATCATATTTACCGCGGCCATAACCCAGAAAATCTTTTCCAAAGGTGCGGCTATTAAAAGAAGTACCGATACTTATGGATAGGAAATTGCTTTCAGGTACAGATTTGGTGGTGATCTGAACCAAACCTCCCGCAAAACCATAAGGCATATCGGCGGTAATCGACTTAGCCACCACAACGTTTTCGACCAGGTTAGTCGGAATCAGGTTAAACTCAAAATCACGCTCCTGCACATCTGTGCTGGGCAAAGTACTTCCGTTCAGCACAGATACATTGTAACGCTCTGCAATACCACGGATCACTACTTTTTTATTTTCGTTCGTACTTACTCCGGTAATCCTTTTCAGCGTTTCGCCTAAATGCTTATCAGGCGTAGCACCGATCTGCTCTGCGGAGATCCCATCAGAAAGATTGGAGGTGTTTTTTTGCAGCGCATATAAACTGGCTATAGATGCCTTTTTATAGCTTGAAGTAACTACCACTTCTTGCAAACCTTTCGAGTCTACCTTCATGGCTATATCTAAGGGGGTATTTTTTCCCTCATTTACACTTACACCTGTAATCCGCTGCTTTTGATAAGAGATATAACTGATTTCAAGGGTATACGTTCCCGGTTTAAGGCTCAGACTGTACTTCCCATCCATATTGGTCTGCACTGTTTGTCCAGTTTCCACTATCCTTACAGAAGCACTGGGTAGCACTTCCCCACGTTCATCTACCACCTTTCCCGAGATACGGCCAGGCTCCTGTTTTTTTACCACAGGGAGTTTACTAACTGCGATTGAATTATTAATTTGTTCAAAACGCAAATTTTGTTCGCCCGACAAGACTTTCAGCGCCTTATCTAAGGTCATGTTGCGGGTCTTAAATTCAGCGATCTCCAGCTGAGCAAGCTGCTGGGAATAGACAAAATTGAAGCCCGATTGTCTGGACAAGTCAGTTAAAACCTCATGGAGTGTGGTTTTATTGACATTAATGGAAACGCTGACCTGGTCAAGGCGTTGGGACTTTACATCCTCAGCCAACAACAGGCTGGTTAAGGTTAAAGAGATAACGATTACCATAAAGGTTACTCTCGTCATAAAAAACAGTAGTTTAATTACACTTATTTTTGTAGAATTGTGCATAGCTTTTTTAAAATGATTTAATGGATTGCATTCAACGGATCATTAAGCTTTTGAGCGGAAGTGGTGAGACACTTTCGCTTTTTTAATGACCGGATCTTTTTTTATTACCGATTGTTTTCTTCTTTACATATAGCGCTTATTTTTAATGGTGAAATTCTTATTGATTAAATTATCCGATGGTAACTTGCTTACCACTGATTTTATACCGTAAGCCCTCAGCCGAAATACTGAGCAATTTCATGATGTTAGACAATGCTTCATTCTTAACTTTTAGCTGGAACCGCTTTTTTAGGACAGACTTATCCTTGAAAACAAATGTAACTCCATATACACGCTCCAGTTTTTTGCTAATGTTCTCCAACGTTTCGAAATTAAACACCAGAATATTTTGCTGCCAATTTCTGATATCTGTGGTCAGCACCTGCTGCTTACTGAAATTACCTGTTGATTTATTATAGCTCATCTGCTCACCAGGAATCAGCAACCACTCTTTGTTATTGCTTTTACGATTGCTGACTACACCTACTTTTCCTGTAGCTACTGCTACCTCAATCTGTTCATCTTGATGATAGGCTTTTACACCAAATGAAGTTCCCAATACCTTCACTTTCAGCTGTTCGGTTTGAATGATAAAAGGATGTTGCTTATCGTGGGAAATCTCAAAAAATGCCTCTCCCTTTAAATAAATTTCACGAGTAGCGCCGTTAAAGACTTCGGGATAACGAATACTGGATTCACTATTGATGGAAATCAGCGAGCCGTCTGATAGTCTGATCTGTTTTTTCTCACCGGCCAGGGCCGAAGTTTCATGGTATATAGCTACCGACTTGCTGTTATTCCTCTTATAGACAAGTAGGCCTACCGAGCAAATCATTAATAAAATCGCAGCAGTCTTAAGTGCTGGCCATAGCAACCTTCTAATTCGGCCTTTCTTCTCCTGTAAGGATACTTTACGAATTGCAGCGATTGCAGCCTCATTGGATGCCCTGTCTATTTCATGCTCATCTGGCAAGCGGTACCCATATTCTTCAAAATGATCATACCACTCGTTTATCTTTTCAATTTCTTCAGGTGTGCATAAACCAGCTTTGTATCTTTTGGCCAGCTCCTGCAGGTGATTAGTCTGTGTCTCCATTCACCTATATAATCCTCAAAAAGGGCAGGCAGTACCATTAAACAATTGGTAACATTCCGTTAAATTAATGTTAAGTCGATTAAAATGATAAATGCAGCCCGATTGTCGACGACATTAAGGTTTAAAATCATTAAAAATATAAAATGAAGCCAAGGCAAGGAAAAAAGACAGGTCACCTTGTTTCAGGTAAGCGCGAAGAGATTGCAATACCATTGAGATGTAGTTTTTTACGGTTTGCTCAGAAAGATCCATTTTAGTGGCAATTTCCTTAATAGAAAGCCCCTCCTTCCTGCTCAATTGAAAAACCTGCTGTACCGTTAAAGGCATTTTTAGCAGTTGCTTTTCAAATTCCTGCTGAAGATCTGTAGCCAGCATATTTTCCTCCACAGAAAACACTGATGGTTCTTCTTTTAAGGCCATAGCCGTTTCCATCGTCAATCTTTTTTTCCGGAACAAGTACTGGTCTACAATGGCATAATGTGCGGCTCTTGAAAGATAAGGCAGAAATGACTCTTTGATAACGAGTGTATGGCAGTTGTTCCAGAGAGAAATGTAAATGTCCTGGAGCATATCTTTTGTTTCATCCTCAGACCCAAGCCTTTTATATATCTGCCTATATAATCGTGTCCGGTAACGATGTAACACTACGGCAAAAGCTTGTTCATTATTATCCTGTATTAACTGAAGTAATTCTGGGTCTGACAGATTTTTCATCGCCTCAAATATAAGTCCAGTAGGTTAACTCCCTATTAACTCTTCATTCGGGAATAATCTACATCTCTTAGGAATCTAAAACTGTAGCTGTAACTGCCCTTCATCAGGTCTTTTCGCATCACCAAAAACAGTTTTACCACCGTATTTCCAGGAATCACGACGCTCTTTTTCAATTAAGGCATCAAAATTCTCATTTGGGATGAAGTCTTTCTCTGCTCTGCGGGATAGGATCCCTAGTTGTTGTATAGCCTGTAATTTATCGCTCTGCCCTATTTTCGCCTGCTGCACCGCCTTACTCAATACACTAATGGTTTCATCGTATACTTTGATAGGTACTGGGAAAGGGTGGCCATCTTTACCTCCATGAGCAAAGGAAAAGCGTGCAGGATCATCAAAACGAGATGGCGTACCGTAAATCACCTCGCTCACCAAAGCCATAGACTGCAAGGTCCTTGGCCCCATACCTTCTAACAATAGCAATTCTTCAAAGTCCGCAGGTTGTTTTTCCTGGGTTAACCAAAGCATGGCACCTAGTCTTTTCAGATCCACATCTTTTGCTTTAACCTCATGATGGTTGGGCATAATCAATCTACGCGCTTCAGCAATCATCCGATCTGGATGTTCACCGGTCATGGCCAGCATTGCGGTTTTGGAAGCTTCAGCGGCTCTAGCCGTCAGGTTTAGAATCTGTCCCATGTTATTGCCACAAATCCCAGTATGCGGTTCTTCCACAAAAGAAGTGATTCCCGCAGAATGCCAATGATACCTCCTTGCTGTTGAACCACCATTTTGCATGCCTTGCTGAACAACAGTCCAAAGTCCATCGGTATTTACTACAAAGCTGTGGGTATATAACTGAAATCCATCTTGTATGGCCGTATTATCTACCTTAGCACTCAATCTGCTGCAGCGCACCAGTTCCATACCATCTAAGCCGGTTCTTTCCCCAAAGCGCAGCAATTCATCAGGAGTACTACGGGATTTCTGGCCCTTGCCTCCACAGATGTAAATGCCCAATTCTTTATATAAAGGATTGATTGCTGCTTTTAAAGAGCCCATCACCGAAGTGGTAATACCCGAAGAATGCCAGTCCATCCCCATTACAGCGCCCAGACTTTGAAACCAAAAAGGATCACTCAAACGACGCAATACCTCCGCAGTCCCATACTCTGCAATGATGGCTTCAGTAATGGCCAGCCCCAAACGCGACATGCGTTCTGCAAGCCATTTGGGGACCAAACCATAATGCAATGGTAAATCAGCTGTTCCGGATCTTTTCATTACTAACAAAATTAGCAATAAAATACCAGAAATAGCTCTATGCCCAACTGGCTTCATGCTTTCAATTTACCTACGCTATGCAAAGTAACTACACAAATTGGTTACATAACCACCAACCATGAAATTCCTAGTAAAAAAACAGTTATTTTACTATATTGTTATGAGTTAAAACCAAATTCACCTATGGCGCTTAAGCAGATTCTTCCAAAAGTATTTTATTCAGATATCAATGTGGGTCTAAAGTTTTTCATTGACGGTATGGGATTTACCCTCGGGTATCATGACGATTCCTTATACATTGTCAATCGGGATGACATCACTTTTCTACTGGTAGATAGTAAAGAATTTGCAGAAGGAGATCGTCCTGAAATCAGAATAGCCACCGATGATATTGAGGCCATCTACCAGGAAATCAAAGACCGCGCACCGGAAATCTTACACCCTAATTCTAAAGTAGTAAGCCATAAACCCTGGGGGCTTAAGGAATTTGCTACTCTTGATCCAACTACGGTTTGCATTATATTTCAACAGCCAATATAACCCTTATACCCCTCTAAAAATGATGAGATTTACTTCTATACTTTTTTTAACGCTTCTGGTGATCAGCAATGTTCGATGCAGTGCGCAAAAAGCATCTTCAAATCACAGTAAATCCAATAAGTCGGGAATTATTACAGGTGCCGACCAGACTGAAAAATATTTGCCTTATCTAAAAGGAAAACGAATTGGCCTGGTTGCAAATCAGAGTTCCATTATTGGCAAAAAAAGTAGCGTGGACAGCTTATTGAGCCTTGGGATTAAAATCGTAAAAGTGTTTGGGCCTGAGCATGGTTTTAGAGGCAATGCCAGTAATGGAGCAGTTGTGGGCAATGAAAAAGATGCCAAAACTGGCATTCCGATCATCTCTTTATATGGCAAAAACGAGAAACCGACAAAAGAACAACTGGCAGATATCGACCTGATGGTCTTTGACATTCAGGATGTGGGCTGCCGCTATTATACCAATATCAATACGCTTGAGTATGTGATGGATGCTTGCGCAGAAAACAACAAAGAACTGCTAATTCTCGACAGGCCTAATCCTAACGGATATGTAGTAGACGGACCGGTAATGACTGAGGATAAATATAAATCTGCCATAGGGATTCATTATACACCCATGACGCATGGTATGACGATCGCTGAATTTGCACAATACCTTAACGGCGAAGGATATCTGAAAAAACAATGCAAAATAAAGATTATAAAAGTCGCCAATTACAATCATGACTTGCCTTATGTATTACCGATAAATCCCTCGCCGAATCTAAATACACAGCAAGCTGTAATGCTTTTCCCGAGCTTATGTATGTTTGAAGGAACAGCTATCAATGAAGGCCGGGGAACTTATATGCCATTTACGATATTGGGAGCTCCCGCATTAAAAGGCAAATATTCATTCTCCTACAAACCGGTAAGTATCCCGGGAATGAGTGAGCGACCAAATCACAAAGACGCTGTTTGTTATGGCCTTGACCTTCGCAATTATGATATTAACAAGCTTCGGAAGAGTCGACAAATTGATTTATCCTGGTTAATTGAATTGTACAATGCCTATCCGGATAAAGCTAATTTCTTTACTCCTGGAAGAGCGAACCAAAACATATCAGCTTTTGATCTGCGCATCGGTACCGATCAATTAAGAAAACAAATCATAGCGGGAGTATCGGAAGCCGACATCAGGAAAAGCTGGGAACCGGGATTGCAAAAGTTTAAGGCTATACGCGCAAAGTATCTCCTATATCCATAATTAAAAATTGATATCAAAAAGAACTATTCAAATGAGAAAGGTTATCTATGGAATTAATCTGACTACAGATGGCTGCTGCGACCATACCAAAGGAAATGGTACAGCAGATATTCATGAATATTTTGCTGACCTAATGCGGGATGTCGATCTGATCGTCTACGGCCGTAAAACCTATGAGCTAATGGTTCCCTATTGGCCTGATGTAGCAAAAGGCCAATCCGGCACACAATCAGAGAATGAATTTGCAGAAACATTTGATTCGATCGACAAAATTGTTTTTTCCAAATCATTAGAGAGCGTTGATGGGAATACGAGGATTATTCGTGAGAACCTTGCAGAGGAATTCTTAAAACTTAAACAGCAATCAGGCAAGAAAATTTCAATTGGTGGTGTAGACCTGCCTTCGCAATTAATAGCACTTGACTTGGTTGATGAGTTTCACTTTGTCATTCATCCTGTCATTGTTGGCGAAGGAAGACGGCTGTTAGATGATACGCAGCTTCGGGATCGGTTAAACTTGAAACTTGTAGAGTCGAAAGTTCTTGAATCAGGAGCTGTAGCACTTCATTACTTGAAACAATGACAAAAAAATGGGATTACACAAGTACTGCGCAAAAATTCTCTGCTAAGTTTCCGGTGCTAAGTTATTTGGGCATACAAATCAATTTCTGGATTATAGCAAGTGTTTTTCTGAGTATCATCCTGCATTTACAAGCCCTGTCAATAAGCGAAACTTCACAACTCAGCTCCCCTACCAGATTTAACAACACCTTAGCATTGTCTGTAATGTTTGGATTCTTTTATGGTATCATACTTGGCTTAACCGACCAATACCTCGATAAGAATCTTTACGAAAAGCACTCTATGGGTAGAATAATTTTAGTCAAATCTACCATCTCCCTCCTCCTTATTGTCCTTACGCTGATTTTAATCAGATACACCTTCTTTGATTTTTTTATTACTACCTCAACTTTTGGAGACAACCTGAAGACAAACGACAAATCATGGAGATACCTTTTTTATATTCTGGCTATCTACTATTTCGTTATGACACTGATCATAAGTTTTATCAATCAGGTAAATAGAAAATATGGACCAGGTGTTTTGGTACCTCTATTACTTGGAAAATATAAATATCCTAAGGAAGAGGAACGAATTTTTATGTTTATGGATTTGAAATCCTCCACAACTATTGCGGAAAAGCTGGGGCACATCAAGTATAGTTCATTTATCCGAGACAGTTTCATGGACATCAACCAAATTCTGTTACGATTTAATGCCGAGGTTTACCAATATGTTGGGGATGAAATTGTGGTAACCTGGAGGGTGCCTGATGGACTGAGAAACCTTTCTTGCATTCGGTTTTTCTTTGGCTGTGAAAAACAGTTTAAAGAAAGAGCTAATTACTACATGACAAACTATGGTTTATTACCCCACTTTAAAGCAGGACTCCACATGGGAAAAGTTACTGCTGTAGAAATCGGTGATATTAAAAGAGATATTGCCTATCATGGAGACACCTTGAATACCGCTGCAAGGATTCAAAGCGTCTGTAATGAACACAATAAAAACTTTCTTGTTTCGGAATACTTGTTGGAATCCTTAGAACCAAACCATAACATCAAAACAGAAACTATTGGTATGATCTTGTTAAAGGGTAAATCAACAAAAGTGGGAATTCTCAGTGTAGAAGGGATTCAACCTGACACGCTCAACAAAATAACTTGACACGCTAAACAAAACCCACGGCTCCGCATCCAGCTAAATTTGTTCTATACATTTAATCAAAAACAAAATGAAAAAGAACAATTATCACGGTGCATTACAACACCCAATAGGATCTGGATTTAACGCCTCCTCAACAGCAACTGAAGTGATCAAAGGCATTGACCTGACTGGAAAAATCGCGATCGTAACTGGCGGAAACGCAGGAATCGGTCTGGAAACTACTAGGGTACTTGCAGCAGCAGGCGCAACAGTTATTGTTCCAGCCAGAGATATTGAAAAAGCAAAGAAAAATTTAGAGGCCATTTCAAATGTAGAAATCGAGGCAATGGATCTGACCAAGCCTGAAACTATTGATGCATTTGCTGAAAAGTTCCTTGATTCAGGCAGACCGCTACATCTGTTGATCAATAATGCCGGTATCATGTGGGTACCATTGCAAAGAGACAGTCGCGGAATCGAATCACAACTAGCTACCAATTATTTAGGGCAGTATCAGCTTGTAGCAAAGTTGTGGCCTGCACTTAAAAAAGCCAACGGTGCGAGGGTAGTGAATGTATCTTCTTATGGTCACCAGATGGCACCTTTCGATTTCGAAGACCCCAATTTCGAGCACAGGGAATACCAAACACTTTCGGGATATGGGCAATCAAAAACTGCCAGCAACTTGTTTGCCCTTGAGCTGGATAATCGCGCCAAATTATTTAATGTAAGGGCATACTCATTACATCCGGGCTCAATTGCCGGTACGGAGCTGGCCAGAGATGCAGATATGGAACTATTCAAGCAAATGGGCTTTTTTGACGAGCATGGCCATATGCGTCCTGAAATCCTGGCAAGTCTAAAAACTATTCCTCAGGGTGCTGCGACTACTGTATGGTGTGCAACCAGTCCACTGCTCGATAATATCGGCGGAGTGTATTGTGAAGATGGAGATATCGCTGAATTAGACCTTGGAAATTTTGGAGCGGATAACGGCCTGGGCACACGAGGCGTACAGCCCTACTCACTAGATGAAAACAATGCTAAAAGATTGTGGAATTTGACCGAAGAAATGACCGGCCTTAGGTTTGATGTTAAATAAACAATAACTTTATTGCGATGGACCATATATCCAAATACTTAACTAAAGACATCAAGCTTTCCAGCTATGAAGATAAGCTGTTTAAATCAGATCTGATGTTTGAGGACCATATGCTGGTTTGGTTCATCTCTGGCGAAACAAAAATTATACAGGCAGACACTACTTTTTATTTTAAAACCGGTGATATTTTCCTGATTCCAAGAAACCAACTGGCAACGATCATCAATTATCCGAAAAATGGTTTACCCCATAAAACGGTAGTTATGCATTTATCTACTGAACGCTTGAGGAAGTTTTATGAAAAAATTGATCTTGGAAAAAAAATACAACCTGAACAAAAAATATATAGTTTCCATAATCATCCACTTCTGGAAAGCTGCCTGACTTCCCTTATACCTTATTTCAACCTAGAAGGAGAATTCCCTGAAAACCTTGCCAGCTTAAAAATTGAGGAGGCGATCAATATCTTACGAATAATTGAACCTGGAGTTGATAGCGTATTGGCAAACTTTGACACGCCTGGTAAGATTGATTTAGTCAATTTTATGCAGCGAAATTTTATGTTTAATATGTCATTGGAGAAACTAGGTTACTTAACTGGTCGTAGTTTATCAACGTTTAATAGAGATTTTAAAAAGCTCTTCAATGTAAGTCCTCAAAAATGGTTGACAGATAAAAGACTCGAACTTGCCTACTATCATTTGGCAGAAAAAAGGAAAAAACCAACTGAGGTTTACCTTGAAGTAGGTTTTGAAGACCTTTCCCATTTTTCTTTTGTTTTCAAGAAGAAATATGGAATATCGCCAAATCAAATACTTTTGAATATCTCCACTCGGGTTTAGCCCATTTACAATCCTTTCTTCATCATAATATCAATCTGTTCATCATCGCCCATTTTGAATGTATGCTTGTCAAAAGCCACAAATCCATTCTTTTCATAGAACCTGATTGCGCGTGGATTTTTTTCCCAAACGCCCAACCATAAATAGGAATTATGCTGCTGTTGAGCGACTTCTAAAGCTTTTTCATAAAGAAGTTGACCAACTTTTTTACCATGATGACTACTTTTCACATAAATCCGCTCAATTTCTAGCGCCTTTTCATCCTGTCGCTCCGTTTGGGCGCTTCCAGTGTTTACTTTTAGGTAGCCTACAGGACTTTCATCTTCCCAGGCGATGTAAAACAATGAATCTGGGTCACTCAATTCAACTGTCAATCGATGATCATTAAAACTATCTTCAAGATACTTGTTCATATCATCCTCGGTATTGCTGTCGGCAAATGTTTCAAAAAAAGTTTCCCTGCCTATGCGCTGAACGGTACTTAAATCCTTAGTCGTAGCTTTTCTAACCTCTATGAATTCCATGCTTTAATATATTTTGGTTCGCAAATTTACGCAATAAATAAATCGTTCAATGGAACAAATTTGCTCAAGAAAGGGATATTTCCCTTTTGTTATTGAAGGTTTTTGGTAAAAAAAGAACCTAATTTATCAAATGGAATGATATTTACTTTATCATATAGATCAACATGAACTGCATTTGGGATGATAATGAGTTCTTTCGGTTCCTCAGCCATTTTATAAATATCCTCAGTAAAATATCTTGAGTGGGCATTTTCACCTGCTATTAAAAGAATTGGGCGTCCAGAGATTTCTTTGATATAGGTTAACAATGGCATATTCATAAATGACAAGGGATTGGTCAAAAGCCATGAGCCGTTTGAATTCACAGAATTGGGATGAAAACCACGAGCAGTGCGGTAATAATTGAAATAATCTACCACAAATTGAGGCTCATTACCCTGCAGTTTTTCAGGCAAATTACGTGGGCCAATTGCAGGTGTTCCCTCCTTAGCGTCTTTCCAACGTTGTTGGCTCAATCCCTCTAGCATTTTTGTACGTTCTTCAAGTGACATGCTATCATTATAACCTTTAGACATCACCCTGGTCATATCATACATACTGGTAGTGGCTATGGCCTTAATCCGTTTATCCACAGCAGCAGCATTTAATGCCATACCACCAAAACCACAAATACCAATGATCCCAATTCGGTTTCTGTCCACAAATGATTGTAACCCAAGATAGTCAACAGCGGCGCTAAAATCTTCAGTATTGATTTCTGGTGAGGCTAAATTACGTGGTTCACCCCCACTTTCGCCTGTATAAGAAGGATCGAATGCTAAGGTAACGAAACCACGCTCTGCCATGGTATTCGCATATAAGCCGGAGGACTGCTCTTTAACTGCACCAAAGGGTCCGCTAATAGCAATTGCGGCTAAGGGTTTGCTTCCAGTATTTTTAGGAAGGTACAAGTCACCTGTTAAAGTAATTCCATAGCGGTTTTTAAAGGTCACTTTTTGACGGCTAACTTTCTCACTTAATTTAAAAGTATAATTATCATTTTGTTCTTGTTTCATTTTGTCTATTTTTTTTGTTTGGGATATCGCATTTCCTCCTACTAAAAGAGATGCAATTATCAATAAGCTTTTACTTTTCATCCTAGTATATTTATGGTTTTAACGTTTGAATTTATCTTCCCTGATTTTGCGACTTTCCAGTCCAATAGTTCTCTACTTAGCATCATGACTAATGCAATGACACCAAAACCAGCCCCTAGCCATGGAAGATGAACAATACCTTTACTGGCAATAAACCATCCGCCAACTGCCGTCCCCATTGAAACACCAAGATTACCAAAAGAAGCCTGTAAGCTATTGGCAAATTCCGGTGCTTCCGGTGCCGCATCAATCATATAAGAAATAGTGGTTAAAAATGCAGGACCGTACATCATTCCCCAAAAAGCTACCACTGCAATTTGAACATAGAAATTAGTCCCTGAAAAATGGAGTATAACTGGAAGCATTATTGTACCCAGCAGAAAAAATGCAGTTGTAATGGGAATATTTTTCGCTAGTAAGCGCCCTGCCATCCAATTGGCAATTACACCAGTAATTCCAAAAAGCATAAGCATATAACTCACCTGTTGCCCCGTCATCATTTTAGCTTTCAGCAGGTAATCCGCAAAATAACTATATGATGAAAACCAGGCAGAAATTAAAAACACATTTAAAGCTACGCTGATGATAAAACGAGGTTTTTTCAGAATCCTTAACTGACTGCCATAAGATAACTTCTCTGTCACAGGCATATTTGGAATGAAGGCGATGATGCCAGCAATAGCAATAAGACTTACCACACCCTGAACCATAAAACTGGTTTGCCATCCAGATAAGCTAGACAAATAGGCTGACAGTGGAATAATCGTTACCTGCGCTATAGCGATACCGCCAATTACAATTCCCATGAGTTTGTGCTGCTCATTTTTTCCCGCAGAACGAATCACTACCCCCATAGCCGCGGCAAAGAAAACCGGTTGTAAAACAGCTGGCAGCACTCTGAGTAAAAGTAACAACCAAAATGGCGGAGCAAAAGCGGATAAAATATTGGAAACTAGAAAAAGCGAAATGGCGGCTACCATCATCTTTTTCTTGTTAATTCCAGAGGTAAATAGGACGATAAAAGGCCCCGTTAAAAAGATAGTCAACGCAAATGCACTAAGTAATACTCCTGCCTGATCAATTGTAATTCGATAATGAGCTGCTACCTGTGGCAAAACGCCAATGATTCCAAATTCAGTACTGATTATACCAATTACTCCAAGACAACCGGCATAGGCTATTTTTTTTAATCCACCATTTCGTGCTTCCATATCTCCTACTTTCATTTTTAACAGAAAGTACAAAGATACCCTGGCCTTAAGCCCTACCGGTAAAGATTATCAAACCGATCATTAAGAATTTCAAACCTGAGCTTCTCGGAAAGCCTTTGGATTGGTCCCGGTCAACTTTTTGAAGAAGTTGTTAAAATAAGTAGGATATTCAAAGCCCAATGCGTAGGCAATCTCGGCAACATTCCATCCTGTATATTGAAGTAACGCTTTCGCCTCGCTAATGATGCGCTCGGTGATGTGAGTAGTAGTTGGTTTACCGGTAGTTTCCTTTACCGCCCGGTTGAGGTAATTGACATGCACATTTAATGCTGCTGCATAGTCCTGAGCCGTTTTTAATTGCAGTGGCTTATCAGTGCTTTCCACAGGAAATTGCCTTTCCAATAATTCAAGGAATACCGAGCTGAGTCGGCCTGCTGCATTTTGATGCTGATCATAATGTTCAGAAGGATTCAGCTTTAGTGCTTCATGAATGATCAGGTTGATGTAGTTTCGGATCAGATCATCCTTGTAGGCATAATCGCTCTTCTGCTCCTCAATCATTTTTAGGAAAATAGCGTTCAAGAAATCCCGCTGCCCTTCATCAATCCTCAGGATTGGAGTACCTCCTATCCTAAACAAGGGAGAATGCTGAAGGCTTTCGCTGCGTTGGGAAGCATTAAAAAATTCTTCTGAAAAAAGAACAGTATAACCCACATAGGTGGTCGAAAGCGTCTCCCAGGAATAAGGAATATGTGGATTTCCAAAGAATAAAATCGTTCCTTCCTGCTGGAAACTTCGATCAGCATAATGAATCGCACTTTTACCTGTGGTCAGGCAAATTTTATAGAAGTCTTTACGGCTATAAATACGTGTGGCCTGACTATCTGCTTCAAGTTGCCATACATTGAAGCCTTTTAGTTTTAGCTCACTATTAAAGTCGGAAATTTGTAATGCAGCTTTCTCTTCCATAACACAAAGTTAAGAAATTCAAAACTTATACAGATTATTTTCGATGTTGCAATACTGACCATTCAATGTCTTGCTTTAACAACTTCCTGTAATTAGGATTCCCAAACGCTTCCGACCCCTGCCCTAGCTGGATAAACAGTATTTATTTATACAGATAAATAAGACAAAGTTAAAAATCAAAATAGCCGCAGATTTAGTCTGCAGCTATTTAATAATTTTTAGTATTGCAATATTATTTAACCGCCAAAGCTTTGTCAATTAGGAAAGTTAGATTGGTACGATGAGCTTTCGTTTCCTCATTCGGTGAAACTGCAGTCCCAAGCTGAGCTTTTATCTTTTTCAATGTATAAAGCGCTGCTGCTTTACTGGCATTATCATATCCTCCTGGTGCAGAAACGATACTTGCTGAAGCTTTCACAAATTCAGTTTGCAAATTTTGTCGGAACAGGTTAACATTTGATTTAAGGTCTGCTATAAAAATGTTATTTGCCAAATCATTCATTACATTAGTTACAGAATAGGTGTTACCATAAAGTCCACTGTTGTTTATTCTGGTTAAAGTATTCGGATGCAAAATTTGAGCTAACGTACTCAATTGTATTCCCATAAAAGTATTCTGAGGTTTAAAGTCCTCATTGGTTCCAAAAAATCCGAATCCACGTCTTTGAATTTGAAGATAAGGGAATAATGATTTATCTGCATCAAAAGCATCTGGAGCAAATACGTATTTACCCAATAGTGCCATTGCCTTTTTCTGATAAGCCACTGGAACAGGAGTAAATGGTGCAGTGGTTGTTTGTTGTCCAACAAAGCTTCTGTCTACATAAATACCCCCAATAAAACGACTTACTGCCGCAGCCATGCTTGAACGCTGACCGTTAAGCTGCAGGTAACGCTGACGCAACTCCTGGTAGCTCTGGCCAGTTTTGCTAAAACGAGACTTCAACTTTGGCATCATTGTGTTTACCAACTTGAATCTGTCTTCTCCATAAGCAACCATATCATTCGTATGGTCATTAACATTTACCCGTGGATCTATACCGCCACCTGGGCTACGCATATCATCAGCATCATTACCAAAAGTAAGTTGTGGATCCGTACTACGACTCAGAATTTTATTTAATCCTGCCTCTTCTTCCGACTCATTAAATGGCGTATAACCATATTCAATTGCCCATAAATCATAAGGCCCTGCTTTAGTCGTATAATAATCTCCTTGTCTACTACGATCGCTGCTTACATTTATGGCTGGATAATCCATTACGGATCCCTGTAGTCCAATTTTACGGGTAAGTGCTATATCATTCATCTGTGCAGGGCTTAGCATTTGGCTGGCTTTCATATTATGATTAAGCCCTAAGGTATGTCCCATTTCATGCATGATCAGGTAGTACAAGAACTGCTTATGCATTTCACGTACAGACTCTTCTCTTTTTGCCTCAGGTAAGTCAGCATCAAGCGCTTCAATCGCAGTTAAACCTGCTTGATATTGTACACTTAACTCCTGAGCCAATGCGCAAGAAGCCATATGATTCTTGTCTAAACCATGTACATGATTAGCTCTTGAGGAAACAGCTTCAATTGGGTTTTCCCAAGGTAACTTTAATGAGGATCCAGCACCATTATACAGGTCATCTGCTATAACTGTACCGGCTCCGGAACGCCACTCAACGGTAATATCAGCCCCCAAAATCTGTCCGGTCAAAGGGTTATAAAAGCTTGGACCAATTGCTCCATAAGATGGATTGACTGAGGACACCCAACGAATGACGTTGTATGCAATGTCCGCAGGATCCCAACTGGCAGTATCCGACATTTGTTTCATTACCACTGCATTTTTGAAACCAGCTTTCTCAAATGCTTCATTCCATTTCTCACCTGCCTCTTTTATAATCGGACGAAACTCCAATGGAGTCGTATTTTCAATCCAGAAAACAATAGGTTCGACAGGCTCACTCAGTGCAGCTGATGGATCTTTCTTTTTAAGATTCCAGCGACTGATAAAGTCCTTATATGGTGTTGGAGATACGGAAGTCAGGTTATCTACTTCTGCACCAAAATAACCTACCCTTGGATCATCACGACGTTGGCGAAAATCATTTTTTGGTACTTCAAGAAAAGAATGCTGCATTTTAACCCTTACATAGCGGGCATCAGTAATATCTTTTCCTCCGCCATTCAAAGGTGCGGGATTGTCATAAGCAAGCTCTACCACCACATCTGTATTCCCTGGAAATGAACGGATCTTTTGATACTTCGATTTAGCGGTATTTAAGTTTCCTAGATTAAACATTGCACCCGGAGGCAATGTTGGTGGGAAAACCGGCTTAACCGGATCCAATTTATCTCCAAGAAAAAGACCATCAACCGAAATCAAATAACCCACTGAATCTTGGGCGACTACTTTATCGCTATAAAAAACAGCATCCGAAACGTCAACATTTGCAGCTTTACTTACAGGGTTTGACTTATCGTAATAGAAATTTGTATTCTTTTGAAGTAGTTCAATTTTATCATCAGATTTCTGAACCTGGAATAACCAGGTAGTCCTAATCATATTCTGATTAAGGTACAAGGCAGTTGGCCCCCCCATAGAAAAACTCTGATAAATATAATTCTTGCCGATCTGATCTTTTTTAACATACATCTGAAGACTACCTGTTACAGTATCTCTGTACATTGTAAATAGACCATCAATCTTTTTGCTGGATTTAATCTTATCCTTAAGGATTGGTTTAGGGGGGATTACCTGAGCCTTTTTTAAGGAATCAGCCATCGCCAATGCCTTCTTTTTCTTTTGGGCAAAAGCCCCAGTGGCCAAAAACACGACCAGTGCTAGTAAAGTAATGGAATTTTTCATACGAAATAATGGTTTGTTATGGTTATGACTATGAATTTGTTTTGTATATGATGGTTTCAAACGACAAATGTTACATAACCCTAATATCACCAAAATCTTCTGATTTTCAAACCCTTACCCTTCACCACTATTTATGCATAATTTGCTCATCATCTTTTCTTCCCATTCCAATTACATTGTTATTATCTAATAACCTTTAGGTAACTACTAACAAATTGTAACCAATTATAGGCTAATTTTGCTGACAACAAAACGAATAAATAATTGAACGAATTGTAAACGATAATAAATATGGGACTAGATCAAATAATAGATTCTTCGATACTGGATATTTTTCAACTTATGCCCTCAACAGGTGCCTGGCCATTTACAATGGCTCGCATAGACCGTAATGAACTTTCCGGCCTTAAGACGGATAAGACCTTGTTTGCTCCTTTCCAGCTGCTTGTTCTTAAACGAACTGATTTCAATGGAGAGGACCTACTTGATTATGCAACGAAATCCAAGGAATATGAGACCATTCTCGCTCCTCTAAGGTCTGGTTTTCTTGAAAATTATAACAGGATGAGCAGCAACGAAAAGGAATTGCAGGAATGGACAGATAAGACTATCAGTCTGGCAATTGGGTTAGTCCTGAACACCGCTCTACTTAAAGGGGTCCAGTTCAGCCCAATAGAAACAGACCTTTCGGCTTTGGATTCTCACTTGGAGCTCGGCAAAAAAAAACTTAGGGCATACCAATTATTCGACACCTACCAGATCGACCCCTCATTTCTGGTATAACAAAACACCACATTAACAATAGAATTTCACATATAAAATTAAAAATCATGATACAAGAGATGTTAGATACTCAACAAGAATTAAGGAACCTAATAGATGCCTATGCCTATCTGAGTGACGAAAAAAAGATTTCAGAAGTAATGGGATTATTTACACCAGATGCCCTATACCAAGTTTATATAAACAATGCCATGGTGGCAAATGTCTCGGGAACGAAGAGCCTGGAGAAGGAATTTAATGGGCATGCATCCCTTGTAAAAACCTATTTTACGATGAACGGCCAACATACCGTAAAAATAGATGGCGATACTGCAACTGGGGTTTCTTTCTCCCAGATCAAAATGGTTAGAGAATCCGAAGGAAAAGACAACATTACCGATTACAGCGTTAGGTATGATGATAAATATGTTTATCAAAATGGCAAATGGCTGATAAAGGAACGCACTGGCCATTTCATTATCATAGAAGTAAGACCGCTGAACAATTAGGCAGGCCAATCATCAGAACCAATAAATTAGGTTTATTGGTTCTGTTTTATGAAGTCTTGGAAGACCTTTCGCTTTTAATCTTTTCCCGGTGTTGAATGCCCCATTCTGTCATTGCGGTAACAACTTTTTCTAGTGTGTGGCTGTAGGGCAGCAATTGATACTCGATTGTGACCGGATAACCTACATCAACTTTTTTAATAATAAAACCATTCATTTCCAGCTCCTTCAGCTCACTTGAAAGTACCCTGGCAGAAATACCCTTCACCTGTCTTTGCAGCTCCGAAAATCTGTTGTTTCCTCTAGCCATTGCGATAATGATCATCAGCTTCCATTTGCCGCCAACAGCATATAGCGCATCTGACACCGCATTGAGTACCTTAGTACATTCTTCGGTAAACTCTTTATTTACTGGCTGCTCTTTTGTACGTTCCATAAAACTGTGCTAACATTGCCTAATAACCTTTAGGTAACTGGTAATAAATTGTTAGCAAATATAAACAAATATCGACTGTCGTCACACTTGCGCCTTGTAAATAGCTTTCGGAATATTTTGCTTAAACTTGCCTCCGCTAAACCTGTTAATATTTCGTAAATTGGTATAGGGAACATATTGTATGCAGATATATGAAAAACACACAGATTCGCAGTTAACCGGCTTATTAAAAAAAGGTGACAGGGATGCTTTCACTGCAATTTATGAACGCTTTTTTGCTGTGCTGTATATTCATGCCTTTAACAGACTAAAAGATAAGGATGAGGCGAAAGATGTTGTACAGAATTTATTTATCAAATTGTGGAACAAGCGGGATTCAGTTGACTTCAGCAACCTTTCCAACTATTTATATACTGCGGTAAGAAATGGGGTAATGAATGTTGTTTCCCATAAAGCAGTGGAGTCTAAATATATTTCGACACTGCCACAGTCTGTTGTAATTGCAGATTGTATAACCGACCATCGACTGAGAGAACGCCAGCTTGCAGATATCATTGCTAAAGAAATTGAACTGCTCCCTCCAAAAATGCGGGAAGTCTTTCAACTTAGCCGATTTCATAACCTAAGCCATAAAGAAATTGCGGAACAACTCGGCATTTCAGAGCAATCCGTTAGAAGTCATGTCAAAAATGCGCTCAAAATACTTAGAGTGCGTTTAGGACTCTTACTCTATCTCGTCTTATTGATCAGCCGCTAATATTATTTTTATTTTTCTCATTTTTTTTACCCCTATGCTATGGGGGATCCCTGTCTATATGATTAAGGGGCCAGTTGAGCCTCTATGATGGATAATGGAAAACATAGATTTACAACACTTACTAAGGAAATATAAAGCTGGCTCTTGTAATCCGGAAGAACTGGCCTTGCTGGAAAATTGGTATTTACAATGGAAGGTTGAACCCGGGCAGCTGACAGAAGAGGACTTAACAAACCTGAAGAAAGATATCTGGCAAAAAGTCGATGAAGAAACCAAAATGCCTAAACCTGTTAAACTATGGCCTCGAATCGGAATCGCCGCCGCGCTTGCTGCCATTCTCCTCTCTACGGGGATTTGGTTTTTGCAAAAAAATCAATCAGGTATACATACCTATGCAAGTGATGTAGCTCCAGGTCGCTCAGGTGCTACGCTGACATTAGCAAATGGTCAAAAGATCAATTTAACCAATGCGGCCAATGGGGAACTAGCCAGTCAATCAGGAGTAACTATTAGCAAATCTGCCAATGGACAACTCATCTATGAGATCAAAGAAAACACAAATCAGGCAGCCCAACTAAATACCCTATCGACAGCGAATGGAGAAACTTACAGAGTTCGTCTGCCCGACGGATCGCTGGTATGGTTGAATGCGACATCCAGCTTAACCTTTTCTAGCAACTTAAATGAAGGGGGCAAGCGTAGGGTAAAACTTATCGGTGAGGGCTATTTTGAGGTAACTAAAGATACAGCGCATCCCTTTGTCGTTGAAAGCTCAGATCAGGAAGTTGAAGTACTTGGGACGCACTTTAATATCAATGCTTATCAGGATGAAGATATGATAAAAACAACCCTGATTGAAGGCAGCGTAAAAGTGTCAACCCCACAATTGCAAAAGATGCTCTTACCTGGCCATGAAGCTGTAAAATATGGAAATGACATTCAAGTCCATAGTGTTAAGGCTGAACAGGCAGCAGCCTGGAAAGACGGAAGATTTGTCTTTGACGATAAAAAAATTGAGGACATCATGAAAATGATCGCACGCTGGTATAATGTACAGGTAATCTATGAGGGAGAAATGCCTGAAGACCTTTTTCTGGGGTCGGTATCCAGATTTGACCATGTTTCCCAGGTATTGAATGTATTGGAATCAACCGGCAGGATTCATTTTAAAGTTGAGGAGAGAAAAATTTATGTTTCAAGATAGTTAACAGAATAATAAACCCAATTCACAAAGTATGACAGAAAGTATACGAAAGGAATATTAGAACAGGGATTAAACTAAAAACCCGAAAGTGTGCAACACTTCCGGGAATGATTGGCCCGCGAATTTAATCAACGTAAACCTCAGTTTGCCAACAGTTTCGAAGCAGAAGCAAGCTGAATAACCAACTAAAACAAATGTACAAAAATTACACTAGGAAACTCGGTGTACCACATCTGGTATACCATAAAATCTTGCTGACTATGCGATTAACCGCCGTCATACTATTGGCTACACTGATGCAGGTAAGTGCCTCCAGCCTCGCTCAAAAAATTACTTTGTCCAAATCAAATGCCAGCCTGGATAATGTGCTCAACGAACTGCGCCAGCAATGTGGATTTGATATTGTTTATACCAACGTGCTTTTAAATAAGTCAAAGCGTGTTACCATCAATGTAAAAGGAGTTCAGCTTGAAGATGTGCTTGATGCAGTTTTTAAAGATCAACCCTTGACTTACTCCATCAACAACAAAGTAGTAATCATCAAAGCCAAAGAACAATCACTTCTTGATAACATTGTCGCCCGATTTCAGGCAGTCGATATCAAGGGCCGTGTGGTTGATGAGGCGGGTAATTCAATGCCAGGGGTCTCGATCAGATTAAAAAGTGGAAATAAAGGAACGATAACTGACAATAACGGAAGGTTTTCTTTACCAAACGTTGCCGAAGATGATGTTATACTCTTTGCATTTGTGGGCTACGACCTTAAACTGATAAAGGTGAAAGAGGCTAAAGGAACCGATATGGTAGTGACCTTGAAACCTAAGGTAAATAGCCTTGATGAGGTAGTTGCTGTGGGGTATGGAACCACAAGAAGAAGAGACTTGACCGGTTCTGTCGCTTCTGTAGACATCAATGAGGTCAAAAACACACCTTTTGTGAGCATAGATCAGGCCTTGTCTGGCAAAGCTGCCGGTGTTCAGGTGGTACAGGCCGACGGTTCGCCCGGTGGTATGGCCAAGATCCGTATACGTGGCGGGAGTTCTTTGATTGGCGGAAATGACCCACTGTATATTATAGATGGGGTTCAGATCACCATTCAAAACAAATATGTACAGAGTGAGGCAGAAGTTCGAAACCCAGTAGAAGCTTTGGGAAACGATAAAAACTATGCGAGTAATGGTGTAGGTTCTTCTTTTTCACGTGGATTAAATACCCTTGCCGGTTTGAATATCAATGATATCGAGACTATCGACATTTTGAAAGATGCCTCAGCAACGGCAATATACGGTTCCAGGGCTGCCAATGGCGTTGTAATCATCACTACCAAAAAAGGAAAACTCAATCAAAAACCAGTGTTAGAAGCCAACTACTATACTGGAATGAGTAAAGCAATAACCGAAAAGCTGTTGAATGCGGATCAATACAAGAGCCTGATGCTGGAGGGAGCTAAAAACCTCAATGCGCTTAGAGCGGCTCAGAGCCGACCTGCCGATGGGGTTGCAACCTCAATCATCAATGATCCTAATTTCCTGGGTACAGCTAATACCGATTGGCTCGACTTCATCACCCGCACTGGCGTCACTCAAAATGCGGACATCAGTGTCCGCGGTGGTGGAGCAGGTTCGCGTTATTATACTTCACTGGCTTACAATGACTCAAAAGGAACGCTACTGGGAACCGATTTCAGTAGAATCGCAGGTAAGGTAAACCTGGACAATGAGATCAACAGTAAATTGCGTGTGATCACTAACCTGGACTATGCTTTTACCAAAAATAATGTGACCAACGGAATTTATTCTTCCGCGATTTATGCCCCGCCAACCTTAGCCCCATTCAATGCAGATGGCAGCCCGGTAGCATTTAATACTGCAGATACAGGCTTTGGACAATACAGCGATATCCAGAATCCAATGGCACTTTTACAAGGAAAAAACAGTTCAAAAAACACCCTGTTATTAGGCTCTCTTTCGCTGGAGTATGACATACTGAAATCGCTTAAATTCAGGAGTACCGCCTCGGTAAACTATTCAAGCTATCATCAACTGAACTACGCACCTTCTACCGTCTCTGTAACAGATGCTTCAGGAATCAATTCGGTAAATTCGAATGGCGGTATAGCTAGTCAGGCCCAGACTCAGCAAACCGATGTATTCTACGAAAATACCTTAACCTATGAAAAACAGTTTAATGAAAACAACCGTCTGACCCTATTAGCGGGAACCTCCTGGCAAAAGACAAATGCTGAAACCTTTTCGGCTTCCGGACAAGGCTTTCCCGACGATGTTTTTCTGAATGGCTTGTCATCTGCAGCTCTGCCACTTCCCCCGCAAGCGAGCGAATCACAGAGCGCACTGCTCAGCTTTTATATGCGTGCAAACTATGCATTAAAAGAAAGATATCTCCTGACCTTGACTGCCAGATCGGATGAATCCTCTAAATTTCCTAAAAACAACAGAATAAGCTATTTCCCTTCGTTTGGTGTTGCATGGAGAGCATCTGAAGAGTCATTTCTGAAATCAGCTACCTGGCTAAACGAACTAAAATTCCGCGCCAGTGCGGGCTATACTGGTTCTCAGAACTTAGGCAATAATCTATTTTATACGCTATTTACCCCTGCTGCTTATGCCTCTACAAATGCATTAATCCCTACACAGTTGGGAAATGATCAAATCAAATGGGAAACGACCTTGCAGAAGGACGCAGGTGTAGACTTTGCCATCTTCAATTCGAGGATTACCGGCTCAGTTGGTTACTATAATAAGCAAACTTCTGATCTGCTGATGGCCTATACAGTGGCGACAAGTTCGGGTTTCAATTCAGCACTTGTCAATGTGGCTGATATTAGAAACCAAGGTTGGGAATTCGACCTGAGGGCTGATATCGTACGTGGCAAAAATTTCACCTGGAATCTTGCTGCCAACATTTCACGCAACAAATCCAAAGTGACCAATATCAACAGGGATCTGCAGAATCCAAATGCCATTTCCCAGGAAACGGATCCATTTGTGAACTCCTTATTTATCGGTAATACGATATTACGTGAAGGCAGTCCTGTCGGATTGATTTTCGGATACCAATATGATGGGGTGATTAAGAACCAACAAGAGCTTGATGCTTACAAACAAGCAAGTTTGTATGCGCAATTTGGAATTCTTTCCAATCTTGCCATTGGTTATCCAAGGTACAAACTTCAGGAAAACGGTGTTTACAAAGGATACTTCAAACGTGACGTCATCGGTAATGCTGAACCTAAGTTCTATGGTGGTATCACCAATAATTTTAGATACAAACAATTTAACCTGATTACCTTATTTAGCTACTCGGTGGGGGGAGATATTCTTTATCTGCCAGATGTCAGCTCACTGGGCCTTTCGGATAGAGGAAATCGCAATACCAGGATATTACTACCGCATTATACCGCGCAGACTCCGGATGCAGACCGGCCAAGTCTGGTCTACACCGAAAGTAACCTATTTGGAACCGGTAGCTCCGACCTTTCCGTACATGACGCCTCCTATATTAAGCTGAAATCAATTTCCATTGGCTATCAGCTACCAGATAATTTAAGTAAACGGCTGGGACTTGGTTCAGCGATGGTTTATGTATCAGGCAGCAACCTTTTCACCATCACAGGGTATCCTGGTCCGGATCCAGAGATTAGCAACGATCCTTATAGTTTAATCAGCGGGTATACGGACTCTGCCAATTATCCCTCTATGCGTCAGTTCACTTTTGGGCTGAGAGTTGGATTCTAAATCTTCTGTATAACCATAAAAAAAATTCACATGAAACGAATTTCAATATATATATTACTTGCAGCATTTTTCGGGACTTTAGTGTCCTGTGATAAGCAGCTCAGCGAACCACCTGCAAACGCCAGGGTGGATGGCACAGCGATTACTGATCAGAAATCAGCACAAACGGTGCTAAATGGCGCATACTATCGGTTTGCGAATGTAGATAATAACAACGTAACAAACTGGACAAGCAATCAGGTTGCGGGGGGGATGTATAACGGGCTCCTCGCCTATGGTTTTGGCCAGGTACCTGACGAAAAAAATGAGAATGCAAATGCTGGATATGCTCCCATGATTTGGACGCAGGCTTACTTGTTGGTCACAGCTACAAATGCTGTAATCGATGGAGTGAGTGTACTGGCGGACAATGCATTTGTAGGTTCCAGAAAAAATGAAATTATCGGAGAAAGCCGTTTTTTACGTGCATACGGACACTTTAAAATACTCGTATATTTTTCAGAATGGTTTAAGCAGGACAGCAAAAATGGTGTATTAATCAGAGATAAATTTATCACCTTAAGTCAGGTTCCCAAGGCACGTAGTACGGTCGCGGAATCTTATGCTTTTATACTAGCTGATCTGGATTTCGCAATAGCCAATGCCCCCGCTACTAACCCAAATTACTATGCTACCAAATGGGCAGCCATGGCGTTAAAGATGAGGGTACTACTATGCCGTGGTCAGCAAGCTGACTATACAGAAGTCAACAATCTGGGAAACACCCTGATCCAAAGTGGTCCTTATGCACTGGAAAACAACCTGAAGGATATTTTCTATACAAAGGGTTTGAGTAGTAAGGAAGTGATCTTTGGGGTCAAACCGCAACCCAGTCAGGAACTGTTCTATTATATCCAAAGCCGGGCGTATTATCCTGGTCAGTCGTCGGTGTTTGCAGCTACACAAAAATTTAAGGACCTGCTACAGAACGACCCAAGGGGAACATGGATGGTCGGAGCGCTGACACCTTACCAGGCTTATTCGCCGAACACCTATTATTTTCTAAAATATATCGCAGTCGGAGGAAATCCTTCACAACTCAGCGAAACCTCCTATGCTTTGCGTTTGTCTGAAGTTTACCTCATGCGGGCGGAGGCAATTATTCGTTCTAATGCTGGTGACCTCAATGCTGCAAAATCATTGATCAAAACGGTTATGGGCAAAGCAGGTGTGACCAACTTTTCGGCTGTTGATGATGCAAACACAACAGATGCACTGCTGTTGCAGAATTATTATGAAGTAGAACGAAACCTCACCGGGGAGGATGGTATTGAGTGGCTAACGCTGATGCGTTTACCTTTTGCCACGGTAAAGCAACTCAGACCAACTATTATTTCAGATATACAGTTTTATTTTCCGGTACCACGATCAGAGTTTGATACCAATCCCCTCTTCGGAATACAAAACACAGGCTACGGACAATAAATAATGACCATATATTTTAATAATATGAAACATACAATCAAAAAAATGAACATTTTAAAAAGAATAATCTTTGCGGTCGGTTTAATCATCCCCACAACTATAGCTACTGCTCAGAGTAAGGCAGCCCTAACGATAGGCGACACTGCGCCGGAACTAAAATATGCCAAATGGATTAAGGGAACACCTGTAACTAAATACGAAAAAGACCACCTTTACGTATTTGAATTCTGGGCAACCTGGTGCGGCCCATGTAAAGCCGCGATGCCACATTTATCAGAATTGGCTAAGAAATATGAAGGTAAGGTTACTTTTACCGGTGTTAACATCTGGGAAAAAACCGGTGATAAGCCTTACGAATCATCGTTACCCGCGGTAACTAACTTCGTAAAAAGTGTTGGAGATAAAATGGCTTATAACGTGATTGCAGATAATAATGAGCAGCACATGGCCAATAAGTGGATGATCGCAGCGGGACAAAACGGTATTCCAGCAACCTTTCTGCTAAAAGAAGGCAAGATCATATGGATTGGTCATCCGATGAAACTGGATTCTATTATTGAACTGTCAATTGCCGGAAAGTATGACATGGAAGCTTTTAAGCAGGAATTTAATGGATCTAAAGTAAGAACTGAAGCTATGATGGCAAAATTCAAAATTTTGGATCCTATGTTAAAAGCGGTCAAAGCCAAAGAATATACCAAAGTATTGGCGATCATTGATACGCTTGATCTTTCAGATCAGATGATCGCGATGCAGGCAAACTCAGCGAAGATCACTGCATTATATGCGCTGAAAAGAGAAACAGAAGCAATGTCTTTCTCGCAGGGCTGGATCAAAAGTAACAATGGTTTCAGTGGAACTGTGGCAGGAATAATTATAGGAACAGAAGGTTTGTCCAGAAAGTCATATCTATACGCAGCTGAATTGGGGAACTCAGCATTGGCTCAGGAAGGTATTGTTAAACCTCTTGTTTATCATTTCATAGCAACAGCTTATGATAAAGCTGGAGATATAAAAAATGCGATCATTTCAGAAGAAAAAGCACTTCAAACTGCCAAAGAAGCCTTAAAAGAAGGAAAGTTTATAGGCTCAATATTGGACTCTACTGTTACCGAATTTGAAGCACAGTTGGCTTTGTATAAAAAGAAATTATAAAATGATGAACAGAATTTTAAACCTAATGATGCTGGCCCTGCTTTTAATTGCAGGGCCACTCATGGCACAGCAGCGTCCGACAAGTCCGGTTAAAGTGCTATTTGTAGGCTATGATCCGGCTAAACCTATGCCCGAAATTAAACGGTCTGCTCCGGGTATGATGTCTGAAAAGGAATTCAAAGCTGAATATCCGCTGCGCATGCCTGCTTTTAAGGCACTACTTAGTCAGTATTTTACTGAAGTGAAAACTATTGATTGTAGAGACTGGAAACCAGTCGATTCTGAGCCTTATGATGTAACGATCTTTGATTTTGCGACTACGGCAGTTGAACCGGCAAAAATGGAAAAGGGCGCTAATGGTGAAAGCAAGTTTACAGCAGCCAGGTACCTGCCCGATAATTTTTCTAAACCAGTTATTTTTATAGCAAGTACCGCTGATGAAATGGGCCGCAGGATTGGTCTTAAACTGGATTGGCTTTGTCTCTGCCTGGATGCAGACGCACATCACCTGAATACCAACCATGCGATCTTTAAAGGACCTCTGGAAAAAGTAATGCCTACTATGGAAAATAAAAAAACACCTGATGGGATTTTTCACTATGCAAGTGGTGCAGGTGTTCCCAAGGAAATCCCGATGTGGAGAGTGCAAAAAACGGGTTATCTTGATGGTAAAGGGAGCAGGATAGGATTGGTCTCTCGGGGCAACAGGTTCACTGAATCCCCCGATGCGGAGATGATTTCCAGCGGGGTTTGCGCAAAGGATGTAGGCGCGGTAGCATTGGGCCGCCATGGCAACTTCTTCTTGTGGGGCTTCAGTGCTTCACCAACTGATATGACAGATGAGGGCAAAAAAGTTTTTGTAAATGCGGTTGCTTACATGAAACAATTTAATAGTAAAACACCAATTGCCAGAAAATACAACGACCGCATGGCAACAACAGATGATGTGCGGGAAATTATTGCTGCTGCAACCAAAACCCATTATAACGACTATGTAGCACAAATGAAATCATTTAATGAAGGTAATGTAAAAGAAAGCAAACGCCTTGCCGATAAAAAAGCTACAGGGCAAACACTGACTCCCGAGGAAGAAGCCTCCCTTCTTTATATTGGGAATACGCAGGAAATTGACTCCTGGGAAACTTATTTGAAAAGATCCATGGGGAAATTTGCCGATAAATTTGGTACAGATGCTGAAGCCTTTCAAAAATATATGAAAGCAAACATGGGTTACATTTATTGTAATCCGGATGGTTTTTATGACTATTCAATTGATGAGGACGTTCAAAAGATCGGTGTATCTAATCACAGCCTCAAGCTGTTGGATGCCTGTGTTGCCATGCTGAAAAAAGGCAAGGAGAGCGACCTCGCTTTGCGCGTGCTGAAAAGGTACACCGGCGAAAACCTTATTACTGCGAAGGACTGGGCCAGCTGGCTGTCTAAAAACAGAAATAAGTTATTCTTTTCGGAGACGAACGGATATAGATTCATGATCAATACTTATAGTTAATGAAAAAGTTAATCGGATTATTTATAATCTTCTTATCTAGCGGACTGTGTGCCAATGCACAGTCCGCCTTCGACAAAAAGATAACAGCCGCGGTGGCACAGTTAACATCTAATGAGCCAACCAATGAGAACCCCGTTACTTTAAATGCCCGGATACTCCTGGAAAAGGATAGTATTGCGATTATCGTTAAAGTCGGCATGGCACCAGGCTGGCACATCTATCAGTATGTCCCTTCTACTATGCCTTATATCGCAATTGAACATATTTTAAAACTACCGGAAGGCTTTCAGTCCGTTGGTAAGTGGGAGATCAGTAAACCCTTTCCTTCTTCCAACGATCCAGGCGTGCTGATTTATGAAAAACAGGCCTGGTTTGTACATAAAGTAGTAAGGTCAGCAGGAATTAGAAGTACCGAAATAATCCAGACGGGCTTATATTATCAGACCTGTGATCTACACCAATGTCTTCCTCCGGTTGAAAAGATTATTGACCTGAAGGTAGAACCAGAGAGCTAATGCAGTCATGATAGAAAGACATCCTTGGTCCTTTTTTTTGTTTTTTTTACTACCTTAGGCTTATAAACAAGAAACCAAATCTAATTCCTTCCGAATCTTTATGGCCCGTCACTACGTAACAATAAAGGATATTGCAAAAATTTTAAATATTTCAGTTTCTACCGTGTCCAGGGCTTTAAGGGATACTTACGATGTAAATCAGGAAACCAAAGAAAAAGTACTGGCCCTCGCCACAGAACTGAACTACAAACCAAATTTTAATGCAACAGGGCTGGCCAAAGGTAGTACCCATAACTTAGGGGTGATTCTACCTTTTATCACCAATTACTACTTTTCTACAGTGATCACTGGTATCCAGGAAGTAGCTTATAACAATGGCTATAACATCATCTTGTTCGTGACTAACGATTCTCCTGAAAGAGAACTCGCTATTATAGAAAATCTTTCTGTTTCAAGCCTGGATGGCTTACTGGTTTCCATTTCTTCTGATTCAGACTCCTGTAACCACTTCCAGGAAATTGTTGATGAAGGTATACCTGTAGTATTCTTTGACAGGGTAGCCAGCGAAATTGAGACCTCAAAAGTAATGCAGGATGATTACAATGGAGCTTTTGAGGCCGTAGAGCACCTGATTGAAAACGGATACACACGAATTGCACATATTGCCGGTCCTAAAGGACTCAGCTTTACTGAAGCAAGGCTCAGAGGCTATCTGGATGCACTAAAGAAACACAATATTGAGCCAAATGAGGATTGGGTGGTTTACTCCGGCTTTTCCCAGGAACATGGCGAAAGCGACACCATCCAGTTAATGGAATTGAAAGAAAAGCCGGATGCTATTTTTGCTGTGAACGACAGAAAGGCAATAGGTGCTATGATTACATTAAAAAACAAAGGCATAAAGGTTGGTGAAGAATTTGGTGTAATTGGCTTTACTAACGATCCAATGTCGACCATCATCTCACCCTCTTTATCTACCATTGCAGAACCTGCTTTTGACATTGGCAAATTAAGCTGTGAACTGCTGATCAAACACATTACCAAAAAGTATTTTCACGCGGAAGAAATTGTACTTCCAGGAAAGCTCATCGTTCGGGAATCCAGCAGCAGAAAAAACTAAGGCTTGCTATAAACAACTCTTCCGTTCACGATGGTATGCTGGATATTAATATCCCGATCAAAAACAACCACATCAGCATCCTTACCTACAATAAGCGCACCTTTTCGGTTTTCCAAGCCCATGATACGGGCAGGTGTTGTACTGATCATCCGTACCGCTTCCTCCAGGGAAACTCCAGCCATGTTTACCATGTTCCGAACCAGTCTATCCGCTGTAGCAACGCTCCCTGCAAAAGAACTTCTGTCGGGCAGCTTGGCAACTCCATCTTCTATAATCACTTTTAGGCCATTTTTTAAACTGCCCAATATACTCTCACCCGGAGGCATTCCGGCACCGCGCATGGCATCTGTAATGAGGGCTGTTCTCCCGGCACGCTTTATTTTGTAGATCAATTTTAACAAAGGAGCAGGTAAATGAACCCCATCAGCTATAATTTCAACATCCATTTCATCAATCAGATACCCACTTTCAATTACCCCGGCAAAGCGGAAACAATCACGGCGACTCACCCCAGACATGCTCGAATAAAAATGCGTAGCCAGGGTATACCCATTTTCGAAGGCTTCCAATACCTCTTCATAGATCGCATCTGTATGCGCCACTGCGGCCAATACTCCCTTCGATTTCAGATACCGGCCAAATTCAATAGCTCCTTTTAATTCTGGAGCAGCACTCCATCTTTTAATGATACTGCTGGCCGCCAGTATTTCTTTGTATTCTGCAGGATCAGGGTCGCGGATATACCTCGGATCCTGTGCTCCTTTTTGGCTAAGCGCAAAATAAGGTCCTTCCAGGTGCATACCTATAAACTCTGCGCCTTTATCGTTCAGTTTATCCGCCTGCTCATAAATCCTCAAAGTCTCCAGCAGGTCTTCCTTTTCACTGGTCAGTGTTGTTGGGCACATGGCAGTAGTGCCGTAGCGCGCATGCGTTTCGGCAATACCCAGGAATGCTTCAACAGTATTATCCATAAAGTCGTGCCCGCCCCCACCATGAATGTGCAGATCAATAAAACCCGGAGAGATGTAATTTCTTTTGGCATCAATTTCATCCGCGTCCGGAAAATCAAGATTCCCTTCTTGCGTTGCCACAATTTTCCCATCTGAGATCAGTACTGTTCCCTGTTTAATGGTTTTGTATGGAGTAATGATTTGTCCGTTATATATTTTTAACCTTTTGCCTTGCATAATTAAATTGAATATTCTGGTTTCCAGAGTTGTATGGTTTCTGTTTCAGCAGCTGTATTGCCCATATGAATGGCGATGGACGAATCTTTTGCTGTAGCTGCATTAGATGCTGGTTTACTTTTTGTCAAAATACAATTTGCGAAATCCTTCAGGGCATAAACGGTTGGCTCTAAGGATTTCTCACCAGGTTTTTCAAAAATCAGTTCATTGCCTTTACCTTGTGTAGTAACCGCAATAGTAGCTCCGGTCACCCCATCTACCGTCCCCCTCTTATTATTTAACGATTCCGGGTAAATAAATGCCTTATCACGCTGTATTTCTAAAGTCGCCTTATCACCTAAAATACGGATCCCGTATCCATTGTAGGCGTTGGAAAGTACAGATGTGACACTTACTTTAATGTCATTAGGGTACTCATAAATCGCTCTAATGTTGTCATAAGTATCCCTTCCATCCTTCCAGTAGTTTACGCCGCCCATCGCAGTAACCTTTAAAGGATGGCTGTCCGTTAGGTAATGTACCGCATCAATGGCATGTGCGCAAAGTTCAGATAAGGGACCGCCACAATATTCCTTATACATTCTCCAATTAATAGCCTGTTCCATTTTGGGATCGCTGACTGGAAAGCGCCAGTTGGAATTCCGGTTATACTGACATTCAAAATTCGTAATCTTTCCCAACCAATTCTGATCTATCGCTTCCTTCACTTTATGATACAAACCAAAATAACGATACTGGTAACCAACCTGGAAAACCAAATTCGATCGACGAACCCTTTTCTCCAAATCAATAGACTGAGCAATGTCGTAGGTCATGGATTTCTCTAAATAGATGTGCTTTCCTGCAGCCAGGGCATCTACGCCCATCGGATAATGTAGATAAAGCGGAGTAGCAATGATCACCGCATCAATATTTTTATCCTCCAGCAGTTTACGGTAATCTGTATATGCTTTAGCACCTTGGGTAGCTTGCTTCAATCCATTTTTAAGGTGCTCTGGTATTGGATCGCAGCAGGCTACAACCTGCATTTCTGGTATTTGACTAATGAGTTTGATTAAGCCAGTCCCCCTTGATCCCGTACCAATTACCCCAACCTTGATGGTATCGTTTTTAAAATGACCTTTTGCCAATGCAGGGAATCCGGCATAACTCAGTGCAAATCCCGATAAGACTATGGCATTTCTGGTTAAAAATTGTCTTCTTGAAAGTTCTTCTGATTTCATTATTTCTATTTTAGAAAACCATCAACAGGTTAAATTTATCTGGTAACATTATTAGGTGCCCAATTTCTGATCTGGTATCCCTTAAATGCGTAAAACATTAAATATAGGTAACATGGGAACAATACCCAATAGGCAGTCCTAAGATCATACACATCAGCAAAATAACCATAAAAAAGTGGCATAATGGCGTTTCCACAAAGCCCCATGATCATGATCGATGCACCCAGTTTGGTATATCTACCAAGCCCATCAAGTGCCAGCGGCCATATACCTGCCCAAACCAATGAATTTGCCAGCCCAAGTAACACCACAAACCAAATAGAAATGTCGGCCGCATGCCCAAGAATGTTAACCTGTCCCCGACCAAAAATAATAAGCAGCGTAAATATGGCACCTAGCAAAGTACAGATGCGTAACACATTAACCTGACTGATGATTTTAGGAATCATTAATATTCCCAGGGTATAACCACAAATGGTTGCAAACAAAGTATAAGATGGAAAGATTTTGGCTTCCAGCAAATGGATATTCATAGAACCTGCATAACCAATTATAGTATCAATAGCAATGACCTGTGTCCCCACGTGTAGAAATATAGCAATTGCGCCGAGTATAAGATGTGGAAATTGAAAAATGCTGGTCTTACCAGAATTTGCTGCAGCCACATCTTCGCTTTCGTGCTCTGTATCAATTTCGGGCAGTGGCGAGTAACGAACCATTAGGCCAAGACCAATAAGCACAGTCCCCACACAAGCATAAGGAACAATTACCCTTCGAATCAGTTCGTCTAGCGCAGCACTCTTCTCGGCGCTATTCATCAATGGCAACTGTTTAAAGAGTTCTCCATCTGTAGCTTTTAAAATGACTGCGGCAAACAGCAATGGCGCCAGTATACCTGCACCCTTATTGCAGATGCCCATGATACTGATACGTTGGGCTGCTCTTTCCTTGGAGCCTAAAACGGTGATATAGGGATTGGCTGCAGTTTGTAGTATGGCCAGGCCCGCACCCAACGAAAACAAGCCCAGTAAAAAGACCTCATAAGTGCGAGTCAGTGCCGCTGGAACAAATATAAATGCCCCCACAGCCATTGTCCAAAAGCCAATCATCATTCCTTTTTTAAAGCCTACAGACTTTAAAAGAAAGGACGAAGGCACAGACATCACAAAATAAGAGATGTAAAAAGCAAAGGCAACCAGGTAAGATTCAAAGTTCGTAAGTTCACAGGCAATCTTGAAATAAGGAATCAGGATTGCATTAATCCAGGAAACAAATCCGAATATAAAAAACAATAATCCAATAATAAGAATTGAAATCAGGGTATCTCGCTTACTTAGGGAACTTACCGATACGGAAGAGATTTGTTGCTTGGCCATAGCTAAATATAGTATAATCTGAAAAACGAAACTAAGGATATCAGTACAGAATAAACCACTCTGAAACAGATAAATGAGCGGCAACGCTACCGATAACGTTCTCGCTATTTTATTCGGTTTTATAGTCCTATTCTTAAAAGTCATTTAATAGATTTGAAGAAACTCATCACCATTTTAATCGCAATTAATGAAGAACAATAGAAGAGATTTTTTAAAACTTGGCGGTCTGGCTGGTCTTGGTCTGGCCTCTTCGGGTCTTTTATCGGCCTATACTTCCATTTCTGAGACTTCAAAAGAGGATGATATTCTTAAACTAGCCAAAAGGATACATAAGCAGGAATTTAATATGAGTGGTTATGCCGCTCCTAAACTAGATACAGTCCGTATCGGTTTTATAGGATTGGGTAACCGCGGCGCAGCGGCGGTAAAACGCATGGCAAGGATTGCAGGTACAAGTATTAATGCATTGTGTGACTTACGTCCAGAAAAAGCGGCTGCCTCTATCCAGAACTTAAAACGTACTGCACATAAACCTGTAGTATACACGGATAAAGAAGAGGCCTGGAAAAAACTCTGTGAACGCGACGATATCGATCTCATCTATATAGCCACTCCCTGGGAACTTCATACACCAATGGCCGTTTATGCCATGAACCATGGCAAGCATGTATGTACTGAAGTCCCTGCAGCTACCTCGCTTGAAGAATGCTGGCAACTGGTACAAACTTCTGAGCGTACAAAGAAGCACTGCATGATGCTGGAAAATTGCTGCTATGACTTTTTTGAGATGCTTACGCTTAACATGGCAAGGCAGGGATTTTTTGGAGACATTATCCATTGCGAAGGTGCTTATATCCATGACCTTCTGGAAGGAAATTTTTCAAAGTCCAAATATTACGATATGTGGCGACTGAAGGAAAATGTTAAACATAAGGGCAATTTATATCCCACGCACGGACTTGGTCCGATATGTCAGGTGATGAATATCAACCGTGGTGACCAGATGAATTACCTGGTATCGGTTTCTTCTAATGACTTCATGATGGGCGAAATGGCTAAGGAACTTGCAGCTAAGGATCCATTTTACAAGCCTTATGTGGGCAAAGCCTTCAGAGGTAACATGAGTACCACGACTATCAAAACACACCTTGGCCGCACAATGATGATACAACACGATGTAACTTCACCAAGGCCATATTCTCGTTTGCACCTGATTAGCGGCACAAAGGGTACTGCTCAGAAATATCCATTGCCGGCGCGCATTTCTACGAGTCATGAAGGCTGGCTTTCTGATATCGAATTTAAAGCGATGGAAGAGAGATATACCCCTAACCTTGTTAAAAAGATCGGTGAAATGGCTAAGGCCGTGGGCGGACATGGTGGAATGGACTTTTTGATGGACTGGCGTACCATAGACTGTCTAAGAAACGGACTTCCCTTAGATCAGGATGTTTATGATGCAGCACTATGGAGTTCTATACTTCCCTTGAGTGAGTGGTCTGTAAATAACCGTTCCAATTCCATTGATGTTCCTGATTTTACAGGAGGATCATGGAAGACGAATTTGCCTGTTGACATCTCCCTTTCAAAAGGCGGTACAACCGGGGTTATTTAGAAACAAGACCAGAATAAATAAATGAGCTGCCTTAGGGAGATTGGAAATCTATTGTCTAATAAATCATTGAAAACACGAATACAATAAAATGGAAACAAGCGTAACAAACAGTCCTGAAGAACTTGGAATCGCAGCCGGAAAGGCCGCTGCAGATCTGATCAGGGAAACCATTGCCAAAAATGGCAAAGCAAACATCATCCTTGCCACAGGGGCAAGCCAATTTGAGACTTTAAACCAGCTCATCAAAGAAGACATTGACTGGAGCAAGGTGGCCATGTTCCATCTGGACGAATACATCGGCTTACCAGAATCTTCACCTGCCAGTTTCAGAAAATACCTTAAAGAACGCTTCCTTGAAAAAGTTACACCTTTAAGGGCAGCTTATCTGGTTAATGGAGAAATGAATCCAGAAGCAGAATGCAAGCGTCTGGGTGAGATCATTCAACAAAACCCTATAGATGTTGCCTTAGTCGGCATTGGCGAAAACGGGCACCTTGCATTCAATGATCCACCGGCAGACTTTGAAACCCAGATCCCTTACCTGGTGGTAAACCTGGATGAACAGTGCCGCAAACAACAATTTGGAGAAGGCTGGTTTAAAAGTATTGACGATGTTCCGACCCAGGCCATTAGCATGTCGGTTCAGCAGATTCTAAAATCCAAACACATCATCTGCTCGGTACCCGACCGCAGGAAAGCTCAGGCAGTAAAGGATAGCTTAGAACAACCAGTTAGTAATAAATACCCTTCAAGCATTTTACAATTACATCCCGATTGCAGGTTTTATTTCGATAAAGCTTCCGCAGAACTACTTTCAGTAGTATAAAAAAAGGCTCTTCATAAAGAAGAGCCTTTTTTTTAAAAGTAATATCTTTACATTTTCACAAACATTCCATTCTGTCTTGCACTACTATTATTGAACTCAATGATATAAGAACCCGGTGGAAGATGAGTAACATCTATTTCCGTTTGCTCCATGCCCATCTGTGGAGCTCTGGTCATCACTCTTTCACCCATTATATTGTAAACATTTATCACAGCAGATGGATTAATTTTAGCGTGTTTAACCGTTAAAATCCCCGAAACAGGGTTTGGATACATCTTCAGTTTTCTATTTTCTTTTATTCCGGTGGTAGTATCCGACATTTTAGCCACGCTTAAACTACGCGCTAATAGTAAAGGATTATTGTCAATGCTTACCGTATTGCTGTAAACTATATCTCCCGTGTCATCCAAATGTTTGCTCCCGATTTTATAATATACCAACTGCTGAGGTGCTGCATTATCTTTCATCAGGTAAGCCGTCTGATTGATTGAAGCGGTAACTGCGGAAATCTTCGTGAATGTACTGCCATCGGTTGATCTATATAACCCCAGGCTGAACTGATCTTTTGCCCAATCGATATTGAAATTGATCTTAACGGTATCCAGCCCGCCCTTCTGAGCATCAATTCCCAAGTAGGAAACCTGCTGATCGGGCGACGGTATGCCATTCAGATATTTTTCGAGCATAGTATAACCATCGGTTCCATAAGTATTTTTATCTACACCTGTCGAATCTGTTGCAGAATTCTGAATCATCTTTTCCCACCAGTTGGGCAAGCCATCATTATCCGTATCCATAGGATAGTCTGTACTAGCTAATACCGGCCATCCGCCAACAGTGGTCTGGCTATCAATGATCCCAGATGGATGAAGCATTCCGGAAGCAACATAACTGGCGTCTTCATAAGTAGCGGTACCTGTAAGTGTTTCTTTAATGATCCGCCTGTCCACAGTATCCCTTCGCGGTAAAATGGCACCGGCGCCATTCATCACCGCATCAAAAGCATCCTCTGCAGTCTGCGTTACAACGGGGGCGTACGGAAATGGTATCAATGCCTTCCCTGCTGCTTTCATTGCCGCAGCGTTGTAATATCCGTCTAGCTGTACCCCCTTAGTCCAGTTATCGGCTGTAACATCGGGAAAACCGTGTACGTAATTTCCATTCAAATAGAATTTTCCTCCAAATACAGTATCTCCAGCTAAAGTGGTACTGTAACTCGTATATAGTAAAATCCGGTTTTTCCGATTTGAAGCAGAACTTGAAGCTGCGCCTGTGGTTGCAGGACCAGCTTTATGGTAATTATTAACCATGTTATAATGCCCCCCAGCACCTCCGTATGGAGAACCTACCCAATTGTAAACAACATTGTTCCTGAAGTCTGCATATTCCAATTCAGGTTGTAAACTGGTTGTGCTACCTGAAAAGCGGGGATTTCGGTTGGAATTACTAGCGAGGAGATTATGGTGAAAAGAGGCATTTTGACCGCCCCAAATTCCTCCGTAGCCATGTGGCGTACCCTTAGTATGGATTGACTGATAAAGACTTTCGCTCAACATACTCCATTGCAAGGTAAAGTTTGAAATGGCATAGAAAGAACCTACTTCGTCGGTAGACCAGCTCATCGAACAGTGGTCGACAATGATGTTCTTAAAAGGCTGAGTAATGGGTTCTCCATAATTGTTATACATGGCATCTACTACTTTTGAAGAATCACCGGGAACGGTAATTACATCTCCGGGCCGGGAACGAATGTGTCTCACAATAATATTGTTTGCCCTTATGCCCAAACCATAATTCTTTAAGCAAATGCCATTACCTGGTGCAGTTTGTCCCGCAATGGTAATGTTATCCTTAGTAATGGAAATGACGCTTCTTAAGTTAATCGTACCGGATACTTTGAAGATTACGGTCCTATTTGGCTGAGATACCGCATCACGTAAACTCCCAGCAAGGCTATCTTTAAGGTTGGTTACATAGTATACCTCGCCACCCCTTCCGCCTTTAGCATAACGGCCTCCCCCCTCTGCCCCGGGAAAAGCCAGTTGCGACCAAACTTCAGTAAAGCCATTAAGCGAAACATCTTTTGAGACCAGGTAACGGCCATCACTGAATGCGCTGGTTGTCCAGGGATAAACCCTGAGGAAAAAAGTCCGGTTGTCTGAAACTGGAATATTGAGGTTTGCAAATGTAACTAGCGAGGGTATTGAACCCGATGCAAGGGCTACATCAGAATTTAAATCTGTAAAAGTTATACCATCTGTCGACCAACAGATACGAGCATGGGCAGAAGCCGAGGAATTAAAACTCAGTGGGATTTTAACCTGGTTTACGACAAAATTATATCCTACTGTAGGTGTTACAGTATATTGAACGTACCTGTTACTATCAGGGCCAGTATTTGCAGGCCAGTTCCCATCCAGAGGTAAAATACGTTGGCCCCCGTTGCCGGAAATATAATTATTCAACTTAAGTCCGGATAGTGCTTGCGCAGTTGCGGAAACTTGACCGGTTACCGTAGCAGTTTGGTTTGCGGTTAAGGTCCAGCCTGCTACCGGGGAAACGTTTGTTGTTCCGGTAATGACCAGATTCTTTATGAGCAGGTATTTGCTACTTATCGCACTGGCTGTCCATGGTGAAATCCTGAAATACATTTTTTTACCGCTGGGGACAGTAATGTTCTGTCCGCCAAAAGTGTATGCGATGGGTGTTGTACCGGATAAGAGGGAAAAATTTGAGGTCAGATTTGTAAAATGAACGCTATCGGTAGACCAGGCCAGGTTTACACGTCCTGCCCCCGAACCGTAAAAACTGATCATTAGCGCTACAGACTTGACATTTAAATCATTGCCGTTTGTTGGACTCAATACGAACTGCATAAATCGAGTACTGTCTGGCATAGTCTGGGCAGGCCAGTTATTTCCTGGAGGAAGACTTCGTTGACCTCCACTGATGTAGTCTTGAACGGATAGGCCCGAAAGCTGTTGGGCTGTTGCTGTAATGTTTCCCGTCACAGTTGCGTTTTGGTTTGCTGTTAATGCCCAGGTTGCCGATGCAGCCGTTTGGGCATTGAGTCTTCCCGCAGCTGTCCAAAAGAGCAGGAAAACAATAAGGCCGCGCATAACTTTAGTATCCATAGTCTTGTTTCAGCTTTGGATTTGACTCTACTACTGATTGGGGCAATGGGAACAGCTCGCTATGATTGGGTTTAAAATACTGTGCAAAATTAGTAATCCAGACAGCTGTGATCGAACTTACCCAAGCCACCTTCGTGTAACCTACTGGAGTTGCTGCAGGTGCTGGGGAATAAAGGGAATTGCTAAAGATCACTTCTGTTGAAGCCGATTTATAATACATGCTCTGGGGAAGATTATTGTAAGGGGCTACTTTATTCAACATTTTGGTGTAATTGCTTCTCGTTTCGGCAATCTTCGAGGCCAGCAGATTCCAGCGTATGAGATCATACTTACGGATCCCCTCTCCTCCAAATTCAAAATAGCGTTCATCCACAATCGCGTTAAAGAAATCGTCTTTGCCTGAAGGGGTTGTGCCTATGGCAGTTTCATTACCCTTAAAACCCCGTTTCCTAACTTCCTCATAGGCAGATTTCGCTGCAGCCGTTGGTCCGCTGTTCAGTTCGTTCTCGGCTTCGGCAAACATTAACAGGACATCCGAAAAACGCAGGATCGGCCAGTTGATCCCGGTTTGCTGACTGGCAGATGTAGGTGCCGGGTTCCACCAATCGGCCCTGAATTTCCCGCTAACCATATTCACCATCGTTTGTACAGCTTTGGTTTTATCCGCATTGTTGTAGTAAGGTGCCAGGGTAACATCTCTCCTGGTATCTAATGCATTAAAGGAATAAAAATAAACCGGAACCGCCCGTACAGAACTGTTACCCAGCTGTGCTGTACCAGAAGAAGCATAAAAACGTGGTCCGTCATAATAGCCTATCCTTCCGCTGATGTCCTTCCCCATCGCCACTTCAAACATAACTTCGCCATTGGGCTCAATTTTAAAAGCATCGATGTAGTTTTTAAATACATCCTGAAATGTTGGGTTCAGATTATGTTTGTCGCGATGTTGCATAATTTCTGCGCATTCATCCCTCGCTATTTTATAGAAACTGAGATAGTCTGGTTTACGTTCCATTTGCTCGGAGGCACTTCTAAGGGAATATCCTCCTCTATATAGCGCAATCCGAGCCCTTAATCCTTTAACAGCCCCTTTGGTAATACGTTCATCAATCCCCACTCCGGCATCATTACGCCAGGGAACCAGCTCGCCAGCAAGCTTAAGGTCCTCGATTATTCTGTCATAAATCAGGTCACGGTCCGTTTTTGGCAGATAAAGATCTGACTGATCAATTGCTGGTTCAAATATAGCCGGAAGATCGCCCCAGTTCCTGATCAGCTCCAGGTAAAACTGGGCACGCAAAGTCAGTGCTTCGCCATACAAACGTCTCAACTGTTGCTTTTCCGTCTCAGAACCATTGTTGTACATCGCCATTGCCGGGATGTTCTTGATGCAGATATTTGCCCTTTCTATTCCCGTATACAACTGCTGAAAAGGCAAGGTGAGCTGCCCGTTCGTAGCTTGCAGGTTGTACCTGGATAAATCACGTGAATTGTTGTCGGGTGCCGAAGCATTGGTAACTCCAATAAACTCGTCGGTGTCGTAAGGGTACATCATACTCAGGCGACCACCATAACCGTTATCGCCGGTTAACTGTTCATAAACACCCATTAATGCACTTGTGGTATTGGCCACATTGCTGAACACAAACTGTTCGTCAAAAGCCGATTGTGGTGATACGTCCAGGTATTTTTTACATGAACTCAGGCCAAGCATACTTACAAGCGCCATGGCTATTGGGAAAAATATTTTTACTTTCATCTTTTGAGCTTTTATGGTTAAAGGGAAAGGTTGATACCAAATATATACGTGCGGCTACGCGGGTAGGCAGAGTAATCAACTCCCGGCGTCACCGGGTTTGAGCTCCTCACATTGACTTCAGGATCAAAGCCTGAATAGCCTGTGATTACGGCCACATTATTGGCTGTAGCGTATACCCTTAACCTGTTGATTTTTGCCTTGCTAATTAATTTTACAGGAAAAGTATAGCCCAGTGTAATGTTGTTGAGCCTTAAAAACGAACCATCTTCAACCGCCCAGGAAGTTGGATAAAAAGCCCCTGTACCGGTAATCGGCTGCCATATTTTTGCGTCCTTGTTCAAAGCGGCAAGCTGATCTGGCGGAATACCCGTAACCTGGGCAGCACCACCTACTACAGTAACTTTTTGAACCAGGTTACCACTGGCATCAATGGTTTTCCAGCGGTCTTTCATTACGGCCAGCATATTGGTATTGGGTGTATAGCTATTTGTAAACTCAATTTTATTGGCATTGTAAATGTCGTTGCCCACCACAAAGTTTACAAACATGCTCAGATCGAAGTTTTTATAGGTAAACTGTTGGTTAAAACCTCCCGAAAATTTAGGTGTGGCATCCCCAATAATATCCTTATCGCTCTCATTGATAACATTATTGCCATCACGATCTTTCAATTTCATCCAACCGGGCTGGGCTGTTCCAAGCACCCCAGATACATCGGCTACACCAGGTTTAAGTGTATAGATTTGCGTAGCTGGATCATAATTAAAATCGTTAACACTATAGAACCCATCCGATACATAGCCATACATGGAACCAACAGGTTTACCCACCTGTACAATATAATCTGCTGGCTGCCCAGAAACAAAGGATACAGCTGGTGATGGCAGATAGCTGGAAGCAGTGGATAACTTATCAATTTTATTCCTGTTAAAGGCAATGTTAAAATTAGTTGTCCATGAGAAATTTTTCTGTTGTATTGGTATCGCATTCAGCTGAAACTCCAACCCCTTGTTTGAGGTTTGTCCAACATTTTGGAGCTGGGTAACATAGCCTGATATGGAAGGTATGCGCACATCCAGTAAAAGATCTTTAACCTTATTTTGATACGCATCAATGTTCAGCTGCAAGCGATTGTCCCACAAGGCAATATCCAACCCTATATTTTGCGTTACAGTAGTCTCCCATTTCAGATTTTTATTGGCCAGACTGGAAGAACTATAGCCTGGACTCACCACTTCATTCAAGGCATATTTGGCATTGGTAGAAAAGGTTGTCAGATACAAGAAATCACCGATCCTGTTATTCCCTGAAGCTCCATAACTGGCACGTAGTTTCAGATCAGAAATAAAGGAAACATCTTTCATAAAATCTTCTTTTGAGATTCTCCAACCTATGGATCCTGAAGGGAAATAGCCCCATCTTTTATCGGCAGCAAACTTTGAAGAAGCATCAGTTCTGAAAGTAAACTTAGCCAGGTATTTATCATTAAAGGAATAGTTTAAACCTGTAAAGAAGGAAAGCAAGCGGCTCTCGTTGATTACATTAGCTGGAAACAGCGGAGAACTCTGTCCGAGGCTAAGCTGTCCAAGCGCCTTTTCGGGAGTAATGCCCAAAGGAAACATTTTCAATTGATCAAGCTTAATTTCATCTTTCAGATTGTAAATCTCTTGCCCCAGCAAGGCGCTAAAGTTATTTACCCCTTTTTTATACGTATAGGTAAATACATTGGAATTGTTGAGGCTAAAACGTTTGGTGTTATTGATGTTTACAATAGGCAGGCTACTTCCATTTGTTCTGGCATTGGATGTGAAATAATCATCGAACGCGTTGATGGTGGTATTGTTGAAATTAACCCCGGCAGTGGATCTGAAAGAAAGGCCTTTGGTAAACGTATAATTGAGATATCCATTGATATTCAGGTTATCAGATGGCCTGCTCCTGTACTGCGCATCGCTTAGCTGAATAGGATTTAACACCCCTAATCCATTTCCAGTATTGGTATCGTTGAAGTAATCCTCGTCAATTACATCGTCGCTCATACCTTTGGTATTTAAGGGTTTGTATTTAATGGTATGGCGAAGCAAACTATAGGTTGCAGTTGCCTCGCTGGTAGACACACCTGAGCCATTGATCTTCTGATTATTATATCGCACACCAAAACCTGTCCGAAGTTTATCGCTTGCCCTGTGATCCAACTTTAAATTGAAGAGTTGCCTGTTAAATTTAGAGTTGACCATAATGCCTTCCTGTGAATTATTGGTATAGCTAACGTTAAAAGTGGTTGCTTTACCACCGCCTGTAATGGCGACTGTATGTGTTTGTGATACCGCATCTCGGCCAAATGTTTTTTCCTGCCAGTCGATTGGTGCTGTATTTTTGTAATCCGCAATATTGGCGAAACTACCGTATGTTTGTTCAAAAGCGGCTTCAGTATTTGTTAAGCCTCTCGATCTTTCATATTGTCGCAATACAAAATCATAAGGGCTCATCACTTCCAGTTTGTTTTGCAGTTGGGCCAGGCCCAGAAAACCATCGTAGCTGACTCTTGTTTTTGCTTCTTTACCTCCTTTTGTGGTGATGACCACTACACCATTGGCTCCCCTCGCACCATAAATGGCTGTTTCTGAAGCATCTTTAAGTACTTCTACGGATTCAATATCTGTGGGCGAAATATTGGATAATCCATCCTCTACCTGAACTCCATCGACCACATATAAAGGTGAATTATTTTGGGTAATAGATCCTCCTCCCCTTACCAATACCCTTACATCAGCACCAGGCATTCCTTCATTTGCCGTAATCTGGACACCTGCCAGTCGACCTGCAAGGGCCTCAGCTGCTGAATTGACGGGTATATCTTTCATCTGTCCTGCATTAACAGAAGCTACCGCACCGGTAATATCCTTACGTTGCAGTGTTTTATAACCTATGGTAACTACCTCGTTTAACATATAGGCTTCCGGCTGAAGTCTCACAGTCAGTTCCTTTTCGTCCACAATTCTTACTTCCCTTGTTTTATACCCCAGATATTTAAATACCAGAGTAATTTCTCCGCCAGCTTTCGCTGTTAATTTAAATGCGCCGTTTATATCGGTACTTACCGCAGTGGTCTGTCCCTTAACGGCAACTGACACACCTGGCAACAGTTCATCTTCTGCCTGACTCATTACTTTACCCGAGATTGTACGACTTTGTTGCTGTGAAAAAGAAATGCCTACAAAATGCAGCAACACAAAAAATACCTGTAAAAATCTTTTCATAATGTTTGGTTATAGCTGGTTTAGGACGATAGAGCAATCGCTTATAACAAGATTACATTTTTCTGATGAAGGATCATATCCATTTGGCCTAAAAATGTATGCAAGCGGTATCGGTAACGTTATCGAAACCGCTCCCGGTAATTTTAAGGACTGATTTAACTTCCGACAAGCCAAGGAAAAGTATATTAGTCATGCAGAACTTAATAAACCAAAAATGAAACAGACCATAAAAACACTAGCTATCTCCGTACTTCTACTGTTCACGTTTATGAGCTTTAAAAACGGACAGAAAAAGATTAATATATATGCTATAGGCGACTCTACCATGTGTGATTTCTCCCCTGCTTATCTCGCCCAGTTTGGAGGAGACAATTATCCCATCAGGGGCTGGATGCAAATGATGCCAGAGTTTTTTAATGACCATGTGGTTGTTCACAATGCTGCCCGCAGCGGTAGAAGCTCTAAAAGCTTCAGAACAGAAGGACACTGGAAACCTGTTATAGCGCAGGTAAAAGCGGGCGATTATGTATTCATTATGTTTGGGGCGAATGATCAGAAGGCGGACACTGCAAGACATACAGATCCAGCAACTACCTATCGTCAGAATTTGTTGAACTATATAAATGAAACAAAAGCAAAGGGCGCCCATCCTGTTCTATTCACATCACTGGTTCGAAGAAACTTTGGTAAAGATGGAAAACTTGTAGATACTTATGGCGAGTATGTAAATACCGTACGTAAACTTGCTGAAGAGCTCAATGTGCCTGTAATAGACCTGAATAAAAAATCATCGGATCTGGTCACCAAATACGGGCCAGAAGAATCTAAAAAACTCTTCCTATACATTGAACCCGGTAAGTTTAGCAAACTACCTGAAGGTAAAAAAGACGACAGTCATTTGTGTGTATTTGGGGCAACAGAGATCGCGCGTCTTGCGGCTGACGGATTAAAAGAAATCAAATCACCCTTGGCTGCATATCTCAAATAGTAGCCTGTTTTTACAAAAACAAGAAAATCAACCCATCAAAAAATTTAAAATATTTTAACATTTGTTAAAAAAAACAGACTTTCTGTTTCGCAACCAGAATGTTACAACCAAGGATTTTAGCCTAAAAGTTTCCTTTCAGTTAACCCTATAAACCCGGCCTATACCCGGCATTTACCCGGACATTACTCGGACACTGCCCGACTGGAGCCGAGTAGCATCCGATTAACATCCGTTAATATACTGTGAATTAAATTACTTTAAAGTGCAAGCAGTCAAAATCATGCAGTTTGAAAATCAAGATCTTAGTGCATACTTTTAGAAAAAAAACAAAAAAACTATGGCAAGAATTAATAACGGTATTTTGGGTGGTATTAATGGCAATGTCGGTACAGTAGAGGGCTATGTAAGGTATGGAGTAGCCTATGTTAGGGCAAAGAAAAGAAAGCGTACAAGTCCCCCAAGCCCAAGAGAGAAAATCCAAAGAAAGAGAATGGAAGTAGTGAATAATTTCGTCAACAGTATGACGGATTATGTTCGAATAGGCTTTGAAGAAGCTGCCCAGGGCAAACCCATTTCGCCCAACAATGCAGCTAAATCCTATCAACTCTTACATGCAGTTCAAGGCGAATATCCTGACATCAGCATTAACTACGCTGCAGCGCGTTTAACTCAGGGAACGATCGAGCTGCCATTAAACCCAATTGCAACAGCCGAAGGCGATGGTGTTCACTTTAACTGGACTTACGACACCTCATTAAACTGGAGCGACAGAAGCGCAAGAGCAATGTTGTTGGTTTATGCAGAAGAAACAGGAAAATCATATTACCTGTTTTCTGGCGCACGCATGACAGAAGAGACAGATTTTTTAGAATTACCTGCAGAACTAAAAGGCATGAAACTTCATGTCTATATGTCTTTTATTGCAGATGATAGAAGAAGTTTAAGCAACAGTATTTACCTTGGCAACCTTGTTATGGAAACACTAGATTTAAACACAAGGGGAATATCAACAGAGCCCGATTCTTGTGCTATTTTACCAAAAAGAAGAAAAGAATATGCTGAAAAAACCGCGCCATTACTCCATGAAAACGGAAAAATAACCGGTTTACTTTTTGATAAAGCGTTTGAACGGGAAAGTCCTCCATTTCGTGGCTCCAGTTCTGCCTAAAATGCTATTTTCAGCCCTTATTTTCAAATTGCTATTGATTTGTATGCTCCATGTGGACAAAATCATTTGTAATTCGACCTTGCAATTAATCTTTCAATATCTTTGACCCAAATCTTCCTACCATCAGTTTCGATGATTTCTTCTGATTTGAATTCCTTCAACAATCTAATTACGTTTTCCTTAGCGATTCCTGCAATATTAGCCAGATCATTCCTCGATATATCAATAATTATTTCCTTGCCTTCCTCAGTCTCTATTTTAAATTTTTCCCGCATAACAATCAGTGCAATTGCAAGCCTTTCGACTGCAGTACGCTGGGCAAAAACAGAAATATTATTAGCGAGTACTGAGTACTCATGACTCAAAGATTTCAACAAGCGATTTGCAAATATTGGAGAGCTATTTAAAACTGTTAAAAAGTCATCCTTAGGGATAAAACTGATCACAGTATTCTCCATGGCTGCTGCAAAGTCCGGATATCTTTCCTCAGACAAAACTGCATGGTAACCAATTAGTTCCCCATTATTGGCGACATAAATGATTTGCTCCCTTCCGGTGGAATCAACCTTATATTTTTTAACTTTTCCGCTATGAATATAAAATATTCCATAGGGCACTACACCCTCTCTAAAAATAATTTCTCCTTTTTGATACCTCTGCTCTCCCTGACGACCGATCAAAAAACTATACTCTTCAGCCGAGAGGATCGACAGAATAGATTGAGTAGTGAAATTCCATTTATCAATCGGGAAAATTCCTGATAAGCTCATAATGCAAAGATACAACTTATTAAACCTTCGTCCCTTCGGACTCCATGATTTATTCATTAGGTTTTATGGATAGGTCGGGATGTATTAAACCGACTCTCTTTCTGGAAACACAATATAATTATGCAGATATACGAGGGCATATCTATAGCAACTGAACTGGGTACTGTTTAAAATTAAGGGAGATAAATTCTCTATTTTCTTTTCCAATTCATTCACATATTCACTAAAAGGATATTTTTCATTTGTAAGCTGACTTACAGAATCAGTAATAATCCGCTCCACTTGTGGGTAATCTTGCGCTTCAGCAAGTTGTTTTAAAACTGCGGAGGCATAATTTTCTAAAGTCATTTTGATTTTTTTTATTAAGGAGTTTTATTCTTTAATCCACATTTTCAAAGGTTTGCGGATGTCTTGTTCAACCATTTTATACCCTATAGGAATTTCATGTTCATATCCATGGTAGGTAACTAGTCTTGTCCCGCTTGCCTTATTTTCCAAGGCTTTACATAAGTAGTTAGAATAATAGGCATACAAACCTGGCGAGTAGTCTATAGATTCGTCTATACGTGCAACATCGATCATGTTCTCTGCAAATGCATTGTAGAAATAAATACTATCATAATATTCGAGGCTCAATTCTGTAAAATTACCGTGTAAAAATTGAACATTATTTACCTCACTTCTTTGTTGTGCTTCAATAGCCAAATTGAATAGATCTTTTCGTTGCTCCACGCCGTGGAACTCTGAATCAGGAAAAAAATGCGCGGCAGCAATACAGAATTTACCAATACCGCTGCCAATATCCAGGATTCTGGACCCAGGCACCGGGGCTAAAAATGAGGCCGCTTTTTTAGCAATAGCCAAGGGTGTCCAATGGACTTTTGATATTTTTTTTATCTGTTCTGGGAAAAAGCTATCAAAAACCGAGTCATTAACGTAATAATTCAAGGGCAACAAGCCGGGTTCTATTTCTTTTTCACTCATAATCATGCAATTAAACAAAAAGCTTAATTATCTCCATGATGCAAAATTAGCTCTATTAAGCAGATATTTTACAGAAATATATCAGTAGCAATATTGATAAAAATCATGTTTTCTAATGACCAAGAAAATTGGTCATGCTATGCTCAGTTAAGATTTTAAAGCATTTTTCAGCGAATTTGTTGTTTTTTTGTAAAACCGCTTAGCCTTAATTCTAAAAACATCGTAGAGTAGGGCATAAATCAGGATGCTTATAGGTGCAAAAAAAGCCTTAAACCCAACATGATGAAATAAATAAGCACCCAAAACAGCACCTGTCATAAAAAAGAATATAATGGCAAATCGAAGCTTGATCTTAGCTCTAAGGGCCTGATGATCATTTTTCTTTTTATCAAATAACTGAGCTAACTCTATACCAAGATCGGTAAAAGTTCCAGTAAGGTGGGTGGTTCTTACCACAGAGCCAGAAATCATAGAAACTAAAGAGTTCTGCAAGCCCATTGCAAAAAGTAGACTACCTGCAAATATTTCTTTGGAAACTAAAGACCCATCGTATCGTTGACCATATAATGCTGAAAAAAGCAAAATAATGATTTCAATAAAGATCGCAATGGAATAAGAATAGCGTTGGTTATGTCCGGTAAACAAAAGAATTAAGCTTGAAATAAAAGCCCCCGCCAGAAAAAGGAACATCCATAAGGCTACAACCTGAGCAGTATGCCAATCTGCCAGGGCAATTCTTTCTGCCAGTAATGCTGCATGTCCAGTAACATTAGTAGTTAATACTGAAAACCCCAAAAATCCCTCTGCATTAACGAATCCCGCAGTTAGTCCCAGTAAAGTTGCTAATTTGAGGTTATGTTGAGGCGTACGTTTTGCTCCCAAGTGTCTTAACATGGCGGTTATTTATTGAAGTTTCAATGACAGCTTCGCATCGTTTTACATTAATAAAACAGAAAATAATCCAATCAGCTACTCGTGTAAAGAATGTCAACTACCTTGAGTGAGCCAATTTAGGAATAATCAGCAGATCTTATCACATGAATTAAAAAACTATTCCATTAAAAGGTTCCAAGTACAGAAAAACTGATAAATATCACGTCCATCAATGATTTCTTACTGTAAAACGCTTTCATTAAGCCAATAGATTTGCATGTGATTACCGCTAGGGACAAACCAAATAAGCATCCGTTAAATAAAAGTGGCAGTACCAATCAATACAAAATTTAGATAATGAATTTATTAGAAAAGAACTTATTAAAATTAGGCCCTTTAGGGGACCATGCACATTATGCACATGGCTATTTCGCCTATCCAAAATTGGAAGGCGAGTTAAGCAATCAAATGTTTTTTAACGGTAAACAAAAACTAGTTTGGAGTTTGAATAATTACCTGGGTCTGGCAAATTGTACTGAAGTAAGGAAAGCGGATGAAGAAGGTGCGAAACAATATGGCCTCGCCTATCCAATGGGTGCAAGAATGATGACTGGTAACACCACCCTTCATGAAATGTTGGAAGAGAAGCTTTCTTCTTTTGTAAGTAAGGAGGATACATTTTTACTTAACTATGGATATCAGGGCATGTTGTCAATCATAGACAGCCTACTTGACCGTCATGATGTCGTTGTTTATGATTCGGAATCGCATGCTTGTATAATAGATGGTTTAAGGCTGCATATTGGAAAACGCTTCGTATACAAGCATAATGACATTGAAGATTTTGAAAAACAACTCATCAGGGCTAAAAAAATAACTGATGGAAGCAATGGCGGAATACTTGTCATTACTGAAGGGGTCTTTGGCATGCGCGGAGATACAGGGAAATTAAAAGAAATCAGCGCCTTTAAAAAACAATATGATTTTACTTTTCTAGTTGATGATGCCCACGGCATTGGTGTTATGGGAGCCACTGGTGCGGGAACTGGTGAAAGCCAGGGTGTTCAGGATGATATTGATTTGTACTTTGCCACTTTCGCAAAATCTTTTGCTGCGATTGGTGCTTTTGTTTCTGGAAAAAAAGAAATTATACAATATTTAAAATACAACATGCGCTCTCAAATTTATGCCAAAGCATTACCGATGCCACTAGTATTTGGTCTACACCAGCGACTTAGTTTGATCAAAGAAAAACCAGAATTAAGAAATCAATTGTGGGACATCACTAAACAACTACAAAAAGGGTTGAAAGAAGCAGGACTGGAAATAGGCAATACACAATCTCCTGTTACACCAGTTTATTTAGAAGGTACAATTGATCAGGCAACTGCATTGGTAAGGGACCTAAGAGAAACGCATGATATATTTTGTTCGCTAGTTGTTTATCCGGTTGTTCCAAAAGGAATGATTATTTTAAGGTTAATTCCTACGGCTAATCATACCAAAGAAGAAGTTGAGCGGACTGTGGAAGTATTTAAGCAAGTTAAGCAGAACCTAACTGCTGGAAAATATGACAATCAACTTGAACTGTCTTAATAAGCCACTCATTAATAAAATAATTAATCATTTAATGATAAATAGAGAAAAACCTTCCTTAGCGTATCTAGGCATTAATAGCAATAGATCAGTCCATTGGAATATTTCTGCTTTCGACCTGATTAGCAACTCTATTCTTGATCATAAATGCGAACTCACTTCATCAGGTGCCTTAGCCTGCAATACAGGTAAGTTTACTGGAAGATCACCAAAGGATAAGTATATTGTGGTCGATGATCTGACTGAAAACAACATCTGGTGGGGAGAAGTTAACCATAAGCTTTCTACGGAATCCTTTGAACGTCTTTACCGGAAAGTGACACTATATTTATCAAACCGGGATGCTTACGTTAGGGATGTATTTGCATGCGCGGCTAAAGATTATAGACTTAAAATAAGAGTTGTAACAGAATATGCCTGGCAAAGCCTTTTTGTTTACAATCTTTTTTTAAGACCGAATATTCAGGAATTATCAAAATTTGTAGAGGACTGGGTGATATTAGCTGCACCGGGCTTTATCGGTGACCCAAAAGAGGATGACATCCGGTCTGAAAATTTTACGGTTATTAATTTTAAAAAAAAAGTCATTCTAATTGGCGGTACGGCCTATACTGGCGAGATCAAAAAAGCAGTTTTTACCGTTTTGAACTACATTTTACCACAGGACAGGAATGTATTACCGATGCACTGCAGTGCTAACGTTGGTGAACGCGGAGATACAGCTATTTTCTTTGGATTATCAGGAACGGGAAAAACTACACTTTCGGCAGACCCAGAGCGGAAGTTAATCGGCGATGATGAGCATGGATGGGATGCCAATTCTGTTTTTAATTTAGAAGGTGGGTGTTACGCAAAGTGCGTCAATTTAAGTCGTGAAAAAGAGCCACAAATCTTTAATGCGATTAAATTTGGTGCGCTATTAGAGAATGTTCGCTTTTTCCCAAAAAGTCAGGTAGTGGATTATACTGACACATCTATAACCGAAAACACAAGGGCAGCCTATCCTATTGATTTCATGGACAATATAGTTGAACCCTCTATCGGAAAGCCCCCTGAAAACATATTTCTTCTAACCGCAGATGCTTTTGGTGTACTACCACCCATTTCAAAATTAAGTGTACGTCAGGCCATGTACCATTTCATTTCTGGATATACGTCAAAAGTTGCGGGAACAGAAATTGGGGTTGAGGAGCCTCAGATTACTTTTTCCGCCTGTTTCGCAAAACCATTTTTACCACTGCACCCGGTGCGATACGCTTCAATGTTGGGTGAGAAGCTTAAAAGTGCTTCTATAAAAGTATGGTTGATTAATACTGGATGGACTGGTGGGAGTTATGGAACTGGTAAACGCATCAAACTAGAATATACCAGGGCAATGGTTACTGCGGCGTTGAATGGTCATTTAGACCGTGTCGATTTTCAAAAACATAAGCTATTTGAGGTGGAAATGCCTGTAAGCTGCCCAGGAGTTCCTACAGCACTTTTAAACCCGGAAAATACCTGGGCTAATAAAAATGAATATGAAATAACAGCTAAAAAACTAGCTGATGAATTCTCAAAAAACTTTAAAAAATATAAAGAATATTAAATTTTACTCATGCATACTGACTCCCTTAATGTAGTATATTTTGATAAAGATACCAGCTTCGATTGTTTATATCCCAGACGCATTCAAAACCTTTCAGGAATGCATTGGACTCCGCTAGAAATAGCTAAAAAATCCAGTGAATATCTGTCAGCGCCAAATTCAAAAGTCCTTGATATTGGAAGTGGTGTAGGTAAATTTTGCATTACGGCAGGTTTCTTTGAGCCCGAAACGCTGTTTTATGGGGTTGAGCAGCGTAGGGATTTATTTAATTTAGCCGAATCGGTAAAAAACACTTTAGATCTGCCAAATGTAAAATTCATACATAATAATATTACAGCGCTTGATTTTGAGTTATTTGATTCTTTTTATTTTTTCAATTCCTTTTACGAAAACATCAAACCAGATTTGGGTATTGACAACAAAATTGAAACAAATGCAGAATTATATAGCTACTATACAAACTATGTTTATCAGCAATTAGATCAAAGACCCTCTGGAACCCGGCTGGTTACTTACCATGGATCAGTAAAACAGATTCCTAAAAGTTATAAACTTGTTGACAATACCCATCACTATGCACTTAAGATGTGGATGAGGGAATAGTAAGAACCGCGTTTTTATCAGTCAAACCGGCTAAAGTACGCCCGGTCTAGCATCTCACGATGATTAGGGTGCGCGATTTCAATCAATGCCTTTGCCCTTTGTTTTAGAGATTTACCGAACAAATTTACCATTCCATATTCAGTCACAACCCAATGAACATGTCCCCTTGTGGTAACCACCCCCGCTCCTTCTTTAAGAAACGGAACGATTCGGCTAATCCCTTTCTGGGTTTGAGAAGGTAGTGCGATGATCGGCTTTCCACCCTCAGATAAAGATGCACCGCGCATAAAGTCCATTTGGCCACCTATACCAGAATATTGATAGGTTCCTATGGAATCAGCACATACCTGCCCAGTGAGATCCAATTCTATTGCGCTATTTATCGCTGTTGCCTTTGCATTTTGCCTGATGATGCTGGTGTCATTCACATAACTGATGTTCATCACACGAATCGAGGGATTGTCATCAACAAAATCGTAAAGTTTTCGAGTACCTGTGATAAATGAAGTGACAGATCTACCGCGATTCAATTTCTTTAAGCTGTTATTGATCACCCCTTTATTGATCAGGTCGATGATCCCGTCAGAAAACATCTCGGTATGCAGCCCGAGATCTTTATGTCCACCAAGATTTTTGAGGACCTGATCAGGAATGCTTCCAATCCCAAGTTGCAACGTGGCTCCATCTTCAACAAGGGAGGCCACATTATATCCAATCTTACCAACAATATCATTAACTGCAAAGGAATAATCCACTTCTGGCAATTCGGCATTATGGTAAACTAAAGCTGCTAATTTGTCTATATGAATAAAACTTTCTCCATGGGTTCTTGGCATTCTTTCGTTTACCTGGGCGATCACAATCTTAGCCGTGTCGACAGCAGCCTTTGCAATATCAACAGAAGTTCCCAAAGAACAGTAACCATGTTTGTCTGGAGGAGATACCTGAACAAGAGCTACATCAATTGGCAAAATATTCCCATAAAACAACTGTGGAATCTGACTCAGGAAGATAGGCACATAATCACCACGACTGCTATTGGCGACTGCGCGGGTTGCCGTAGAAACGAATAAAGAATTGAAGAAGAATGATTTGCGATATACGTCAGTATCGAAATCAACATCTCCCAAAGTCGTAATACTTACCAGCTCGACATGCTCAAGATCTGCATGCCTATTCTGCATCGCTTTAACCAGAAAAACAGGGGTGGCTGCGCCACCATGAATAAAAACCCTGTTTCCCGATGTAATTAATTTCACTGCCTCTGCAGCCTCAGTATGCTTTACCTCCATAATATGCCTTAATTTCTATAAATCTTTCTTACTAAATTATTTTTCAAGTTACATTAAAAGCCAACAATTGCTTCTATCACATATCCATTAAATTTGCCTCCGGAGCGGTAATCCTGGATAGGAAAATCTTTATATTTCTGGACTACGTATTCTCCTTTTAAAAGGATATTTCTAGTCAAAAACCAGCCTGCTGCTCCGGCTATACGCTCAACTTTCAGGTCATCAGTATAGGTAATCGCTGCAGAATTAGCTAAACGCGCAGTAACTGATTAAATAATTTAACCAAAATTACATTGAAGATTTTCTTTCTACGATGATTTCAAGCATTAAAAATAATGATCCTCATCATAAACCTGTTAAATCCCAAAGAAACCGAGCATGTAGTTTTCTCAAAAAGAAATAAAAACCAATTGATTGATGAGGGGCAACCAGTTGCAGCAGGTCCTAAAAAAAGCAGCCCTTAAGGATTCAACTTTGCAAATAAAATCCCGGCAATGATTGCCTGGGCGAAACCGTAAAGAAACCAACTGAGAACCATCAATGCAGTAACATCCATTGCACTAAATGTGATCCACATCACCGGCAGTAAAGCGACTAGGGCATATACAGAACCGAATTCCAGTCCTCTTAACATAAAGGCTCCATTGAATAGTCCCTTAAAGCGATCCCAAAACCAGGATAAGGCAAAACTGAATACAAAGGCGTGCAAATAGAATAGTACATCTCTGTTTCCATCTGAATTAAACAGGGGATTATTATAATCTAGAAATAGACCTGGAAAAAACCTTATTCCAAGGTACAAACTACCGTAACTCAGGATAAAAAGTATAGTACCTACGATCAGTCCGGAAAAAATAATTTTCTTCATTTTAGTTCATTTAATATTTTGATATGGAGCATAAACTCGACATTCAGCTCATTATTGGTCTTAATCATTCCCCCTAATTTCCTCGGAGGTTCAATATTGAAATCAGAGAAATTAACTTGTTTTGTTCCAATCAGCTGAAGCGCCCCATCTCCGTTCATGGTGTATTTATAATCTACCTCAAAACGCTTCACTATTCCCGCAAGTTCAATGGTTACTGCACCACTAATGGCACGTTCTTTCATAGAAGGGTCTGGATACCCACTTAGATTGAGAAATCGGATTATAATCTTCGGATAGACCTTAGCTTTAAGCGTCTTTCTCAGATCACTAGTCATCATCGCATTCCTACAATCAAACTTTTGGACCTCAAGAGCCATTGATCCTGTAATCTTCATCAGCTCATTCTTATTCCTCTTGTAAAACACCAGTGTATCCGGTTGAGTATACTCAGGAATGATACAGCTGAATTTGTTGATATTGGTGCTACCGTTTACTTTAAGTGTGCATTGTTTTGTTAAAATCCATTTCTCAAGATCTGCGCTAATATTTTTAAAACTAAAAATTGGCCACAGGAATAAAAGCAGCAAGAGAAATGGTCTTTTCAGAAGATTTATAGCAATTCGGATCTTAATCATTTTACAGCAATAGCAGACGATGAAATACCCTGTAAATCTTGGACTAATATTTCCTTTTTTAAATGACGGAGAACAGGCTTTATAATGATACTCATCATGCCTGCCGGATAAAACTTCTAAGCGAGTATAGAAAATTTTATTTACCTGATAAACAGAAAATTACATTTTAAAACAGTATTTGTAATTATTTTTTTACAATAAAAAAATAATATTTCTTATTAATAGCCAGTAAATTGCGTATAAATCCAAAAAAACGCCTAAGTGTTCCGGATGTGAACGCTTAAACAACGCTGATCTAAATTATTTCTTTATGTGCTCCAAACTCAATCATCACAACAGTCATATCCTGTACAGGATGTCCCCATTACAAAAGAAGGCCGCGGATATCTCTATTAAAGAATAATTATTGTGTTTACACATTTGTGTAAAGCCTTATCATTCGAAGCATTTCGTACGATTGTATTAGAATCTTGCAAGGAATCAGTACGTTCTCTCCTCTCGGTTTTCCGATCATCGCATTTCCCTTGTATAAAACCCTATCCCTAATTTAAAATGAAAAAACCTCTTCTCCTCAGCCTTTTGATGCTGATCATGTCTAGTGCTTTCGCTGCCGACTACTATTGGGTAGGCGGCGCTGGTAACTGGACCGACTTGAACCATTGGGCATCCACTTCCGGTGGTGTGGCCAACAAATCCATTGTTCCCGGAACAGGCGACGATGTTTATTTCGACGCCAACAGTGGTTTAGCCAACAACGTCTTGGTTACTTTGCCTACCGGTGGACATGCTTACTGCCGTAACATGTCCTGGAATGGTGTAACCACCACAGCCGTATTTAGGAATACCGGCAGTTTCCAGTTACAAATTAACGGGAACCTGGAGCTGACAGCCTCAGTACGATACGCTATCATGGCGCTCACTTTTACGGGGAACAGCAATGCTACGTTCCGTACCAATGGTGCCGCAAGGATTAATCAGGCAGGTTATTACAACTCTTTTGTAGTTAACAAACCTGCTGGCTCGCTTACGCTCTTGGATGAGATTAAAATTGATTTGGCTGTTCAAAACCTTACGCTCCTAGCGGGAACCTTAAACCTATCAGGGAACAATCATTCCATCTCCAATTTTGGATCAAATGGAACAACTGCGAGAAACCTAAATATCAGCAATTCGAACATTACAGTAGGCGCCACCTGGGAGTCGACAGGATCAAACATGACACTTACAGCTACAGGCTCTACCATTACTGCCGATATGTTCAACACCGCAGGTCTTACTTTTGCGAAAGTAGTTGCGACAAGAAACAATCCTGATATGGACATCAATAACGCCACCATTGATGAGCTCATATTAGCTGCGGAGGCAGGACAAATAGGCACTCAAAGGATAGGCGCTGGTAATACCATAGGTCGTTTGGAATTTAAGGGCGGAGGTCGTATTGCTGGTGCAGGCAACATGATAGGTACCTTGGTACTGGCACCAGGAAAAGGTTATATATTTCATGGCAATAACACCATCACCAATTCATTGCAGGCTAACACGCCTGATTGCGATGCACTGGGAGAATTAAGAGGGGCTGATGCTAACGCTAAGCTTACCTTCAATGCAGGAGCCACGGCCGATATACGAAACGTTTTAATTTCGAGCCTTACCGCTTTGGGCAATATTGCCCCTATCACCGTAGTAGGTGAAGACGGTGGCAGCAATGTTGGTTTTAACATTACTCCGAGAACGGGAGGCAACGCTACCCTCTACTGGGTTGGCGGTGGTGGCGACTGGAACGATAAAGCACACTGGAGCTACAGCAGTGGTGGTTCAGGTGGTGCTTGCGTACCGTTTACAACAGACAATGCGATATTTGATACCAATAGCGGATTTAGCAGCGCGAACAAAACGGTTACGGCTAGTAGTACCATCAGGTGTCACGACATGATCTGGACTAACGTAGCCAATTCTCCTATTTTAGATATTGGTGGCTATACAATGGAAATATGGGGTTCGATCGAATTAGATCCTACGCTGACACTATCGTCTGCGAATACCCCATACTTAAGAGGTACCATACAGCTTAGAGGCACCGAAGCCTCTACCTTCAAATCTAAAGGAGCCAGCTTAGGTAACCCTTTATTCAATGTAGATAAGACGGGTATAAATGGCGGGCTTACTATTCTTGACGACCTGACCTTTCCTGCTTGTAGTTTAAGAGTGGCCAGTGGTAAACTCTTAATGCCAGGACGCATCATTGACATTGCGGAGATCAGAAGTCAAACCACTAATGTAAGGAGCATCGATTTTAGCAATACCACCATCACGGTGAATGACTGGGCGAACGATTCAAGAAACTGTACCTTTGTCAACAACGCGGCCGGTTCTTTCATCACCGCTAAGGTGTACTTTGTGGTAAACGGATTGTCCTATCCAAAGGTACATTGTAACACCGTTCTAAATGCCATTAGCATAACAGGGACTACCATCAACGAGTTGGTGTTTACCAATGCCAGCCCTACTTCTTCAGTATTTGCATCAACTGGTACTGGCGGCAACACCATTGGTACCCTGGACGTAAGATGCGGTGGGGTAACTTTTATGGGTAACAACACCATCACTAACCTATTGTTGACACCCTCACGCACTTATAATTTCCGTAACACACAAACCATTAACGGGCTTTTCCGCTTCAATAATCCTGATTGCGAAGGCCTGGGAGAGATGAGAGGCTTCGAAGGCACCTCCCCAACCTTAAACTTTGGACCTGCCTCTACGAAAGATTTTAATAACGTTTACCTGCTAAACATGACCGCAACCGGCACTGGAGTTCCAATCTCCGTAGCGGGTGCCGACGCAGGCGGCAATACTGGTTTTGTGTTTACTTCTGCCACTGGCGGACCACGTTATTGGGTAGGTGGTTCTGGCGACTGGAATGACTCTGCACACTGGAGTACTACTAGTGGCGGTGCAGGTGGTGCTTGTGTACCAACTGTAAGTAACGACGTATTTTTTAATGCCAACAGCTTTACTGCGGGTAGTAGTGCTGTGACCATTGCACAAGGAAATGCTTATTGCCGCAATATGGACTGGACTGGTGCTAGCAATGCGCCAACATTTACCAAACCTGGCACGCTTACTTTAGAGATATGGGGTAATTTGGTGCTGAGCCCAGCTTTAAATCCGAACATCAGGGTTGCTTTTATGGGGCCAAGCAATGCTACTTTTACACCTAACAATGCTAGTTTGGGCACCTTCAGCATGGACATTATCAAGCCTGGTAGTAGCTTAACTTTCCTTCAAGACTATAATAATACGAATGCAGCAATAGTCCTAAATAGCGGTGAACTTAACCTAAACGGACGAACCATCACCGCGGCTGTGATTACGGACAACTCGAGCACACAAGCAACCAGTCTTGATATCAGGAACGCCAACATTACTTCGAACTGGCAATATACCGGTACAAATAAAACCTTACAGGCTGCGGGCTCAAACATAAAAGCAGGTATCTTCAAGGCCAATGCCGGAACATACGAAAAAGTAGATGTGCTCACCTCTAGTTCTGCCAATGTAGGGATCCTCAACACTACCATTACTGATCTTTTATTCAGTAATGCCTCCAATACCTCGCAAGCATATATTGGTGCGAACAATACCATAGGTCGTTTGGAGTATAGAGGAAGAGGTTCCATTAGTGGTACAGGCAACACCATCGAAACATTGATTTTTGCCCCGGGCAGGATTTATACTTTCCTAAGCGGTTCTACTACCACCATTACCAAAGACTGGTTTGGTAGCGGTACCCCTTGTAACCTCACGGAAATCAGCAGTTCAGCTGCTGGTACTTTCACAGTGAACAAAACTGCGGGTAGTGTCGAATTTGATTACGTGAGGTTGCGCAACATTACCGCAGTAGGTAATGCGGGAAATACTCAATTCAAAGCCTTAGAACATTCAGAAGACCTTGGCGGTAACACCAACTGGTCTATTTTACCTTATAACAATACCACTCCTATACTCGGTTTGGGTCCAGATAAAACCCTATGTGCCGATGCATTCCCCTACACCATTAAAACCGATGGTTTCTTTGCTTCGCCTTTGGCTACTTTTACCTGGGGCGATGGCAGCACGGGTACTACGTTGGTAGCAGCAGGTCCTGGAACTTACTCCATAACAGTAAGCTATCCTGACGGCTGTTCACGTCCGGATAACATTGTATTGACCAGAAGTGATGTCGTGATCGCCCCAATTACGGGTAACGCAAATGTATGTGCGGGTGCCACAACGAACCTAACTACAACCACTACAGGAGGTGTTTGGAGCAGCAGCAATACTGCCGTAGCTACCGTGAGCACTACTGGTGTAGTTACAGGAGTTACCGCAGGTACAGCAGCTATTATTTATACTGTAACCAATGGTAACGGCTGTGTAGGTACGCTACAACAAACCCTAACCGTAAATGCCATGCCAACGGTGGCTGCTACTGCAGGACCAAGCTCGGTATTTGCAGGCGACAACATTACTTTAACCAACGCTACTGCAGCTGGTGTTTGGAGCAGTAGCAATACTGCCGTAGCTACGGTCGATGCCGCTGGACTGGTTACTGGTGTTGCGGCTGGAACAGCTAACATTATTTATACCGTAACAGGTACAGGAGGCTGTGCGGTAACCAGCACACATGCTGTTACAGTAGATGCCTTTGATCCAACAAAACGCGTATTGAGCATTACTAAAACTGCCGATGCGGCTGAACCAGCTACACATGGTGCTTTCGCCATTAGTTTACCAGCAGGTGTAAATGCCATAGAAAATATTGCGGTTAACTATACGGTTACAGGTACTGCTACCGCAGGTAGTGACTATACCGCCCTAACGGGAACCGCAACTATTTTAGCAGGTCAAAACAGTGTAGCTGTTCCTGTTAATGTAATCAACGATACACAAATTGAAAGTGTAGAAACGACAATTGTGAGTCTTTCAACCGCTACTTCTACCAATTATACTTATACCATAAATGTTGCAGCCAACAGTGCCACGGTGCAAATTGCTGATGATGATGATATTCCTGCCAATCGTTTGCTCAGTGTAACCTCACAATTGAACGTAAACGAACCTGGTAATACCGGAACCTTCACTATTGCGTTGCCAACAGGCGTACTGGCACCGGAAGACATTTCGGTGGCTTATACCATGAGTGGAACAGCCACCAATGGTGATGATTATGAAACACTATCTGGTACGGCCACCATTTTGGCTGGTCAAAACAGTGTAGTGATTAACGTAAAAGCCATTGATGACCAAATTATAGAACAGACAGAAACCATTATTTTAACGCTTACGGGTGGTACCTCTCCCACTGCGGGCAATTTTGGTGTTCATGCCACTAATGGAGCAGCAACACTTTTACAAGCCGATAATGATTATACGGCAGCCACAAGATTGCTTGCGGTAACCAGCAATGGTAATGCGGCAGAACCAACTACCAATAGCAGCTTTACCATTAGCCTGCCAACAGGTTATGTAAGCTCGTTACCTATTACGGTTACTTATGCACTTACAGGTTCTGCAACTTATGGCGTAGATTATAGCAGCGGATCTGCTACCTCCCTTACCCTGCCAGCAGGTCAAAACAGTGTACAGGTTCCAATCAACGTAATTAATGATGCCTTGATTGAACAAACGGAAAACTTAACCTTAACCATTACCAATGGTGTGGCTACTCAAGGAGCAAGTACGGTGTTCAGCTTTTCTCCAAATCCAACAGCGCCTAACGCAAGCATGAATATCGCTGATGACGATAATACGGCTAGCACCAGGCAACTATCGGTAACCGCTCAAAATGGAGCAGAACCAGCTACCAACGGCAGTTTCAACATCAGCTTACCTGCAGGGGTGTTAAGTTCTGAAAACATTAACATCAGCTATACCTTATCAGGTACAGCAACTTCAGGAGCAGATTACCGACCAATTACTGGTCCAATTGTTATTCCAGCAGGTCAAAACAGTGTAGAAGTTCCAATGATCATTATCGATGATAAGATTATTGAAGGAACAGAAACCGCGACCTTAACCCTTACAGGTGCTGGCTCAACGAATTTTAGCTTTACACCATCGCCTTTAAGTGCCAGTGCTACGGCTCAAATTGCAGACGATGATGCGGCAGCCAATACCACCGTGGTATTACTCACTAAGGTTTCGGATGCAATTGAAGGGGGCACCAACGGACAATACAGGATCTCATTACCTCCAGGGGTAACCAGTGCGGAAGATATCACCATTAGCTTTAACACTACCGGTACGGCCACACGTCCTGCAGATTATACCTTAAGTGGCGCAATTGTGGGTGCTAATATTGTTATTCCAGCAGGTAGTAATGAAGTCTTTGTTAATGTAAATGCACTTGCCGATCTTACCGTTGAAGGTCCTGAAACGGTGATCCTTAATCTAGTTGCGGCTAATTCAGTTTCAACTAATTATACCATAGATCCAACGGGCAACGGTGCGGTGGTAACCATTGTCGACATGGATGCCACATCCACTACCCAATTAGAGCTCCTTACACCACTAAATGCTGCGGAGCCAACAAGCGACGGTTCATTTATAATTAGACTCGCTGGTGGGGTTAGCTCTGCATTCCCAATAACGGTAGGTTACCGTTTATCAGGCACAGCAATTGCGGGTTTAGATTACCAGAACTTTGGTACCATCACTATTCCTGCAGGTCAAAATAATGTGATCATTCCGGTGCGTGTATTAGACGACCAGATCATCGAAAGCACCGAAACAATGACCTTTACGCTTCTTTCTGGCAGTGCGTTTAATGCGGGTGCTGCATTTACTTACCCACCAAATCCATTGTTGAATAGCGTTACGGTGAATGTTGCCGACAATGATGCTACCACTACCAACCGAACATTGGCAGTAGTAAAAACAGCCGATGCGGCAGAGCCAGATCAATCAGGTAGCTTTACCGTAAATTTGCCTACAGGTTATACGTCGAGCAGTGATATTACGCTTAGTTACAGCTTAGGCGGTACAGCCACTCGTAATACAGACTATACCGTTTCTACGGTTACCCTTCCTGCAAACTCCAACAGTGTAACCATCCCTGTTTTGGTGATCGATGACCAAATCATGGAAGGCACAGAAACAGCTATCCTTACCTTGACTGGTGGTACCGATGCAAATAGTTTCAGTTATACAGCGGCTTCCGGCTCAAGTGTAGCTACGTTGAACATTGCCGATGACGACAATACCGCTGCGAACAGAACACTAAGTGCAGTAGCTATGGCCAATGCTACAGAGGGTGGCACAACAGGCGGTTTCAGCATCAAACTTCCTGACAATATACTTGCCAGTACACCAATTACGGTGAACTATACTCTGGGTGGTACCGCTACAAGTGGGGCTGATTATGGGGCATTAACCGGAACAGCAACCATTGCTACTGGCCAAAATAATGTATCAGTAAGCGTAATACCAGTAGATGATGGTGTAATAGAACCCACAGAAACTGTAATCCTAACCATTACAGGTGGTACAAGTACGCTCGGAGCCTACACCGCTGCAACGGGCAGTGCAACCGCTACGGTAGACATTATTGACAACGATGCGAACGTAGATGCGAAGAGAACATTGAGCATTGTGAGAACGGCGCATGCTGCAGAACCAGCAAGCAATGGTGCCTTTAATATTCAGTTACCAACAAACATGAGTTCGGCTGAAGACATCACCGTGAACTATACCGTTGCAGGTACAGCTACGGCTAACACTGATTATGCCACTTTAAGTGGTACGGTGGTGATCCCGGCAGGGCAAAACAGTGTGCCTTTAAACGTACAGGTGATAGATGATTATTATATGGAAGCAACAGAAACCGTTATTGTCACTTTAACGGATGGCGCTTCGGCTAGCTTTGCTTTCCCTATCACCAGCGTTGCGGCCCAAAAATCAACAAGCTTGAATATCACCGATGATGACAATACTATTGCAAACAGGTTGGTAACCCTTACTAAAACGGCTGATGCTGCGGAGCCAGGTACAAATGGTAATTTCCGTGTGAGCTTGCCTCCAAATATCCTTTGTCCGTTTAACATTAACGTGACTAGCTCAACCAATGGTAGTACAGCCACCACTGGTACCGATTATCAATCTATTGGAACTATAGTTATTCCGGCAGGTCAAAACTATGTAGACGTACCAGTAAAGGTAATTGATGACAAGATTCTTGAACTTACGGAAACGGTAAGAATGGCACTTTCGGGAACAAATACTGCTGGATTTGGTTTTGCTATTGCAGTTAACCCGACACCAGTGACACTAAACATTGCCGACGATGATGATATCCCAGCCAATCGAGTAGTCAACGCTTCGGCATTTCGAGATGGAGAAGAAGGTGGTAGTAGCATGAGGTTCAATTTCAATTTACCAACGGGAGTGGTTTCTTCAGAAAACATCACCATTAACTATACAATAACGGGTACTGCGGTAAAAAACGTAGACTATACTCCGCTTTCGTCAACACATTTTAGCGGTACAGCTACCATTTCTACGGGTTCTACTGGAGGAGCAGCCACTGCAGCCAGTATTATTGATGATCAAATTATTGAAGGTACAGAAAATGTAACCATCACCATCGCTAGTGTAACGTCACCTAACTTTACTTATACATTTGGCGGTGCTGCCACGGCTAACATTATAGATAACGATCATTTGCCAGCCAATTTGGTGCTTGCAGTAACTAAAACAGCTGATGCGGTTGAAGGTGGTACCAATGGAGAATTTACCATCAGCTTGCCAGGGACAACGACCACGGCAACTGAAGCAGTTACAGTGAATTACACCTTAGCGGGTACAGCAATTAACGGTACAGATTATACAGGTTTAAGTGGGTCGGTAGTGATCCCAGCAGGTAATCATGAAGTAAAAATACCAGTAAATGCCCTAACCGATCAGATCATAGAAGGTACCGAAACGGTGATCTTGACCATTACAGGTGGCAACTCTACCAGCTTTGCCTTTACACCAAGTGTAACCAACGCTAGCGCTACCATGAATATCACTGATAGCGATAATATCCCTTCAAACCTCAACCTTGGTATCACTAAATTAAACGATGCTGCAGAGCCAAGTGCTTCGGGTCGTGTAAACATAGCTTTACCTACAGGAGTTACCGCTAAGGAAAACATCAGCATTACTTATACGGTGGCGGGTACTGCAAGCCCGGGAACGGATTATGCTACGCTTTCGGGCAATGCAACCATCCTGGCAGGACAAAACAATGTCATAGTTCCTATCAGTGTGATTGATGATCAACTGATTGAACAAACAGAAACCGTAGTACTTACCCTTACTGGAGGCAGCAGTAATAGCTTTGCCTATACCGCTACGGGTAATGTGACGGTGAACATTGCCGATGATGAGAATATTCCAGCAAACCTGGTATTGAACGTGACCAAAACCACAGATGCGGCAGAACCAGCAAGTCAGGGTAACTTTAATATTGCCTTGCCAGCCGGCATCACTGTACCTACAGCTATTACCCTGAATTATGCGGTAACTGGTACGGCTACGGCTGGAAAAGATTATGCTGCACTTACTGGTGTGGTAACTATCCCGGCAGGTCAAAACAATATAGATGTACCGCTCATGGTAATAGATGACCAGGAGGTTGAAGGTACAGAGCGCGTAACCCTTGCCGTTACTTCTGGAACTGCAACCGGCCTGGTATTTACTGCAGGTAGCAGCGAAAGCATGGACATTGCAGATGATGACAATACCCCAGAAAACTTGGTATTGACCATTGCAAAATCTTCGGATGCGACTGAACCAGCAACGGACGGCGGCTTTAGTATCAGCTTGCCAGCAGGTATCACCGTATCAGAAGACATTACCCTGAACTATACCGTTGCAGGTACAGCTACGGCTGACGTTGACTATACTGCTTTAAGTGGCAGGGCGGTAATCCCGGCGGGGCAAAACAACGTCATCATTCCTATCAGTGTGATTGATGATCAACTGATTGAACAAACAGAAACCGTAGTACTTACCCTTACTGGAGGTAGTAGTAATAGCTTTGCCTATACCGCTACGGGTAATGTAACGGTGAAAATTGCCGATGATGAGAATATTCCAGCAAACTTGGTATTGAATGTAACCAAAACTGCGGATGCTGCAGAACCAGCAAGCCAGGGTAACTTTAACATTGCCTTACCAGCCGGCATCACTGTACCAACAGCTATTACTGTGAATTATGCGGTAACTGGTACAGCCATTGCTGGAAAAGATTATGCTACACTTACTGGTGTGGTAACTATCCCGGCAGGTCAAAACAATGTAGATGTACCGCTCATGGTAATAGATGACCAGGAGGTTGAAGGTACAGAGCGCGTAACCCTTGCCGTTACTTCTGGAACTGCAACCGGCCTGGTATTTACTGGAGGTAGCAGCAAAAGCATAGACATTGCAGATGATGACAATACCCCAGGAAATTTGGTATTGACCATTGCAAAATCTTCGGATGCGACTGAACCAGCAACAGACGGCGGCTTTAATATTAACTTGCCAGCAGGTATCACCGTATCAGAAGACATTACCGTAAATTACACGGTAACAGGTACGGCTATTGCAGGAACAGATTATACCACGCTTTCGGGCAGGGCAACCATCCAGGCAGGACAAAGTTCGGTAAATGTACCGTTATTGGTGATGGATGATAATGTTTATGAACCAACGGAGACGGTAATCTTAACCTTAACCGGCGGAACGTCAGCAAGCTTTAGTTTGACCCCATCTACAACCAATGCCAGGGCTACGGCCAACATTACGGATGACGATAAGATGGATCAGGCGATCACCTTCGCAGCTTTACCGCTTAAAACGTTTGGTGATCCGGCATTTACACTCAGCGCCACTGGTGGTTCTTCCGGAAACCCGGTTATTTTTACCAGTTCCAATCCATCAGTAGCCACAGTTTCAGGCAATATAGTTACCATTGTAGGTGTAGGTACAGCCAATATCACCGCTTCACAGTCTGGTAACGCCATTTATCATGCCGCTGCAAATGTAACACAGGTATTAACTGTTCTGGTACCGCCTAATACTGCACCGACACTTGGTACCATTGACAACCAGGCGATCTGTTTTACCAATGCTATGCAAACTGTTGCGCTAAGTGGTATTACTGCAGGCACAGAAACAAACCAAACTGTTACCTTAAGTGTAAGCAGCAACAATCCGGGCTTATTCTCGGGGCTTTCAGTAACGCAACCTGTAGGTGGCGATGCCATGCTGAACTACAGTCTAAACAATAGTGCCGGCGGAACGGCATTGATTACCGTAACGGTTAAAGACAATGGTGGTACATTAAACGGAGGGGCAGATACCTTCAGCCGCAGCTTTACACTGCTCGCCTCTCCACTTCCGCAGCTGCTTATAGAATCCACACCGGGGACAAGTGTAAGTAAAGGACAAACCCTTGAACTTAAAGCAAGCGGCGCGGCGAATTATACATGGACAAATGCTGCCGGTATGATCAGTGGAGGAAATTCGGCTACACTTACTGTACGCCCTACGCAAACCACCACTTATACCGTAACGGGTACCAGCGCCGCCGGTTGTACCAGCACACAATCTATTACTATCACCGTAATTGAAGATTATAACCTGGTAGCCAATAACGTGCTTACCCCTAATGGCGATGGCAAAAACGACTTCTTTGTGATTCAGAATATTGATATGTATCCAAACAATGAGGTCCGCATTTTTGACCGTGCAGGAAGAGCCATTTATAGCAAGAGAGGCTATACCAATGATTGGGATGGTACACTAAACGGCAAACCGCTCCATGAGGAGACCTATTATTACATCATAGACCTGGGTAAAGGTGTGAAACCGAAAAGAGGATTTATATCTATTGTTAGAAAATATTAATACATCGGACATGAAAATAGTAAATAAATATATTGTGTTGCTTTTTGTAATTTTTCCTTTTGCAAAAAGCAGCGCCCAGCTCAATCCTATGAGTGCGATATATTATCAGAACCAGTATCTGGCCAACCCTGCAATGGCGGGGTTGCAACAGCAGCTGACTTTAAATGCAGGCATACGCCAACAGTTTAGCTCCATGCCTGGTGCACCGCTTAGCCAATTTGTAACGGCGGACTATGGCTTTGCCGGCAAGGCTGCATTGGGCCTGCAGGTCTATAATGATCGTGCGGGCTTGCTTAAACGTACCCGTGCAGCGACCTCATTTGCCTATCACCTTCCACTTAATGCTGACAACCAGCACCTTGATTTTGGCCTTTCTGTCTCATTTGCTGATGACGACGTTAATATGGCCGAGCTGCGTGGTGATCAGGACGACCTGGACGTATATGCGGTAAACCTTCGTGAGACCTACCTGGATGCAGATTTTGGAATGGCTTACAGAACCAGCAAACTTCAAGTACAGGGGGCTATAACCAATTTGAAGCGCTTGCTTAAAAAAGACAGCTATCATGCTTCAGACCAACCGATATTCTTCACAGCTGTCAGTTATCAAATACCAATAAGTTTTGCAACAGTAGAACCGAAGGTAGTTTATCGCGGTGTAAACGGGTATCGCAATTTGCTGGATGTAGGTGTAAATTTTGAATTCAGTTCTCCTACAGTTAGTAAGGTGAATATGCTTGCCATTTACCATAGCGCAAGGAGCGCCACCTTTGGAATAGGTATTAACTGGAACAACAGACTGGCCGTTAATGGCATGTATACCACCAATACATCACCTTTGCAAGGTTATACCACCGGCGATTACGAGCTCGGTATCAGCTATAGTTTTTTCAATAAATAGTACAGCCCTACCTATTAGGTAAAAGAGATGCCGGAGAAGATTCCTCCGGCATTTTGCTTTTACGCCTCCGTCTTAGCTTTCCGTTTTTCAAGTCATAAAATATTTTGATATTCGGAATGTTTATTTGTTAGTCATTTCGATATATCACCGTAAATTCCTATCTTATTGTAAAGTTCTTCAGGCTTGAACGGCTTACTGATGTAATCATTCATACCCGAATCAAATGCTTTGTATTGAACATCCAACATGGCTGACGCAGTCAGCGCTATTATGGGTAGCCGCTTAAATTTGTCTCCGGACAAGGCTCTGATAGCTGTTGCAGACTGGTATCCATCCATCAGGGGCATCTGCAGATCCATAAAGACCATATCATAGTCCTTTATTTGTACCTGTTGTAAAGCAAGCAAGCCATTTCCTACCACATCGCACTCTACCTGCCAGAGCTTCATGAACTGTTTTACTAAAATTACGTTAATTTCATTGTCTTCGGCCATCAGTACTTTAATTCCCTTTAAATTCTTCAAAGCTTTTACCGGAATTGATTCCCCCGCAATAATTGACTCATTACTACCATTTCTAAAGCTCAAACCGAATTTAAAACTGGAACCAAGCCCAGGCGTACTCTCTACCTGTATATTCCCTCCCTGTAGCTCAATAAGTCTCTTTGTAATAGCCAGTCCCAGGCCGGTTCCACCATATTTCCTGTTGGTATCCTCATTTGCCTGGGTAAATCTTTCAAAGATGAATTCCATTTTATCTTTCGGTATACCAATACCAGTATCAGTCACTTCAAAATCGATGATGGTTTGAACCTTGTTTCTGCTAACAAAAACAGCAGAAATGCTGACCTTGCCTTTAGCTGTAAATTTAATAGCGTTGTTGATCAGATTGGTTAAGATTTGTCCCAGACGAACAGGATCACCCATAACGGCCTCTGATAACTCATCGTCTATGGTCAGCGTCAATTCCAGCCCTTTTTCAGAGGCTTTTTCCAATAATGAAAGGCGGATATTTTTTAGCAATTCAGGTATACTGAAATCAATCATCTCAAAGGTTACCCTCCCTTCTTCCATTTTGCTAAAATCAAGAATGTCGTTGATCAATACCAATAAATTGTCGCCTGAGAATTTTAATACTTTCAAGTATTCCAGTTGCTCAGGATTGGGATCTTTCAGCAAAAGCAAATTGGTAAAACCAATTACAGCATTCATAGGGGTCCTGATTTCGTGACTCATGGTAGCCAGGAATTGCGATTTTGCAGTCGCAGCTTGTTCAGCGAGATCCTTCGCCATGATCAACTCATTCTCTGCATTTTTCTGGGCAGTTATGTCGATTATGGCACCGTACAGTTTGGTCACTTTTCCTGATTCATTAATAAGTGGCTTACCTATGGCACGGATATACCTGATTTGTCCGTCAGATAAAATGATACGCAAATTAAAATCAGAGGTAACTCGTTCATCAATTGTATGTTGAACTACCCGCTTATAAGTTTCCTTATCATCAGGATGAATCATTCTTCCAAAACTGAGGGTATTTGGTCCTTCCTTTTCTGGAATCAATCCAAAAATACGGAAGGCTTCGTCAGACCAATAGTTCTTGCCCGTAAGCAGATCAGCCTCCCAGCTCCCGCTGTGTGTCAATTCCTGGGTGTCGGAAAGTAATATCTGATTGAGCTTGATTAATTCTGTCCGGTATTTCTGTTCTGTAATATCGTGCCATACAGTTAACAGTACAGTTTTACTATTTATGTTTACAGGTTTTAATGTTACCAGTACTGTAAAAGTCTCTCCGTTAATCCGCTTATGCAGCCATTCAAATTGATGATAGCCATTTTTGTAGGCCAGGCTGTCCATTTCCAAAGACTTTTCACTTGAAAGCCTACCATCTGGCTGATACTTAGGAGAAAAATCTGCCGGGTGACAAGCGAGTAATTCCGCTTTATTGCTACAGTTCAACATCGCAATAGCCGCATCATTGCAGTCAATTATCCCTTTTGTTCCAAACAAAAAATGAGCATCAGTTGAATGTTTAAAGATCACACTGAGGATTTCTTCGGAAAGACGCTTCTCTGTGATGTCCTGAATTATCCCATGCAGCTTAACTGCAATTCCATTTTCGAACACAGCTTTTCCTGATGTCCGAACCCACCTGTCATTACCTCTGGCGGTCACAAAAGAAACTTCAACATCCCAGGACTCTCCACTTTTTACCGCCTTTCCCATTAGATTGATGATCATTTCCCTACCTTCAGCAGAATAGAAATTAAGTGCATTATCTAACTCAGGTACTATTTTCGGTTCAACCTCATGGATTACATATACCTCATCAGACCAGAAAAGGTGATTCGTAGGTAAATCCAGCTCCCAAGAACCCGTTTTAGTGAGTTTACCCGTTTCAGTAAACATATCGAAGGTGTGCTTTTCTGTCGTAACATCCTTAAAAAAACAATCAATAGTAGTCTTACTTGAACGGCTTATTTCGCCCAAACCTTGTATCCATTTTTTCTTACCTGAAGGTAAATTAAAATAGCCTTCCCATTTCCAGGGGATTGACTGATGTACTGCGTTTTCCAATGAACTTAGAAATGATTCCCTATGCTGCTGGGACAAAAGATCCAACAATATTTCAATATCGTTAATCAATAAAATTGGATTCAGTTCCAATTCCCGTTCAATTGCAGCGCTGACAAATGAAAAAGAAAAACGGCCTTCATCTTCCTGAATTCTAAAAACGACACAAGGTATCTCCTTAAAAAAAACAGAAAGATCAAAATTATCTATTGTAAATGACATACATCTTGAGTGCTAAAAATACGTTAATTGATTGCTTAATCTTTTATAAACAATATCATCGGAGTGGCATACGCCCCATTTATTCAAAGATGAGGCATCATCCTTACTTTTCTAATGACCGCCATCATCAGTTGTGATGATATAGATCATCTGCAGACATTTAAAAATTCCGGTCGACTAAAAAGGGTCTGTTAAATTGCTGATTCGAATCAGTTTCTTATTGACAAATTCCTGTATGCCTAGGCTGGACAATTCCCTTCCATATCCGGACCCCTTAGTTCCGCCAAAAGGCAGATCAGGCTGGGTCCAGGTTGGATGATTGATGAATACCATACCGGTATCAATCTGTTCGGCCAAGCGTTTTCCGCGTTCGATATCATTGGTAAAAATACTCCCACCTAAACCAAAAGCTGAGTCATTTGCGAGATCAATCGCCTCCTGCTCATTTTTAACGCTGTAAAATGAAGCTACCGGCCCGAATAATTCCTCATGATACGCTGCCATGCCAGGTTTAACATCACCTAATATGGTAGCCTCTATAAATGCACCTTTTCGATCAATCAGTTTACCACCTAACAATACCTTTGCACCAGCCCTTACACTTCGCTGTACCTGTTCAATCAAATGTATAACAGCTCCTTCTGAGCTTAAAGGGCCTAATTCGGTGTCCTCATCCATCGGATCTCCAACCTTTAACCCAGTCAGTTTAGCCTTGAACTTATCCAAAAACTCATCAGCAACTGCTTCCAGTACAATAATCCTTTTTGAAGCCACACAGCATTGGCCCGTATTGTTCATGCGTCCTATAACAGCCCAATCCACCGCTTTATCCAGATCCGCATCTTCCAAAACAATAAAGGCATCGCTGCCGCCAAGTTCAAGCACCGACTTCTTTAGAAATTTTCCTGCAACAGCGGCAATACTTGCACCTGCGGTTTCGCTTCCGGTAAGAGAAACGCCTTTAATCCGTGGATCAGCTACTACATCATCTATAAGGCTTCCGCTGACAAATAAATTTGTATATAGACCTTTTGGTGCTCCAGCCTGTGCAAACAACTCCTGAATTGCCAATGCACATTGCGGAACATTCGAAGCATGTTTAACTAACACAACATTACCTGCCATAATGTTAGGTGCAGCAAAACGAGCGACCTGATAAAAAGGAAAATTCCAAGGTTCAACTCCAAGTAGCACACCAATTGGAGTGCTCTTAATATAAGCTTCACCATATTCAGTTTCCAACTTTTGATCACTTAGGAAGGCTTCCCCATTTGTAGCGTAATAGTCTATAATATCAGCGCTAAGGGCGATCTCTCCATGGCTTTGAGCGATTAATTTACCCATCTCCAATGTAATCAATCTAGATAGTTGATCTTTTTGCTCCCGCATCAATTTTGCGACACTGTGTAGGAGATCTGCCCGTTGTGCATAACTGGTTTTACGCCAGCTTTGGAAAGTTTCATCGGCGATAGAAATTTCGACCGCAACCAATTCCGGAGACATTTCCCGAAAACTTTTAATAAGTTCGTTACTAAAAGGATTAATGGTTTGTATAGCCATAATGTGGATTGTTTATTTGGTGGATAAAGCATAAAGGTCCGTGTAATCGCCAACACCGGAAATGATGTGAATCATCTACAGAGAAGATACTCATCATCCATATAATTAAAACAAAACGACCTACAGACTGTTGGTATAAAGCAGGTTAGTATGATCTGTACCCCTTTTATGGAAAATACCGTTTTGCTAAAAGCGATTATCGACAATGCGATAGACGGTCTGATCACAATAGATGACCAAGGGGTAATTGAATCCATTAATCCCGCTGCCTGCAAACTTTTCAGCTATACCGAGCAAGAAGTACTTGGAAAAAATATATCTATGTTAATGCCACAACCCGACCGCGGGTCTCATGACGGCTACTTTTTTCGTTATAAAAAAACTGGCACCGCCAGCATTATTGGTATTGGCAGAGAATTGACTGGCATGAGAAAAAATGGAAGTCAGTTTCCTTTTAGGCTGGGTGTCAGTGAAGTCAGGTATTCTGGAAGGATCATTTATGCTGGTTTTATTCATGACTTGAGTAGGGAAAAAGAAGCCGAATCACAACTTCAGGATTATGCAAGCTCGCTGGAAGATCAGGTACAAGAGCGTACGGTTTCCCTCCGGGAAACCGTTGATGCCTTAGAGCGGACAAAAGCTGAATTGAACCGCTCTATTAAAAACTTACATAATACAGTTTTTACTTTGGAACAAACGCAACAGGAATTGAGCTTATCACTGGCAAAAGAACAGGAATTGGGTAAACTTAAAAGTAGGTTTGTTTCCATTGCATCACACGAATTCCGCACACCTCTGAGTATGGTACAGCTTTCGGTATCACTTATTGAACGCTATGCGCTTCCTTTCGAAAGTCCCAATATCGGCAAACATGTCGGCAAGATAAAGGATGCTGTACAGAATGTTACTGCAATCCTGAATGATTTCCTTTCCCTCGAAAAATTGGATACAGGGAAAGTACAGGCCAAATTCAGCCATTTTAATTTGGCGGAATTGGCTGCAGAAATTACTGAAGAGATGCAGATCGCATTAAAAGGGCGACAGAAAATAGTTTTCGTGCATAGAGGCTCGGAATTGATGATCACACTAGATCAAACGCTCTTAAAAAACTGCATCGTTATACTCATTGATAACGCTATAAAATACTCTGGCGAAGAAAGTTCCATACAATTCTACACCAAAATCAATGAAAACAACTGCACCATCAGAATTTGTGACAATGGCATCGGGATACCTATTGAAGACCAGAAACATCTTTGTGAACCGTTTTTCCGAGCTCACAATACAGGGAAGATCTCTGGTAACGGACTTGGATTAAGTATACTTTCCAGGTACACCGATCTAATGAATGGTAAAGTAGATTTCAAAAGCAGAATTAACCGGGGTACGCTTTTTACCCTCACATTTCCACAATCATGAACAAAAAAATATTGATCATTGAAGATCACGATGCCATAAGGGAGAACATAGTTGAGATCCTGGAAATGGCCAAATACACGGTTTTTGAAGCTGACAATGGTAAGGTTGGCGTAGAAATGGCTTTAAAACATATTCCAGACATCATTCTTTGCGATATCATGATGCCTGAACTTGACGGGTACGGGGTATTATATATGCTCAACAGATATGTAGAAACGGCCTCAATTCCGTTTATTTTTTTAACAGCCAAAGCTGAGCACAACGACTTGCGCAAAGGAATGGAGATGGGCGCAGATGATTACCTGACCAAACCCTTTGATGACATTGAACTGCTCAATGCTATTGATGTCAGACTGAGAAAACAGGCCTACCTGCAACTTCAAAATAAAAGTACAACAGAAGAGTTCAAAGTACTGGTTTCCAAAACAGATGGGCTGGCAGAATTTGCCAGGATCATTGCCGGCCATAAAAGCCTTGAATTCTGTAAAAACCACGTGCTTTACTACGAAGGGGATCATGGTAAGGGTTTGTACCTGATCATTCAGGGTAAAGTTAAAACGATCAAACTTTCACAAGATGGACGTGAACTCATGACCGGCATGTATGGCACAGGAGATTACCTTGGCATCAGTGCCATTTTAAGCAAAAATGCTTATACCGATACTGCTACCACAATAGAAGATAGTATACTTTGTTTGATCCCTCTGGAAGAAATTGAAAAAGTAATCAACCTTTATCCCGAAGTAGCAAAAAAGTTCATTCATCTTTTATCTCGTGACAACCAAGAAAAAGAAGAACAACTACTGCAACTGGCTTATGATTCGGTCAGAAAAAAAATGGCCGGAGCCATTCTTCGCCTGTATCACCAGCAAATTATAAAAAAAGATTTTTTCAGCATTGCGAGGGAAGATCTAGCAGCCATGGCCTGCATGGCTACAGAAACGGTAAGTAGAACCCTATCAGATTTCCACAATGAAAAATTAATTGACCGTCAAGGGAAGATCATTACGGTACTGGATCTGGAAAGACTTGCAAAAATGAAGAACTAGTTGAGATGCCTTGATTACAAAGTATAAACTTCGTTATCTACATTGTCGATGGCCTCAAAAAAAGCTCAAAATATACCTAAAAATTTTTTCCTCTTTTTTTTCTTCTCATCCTGCATTTTCATTTCCTTCGCCAGATTCGATTTTTCGGAGCGTTTAAGTTTTTCTAAACGAATACTATCTTCCCTCTCTTTCAATATTCGTTCAAAATACAGGCTATTATAGAATAAAAAGGGTGGTTCAAAGGCTTTCGCATTGGCTACTGCATAACTTACCATCACTTTCTCTTTTGGTAAAAACAGATAAGACAAAAAGGTCGTTAAAAGTGCAATCGCCACAACTAAACCAACTATGATTTTTTTCGACAAACGCACTTCATTTCCATATGCGTGCTTTTTTGTCACCTCATGGGCAAGCGGTTTAGTTAAATTCAGCAATGCGATCAGTTTAGCATTATCAATTATCCCCCCCTCAGGATGTTGCTGCACAGAGAGCACTATTCCATGGGTAATGGCGGCTGCTAGTTCAACACCATTGGCATACCGTTGTGCCGGATCTTTCTCGAGGCATTTATAAATCACGGCTAATAACCAGGCAGGTACTTGTAGCCCGATATTTAAGTCCTCCTTTGACAAGGTGCTTTCCAGATTTTTTTTCCTTAATTTAATCAAATCTGGAATTTGCCCTTCCATGTGACCCAGCATTACCGAATTACGACCGGTATCACCATCCCCATTTAAAGGAAATGGCACCTGACCTGTTAAAAGTTCATATAAAATGATCCCGTAGCTGTAAATGTCAGTTTGCATTAACATCTTCCCTTCATGCTGCTCTGGCGCCATAAATTCGACGGCTCCCGCATGGCGGATACTGGTTCTACGCTGCTCTTCGCTCATAATGGCCAAACCAAAATCAAGTAGCACATAATTGCCTGTATACACATTGTACTTTACATTATTACTCTTGATATCGCCATGCTTTACGCCAACTTGATGGCAATGTGCAATGGCGTTGGCCAGCTGATCGGCAACTTTAACCAGCTCTTTAATAGCGAAAGCTCGTGGGTTCGGGGGTTGTAAAAGTTCAGAGAGGTCTGGCCCCTCTATATATTCCATTTCTATATACGGAAAAGAACCGCTATCGGTAATGCCCCAACTCATTATCTTCACTACATTGGGACATGGATTTTCGTTTACTTTTTGGAGCTTGGTTACTTCATTCCTAAAATTCCGATAATTTTTGTCAGTCTCGTCTTCAGTATGTATAGGCGTAGGCATCAATTTGATTGCCGAATAAATTGCACCCATCCTTTTCCCTTTATACACCGAACCTTGGCCTCCTGTTTTTAAGGCACCAAGATTTTGAAGTCCCGCTGCAATTGTAAATACTCTACTCATTTTCGAGTTCCTGATAACTAAATGCTAATACTACCGATTCGCCCAAAATAATTTGGTCGACCTCTTCAAATCATAACCAATTTCGTACCATTTTTAAGGAGTTCTGGCCGATCACTCACTTATAGTACAAATCTGTTGGCTAACAGAGTTGTCCGACGTTCTTCAACACATGCCCCCATATACCCAATAAATAGATGATTTGGTTGTTACAGGACCGTATTTTGGTTATCTTGTACTTATACGCTAGTATTCAATATCATGAGTCGCTGGATGGGCGAAGCCCTGATTGCTGCGTTCCATTGAAAAATTTAAAAAAGTAATGTTATGAAAATATTAGATGCTGCTGATGCATTTGACAAATCTGCAAAAATATACCAGGATAAATTCATGGATGTCAGTCTGTTTGCTGGCACCTTCAATATCTTCTGCGATAACATAACCATCAACAACGCAGCCATTTTAGATATAGCCTGCGGTCCTGGAAATATCAGCCGATACTTATTGGATAGAAAACCGGATTATGATGTATTGGGAATCGATCTATCGCCGAATATGCTCAGACTTGCACAAAATAATAACCCTGGCGCCAAGTTTCAGCTAATGGATTGCCGTGAAATCTCCAACATCGAAAAAAGATTTGAAGGAGTAATGTGTGGCTTTTGCCTGCCATATTTAACACCAAAAGAAGCTAGTGAACTGATAGCTAACGTATCCGGCTTATTAAAGCCCAATGGTGTGTTTTATTTGAGCACCATGGAAGAGGATGAAAACACCAAATCGAGATTTCAAATATCAAGTTCAGGTGATCAAGTGTATGTAAATTATCATCGGGAAGATGATTTAACAAGAGCCTTCCGGGAGAATAATTTCGAGGTTATAAATTTAACACGGTTTAGTTCTCCAGATAAGGATGGTTCAATTATTACCGACCTGGTAATGATCGGAAAATTGACACATTAGGATTTTTGATGATACAAACAAGGCTTTGATGATTGGCATAATCATCAAAGCCTTGTTCAATCCTTGTTAATCCGTTTTCATTAGTTTACACCTTTAAACAAGCTAACCACATCCAACTGATTACTTGCCGGGGTCACAAAATAAGTTTGAACCCTACCCTTTTCGCCTTTTTTAGGCATAAAAAGTGTGCCGGTAGAAAACTGGCTCATCCATTCGCTATCATTAAAGGCCCATTGATTTGTAGTGCCTGCTTTCACAAAAAACCAATCATAATTATCCTCGGCACTCGTAAAACCCGTTGTAGTTACATAATCTGAATAGCCCCAGGTACCCGGTACAACATTTTTGGCGATATAAACAATATCTCCATTTTTATTCTTCATGTAAATATCCATGGGATCATTACTTTGCGGATAATAGATATAAAAGGCCATTTTGTTGGTTGAAGGATCTGCTGCCGGAGCTTTGATCTCTAGAGCAGCCCCATTGATATATACAAAGGGGAAGAACTGTTCCAATCCTCCTGCATTGAGTTCAAGCTGGCTTTGGTATACTTCTTTTCCTGTCGTAACATCTTTGATCTTTAACAAAGCCTGTTCCTTGCTGGAAGAATAAGTGTAAACCTTACCAAAGTTCAACAAAGTGTTGGGGGCAGTTTTAAACTTATCATAAACCACAGTATCAATGGTTAGCTCTAATTCACTATTGCCAATGTTATAACCTCTAACCTGTACGCTTACTGCCCTGGTACTGAGCTCGTCTTTGTTACAGGCCGAAAGGGCCATTACCAGCGCGGTAAAAAGCGCTAATCTTTTTATATTCATCATGATTTTTTTCATTTTTTTTATAGTTCTAATCGGGTAGAGAATCTCATGATATTTCCCAAAGGACTTTCAGAGAAGATGTAAAGTTTGGACGATGCAGCAGATGCTGAAGGTTTCGGCGCAGTAGAGTTTAATGCATTCCAGGTATAACTGGTGCCATCAATGTAAGGCACATTGGTACCCGCTTTATAAATGCGCACACTAAACGACACTGAAGTCATCACCCCATTATATTCTTGTCTAGCCGTAGAAAATGTAGGAATACTAACCGCTGTACTGAACTCGTAAGGTTTTACGTTTTTCAGTCTGGCTAGCTCCTCAAAAACCTGCGGCGTCACATAGTATTTCCCGATCACAAAGTCGACAGGTTCCGTGTAATTGGTCAAGGTTGGCTGGAACATATACACCAGGCTAATTTTATCCTTTTCCACCTCTGGTTTATCTGGCATAGGACCAACCTTTCCATCCATATATAGAAAATTTACCTTTGCGCTACCTTCTTCTTTATGAAGTTCTTTCTCTAACACGACTTTTCCAGAAGCTTTTTCCATAACCCTAAGCTTGATTTTATTTTCAGTTGATTGGAACATATAGGCATTATTTTGCTCAAATCTGGCATTGGGTAATATTCCATCAGGGAAAGTAATATCGCCCAGTTTTGTAATCAGGGTATCTCCGCTGCCGTTGTAGCCGGTAAGATTAATCCCATACAGCTCATCTTTATAAAACTGTTCTGACTTCTCACAGGCGGCCAGTGCCAGCAGCATAACGCTCATAAAGCCCAGGAATAGTTTATTCGTTTTCATCATTTAATGTTTTAAATCTTTATTAAAAATTATAAGATAAGCTCAGACTGAATGAGCTACCCACCTTACGAATAAAAGTATCCGTATCGCCGATGCGCCTAACTTTTCCATCTTCTGTTGGTTCAAAATAACCTTCCTCATATTTGTCCGTAAAACCATCTTTCCATTCGTAAACATCAGACCACAACTTCATCGTCATGCTATCACTACCTGGCTTGATTTTATAAGTTTCTTTAGAGTTGATGAAGAAACGGTAAGGACTGTTTAACAGATTGCTCATGTTCAGTTTGGCTTCCATTTTTTTACTTTTTAGCAGTTTATAACTTAGTTGGGCATCCAACTGGTTACGTGGCCTTTCCATCTCCGAGTATTGAGGCTGCATCCCTACCGTGAAAGTCTTATATCCCGAATAGTTAAAGGCTACATTGGCACTTAAACGATTTCCTACGTATTGCATGGCAACATTGTACAATATCGGCACCTGTCCATATAAGGGGCGTTTCTCCCGCAGATAAGTTTTGTTTTTGTAGGCATATTTTTTACCTTCTTTATCCTCTCCTGCTCCCATCGTACTATAGCGGAAAGCACTGGCCTGTACTTCTGAATTTTGCAAGGTTAGGTTACCACTGAAGTACATATTTCCAAGAAATTTCCAGTTCTCGTTAATGAACCCAAGATTCTTACGTAAATCGAACTCCCAACCGATCACATCTGCATAATCTGAGTTAGCTGTAAGCAGCTCTACCTTACCACTTGAATTGGTGATATCCAGATACATCTCAACAGGATTTTTGAAATGTTTTTTGAAATAGCCTGCTGAAATTACCTCACCGGCAGAGGGATACCATTCTACTCTTAAATCATAATGAGAAATGATGGTGGAAACCACACCTGTATTACGTTGTATCCGACCATACATATAATTGTAACGTGCAAAACTGGAGTTTTCAATTAACGCAGGCCTAATGGCCGATTTAGCATAGGAAGCACGAATGTTCAAATTGCCAACAGGTGTGAGGGTCAGGTTCGCAGAAGGCATGTATAGCCATCTTTTTTCATCAGCACTGCCATCACGGGTTTGGTGGACCAGATTACCCGTTTCCGGATCTACATAGCGGTTCTTTTCCAGATTCTGCATTTCAGATTTTGCTATCTTATCCGCAGCAGAATCCTTTATCTTGTCGTACCGGTAATACTCTCCCCTCAGCCCCCATACCAAACGAAGCCAGCTGTTGAAACGGTTATCCATCATCCCATACCAGGCCTGGTTATTGTTCTTTCCCGTATAGTTATTGTTATTGAAATCTGAAGGATAATAGAACAGATTATGCAATGGGTCTTTAAAATCAATGTTCCATTGTTGTATAGGCTTGTAACCATCGCTAAAACTAGCTGCCACTCCGACAGGTAAAACGCTCCAGACAAAGTCGCCTTTCTTCTCTAAATACTGATAGCCAGCCTTAACTACTTGTCCTTGTTTTCCGACATTGAACTTATAGCTTAATGCGGCATCTCCAGTCCAATTGGTTTCTACATACTTATAAGAAGAGCGACTTAATGGTCCGGGGTTATTGGTGAAATTACCCAACTGATAAATGTAACTCGTACCATTTAGCGTGGTAACAGGTGCCAGATTTGCATCTACCGCATCCTTTTCATGGTTGCTTACGCTATTACGGGCTATGCTCCAATCTAACTTAAACTTGCCAAAAGTATGCTCAGCTGCTACACGATTCTGTAACAGGTCAATAAATTTAGGACGATCATACTCGTTGACTGCTGGATTATCGTCATAGCCGATATCCTCACCCCAGCCGGAAATGCGGAAAAACTGATTGGCAAATACCCTGGAATAAAAATTGCGTAGGGTAACCTTGTGGTTTTTATCATTCCAGCCCATATTGAGCAAGGCCCCAAAACTGGTGGTAAAATTATACTTACTGGCTGCTGTTTCCTGGAGCTCCTTATTAGTCGCCGGGTCGTAAAAGTTATTAGACAGTTTGTTAAAGTCCCCACGTTCAAAATGAGAAATGTTGTCTATCGACTGTTCATTCCGGTAGCTTAGCGAACCTACAAAACCAAAACGACTGTTCTTTAAACCATAAGTTCTACCTAAGCTAAACTGATAGTTTTGTCCGGGAGCAGTTTGGTAGGTACGGGTACCCAATCTCTCCAAACCACCTATCCTTTTGTTTTGTTCAGCGATCATTTCTGGTGTAATCTTTGGAACCCCCGGAGGTGGCAAAGTATTGGATGGATTGGTAGGATTGTAATTTGACTGGGTAAAGATGACCAGATCCTTCGGAAAATGGTTCCTGCTACCATCGTCAAAACCCAGGTAATCATATTTCCCACGCTGATACCCCAGGAAATCTTTTCCAGTACTTCCGTTGATGTACTTACTGCCAATGTTTAAAGAAGTGAAATTCTGGTTAGGGATGGCCATGGTGTTCATTTGTACCAGTCCGCCACCAAAACCAAAACTCATATCGGGCGAGGCTGTTTTATATACGACTACATTATCTACCAGGTTGCTTGGAATGATGTCGAACTCAAAATCGCGCACCTGCACATCAGTACTTGGTAAAGCAGCCCCATCCATCATCGCCAGATTGTAGCGTTCAGCAATCCCCCTGATCACTACACGCCGGTTATCCGTAGTACTTACCCCAGAAATGCGTTTCAGGGTCTCCCCAATGTTCTTATCCGGCAATGCCGACATCTGCTCGCGACTTATGCCATTTGAAATACCGGCCTCATTTTTTTGCCGGGCATACAAAGCTTTGATGCTTTCTGTTTTAAAAGTTCCGGTAACAACCACCTGATTTAAGTTGTTGGTAACAGGTTTCAATACCACATCAAGGCTCGTCATTTGCCCTGCTTTTACTTCTATTTCGGTAATGCGTTTGGTTTGAAACGAGATAAAGCTGACTTCCAGCGTATAAATGCCAGCGGCGAGGTTAAGCACATAACTGCCATCCACCTTACTTTGGGTACTCTGTCCTGTTTGAATCAGCTTGATATTGGCGCCCGGAAGAGGTCCTCCCTGATCATCGATAATTTTACCGCCAATACGACCAGGTTGTTGCGAGGGAACTTTGGTTGGCTCATGTTCCTTTGTATACAACACCACGGCGCCACCCTGCTCTTTAAAAGCTACATTACTATGCTGCAACAATTGGTTAAGGATATGCTTTAGCTTTTCTTCATGATAATTTGCGGCCCTAACCGATATATTTTTTGCGAGTGATGGGTCGTAAGCAAACCTCACTTTGGTTTTTGCGCGTAATTGTTCGAGGGCAACAGACAAAGGTTGTCCTGCGCTGAATTGTACATCAACTCTTGTTTCAAGGGCCTGTGAATGGGCCTCGTTTGCAAAGAGCGAAGTCATGATATTGATGGAGATGAAATATAGGATCAGTGATATTTTCACACCTAATTTAATTATAGACATTAATTTTTTTTACTTTTATGTGTTTACACGTTAAACCTGGCGTTGTAATGATCATGACAAGGAAGCGGCAATTTTCTGTCAATGATCAAGCGCCTAAATACCCGGTATCTATCCAATAGGTACCGGTTTTTTCTAGTAGACTATCTCATCAATATCACCTCCTTGTCTTTGATTTTATACTGAAGTCCGTGGATTAATTTCAACTGATCCAGAATCGCTTTAAAATTGTCATTACGATTGAATTGTATGGATACATTTAGCTTTTCAAGTGTTTCCTGTTTGAATCTGACCTCTATAGAAAATGCATTGCCAAAAGTTTTTGCAAAAGATTTCAAGGACACATCTTCGAGGATATATTCGCCGTTCAGCCAATTTTCAGTAGAGTAAGCATTGCTGTTTTCCAGCTTGACGCTCTCTGTATGTCGGTTAAATGAAAGCTGATGATTTGGTAATAAAACACCGAGTTGAGCTTTTTGACTTCGAACAGCTACTTTTCCACTCAGCAGGGATACACGGATATCGCTGGATAAAGAATCGTTATTAATGATAAACTTTGTGCCCAATACTTCCGTAGTAATCGGGCCTGCGCTCACTAAAAACGGATGTGCCGAATCATGGCTCACTTCAAAATAAACCTCCCCGCTTTCTAATTTCAGCTGACGTGTTTGTTGTATGAAAGGTTTTGCAACGGCGATTTTTGAGCCTGGCCTGAGATGAATCACCGAACTGTCTGCTAACAGGATCTTTTTAAACTCCCCCTTATTAGCCGCATAGTGCTCCCAAACCTGGCCGCTGCTGCCTATTGGTGATGCCAGGTAAGCCCGGTAACTAAAGATGCTTGTAGTCAGCAATATCACCGCGGCGGCGGCTACATTACGCCAAAGCCGATACAATCGCTGCGCCTTTAGCTTCCGGCGAATGACATCCATCATTTCTAAACCGATTTGATTTTTTTCGTGTTCATCCGCAAAGGCCTCCAAAGGAATATTGTCGTTGTTGCGATCAAACCAGGCTTCGGCCTGCAGGTCCTTTTTACGCCGTTGGGCGAATATGTTTTTCTTTGCCATACATAAAGCTCTTCGCAGTGAAAGGCAAAATGTACTTTAAGAAAAAGCTATGCTTATGTTAAATTTTTGTGAACAGAATTACGAGTACCCCAGCAAGGTTTGCCGGTTCAGCATAGAATTTGCGTGTCTGTGATCTCAGACGTTCTAATGCTATCGAAATGTTGTTCCTTACCGTTTGCTCAGAGAGAGACAGTTCGGATGCAATTTCCCTGATAGATTTATTTTCGTAACGGCTCAACTGAAACGATTGCTTCATATTTACCGGCATCCTTTCGATTTCCCGATCTAATAAATTTTGTAGTTCTTTCGCCTCCAATTCGGTTGAGGAAGATGGCACTAATACTTCTCCATCTTGATACAGTGCTTCCCGCTGCTTTGTGCTCAGTTGCTTTCGATACCAGGAGATGGCTTGCTTTCTAGCGGCAACATTTAACCAGGGAGCCAATGAGCGTTCGGCGATGATCCTGTCCCGATATCGCCAAAGGTTGATAAATATATCCTGTACGATATCCTTCGTTACTTCCTTGTCCCTGACCCGTCTGTAGATCATGCTGTACACTTCCGGCCAATAACGTTCGTAAAGTTCCTCAAAAGCTTTTTGATTACCATTTTTCATGGCGGTAATCAAATCTTGATCGGTAAATATTAGTTCGTTCACCATGCAAAAGTACTATCGACCAGGTTACCCTTTTGTTAATTTATTGTGAACAAAGAGTTTCTATACCAGGTTGTGCCATACCCAATATTGGGTATGGCACAACCTTTTTTTTATTATTATTTTTATTTTAATCAATCCTTAAAATCAATTATGACAAGTAACTCTGTTAACTAAGCGGCAACAAAGTACCTGTTAATCTAAATGCGCCATGACACAATCTCTAGTTAGGCACTTCAAAGCAGGTGCATTTTACCTCTCCATATTTCTTTTCTGTTTTGGTGCCAAGGCACAGGTTCGTGTAAACGCTACCGCCGCAACAACGGGCCCCACAAACTATACTACACTAAAAGCTGCATTCGATGCCGTAAACGCGGGAACCCACCAGGGTAGCATTTCCATAATCATTACAGCCAATACAACCGAAACGACGACGGCCAGCCTTAATGCCAGTGGCGCTGGGCCGGCCAGTTACAGCTCGGTGATTGTTAAACCCGAAGCTGGAACAACACCGGTTATCAGTGGTAATATCAGCAACGGGCCGCTGATAAAATGCAATGGTTCCCGTAACTTTACCATTGATGGCTCCAATAATGGTACAACATCCCGTAACCTTACCATAACCAATACCAGTACGGCCAATTCTAATGTTTTACTGATTGGTTCTATAGGTACTACCCCTATTTCTAATGTTACTATTAAAAACGGTACACTTATTAATGGTGCAAATACTTCTACGGCTGTATCTCTAGGCGACGCTACTACCGTAGGAAACCCAGGTTATTTCAATAACATTACTATACAAAACAACAGTATACAAAAAGCCTACATCGGTTTGTATGGTTACGCAATAGTGTCTGCTGGTAATGGTAACAATACCCTGCTAACGGGGAATGATATCGACGCTACCGGGGCCAATGCCATTAAGCTTGTCGGTGTATACCTACAGGGACTTGAAGGAGCTACTGTAAGCAATAACAACATTGGTAATTTCGAAAGTGCAGGTTCTGAGTTTGACAGGGCCATCTGGCTGGCCACAGGTACAATAAACTCTACCGTATCAGACAATACCATATACAATATGGCCTATACAGGCACAAGTACTTATGCGCCTATAGGGATAAATATTTCAGCCGGGTTTGCCAATGCCAATATCACCGTTGCCGGCAATACGATCAGGAACCTGAGCAGTTCAGGCAGCGGCAATACCATGGGTATTTTTTCTTACTCGGCTTCATCAGGTATAATCTTTAGCGGAAACCAGATCAGCAACATCAAAAATACCAACACAGCAGGTTATGGCGCCACAGGTATTGTACTCGCAAATAACATGACCAATGCCGCCACAAAGGTCTACAACAATTTTGTATGGGATATAGCAGGATATGGATTCAACGGCTATGATAGTAACGATAACGGTAACGGAATCGTAGTCGATGGCGGCGGCGGGTATAACATAGACTTCAACACGGTAATACTGAATACCGAACAGAGACTTACAGGCGGACATAGGTCATCATGCCTGCTCATTACAAATAATGTGACCACATCGGGAACCATCAATGTACGGAATAATATTTTTGGCAACCTGCAAACGACTGGAAATACCACCAGCAGAATGGCCATATCTAATATTGCAAGTCCGGGTAGTGGCGTATTTGGGACCATCAATTACAACAGTTATTATTCGGCCAGCGGCAACCTTTCCAGTACCGGCACCAATGCATCCATAAGCAATACGCTTTCACAGTTAAAAACCAGCCTGGGTGGCAATGCCAATTCAGTAAATGTGAATCCTATTTTAACAAGTGCTAATGACCTGCATTTAATGGTTCCTCAGCCCCAACTTACGGCTACAGCTATAGCAGGTATTACCACCGATATTGATGCTGAAGTACGCAGTGCTACCAGTCCTTATATGGGGGCTGATGAGTACGACAAAAGAATTGTTCCTGATGCCAATGGTATAGTATATGTAAAGAAAGGCTCAATAGGAAGCGGGCTATCATGGGCATATGCTGCGTCTGAACTGGCTGATGCACTTATAGCAGCCAAAACCAATACTGCCATTAAAGAAATATGGGTGGCAAAAGGGACCTATAAGCCGATGTACAGTCCTGAGGATGGTCCTAATTTTGGGACGGATAAAGGCAGAGACAATGCTTTTGTTCTGGTAAAGGACGTAAAAGTTTATGGTGGTTTTGCGGGCACAGAAACGGACCTTTCCCAACGTGATCTATCTATAACAACAAATAAGAGTACTTTAAGCGGAGATTTTAACGATGATGATGTAATTACTGGTACAGGCAGCACCTTGAACATTTCCGGAAACACAGAGAACGCCTATCATGTCCTGGTTTCCGCCGGTGCGGTAGGAAATGCGGTATTAAATGGCTTTACCATTACAGGTGGATACGGTGCCAGTGGAATTCCCCTCTTCGTTAATACATTTAGGATTTACAGAAATACGGGTGGGGGTATGCTTAACACAAATACCTCAAGCCCAACCATAACCAACTGTATCTTCATCAACAACATGGTAAAAGAAGGCTCCGGTGGTGCCATGTATAACTATTTATCGGCCAACCCGCTGGTAATGAATTGCAGCTTTGTCAATAATTTCGCCAGCAATACTTCCGGCCAGGGCTGGGGCGATGAAGGCGGCGGCGGAATGTATAATCTGGATTCGGCGCCTATTATTGTCAATTCTACCTTTTATGGCAATTTAGCCACGGGAGACCGTAGTGGTGGAGCAATTAATAGTCTTAACTCCAATCTTAGCGTTACCAATAGCATTGTTGCTAATAACTCGGCAAGTGCTTCCAACGGAATATACAGCCTCAACGGTACGCTTGTTGTTCGCTATAGCCTGGTACAGGACATGCCGGCCGACGTTACCCATCATAATTTAGATGGTACGGCTGATCCTTTGTTTACCAATCCGGCTACGGGAGCGTACACTTTAAAATCAGGAAGTCCTGCCATCAATTTAGGAAGTAATGCACTATACGAAGCAGCCGATGGCGATGTGGGGAACAACAGTTTAGGTCTGGACAAGGACCTGGCAGGAAATCCTCGTTTAACAGGCGGCACTATAGATATAGGAGCCTACGAGCTACAAAGCCAGCCTCAAACCATTACCGCTGTCAATATCACCAAAACTTATGGAGATGCACCTTTTCTACCAGGTGCTACAGCAAGTTCCAACCTTGAGGTCAGCTATACCTCGGCCGATAATGCCATAGCAGAGGCTTTTCAGGATGCCGCAGATGGCAACAAGTGGAAACTGAGCATCAAAAAAGCTGGTACGGTAAACATTACTGCGAGCCAGGCCGGGGATAACGGTTTTGATCCTGCAACGGATGTAGTGTTTAGCCTTACTATAAACAAAAAACCGGTAACTGTTAACATTAAAGCAGGAGCTGTATTCAGCAAAGTATATGATGCGAGTACAGCCGGAACTTTCCAGGCTTCAAATCTGGAATTTATTGCAGGAGCCATTATTGGCAGTGATGAGGTACTATTGAGTTTAGGTTCTGGGGCAGCGCAATACGACAGTCGTGATGCCGGTACCGGAAAAACCATTACCCTGCCCATTGCCAATGTATTGCTGAGCGGTGCCCAAGCTGGTAATTACAGCATTGCCAATGTATTGGACCTTTCCAGTACCACTGCCATAATTATACCTATGCCCTTAACCATTACGGCCAACAATGCCAGTAAGGTATATGACGGCTTTGCTTACACCGGGGGTAATGGTGTAAGCTATAGTGCCTTTGCGCTAGGCGAAAGCGCGGTCCAGCTTTCGGGAACATTGACTTATGGCGGAACTGCCCAAAATGCACTGAATACCGGAACATATAGCATTATTCCTGCCGGACTCAGCTCAGCAAACTATGCCATAACCTATGTAAACGGGCAGCTTACCGTTTCTTTAAATAATGTAAATACGCTTACTTTTAATGCCCAAACTTCAGGCAGTACCCTTATAAAAACATATGGCGATGCAAATATCAATGCTTCTGCTATTGCCAGCTCGGGCCTAGCCGCAAATTATCTGAGCAACAACACAAGCGTTGCTACCGTAAATGCAGCCGGACAGGTTACTTTACTGGCACCAGGTACAGCGATTATCACAGTAAATCAGCTTGGCGATACCAATTACGGACCTGCAACGCCTATTACCTTCCAGGTACAGGTAGCCAAAAAGGTGCTTACGGTAACAGCCAATGATTTCAGTAAAACCTACGATGGCATTCCTTATGCAGGTGGAAACGGACTGAACTACGAAGGATTTGTGAATGGTGATAGTCCTTTAGTGTTAAACGGAACCCTTACTTATAGCGGAACTTCGCAGGGAGCTGTCAATACCGGGGCCTACACCATTGTTCCGGCTGGCCTGATTTCCGACAATTACGATTTTGACTACAAGAACGGGACACTCAGCATTATACCATCAGGGGCCAATGTGATCACTTTTAATGCCCAGGTATCCGGTGCTACGCAGCAGCTTATCTATGGCCAGGGCAGCATCAACGGATCGGCAATCGCCAGCTCTGGGCTTACTGTTATTTACAGTAGCAGCAACCCTGCGGTAGCAACTGTAGCTGCAAACGGATCTGTACAAATTCTTACAGCTGGTACAGCAACTATAACGGCAAGTCAGCCCGGAGACATTAACCATACCGCGGCCACTTCGGTTAGCTTTAGCATTAATGTACAGAAAAAGGCACTGACCATTACGGCCCGTAACGCCAATAAAACCTATGACGGCCTTGTCTATAGCGGAGGTGCAGGGGTAACTTATACTGGCTTCATTACAGGAGAAAATGAGAGCAGCTTACAGGGTACCTTAACCTATACAGGTACTGCCCAGGGCGCGAAAGATGTAGGCAGTTACTTCATCAGTCCTACAGGTTACACTTCCGGCAATTACGCCATTACTTATTACGATGGTAGTTTAACCATTATCAAAGCAGATGTAACCGTTACTGCTGTTGGACAAAGTAAAATCTATGGCGCTGCTGATCCTGCATTAACCTATACGTTTACGCCCAACTTAATCACGGGCAATACATTTACCGGCTCGTTAAGCAGAGCAGCAGGCGAAAATGCAGGTGATTATGCCATTGGAATAGGAACTTTAGCTGCAGGAGGTAATTACAATATCAGTTATACTGGCGCAAATTTCGCGGTAACCAAGGCCATACTGACCACAACAGCAAGCAATACACAGATGTGTCAGGGTGATAGATTGCCGGTATTTACCATTACATACATCGGTTTCAAGTACAACGATAATGAGAGCAGTCTCCATACTAAAGCTACGGTTAACACTACAGCTAGCAGCAGTTCAGCAGCTGGTAATTACACACTGATTCCAAGCGGAGCGGTATCTGGAAATTACAGTTTCAATTATATAAATGGTACATTGATCATTAATGCGCTCCCTGTCGTAGCAATCAATAGTAACAGGGGAACCAGCATCAGCAAGGGTGAAACCGTAGTACTTACGGCAAGCGGAGGCGTCAATTACAGTTGGACATCAACAAGTGGTACCACCACTGGTCAGAACACTCCGGCATTAAACATCCGACCAGACAAAACAACTACATATACGGTTACTGCCGTTAATGCCAATGGTTGCAGCCAAACTAGCAGCATAACCATTGAGGTCAAAGATGATTTTCAAGCAGTACAGGCCAACAATATCTTAACACCCAATGGCGATAGTTACAATGATGTATGGGTAGTTAACAACATCGATATGTACCCGAACAATGAGGTTAAAATATTTGACAGAGCCGGCAGGCTTGTATACAGTAAACGGGGCTATGACAACAGCTGGGATGGTACTGAAAATGGGCAGCCCCTGGGCGAAAACACGTATTATTACATCATTGATTTCGGCAGCACCAAACTGAGTCAAAAAGGATACATCACGTTAATCAGATCACAATAATAAACAGCTCCTGGTTTAGCACTACTCTTAAATCATTTGCCTAATTTTAATTAAATTCAATACTTATAGAATGTAATGCAAGAAGTAAAGCAAATAGAATTTTCGAATCCTAAACACCAGCAACCATGAAAAGTCATAACCTGGAAAGATTCATCGCCGCACAAAAATCAGTGTATCAGACTGCATTGAATGAACTAAAGGCCGGAAAAAAACAAAGCCACTGGATGTGGTACATCTTCCCGCAGATCCAGGGGCTCGGCTATACCGAGATCTCTAAGCGCTACGCCATCCAGGACCTGGATGAAGCAGCCGAATACCTCGAGCACCGCATGCTCGGCCCAAGATTGATCCTACTGAGCCATGTCCTACTTGGCTTGGAAACCAGCGATGCCCATAAAATATTCGGAAGTCCCGACGATCTCAAACTAAAATCCTGCATGACTTTATTTTCCCAGGTACCCAGCGCAGACCCTGTTTTCGAACTCGTCCTTAAAAAATTCTTCAATGGCCTGAAAGACCACATCACTCTAAAGATTCTGAACCTTCAAAGCCAAAACTAAAACAGGAAAATCAATCGCCATATCGCCCGTGGATCAAACTTTAATGTTGATCCATACCGGAGCATGGTCACTGGAATGCGAGCGCTAAACAAAGCTGTCCCTGGATTGTTTATTTATTTCTAAGGCATTCTATTTTAACTTAACTGATCATCCCATGGAAAAGAAAGGAAAAAAGCCCCAAAACAGTGATCCGGACAGAGCGGCCAGGATTTCAAATTCAGCCGGACAACCCGCTCAAAAAACGGCGGAAGAACAGGAAAAGCCAAAACAGCAAAATGCGCTCAGCAGACCGCATATGCTTTTCAAGTAAGCTTTTCAAATGCAAATCCATTTAATGGCTAATTCCCGGGTCGTTGCTGCTCGGGAATTAGCCTTCTAAGTATCGTAGTAAAGCTTAATTCCATCCGGGATGCCATCTATGTCCATGAGCAGGCAAAGTAATACTTAAACCATTAGCTCCATACCATCGCTCAGGTAGTCCAGCTTCAGCTGATCAAGCCTGTCCAGCATTTCCTGATCAAAATGCGTCAGCAATATGCGGTTAAAGGAGAACTCCGACAGGCGTTTCTCCAGCTCCAGATAATTCATATGCCCTTTGACCTGTGTGCTGAAAAAATTACACTCACAAATAAATAGATCAGCCCCAGCGCTTAGAGGTAGCAGCGTATCGGTCCAGGAAGTATCGCCAGAATACGCAATGATTTTATCTTCAAGCTTTATCCGGATACCGTGTGGCAAGGCTCTTTCAGAATGTTTAGCCTTCCTTTAAATCACCACCCTAAAAGTTAAATTCACCCTGGGCTTCATCGGCCTTACGGATTTAGCAATCCTATGCTCCCAGTTTTGTTGTAAATCCCCCTTCATGATCATAAGTGCACCACTTTCCAGCCGGATCGAATATCGCTCACTATGGTTCTTTTTATTTCGGATATCAAAGCTACGCACCTGCCCAAAGCTCACTGAACCAATCACCGGGTGGGTACCCAAAGCCTTCTCATTGTCACTGTGCCATGCTACCGAATCATTCCCGTCACGATAATAATTCAGCAACACACTATTAAACCTGATATGGGCAATCGCTTCTACTTTAGTCTTGATCATCAGCAACTCCGGCGTCCAAACTAGTGGATCAGACCTGCGCAAGGAAGTATAATCATAGGTCTGCTCCTCGGCGTACCAAGCCGTTAATCTTGGCGTCACTATCTGCTTATCATACATACTCACAACCTTTTGCTTCCAGGGCGTTTCCGAGATAAACAACTTCAAAAGCTGCTGGCTCTGCCAGACATCAAAAACTTCCGGATGATATTCGAGAAGCTCTAGCGGCAGTCCCGGACTTTGTCCCGACTCCTCAAAAAAACTCAACTGTTCCATAACAAAACCTAATTCACCAAAACCTCAAAATCATTACCCATCAGGGCATCATACACTCTAAAGCGAATCTTCCACTCGTCCTTCACTAGCTCAGCTATTGAACCGCTAAACACCTTTTCAAACCTTTCAAGATCAATCCCTTCGACACAAATTACCAGGTACTCCGCATCACTGATCATCACCACCTGCTGAATATAAGCCGACCATCGCCTAGAAATGAGTGCAGGTAACTTATTGAAATGCTGATTCTCAATCAGCCGCCCTATACCAGTAGCCAAACCATCAGGAACCGCCACCCAGCTTCTCAGGTTCCACAGTCCATATTCATTATCCAGGGTACCGATTACCTCGTCTCCATTGACCAGCTGCCAGGGCTCTCCAGGATTAAATTGGATCACCTGGTAAACCTCAGGTTCAGACGATCCTTCAACAAAATACGTAAGTTCAATCATATATCTTAATCAATTAATCAACTCAATCCTACTCAAGATCAAATAAGAGTCCGTATCCCTAAACGGATAAACAGGCATAGTTAAATGCAAATTTAGACTAATATTTTTAGCAAGAACAAACAAAAACTAATTACATTAGCTGTTTAACTAGCATTAAAAAACATTATCTAAAGACATTAGCAAATATTTTACTGGTTTGAAATCATTCTTATAAAGTACAAAACGGCCCGGTTTTTAAATCTTCTTTCCCTAATGTAAAGAATCACAATAGCTAAAACATTCTGTATTGGCCATTGTATAGTATACAGAGAACTAAAGTTGAACATTAAAACAGTAATCATGGGACAATTAAGCAATCGAACCATTGCGGTTTTATCAGAAAGCGGTTTTGAAGAAACAGAATTGACAAGCCCGGTGCAAAGGTTAAAAGAGGAAGGTGCAACTGTTCATATCATTTCCTCTAAAGCAGGAAAGATACAGGCCATGAAGGGTGATCATCAGTGGACCATAGAAGTTGATGTGGATAAGACCATCAGCGAAGCCGATGCCGAAGATTATCAGGGCTTAGTCATCCCAGGTGGGGTTTTGAATCCGGATGCATTGAGAAAGAATGATGATGCCATTGCCTTTGTGAAAGCATTCTTTGAGGCAGGAAAACCAGTAGCCGCAATCTGTCACGGGCCACAGGTTTTGATCACAGCTGAAGTAGTAGAAGGCAGGAAACTGACTTCGACAAAAACCATAAAAATTGACCTGCTCAATGCCGGAGCAAAGTGGTATGACCAAGAAGTTGTAGTTGACCAGGGGCTGGTTACCAGCCGAAGCCCAGTTGATCTTCCTGCCTTTAATGACAAGATGGTAGAAGAGTTCGCCGAGGGGGTACACCAAGGGACATAGCCCGAACCATTTGTGTTTTCAGTTGTTGTCTATGATATACTTTAAAGAATGAGATCAAAAAACAAATCAATAACCGACAGCACCGATAAAGGCGAGGAAGAAATCTTTGAAAATTTCAAAATCGACCTATCCGGGCTTAAACCTGGGGTACGAGAAAAGGCAACGGAACTTGCTAAGGAGATGATGAAAAGTGGCATGCCTAAAGAGCAGGCCATTACTAAAGGAATCCAGGAAGCAGAGACTTGGTTTTTGGAATCTCAGGGCTAATAACCCTCTTGGTTTTATCCTTTTGGAAGCATTTCCAATAAATAAGGCAGTGCAGGATTGCTGCTGTCAGTTTTCCAAACCGCATATAAAGCGGTTTGCTGAGGTATGCCCTTCAGCTCTATAAATTTAATATTGGGGTTATCCGTTGAAGCCAATGAAGTAGGTATAATGCTAAGTCCCATTCCATTTTCTACCAGTCGGAAAATAGTAGGTGCATGAATAGATCGATGTGCTACTTTTGGAACAAATCCCTGATCGGCACAAAGATTAATGATCTGTTGATAATAAAACTGACTTTGCTCATTTGGAAAGAGGATAAAAGATTCGTCCTTGAATTGGCCCATATGCTTAAATTTCGCCGAAACCATGGGATGATGCGCCGGAAGTACAACAGAAAAAGTTTCTGTAAAGACCTTTCTACTGGCAAAGCCCTCCGGTACATTGTTGCTTCGCATAAAACCAAGGTCTAATGATTCATTTTGCAATGCCACAAGCTGCTCACTGTTACTCAATTCATCTAGCTGAAATTTGATATTTGGACAATCACTATTGAACTTCTTAAGCAAATCGGGCAATATGGATTCCATAGCCGAAGCCACAAAGCCAATACCTATTTGACCGGTATTCCCCTCCTTATATAGTTTTAAATGGACAACCGCACTTTCTACTTTATTCAGTACTTGCTGTACATCCCGATAGAATATAATCCCGGCATCTGTTAAAGTGACTTTTTTATTGCTCCGATCTAAGAGGGAAACTTTAAGGATCTGTTCCAGTTGTTTGATCTGCTGACTTAAAGCCGACTGCGAAATAAACAACAGCTCTGAAGCTTTACGATAGTGCAGTTCAGTAGCCAGTACCTTGAAATAATGGAGGTGGCGCAGCTCTATTTGATTAGCAATACTTATCATTAGTTAATTAATATATATCGTTTACTAATGATAAATATAGAGATATTTGAATAAAAACGACAAACCAGATATAAACATGATTAAAAACGTATTAACACTCGGACTAGGTAAGGTTGGCACCCTGGTTGGAGTACTGCTCAGCAAACAGTTCGAAGTAACCGGAATGGATAAAACGAAACCCCATTACCCATATGCCCTTCCGTTTAACGTAATTACTGGTGATGTGGCAGATGTTGAATTGATGACTAAACTGATTTCCGAGCACGACGCAGTAGTGTCGGCCCTACCCTATTTTTTAAATAAAACCATTGCCCTTATCGCACAACAACAAGGTTGTCATTATTTCGATCTGACAGAGGACGTAGAGACAACAACCTATATCAGGGGGTTGAGTGAAACGGCTACATCGGTAATGGCACCACAATGTGGACTTGCGCCCGGAATTATTGGAATAATCGGTGCACACCTCAGTAAGGAGTTCGAAAAGATCCGGTCTATAGAAATGAGAGTCGGTGCATTACCGAAATACCCTAACGGTGAAATGGGTTATTCTTTTACCTGGTCGGCCACCGGTGTAGTAAACGAATACATCAACGACGCGGAAGCTATACACGATGGCAAACGCAAACAGGTTATCTCTTTACAGGGTAAGGAAAGCATCAATATAGAAGGTGCTGCTTATGAGGCTTTTTATACATCTGGTGGCCTGGGTACCATGTGCGAAACTTATGATGGAAAAGTAGATAAACTGGATTATAAGACGATCCGTTATCCGGGGCATTGCTACCTGATGAATTTCCTGATTCATGAGTTGCATATGAAAAATGATAAGGCGCAATTGGAAAACATACTTAAAAATGCTAAACCGGTAGTAGAAGAAGATGTAGTGTTAATTTATGCCGTTTCTGAAGGATGGAAAGACGGTGAATTAAAACGCAACGAGTTTTACAAATCATGCAAACCTATTGATATTGATGGCCAAAGCTGGAGGGCAATTTCCTGGACTACGGCAGCAAGTCTTGTAGCGGTAATTGAAATGGTAGCCAATGGATCACTTCCTTCAAAAGGCTTTATTAAACAGGAAGAAATTTCACTTGAGGCCTTGCTAAATACAAAAACCGGCAGCCTGTTTAAATAAACAAATTATGAATTTTGATAAAGAAAAAGCCCTGGATACCTTTCTCAATATACTCTTTGAGCGTTATGAACAACAGGTTCCCGCAGTCAGAATGATTACCAATGCTTTAATCACCTCAGGTGTGATTGCAGGACAGCAGGATATTGTGAACGACCATATTGCCTTCAGAACTTTGGGTGTTCGCCATTTGGGCATTGCTTCTTTCGAAAAGATCTTTTTGCATCAAGGTTACAAAAAGATGGATTACTACCATTTTGAAGGAAAAAAGCTAAATGCTTACTGGTATGCTCCTCCATCGCCTGAGTATCCCCGGATATTTATGAGCGAACTGATTGTAAAGGATCTATCGGAAAAAGCACAGGAAATAATTCACAGCTATACCGATAACATCCATCAGGATCCAGTAGATGCATTGGATCTGGATAATGGCGAGGAGATAGGCGAGTTTTTCCATCAGCCCTTATGGACATTGCCTTCTGTAGAAGACTATCGTATTTTATTGGAAGAAAGTGAATATGCTGCCTGGGTAATCTACAATCGTTATTACCTGAACCATTATACCATAAGTGTGCATGATCTGAAATCGGGTTACAATACACTTGAAGATTTTAACCGCTTTGTGGAATCCCTGGGATTGAAATTAAACAGTTCGGGTGGAATCATTAAGGTTAGTCCGGATGGCTTATTGCGCCAGAGCAGCACGGTTGCAGAAATGAAAGAAGCTATCTTTATAGGAGCTGAAACCATGCCTATTGCAGGTAGTTATGTGGAGTTTTCTGAGCGCCTGGTGCTGCCGGAGTTTAAGGAACTACCCCTGGCCGCAATTAGACAGGAGCACAGACGTGAAGGCTTCGAGACGGACAATGCAGATAAAATATTTGAAAGCACTTACATCAAACAAACAAAAGATTAACCAATTTAGAACATATGAATCTTAAAGATATATTGACCAGACTCGGTATTGAAGCAAACAATTCAGGGACTTCAACAGGGACAAAATGGCTACCTGCCCAGGGTCCAGTGGTTACCTCCTATTCTCCTGTAAATGGAGCGGTAATAGGAACAGTACAAACTACAGATGAGCATGCTTATGAAGCGGTAATGCAACAGGCACAACAGGCTTTTTTAGAGTGGAGAAATGTACCCGCACCAAAACGTGGTGACATTGTACGTCAGTTCGGAGATGCTTTACGTGAGTATAAAGCCGATCTGGGTGCTTTAGTTTCCTATGAAATGGGTAAAAGTTTGCAGGAAGGATTGGGCGAGGTACAGGAAATGATAGACATTTGTGATTTCGCAGTAGGTTTATCCCGCCAGCTATATGGCTTAACCATGCATTCTGAAAGGCCAAATCACCGCATGTATGAGCAATGGCACCCAATGGGTATTGTAAGTATCATTTCTGCCTTTAACTTCCCTGTAGCTGTTTGGGCATGGAATACGGCCTTAGCCTTAGTATGTGGTAATGTCTGCGTATGGAAACCCTCTTCAAAAACACCTTTATGTGCGGTTGCCTGTCAGCATATCATGGCAAAAGTTTTAAAGGCAAACGACCTGCCTGAAGGGATCAGCAGTCTGATCACAGGAAATCCATGTGGTAACCTGATGAATCAGGACAAACGTATTCCACTTATTTCCTTCACAGGTTCAACAAGAGTAGGCAGATTGGTTGCCGCTGCCGTAGCCGGTAGATTCGGAAAAACGATACTGGAACTTGGCGGTAACAATGCCATCATTATCTCCAAAGATGCAGATCTGGAAATGTCGGTAATTGGCGCTTTATTCGGTGCCGTAGGAACCGCGGGACAACGTTGCACTTCTACACGCAGACTGATCATCCATGAAGCGGTATATAACGATTTTACCGCAAGACTGGTAAAGGCCTATGGTCAGCTTAAGATCGGAGATCCACTGGATGAAAATAACCATGTAGGTCCACTAATTGATAAAGATGCAGTAGCTACTTATCTGAGCTGTATTGAAAAGATAAAACAACAATCCGGACGCTTTCTGGTTGAAGGTGCTGTACTTAATGGTCCAGGTTTTGAATCCGGCTGCTATGTTAAACCATGTATTGCAGCAGTAGAAAATCACTATGAGATTGTACAGGAAGAAACCTTTGCACCCATCCTGTATGTGATGAAATATAGCGACATTGAAGAAGCAATAAATATGCAGAACAATGTACCACAAGGATTATCTTCGGCTATCATGACTTTAAACCTGCGTGAAGCTGAGCAATTTTTATCAGCAAATGGTTCGGACTGCGGTATTGCCAATGTGAACATTGGTACTTCTGGTGCTGAAATCGGCGGAGCATTTGGTGGTGAAAAAGAAACTGGCGGTGGAAGAGAAAGTGGATCAGACGCATGGAAAGGTTATATGCGCAGACAAACCAATACCATCAACTATTCCAATACCTTACCATTGGCACAAGGAATAAAATTTGATTTGTAAGATTAATTGATGAAAGAGCAGCTTGAGTTACTGGCCAGATCGATGGATGGCGAATTTTATACTGATGAAATGACCAGGGTATTGTATGCTACTGACGCATCTGCTTATTCAGAGATGCCGCTTGCAGTAGCCGTACCGCATTCTGTGGCCGACCTTAAGCAACTCATCAATTTTGCCGATCGAGAAGGTACTTCATTGATCCCCCGCACTGCAGGGACGTCACTTGCTGGTCAGGTAGTAGGTAGCGGCATTGTAGTAGATGTATCCCGACACTTCAATAAGATCCTGGAACTCAACACCACAGAACGTTGGGTAAAGGTACAGCCGGGGGTAGTAAGAGATGAATTAAATAATTACCTGAAAAGCGCTGGATTGTTTTTTGGTCCAGAAACCTCAACAGCCAACCGTGCCATGATTGGTGGCATGATTGGTAACAACTCCTGTGGCTCCAACTCCATCGTTTACAAAAGTACAAGGGAACATACGCTTGAAATCACAGCCCTCCTGAGCGATGGCTCTGAAGTTATATTTAAAGCACTTAATTTTGATGATTTCATCGCTAAAGCTGAAGGAAACACCTTGGAGGCATCCTTATACCGATCCATCAGAACCTTACTGGGGGATTATAAAAATCAGCAGGAAATCAGAAAGGAATTCCCAAAACCAAGCGTAGAAAGGCGCAATACAGGATATGCAATAGACATCTTGCTCGACAGTGCCCCTTTTACTGCTGGTGGAGAAGATTTTAACTTTTGCAAACTGATTGCGGGATCAGAAGGCACCCTGGCCTTCATTACGGAGATCAAGCTGAATCTGGAACCCCTCCCATCCGAACATTCCGGTTTGCTCTGCGTGCATTTCCATACTTTGGAAGAAGCGTTAAGGGCAAATTTAGTAGCCCTGAAACACCAGCCGAATGCTGTTGAACTGATTGACCATTATATTTTGGAATGTACCAGAGACAATATCGAACAGCGGGAAAATAACTTCTTTGTTCAGGGAGAGCCGGCCGCTCTACTGGTGATTGAATATGCGAGGGATACTCAAAATGAGGTAAAAGAAATTGCGAAAAAAGTTGAAGCGGAACTGCGTGAATTGGGTTTAGGTTACCATTTTCCTTTGTTATTTGGAAGCGACACCAAAAAGATATGGTCGCTCAGAAAAGCCGGTCTTGGTTTATTAAGCAATTTACCTGGTGATGAAAAGGCCGTACCGGTAATCGAGGATACGGCTGTAGATGTACAGGATCTGCCTGCTTATATTCGTGATTTTAATGAAATACTTAGAAAACATGGCTTGTACTCCGTGCATTATGCACATGCAGGCTCTGGAGAATTGCATTTACGTCCCATCCTGAACCTCAAATCAGTAGAAGGCAATAAAATGTTTCGCACCATCGCTGAGGAAATAGCTGCTCTGGTAAAAAAATATAAAGGCTCATTAAGTGGCGAGCATGGAGATGGCCGGTTAAGGGGAGAGTTTATTGAGCAAATGATCGGATCCAAAAACTATGCTTTGCTAAAGGAAGTGAAGCATACCTGGGATCCGAAACAAATCTTTAATCCCGGCAAAATCATTGATACACCTCCAATGGACACCATGCTGAGGTATACGCCTGGTCAAAAAGACTTTACCTTTAAAACCGTATTCCGTTATGCGGGCCAGAATATGTTGCAACATGTAGAACAATGTAACGGTTCGGGCGACTGCAGAAAATCGCATTTGGCCGGCGGAACGATGTGCCCCTCCTACATGGCTACGCATGACGAAAAAGATACAACAAGAGCAAGGGCAAATATCCTGAGGAACTTTTTGACACATTCTGACCAGATCAATAAGTTTAATCACAAAGAGATTAAAGAAGTACTCGATCTTTGTCTGAGTTGTAAGGGATGTAAATCAGAATGTCCTTCTAATGTTGATATGGCAAAGTTGAAAGCCGAATTTCTACAGCATTACCAGGATGCGAACGGCATCCCATTAAGATCGCGCTTAATTGCTAATTTTAGCAGCATTGCAGCTCTGGGATCAGTAATTCCATCTTTGTACAACTGGACCATGACAAGCTCATTTTTAAGTGCTATGGTAAAAGAAATGGCCGGTTTTGCGCTACAGCGCAGCCTGCCAGAAATGTATCATACAACGCTAAAAAACTGGTTTAATAAACATCGGCCTGCCTCTAAACAGCTGAAAAATTTCAGTAGAAAGGTTTATCTTTTTTGTGATGAATTTACCAATTACCAGGATACAGAAATTGGCATCAAGGCAATCCTGTTGCTTGAAACCCTAGGTTATGAAGTGATCATCCCCAAGCATCTGGAAAGCGGCAGAGCATCCATTTCTAAAGGGTTATTGCGAAAAGCCAGGAAAATTGCACAGCACAATGTATGGTGCTTAAGTAAGTTGATCACAGCTGAAACACCACTTGTGGGCATTGAGCCTTCGGCAATTCTGACCTTCAGGGATGAATATCCGGACCTGGTGAATGAAGAACAGCTGGAAGCCGCAAAAAAGCTTTCGGCAAACGTATTTCTGATTGATGAGTTTTTAGCCAGGGAGATCCAAAAAGGAAATATTTTGAAGTCGCAATTTACAACTGCATCCCAATCCATCAAATTACATGGCCATTGCCAGCAGAAAGCTTTTAATGCCCTGGGGGCTACTGAACAAATACTGTCTTTTCCTGAAAATTACACGGTACAAACTATTCCCTCTGGCTGTTGTGGTATGGCTGGCTCATTTGGATATGAAAAGGAACATTACGAGCTATCCATGCAGATTGGCGAACTTGTATTGTTCCCGGATGTTAGAAAACAAACTGAAGAAGTAATTATAGCAGCCACAGGAACCAGCTGCCGACATCAGATCAAAGATGGCACATCACGAAAAGCACTGCATCCGGTCGAAATATTGTACAGCGCATTGTGTAATGATAAAGTCACTTAATTCAGGAGATAGTAAGTCGAGCTCTTCCTTTACACAACCGCTAAACTCAGATCAGGGCAAACGATAACATTTGTTATTAAATTTATGGGTACACCTGATTGAAAAACGAAATCATTTGCTCCAGTCCTGTTTTAGAGAACATTCTTTCGGTGTTTTCTAAAGTATCTTTTGTGGCTGCGGCACCTCTTGCGATCATATCTTTTTCAAAATGAGCAATTGCGGTTTTGATATCAGTAAATTTATTGCTAGTCAAAACATCTGCCAATTCAAATGAATCCTGCATTGCCACATTCGCGCCTTCACCTGCAAATGGCGGCATACGGTGCGCCGCATCGCCAATCATTGTAAGGTTTTCCTGAGTTTCCCAAATTTGACTGAACGGAAAATAATATTGAGGACGAGGCGTAAAATGCACATCATGGTTTGTAAAGAATTCGTACCAAACCTCACTCCAATCCGCAAACTCTTTTTTGAAAAATTCTAAAACCTGTGCTTTATTTTTGAAATCAATATCGCTTTTTGCAAGCCAGTCTTCAGGACATTTGAAACAAGCGACAAACATAATGGAACCGTCGTCTTTTGTACCATATCCCAGGAATTGCTCATTATCGAATGCCATTACCTTTCCGCCTCTTGCAAATCTAAAAAGGTTTGGTGTATTTTTTTCCGCCTGGTAAACATTCCCCTCAATCAAAGTTATTCCCGAATAGATTGGCTTTATATCACTGATGTAAGGACGGATTTTAGAATTAGCGCCATCGGCTGCAATTACCAAATCAGCGTAAACTGAGTTTCCATTTTTGAAATGTAGCAACCAACCATTGTCTTGCCTTTCCATTTCAACAAAATGGCTATCCCAAACCACAGTTTCGGACTTCAGGGAGTTCAGTAAAATCCCTCGTAATGGGGCTCTGTCAATTTCAGGTCGAGTTTCAGCTGTATTTTCAGCAAAGTTATGGTCGTCAAATTTTATATTGAGCCATTTATCTACCAATTGCATTTTGCTTGCAACCGGCCGATGATGTTTATAAAATTCGTCCAGCAGGCCTGCGCGTTTCATCGCTTCAAGGCCCGTGCCTTCGTGTAAGTCTAAAGTAGAACCCTGGACACGAACATCAGGGTTAAAATCTCTTTCGTACACTTTTACATCTGCATTTTGCATTTGTAATAATCTAGCTAGGGTTAAGCCAGCCGGTCCGCCGCCAACAATCGCAATTTTTTTATTTTGTATCAGCATATTTTCAAATTTTACGATACAAAATTATCTCTTGTCAGTAATTAAAAATTGTAAAAATCGGCCATTTTCGTTTTTGAACAATTCTTTGGGAGAAGCGCCCGAAAGTTTTTTGATTTCTTTGATGAAATGCGACTGATCATAATAGTTTAGCTGAGGAAACAATTTGCCCTCTTTTATATGCGAAAGTGAGGCCTGAAAACGTAAGATGTTGCAATATACTTTTAATGAAATCCCGAATTGCTGGTTAAAATATTGATTGATTTGCCGTGAACTCCAGGCTACTCTTTCAGAAAGTTCTTTTACAGCTATTTCGCCATTGGTCTCAAAAACAAGGGCAAACAATTTACGTTTTCGCTCATCGACATCTTTTGGCAAAAGCGATTGTATTTTTTGCGTCGCTTTTTCGCAAAATGCATCAAAATCGTTCAAAGAATCAATGCTAAAATCCCAAAAATCATTAGGCAAAGACTTCCCTTTATCCAAAATATCTGCAACAGAGTGCCCTAAAATATATTCCACTGCAAGTGGGTTAAAATTAATCGCAAAAAAAGCTGAAATACTTTGTCCGGGTGTCAATTTAGGCTTTGTTTCCAACCCTAAAAGCGAAATATGAAACTGACCATCTGAGGTTTTGTAAAAGGATAAGTCAATTCTTCCGTTGGGAATAATTACCCCTTCAACGATTTCAGAGAGGTTTTGTATCGAGGAAAAGCAATAGACAAAATCGGAAATAGACCGATCGGGTTTGGCAAGTGTATGTATTGGGATATCATTCATTTTTCATTTACCAATTTGCTTTTTATCCGGCTAAGCCCATTTTTAATATGTTTAGATTTTTGAAAGCCACCTTGATTGGAATTATATTAAGGTACCAATATGTTTGTGATTAATCGAATGTTATAATAAACAGCCCTAGCTTAACAGGTATAAAATTAAAGTCGGGTGACATAAGCGACATTAATGCCGCTATATTAGAGAACAATATTCTATATTCACTCCGGATTCACATCTGCGACTATGACTGAAAATATCATTTCAAAAATAGCACTTGCCGCAGTTATCGGCGGTGCCTTGGGTTTATTTTATTCTTTACTGCTTAATTTGCACGGTTTCAGCAAAATAAAATATAAACACGCCGCGTTGAGCATAGGCCTAATCATTTTTTTACTGAGCCTGTACAAATTCGAAACGGCAGGAATAGGGGCCTTTATTTTAGGAATAGGTGTTTTTATTCTTGCTATTGCGCTCTTTGTGAGAGGAACCGCCGATTCATTGAAGGACATGGCAGGCCGGTTTTCGTTGAGCAACAACCTGCAGCAAGGCTCGGCAACAACGGCTTTTCAGGAGAACAATATTACCAGTTATTTTGGAGTGTTATTTCATTTTGTAGTAATTGTACTGATATGCCTTTCCATATTTACTTATTCAAAGGATGTTATCCTGGATCAGGAGCATATAAACAGACTGGTAGCTGATGCAGCATTTCAATTTTCAAGTACCATCCTGCTCATGTTGCTAGGCCTATTCAATCCTTTTGTAACTCCTTCAGAGAAACTGATGCGGTTTTCAATACTTATTGATCAGCAGAAATACCCAAAATGGCATGCATTAATGGCAAAAAAGAGCAGTTGGACAATCATAAAGAGCCTGATCTGTATTGGAATACTGTCTTATTTCATTAACGCAGGCTTTTTCAACATCCCTGCCTGGAACACAAACAGTCCATTCCTGAATGGGTATATCCTGATTATTGGTCTATTCATTTTCATTAACCTGATGCAGCTGATCCGCAATCCTGATTTATTTTTTAAAAGGAACTACTTCAGGATCACTATGTTATTCCGTTCTGTTCAGCTTAGCCTTTTTGTAGGGGCAATTATGGTTTTCTCAACTTTGTTTATATCGGCAATACTAGACATCGACACGAACCGGCTGAATGTAAGTTCAGAGGCTATTCTGTTACTCGGCTTTAACATTGTGATGTGTTATAACGAATACAGACTTGTACGTGCCTAAATTAAGTTTGGCCATTGGATTTCCAGATCCTCCCGGTTAGATTGTGCTTAAGTATTTTTTTATTTATCTTGCTTATATCAATCATGTTGACCACTAGAAACGAACTAGAAACCTATGCATAGAGAACCTTTAAGAGACGAAGTCTACTGGCAGCTATGGATTACCGAATGCACTGAAGACATTAAGGAAAGACAGGAGAAACTTAAAGTAACCCCATTTCCTGAAAAGTGGAAAAAAAACAGCATTACTCAAAACTTGTATTATGATTGTAAACGACTGATCACCTTAAAATATTCAGGCGGTATACCTGTAGATGAAATTACCTCCGACTATCCTGATCTTATCGATGCCTGGGTAGCTTACAATCAGAATATCAGTACCGGGGATAATAAAAAGCACCTGCTTTTAACCAATGACTATTACCGGGTTTTAACCCTGATAAGTTGGGGTATTATCTTTAACGCAGCTGTCGAACTGTTTCAGAAAATAGCAAATCATATTCATAGCAATGGAGAAGATGCATTGATCGAAACCTTGCTTGCTACGAAACTGAAAGAAAGAACCACGACTGATAAGCTGATCTATCCCAAATCTTTTGAACTACTGTATAAAGCCACACAGACTAAAGGAGCCGAACAGGCAGTTTTAGTAAAAGAGTACTTAAGCAACTGGTACAAGAATATGAAAGATTTCATTAACTACGATGCCCATAAGGCAAAGGGCGAAGGTGGATTTGAGGGTTATTGGAGTTTTGAAGCGGCAGCGGTAGTAGTGTTGTACAATATCGATGACAGCAGTTTCAGGGATATGGATTTTTATCCTAAGGACATGGTGGGATTTGCAAGGAACCCCAATTAGCCTTCGGTTTTGAAACCTACCGGTTCCATAAGCTTAGGAGTAAAAAGAAGGTTGCAGGTATTGCTTTATTAGTCATAATTGCTATTGCCATCCTGTTCTTAGGATGGTGTATTTTATTCCTTTAAGTCATACAAAAATGAAAACACTCTATATCACATTATTTACTTTATTTTTCTTAAAAACTGTAAATGCACAGTCGCTGGATGATTGTGCATCCTGCTCCACACATCTACTCAAGCCAGCGCAAATCGAAAATCTGAGTATTGATGAAATCCGGTTTTTAACCAATGACTTGTTTGCCAGAAAGGGATATAAGTTCGAAAAGGGACGAATACAACACACTTTACCCAACCGACTACAACAACGAGTTTGCTTATTCCTGGAGTTTTGAGTTTGACGGGACATTGAAGTTTATAAAGCTTGATGTAGCCGGATAAACCCGCTCTGCTACTCGAAATTCTGGTAGTGTAGTGAAACAGGTGCATTGAAAAGCAGATAAGTTATTTTGGAAATTGGCTGCCCCTGATCACAGTAAAACGAAATCTCGATTTTCAATCAGACGTTAAAAAGGTAATCAATAGTCTTCTTGAAGAGCTGGCAAAATTTTTGAACAATAGAATAGCTGGGATAAATAATATTGAATATTAACAGTAATTATAGAACCAAATGGAAACAATAAACGAGATTTATTTAAATATCGCACAAGGCATTGTTAATGCCATAGAGGAAGATAATTGGACAAATGCGCTACTGGAGATAGAAATTGTGGGCACAGGCGTTGTAGGCTACAGTGGAGCGTATAACATTGGAGAAACAAATCATGATATGTCGGTCAGGAAAATGCCACGGGACATTAGAAATTGGATTAGGGAGCTCCACGCCATAACGACTAAAGGCGGCAACAACAAGTGGAACAGGGCGGTTTTTAGTTTAAAGCCGGATGGAAAATTCGATATGGAATTTATCTGGGATCAAGTACTACAAGACGAAATTGAGCGATTAGCAAAATCATAGATGTTTACGCCACCTGCTGAGTGGTTTTTATTTAAGAATATGTTTGAGATATTTTTTAAAAAGTACCCTGAGTACACCATAGCACAGAAACCAGACAAAGAATTATTGGGCCGATTTGAGGGCAAGTTGCCCGATCAACCTATCGACTTCCGGGAAGCATACGGTTTTGGAACCTATGTGGATGGCTATTTAAAACTGGTCAATCCTTTAGATTTTCAGTCCTGTTTCGATGAACCCTACCATGATTCATTAAACGGTACATCATTCTTCTGATTAGCAAGCTTTTTCATACAAAGTTTTTTCACATGAAACATCCATCATGTAAAAATAATCCTATTTTCTTCACATGACAACTTAATCATGTAAAGAATGTATACATGAGTTTATGCCTTAAACACTTACTTTAACAAGGATTGAATTAACAGAATTCTGGACTATCGATATTTAGAAGGTTGGCTAAAATCAAAAAAAATCCTGATTTGGTACTACTCTTAAATTATTTGCCTAATTTCAAATGAATTCACTTATTGGTAGAATTTAATGGAAGAAATAAAGCAAATAGAATTTTCGAAACTAAGACATGCTTACATTACTGTAAAAAGTTTTATTGAAAACGAATCAGCTGATGATCTAGGATCACTCAAAACTAAAATTGTAAGTGACTTAGGATTAACTGGAGATGATAACTATTTTATGCTAACTAAATTTATCGACAAGTTTGAATTAGAATATTCTGATTTTGAATATGATAAACATTTTCATTCTGAAACCGAATTGTATGATTCATCAGCCGCGCTTTATAATCTACTAGTTGTATCAGTGTGGCTCCCTCTAAAAACAATAGAATTGTTAACCTTGAATATGGTTCATATTCCTAAGCCAGCTTTCTATCAACCTGCAAGACAAGTTTCAGACATGACTTTTAGGGATTTATTAACATGGTATATTGAGGGAAAATATATCCCCGAGGGAAATGTAAAATATGCAATAAAGCTTCATTGAAGGTGATTTACTGAATCCTGGTGTCGAAAAGACTGGGCTGATAAGCTTTACGGAGAACGATTATCCATCTATATCGACCAAGAGGTTAAATAGAAAACGATATGACGAGTAATCAAATTATCTTTTAACCATCTTAAATATTAAGATAAAAAAAACACTAATGAAAAGGATCATTTTTATTGGATTATTATTTTGCATAATAATTTCTGGATGTAAGGGGTTAAACTTTGAAAATGACTGCTATCTAGACTTCAAGCTTGGAATGAATGATTACGATTATAATCATCTAGTTAGGGAATATGTTAAGAGGGGGATTTTAAAAGAGCAATTTACAAAGACACATTTCGACGATGCAGACAGAAAAAACTTCTTAACTGAAATAGCGGACACTCATCTTCAAGGAACATTAGAACCAATCTTTTTAAGTGACAGATTAGACGAACTTAGGATATTTATTGGAGAAGATATAAGTTACGATTCAAAGGAAGCGACATCAGAGATGTACAATAAAATTGTTAATTATTTTACAAATGAAAAAGGTAAACCTAGAGAACAATCAAAGGATAACAAGACAGGACATAAATTGACTGTTTGGGAAACCAATCAAAATTACAACATAGAAGTGCTTTTTGTGCCAGAATGGGAGCTTTCAAAAAAGAAAATAGCAATCTACTTCAGCCCCACAGGTGTATTAGAGAAAGATCTAGATGATTATAATAAAAAAAAGGAAATCACAAGACAATGACTAATTCTCGCTCAAAGTCGTGTGGCAAAATCGCCAGCAAATTGGATGCAAAAAAATAAAATTGACTTAGGCTAAAATAAAAAAAGCTCCTAGTTTTCACTAGAAGCTCTTTGCAGTACTCTTAGGCATTTATCTTACGAATTCTTTTATAAATGACATGAAAAAAATCGCTAATATTCATCAGTTTCAAGCGAATTCGTAATGGAAAAGATATCTCATACGAATTTTGTGATCGCATGTAAATTTTTCCATGCGACGTAAAGAATATCCATTAATTAAAAAAGATATGTCAACCCGTAGCCGATCGAAGATAAAATCATCGCAAACAATATCATTCCTATAGAAGTCTTAACACTTATCATTTTTAAGCTTTGTTCTTTGCTATAACCATTATTTGCTTTAAAATGTATAGACAACAAAAATCCTAAAGTACTATCAACAAATCCCAATAATCCATTAATTATTAAAGCGGTTGCTAAATCAGCCTTTTGTGATATAACAAAACCAAGTACACAATATAGGATTCCGGATAACACGCCTAAATTAGCATAATTAAAACTTAGCTTTCGTGAAAGAATAGCACCATATGTACTAATTAAAATAATCACAAAAAGTCCAGATGTTAAAGAATATAAAGCGAGTAAATAGTTCATGTAAAGGATGCCAAATATATTTTGAATATAGTTATTATGGTTTTATTAAAAGACAACCGCCATTAATTTGAATTAGAAAAGATAACAAGCTTTTCATCAACCAACTCTATTAAAACTTTAGTATCATAACCTTCACCCACTAAGCTATTTTCTGGTAATATTTTAAAACTCATACTTTCGATATTACGTCCATGAAGACAACAACTCTTTACGCGCGCCCAGAAAGCTGAGGGATTATACCCTACAAGCTCTGTATCAAGCCTTTTTCCGTTTACCTGTTCAACAATTGGTTTGGTATATGTTTTTTTAAATGTCCACTCATTTAAGTAACCAACTCCATTACTATCTATCATTAAAATATTTTGTTCAACATTGGAGCGGACTAAATTAATTTCGCCTACATAATCATTTTGAACAATTATTTTCAAAGTCGGTGAGTACAATTGATAATGAAAAATCAAAAGGGAAATCGTTGTTGCAATCGAATATAGAGTCAGGAAAGAGGTGAATTTAAATATTAATTTCAAGATACTTGCCAATACCACACATCCCATTAAAATTCCTACAAGCATCATTCCTCCTAAAAAAAGTCCAGATAAAATCATTCCTCCAGGAACATAATTCAGCTTTATGATCAAGGTACACAGAAGTAAGACTGATGCAGTTCCAAATAAGATTTTAAGTTTATTATCAATTGTCATGCTAAACAAGATTTATTTAGGAGAACTGAGTGACGAATCCCTCAGTCCAGCTATCACTATCTAATGTATAAGTAGAAACTTCGAATCCATCTTTATGATCCTTGAACCCCTCAAAGATCCGTTTCCGTTCCATAGCAGAGTTAGCTTCATCAATTGAGCTATAAACTCCAATCAGCTTCACATCTTCACCACCATCAAGTCTTTCATCAATATGAGTGTGCCACAATAAATATACTTCCATCTTATAAAGATATTAATTATCTAATCTTAAGTAGTTATGTTTCCTATTTGCCCCTCAAAGGCTTCCGAAAGTTTTGCAACAAAAAGGATTCGTAAACTAAAAGGCTACAGCCCTTTTGATAAATTTCTGAAAAGTTTTAACACTATACTAGCACAGTGTTAAAGTGTGTAACTTAAATGTATCGAACTAAAAATTATCTCGCAACTTTCGGATCTGCTCTAGTGCTGCTACGTCAATCTGATCTTTCGGGCGATTAACAATCTTCTTATTTTCAATTAATTGATTAATATGCAAAAAAGGAACGTTCACATTATCAATATCTGCAATAGAGGCCATTTCTAAACATTCATCAAAAGTGTACCCCTCAAGTCCCTTCATTTCAATAAGTATATCTAAACGGAGACCATTGTTAAGGTGAAAGTCGGTCCAGCCGGGTACAAACTGCATATAGTCGATCATTGGATAATCCCCCATATCACATTTTATAAAAGCTTTACGTAATTGCTGCCTATTTTCTAAGGTATCTTTTAACCATATATCAATATCACCGGTGAAACGTTGGTAACCATGCAAATTGGTAGCATAACCGCCAACCATGATATACTGAACCTTATATTCCTGAAGTGCTTTCCAAAAATCTAATATACTTTCATCAAAGACATCCACAAATTATTTGCTTATAAATGGTTTATGGGATATAGAAGCCTTACTCATGGTCTGTTGTATTTTATACAAACGAGTAGCCATTTCAAAACGTTCTTTATAGCTGCGTTTTAGCCCCTCTTTTAAAAGTTCCAATTCAGCCTGATCAAATGTTTGATTTCTTTTGTCCATTAAATATTGACCTTAAAACTATCTCAAATTTACATAAAACGCATATCAATAACAAGGAAAGAGTCAGCAGGTAATCTACAATATAAAATAAGGGCTGCAAATATTTAATCTGCAGCCCTTATAGTAACTTTTCCTTAAAAGTTTTAACACTATACTAACACAGTGTTAAAATGTGTACCCTGGAAGGGATTCGAACCCCTGACCCACGGTTTAGAAAACCGTTGCTCTATCCAACTGAGCTACCAAGGCATCTCCCTGTTAGGGAACGCAAAGATAGGATTTTGGATGTAAACACCAAAATCTATTTGCGATTTTTATTAGAATAAATGCACCTTTTAGATAACTACCTTTCTTTGTGGGAATTGCTGAACATGGTTAATAATCAAATTTAAAATATAATCATCAGATGGATAAGGTTGTAACACCGACTTCAGCATTTCGGCCCCATCAACATCAGTATGCGGAGAAATATACCCCATACCATAAAATTTTCCCTGTTCCACTAAAAGACAGCTTTTTTCATCCTCATTTCGCCCCTCACCCATCACTGCAAAGGTCGGAAGTATCGTTTTTAAATATTCAATCGCATACTTTACCCTTACATTGTATGCGGCCGCCGACTCTTTACCTACACAAGCTCCACTACATTTCCCTTCTTCATGGTGGGTACAGGCAATACGATTCTTCTGGATAAAACACAGCTTCTCGCAAAGCAGATGCTCTTTGATCAAAAGCCTCAGCAAATCATATCCCTCCAATTGCGTATTGAAACTATACAATGCAGCAGCCTGCTTTTTGTACTTATCCACCATGAGTCGCATATAGCCCTTTTGATCTTCAAAAAGATACAATCCATATTTCTGCTCATGACGCTTTAATGCACGGTTATTTTCGGGCCACAAACGCTTAATCTCGGTGGCTTCCAAAATAAAGGCCATCAATTCTGTTCCGCAGACCTCAAAATCTATGCTATAAATGTGCTGAAGAAAATCCTGACGCTGTTTGCTGATATTATTCCCCGTAAAATGAGTACAAACCCGCTTTTTAATGTTCTTGGCTTTACCAATGTAGATCACCTTCCCTTTCTGGTCTTTAAAGTAATAAACCCCAGGTACTGAAGGTAAACGGTCTACCTGGCTTTTCGGCAAATTAGGCGGTAGCGCTTGTTCTCTCGAGAACTTATGAAGTGTTTGCGCAATGATATTTTCAGCATCCTCAGCAATCAACCTTGTTAACAATATCGCGGTAGCTGCTGCATCGCCCCCGGCACGGTGTCTATTGCTCACAGAAATATTCAAAGCCGCACAAAGTTTACCAAGACTATATGAACTATGTCCGGGTAATATTTTTCTACTTAATCGAACTGTGCATAGCTTCTTGCAATTCAATTCATAACCACTCTGCATCAGTTGGTGTCTGATAAAAGAAAAATCAAAATTCACATTATGCGCTACAAATATCTTATCATGCAACAATTCATAGATCTGAGCAGCTACCTCGTTAAATACTGGGGCTGTCATCACCATTTCGTTGCTAATTCCGGTAAGCGACTCTATATATGGCGGGATATCTAATTCAGGATTGATCAATGTTTCAAAAACACCAATAACCTCCTGACCATCATGCACCAAAATAGAGATCTCCGTAATTCCATTTCCCGATGCAAATCCACCAGTAGTCTCAATATCTACAACAGCATATAACATTAAACTTTGCTTTTAACGATTAACAATGCAAATATGCTAATAATTTTAGCATTCAAATCCTAAATATTCTATTTGTCATTAGTTTTTATTTCTCGATTTCCATATATGGCATACAAATAGTATAGGGTTATATAACAAATGATATACGGGAATGTCTAAAAAAATATTAGCAGTTGATGATGATACAGAGATCGTTGAGGTCATCAAGATCATATTAGAAGATGAAGGTTATGAAGTTTCCACCCTGACAAATGGAAAAAATGTATTAAATGTAATCTCATCACTTAGGCCCGATCTGATCTTATTGGACGTTATGCTAGGGGGAATGGATGGCAGAGAAATTTGCAAATCAATAAAATCTCACGCCATCTTTAAATACATACCTATCGTGATGATATCTGCAAGCCACAATTTGCAAAGTCTGTTAAAACTACCAGGTTCCCCAAATGACTTCCTTTCCAAACCGTTCGATATAGAAAACCTGTTAAGTAAGGTCAAAGCTCAATTAGCTACCTGAGCTTAATTGTACTAATTACTGAATTTATAGTACTAAATTGTATATGATCGTTTAAAACAAGCTTAGCTTGTTTCAATTTTTATAGGATTACTTAGTATTTTATGAATCGGACACTTATCCGCGATCACCAATAAACGTTGACGTTCCTCCTCAGTTAAATCACCAGAAAACTCAATCTTCCTTGTTATTCTGGTTTCCGAACTCATTTCTTCTTCTTTACAAATAGCGAGTTTTATTTTAATCGCATCCAGGTTATAGTTTTTTCGATCTGCGTACATCCTAATGGTGATAGCCGTGCAACTACCTAGACTAGCTAGTAATAATGCCCCAGGAGCCATCCCTTCGTCTGTACCGCCAGCTTCTTCTGGCTCATCGGAATAAATAAAATGTCCACCAGAATACACTTTTGTTTTGTAATGAGATCTATCTAATTCTGTTATCGCTGTAATCTGATTGTTTGCCATAAATAAAAGTATAAAGCCCAAAATACGACAAAAGGCCGGAAAAATCCAGCCTTTGTTGTTTCATATTAAAAAAGAAATCATTGAGCTTCTCTTTTCACATAGGTTTTGTTACCATTTTTATTAATATAGTATTTTCCGCCACGAGGACCAGTTAATATCTCCTCGCCGTTCGGGCCTTTTAGGCTTCTGTCAACAGTAGGCACATATTCCTTAGCAGTTGAACTTGCAGTAGTTGTTACTTTTTTCGCAGTAGTTGTTGCTTTTGTAGCAGCTTTTGTAGCAGCAGTAGTTGCAGGTGCTGCGGCTGTTGTTGTGGCTGTTGCTGCATTTGATTTAAAGCGCTTATCAGGTGTACCATCTTTTTTCATTCCAGGTACTGTTGCTGCGGCAGCGCCTTCAGCGGCAGCTTTCTTGGTTGCAGCTGTAGTTTTTTTAGCGGTGGTTGCTGCTGCTTCTTTTGCTGCTGCAGCTTTAGCCCCTGCAGAGCGCATGTCTGGTGTACCGTCTTTTTTAAGCTTTACACCAGTGGCCGCTGGTTTTGCAGCAGTAGATTTTGCGGATTCTTTAGCTTTTGCCGCCTCTTTTTTAGCATCAGCTTTAGCCTTCGCAGCTTCTTTTTTAGCGGCAGCTTTGGTTTTAGCTGTCTGCTGTTGAGCTGTAGATACTGCAGCTGTTTGCGCCATGCTTAAGTTTACACATAAACCCAACATAGCGATTAAGGAAAATAACTTTTTCATAGTGTTTAAATAATCAGATTTTCTAAAAAAACGACTTATTACCCTGTCAGGCAATCTTATACAATTTAGTGTATTTTGTCGAATTTATAAAAAAAATGTTTTATTTAACACAAGCTTAATTTCATTTAACTACATTCTAAATCTCAGGGAAACAGACCTTCCCAGCGCTTGGGCAAGCTCGGGCTCAACTTTGTATTCTCCACCGTTCTGAACCCACACATTTTTCTCATCCTTCATCAAAACAATCTCCTGTCCGTCAAAACTGATGTGAAGCTCAGTAGTCTCTTTATTAATAGCAGAACTATTTAATATCTCATAAATATAGTCTGTATCATTATATGTAATACGCATTGGCAGCCCCATAATCTTATCTCTAGGCTACAAAGGTAAGGTAAATTAAATTATAAGCTCAGGGAAACAAGCGCGGCTGGTAAATAAGTCGCTCATTTCCTGCCGAATTTTCAAAATTCGAGACCGAAATACCAAGCAGCCTTACCCGCTTATCCGTAAAATCGATGGCTGCCAACAGGCTCTTCGAAATATCAAAAATCAGCGCTAAAGTAGTCACTCCTTCCGCAAATGATTTACTTCTGGTGATTTGCTTAAAATCACTAAACTTAACTTTCACAGTTACTGTCCGACCGGACAAATGATAGCGGTTAATTCGGTTGAATACCAAAAGGCTAATCTTTTCCAATTCGGCATTCATTTCGTCTAATTCAGTTAAATCATAAGAAAAGGTGTCTTCTGCACCTACTGATTTAGTTTCCTGATTAGGCTCAACAGGTCTGTTATCGATCCCTCTTACAATCTTATAAAAGAACAGTCCACTTTTCCCAAACAAATTGGCCAATTCCGTTTCGGATAATCTTTTTAAATCAGCTCCATAATGCAGTCCCCTCAGTTTCATTTTTGCCGCCGTCACCTTCCCTACTCCATAAAATTTTTCGACAGGCAACTGCTCAATAAATTTTTCAACTTTCGACGGCCCAATAAAGGTTAAGCCATCAGGTTTATTCATATCAGAAGCTATTTTTGCCACAAACTTGTTTATAGAAACGCCTGCCGAAGCAGTTAGCTTCAATTCATCCTTAATGGCTTGCTTAATTTCTTTGGCAATATCAATCGCAGAACCGATGCCAAGCTTATCATCCGTTACATCCAGGTAAGCCTCATCTAATGATAAAGGTTGTATCAAATCGGTATAACGATGAAAAATTTCACGGATATGTCGGGATACTTCTTTATAAGCCGCAAATCTGGGATAAACAAAGATGAGATGCGGACATAATTTTAAGGCTTGTTTAGATGACATAGCAGAGTGCACTCCATACTTCCGGGCTTCGTAGCTTGCGGTTGCCACCACGCCACCTCGTCCTTCGGGAGAGCCGCCAACAGCAATAGCCTTCCCTAGTAGCTCAGGATTATCCCTTTGCTCTACAGAAGCATAAAATGAATCCATATCGATGTGAATTATTTTACGGTAATGCTTTTTCTCTATATCATCCATAAGGTCAAAAACAGGAAAAGGCCCACAACATGCGGGCCTTTTCCTGTAATCGTTAAAGAATATTATTTTGCATTCTTTTTTTCAGTTACTTCAGTACGAATTTCTTGTGCTAAGCCTTTTAAATCTTGCATTGCTTTACGTACTCTGGTACCTGCAGCACCGTTACCTGAATTATAAAATTTGTCTGCATCAGCCTCTACGCCAGCGATTAATTCTTTAAGTTTTGAAAATTTTTCCATGTTTTTCTTTCGTTAAGATTTTAAAATATATGATATAACGCTCTAAAGTATATAATTATTGGATTTTCACCAAATGATTTTTTATCAAAAAGGTCATTTTTTCGCTAATTGAAGTAATCTGACAGGGTATCACCGCATTTTAAGCTAAGTGTTTTGTGTGCTTTATCCCTCAATTTCCTGATCCGTTCTCTCCCCAAATTAAAGATTGGCTCCATATCATCCAGACTTGTTTCCGGGTAACCATTGATGCCATAAAACAACATCAATATCTTCTGTTCCCTTTTGGGCAAGATACTCAAGGACCTATTCAGGTCCACTAAGAAAGATGAATTAAAGCTAAGGTGATCAGTCCCGGGGGTGCTCTTATCACCAATGATATCTAACAAGGTAAAACCATTTTTCTCATCAGGAATGTGGTCTAATGAACAATGCCTAACCGTACTATTTAAATAACAAGCAATTTTATCTGCTGCTAGCGCCGTATGCTCGGCCAGCTCTTCAACTGTTGGCATCCTTTCCAGCTTTTGCTCCAACTCGACAATTGCACTATTAATCGTTTCAATAGCTACTACCTGATTAATGGGCAAACGCACCAGACGTTGCTGCTCTGCAATAGCGAGCAATATAGACTGCCGAATCCACCACACCGCAAAAGAGATGAATTTAAAACCTTTTGTATCGTCAAAACGACTTGCAGCTTTGATCAGACCTATATTGCCCTCACTGATTAAATCACTCAACTTCAATCCCCGCTCCTGATATTTTTTTGCCACCGAAACCACAAAACGCAAATTACTTTTAACCAATTGCTGTAAGGCCACAACATCTCCATTACGTATCCTACGTGCTAAACGAACCTCATCCTCAACACTGAGCAGGGCTATTTTACCAATATCATTTAAATACCGCTCTAATGAATCAGAATCCCTTCGGGTAATAGATTGTATTATTCTAAACTGTTTCATGCCTAATTTCAATAAAGTTTAACACCGATTTCAGCAAAGTTCAAAAGCCAAAATGAAATTATCTTCACCTTCCATCAAACACAGAGCTTTCAACCGTATTATGCACAAATCACCATACAATGTTAGGTTTTGCAGATTTTTATCTACTTAGTACAAAATATAATTGTGCCGCCAAAAACACAAAAGACAGCCATAAATGACTGTCTTTTGTATAAATTGTCAAAAAAATGATGAGTAATTAAGGCTTAAATCCAAGCACAGCAACAACCGGTAAATGATCTGAAGGCTCAGGAGCAGAAATGACCTGATGACTCTGAACTGTCATTGGTTGTTTTGTTGTATAACCTATAAAATCAATACATTTCGTGGGTTTGTCGGCAGGTATGGTTGGCCCACAAGTAAAACAAGTTCTTGTAAAAACCTCATCCATGGCCAAAATCACTTCACTACCGGGTACCGCGTTAAAGTCTCCGGTAATGATAAATGGAGTATTCTCTTTTAATGCAATTGCATTGATTTCCCTAATTTGCATACTTCTGTTTGTTGGGTTACTTGTCGCATCCAAATGTGTATTTGCAAAACGAATAACCTTGCCAGAAGGCAAAACAACTTTGGCCGTAACCAATACACGTGGCTCTGCATTTGTACTGGGATCAGAACTTAAGGGATAAACCTGAGCCTCGCTGAGTTCATACTTACTTAAAATCGCAACACCATATCCTCCACCCTGGTAATCAATTGCCTTGGCAAAATAATAATGCATATTGGTCTTAGCCGCAAGCTCTTTTGCCTGGTTGATATCTTTACCCGAACGTATCGTATTCACATCGATCTCTTGTAAACCAACAAAATCTGGCTTTGCCGCATTAATTACCGCAGCAATTGCATTTAGATCTATCACCTCAGGTTTTGCAGGAGGATTACAGTGATGGACGTTGTATGACATGACTTTAATTGTTTCCTGATCTTTATCACCAGGTTTGGCGAGATGTTTCTTTTCCGAACAAGCTGACAACAAAATACAAGTACTTGCAATAAAACAAATAAATAGCTGCTTCATATTTAATAATTAGGGTTTTGAGTAATACCTGGATTTGCTTGTATTTCAAGTTGCGGAACTGGCCATAAAAAATCTCTGTTTGCCTTGGCAGATCGCGTTTCTACAGGTACGGCGATACCTGTAAGCGGGTCAATAGCTCCGGTAACTGCTCCATTCATCACCTCTTCTAATATCCCCCAACGCCTGATGTCGTAATACCTCACGCCTTCAAATGCAAGTTCCACCCTTCGCTCACGTCTAACCAGTTCGCGCAATTTATCCTTTGTATTATACACTGCAACATTTACATTTGGCATGCCAGCGCGGTTTCTGATTTCGTTTAAGTACTTAACCACGTCAGGATTAGCAAAATCATCCGTTTCAATAAGCGTTTCAACATAGGTTAATAAAACCTCGGCATACCGGATAATCATAAAATCCAGCGTTTTTGAACCTGTTTTATCTTTTGGATCAAGATACTTGTTCTGCCAGTATCCAGTCGCAGTAGAATTCTGTGCGCCAATTTTATCATTATTAAGTGGATTCAAATCAAAAGGCTTCAACACAAGGGCTGCATAGGTCTGATCCGGGAATAAGACCGAAGCCGCCAACCTTGGATCCCTATTGTTTTTATATTTGGGATCCTTTAAATAGATGGCCAATGAATCCGGTCCCAGTTCGTAAATCGTTTTTCCCTGTTTGGTTTCATAACTATTGATCATGGCAGCGATTGGCGACAATACGGTTTTACCAGCTACACCCTGAGGCGCAAAAGTTGACCAGGCCCCAGAGCATCCATTTTCCCTAAAAAAGATCCTTTCCTTATTTAACTCTCCAGTGTAAAGAAACAGATCAGCATAACTATTCTTCACATTTGCACTTTTATACAAGGCATAAATATCCAATTTAATAACTTCCTTTGCCGCATTTTTAGCTACCTCATAGTTTTTATAAAAAATGGCCAATCTGGTAATCAGTGCCCAACATACCCCGGAAGTAATCCGTTTAATCTCGGCATTGGTATATTCTTTAGGCAATTTACCAGCGCATTCAGTTAACTCGGCCAACACAAAATCATAGACTTCCTTTTCAGTATTTCTTTTCAAATAACTCTCATCAGGAACCACAGAACTGGTCATCAAAGGAACACCTCCAAAAAATAACAATAGCTCCATATGATAATATGCCCTTAATGCTCTGGCTTCATACTTATATCTGGTTTTCAACTCTTCGTCCATGTAGCATTTATCTACATTTTCCAAAAATCGGTTCGCACGTCTGATTGTTTTATAATCGTCTCGCCAAATGCCTAATCCAACATCCCATGTACCATTCTGCAAACCTTTTACATAAGACTCATAATTACCCCGAAATCCCTGACGTGCAACATTTTCATCCGCCAAAGCAGATAAAAACAGTATTTGTCTGCCCGAAGCGCCATCAGGAATCCCCACGTAGGCTGTATTTAGCGCATTAGTAGCATTAGCTTCTGTTTTCCAGAACTCCTCATCCGAAATACTCGTTGGATGATCATGGGTCAGAAACTTTTCGCATGATGTCAATGTCAGCAACATCATGCTTATGATAAAATAAAATACCTTTTTCATATTTAGTATATTAAAATTGAACATTTAGACCTAACGTGTATGTTTTCATAATTCCATAGGTCCATTCGTCGCCCCTACTTTCCGGATCAGTGATTTTTAAGGAAGAGAACGTAACAGGATTTTGGGCATTCACATAAAACCTTATAGAACTAATCCCCATTTGTTTAACAAAGGAATTATTCAAGTCATAACCTAATTGGATGAACTTAACCCTTAAATAAGCTGCATTCTGGAACCAGAAATCAGATGATAACCTGTTGTTCGCTGGAGCAGTTGAAATCCGTGGGAAACGCGCATCAGTGCGCTGTGGTGTCCAGTAGTTCTCTGAATAATAAGTTGTCGGTACTCCACCATTCCCACTCATATCCAAAGGAAATGCAAACTCATTTAACAGAGGCGCATTACTTTTCCCCGTTCCCTGTAATAAAAATTCCAGATTTATTTTTTTGTAAGCGATCCTAAAATTTGCAAAATAATCCAATTGTGGATTTGGGTTCCCAATATTTGTTTGGTCATCAGCATCAATAATACCATTCTTATTTAGATCAAGATATTTAATATCCCCAGGTTTTGCATCTGTAAGTATGGGTACTAATGGGTTCCCACTGCCATCAAAATCACTGCTTTGCAACAATCCATTTGTACGATAACCATAAAAACTACCAATACTTCCACCCTCCTCATTAATTGTAGTCGTAGTTAGATAAGGTCCGCCCTTTAATGATAAAATGGTGTTTTTATTATAGGTAACTCCCGGAGAAAAGGAGAAATCTACATGTTGTCCAAACCGCTCGTTATAATTAAAAGATAACTCAAGGCCTCTATTTTTGACTCTTCCTGCGTTAATAGGCACAACACCTTCAAATCCACCAATTAAAGGCAATTGTGGATTCAGAATAATCCCATCGGTCAGTTTATTATAATAGTCGAAAGTCAGCCCTAATTTATTGTTCTTAAATAGCGATAAATCCATACCAATATCCAGCATGTTCACGCTTTCCCAGGAAACATTGGCATTACCATAAGTCGTCTCCTGGCCAGTGCCGTTATTAATTAAAGTCTGGTATTTGTACAAGCCTATATTTTCATTTCCAAGCTGCCCATAAGAGGCCCTCAATTTCATATTATGAACAAACTTCAGCCCCTTCATAAATCCCTCGTTGTGGACATTCCATCCCACAGCACCTGAGGGGAAAAATCCAAACTTATTTCCAGGCCCAAAACGAGAAGAACCATCAGTACGAACTGTACCTTCGAGCAGATACTTATCCTTATAAGAGTAGTTTAATTTAGCATAGCCGGATACCATAGAATACACATCCCAGTCACCACTATTGGTTTCTTCCTGAGAATAGCCTGCCATGGCAAATAAATAATGGTCTTTAACATTTAAAGTATAATCGATATTACCACCTACATAATAATATGTTGTTCTGGCCATATTTGGATCTCTTTGAGCAGACCAGGATTGCAACAGCTGACCAGTATAATAATCAAAGAAATTGTAAGCATCTCTTATATCCCGTGTGGCATCGCTGTTTAACCTAAAGCTGAACTGGCCTTTAACATTAAAGTTCTTAAACACCTCCCATTTTGGTTGTAAATTGATACTGGTCTGCCCGCTTTCGTAATTTCTAACCCCTCCTTTTTCCGCATAGGCCAATGGATTTACGATATCCACATATCTTCCATAAATGGTAGGTATACCCTCCTTTTCTGGATATTTAGGCAGCACAGTAGGTGGTGTACGATAAATATCCTGCAACAACCTGTTTCCATTTGACCCGCTTGGTCTGTTTGGTTGTGTGGTATTTCTTTTTATGGCAAGCATATCCAGGTTTACCAGGAAATTCTTGCTCAATGAAGTAGAGGTATTCGCCCTGATGGTGATGCGATTGGCATCGTTGACAGGCAACATCCCCTTTTGATAAAGATAATTACCTGTAAGGGCAAACCTGCTGGTATTGTTACCACCACTCACGGAAACAGAATGACTCGTAATTTCGGCCGACCTGTCAATGATCAGATCTGGCCAATTTGTATTTGGATATTTAACCGGATCAACATTATCGATGGTATTCTGAATATCTTGCTCCGAATAGAACAAGGGTTTACCAGCATTTAACTGCCCCTCATTATACATCTTCATATACGTAGGTGCATCAACTGTATTTGGCATGTAAGAAGGGGAAGCTAGTCCAAAATAGCTATCGTAAGCTACTTTAGCCTTACCTGGCACGCCTCGTTTAGTCGTCACCAGAATAACACCATTCGCCGCTCTTGCGCCATAAATAGCCGCTGCCGCAGCATCCTTCAGCACGGTCACGCTTTCTACCGTAACGGGATCAATATAGTTCATATCCATAGGAATCCCATCAACCAAAACCAACGGATTAGAGTTACCCAATGTACTGATCCCCCTTATTTTTATCGTTGCTGCATCTCCCCCAGGTAAGCCAGAGTTCTGTGTTACATTAATACCAGTTACCCCACCCTGAAGTGATTGTGATAATGAAGTGATTGGCTTCCCTACAATCTGCGAATTCACATCCAATGAAGCTACAGAACTTGCAATGTGTTTCTTCTGTTGCTCAGATAAACCAACTACAACAATCTCATTCAAGGCAGAAACGTTCTCTTTCAGAGAAACATTTAAACTTTTGTCTGCTCTCAAAACAGTATACTCAAAGCTTAAATAGCTGATCATGGAGAAAACCAACACATCGTTCTTTCTGGCTTTAATGGTAAAATAACCATCTCCATCTGTCGTAGTCCCCGTTGTAGAACCCTTTATCCTGATACTGACCCCTGGTAACACACTAGGTGGTTCATGTGTATCGTATACGCGTCCGCGAAGCGTGAGCAAACTATCTTGCACAAGACCAAGTGCTCTTTCTCTGGATAAGATGAGAATCTGCCTACCCGAAATGGTATAAGTAAGTCCGCTATCTTTCAAAGCCTTATCCAAAATCTCTTTAACTGTCTTGTTGTTCAGTTTCAGGTTTAGCTCTTCGTACTTATTTAATTTAATAAAATCGTCTTTATAAAGGATCTGATAATCACTTTGCTTTTGAATTTGCTGAAATAATTCTGGTAAATTACCTCTTACAAGGTCTATGTTCATCTTAAGCTGAGCAGATGTATTGGCATAAGTGGTCATCATCCCCATCCATAATAAAACCATTGTTACTTTCATAGTTCTTATTATTTTAGTTTTGAGCCTTAAATAGAATGCATGAGGTTCACATACATGAAGTTTTTTCATATTTTTGTTAATGAGTTAAATAATAGCTTGAATTGGTTATTGTTGGAAGGAGGTGTTCGAGCATCTCCTTTTTTTTATTCAATAAGTTAGCGTGTTCTCAGTTCCAACCTCCTTTCTACACCATTGTAAACGTATGGTGTTCCTGCGCATAAAATATCTAATACGGCATCAGCGCTACGCTGAAAATCCAGTCGCCCTGAAAATTTCTCATTAGAAAGATCTAGGTGCTGTGTGCTGATTTCTATGTTATAATACTTAGCAACCCGCTGTATAATTAGGTCTAAAGACTCACTTTGGACATCCACAAAACCTTCCTTCCAGGACTGGAATTCGGCTGTTTTTACCTCAGATATCAAAAGTTTATTCTCTTTAAGATTGAAGTTGATCCGCTGCCCCGGTACAAGCTGACGCTCTATTTTATTGAGCCAGGTACCTGTTGAAAAAGCAATGCTCCCTTCAACCAAAACAGCATAATTATTATCACTATCAGCGTTAGAGCTCACAAAAAATTCTGTACCCAACACTTTTATATCCATTTTATTGGCGCGTACATGAAATGGATGCTGTTTATCATGGGTCACATCAAAATAAGCTTCCCCCTCCAAATAAACTTCCCGTACATCCCCGGAGAATGTAAGCGGATAAATTAACCTTGACCCAGAATTTAACCAGACTTGGGTACCATCAGGAAGCTTGATAACAGAACGCTTTCCATTACCTACAACCAATGTATTGAAATCCTTGGTAGTGATGATGTCCTCTATCACATCTGAAGAAGCTGCCGATGGAGCAGTATCTGACTTTAAGGCTCGATAATTATCAGTACTATTAGATTTTCCCACATGCGCTGCAGCAAAATTCAGTAGTTTATGAGTAGGTGTATTTTGCTGATATTGCCAAATCCCAATCCCTGAAACCAACAACAACATTGCAGCAATCTGCATGTACAGCTTCCAGTTATATGATTTAGGTTTATGGATGGATTGGCGATCAATCCTCTCCCATAAGTCGGCCTGCGCCGATGAGGACAACTTCTCATTCCCAACTCCCTTTAAAACCTTCTTTATCTCGCCAGCAAATTCGCGATCGTTATTGTTCTTTGAATCCATTCGTACTTTACCTAGTACTTAACAGAGTGAAGAACTTACAATATATAGACTCCGTTACGCTAATATTTTATAAGCATAGTTGGCTACCATTTTTTCCCTCAATTGTTTCACTCCACGATAGACAAGCGTGCGGCAGGTTGCCAAGGAAACATCCATGATTTCAGCAATCTCTTCATACTCGAGTTCCGAATTGTAACGTAAATACAGAGCTTCCTTTTGCCTGTCTGGCAACAAGGCTAACTGCTTGTTCAATTTTAGCAAAAGCTCTGCTTCGTATTCATCATTTGTAATCTGATCTTCGATACTAGGCGACAATAAAAAAGGGAGTTCAAAACTATGGTTTACAGCTGCTGCATTCTTTTTTAACACGAGGCAGATCTTACGCTTTAAGGAGGTGAATAAATAAGATTTTACATTTACTTCAGAGGCCAATGTCTTTCTGTACTTGTAAAGATCTACAAATAGATCTTGAATGCCATCTTTAACCAGATCAGTGTCATCGGTAAACCTTAATCCAAAGGCATACAATACATCAACAAACTGCTTATACAGCAAATTCAAGGCATTATCATCTCCATTAATGAATGAAGTCCATAAATCTCTATCTGTGTTTTTTAATTTCATTCATCCAGTCTTTGTAAACCAGCCGCTACTACTAAATAACGAATTTCGATGCTACAAACCTAATCTAAGCATATAATATTATACCACAACTCATTGTTATGAATATATTAAATCTTCAAATAAAATCCCCGGCTTTAATGTAAAACCGGGGATTTTATTTCATCTTTTTAGCCATCAATAAAGCCGGACAATCTGCCCGGTTTTAACAGATTCATCGCAGGCAAAAGCAATTCTTAAACTATTTATGGCATCATCAGTAGGATTCGTCAAATCAAGATCCTCCAAAATGGCCTTTAAAAAATAACGTTGTTCACGATTACAAAGTTCCTGATGATCTGGTTCATCCTTAAGATCAATCCAGGTATCTGGCTTTGAGAATTTATCATTTCCATCCAGATCAGCATAGTGTACCTTGATCGACTCGGTCTTAGTATGCGCATCCACCTCATCAGATTTACCTGCTGCTCCAGCTGATTTGGCAACAATAGATACAGAACCTTTTGGTCCGATCACATCTTTCACAAAGAAAGCCGTTTCACTCATCATCGGTCCCCAACCTGCTTCATACCAGCCCACAGAACCATCCTCAAAGCGAATTTGAAGCTGTCCATAGTTATAATTATCCTCAGGTACATCATCGCTCAATCTAGCCCCAATAGCACTTACCTGCAAAGGTTTAGAACGTGTCATCTGGCACATTACGTCAATATAATGAACCCCACAATCTACTATTGGACTTAGGCTTTTCAACAGGTTGCGGTGCACCGTCCATTTGGCACCCTGACTCTGCTGATTCAGGTTCATGCGCATCACCAATGGTCTACCCATAGCTGATGATAATTCGATAAAACGTTCCCAGGATGGGTGATAACGTAAAATATAACCGACAAGTAGTTTCTTGCCATACCGCTTAGCAGCATCTGCAACACGCTCTGCACCTTCCAAAGAATCAGCCAATGGCTTTTCTATAAACACATGTGCCCCATTCTCGATTGCTTTGATGGCAAATGCCTCATGTGTATCCGGATAAGTCGAAATGCATACCGCATCAGGTTTCGTCTGTTCCAGGGCTTCGTAATAATCATTAAACAAGGTGTAAGCGCCGCCCAGCTTTTCATTCAGCACCACCTTACTGTTACCGGTGGATACAAGGCCACATATTTCAAAACCATCCAGGGTATGGTATGCTGTAGCATGAGAAGCCCCCATATTACCGCAGCCTACCACCAATACCCTCAGATTTTTTGTTTCTAACGACATGCTTTCTGATTAAAATTATACGCCTAAACTCCAACCTTGACGGTATTCGCGTTTCACAAACTGATTCACATCATCAAAATTTGTAACCCTTAGATTTTCTTTATCCCAAAGCAATTTGATATCTCTTCCTGGATAAGTAAAGCCTTTACCATTCTCTTTTGGTTTCTGTACATCTGTACCACGAATGGCCAGATTAGCAATCAAAAGCGTCTCGGTCAATGGACCTGCAGTTTCAAATGGCGAGCTTAGTTTGATTTTTCCATATCCAGCAATTGCAGCTTCTGCCCATTGCCAGTAATGACCATCTACCCCACCTGGCACACGCTCCACACGTTTTTTAGTACGATCTTCCGCATTTTTAGTCAGCGGCAATAAACGAGGATTAGCCCCATAGGTATCACACATCATTTTACCTTTAGTACCTTCAAAAAGTACACCGTTAGCACCAAAAGGTTCATTAGGCAACAACTCTTCCGGACGCGCAGGTTTAATACCGCCATCCATCCAGTGAATCTGCAAGTTACCTTTGGTCTTTTTAGTTTTCTCGAAGGTCATGATCACATGGCTCGAGGGTGGACAACTATCAGGGAAGTATCCCCTTTTAAATTCATCCACATAAATACTACCTACGCTACATTGTACATCAATTGGTGTATCCAGCCCTAATACTCTGAAAGGTGGTTCAACCAAATGACAGCCCATATCTCCTATTGCACCGGTGCCATAATCCCACCAGCCTCTCCAATTAAAAGGAACCAGTTTCTCGATATAAGGCTTGTAAGGTGCACTACCCAACCACAAATCCCAATCCAGCTCTTTAGGAATTTCGCCATTTGTTGATGGCCATAAGATTCCCTGAGGCCAGGATGGACGGTCTGTCCAGCAATACACGTTCTCAACCTTACCAATTACACCAGCATCTATCCAATCCTGGAGTTGACGTACGCCATCTCCAGAGGAACCCTGGTTACCCATTTGGGTAACCACCTGATACCTGTTGGCAGCTTCAGTAAGCTTACGCGCCTCGTAAATATCATGGGTTAATGGTTTTTCTACATATACATGTTTGCCCAGCTGCATCGCAGCCATTGTAATCATGGCATGGTTATGATCCGGCGTAGAAACCACTACTGCATCGAAGTTTTTAGCTTCCTTATCAAACATTTCCCGGTAATCTCTGTAATATTTTGCTTTTGGAAAGCTTTTTACCGAATTGGCCGCTCTACGATCATCCACATCACATAAAAATGTGATTTCAGATTTACCACCTTTGTAGATATTGGCAATATTACTTTGTCCTTTTCCACCTGCACCTACAGCAGCAACCATCAGGCGGTCACTTGGTGCTAAAAAGCCCCTTCCGCCCAATACATGGCGGGGTACGATCATAAATCCTGCGGCCGCCAGCGCAGTATTTTTAATAAAATCTCTTCTCGAACTCATAAAATACGCTACTATTTACTTTTACTCAAATCCTTAATTCTGATATTTTTAAACTGAACCGGAGAACCATGACCAAGGAAGCCAATATGGCCACTCTCACGTAATAATCCCGGATGTGGTTTGCCATCAGCAGCACCATTCTTTCTAGCATCTGTAATGTCGGCATCAAGAATCTCAGTACCATTTAAGATCACTTTAATTTTAGGACCTTTAACAATCACTTCTTGATAATTCCATTCGCCAACAGGCTTTAAATATCCTCTTTTTGCTGGGATAGTACCATAAACTGAACCATGGTACTGATACACATGAAGCTTACTATAAATTGGAGCCTCATTATCCAAAATTTGCAATTCCATCCCCTGATAAGCAGCATCGCCAGTTAAAGGCGCTCTGATCCCTAAACCATTGTTTGCACCCGGAGTTAACTGAAATTCAAAACGGAATACGAAATCGCTATACTCATCTTTTGTAAACAAGTTACCACCAGAACCTTTTCCCGGTTTCGGACGAATGGCGATATTGCCATCTTCAATGATATAATCAGTAGTGTTTCCTGTCCAGTTGTGCATATTGGTACCATCAAACAATACCTTATAGCCTTCTTTCTTTTCCTTAGCACTTAACTCAAACGGTTTTACACGAGGGATTTCTCTAATGTACAAGTCGCGGTAAACCACTGGTGATCCATGCGCTTGTAACTCAATCTGCTCTTCAGCAAAGATTGGCAAAGTCCTATCCCAAAAGTTTTCAAGGATGACATTGTCTGTTACCAATACACCATTTAAATAAACAGTAACACGGTCGCCCTTCATCAAAATGCGGAAGGTATTCCATTCATCTAATTTATTATCGGCAACTGTAAGTGGTTTACTTGGATTCGTTTTGTTGTTATACAAACCACCAGAGCCTACCTGAGCCCCCACTTTTACGCGTGCATTGTCCCATATCTGTACTTGTGGTGTACCACGCAAATAGATTCCCGCATCACCTTCACCTTTTTTATCATCAATGATTTTCCAATCTACCAACATTTCAAAATCACCATATTTTTTTACGGTAGCCAGGTTGTTCCCATGGCTCATAAACTGAAGCTCACCGTTTATGGGCTTCCAGCTATCAAGGGCTTCAGCGTCTGCTTTTTCCTGAGCAGCAGCCAAAGCTTTGGCATCCATCTTAGCTCTTTTTAAGGGATCGCCAACCAAGCCCTTCCAACCTGTAAGGTCAACACCATTAAACATAGAAACGAAACCATCGCCCTGAGGCATTTCAGCAAGATATTTGCGCATGGCTTCTTGTTGATATTCACTATCCGCACCTTTAATTACGCTGATGGTTTTATTCAACAAGCTTTTTACCAAATTACCGTTGTATGATTTATCTGCCAAAGCAATGTTCATGACCGCCATAGCTGCAGCTTGCTGCGTTGCCGCTTGATCAAGATATCTACCAGCAAACAATAAAGAGTTTAAGCATTTTGCTTGCTCCAGGTCTTTAAGAATCTGTGATTGCTGAGCAGGCTTTTTAGATACAGCCATAGCCTCACGCAGTAACAACAACCTTTGTTCGGCCGGATATTTGGCCGCTCTTACTGAGCGTAAATACCCATCAACAGCCTGGTCCACATAGGCAGCATTAGCTGGCTGACGAGCAATTTTAATCAATTCACCTATCGCATCGGCATCTGTCCAGGATGATAGAGCAGCCACAGTTGCTTTTTTAGTAGCGGCATCACCTGCATTAAATGCGTCAGAAACAGCTTTTAATGATTTGCTACCGCCTAAACTAGCCAGCATTTTATAAAAAAGTACTTTTTTATCTTCCGAAACACCAGTCATTTGCTGCAATACCACATCTACCTGCTGCTCCTTATCATTTCCGCCTTTCATTCCGGCAATAATTGCGTCCTGCACTTTTGTTAAGTCAGACGGGTCTGATGTATCTTTTAGTAAAGTAAACAATTGAGGAAGGTTTTCACTGGTTACAGTCTGTTTAAGCGCAGAAAACGCTGCTTTTTTAACCTCTGGATTTTTATTTTTAAGTTGGCTGTATATTGTATTTAATTGCGAATTTGCAGCTCTTGAAGCCAGTATATTAATTAAAGCAACCTGAACTTCTGGTTTTGCTTTAGGGACAAAAGCAGCAACTTTAGCTGTAATTCCCTCGCCTTTCATTCTTAAAATCGTATTGGAAACGGCTTCAATGTCTGTAGAATCTCCTTTGGCTGCTACTTTAAGCAAAGCATCCAAGGCAGCCTCTTCTCCAAGTTTACCAACAGCGGCTATGGCGGCCGATCTTACTTTCTGATCTTTATTTTTAAATAATTTGGAAACAGCAGGAAGAACAGACTTTACTTTACTATCACTAAGCATATTCACAATAGCTACTTGCGTTGCAGGATCAGCTTTTGAAAGCTGTTTACCCCAAAGGTTAGCCGTTACAGGTGTAATATTTGGCAAGGCTAATTTCAATGCAGCAGCACGATATTCAAATTGCTTGTCATCCATTGCGGCTAGTAGATACTCATCACTTTGCGCTTTACTAAAATCAGAAACCAATTTAAGAGCCGAAATACGGATGTGTACCTGATTATCTGCGGTTGCTTTGTCAAGTATTTTCTTAGCTATTTTATTCGCTTCAACCTTATCGCCATTTTGCATTAACCTTTCAGCATACACCAAATAAGCAGCAACAGCGTTGGTATTGTCGTACTTAAATTCTGCTTTTTCGGCAGCAGCAGCCAAAACAAGTTCAGAAGAAGGATCAGCAATGTTCGCCAATGCATATAATGACATTTTAGCCAGGCTATTATCTCCTGTGGTTAATCCAGCGATTGCTTTTGCAGCTTCTTTGCTGCGGCTATCGCCTAAAGCTTCAACTACAGAAAGCTTTGCAGCTCCATTCGCTTTAGCCAATCCACTTAATAAAGCTGCTTTCGAAGCGCTAGAGTTAATTTTAACCAATGCTCTGGCAGCTGGATCTGCTAGCTGTGCATCCGTTAAATAACTGCTTAAACTTGCTACGGCATCATCTTTACCAACCAATTCAAGCTGACTGATGATGAATGACTTATTCTGTTTATCAGATAATTTAGCCAAAGCTTTAGCATAAGCGTTTACACTCATTTTTCTCCAGTTTTCCTGGCCAGGTTGAGTTACATACGCAGAAAATCCGCCGATGGCGTATTCCAACAAAGCATTGTTGCCTTTTCCTGGAGCAGTTAATCCACTAATCAGCGTGATGTAACCATCCTCTCCCAGCTGTGCAATGTCTTGCATGTTTGTCTTTAACTGTTTTGCATCCTTTGCAGGCAATTGCGCCAGCAAATCCGCGATACGCGTAGTTGTTGTACGTTCGTCTTTATTACCCTGTGCCTGCGCAAAAACATTGCTCTGTAATAGCACCACAGCAAGCAGGATAAAACATATCTTTTTTATCATTATAGTATGAGTAAAATGTTTATTAAATTATTTTAAAGGATGAATTGATTAAATGGTAAATGGTGCGCGCATAACTGGATTGATCAACCTGTTTGCACCTTCATCATCCACAAATTCCTGCTTAACCGGATCAAACTTCAAGTTTCTTCCCAAACGCAATGCAGCCAGCCCGATGTTGATGATGTTACAAGAACGGTGTCCATTTTGCTCATTTAAAGCAAATTGTTGTCTTGTTCTTACTGCTTCAGAGAAATCCGTCATTTGAGGTGCAGGATCAGGGAAAGCAGCTAGTTTACGCTCCAAATCAGGAATATCTGATTTAAAACCAGGATATAGTTTTCCTTTTGGTCCTTCTATATAAGGGACATTTGCATCTTTGGCCTCGCCATCTAAAATAATCTGACAACCGTCAGCATATGTATAAGTTATCCTTCTCCAAATCCCTACAGCATCGGTATGTTGCTGAGGGGCGTCGATTTCAACAGAGATCGGATTGGTATCATCTTTACCTAAAAAGTATTGAATCGGATCCAGGTAATGCTGGCCCATATCGCTCAAACCACCACCATCATAATCCCAGTAACCACGGAAAGTCTGGTGTACGCGATGTGTACTATACGGTTTATATGGTGCAGGACCTAACCAGGCATCATAATCCAACTCGGCCGGAACAGGCTCAGGTGGCAAATTATCCTTTCCTACCCAGTAAAACTTCCAGTCATAGCCTGTATGCCTGCTTACCGTTACCTTCAAAGGCCAGCCCAACAAACCACTATCTACTAGTTTTTTAACCGGTTTAACGGTAGTACCTAAGCCGTAAAAGTTGTCCTTAAAGCGGAACCAGGTATTTAGCCTAAAGATTCTACCATTTTGTTTTACTGCTTCCATCACCCTTTTTCCTTCACCTATGGTATGGGTCATTGGTTTTTCACACCAAATATCCTTACCTGCATTAGCCGCATCTACAGCCATGATACCGTGCCAGTGTGGTGGTGTTGCAATGTGTACAATATCTACTTCTGGCAGCTTAATCAATTCCCTGTAGTCGCTAAAGGTTTTAACACCTTTATCCAACATTGGCAACGATTTGGCGATATGTCTTTTATCGACATCGCAAATGGCGACTACTTGAGTTCCATCATAAGGGAAATGGTTCCTGCCCATTCCACCAACACCGATAACGGCTTTGGTTAATTTATCACTTGGCGCAATAAATCCTTGTCCGCCCAAAACATATCGGGGCACAATGGTAAATGCAGCTACTCCTACCGCAGCTTTTTTAATAAAATCTCTTCTTGAGTTTGGTTGTTGTGGTTCTTCCGGTTTCATATGAGCTTGTGTTGTGTTCATCTTTATGCGTTTCCCAACGTTCATTACATCAGACAATTGCATGGTTAATATTAGGTAGAAATTGTCAAAAACACAAAACATCTGTTAATTATTTATATAATAAAAATACTTTTGCAATTTTTTAGTATAAGTTCGCTACATTTAGCAAAACAGAGTAATTAAACCTATGGATCTTCGTCTATTAAATCACCTAACCAAACCAACGCATGATAAGCAGCTGACCCATAAATACCAGCTGGTTAAACATCTTTTCAATTTGGGCCCATGTTCAGTTTCTACGTTATGTCAGACGATGAATATGAGTACCCCCAGTATTTTAAAGCTGATCAGCAATTTAATTGACGAAGACTGGATCGAGAAGAAAGGCTATGGGGTATCTATTGGCGGCAGAAAACCTGATCTGTATAGCTTAAAGGATAAAAAGATTCTGATCATCTGTATTGATATCGCATTGTTTCATACCAAAATAGCCATTATCGACAATAATTATAATTACATTGTCGAGGCCCAAACTATCGCCCTGCCGATCTCAAAAAGCACAGGATCCGATTTCTTCCCTATTTTAAGCAGCCATGTACAGGACATTCTAAAAGATTATAACATTAACATCGACCAGTTAATCGGCTGCAGTGTAGGCATGCCGGGCCTGATTGATTCTGAAATAGGCAAAAGCTACAGTTATTTTCTTAGCGATACAGACGATACCTCTTTAAAAGCCGAATTTGAAAAAATGCTAAAACTCCCTGTTATCATCCAGAATGATGTAAATGGATCCTCTATGGCAGAATTTACACATGGGATGGCAAAAGGTAAGCAAAACGTCCTGATCCTATTGATGGACCTGGGTGTTGGGCTGGGGATTATTATGGATGGTAAATTAAGAAAAGGCGTCTGTGGTTTTTCGGGGGAACTCGGGCACATCCCCTTTGTAGAGAACGGGGCCTTGTGCTATTGTGGCAAACACGGTTGCCTGGAAACCATCGCTTCTGGCAATGCTTTATCAGAAATGGCAAAAGAAGGTATTCTCTCCGGCAAAAACTCTATGTTGAACAAGCTCAGCAAAGAGGAACTGCAAAGAATTGAACCCGCTATTATCATCGATGCAGCAAATAAAGGTGATCAGTATGCCATTCAGCTGCTCTCCAATATCGGCACCCATATGGGAAAAGGAATCGCTATGCTGATCCAGCTCTTCAATCCGGAACTCATCATTTTAAGTGGAAAAATTGCTGAAGCAAAGCAGTATATCACCCTGCCGATGCAACAGGCCATCAATACCTATTGTATGACCCAGATCAGAGAACGGACAACAATTGTCTCTTCCGAGCTTGGTGAAAATTCCAGACTTTTGGGCTATGCCACAACAGGTATTGATCATTTTCTAGACGCCTGCATTAAGAAAATCGGAAAGTCTAAATCAAAACTTCACATCCATTAATGATAATTTGCTTATTATTTGCATAAGCAATCATTTTAAGGTTTTATGTGTTATTAAAGTATAATAGCAAAAGACAACATACATGGCATTTATAGATTACTATAAAATTCTGGGCGTTGATAAGACTGCATCTCCAGAGGAAATTAAAAAAGCCTATAGAAAACTCGCCAGGAAATACCATCCTGATCTAAATCCTAATGATAAAGAGGCGAATAAACTATTCCAACAGATCAATGAAGCGAATGAAGCTTTGAGTGATCCCGAAAAGCGCAAAAAGTATGACGAGTATGGTGAGCATTGGAAAAATGCCGACCAATTTGAGCAGGCTAAGCAATCTCGGGGAAGACAGCAATCTCATCAGGGTGCCGGAAATCCTTTTGGTGGATCCTATTCTGGTGGCTATACCGCCGAAGATTTTGGCGGCAGCGGAGATTTCTCAGATTTTTTCGAATCCATGTTTGGGGGTGCAGCTGGCAGACAAGGCCGTGGTCAGGTAAAATACAAAGGGCATGATTACCAGGCCGAGTTAAAACTCAATCTATTAGATGCCTACAAAACCCAAAAACAAACCATAACAGTAAACGGTAAAAATCTAAGGATCACCATACCAGCCGGTATTGCGGATGGACAAGTGATTAAATTAGCTGGACAAGGTGGTCCAGGTACCAATGGCGGTCCAAATGGTGATCTGTATATCACGCTTAGTATTGCAGAACACCCGGTTTTCAAAAGACTAAACGATGACATCTATATCAATAAGGAAATTGACCTGTATACAGCTGTTTTAGGTGGAGAGGTAATGGTTGAAACGTTTGATGGTAAAGTAAAACTAAAAGTTACTGCGGGTACCCAAAACGGCACAAAAGTAAGGCTAAAAAACAAGGGCTTTCCCGTTTACAAAAAGGAAGGCAATTTTGGCAACCTGTTTGTCACTTACATCGTAAAAATACCTGTAGCGCTTACTGAAAGACAAAAAGAGTTATTTGAGGAATTACAAAACCTTGCTTAAAATCTGGAACCATGGAAAAAGAACTAATCGCAATAACCGAATACTGTATTAAATACGATATCGAGCCTTCTTTTATCAGTTCTCTCGAAGAATCGGGTATCATCATCCTGACCAATGTTGGGGAGGAAAAATTCATCAGTACCAATCAGCTAACCGAAATTGACAGATATATCCACTTCCACTATGATCTCCTGATCAATATAGAAGGGATTGATGCCATCAGGCACTTACTTGAAAAAGTTAGTCAGATGCAGCATGAAATCCTTCAGCTAAAAAAACAATTACAGCTGCATCAACCCTAAATGCTTTTTTAAACGATTAAAAAAAAAGAAACGTAAAAGTATTATAAAATTATATATTTTAGTAATATGGAAGAAACACTTATAGTGAACATTTCTGCCCAAATATTTTGCGATTCTTATTACTATGGAAAAACAATTGAAGAGATTTCAATTGAACTAAATCAACCTGAGGCGTCAATCAGAAAATCTTTAAGACAGGCTTTCGCTATAATCAAAACAGGCAGTGGAAATTAAGGAATATATAGAAAGTGGAGTCTTGGAAGCCTATGTATTGGGTTCGGCCTCCGAAAAAGAAATCAATGAATTGCTGACCTTAAAGGATAGACACCCACAAATACAGGCTGCTTTAACACAACTAGAAGAGGACCTGGAGCGGATTGCCCTACATGGCGCGATTACTACACCAGCGGAAACCTGGAGCAAAATCGAAACTGAGCTCAATGAAATCACCAGAAGACAGAATTTTACTGGTTTAAAAATAACTAAAGCGCCTTCAATTAACGGCCATGCTAAAAATGGAAATACCGGAGAGTTTGTTGAAGTACAAGGCCCATCCAGCCACATGCGGGTGCATAAATTATGGCGCTGGGTACTTGCAGCCATCTTTGTACTAGGAAAAATATTTTTGGGCTTTGCGATCTACTATTACCTGGAAAACAGGCAGGTGAAACAGGAGATCCAGAAATTAAAGCAGGAGCTGAAAAACAGCCAAAAAAGATAATAAGAAAGGGGTTATATCATTTGAATGATATAACCCCTTTCTTGCAAATTCAGAATGACGAAGGTGTTATTTCGCTGCTGCATTCAAAGATAGAATGTACTTTACCATCTTCTTTGCATCAGCCTGGCTCACATTTGGATGTCCAGCCATAGGGATTGCACCCCAAACACCACTGCCGCCCTTGATCACTTTCCCAGATAATTGGGTAACGTTGGCATCTGTAGCTTTATATTTTTTAGCAATGTCTGCGTAAGATGGTCCTACTAACTTGGCATCAGCTTTATGACAGGCAAAGCAATCTGATTTTGAAATCAACAATTTACCAGCTTCTACGTCTTTTTTTGGATTGCCAGTCTGACTCTTGGCCAATCCGCTACTCAACAAGCCGATAGCCAGACAGCTTGAGAAAATTAAGGTTCTTTTCATTTCTTGTGTAATAATTAGGGGTTGTGTGTTGAAGCTAAAATTAAAATATTCCCCTAATTAAAGCAATTTATTTTTTCAGAAAATCTGAACCGAAGATTTTATCCCATAAAGCAGAGGTTACTCCATAGCCTTTTGTAGAATCATCATAGTGGTGCAGCATATGGTGATGTTTAATTTTTTTCCATAACCCATTCTTAAATTGGGCGTGGTGTAGCATGTAATGAGTAATATCATAAAAAAGATAACCCAATAAAAAACCACCAAAGAAACCATTTAACATATCAAATGGCAATAACCACCTGAACAGAAAATAAAATGCAGTTGCCAAAGGGATACTTGCCGAAGGTGGCAATACTAATCTCTGTGCGTCATTTGGATAATCATGGTGTACACCATGAAATATGAAATGTATGCGTTTGCCCCAGTTCGACGAAGGATAGAAATGAAAAACCCAACGGTGCATGATATACTCCACAAGCGTCCAAGCGATTAAGCCCATAACGAGATTCAGCAAAAGCGCCAAAACCCCATAAGCTACAACCGCAGTCCAAAGGAAATAACTAATAATTGGTATAAAAACTATTAGTGGTACGTAATAAGGTACTTTTGACAACGCTTCGAACAAGGGGTTTTTGAACATCCTTATCGATTCACGCGAGTTGGATATAAAGTTTTTCTTCATGATTAACGAATCCTGTTATCTGATAAAATGAGGCGCTAAATTACAGCTTTTCTTTCATTCTAAAAATGGCATTTATTAATTATAAGTCATAATTTAATATCGGAACTTCAGGGATACATATGGGTACCAACCTTCGTCAGAATGTCCCATCACAAAGCGAAATACACTAAGTGATGCTGGAGAAAAATAAATACCGCCACCATAGCCCTGGTGCCAAACATCTGATTTTTCGTCTTTTGCCCAAACCCTACCCACATCATGAAAGCCCAGCAATCCAAATTGCCCTGGTAGGATATAGTTTATAAAATCGGCAATTCTAACCCTCATTTCTAAATTATTATAAAGGCTATGCTGTCCGCCAAACCTAAACTCCCTGTATCCCAATAAATTCCCTTGTCCACCTATAAACTGTGATTGATAAAAAGCCTGCTTACCAATGGTGACGCCACCACCAATGCGATCGGTAAGTACTATTTTCCGCCCCTTGCTTAGGTCTTTGTAAATAGAAAAAGCTGCCGTAAGTTGACCAATAGAATTAGAAAAGGTATTTAAACCTTTATATGCAGCCATGCGTGCTTCCAAATAAGTGCCGGCAGAAGGTAAAATATCGTTATTTCGGGTATTGTTGATGTAATTAACAACCAAGCCAGCAAATAGTTTAGCTTTTGTTATTGTTGCACTGTCTGGCGAGTTCAATTCCTGAGTCTGGGTAATAAACCGTCCTTCATTGTCTTCCTTATCATAAGTATAATATTGGAAAGAAGGACCAACACTTAATGATGAATTTACCGATGACCACCTTAGCGCAGGATCCAACTGATAGATACTAAATCTTGCCCTGTAATAACGCACAAAATCACCGCTCTTGTTAAAAGTACTTTCATTCCCCAAGCCATAAAAGTTTTGGGAATTTTCTGGTGCAAAAACATCGGCCTGCACAACCACATCGGCTTTGCCTAAGACCTTAAACAACTCAGCCTTATAATTAAACCTAAAGCCCGCGGTTGCAAAAGAATGTAGAAAAGAAAAGGAATGTATGCTTCCGTAAGGTAGTTTCCTAAAGCCTGGTTGTACAATTTTATAAGAAAGTCCTAACAATAATCGATCATCGATATTGTAGCCAGCATTTAAGAGCAAAGTTCTTCGTGTATACAGATCGGTGGGCACAAAGTGGGTATTCGACGTATCGCTATCCAATTTTTTATATGCCCGGCCTGTATTTCCAGTCAAGGTAACATTGTCCTCCTTGCCATAAACCCGCACCTTTCTATAAGCGTTTTCTATCTGATATGTCTTTTGCCCCTCCGCTCCTATGATTCTCAACTTGATCGCTGAACTGCTGTTATTCAACACCAGGCTATCATTACCATCCTTAACATACAACCTGATTTCTTTGGTCACCGCCGGATCAAATGTTCGGTTAAAAATAATGTCCTTCACCGTAGCGTCTTTTGTTATTTTATGGATCGTAACCTTTAGTGCCTTTCCCGGAGCATCTGTGATTTTAACCAATTCATTTTTATTCGTTGCCTGTACATCCACAATACGGTTTATAAAATGATAGTACTCGCTCATCATTTGAGGCAATGTTGCCCTTCTCTCCTTCATTTGAGCAAGCAGCTGATCGTGCCTTAATGAATACCCAGGTTCCGGTAACTTCTTTAAAGCTCTTTCCATCACCTCATCTGTGACCGAATTACAAAAGTCATTTACAATCCTTGTCCATTCTTCCTCAGTCAATTGAGCAAACCACTTACTATAAATCTCTCTTCCCTCCCAAAAAAACCAATTGATGTCGCGCAAATTTCTATCATAGCCCTGAATCATTGGTAAAAGCCAGGAAACCTGGGCATACCTTGGAATGACGCCTTGAGTTAAATAAAAAACCTGGTCCCGATCACGGGGAATTGCCTGATATTCCGTGATCCCGTCCGCACGCTTTATCGGTTTCCAGCGCCATTGATCCTCATGCCTGTCCCAGTCGCCCAACAAAGCATCCAAAGCCTTTGCCCTTAGTAATAAAGGGCCATCGTAAGTATAGTCGTTGTTGTCATTTAGTTTACGCATCATTTTCCCCGAGTTATCCGTATCCCCCGCAGGCTCTCTTTCTTCCAGCAAACACAAGGTATTGGCAAATACTTTAGCATATTCTCCTAATTTTTCATCGGGTACTACCCAGCCAATCATAGGATCACTATGGGGAACATTTACGGCTTTTGCGATAGCGGGTACCACCAAAGCCGAGAAAGGATTCTGTGCCGACATGTTGTCTTTCACCACTTCGCCAGCAATTGTTTTTCTCAAAATCGGGGGTAAAAGTATCTCCGGAAACTTCTCTACACTCCTCAACACCCATTCTTTTCCTTTCTTATCTACCAATCGTAGCGAATGTGATTGATTTCCGCCACCACGTTGAGTTGGTGTAAGTCCGCCTTTAATCACAGAAACTCGAATAATTGGCACCCTTACCGGCAGCGCGTACTCTTTTCTGTAATTCTCTCCAAACAAAAAACGATGAAATGGACTTGCTTTATCGTATTTCGGATAGATGCTCACAGTAATAGAATCCTGGGCATCAGCCATATAAAAGCCTATAAACAATAAAATGGTGGTGAGGAGCAATTTAGTCATTTCTTAATCTATGGTAAGATTTGTAAAACATTCAAAACGTAATTTTGTGTTGTAATTTAAATAAAGCATCATGAAGAACGAAATTTTAGGAATACATCACATTACAGCAATAGCTGGTAACGCAAAAAAGAACTATGACTTTTATACTGGAATTCTGGGGTTAAGATTGATAAAAAAGACCGTAAACTTTGATGATCCACATACCTACCATTTCTATTATGGAGATGAAAAAGGAACACCTGGAAGCATTTTAACATTTTTCCCATGGGAAGGCATACAAGCTGGCAGAAGAGGTACTAAACAGGTTACCGAAATCGGCTATAGCGTTCCGGCTGGAAGTTTAGACTTTTGGCAAAACCGCTTTGAGCAGCACAACATCATTTACAATAAACCTGCTGTCAAATTCGGCGAACGCTACCTTACTTTTTTAGATCCCGATGGATTGAAATTTGAGTTAACCGAAGCTAAAGTAAAAGATACACGCCCGCAATGGGAAACCGCAGCCGTAAGCAAAGAAAATGCAGTTCATGGTTTTCATCACATTACCATTACCACCAATAAAATGGAGGCTACAGCTGCTGTGTTGACTCAAATATTTGGTTATAAACTAGCCGAAACAGAGGTGAACCGTTCAAGGTTTGTAATTGATACCGTTGAGCAGGCGAATATTGTAGATCTGGTTGAAGCTCCGGGTGAAGCAATTGGCCATGTGGCTGGTGGATCTGTGCACCATGTAGCCTTTAGGGTAAAAGATGAAGCTACGTTGATGTATTTCAGAGACAAAATAGTGGAACAAGGATTAAACATCACCGAAAAAATAGACCGCAATTACTTCTATTCATTGTATTTCCGTGAACCGGGAGGCGTACTTTTCGAGTTGGCTACGGACAATCCAGGCTTCACCATTGATGAGTCCCTGGATGAATTAGGTCACAACCTAAAATTACCTGCACAATACGAAAGTATCCGAGAAGAAATAGAAGGTATTTTACCAAAATTAACTTAACATGTACACACATCAAAAAGATATCATTACTGGCGGCCTCCCTATTGCGGAAGCGAAAAAGGCCGTTATCTTTATTCATGGAAGAGGAGCGTCTGCTGAAGACATCCTCTCCTTAAATGATCATCTGGAAATAGCAGATGCGGCGCTCTTTGCCCCTCAAGCTACAAACCATAGTTGGTATCCATATAGTTTTATCGCGCCTGTTAAAGATAACCAACCTGCATTAGATTCGGCCTTGGCGATCATTAAAGACCTGGTGGCAGACATTGAAAACGCGGGCATTCCACAAGAGCAGATCTATTTTATAGGTTTCTCTCAGGGCGCTTGCTTAACTTTAGAATACATCACTAGAAACGCGGGCAAATATGGCGGTGCAGTTGCTTTTACTGGCGGATTGATTGGCAAGGAGCTCAACATGCAAAATTACACAGGCAACTTTAAACAGACTCCTATATTAATTACCACTGGTGATCCTGATCCGCATGTACCGGTTTCAAGAGTTGAGGTAAGTGAAGGAATCCTGAAAAAGATGAACGCCAATGTGACCGTAAAGATATATCCGGGCAGACTCCATACCATTACAAAAGCAGAAATAGAGTTAGCAAAAAAGTTAGTATTTTAGCAGGGTACCAAGCCGCATAAAATCACTAACATTTATGAAAATAGCATTTTTCTCCACGAAGCCATACGATAAAACCTTTTTCAACAAGTATAATGAAACGTATGGTTTCGAATTGGAGTTCTGGGAAACGCACCTGGGGCCACATATAGTAAATGCAATTAGTGAAGGTACCGAAGTGGTATGCGTATTTGTAAATGATAAACTGACAGAAGAGGTCATTGATATCATGGCGGCCAAAGGTGTTAAAGTGATCGCCCTGCGCTGTGCAGGTTTCAACAATGTGCACCTTGAAACAGCAAAAAAACACGGCATCAGCATCTGCAGAGTTCCAGCGTATTCTCCAGAAGCAGTTGCAGAGCATGCAGTAGCCATGTTGCTAACTTTAAACAGAAAAACCCACAAAGCGTACAACCGTGTACGCGAGCAGAATTTCTCCTTAAATGGCCTTTTAGGTTTCAACCTTCATGGTCGTACGGTGGGTGTCATCGGGACAGGAAAAATAGGCAAAGCTTTTATCAAAATCATGCTCGGTTTTGGTTGTAAGGTAATTGCCTATGATATTTATGAAGATAAAACCCTAAAAGCAGAACGTATCCAATACCTCCCTTTTGAAGAGGTATTGGCACAGTCGGATATCATTTCTCTTCATTGCCCACTTAGTCCGGAAAACCATTACCTGATCGACGAAAGTACAATTGCTAAGATGAAAAAAGGGGTAACGTTGATCAATACCAGTCGAGGGGGATTAATCAATACGCATGATGTGATTCAGGCTTTAAAATCCGGACATATCGCTTATTTGGGAATTGACGTATACGAGCAGGAAGAAAAACTGTTCTTCAAGGATCTCTCTGGATCTATTATTGAAAATGATGAGATTCAGCGTTTGATGAGTTTCCCTAATGTATTGGTAACTGGCCATCAGGCTTTTTTCACAGAAGAGGCCCTGTCACAAATCGCATCGATTACCTTAGATAGCGTAAGTCACTTGATTAAAGGTTCCGTGCCGGAAGATCCATCGGTATTGCTGGCTTAAGGCAATATCCTTACCAAAACCTGAAACGCTTTTACAAAAGCTTCGAGCTGCTGCGCTGTTTTTGTGTCTGTTATGTTCCCGGATGTGTCAATTTTACTTTTAATACCCTGTATCAGCAACAGGGTATTTTCGTTATAGGTTGTTTCCAAAGTACTCATGATGAGCTGAAGCTCCTCATGCCCTTTTATACCACTAGCAGAAGCAGTGATGATACCGAGTGGTTTACCCGAGAAAACAGTGGTAGCTACACACCATTCAATCGCATTTTTCAAACCACTCGGTATACTGAAAATATACTCTGGTGTAGAGATCAATATACCATCGGCTTGTAGAACGGCGGCTCTGAAATCTAAAACTTCCTGGGGCGTATTTTCAAGAGACAATTCTGGATTGAAATGCGGCAGCTCAGCTAAACGATCGAAAATAATGAAGTTAAAATCCTTATCGCTCAATGCTGCAATCTTCTCCACCAACCTCAAATTCGAGGAATTTTTACTCGCACTTCCGATTATTGCAAAAATATTTTTCTTCATTGATTATACATCCTCAAGCTAAAAACTGTACAATATTAATACATTACTCCGCAAAATCACGAAGAAATAACTTAATTTCTGTACACCTCCGTCCCCCCTACACATACCTTAAATCTCTTCAGAAGCATTAAACTGTCGATGCATTGAAATAACAGCGCTTCTTAAATCGAAATTCAGTTTATGATAGAACAAATCACTGCCCTCAGCATTGTCATGCAGAAACCGCACAAGATCCCTCACATAAATTAACCCTATACATTGGCCTTCTTCAACTACAGGTAAAACTTCATCTCCACGATCAAGCATCACTTTTAAAGCTTCTACTACTAATTGCTCAGGATGTAAACCCGGCGTATTTTCTATCCCAGGAAAAGTAAATCCTCCTTTCGTAATCATTGACTTTATCATATTAAATTAAACTCATCCTCCATTGCAATAGCAATTCCCTATCTTTTTGTTGAAACAAAGGTACAGCGAGCCAAGCGACAAGGATGCCAGAAAACGGTTTTATGCTAACGGATTAAGACCAAAAGGTTAAATAATAGATTTAATGAATATATCCTGTGGCAAGGTGCCGAATGCTTTCTTATAGGCTTCAGCAAAATATCCGGGCTTACTGTAACCCACTTCCAGCGCTACATCACGTATCGAATTGAAATTTCCACTCTGCAATAAATTTTGAGCCAGGAGCAGTTTTTCCTGTAGAAAGAAACTATTCGGACTACTTTTCATAAGCTTGCTAAACAGCTTTCTAAACTTAGATTCAGACATCCCCGCCATAGTAGCCAACATGGCCACGCCAGGAAAATCCAGTAATAAATTATCTAATAAATATTGACTGGTACGCAATATCCCAGCGGTATCTGCCGGAGATAGTTTTTCAATTATGGGTTCAATATTCCTTATACGCCTAACCAGATAGGTTAAGATTTTTAAGGCAGTCCCCTTAGCGAACAATTCAAATGAAGGCTCATCAAAAGACCTTTCCTTTAATTTTCTGAGCAAAAGACGGGTACTGCTATCTATATGGCTATAAAAAAATAAGGTATTCTGCGTATCGTCAAACAGGGTTTCAATTACCTCCTGTGGTTTGTTATTTCCCATCAGCGACATCAGCAGTTGTTTACTGATAAACAGACGCAAGCTGTAATACCGTTCGTTAACCGTAGGCGTCAATATGCTTTCGATACGGCTATCCGTAAAGCCCATACCCAGCTTAGATTGGTAACCGATCTGATGAGCTGTGCCTGCTACAGTATGACTGTTGATTTCATCATTCAAATCATAATATGCCAGATAAAAATGATCTTTGCTTGCCTGCTGTGTAAATGAAATAGGAATATGGAAAGTTACATCTAACAGCAATAAAGAAAAACCGGGCATCACCTCCAGAAAAAAAGAACCACCCTTACCTATATTTTCAGGCAAGACCAATTGTTGGTCATTAATAAGTTTCGCCCCCAGCGCATCGGCTAACACTTGATGCCAATCCGGACTTAAAGCATAACTATGTCTGATATGTAGGGTATTTTCATACATCAATTAAAGATAGCTGATATGTTCTTTCGGAGCGACTCCAAAAGCGTTTTTAAAAAGTTCAGCAAAGTGCGACGCATTGGCAAAACTATATTGCGCGGCAATCTGCCCTATCGTTTGTTCACCATGCTCCAACATTTGTTTCGCAAGCAAAAGCTTATTGTTTAGAAAAAAGACATTCGGACTCAATCCCGTCAGCTTTTTAAACAGTGTTTTATAACGGGTTTCCGACATACAAGCATCAGCTGCCAATGCAGCTATTCCAGGAAAAGGGTTTGTGATCTGATCCAGTAATACCAACTGCGAGTTTATAATAGCAGTCAGATCTTCCTTCAGTACTTTTTCAATCAATTCTTCTTCCTGCCCCGCTACCTGATCCATATAGTCGGCCATTAATGCATACACCGTTCCCTTTAAAAACACGTCATAGAGCGGATCATCCATATCTATTTTACGTAATTCATCAATCAACCACCAAGCTTCATTAGTCATTCGCTCATACCTGATAAAGGTATTTTGATCGGCATCAAAAACAGCATCCAGTACTGCTTTAAACTGGGGTAATTTTCCAAGGTGTTTTTTAAAAGCAGTTTTAGCTATAAAAATGGAGATCATGTAAGTCTCACTCCCCTCCATCACAATGTAATCTGCATCCAGACCGCTATCCATAATTGCCAGATTATAATTCCAGCGTCCTACGGGTTTCGAAACTTTATCCAGCACATGAAATGCATCCCCCTCGGTAAGATTAAAATAAACCCCAATAAAATCTTGTTTGCTATTGCGTTGATGGTAAGTGACCTGCTGATTGTAGGTTGCATCTATAATCAATACCGTTGCAAATGGGCTAACCTCCAAAACATAGCGGGTGCCACTATGTACTTCTTCGGGTATTTTGAGATAACTACCCTCTACAAAGCCACCAAGTTCTTTTGCCAGATGCTCTTTCCAGAACACATCAACCCCATACTCGTGGGTAACTTCTTTCATGTGGCTATTTTTTAATTCCAGCTCAAAACTAAAAAATATTCCATACGTTAACAAACCTAGTTCATGGCGGGGCTAAATTCAATCATCAGTATTACAGCGTGTTTTGATGCTGACATGGGCCTGTGCCTGCTTGACGAATTCAGTATGACGATCGCCTTATTATGACTGACTAGAGATTGTCATTACGACTATTTTTGTATTTTCGTATAGAAATGGAAACTAAGGCAGTCCTTTATCGTTATCAAAACAACCTTTCAAAATACCTGTTCGCAGTTTAGGAGCTTCACAAATACACTGGAACAGCTAATTAAGGTTTTAGCCATGAACTTTGTGGTTTAACGATTAATCTGGCATTGCTATAGGCCATCTTTAATGTCAAGCAAGTTCTAGCTGTATATGTGGTGTCATTTAAGCTATGAACAACTAAAGCAAGATCAGGGTTAGAGGACCCGGCTGTTAGGCAAAGCGGCAAAAGTAATTGTATTTTACCTTCATAATATTGGGGTATCGCTATTTTATAGTTTGTTTTCACCTTCTTTTTAACTTCATCTATCGCGCCAAAAAGCTGTCTTCTTACCTCGTTTGGAGTAGCAGCTTGTAGGTGAGGTGGGAATCTATCCAAATTATCTTCAATAATGTGATCTATATCCGGAATTAAAGTACATTTTGGATTGAATATCAAGGCCGCTGGCTTTTCAAAGTAATTGGCAATATCTGGCATATTGCTTGAAAAATTAGTTAAGATTTTATTATCACTATTTTTCAAAAAACCTTTAAAAAAAAATTGAGAAGTTTTGCCTTTGTGTACTCTCGGGCTTTTATATGCTTCAAAGTATGCTATAATCTCTTCAAGATTCGGAGTTACCAATCCTGTATTAAAAGCCGCAAACTTATTATTTGTTGTAAAATATATTTTCTTTTCAGCTTGTATTTTGCGAAATGTATGCTCTAGATATGCCTTTAAAATTGAATAGATACATTTTTTCGCATCTGAGAAATCCCAGACTTCAGGATCTGCAATACTTTCCGCTAGTTCCTTAATTTGATCTTCATAGGACGGGAAATAGGCAAATTCAAATAACTTTGATTGATAAGTTTTTGTCATAGCTTAATTGTTCTAAAAAGAAAAAGCTTCCCAAATTTAGGAAGCCTTCGTTATATATTTTTTTTAAGTATATATTTTCATGGATAGACCCATGAGATCTTTATGTTTTTGAAACTTTATATGCAAATCTACATATAATAATTATATAAGAAAAATATTTTTCAAAAACTATTCAATTTTACCTTAAGTTAACGATACAGAACGTATTCATCAAAAATATTTATCAATTACGAGATACTGAAATAACCTTCGCAGCATTCTTGAAGACAAGAATCAATAAATATTACTGAAAAATTCAGGATGACGATGAACATATAATACGTACTAATACACTCTGCAGTAAAATAGCCACCAACTATACTAGCCCCCCTGTGAGGAGAAAATTTGCCTTCTCAGAAAGAGCCTAGCCTTCTTCGCTTTTTCAGCGAAGCAATGCAGCTCTTGACGAGAATGGCTAATTTTCATGAGAATGCCTAATTTTCATCCTTAGTATAGAAGAATATTGCTCTTTATTTTGTTATTTTGAGCGACATTAAAGAACAGGCCATTTTTTATCCTAAAAGCAAAACATGCCAGTTACAAAGAAAAACGAGAAAAACCCTAATATTTTATCGATTGATATTGGTGGCACTAGCATTAAAGCCTGTATTTTAAACTCAAAAGGCGATCTGATTTCCGAGTTCAAAAAGGTCCCTACACCAAACAAGGCCACTCCGCAAGACGTATTAAAATGCATTAAGGAGCTTGTTGCTACCCTCAACGATGATTTCGAAAAGATTTCTATAGGCTTTCCTGGTTATGTAAAATGTGGCAGAGTACAAACGGGAGTTAACCTGGCTGCAAACAAATGGATCGATGTAGACCTTGCTCAGCAGGTAAGTGATATCTACGGCAAACCTGTGCGCTTAATCAACGATGCCGACCAACAAGCCTTAGGCATTGTAGCTGGCAAAGGATTTGAAATTGTATTTACGGTAGGTACCGGCTTCGGTACAGCCCTGGTATTTGATGGCGAGCTGCTTCCACATCTGGAACTGGCTCACCTACCCATTACCAAAAACAAAGACTACGATGATTATATCGGCGACAAAGCCTTCCTAAAAATCGGTAAAGAGAAATGGAATGAGCGCTTGCAGCGCATCATCGAAATCTACAAAACAGTATTCAACTACGATACACTTTATATAGGCGGTGGTAACTCCAAGGAAATCAACTTTGCGCTCGATCACAACATCAAACTGGTTTCTAATAAAGACGGAATTAAGGGCGGCGCGAAACTTTGGGACCTGGAAGAAAAATATCACGTATTTACCAACCACCCTAATAAAAAATAGACAATGAACAACAAATATACTTTAGGAATGATCGGCCTTGGCACCATGGGCCGCAATTTATTGCTCAACATGGCCGATAATGGTTTTGCCGTAACAGGTTACGACAAAAGCGCCAAGATGCTGGAAAAATTGGAGGAAGATGGTAAAGCCCATAATTTAAAAGGTTTTGCTGTTTTAGAAGATTTTATCCAATCATTAGAATTGCCAAGAAGAGTCATGTTATTGGTTCCTGCAGGGCAAATTGTAGACAGTGTAATTCAGGAGCTTGTTCCTTTATTGGATAAGGGCGACATGATCATCGACAGTGGAAACTCACACTTCACCGATACCAGCAGAAGAGCAACTGAGCTTGCTGGACAAGGTATTCACTTCTTCGGAATGGGAATTTCTGGTGGTGAAGAAGGTGCACGTTTCGGTCCTAGTATGATGCCAGGTGGTGATAAAGCGGCTTATACCGCTGTAAAACCTATCCTTGAAGCCGTATCTGCTAAAGTAAATGGCGATCCTTGTGTGGCCTATATCGGTCCGGGCGCTTCTGGTCACTTTGTAAAAATGGTGCACAATGGCATCGAATATGCCATGATGCAGATCCTTGCCGAAACTTATTACCTGCTTAAAAACGGCATAGGTTACGATAACGAGCAAATCTACAACACCTTCAAAAAATGGAACGAAGGCAGGTTACAATGTTTCCTTATGGAAGTAACCAGAGATATTTTTAAAGTTAAAGACGAAAAATCCGGCGGTTATTTAATCGATGTGATTAAAGATGAAGCCAAGTCTAAAGGAACTGGTAAATGGACTTCACAGGTTTCTATGGATCTGCAATTGCCTATCCCAACCATCAATGAGTCGGTAAGCTGCAGAGATCTTTCTAAATTCAAGCAATTACGTGTCGCGCTAGCTGCTGCCCTACCGCATGCTGCTGAGAAAATCGAGAATGTTGCTGAATTTGAAGTACAATTGGAGCAGTCGCTTTACTTCTCTATGATCACTTGTTATGCGCAAGGTTTACACCTGCTTACGCAAGCCTCTACAGAATTTAAGTACGAGCTTAACCTGCAAGAGATCTCTCAGATCTGGCGCGGTGGTTGTATCATTAGAGCTACTTTGTTAGAGAACATCTACCAGGCTTATAAAAAACAACCTGATCTTGCCCACCTTTATGCAGATGCAGGCATCCAGGAATTGTTAAAAGAGATCGTTCCGGGAACCAGAAAAGTAATCGGTTCGGCCATTCAAAATGGCTTTGCCGTACCAGCTTTTGCTTCGGCATTAACTTATTATGATTCTTTAAGAACGGATAAGTCTCCACTTAATTTAACGCAGGCACAAAGAGATTTCTTTGGCGCCCATACTTTCGAACGTACAGATGAAGCCGGTATTTTCCATGCCGACTGGAATTCAAATAATTTGTAAAAAACAGTAGAATGAAAACAAGTATCAGCCTCAATCCAACCATTATCGTAATTTTTGGTGGTACCGGTGATTTAAATCTGCGCAAATTGGCGCCCGCTCTTTACAACCTTTACTCGGATGGCTATATGCCAAGCCAGTTCGCCATTATTGGCACGGCCAGAAAGAAGCTTACTGATGAAAACTTCAGAGACACCATCATGAATGGTGTAAACAGCTTTTCAAGATCAGGTAAGGTGAAGCAAGAGAAGTGGGATAAATTTGCTAGTCATGTTTTTTACAGCCCGGTTGATGTGGAAGCCCCTGAAACCTTTGGCGAATTAAAAGCAAATATCGAAGCGCATCAAAAAGAATTTGGTCCTACTACTCAAATCCTTTACTACTTAGCTGTAGCGCCAAACTTATTCCCATTAATCGCAAAATGCTTATCTAAATACGAATTAGCAGGTACGGAAGACAATTGCAGAATTGTAATTGAGAAACCTTTTGGTCGCGATTTGGAAACAGCAAGAGAACTGAACTGTATCTTGACCAGTATTTTCACAGAAAAACAGATCTATCGTATAGATCATTACCTGGGTAAAGAAACTGTACAAAACATCATGGCTTTCCGTTTTGCCAACTCCTTCCTGGAGCCATTATGGAACCGTACTTACATCGATCACGTTCAGATCTCGGTAACGGAACAACTGGGTGTAGGCGATAGAGGTGGATATTACGAAAGTGCCGGTGCATTGAGAGATATGATCCAAAATCACTTATTGCAATTGCTTTGCTTAATTGGTATGGAAACGCCTGTTAATTTCGATGCTGATGAAATCAGAAATAAAAAAGTAGATGTATTGAAAGCAATGCGTCCTTTTGGTCCTGATGATATCCGTTTCAGTACCGTACGCGGTCAATATACCAAAGGCTGGGTTGAAGGAAAAGAAGTACCGGGATACCGTCATGAAAATGGTGTTGATCCAGACTCTAATACTGAAACTTTTGCAGCTATTAAGTTCTTTGTGGACAACTGGCGTTGGCAGGGTGTTCCCTTCTACGTACGTACCGGGAAACGTTTATTCCAAACTTCTTCGTTAATTACCATCCAGTTTAAGGATGTTCCACACCATATTTTCCCAGCAGCAGTAACTGAGCACTGGCAGCAAAACAGGTTGATCATCAGTATTCAGCCTGAAATGAGTATCCGTTTACAAGTACAAGGCAAAAGACCAGGATTAGACATGGTATTGAACCCGGTTGATATGGTATTTGATTACAAAGGCACTTATACAACGGAATCTCCTGAGGCTTACGAAACTTTATTACTAGATGTAATGACAGGTGATCAGACGCAGTTTATGCGTGCAGATCAGGTAGAAAGCGCATGGGAATTGTTGATGCCTGTAGTAAATGCATGGGAGACTAAAAAATCATTGAGCTTCCCTAACTATACTGCTGATTCATGGGGACCAGAAGATGCGGAAGCATTGATTGCCAGAGATGGTTTCCACTGGTTTACCCTACCTTTAAATAAAGATTAATGAACTTATTGATATATAAAACACAAGACGAATTATTGGCAGACCTAGCTGCTTATATCATCAAAATAGCCAATAAGGCGATTGATGAGCATGACAGGTTTGACTTTGTACTTACCGGTGGCAACTCGCCAAAGGCTTTGTACGAAATGTTGGCTACAACTTATAAGGACAAGATTGACTGGACAAAAGTATTTTTCTTTTTTGGTGATGAGCGTAATGTGATGCCAACTCATGAAAGCTATAATGGCTTGATGGCAAAAAAGGCTATACTTGATCCGTTGAATATTCCTGCGGAACAGATCTTTTATGTAGATACTACGCTTGCACCAGAAAAAGCAGCGATAGAATACAATAAGGCTATCGTTAAGCACTTTAATGGTGCCGATTTGGCCTTCGATTTGATCTTATTGGGCATGGGTGATGATGCACATACGGCATCGTTGTTCCCAGGAACAAGCATCTTGAAAAATGACAACGTTGAGATTGATTCTGTGTATGTAGAGAAATTATCTACTTACCGCATCAGCTTTACAGCTCCATTAATTAACAAGGCCAAAAACATTGCCTTCCTTGTTTTTGGCGAGAATAAAGCAGAAGCAGTGAAGCATGTGATTGAAAGCGATAAAAAGAATACCAGCTTGTACCCTACTCAATTGATCCAACCAATTGACGGCGGTGTAACGTGGTTCTTAGATGAAGCCGCAGCCAGCCTGCTAGAAAATTAAAAAATGGGTACTGGAAACAGTACCCATTTTTCGTTTAAATATCCAACAATCTCCTGTGGTAATTGATCTGTCCCAGGTGATAAGCCAAATGTGTGCTCAAATGCACCAACATAAAACCTACAGAGCTCCCTCCTACTACAATTTTAACCAAGGGATAGTCATTTACTAGTTCTTCCTCAGATAATCCATCCAGCGTCGTATTTACAACCTTAATAGTATCCTCAACTTTCGCTACTAACTCAGCTCTCGGTACATCTTTCAGTGAGAACTCCAGTTCTCTGTTTCTAACATAGCCGGTTTTTCCAAGCTCGGCGCCAACAAACGTATTCAAATTGCCAACCAGGTGCAAACACAGGTTACCGGCAGAATTGGCTATATTCTTATCTACAAGCCAAAGCTGCTCTTCTTTTTGGTATGATTCAATTTCGGACTTTAGTTTGTTCAAATCACGTGTAAAAAGTGATTTTAAAGATTCTTTTAGCATAATAATCAGTAATGTTATCGGCTAAATTAAGAGAAAAATCAATAATACTATTTCTTGGGACCGAACAATTTATCAGCTTCTTCTTTCAGTTTATTCAGTTTTACATTTACCTGATTAAACTTTTCTTCAATCAAGGTTCTTTTATCGATGATATCTTTAAATACATCGACTTCTTTCTGATCCTTTTCAAGAAGTTCCTTTTTGTTGAGTACTTTTTTTTCCATACACTTTGAATTATTTAGATAAATATGCCGAAAGCGTCACGCGTACTAAGTATTCATATTGTTCATTAGTTCGAGCCATTAATCCATAGCTATTACCAATCTGTAATAAATATACTATTAATTCATTGCTGTTCATTATAAATATTAATAATGAATACAATGAACAAAAAGCAAAAATGCGATTTCGTATAGTTTTACCCGCATACCAAACGGTTTAGTATCTAATCCTAAGAAAAAAAATGAGCGATTATACAAAATATCCGGATGTAGAGCTAGTCAGACTATTAAAAACCTCAGATCATGCAGCTTTTACCGAAATTTACAACAGGTATTTTTATTTACTCTATGTACATGCCGTTAAAAAGCTCCAGGATGGAGAGCTCGCTAAAGATATTCTTCACGAGCTTTTTACCAAACTTTGGGTTAGACGTGAATGGCCACTAACCGCCGAAAACCTCGTCGGCTATTTATTCACCCTAACCAGAAACCGCATACTAGATCATTTTTCACATCAAAAAGTAGAAGCCAGGTACATGGCTTCCCTAAAAAATTTTGTAGCTACAGGTAATTCGGGCCGCACAGATGCCTTAGTAAGAGAGAATGAGCTCAATGCCCTGATCAATAAAGAAATTGATGCCATGCCTAAAAAAATGCGGGAGATATTTGTATTGAGTAGAAGAGCGCAACTCTCCTACACAGAGATTGCCCAAAAGCTCAATACCAACGAAAACAATGTTTCTAAGCAGGTAAACAATGGACTTAAATTACTTAGAAAAAAATTAGGCCTTATTTGTTATTTACTCTTCCTATTTTATTACTACTCCTCGTTATAGCAGTAACCAATAAGACAATAACAATATAAAAATGGACAATATAGACCCAAAAGACTTACTCCTTAGATACAGCTCGGGGAGCTGCGATGAGGATGAAAAGCGCCTTGTCGACGATTGGTACGCTACCTACAATATGGATGTAGCTGACATTTCATTTGAAGAAACTGAAGCTGCAAAGCTGGAGGTTTTTAACTTATTACCTCAGCCTAAAAAGCCATTTATTAGAACTTTAAAGCCATGGCTTACTGCAGCTGCTAGTATTGCCGCAGCTTGTACCCTAGTCTATGGTGCCAGTCATTTCATAAAGCCACAACGCGTTCAAAAAGAAGAAACAAAAACAGAAACTACTGCTCATACGATAAAACCGGGCTCCAATAAAGCAACCCTTACTTTGCCTAATGGTAAAACCATTGACTTAGGCGATGCTAAAGATGGCGAACTGGCTAGCACTGAAGAGGGTGTAAAAATTATAAAAACTGGCGATGGGCAATTGCTTTATCAATTTAATCCGGATGCAGTCAGCGCAGCTGGCCCAATGGATTCTCTGCCTTCAAAAATTATAGGAAAAATAGTCACGGCAAAAGAAACACCCGTTTTAAATACAATGATGACGCCTAGAGGAGGACAATACGAAATCGTTTTACCAGACGGAACTGTTGTCTGGGTAAATGCCAAAACGATACTGAAGTTTCCTTCTACATTTGAGAATTTGCCAGAACGCAGGGTTTATCTGTCGGGCGAAGCTTATTTTGAAGTTAGACAGATTAAAACTGTTATAAACATGAAACGCAGGGCGAGAAAAATACCGTTCATTGTACAAACCAATACACAGGAAATAACCGTATTGGGTACGCATTTTAATGTCAACAGTTACGATAGTGATGAAGGAGTTATCAAAACAACTTTAGTAGAAGGTTTGGTCAAGGTTACTGATGGAGAAAAAAACGCCACCATTAAACCAGGTCAAGTAGCCATTAATGTAGGTTCCGAGATCAGGGTAAGAAAAGCAGATTTAGAAATGGCCCTCGCGTGGAAAAATGGCGATTTTGCATTTGAGCAGGAGAATTTAGAAGAGATTATGAAAAGAGTTGCCAGATGGTACGATGTAGATGTGGTATACGCTGATCCAAATTTGAAAAACAAACCTTTTAGTGGTAACATTTCAAAATATAGAGATATTTCTGAATTACTAAATATACTGGAAGCAACAGGCGAAGTAAAATTTAAAACTCAGGGGAACAAGATTACTGTTATGAAGTAAGTTATAATTGAAAAATGGGAAAGTTGATAATGCCTTGGATGGAGATCCAGGGCTTTATTTTTTTAAAAACTCTTCCTTCTCTCTCAGCAATTTGATTATCTCATCCTTCTCCTTTAAGAGTTCCTTAGCGTGCTTCAATTCAAGCGTTAACTTATCTAGCTTTGTTTGCCATTCCAATAGCTCTGCCTTACGAAAACCGGCGATCGGCTCTTTATCATCGTAGAAAGATATTAGGTTATAATCCAATACTTTGCTCAATGTCAATATCAGCTCAGAGTCTATGGTTTTACGTTTATAGATATCAGAAACGTTCTGCTTGGTGTAATTGATCAATTTACCAAGCCCAGAGGGCTTAAGGTTTTTGCTTTCGGCAATCTCCTTTACAAATTCTCCAAATAATTTAGCTTTATTCTCCATTAACAAAGCTTTCTATAAAGAAGGATAAAATCGCACCGAAATAGTGTAATTTTATTTGTCTTTTAGTAAAGTATTGTTTGCCAATATAAGTCAAAATTGTTATATTTGTACTATGTCAATTTGTACCTATAAAGCGGTTAGGTCTTTAGCTCTGAGGTATAACTGTTGTTCATTATTGTACGATAATGAACAACAGTATTGTAGATGAAAATCTACCTACAAAACCCATGAAAAACTTCCAAAAAGCCCATTTTTGCTATCTCCAAAGAAATAGATGTTTAAATACATTTTTAATCAATCTAAATAGTGTTAAGCACTTTACTGAACAGCAACACAGCGGCTAAAAGTTGCGAAAACGCAAGAAAGTCGATCATTCTGGAAAAAAGCAAAACACAGAGACGACAGGAATAAAACCGCCTTAACAATGGCTTAAGGGAAGCTTTCTATGCTTTTAAAAAAAATAAAAATTGCCTCCTACGGCATCAAAATGGCTCTAGCTTTCTTTCCTATCGTGAATGAGAGTCTCAGCAAAAAAAATGAACAAACTGAACAAGAGCTAAACTTCTCTTATTCAGTTAATTGATTGATAATACTACAACTAAAAACTTTATATAGACTAACACACATGGGGCAGGCGATAGATTACAAGCAGCTTTCAGATGCTGATCTCGTCTTTCGTTTAAAAGAAGGAGATCATGCTGCATATTCCGAGATCTACCAAAGATTTTTTGGATTATTATATGCATTTATATACAAGCGATTAAGAGACAAAGATGAGACAAAGGACATTCTACAGGAGCTTTTTACAGATGTGTGGCTAAAGCGAGAAACTTTACAAATTCCGGTCTTATCCTCTTACTTATATAAAGCCGTACGTAATAAGATGATCAACTTAATGGTCCACAAAGATGTTGAAGAAAAATACATGCAATCTATAAAGAATTTTATGGAGCATGATACCGTCATGACCGACCACTTGGTAAGAGAAAAAGAATTAGCTGCCATTATAGAAAAAGAAGTAGACCTACTACCCAACAGAATTCGCGAAGTTTTTTTAAGAAGCAGGCAAGCGAATATGACCTATAAGGAAATTTCAGATGAGCTTCATTTGACTAAGCAATCAGTAAGGACTTATATAAAAAGTGCAATCAAAATTTTACGCTTAAAACTAGGCCTTATTGCTTCTCTTTCCGCAGTGTTTTATTTTTTTAATTAAAATAGTGCCCCTCCCCACTACATTTCTTGTAATAACTTACAAAGGCCATTAAACTTATGGAAGCTGATAAAAATAAAAATTTTGTAAAAAAGTACAATAGCGGAATTGCTACCTCCTCAGAGCAAGATATTGTAGAATCCTGGCATCTAAAAGATTTAGAAGATAAAGGTAAATACACTATCGTACCAGAAAAGGATATAGACGAGGCTAATGAAGCAGTCTGGAAAAATCTACCCGGTAATTCCGCTATAACTAGGAAAATAAACTGGCCACTGAACATTCTCCTTACCGCGGCTGCAATAGCAATTCTAGCTACTGTCTCTACCCTGCTCTTTAAAAATGCGGACCCAGTACCCGCACGATTTGCTACCGATATTAACCCAGGCGGAAATAAGGCAATCTTAACCTTGAAAAACGGTAAAACGATTGAACTCAGTGCTGCCAAAAGCGGTATTGTAATTGACGCTTCAAAATTAGCTTACAATGATGGGACACTAATCAACAATGAACAAGCCCAGGCCTTTACTGTCTCCACTCCTCTTGGTGGCACCTACCAAGTAAAACTTCCAGATGGATCCAAAGTATGGCTTAATGCTGGATCTAGTTTAACCTATGATCCATATTTAAAAGGAAAAGAACAATACCGAAATATTAAGCTATCAGGCGAAGCATACTTTGAGGTGGCTAAAGATAAAAAACATCCTTTCGTCGTTACCACAGATAAACAGAAGATCGAGGTTCTGGGCACCCACTTCAACATATCTGCCTACATCGATGATCTCTCAAACAAAACCAGCTTGTTAGAGGGCAGCGTTAAGGTCGCCCCTCTTACAACAACTGGTAGTGAGACTAAAGGGCTCATACTCAAACCAGGCCAACAATCTGAAATTAACTCGAAAGGCATAAGTGTGCAGGAAGTTGATCCCACAGAAGTCATTGCCTGGAAGAATGGAGATTTCAGTTTTACCAGTGAAAGCTTGGAAAGCATCATGCAGAAAGTTTCTCGCTGGTATGATGTTGAGGTAACATATACTAATAAAAAACTTGGGAATAAACCCTTCAGTGGTGTTATTTCTAAATATGAGAAAGTCTCTCAGGTTCTGTGTCTATTAGAGGCAACTGGAGAGGTGAAATTTAAGATTAATGGGAGAAAAATCACTGTTATGCCGTAAAAAACAATCTGTCGCGCGTGTACGCACGCGTGGAAAACAAGACACAAAAAAGTCGTTTATGCTTTACGAGAGCATAGACGACTTCAAATCTGCATCAACTAAAGTATCTAACTATCAATTAAACAGACAAAACGAACTTACTTAATTTAATTTAATCGACAAAATTAAATTTAAATCATCGTAAGGTAAGCTTTGTTACAAAGCCTATGAAAACCAACTACATGAACCGAGAAGCCCTCATAGAGGGCTTCTTCAAAACTCTATACTTAATGAGGTTAACCCCTATTATAATTTTATTAGCAGTACTCCAATTGAGTGCGAGAGACAGTCGCGGACAAAAGCTAACTTATAATAAGGACAATACCACCATTAGTCAGGTCTTTAAAGAAATTAAACGCCAAACCGGTTACAATGTAGTTTGGTACGAGGGAAAACTTAATTCTCACATGTCTATTGATGCAAACTTTTACAATACACCACTTGATAAGGTGATGGACAATGTTTTATTTGGACGCGCAGTTACCTACCAAATTATCGGAAAAGCTATTGTGGTTAAAGCAGATGTGTCTTCTTTTCGTGACAAGCTTATTGCTCTTTTTGCTAATATTGATGTGCGTGGCCGTGTGCTTGATGAAAATAACGAACCTTTGGCGGGAGCAGTTGTGAAAGTAAAGGGAGAAAAAAACTCCACCTCTACCAATTCTAATGGGGAGTTTATGTTGAAAAATGTGGATGAAAATGTCACTCTGGTTATCTCTTTTTTAGGCTACGAAACACAGGAAGTAAAAGCAGTTAAAAATATCCCCTCTATCAAATTAACACCAAGTACCGATAAATTAGAGGAAGTACAGATAAATGCAGGGTATTATACTGTAACCGATAGAGAGCGGACGGGTTCAATATCTAGAATCACTTCAAAAGATATTGAAAAACAGCCAATAAATAATGTATTGCAAGCAATGCAGGCAAACATTCCCGGTATACAGGTTCTACAGAATACTGGTGTACCAGGAGGCGGATTTAAAGTACAAATAAGAGGTAAGAATAGCTTAAATCAAGGTAATGAGCCATTCTACGTTATCGATGGGGTTCCGTTTTCATCAACAACAATTTCGGCGGGGCAGGGTAACGGAATATTACTGAATTCTAGCCCTTTAGCTAGTATAAACCCCATGGACATTGAAAACATTGAGGTTTTAAAAGATGCTGATGCTACTGCGATTTATGGGGCTAGAGGAGCGAATGGAGTAATTTTAATCACCACTAAAAAGGGGAAACCGGGAAAAACAAATACATCAATAAGCTTAAATCAAGGTATTTCAAGAGTTGGTCATAAATTGAATTTAATGAATAACACCCAATACCTTGAGATGAGAAATGAAGCATTTGCCAACGACAAAATCACCCCAGCAGCTAATCAATACGATGTAAATAGTATATGGTCACCTACTAAAAATATTGATTGGCAGGAGGAATTGATCGGTCATAATGCACCAATGACAAACTTACAAGCTTCATTATCTGGAGGAGATGAAAATCTACAATATCTTTTTAGTGGAAGTTATTACAAAGAAGGTACTGTCTTTCTTGAAAAAAGCTCTTTTGGTAGAAACTCAGGTAATATTGGTATACAATATAATTCAGATAATAAGAAATTCTTTGCTACATTCTCAGCTAACTATAGTCAAATAAGAAGCGATTTATTCCCAGGTGACATGACACAATTTATTTACCTGCCGCCAAATTTCCCAGATCTTCTTGACAACGAGGGAAATTTAAATTGGGATGATAACAGAATGAACATAAATCCATTAGCGCAATCACGAAGGGATTTTACTTCTAAAACAAATAATTTAACAACAAACACATCATTAGGATATAAAATTTTCCGTGACTTAATTTTTAAAACAAATTTCGGATTCACTAAAATGGATAAGCACGATTATAGCAATAACCCTTTGAATTTAAGGTATCCAGGATCAAATTTCGGTCCGGAAAGTAGAGAAGCCGTATTCTCGGATTATGCAGTTGAAACGTGGATTGTCGAACCACAAATTAACTGGAATAAGACTGTATGGAGAGGAAAGCTCCAAGCACTTTTAGGAACGACCTTTCAGCAGAATTTAAATGATGGCCAGAGCATCGTAGCATCCAATTTTGCTAGTGATGCGCTACTTGGAAATATTGCAGCGGCGTCTTTGCTCACTGTTCAAGAAAGAAGATATCTGCAATATCGATATACAGCAGTTTTCGGCCGTCTTAATTATAATTTCAGTGATAAATATATTGTAAACTTAACCGCACGACGAGATGGTAGTAGTCGGTTTGGTAATGAAAGTCGTTTTGCTAATTTTGGTGCAATCGGCGCTGCATGGATAATTAGTCAGGAAGATTTCATTAGAAAAAAGGACAATTTTATAAGTTTTGCGAAATTGCGTGTAAGTTATGGAGTAACTGGAAATGACCAAATTTCAGATTACGCTTATCTATCATTGTGGAGTACAAATACGGGGACTTCTAGTACTTATCAAGGTCTGTCAACATTATCACCAAATCAAATTTCCAATCCTGAATATGCCTGGGAGGTGAATAAAAAATTTGAAGCTGGCATAGATCTGGGTCTTTTTAAAGACCGAATTAATTTATCTTTTGATTTCTATAGTAATAGGTCTTCAAATCAACTATTATATGATCGCCTTCCTTATGTTACAGGCTGGGCGGGAGTAACTACGAACTTACCGGCAAAAGTTAGTAATACAGGAATTGAATTTATATTAACTTCCAAGAATTTGTCGACTAGTAATTTTAGGTGGAATACCTCTATTAATTTTACACTCCCAAAAAACAAACTACTTAAATATCCGGGGTTGGGTAAACAATTATTGTATGAAATTGGACAGCCGCTTTCGATATTAAAAGTCTATAATACATATGTAAATCCCCAAACAGGTCTGTATGTTGCAGAGGATTATGATAAAAATGGGATCATAGACGATGATGATCGGTATAAAATTGAATTCATAGGACGGAAGTACTACGGCGGAATTGAAAATTCTCTTACTTATAAGGGATTTAAGCTGGACTTTTTATTCCAGGTAGTAAAACAATCTGGAAGTAGTTTTTATTCACAACGAGGTGTAACGGGTAGTTTTAATATAAGAACACCTCAGGCAAGCAATTTTCCTGTGGAACTTCTTGATCGTTGGCAAAATGTCGATGATAGGCCATCATTTCAAAAATTTGGAACAACTAGCACAAATTCAATAAGCAACACGACAGCAACTAAAAACGGTTCGCTGGCAATTGTCGATGCATCATTTATTAGGTTAAAGAACGTCGATTTTTCCTATACACTACCATCTAATGTTACAAAAAAAATAAAATTTAATAGTATTAGGTTCTATCTGCAAGGACAAAATCTATTTACTATTACAAAATATCTAGGCTTAGATCCTGAAACACAGAGCTCAGTAGGTCTTCCAAGTCTTCAGGTTATTTCAGCTGGATTTCAAATCACATTATAACTAAAATATTATGAAATTTATATCTAAAAACCTGACATTTTGTATGGTATTGCTAATATCAGTAAATTATTCCTGCAAAAATTTTTTACAAATTGACCCACCTAAAGATAAGATAAGACCGGATCAAGTTTTTGAAAATGACATAATTGCAACCTCTGCCATAACTGGAATTTACAGTAGAATGGCTGTTTCAAATTTTAGTTCAGGAAATTATTCATCAATAACAACAATAGCAGGAGTTTCAGCAGATGAATTGATATCATATTCAGATGAGTTAGCTGGATTTTATCAGGCACAAGTCGATAAAAATTCATCTATAATACAACTTTTATGGTCTACCCCTTATAGTTACATTTATACGGCCAATTCAATTTTGGAAGGGTTGGCGGCATCCAATGGGGTAAGTAAAGCTACAAAAATGCAATTGGAGGGCGAAGCGAAGTTTATTAGAGCATTTTTCTATTTTTATCTAGTTAATCTTTGGGGAGAAATACCCCTCACACTTTCAAGCGATTATCGAGTTAACAGAATTGAAGGGAAATCCAGCAAAGATAGAGTATATGCTCAAATTATTTCTGATCTTATAGATGCAGAAAAACTAATGTCTTCTACCTATATTAGCGGCGAAAGAGTCAGACCAAACAAGTGGGCTGCAAAAGCACTGCTTTCCAGGGTTTATTTATATAACGAAAATTGGGAACTCGCCGCCAGAGAGGCATCAGAAATAATCGATCAAAAAACGACTTATAGTCTCATAGATGATTTAGATAAAGTCTTTCTGAAGAACAGTACCGAGACTATCTGGCAATTAATGCCACAGGCTGGGTCAAACACGCTGGAGGGAGGCCTCTTTATCTTAACTGCGACACCAATTTTTGTATCATTGTCTCCTAATCTTATCCCACTGTTCGATTTAGGGGATAACAGAAAATATAAATGGATTAAAGAATATACTAATACAACCGGGAAATATTATTATCCTTTCAAATACAAAATAAAATCATCTTCTTCAGTTTCAGAATATTACACAGTAATTCGATTAGCCGAAATACACCTAATTCGAGCAGAAGCAAGAGCTAAATTAGATCAACCAGAGTTGGCACTGGAAGACATTAACGTTATTAGAAAAAGAGCTGGATTGGTTACTCCTTTGACTGGGTTGAATCAAAATCTATGCACGATCGAGATTGCCAAGCAACGACAACTTGAACTTTTTGTAGAATGGGGGCATAGGTGGCTAGACCTTAAAAGAAATTCTCTAGCTAAATCTGTTTTAGCTCCTTTAAAAGGAAAGACTTGGCAAGAGACCGATATCTTATATCCCTTTCCAGCTTATGACATTACCCAAAATCCAAACTTAAAGCAAAATTTAGGTTATTAAGTTAATTCTCACAATTATCTAACGACTATGAAAAAGATTAAAAATGTCTTATTGTTTCTGTTACTTGGTATATGTTCGGTTACAGCACAAGAAACCGCAATGAAAAAGCCTATTCTCTCATTGGAACCGACAGCATCTAATGAAAGAATGCCCGACAGTATAATTGTGATTTTTCGGAAAAATAATATTTCTAAAACATATGATTCTAAAAGAATAACGATAAAACCCAAAAAAGGAGTTTATCACGTTGATTTGCCAGCATTGGACCATATCGCTATGATTGATTTGGTTTTTTATTATGGAACCGAAATTATTCGGTTAGAGGGACATTATTTTGTAGCACCCTCCGATAAAGTTAAGATCCTTTTTCAAAAAAAACAGGGTGCTATTTTATTAGATTTTTCCGGAAAGGGGGCAGATAAGTATACCATCGCATATCAGATGATAGCTGAGAATTCAAATCTTTGGACAAATTTAAATAATTCATATTTTAAATTTGGTAAAAAGATAATGGCTTCGACTTTTTGTGATTCAAAAAATCTCGATACTATTATTAATGAGTGGAATGACATGTCAGAAACCAGCATGTTACATCATGAGAGCATCTTATCAAAAGATGGTCAAAACATAGATACTGAGTTAAAGAATTTTTGTAGAGCTGAATTTGACTCATCGAGATCTATGTTACTAACAATCTTGTGGCGTTTGTATTGTTCAACAACAACACAAGAATGCAAAATTAGAATTGGCAATTTTTATTTATCAAAAATACCATCGGTAAATTTAGTCTCAAAGAATACACTAATAAAATATAGCTACAATTTTATTAGTTACAAAGGGAGAGAATTAAGTAACGAACTGGATATAAGGAATGGGAGTAAAAAACATTCGTTTAAGCAACAATACGATGCACTGAAAGCCATTGGTCTTACCGATGTGCGAGATCGACTAATTGCAGATATGTTTATGAATCCAGAGGTACGAACGGGCATTAATAACTTTACTCAAAGAGATTCTTGTTTAAAAGATGCACTAAAAATTGTAAATTTATCGTTTTTACTTACGCCTCTTAACAAGCAACTTTTGTTTACAGAAGGAAGTGAAATTTACAACTTTTCCTTTGCCGATACATCTGGAAATTTGATAAGCTTAAATGACTTAAAAGGAAAAGTCTTTTTAATTGATTTTTATGGAGAAGGTTGCGGGGGATGTGCTGCTTTTTATAAACAATTTAAAGACAATGTCTTTCCAGAATTTTCAGAAGACCCTCGATTTGCAGTTGTCAGTGTAAGTGTTGATAGAACAAAGGATCGTTGGCTTAAGGCAATGAATTCTGGACTTTATACCGATAAACACCATATTAATCTAAACACTGGTTCCTTAGGTGTTAAACATCCAATGTTATGGAATTACTATAAAATAACAGCGATTCCATTTTTACTTCTTGTTAATAGTGATGGGAAATTAATTGCCAAAATAGATAATCAATCCAATGAGCAAATTAGCGCGATGATTAGAAGAGCACTAAATAACAAGATTTTAAATTAAAGGTTATAACTAACCCTACTTTCAATAAATATATTAGATTTCTAAAGTATTATTCATTGTAATAATTGTTTTCTACTTGATTCATTGAAGCCTGTGGTCTAGCAGGATCGTTAGCTGGAGTTGGAGAAATGTAAACAGCACCATTTGTAACTGTAAATGATAAACATTGGATATCTCCAATTTCATTACAATCTAAAACTTTATTCCCTGCTAAATTATAGTAGGGTACTCCAATTGAACTACCTATAGAAAACAAGGCCAACAAAACGAAATTAGTTAATGTCTTCATATCTTTTAATTTTCATACTCTATTGTAAATACACCCAATTTATTACCCTATAGTCCAACGAGCTTGTCTTTGTGTATTCTAAATCATTTTACGTCTTGTTAATAGTGATAAAAATAGATAACAATTCCAATGAAAAAATTATGTAATGATTAGAACAGCACTAATAACAAGATTTTAAATTAAAGATTATAACTAACCCTACTTTCAATAAATATTTTAGATTTCTAAAAGATTATTGATTGTAATAACTGTTTTCTAGTTCTAGAAATGACGGCTGCGGTCTAGTAAAATCAAAAGCCGGTGTAGCAGAATAATAAAGAGGGGCGTTGATAACTGCAAAAGATGAACATTGGATATCTGAGATTTCGTTACATTCTAGAACTTTATACCCTGCTAAATTGTAGTAGGGTATGGCGATTGAAGTACCTATAGGAAGCAAGGCCAACAAAACACAATTAGTTAATATTTTCATATCTTTTAATTTTTATATTTTATAACAAATACAGCCAACTGACTACCATATAGTCCAACTAGCTTGTCTTTATATATTCTAAATTGACTTAATTTATGATTTCCTACTCTTGGCAAATGAAAGCTCTGAAGATATTTTCCCGTTTTGAGATCATAAATATCTATTGTTCCTGATTTTCCAAATTCATCGGGACTTTCATTATCTGCTCTTAGGTATGAATGGATATAAATATGCTCTTTGAAAATACAAAATCTTCGATTTACAAGTAATGGCCTCCCTAGTGTTGATGTTTTTTGGATGGTATCTTTTCCGTAAAATAGCTTTGTTGTTGTTGTCGTTAGTCTTGCATACTTCACAGTATCTATTGTCTTTGCTTGGTATATCGTTTTTAAGTTTGTATCTAAACACATAAAGACACCTCTAAAATAAAACATATATACAATGACATTAGAGGGTTTATCATATTTTACTTGACCGTCTGTAGAAAATATGCCATCGATCTGTTTCTCTGGCATAAAGTCTATTCGGTTAGTGCCTTTCCAATTAACTTTCCCAACAATTCGTCTATTTATCCCTTGATAATATTTACTACTCATAAAAAGAAAGGAATTTGAATTAATTAAATCTGCATGATAAAATGAATTGCTATCCAATCTCGCAATATTTTTTTTACTGTTTTCACCAGTTTTATATGCCATTCCATTTTTCCCATTTAATAAAAAGAATGCATCCTGGTAAGATCTGACTGTATTAACCCCCTTGAAGTCTCCAATATGAGTAGGAATTCGAAGAGTTCTATATTTAATTTTTTTGAGGTCATATTCAATCTCTATAATTTCATAAGGCTTTTCAAGCCTATATAAAAGTATTGACTTGTCTTGTAAGCCAACAAAGTCATACTTATCCTCCATAAGACGAATGCTATTTTCTAATATAGCTTTTGTTCCGCTAAAAGTACGAATGAAACCATTTTCTCTATTTTCCCCTTTGGTAGAATAATTAAATAGAATAACCACTCCAAGAACGCCTAACAATAACAGTGAAATAAGAATAAACATTGTCTTTTTCATAATTCAGGTCAATAATTTGCTATTAAGCAAAAAGGCCAACCGTTACTGTTGGCCTTTTTGCTAATTATTGATTGTAAAAGGTACTTTCTAAAATAAGTGAAGAAGGTTGTGCTCTAGTTGGATCGTTTGCAGGAGTTGGAGAAATGTAAACAGGACCATTTGCACTAACATACTCCGAACATTGAATGTCGGCATCTTGTAGACATTCAACAGCAACACTACCATCTAATTTATAATAAGTAGTTGCATTTACAGAGAATGCTCCGCCTACAGCAACTACTGCTACAAGGGCGGTAAAAAATAATTTTTTCATGTTTTTAAATTTATTGTTTAAGTGCTTACTCTGTCGGTTACAGGTTTTCAGCATCCCCTGATTCATTTGGCCAAAAGAATATCTTATAGACTTTACAAAGTCTTCTTTTCTATAGTTGTTTGCAACAAAATCCCTAAAAATGCTAAGACCACAAATCCAATATTGAATATCAAATGCTCAGTCCAGCCTAGCTTTTCCAATACGCCGCCACATGAGCAAGGAATGGTATCGGTAAAGTTTAAAATCGCGTAGATATAAGCCGTAAACAAACACATCAAACCAAAAGCAGCATATAATCCCAGCATAAGTGTTTTTTTAATGAGCAGCATAATAGAGATGATAATTTCCAGGGCTGGTACCATCCAGACCAATATGTATGCAAAGTCTGTGATGATTGGCGATTTACTTATCTGAAGTTGAAATTTATCATACTCTATCAGCTTGCTTGTTGCGGCATATAAAAACAGGAGTACATACAAATAGATTATAATGTCAACAATGGTTCTTTTGGTTTTACCCGAAAACCAACTTTTTGATTGTTTGCTCATTGTTGTTTCCATTTTTAGAATCTTAGTCATTTGTTTATTTTAATTTATTCAAACGCTTCATCATCCATCTCCAGTAATTTCAATCTCAACATCGAAGAAAAGACCGGGACCAATAGTCCATCAGATTAGCCCTCGGCCTTCCTTAGAGTAAAAACTGTATATAATTTGGTTTCATTTGTATTACCAACTTCTTTTATTCATTCGCGATTGCTGTACCTTATACCTTTCCCAGGCCAGGCCCCACTCCCCTTTTGCAATCGCTTCATTCCTTAGTTTGATTGCTCTTTTCAAAGCCTCTGCCTCCGTATCTGCAAATACCTTCGAAATAAACAAACCATGATAACTCTCTGCTCCACCATAAAAGCAGATGTTGTGTTCTTCATTTTTAACTTCTTCTTCATCACAGTTGTATTCACACATAAAAAGATCTCTCGGCGTAGTACTCGTTTGTTCAAGCGTAATGTAATACGAACTCTGTTTTTCATCCATCACGTCACATCTTTCAGACTTCTGGAAATCGATGATTTTATCAGCGTTCATAGTTTTGAGTATTAGCGTTTTGTTATACCAAATATGGGGAGGTTTTTAAGGGAGCCTTGTTCCAAAAGAGACAAATAGGTGTCCCTTTTGGAACATTTAAATCATTAGGCCAGCTGCCTGTTTTTATCTTGTTTATATAGTGCATAAGCACTACTAAACTTACTCCTGGAAACGCCCAGATGCGTTGCAATACAATCTTTATTAATTCTATTACTTAAGGTTGGATTATCATTAAGATACAATCGAACCCGGTCTTCGACACTCAGTTTTAACAAGCGCTGATAAAACATCGCATACTTTTCACGTTCTGCCTGGAGACACATTACACAGTGAGCCATTTTTGGAAAAACATTCAGTAAATTTTTTAAGCTGTAATAATCTATAGTCAACAGTTCTCCATCTTCCAGCATCTGAACGGTTTCCGCCCGATCCTCTTCATTTTGAAAGCTATTCACATCAAATATCACATCATGCTTTTTCCAGATTCTGGAAATGATAGGTTTATCACAAGATGGATCATAATAGAAGGTGCGGGCGATGCCGCTGATTATATAGAACAGTTTTCCATCTTCGAAAGACCTGCTTTCTTCGAGGTACTGATCTTTAGCATAGTTTTTTAATTTACAGCTTTGCAGCAATAAATCGACAAATTCTGAGAGTTGAGCGCCAACAATTGATTCTAATTTAGGTAGAATTTCATTCCTGATGATCCGTTCTAATCTGTCTTTGTTTGATTCATTTTCACATGGTATCATATATTCCTGATTAAAAAGATTTCAATAAACTACTGGTAACCAAAATATCGTGTTAACTCAAAATTCGGGACTTTTTTTTTAAGATCAATTGGACTTTTCTGGCAAAATATAGCAAATTTATGCTATCCCTCTTGCCAGAAAAATCCACCACCTCCAGACTAAATCACGCAGATGCGAACTTCATTTGGCGTAATGCCAAATCTCTTTTTAAATAGGCGGCTAAAATACTTGGGATCATCATAACCTACCCTTGTGGCTATTTCTTGTACAGTATATTGAGTGGCTAAAAGCATTTTCAAACCATGGTGCGCGCGCAACTCTATCACCTGTTGGTGTAAAGGTCTGCCGAAATAAAGTTTGGCCAGTCTGATCAACATAGTTGTAGAGATCATGAAATGACTGGCCAGAGCGGGCTCATCGCCAACAATTTTACTTGCGAAATTCGCAGTTACAAATTCACCTATTTCCCGGGCCTTGAGTTCCTGGTTCTTTGCCTGACGAATGCTGTCGTGTAGCTTCACCAGATATCTGCTGATACAGTCATTCACAAAAGTGTGCATGTCATTATCCAGATCTCTAAAGCCTATACCTTTGTTCATTGTTCTAAGACCGGTAAACACCTGATGTCCGATACTAAAGCCTGGTAAGCTAAAGCTTTCCAATTCGTAGTCATCATAACAAGCGATAAGTTCTCGTAACTCCTCTAGTGCGCCGTATTTTTTGATTAGCCATTCTGGCCATATATTCAGTAATTGTATTTGATGCTCGCCACACATGACGCTGCATTTATATTTTCCGGGTTTAAGGCAAACCAATCTGCAGGAATTACCAAAAACTTCTGAGACCATTTCATCGGCCTCATTATAAAGTATAGCGCAGCCATCCAGCGTAGCTACCATGAAAAAAGAAGTTTCAGTAATCTCTAGATCTACAAGCGCATGTTTTTCTATTTTATATTCATACAAATGAATATGCGCCAGGTAATGGTCGAGAGATTGGAGGAGTAAAATACCATCATCCATGGTATAATAACTGGCCTCACCCAGTTTTAAAGGAAAAGTGCTTAAATTTTGTAGTCCATTAGTTGATAGGTTAATTGTTAAAATGGGCTTTAAATTTAGTTTGACGTGAGAGTGCATAGGTATTGGGTTTGTTAAAAGATAGCGCAGCTGCAGAAATCAATATGCAAGCTGTATTAAACAATAGCTGGTTTTCCCAGCTCATAGTAAAAAATGAATGGCCGCAAGCACAAGGCGCGTACGTGCTGGCAGTTAATAGAAACATGATGTAAAAAGAAAAAAACACAAACCAAAAGCTCGTAACATAAAGCCCGAACAGCTTTGTTTTTCGCTTAAACAACAACACAGCAATAGCAATTTCAATTACAGGAATAAACCAGGATAGTGTTAAAGAAAAAGAAGAAAGAATGGGAAATTCCTCAAGCTGAGCCTCAAATTTATCCAGATGCATAAACTGAACACCTGCGGCTATAATAAAGAGTAATGCAAAAAGATTGGCAACCAATTGGGTAGTCTTGCTGTAATAGATCATGATATATAAAAATTTGAAAAACCATATAAAGATCTGTAGTCAAAATGAAATTATATGAACTCACTTATACGATTTTTACTGAACTCACTTTTCTTCTTCTTTTTTATAATCTTTTAGTTTACATTTGTTTAACAACAAATTACTCTCTTAAAAACGCTTTCAAATCATGAAAAATAAATATTCCATTGATTGGCTCATTCCGGGTTTAGATAAAACTAAATGTACCAGCCAAATCGTCGATTTTATCATTCAAGCCGTCAAATCAGGTGATCTAATAGCAGGGGATTTTATTCCCTCGTACCGGGCGCTGGCGAAACTGAATAAGGTAGGCGAAAGCTCGGTAAGAAGAGCCTATACAAAACTTATGGATAGTTATTGGCTAACCAGTAATCCTGGCTCAGCAACTTCAATTTCAAAACACAATCCTAACGAAGATCTTGACCACAAAGAATCTGGTTTTACAGAACGTTTTTCGGCTGGGATGCCTATCAAAAATAAAAATGAGGAAACGAAAAGACTAACACCGAACTTTATTGGTGTTGGTACTGATTTTCCTAGTCCGGCCTCCTTCCCTGATGAAAAATTCTTAGCCTATTACACGACCACTCTACTAGGCAGTAAAAACTTAACACAAGCCCAACTTATTGAGACTTTTGGCAGCAAGGAATTAAAGGACGCTGTAATAGATCACTTAAACCGTAAAAGGGGGTTTGGCTTACAGCAAGACATGTTGGAAATTGTTCATGGCAGAAAAAGTAGTCTGAACAGAATGTTCCAATGCTTGCTTAGTCCCGGCGATTTGGTAATCAACACCTCTCCTTTCGATCTAAAATTGGCCATTGCCCTGGAAAAAAGTGATGCAACTGTACAACTCATAGATCGCAAACATTCCGATTTTTTAGATAGAGTAGAACAATTATTAAAAAAGACCAAAGTGAGGGCGATACACATCCGCCCGCAATGCAGCTATCCTGAAAGCTATTCATTAACCGATTCGGACTGCAATAAGTTAATTGAATTGGCAAAGCGATATAGAGTATGCATTATTGAAGAAGAAGATGATCATGAATTTTGGTATGGCAAAACGCCTTTTAGGTCGCTGGCTAGCCGTAATCATGGTGGTTTTGTCATCTATATGGGTGCATTAAGCAAGGCCACACCAGAAACAACTGCACTTAGACTGGTTGTAGCGCCTACTCAGTTTATTATGGCTATGCAGTCCCTACCAAAACAGTCTATCGAAAACCGAGACGTCATTAAGGAAAAGGCGATCGCCGAAATGGTGAAGAATGGTGATATACTGGAGTACGGTCGTGACATCAGACTCAAGTCAAAAATTTACAGGAATGAGTTACACGATATCCTCCAGCAACATTTGGAAAAGTATGTCGAGTATGATATTCCTCAAAATGGTTTAACCTTTTGGTTAAAGTTTGATGAAGTAATTGACTTGAATATGGTGCTGGACAGAGTTGAAGAAATGGGTGTACCTATTCCCTACCATCCAAGTAACGAAAAAACCAAAGAAAAGGTAAGTCATATGATGTTGGGCTTTGGCGCATTTGACATCAATGAAGCTATTGGAGGTGCAACCTTCTTAGGTCAGATCATATCGGGACTGCATCCGAAATGATCTGACCTATTTACGTAGGTAAATGTCTATATCATAACTTTGCCTACGTAAATGCTATCTGAAATACCTTGCCTATCGTCAGAGATAAAGGCCATGTACGTTTCCAGATAAGCGTCCTTTTTAACCCAGGAACTATCTTCACGTACAATGTTAACAGGTAGCACATCCGCGCCTTCCGATCTTCGGGCGCCACTCAATACGTATTCGGCCACCTCATTTACCGGACTGTAAGCCAATAGCATGACCTGATCTCTTTTTAAAAACCTATTCCAGTTTGGGTTCACATCCCATTTAAACTTTAAGAAATCTCCTTCCAGTTCAACGGTCGCGTTTACAGGTGGCGGCAATTTACCTTTACATAATTTCACTTTACTAAAATCTAAAGCAAGATCAGGATACTCTCCCACAATAGCCTCCTTGAGCAAATAAGAGGTCGCATTGTTTTCAGCAATTTTTGTAGTTCCAAGCGCATTCAGCCTATACCCAACATTTACAAATTCACTGACAATAGAAATGAACGACTTTACAATTCTAAACTTTAAGTTCACCGCTTTCTGTCCATCACTTCTCTTTATCTTCTTTTTAGGCTTTCTCGGTCTCATCCTGATCACGGGTACTCCTAATCTTATGTAGCCTACCAAATTTTCGATTTTCCCCAGGATTGGCCCCAGGATGCCATTTGTTAATTTTGCCATTGCTAATTATTTAACCAAGACTTCATTGTCTCTTTCTTATTAGTTAGAGAAATCCCTGTCGTTATTGTTACTGTCCTTGGTAATATTTCTGCAATCAAAGTGCTGTAATATAGCCATTAACCTGCTTTTCTATAGCCTGAGCAAAAGGATAGCAAAACAATAGCAAAAGGATAGCAAAAGAATAGCAATAGAAAACTGAACAGAGTGAACAAGATGAACAGAATGAAAGTGTTCTTTTCGTCTTAGTTTTATCGTTATGCTCAGGCTCTCGTTTAAACTAAACCGAATATCCGCGTACGCCGCAGTGTTACTATTAATTTTAATAGTAATGGTTATTGGTATGGGGCAGGTTAAGGGGCAGTATACTAAAATTAGAGCCGCCTATATCGGTCCGCCGCCCGCCAATACAGGAGGTACTAATGGAGCAGCCGGCACTGCGGGGACTTTGGGAGCAGCCGGAAACCCAGGGTTCTATAGCATACTCAACCCGGCTTACCTTAATGATACAGATTATACAAATTCTGCTTCTGTTAAGGCTACAAGTGGCACCTCTGGATCAGGAGTACTTGGTGGAGCAGGTCAACCAAGTACTGCTTACTTAATTTTAAATTTTTCAGGAACAATTACACCTAAAACAGGTAATCAGATCTTTTTAAAAATCAACGCTTCAAATTCTGCAGCCATACTTGGAACCGATGCTAAGACACAGGTAACCGTACAGGGTTTTAACGGAGGTATAGCAGCAGGAGCCGCATCAGCATTATCAACATTGGCAACTACTGATGGTTATTTTATATTTCCTGTTACCAATGATTTTACATCCATCAAGATCCTGGTAACTACAGAGGCGACAGGTTTATTATCCGGAAATCCTGCTACTGCACAAGCAGACGTATTTGATGTTTACATGTTTGATCCAACCTGCGGTGCACCAACTTACACAACGACAGCTGTAACTGGAATATCGTTAGGGGGTGATGTGATTACGCCTAATGCTGCTATTGATGGCGATTTAGACACTAAATCGACCCTCTCGGTTGGATTATTAGGCGTACTGTCTGTTATAAAGCAAACTGTATATTTTTCTAAAGTATCAAACCCGGGAGATGCTGCGACCATTACATTTTCTGTGCCAAAAGCCCCTTTATTAGACCTTGGATTATTTAATGGAATTACACTACAGGCCTATAATGGTGCGGCTACTGTAGGTGCTCCAATGCAAGTAAGTTCCCTACTCTCCCTAGGTCTACTTGGATTATTAGGAGATAACACAAGGTATACTGCCTCTTACATTCCTTCAACAACTGTTGGCTTTGACAGGCTGGAACTTTCGACAGGTGCTGTCGCCCAACTTTTACAGAACTTCTATCTCCATGAAGTACAACAAACACCTGCAAAGCCAACATTTAACACCATAGCCCTTCAAAATCCTACGATATGCTCAGGAAGTCCTATAACACTGACTCCAGTTGCACCTGCTTCAGGTAATGAATTACGTTGGTACAGTTCGTTAACGGCTACCTCAGCCTTAACAACTGCCAATACTTATACACCTAGTCCAAACTTAACTGCTACAACCACTTACTACGTGGCCACAGCTAAAACGGGCTGTTCCGCAGAATCAGAAAGAGTACCAGTTATTGTTACTGTAAATACCATCACCCCCGGCACAATCGCAACAAATCAAACCATCTGCCATGGAGACACCCCTGCTGCTTTCAGCGCCAGTGTAGGTGTAGGAGCAGGAACAATCAGCTATCAATGGCAAAAATCAACTGACAATATCACTTTTAACAATATTACCAACGCAACAATTGCTACTTACGCTGAAACAACAGCATTAAATCAAACTACCTATTACCGCAGAATCGACACATCTACCTTAAATACGCTGGCTTGTTCGGCCAATACCAATGTACTTACAATTACCATAAACCCTAAACCGCCCTCTCCTCATATAGTCATCATAACAAATTCTCAATATTAACTCTTAAAACTAAAAACATGAAAACAAGAATTACAAAAATTTTATTAGTAGCGGTAGTGGTACTGTTAGGAAACGTTTTAAAAACATCTGCTCAGTTGGTAACTCCAGCAACTGCTGGTGTAACCCTGATGTGCTCTGATAGCCCTCTTGATTTTGGAGCGCCCGCAGTGAACACCACATGGATTGTACGTTATAGTCCAACCTCTACCACGACTCCTAATACTGGGGTTACCCTAACGGGGAATACTGTTGCAGCAGCTGACTTGCAGACAGGATATTACTACTTAATCAGCAAAGGTACGGCAGTTGGATCCTGCGAGTCGCTGCCTCAGGAAATTCCTGTATATAAATTTGCACCTATAGCCGCAGCATTTACATTTTTAGATTACTGTTCTGAAAATGCAGCAGCCAGTGCCTTTGCCGGATCTGCTGTTTCTACTGATGCGGTAAACACTTTTGCTTATCAATGGTACACAGTAGTTGCGAATGTACCAACCGCAATCCCAGGTGCTACATCAGCCTCTTATACACCGACATTACTAAATGAAACCACTTCAGACATCACAACAACCTATAGATTACAAGTTGGTTACCTGCTTAATGGCAACAAATATTGCGGAACTTCTATAGACCATGACGTTAAAGTACTTGCAAAAGCAGTTAAACCTACAGTAACCGTTACACCAGCCGCGCCAGGAACCTGGTAAGTAGGTATTACTATTCATCTATTGTAGTTCATGTTTAACAGAAAACAAGGTTTCGTAACTAGCCTGCTGTTGCTTAGCGCAACGGCAGGCTTTGCGCAAGCCAATGGTTCCGGCCAAACAGTAAACCTCCCGTATGGAGCTGCACTTAAGGCAAAAGCCAACTCTGTTAATGCTGCGTCCTACCAATGGATAAAAGATGATGTAGTCATTACCGGCGCAACATCGGCCGATTACACGATTATACTTACAGGAACTTACAAAGTGGTATCGTTCAATGCAGCCGGCTGTGCTTCGGATATTTCCGACCCTATTGTCGTAAATATCGCTCCTCCCTCGTTACTCACTGCCGACTTGATGATCAATAAAAACTCGGAATCCAGATCTTTGACCATCAACGAAACTTTTGAATACCTGATACAGGTAAAAAATAACGGAATTGCTGATGCTACATTTGTAAAAGTCCAAGATGTTCTGCCGCCAGAATTAACTTTCGAACAGCTGATCAATCCAGTATTGGGAATGGCCCGATACAACCAGGGCACTAGTACCATTTTATGGGAAATTGATCAGTTAAAGAATGGACAAATGGCCGACTTGAAGATAAAAGTTAAAGCCATAAAATCTGGAATCATCAGAAATACAGCTACGGTAACAGCTCTGGAAACCGACCCTAATCTAAATAACAATACTTCTACCGACAGCAAATCAATAGTAGGTATAATCATCCCAAATGTTTTTACACCTAATGGCGATGGCTTAAATGACACTTTCCAAATACCAGGGCTAGAGTTTTATGAGGCCAACGAGTTGACCGTAGTGAATCGCTGGGGTGGTACTGTTTACGAAAAGAAAGGTTATCAAAATGATTGGGCAGCTACAGGACTTAGCGAGGGTACCTATTTCTACTTGCTAAAAGTAAAATCTGCAACTAACAAATGGGAAGTTTATAAAGGATTTGTCACGATTCTCCGAAGCAAATAACATGAAGAAAATTACACTCCTTATTTTTATTTCCAGCTTTCTGTTCAGTGCAAGAGCACAACAGGATAGTCAGTTTACGCAATACCTGTTTAATGGTATACACATTAACCCTGCTTACGCTGGCTATAAGGATGACATTTATATCCAATCTTTTTACCGATCTCAATGGGATGGTGTTAAGGGTGCACCCAAAAGTTTTTCGGTAGCCGCCGATGGAGCCTTTAATGATGGGAATGTAGGTTTAGGACTGATCCTTTCTAATGATCAACTGGGTGCTCAAAGTTACCTCAGCGCTTATGCAAACTATGCTTACCGCATCAGGCTGGGCGACAATGAAGCTTCTCAACTCGCTTTCGGAATAGCAGCTGGACTCCTGCAGCTTGGACTGGATGGCAATAAACTGGAAGGTTATAAACCTGGTGATGAATTGATCCCTATAGGTTCGCAAACCAATACCGTACCTGATGCACGCTTTGGGATTTACTATGCCAATAAAACCTATTTTGCTGGTTTATCTGCGACGAATGTCCTGGCAAAATACATGGCAAAAAAGAATACGGAGAATATGATGGTACCGGTTCCGCAGCCGCACTTTTACTTTACTGCAGGGGCCATGTTTCCTTTAAATGAAGATGTACAACTAAAACCAATGCTCTTAATTAAAGATGATACCAAAGGGCCATCGTCCTTAGATTTAAATGTTTTTGTATTGTTAAAAGAAAGAGTTTGGATTGGTGGCTTTTACCGGACTTCCATCGACTTTTACAAAAAAGATTACTTGCCAAACGGCTTAACTAAACAAAATGCTATTGGTGCAATTCTAGAGGTTTATACCTCACAAAATATGCGAATCGGTTACTCCTACGATTACTCGCTTAACAAATTGCGTGATTACAATTACGGCAGTCATGAAATATCCGCTGGATTTTACATCAACCGTAAAGACTCAAGAAGAAACAGGCAGTTAAGGTGCTATGATTTTTAGATTCTCATACTCACCTTCGTAATGCGTAGTAATGTTTATCTTTTTGAGTTCCAAAAAGATATTTACCACATTCACCGATATTTCTGTCGCTTTTAAAGAAAGTTCATCCACTCTTGCATCTAGCTGATCTATTCTCACTTCCAGTTTATCCATTCTTTCTTCCAGCCGATCCATTCTCATTTCTAGCTGATCCATTCTTCCTTCCAGCCGATCCATTCTCATTTCTAGCTGATCCATTCTTCCTTCCAGCCGATCCATTCTCATTTCTAGCTGATCAAGCCTTCCTTCTATCCGATCCAATCTTTCGTCGATCCGACCAAGCCTTCCTTCGATTCTTTGGAGAATTTCTAGTATCTCTTTCATAATTATCTTTTAACTAAACAAATATAATTAATTAATTTTTATAAATAACTATATGTGATAATTTTTAATAAATAATATTCACAACAAGTAAAAGCCAGTTTAGAAATAAGCTATAAATTGATTTTATATCATTATATTAGAATGCCCTATTTGCTTGATATGATACAGAAAGCCGAAAATAAAAATGTAATCATAATTGTAGGTGGCGGCCTGGCTGGACTATCATGTGCCCTCCATTTACGAAAAGCAGGTTTCGAGGTTACTTTAATCGAAAAAACTAAATATCCGCACCATAAAGTATGCGGCGAATACATTTCTAATGAAGTTCTGCCCTATTTGCAATGGCTGGATGTCGATCCATTAATACTTGACCCAGCCCTCATAAAAAAACTCGTTGTTTCCTCCAATACAGGTAAAACCATTGGCTGCGATTTACCCCTTGGTGGTTTCGGCTTAAGCAGGTTTGAACTGGACAATTTGCTATACCAAAAGGCGCTGCAAAATGGATGTACAATGATTACGGATCGGGTTATCGACATCAGTTTTAGAGACGACGAATTTGAAGTAAGCACCGATACCCATGGGATCCTAAAAAGTCATATCGTAATTGGTGCCTATGGCAAAAGATCAGCGATAGACCAGAAACTTTCCCGTCCTTTTATAAGGAAGAAATCGTCATGGTTGGCTATAAAAGCGCATTACTCGGGTGATTTCCCAGATGATCTGGTTGCTCTTCATAATTTTAAAGGTGGCTATTGTGGCGTATCAAAGGTAGAGCATCACCGCATCAACATTTGCTATCTGGCCGATTACAATAGCTTTAAAGCCTATAAGAACATCAATGATTTTCAGGAAAATGTGCTTTGCAAAAACCCTCATCTCCGCAAGATATTAGATAACAGCACCTGCTTATTTGAACACCCATTAACCATAAGCCAGATTTCATTTGAGAAAAAAGAGGCCCTGCACGATCACATTTTAATGATTGGTGATACCGCAGGTTTAATTCATCCGCTTTGCGGCAATGGGATGGCAATGGCCATTCATAGTGCAAAAATCTGTGCAGAACTCACTATTGACTACTTAAATGATAAAATGCAAAGCCGGGCATTACTAGAACAGAAATATGTAAAAGCTTGGAATCAAAATTTTAAAACAAGACTGCTAATGGGTAGGTTTTTATCAGAAATAATCAGAAAAGAAAAATTATTTGGGCCAATGCAAAGACTATTGGTTAATTTCCCATCAGCCTTGCCCTTAATCGTTAAAATGACTCACGGAAAACCCATCTTATGTTAGTTGACACCAGCCGCAGAAGCGATGCCCCCGAATTAATGGATGATTTTTTAATGGAAGGGGATATATTAACCGATGCTTTAGACAAAATCGCCAGCATAAACAGGTTACTGGGCGGTAACAAGGTTACCCTCCAGGGGGTTAAATGGCTGCTGAAATCAAAACCAGTATACAGATCCGAAATCAGCATTTTGGATGTAGGTTGCGGAAATGGTGATATGCTAAGGACACTTGCAAAGTATGCCAAAAGAAAACGACTGAAAATCAAACTAGTGGGCATGGACGCCAATTACTTCAGCATTAAACACGCCGAACAATTATCCACCAAATACCCAAATATCAGCTACGTATGTGCAGATATTTTTGAAGAAATTAAACAAGAAAGGCTTTACGATGTTATCCTCTGTACATTGACATTGCATCATTTTAAAGACGACGAAATCATAACACTCATGAATGGCTTAGAAGAACAGTCGGCATTGGGAATTGTGGTAAACGACCTACACAGAAATGCGCTGGCTTATTACCTGTTTGTATGCATTTGCTTTATTTTCAGACTCAATCACATGTCGCGGAATGATGGATTGGTGTCTATTTTAAGAGGCTTTAGAAGACAAGAGCTTCATGATTTTTCTAAACAGTTGAGCTTTAAAAATTACATCCTTAAATGGAAATGGGCGTTCCGCTACCAATGGATAATCCGAACAATATGAGCGTAAAAATTAAGACCGTTTCCAAGCTAGCCCCACAATATTCGAGAAGCACTGCAGAGATACTCCCCTATCTGGATATTTGGTTGAAAGACCAGGAGCCTCGTTTTATTAAAAAGGTAAAAAAGATATTTGAACAGGCGGCAGTCGACAAAAGGTATTCGATTATGCCACCAGAAGAAGTGTTTAAATCATCTTCATTTGAGGAAAAGAACAACATTTACATTGAAGAAGGTATTAAACTAGCGACTGCCTGTTTGCAACAAGCTTTAGAAAAAGCTGATTGGCAGCCACAAGAACTAGACTTTATCATTACAGTAAGTTGCACGGGAATCATGATCCCTTCTATGGATGCTTACCTGATCAATGCGCTAAACCTGCGGCAAGATATTGTACGCCTGCCAGTAACGGAGATGGGTTGTGCAGCAGGAATTTCGGGGATGATTTATGCGAAGAACTTTTTAAAAGCAAATCCGGGTAAGCGTGCAGCGGTCATTGCCATTGAATCGCCTACGGCGACTTTTCAATTGGATGATTTTTCGATGGTCAATATTGTAAGTGCAGCAATTTTTGGAGATGGCGCGGCTTGTGTGTTACTCTCCTCGAGGGAAGAAGATGAAGGGCCAGAAATTATTGCCGAAGAAATGTACCATTTTTATGATGCAATACCGATGATGGGTTTTAACCTGACCAACGGGGGGTTACAAATGGTATTAGATGTGGCGGTGCCCGAAAATATTGAACAGCATTTTCCGGACATCATCCACCCTTTTCTGGAAAAGAATGGATTGACAATTGAAAAGATTGATCATTTGATATTTCATCCCGGCGGAAAAAAAATTATTGATACAGTTGAAGCGTTATTTGGTAAATTAGGCAAAAATATAAACGAGACTAAAAGCATTTTAAAAGAATACGGGAATATGTCGAGTGCCACAGTATTGTATGTACTTGACCGCTATATGGAAAGGCCCCTGGCAAGCGGAGAGCTGGGCTTAATGCTCAGCTTTGGACCAGGCTTTTCGGCACAAAGGATTCTATTGAAATGGTAAACATTAAACAACAATATTAACATGAACAAAGCAGAGATCTTAGCACATTTACCCTACGAGAAACCATTTTTATTTGTAGACGAACTAGAAGAGATTGACGAAAATGGTGCTAAAGGTTCTTATACCTTCGATGCTGGTCTTGATTTTTACAAAGGCCATTTTAGAGACAGTCCGGTAACACCAGGGGTAATCTTAACCGAAACCATGGCACAAATCGGATTGGTTTGTCTGGGTATATACTTATCGGGCAGCGCCCAAGGCGGCATGCCAGGTCACGTGATGTTGACATCAACTGCGATCGATTTTATGAAACCTGTATTTCCAGGTGAGAAAGTAACGGTAACTGCTCAAAAAGTATATTTCCGTTTCAAAAAACTGAACTGTACGGTACAAATGACCAATTCAGTCGGAGAGGTGGTTTGCAAAGGAACAATTTCCGGAATGGTAACCAATAAAATGAATGGCTAAACGTGTTGTCATAACCGGGATGGGTGTTGTAGCACCAAATGGAGTTGGTTTAACTGCATTTACGGAAGCTATTAAACAAGGCATCTCGGGTATTAAACACGATCCAGAGCTAGAAAGACTCCAGTTTTCCTGCCAGATTGCAGGAAAGCCTGAACTGTCCGATGAGCTGATTGCCAAATATCTGACCGATCTAGAACGCCGGAATTTTAACAGCAGCGGGATATTGTACGGGATTATCGCCGGCATGGACGCCTGGCAGGATGCCAACCTGCCAATCTCCAATGCCGACGAGCCCGACTGGGAAAGCGGAACTATATTTGGTACCGGCACATCGGGCATTGAAAAATTTAGAGAAGCGATTTACAAGGTCGACGACCTACAGGTACGTAAACTAGGTAGTACAGTCGTGGTACAAACCATGGCCAGCGGCATTAGCGCATACCTTGGTGGCAAGCTTGGCCTGGGCAATCAGGTGAGCAGCAACTCATCCGCCTGTACAACGGGCGCAGAAAGCATTTTAATGGCTTATGAGCGCATCAAAAGCGGTCAGGCAGGCAGAATGCTCGCTGGCAGCACGAGCGACAGTGGGCCTTATATATGGGGCGGTTTCGACGCCATGAAAGTTTGCACCTTTAGACATAACCAGGAACCAGAAAAAGGATCGAGACCAATGAGCGAAAGCGCCAGTGGTTTTGTACCAGGTGCCGGTGCAGGAGCGCTGGTTTTAGAATCCCTGGATACTGCTCTCGCCCGTGGCGCAAAGATCTATGCGGAAATACTAGGCGGCAACATCAATTCGGGCGGACAAAGAGGCACTGGCAGTATGACTGCCCCAAATGCAATTGCGGTGCAACGCTGTATTCAAGCCGCTTTACAAAACTCAGGCATTAATGCTGATGCTGTTGACGCCATAAATGGCCACCTTACGGCCACCAGCAAAGATGCCCTGGAAGTACAAAATTGGGCGATTGCTTTAAATCGAACAGCTAAAGATTTTCCTTATATCAACAGCCTAAAAGCAATGATTGGCCACTGTTTAAGTGCTGCCGGAAGCATCGAATGTGTAGCCTCGGTATTACAGTTACAGCAAGGTTTTATCTTTCCTTCCATAAACTGTGAAGATCTAAATCCAGAAATAGCACAATTAGTAAATAAAAATAAACTTACAAATCAAATAATTAATCAAAACATTGATATATTAGCTAAAGCAAGCTTTGGGTTTGGTGATGTCAACGCCTGCATTATCTTTAAAAAATATTAAAATGGATAGAGAAGACCTTGTAGCAAAATTGAAAGAAATTGTTGCTCCTTACACCCATGACAAAGACTCTTTAGCAACCATTAGCCCATCCACAGATTTCATTAAAGACCTTAAGATTAATTCGGCCAACCTGGTGGATGTAATTTTAGATGTAGAAGAAGAATTTGATATTGAAATTGACAACATGGAAATGGCTCGAATGCTCAATGTGGGTGAAACCATATCAATAATTGAAGATAAACTAAAAGCGCTTGATAGGAAATGACATTGTTGATTTAAGCCAGGCCGCAAAAGAAAGCAACTGGAAAAGGGCAGGATACCTGGAGAAGCTATTTACCATGGCCGAAAGGTTTCTGATTCACGTTGCAAAAGACCCGGAAGCTATGGTATGGTTACTATGGACGATGAAAGAATCTGCTTATAAAGCACATACAAAAGATACTAAAATAAGAACCTTTGCCCCAAGCCAGATTTTCTGTAACAACGTCATTGTACATCCAACATTGGCGACCGGCAATGTGATTTATATGGGGCATCTGTATTATACACAAAGCACGCTATCTGAGGCCTATATCCATACCATTGCAGGCGAAAAAACAGGGGTATTGAAACACTCGAAGCTTAAAATAAGCGATTATGATGAGTCCGATAGCGCTTACAGAAACAGCAATCCCGCTTCTGTAAGTCACCACGGCAAGTACCTTGCACTTATTTACTTGTAAGCTTAATTCATATCTGTCCAGTTCAGCTTATCCTTCTCCGGATTTAGTGCTCTTTCCTGCAGACTTTTCTTATGTTCACGCAGACGTTTTTGCTCTGATTCGACAGGACGCTCCGCAATAAGTTCGTCACACCACCTAATCGGATATTGTAAGGCTTTCCCATCATTGCAATACATAATAAACTGCGTCACCATCATGTCTTTAAAGCTGCTGCCTGCACGTCCTTTAAGGATGTTAAAAGAATAGATCTGATCTACTTCCTGCCCTACCTTAGTCCAGTCTTTATATTTATGTTCCGCCGGAACCAGGTAACACAACCATTCAGTGGCCTTAGGATAGTCGGTTTTACGAGCATAGTTCAGCACAATGGAAAACTTCGGATCATCAATAGGCGGCTTGTGGCCGTACAAATAGAAAATAGACTTTTCGCTATATAATTTATTGATCTTACCCTCAACCATACTCTGGCCAAACAACTTGTAGAATTCCAACCTGTTGTCGAACATATACATCATTTCCCTACTCGCTAAATCTTGATTAAACTTATAGAAAACCTTCCATACGTCAGGGTCTTTGATCCGCTCCACAGGACCTTCCAAAAACTTTGATACAACCTGGTTCATCTTCTCTGTTTCACTGGCGTTATGTAGGGCCTCCAGATATTTCAGTACAAACTTAGCTTCTCTGTTGCCCTCCGCATATGATTTGCTTAAGGCTACAAAATTGTTTTTAGGATCCAGCCCTTGTTTAAATCTTTGCATCAATTGCTGTCCATCAACTTTACCCGCCATCCTGTGCATCAACACACCATTTTGATCCATGATTAACAATACCGGCTCCCCTTCTACCTTGTACAACTTTCTTAAACGGTCTTTCTCCTTGCCCACATTATAATCCACACTCACAAATCTTTCATTGATGAAATCCGCCACACTATCCAGGGTAAGTACTTCTTTTTTAATATACAAACAAGGCTTACAAGTGATGGAACCAAAATCAAGGAAGATCAATTTATTCTTCTCTTTCGCCATTTTCAGTACATCGTCAAAGGCCAGGTTCTCCTTCAGATCTACTCTCCTGTTTTGAGCATAAGCCATGTTGCTCATACTCCATGTTAAAAATAACACTACGCCAATAAGCTGTGACGTTCTAAATAAATAATTGTTCATAGTTGTATTAGTTTATATTTTCTGTAAATCTTATGCCATCCAGGCAAAAATAATTTGGGGTATTCATCACACCGTTCGTTTGATCAGTAGATTCCAGATAGAACACGACTTTGTCGACTTTTCCGAGCGACAGCAATGAAACAGGCATCCAATCGGTAACCGTAAAACTTCTTTTTAAAGCGTCAGAACTTCTATCGGCCAGTAAAAAACTGACTGTACCAGTTTCTACATTATTTAAAAGTCCTTTTATAATGACCTTTAAATTGTCTTTTCTGGCTACGCTCATGATTGTTGTCCCCGGGGCAAAAGTATTACCGACAGTTGAATTGCCAGGTCCATACATAATTGTTTGATACACCTGCACCGTATTGCCCACTAAAATTTTATCGATTTGTATTGGCCGTGACAATTGAATAAAAGCATCATCACCTTTTGGCCGTACGACCAAAAAATTCCCGCCCGCGTGTGGTGTAAGGGTGTAAACACTAAACCGCGTGGAATCTACCAGATTAGCTGCAGTGACAAAGTTTTTATAGTTCCTGTTGGATATTGCAAAACCGCTCCAATCGTTATTTTCGTGCTTTACATTGAAGGTCGCAATAGTACTTGTAAAACTTTCGGCTGGGATTTTATGGGTAAACCTACCAATCTTAAATTCTTCAAAAAGTAAATCTGTTGGTAACAAAACCACCTGATCAACTAGCTTGCCTTCCTTTTTACAGGAAGTAAACGCGATGGCGATGACCATATAGATATATATAATTCGTTTCATAGCTTAATAACTTAGTTGTTCGTAACCCGGATTCTGATTAATTAATTTATTGAACTTCATTTCTGAGGAAGGAATTGGCCATATAATTCTGTTCATATCAACAACCACAGAAGTGCTTCTGAACTCCTGTAATAGTGGATTTCCAGCAGCATCCTTTAAACGAAGTGAAGACATCCAGTCTGCATCGTTCTCCAGATTTAACTCATTAAGGATCTCCGTAAACAGTATTTTTTCGAAGGCAACCTTGGTACTGGCAGATAGTGGCAACAGATGTGACCGATCTCTAATAAAATTGATCGGCTCCATACTTTGTATAAAAGTAGCACCCGTTTTTTGAAGCAGTTCGCCCTTCATCAGATACAGTTCGGTAAGCCTTAAATGATAAGTAGTATACTTGTCATTGTCGCCCCCTACCTGACGCCCTAATCTGCATAGTTTTTTGGGCGCCCATTTCAGGGTGTTGTTTCCCGTTATTGGCGATTTCACATTTCCCCAGCCTTCGACATGCCTTGGATCTGTTCCAATCACTGCATTTCCTTGCGGAGTGATGCCCATAGTTGCATAATTGTAGCCATAAGTATAGTTATAGGCAGTCACCACATCATCTGTTTTTTCCCGGTAACGACAAAACAGTAGCTCCTTAGAATCCCAGCTATTTGCATAAAGGGCTGTTAAGGAAGGTTCTAATTTGGCACCAGCCGCTTCAGTTTCAGAAATCACCTGATTTACTAAAGCCAAGGCGGTGATATAGTCATCTGCCCATCCCCTGTTTAGCAGCAGTTTTGCTTTCAACGCTTTTGCCAGCTGTTTAGAAAAACGTTTATTAGAATAAAATCCAGGAGCATTTGCAATCGCGAAATCCAGATCTGAAATAATTTTCTCGTAGCTGGTTTTTACATCCAGACGCTCCTGATAAACATTACCTAACGTAGACAGTTCGCTTTTATAGATCAGACCAAACTTAGATCCGGGCTGATCAAACCACCTGGCAAAATACCATAAGGCGTAGATATGGGTAAATGCCCGCAGGCCATATGCCTCGCCAAGGAATTCCGATTTGGCATTTCTGTTTTTAAATTGTTCGACTGGCAGGTTACCAATCCCATCAATGGCAGCATTGGCATTATTTGCTGCGATATAAAATGCTTTCCAAAGGGCCTCATTATCACCCGTAGCACTCATATTAAATGAATAAGCCCCATTGTTATAATTAATAATGCCCAGCATTGAACTAAACCCTCCGGTAAAACGAGCCGTCCAGTCATTGGTACTGATTCCGGCATAAGCGCCATTGAGCAAGCTTTTTGCGGAAGCTTCGTCAGTTACCGCAAGCTCTGGGGTTAGTAAATATAAAGGTTCCTGAGTGATGAATTTTTGACACCCGCTAAGGCTAAATATCAAAAAACATACGTATAAATATCTTTTCATGTTCATCGATTTTAATTTACTTTAAAGAATATCTTGCACTTAAATTAAAGGACCTGATGGTGGGGTACGTACCATAATCGGTACCCATGCCTGCGGCGCCACCTGTTAAGCGGAAATTCCCTTCTGGATCAATACCGTTATAGTTGGTGATTACAAACACATTAGATACGGATGCAGAAAAATCTAAACCACCTTTGAGATGCCTTTGTGCCCATTTATCTGGTAACCTATAATTGATCCTTACTTGCGAAAGTTTCAGATAATCTGCCTTTGAAAGCCAGTAGTCTGAAAAGATATTGGAAGAACCTTCGCCATATGACATTCTTGGCCATTGCGACTGGCGGTTATCAGGTGACCAGCTGTCCAAAACATAATCTGGATAATTTCTCATAAAAAGTCCAACACCGTACCAGTTTGCAGAGTTGGTATACCAATACCTTAAACTGCCTTTGCTATACGTAAAATTCAAGTTTAAGCTGAAATTTCCCTTTCTGAAATTGGTACCGAAACCACCAAAATATTTGGGTTGTGAAGTCCCCAATGGAACCATATCGGCATTGTTTACAATTCCATCTCCATTTACATCTTCAAATTTCAGATCGCCCGGTCTGATGTTTGGCAATCCATTCTGATACCAGATTTTGCCTCCGGTTGCGGGATTGATGGAAGATAAAAGATTGTATTCTTCCATGGACTGATAATAGCGTCCAGTCCATTTGTAGCCGTACCATTGCCCCATTGGCTGTCCTTCCTCCATCCTAATGGCCAAGGCATTACCTGCATAGAGGTCAAGGAATTTATCCACGCCATTGATTTTCTGAACACTGGATTTATTGGTTGCAATGTTAAAATTAACAGAAAGGCTCATGTCCTTTTTTCTGAAGACATTATAATCTATATAAAACTCGACTCCCCGGTTTTGGATTGTCGCGATGTTTTCCTTTACGGTAATAAATGCACTGCTGGATGGGATACTTTTGTTGTAGATGATGTCACTGGTCAGCTTATCATAAAATCCTATAGAGCCTGTGATTTTATTTTTGAAAAAGCCGTAATCAAAAGCAACTTCCTTGGTCAATGTTTCTTCCCATCTTAAATTGACGTTACCCAGTTGACTAGGTGCAAATCCTGGCTGTTCTTCAAATTGCGCTGCACTATAAAGTGTTCGCCAGTCATTGTTCCCCAATACCTGAGAGCCCGAAAGTCCATAGGAACCTCTTAACTTAAGTAGGCTAAACACATCCGCATTGAGGTTTTTCATAAAACCTTCTTTACTCAATATCCAGGCTATAGCACCAGAAGGAAATAAACCCCATCGTTTGTCGGGACCAAACCTGGAAGACCCATCAGCCCTGAAAGTAAAAGTTGCCAGGTACTTATCGTTTAATTTGTAATTCAACCTGGTAAACGCGGATACCAGCGCCATCGTGTACTCATTAGAGGTTGGCTTCAAAGGCGTAGTTCCGCTATTTAAATTGGTCATAATATCCTGATCAGGAAAATTCTGGACCCCTACAGAAAAAGTTTTAAATCTCCCCTGCTCCATAGAAAAACCACCCAACAAGTCCAGATCGTGAATCTTATTTATTAATCGGGTATACTTTACTGTATTTTCAAATGCCCAGTTACTAGATTCCGATTGCGTAATATTAGCCTGTCCTTTATGTGTACTGTAAGCGGCACCTTCTCTGGTAAAACGATCGTTAACAGTTAGGTTATAATTGATGGAGACATTTGATTTAAAAACCAGATTTTTAATTGGCGTGAACTGAATAAAAGATGAGCCATTTAACCCTCTTCTGGAAGACAGATCCCTGTTTTTAAGAAAGTTTAACGGACTTTCTTCATTAAAGCCCGGATCAAAAACTTTACCATCTGCTGTATACATCGGAAAATCAGGTCTGAAGTTCCAGATTTTATCGATCATGTTATCTTTATTGTTTAGTTCCGAATTGGATCCATTGACCATAAGTCCAATTAAAAGCTGGGTAGAGATTTTCGAATCCAGGTTTATCCGACCAGAAAAACCCCTTCTACTGCTTCCTTTTACGATTCCGTCTTGCTGGGGGATCCCCACAGAAACGTAATAGTTACTGGCCTCTCCTCCTCCTTTTAACGAGACATCCAATTTTCTTTCTACGGCATTTCGTGTCAGCTCTTTCCACCAATCCGTTTGTCCATCAAAAAATGCAGTAGATAAAAATGGGGCAGAGAAATAATCTACTTCTACTCCCGGAACTATCTTCGTTTCATCAAGCACAGTTAAAATTGCCCCGGACCCTTTTGAACCGGATGTGGCAAAATAATTCCTTGTGGCATCCGTAATCACCCGTTTAAATTCGTCGCTGGTTAACGTTTTGAAGTTATCGCGTTGTACTTGAATCCCCTGGTTGTAAGACACATCGATCTGTGGCTTTTTAAATTTCTTGCCAGTTTTGGTGGTTACAATGATCACCCCATTGGCTGCCCTGGAACCATAAATCGCTGTAGAGGAAGCATCTTTCAGAATGTCGACAGATTCAATATCGTTGATGTTGTAATCGTACAGGAGCTGGCCAACATCATTATTGTTTACGTTGTACTGTGGTACACCATCAATTACCCAAAGCGGCTGGCTATTGCCCGTTAGGGAGGTATTCCCCCTGATCATGACCGAAACTCCAGCGCCCGGTGCGCCATTAGCTACCATAACATTTACACCGGCAGCTTTACCCTGAATCATCGATGCGATGTCCGCATGTGGTGGTGCACCCTCTAATTCCGCTTCCGTGACCCTGGTTACAGATCCTGTTAAATCTATCGCCTTTCTACGACCATAACCGATGTTGATTTCTACGGCTTCGAGTTCGGCACTAGATGCTTTTAGGACAATATTGCCCATGTTTGCTGCGGCTGATATTTCTCTCTTTTCGTAGCCCAAATAAGAGATTAATATTTTTCCTTTTATAGGCAGATTTACCAGCTTAAAAAATCCCTGACCATCGGTAGTGGTTGTAGACTTACTGTCGACATGGGTTACGGTTGCTCCGGCTATCGGGTTTCCTGTTTCATCTATGACTTTTCCCTGGATCAGGCTTTGCTGGCGAAAAGCTGCCCCAGGTTTAATCACTACGATATTTTTAGTAATAGAATAATCAAGTGCATTTGCTTTGAGTACTTTATCCAGTACCTCATTTATACTGGCGTTTTTTATAGAAATATCAAATCTATTGGTATTGTTAATTAATCCTTCAGGATAAAAGAAATCATAACCGTATGTTACTCTAAGGTCCTTTAAAATATCATTAAGACTGCTGCCTTTTTTTATTAAAGAAATAGATTGACTATGTGCATTTACGGTATTAAAAGTTAGTATGAGGCCCATTAAGGACAATAGAATCACCTTCTTAATAGTCATTTCATTGTGGGTTAAATATCAAAATTGGTTTAGTTGGCCGACCGTTCAGATCTATAGGTATGGTAAGTTTTTGTATTAGTTCTCCATCAAGATCACCTCCTTTCTTTCTACGTTGATCTTATACTTCATCCTACCGGTAGCGGCCAACATGTCTAATACAGTAATTAAACTTTGCTGTCTGGATACCTGTCCGGAATAATTGAAGCCTTTAAAGCTCCCTTCATAAACGACGTGGATATTATACCATCTTTCTATCTTTTTCATAATGGAAAAGAGATGTGCTTTTTCGAACACAAAATCACCGTTTTTCCAGGCGACTGCATTATTTACATCAATGGTATTGACTTGTATGCCTCCGCCTTTAGTATCCAGATAAGCCTGCTGCCCGGGCACCAGAACAACATCTCCGTTCTTTTTAGCATCCACCATCACGCTTCCGGTTAAGAGGCTGGTTGCAATAAAGCCATCGTCCTCATAATTGGAGATGTTAAATGAAGTGCCCAGAACTTTGACATCGTAACCTTTCATTTTTACTTTGAAAGGTTTGTTATTGAGGTGTACGACTTCAAAATAGGCTTCCCCATCGAGGGTTACTGTCCGCTCCTGAGCCGAAGCAAAGCTGGACGGGAATTTTAAGGAAGAAGATGCATTTAGCCAGACTTTTGTGCCGTCGGGCAGGTTGACTTGATATTGTCCACCTTTGGGAGTTTCAATAGTGTTGAAATTGATTTGAGCTGTTTTATTAGGAATGACAGAAGGGACCATGGTATAAACCAATTGTCCGTCTTTTGATTTGGTGATGATGATATCCGATTCTTTACTTAGCTGACCATTTTGAGCGTCTGTGAGACTGATTCTCCTTCCATTGGCAAGTGTAAGAATAGCCTTATTTCCGCCAGGCCGAAAGTCCTTCTGAGCCGTTGAGGTATTGAACCCGGTCTTGTCCCTATGTACTTTTAAATAGATCAACGAGCTAAGCAAGATTAAAATAGCGGCAGCATATTTAATCCATTTAACATCCCATAGTTTTTTAATGGTTTTGGAAGGTTGGAGCTGTAGCCGGAGTTCATGCCATTTGGCATCGGTATTGAAATCATGGATTTCTGTATAGCTTTCGCTTAAGGCCTTAATATGGCGAAGCTCTGTAAGCAACTCACGCTCCTCTGGACTGAGGTCGGTATGATCGACCTGTTGGTTCTGTTCCTGATGAAGTATAGCCAAAACCTTTTCCCATTGGGATTGGTTTTCAAAATAGTTTTTATCCATGTTCAACTATAAGTCGCAAGGAATGACTTATAGGGTTACTGGAAAATCAAAAAAAACAAAATAATCAACTAAACACCTAACAGTAAGTAGTTTAAAATCATCGAAAAGAGTATTGGCCCAGCTTTTAAGCGAAGTGAAGCATAGGCTTTTACCATTTGGCTTTTTACGGTGTTGATAGAAATGCCAAGCATCTCTGCAATTTGGGCGTAAGTATAATTACCTGTGGTGCTGAGCAATAATATTCGCTTACGCTCGGTCGGCAATTCATCAATCAACTTCAGTATTTTAAGTTCTAGTCCCTCCTCATCAGCAGCCTTAAATGCGGCTTCCATAGGATCTTCGTAACTTGGATAATCGTACTCGCTGATTCGTTTAATAACCGTTTCCTGACTGCGAAGCCAGGAAATACTTTTATACTTAATTGATCTGCAGGCATAGGCTTCAAAACTGGTATGAAGTTTTATTTTATCCTGCCGCTCCCAGAAATTGATAAAAAACTCCTGTACAATATCTTCAGCTATAAAAGGATCTTTTACATGGTTGACTGCAATCATGCAAAGAAATTTGTGGTTCTTGCGGAAAAGCACTTCTAGTGTTTCGAAGTTGAGCTCTTCTACCTTCTTCTGATGCCGTTCCATGGCCTAAAATATTGATAAATTCCGTAAGTACGAAACTTACAGCTCACAAAATCCGCACTATCTATGCCCTTACCTTAGATTTTCTTCAATCAACAAGCTGATGATTCCATCAACAAGACCAACTTTAGGCACATAGATCTGCTTGATACCTGTCCACTTTAATAGTGTAATGTAAATTTCGCAAGCCGGTATAATTACATCCGCCCGATCTGGATTTAAGCCAAAAACATTGATCCGCTCTTTCAGAGAATGTGAATTGAGCTGGTTATAAAGCGATTTCAGCTTTAAGAAGGTTAAAGGATTCCCATCTTTCTCGTCCGACATGCGGAAAAGCTTATTGATATTCCCACCAGTACCAATACCAGCAAGGTTTTTTAAAGATTTAGTGTTTTCCTTTACCCAATCCCTCATTTCGTCCCAGGTTTCATCTTTATCCTGGTTATCCAGGATACGAATCGTTCCAATATCAAAAGATTTGGAAGCTATGGGCACCCTATTTACAAATACAGAAAGTTCGGTACTACCACCGCCCACATCAATGTACAAATAACTCTTTTTGATATCCAGATTTTCTTCGATATGATTGGCATAAATGATATTGGCTTCTCTTTGCCCCTCGATAATCTCGAGATCCACATCAGTGATTTGCTTTACCTTTTTGATGATGGCTGCGCCATTCTCTGCTTCACGCATGGCCGAAGTGGCGCAAGCTAAATAAGCAGACACATGGTATACGTCCATCAGGTTTTTAAATGCCGACATAGTCTTCAACAGCTCTTCTACTTTACGATCGGAAATGCGACGATCTAAAAAAGCATCATCTCCTAAACGTAACGGAACCCGAACAAGGGTATTTTTTTTAAAACTAAAACCGTTATCACTCTTAGAGATGTCAGCAATTAATAATCTAACCGCATTTGAACCGATATCTATGGCAGCGTATCTTAACATGTATTTACTGGTGTTTATTTTTTAAGTAATTATAGGTTTGTACCTGCGCCCTGATTTTTGTTTTCAGGTTGTTTTTGTGGTACTTATTATTGTTTAAGCGGGTAATGTCCCTGGCCTTAACATTGTCTTGCAATTGAAACTCGATGATGTCTCTGATCTCCTGTTTGGCATCTTTATCCAGTACTGGAAAGCCTACTTCTACCCGATGTTCAAAGTTGCGGCTCATTAAATCAGCCGAAGAAAGATACATTTCTTCCTTGCCATTGTTACCATAAATAAATACCCGGGCATGCTCCAGAAATTTATCTATAATACTGATGACTGTAATGTTTTCACTATAGCCTTTAATACCGGGAACCAGGGTGCAAATCCCACGGACTATGAGTTTAATCAGTACACCGGCGTTGCTGGCCTCGTATAGCTTTTCTACGATGCCTTCATCTGCCAGACTATTCACTTTTAAGATCAGGTAGGCGGGCTTACCCGAACTGGCAAACTTAATTTCGCGATCTATCAGTTGATAAAACTTCTCTCTGGACTCGAGTGGCGACACAATCAGGTGTTTAAATCCTCTCATCACCGTCTTGTTGTTTAAGGCTTTAAAGAGCTTAATAAGGTCCGTCGTAATTTCCTTTTTAGCCGTAAAAATACTATGATCACAATAAATCCTGGCGGTTTTCTCGTTGAAATTACCCGTTGCCAGGTTAGCATAGTAAACTGCTCTGCCCTTTTCCATTCTTTTGACCAGACAGATCTTAGAATGCACTTTATAATCGGTTAAGCCATAATTTACGTTTACCCCTTCTTCTTCTAACCGGCTGGTCCAGGCAATATTGGCCCTTTCATCAAACCTGGCCTTTAACTCAACCAGACAATTCACCTTTTTTCCGTTTTTAGCCGCATTGATCAAGGCATTGATAACCCTCGAGTTCTCTGCCAATCGGTACAAAGTGATGTTGATTTCAGTCACCTTTGGGTCAATAGCCGCTTCGCGAAGGAAAAGAATGATATAATCGTAGGATTGATAAGGCAGGTTAATTAAGTAATCCTTCTCCTGAAGTTTATTGAAAATACTTTCGGTGCGGTGTAAGCCATGAACCTTTAAGGGCACATTTGGTTTGTACTCCAAATCAGGACTACCCACATTTGGGAAGGCGATAAAATCGCCAAATCGATGGTATTGGTTGCCAGGAATAAGCCCTTCGGCCTCAATTTTCAATTTATTGATCAGTACCGTCAGCATTTCGAAAGGCATTTCCGTATCGTACAATAAACGCATAGGCTTGCCCTTTTTACGCTTATCGAGGCTGGCTTTTAATTCTTCAATAAATTTATCACTTACATTTTTATCAATATCCAATTCTGCATCACGGGTAAGCTGGATAGAATAGGCTTCCATGTTATCATAATTGAAAACATAAAAGATATCATCCATGCAATACTTAATGATGTCTTCGGCAAGGATAATGAATTTTAAGCCATTGGTTTCGGGCAGCACCAGGAACCTTGGCAGATCGGGAGGTAGCTCGATCAGCGCATATTTTTCATTCTTACCTGCTGTGTTTTTAGAGAGGCGGACAAAAAAGTACAAGTACCGGTTTTTTAATTCCGGAAAAGGCTTGTCCAGATCGATCATGATGGGCACCAGGTTAGACAGAATTTTGTCTCTGAAATGGTTCCTTACAAACTCGCCCCTGGCAACATTTAGCTGGGTATCATTTAATATAAAAATCCGGTTTTGAGCCAGTTCATTGATCAGCGTAGCTCTAAATAACTGCTCGAACTTACGTTCCTGCTTTACAACGATGTTTTTGATTTCGTTTAAGATCTTTTTAGGGTTAAAACCTAGTAAGGCCTTGGCTTTATCATTTAGATTGGTCAGTCGACTTAAAGTGGCTACCCTAACCCTATAAAACTCCTCCAGGTTAGAGGAGAAAATGGATAGGAACTTTATCCGTTCTATTAAAGGAACAGTATCATCGGCGGCTTCCTGCAAAACCCGTTCATTAAAGTACAACCAACTGATCTCTCTGTTTAGAAATGGAGCCTTTTTCTTCGTCATGTATTAAATCAAAAAAATCCCTGTTCAAAACAGGGATGCTCAAAACTGCGAATTCTATTGTTAAGGAATTGTTAATTATCAAGCAATTATCCAATTTTCTCCTAACACATCCTTATTTGCTTTCCGAATCAGTCTTTACAGGCGTTACTGCAGTACCATTAGGCGCAGTCGTTGCTACTGGCTCAGCTGCTTTTTTTACCTCTGGAGTTGCTGCTGCTGGTTTCGCTGCTGCTTTAGCTACAGGAGCTTTACTTGCTGCAGGTTTCGGAGCTGCCTTAGCTGCTGGTTTTGCCGCTGCTGGACTTGCTTTTTTTACCGGAGCTTTTGCTGGTGCTGGTTTTGTGGCAGTCTTAACTGCTGAGGCAACCGCTTTTGCTACAGGTTTAATGGCATTCGCTGCTTTTTCTTCAGTAGCAATGGCCGCAACTTTAACACTTTGTACCACTGGTTTAACTGCTGCTGTAGCACCCTTAACTACCTTTTTGGCTTTTTTAACGTCTTTAGAAACTTCTTTCTTCACTTCCTTCTGAATGGCTTCGGCTTTCTTTTTCGCTTTTTTAATCGTTTTTTTGTTCGCCTTTCTCGCCTCATCAATGTTACGCTCTACGGCTAATTTAACATGTTGAAATCTTTTCGATAATTTTTTGGCCACAAACTTACTCACCAAAGCTATATCATCCCCAATCTTCTCTGCATCTTGCCCTAGCTGCTTAACAGATTCAAGAATTTTCTCTGCCAGGCTTTTTTCGAATTGTTTTTTAACATCCTTTTTTGCCACTTTTTTTTGCACTTTTGACTTACTGGTTTTCATATGCATTTACTTTAATTGTTTTATATTTGTTGAGTTGGATTTCCGACCAAATAATTAATTAAATCTAATCTATTTTTTATACTAAAGCCATAATAATCATGCCCACTTTCGATATAGTAAGCAAAGTAGACGCGCAAACACTAGATAACGCGATGAACAATGCTAAAAAAGAAATCCTGAACCGTTATGATTTCAGTACTTCTAAAAGCACAATTGATCACGATAAAAAAACCAACGTAATTACTATTGTTACAGAGGATGATATGCGTTTAAAAGCCATCCAGGATGCCATCATTTCACGTATGGTGAAGCAAAATCTGGATTCTAAATGCCTTGATTTCGGTAAGGAAGTATATGCTTCTGGCAACATGATCAGGAAAGAAATATCCATTAAAGAGGGTATTGACAAGGAAACAGCTAAAAAAATCGTTGCTAAAATTAAAGCGAGCGGCTTAAAAGTACAGCCTTCGATGATGGACGATCAGGTTAGAGTTCAAAGCAAAAGTATTGACGACCTACAGGCCGTAATTTCACTTTGCAGAGGCGAAGATTTTGGACAACCATTACAGTTCATCAACATGCGAAACTAATGGAAATTCAAGAACAGGGATTTATCTTTTCTGATGATAAACTGAAACTTGATCCAATAGCCATTCATCACTATTTAAGTACACAATCGTACTGGGCAAAGGACATTCCAATGGAAGTCGTTAAGACTTCTATTGAGAACTCCCTTTGCTTTGGCATCTATAAGGAATCCAAACAAATAGGTTTTGCCCGCTGGATAACAGACAAGGCTACCTTTGCGTATCTGGCCGATGTATATGTAAAAGAGGAATACCGTGGCCAGGGCCTATCTAAAAAACTGATGTCCATAATGTTATTTCACAAAGACTTACAGGGACTAAGAAGGTACATGTTGGCTACTCAGGACGCACATGGCCTATATGCTCAATTTGGTTTTAAAGCCATTGAACATCCTGAAAGACTAATGGCTGTGGTTATCCCAGATATCTATCAAAAACCGGATTAAACGGTTTTTACATCGCTCTCACTGTAATCATTAATATCCGTAATGTAACCGTTGATTTTTAAGAAATCAAACAATGGCTTCGCATCAGGCGTTACCGGCATATTGGTACTCGTGATGACTTGATTGGTCTTTTTATCGAGGTACGGATAAGCAAAAAGCTTTACGTTTTTACTAAACATATCACTCACATAGCTCAGCAGCTGACTGGTGTAATTTTCGCCGAAATTAGTGGAGTTGAATACAAATTTTAAGTTGTTGATGTTGGTGGATATGCCTACACTTTTTGGGCGACAACGATCCAGGTATTTAGCCAGTTTATTGTGTCTGGAGAAATTGGAAACAATAACCAGATTGTCTGTATTACACATTTCCTCCGCCCGCTTAGCCACTGCTCTTAAATCGATACTATCTGGATTTTCATGACTAGAACTCAGTACATTTGACATCAATACCTCAATCAATACACTAAGATTATCTTCCTTCACATTTTCGGTAATCACGAACTGTTCTACCGCTTTATTTAACATGCTAAAGTTGGGATTTGATTTCTGCTCGTACTTGGTCCGCAAAATCATAATGTCTTTCTTGTACAGCAGATCTTTTGGTAAACATGGCTTACCCTTAGCATCAAATATAGCCGCATCAGAGAAATCTTTAACAATCAGGTACAGGTTTAGCAGGATGTTGTTTACATCTTTAAATACCGGCCCATTTACCGAGATCAGGTCAATCTCCACAGAACCGATAGTCAGGTTATCCGCCAATGACTCGATCATTGTCCTTGGATCCTGATTAAAGTAAAATGCAGCATAAACCAGGTTCACACCTATGATTCCCAAGACATTTTGTTGCAATGCAGCATCAGTATCCAGTAGGCGTACATGGAAAAATATTTCGTTAGGCTCCCCTCCCGGCTCAGCCTGGAAACGGATACCGATCCAGCCATGTGGATCGTTGGATTTGTTATAGTTTAAGGTGGTAACCGTATCTGCAAAGGCGAAAAAAGTGCGGTCTTCGTATTTCTCTCCATTTAAACGTTCAGTTAACAAACTGAACTCAACTCCCAGCATTTTTAACAATCGGGACTCACTCACATACCTACCCGAAGCTTCGGCACCATAAATCACATCACTAAAAGTCATGTCGTAAGCCGACATAGTTTTTGCTACAGTACCAGATGCAGCTCCGGCTGTAAAAAAGTTACGGGCAACTTCTTGTCCTGCACCTATTTCGGCAAAAGTCCCGTAAATTTTAGGGTTTAAGTTAATCTTTAAAGCTTTACGCTTGGTATCAAGAATTTCTCTTTCCATGCCGCAAAATTAAGCAAACAAGCCGAATATATGGCAAAAAAGCAGGTTTAATATGAAATAGTCCAAGAGAAAGATTATCACTACATTCGTATATTGGATATCAACAATGGACAGAGGAGCTAAAACCACACAGATGCTAAACGTCAAAAATCTCGACATACAATTCCTCAATAAGGAAGACAACACCTGGCTTAAAGCAGTTAACAATGTCAGTTTCAGTATTGAAAAGGGAAAAGTATTGGGCATTGTTGGCGAGTCAGGCTCCGGAAAATCTGTAACCTCCTTTTCTATTATGCGTTTGCACGACCCGCAAAGCACCAAAATTGGTGGTGAAATAGACTTCCAACAAATCAACCTTCTCGACTTATCTGCCGAGGCCATCAGGAAGTATCGCGGGCACAAAATCGCCATGATATTTCAGGAACCTATGACCTCACTTAACCCAGTTTTCACTTGCGGTTACCAGGTCAAAGAGGCCATTATGCTGCACCAGAAAGTAGATAAACATGCAGCAAAGGCACAAACAATCGCTTTATTTAAAGAAGTGCAACTCCCTCGTCCCGAGAATATTTTCGACAGCTATCCACACCAATTGTCGGGCGGACAGAAGCAGCGGGTAATGATCGCGATGGCTTTGAGCTGCAACCCGGAGTTACTGATTGCTGACGAGCCTACAACCGCTTTGGACGTAACTGTACAAAAAACAATTTTGGAGCTTCTGCTGAAGCTAAAAACCGAACGTGGCATGGCCATGATCTTTATATCACACGACTTAGCGGTAGTGCGGGAGATTGCCGACGAAGTAGCCGTGATGTACAAAGGAGAAATTGTAGAACAAGGCCCGGCCAAAGTCTTATTTGAAACGCCGCAGCACCCCTATACCAAAGGCTTATTGGCTTGCAGACCTAGTCCACAGCGCTTATTGAAAAAACTGCCTGTAGTGGCTGATTTCTTAAATGAGAACAAGGATATGGCTGTCGCCCACTTACTGGAAGTAAACAGTTATACTCCAGAAGAAATTGCCACGCGCAGGCAAAAGCTTTATAGTACAGCACCTTTATTGCAGGTAAAGCAGCTTTGTACCTGGTATCCCATCAGTAAGGGCTTATTTGGCAAAGTAAATGACTATGTTAAAGCCGTAGATGACATTACTTTTGATGTGTTCCCAGGTGAAACATTGGGCTTGGTAGGTGAATCGGGATGCGGAAAAACAACCTTGGGACGAAGCATCATTCGTTTAGTAGAACCAACATCCGGCAGCATCCTGTTTGATGGTACCGATATGACCTCTTTAAAAACAGCAGAGCTGAGAAAAATGAGACGGGATGTACAGATTATCTTTCAGGATCCCTACTCTTCGCTAAACCCTCGTTTAACGGTGGGGAATGCATTGATGGAGCCCTTACAAGTACATCAAATGTTTGATAATGATGAACAACGTAAGGCCCATGTGATGAATTTATTAAACCGGGTAGACTTAAAGCCCGAGCACTTTAACCGTTATCCACATGAGTTTTCTGGTGGTCAACGACAACGTATTGTGATTGCCAGAGCTTTAGCTTTGCAGCCACGCTTTATCATTTGTGATGAATCTGTATCCGCCTTGGACGTGTCTGTCCAGGCTCAGGTGCTGAATTTACTGCGGGAATTGCAACTGGAATTTGGACTAACCTACATATTTATTTCTCACGATCTGGCTGTAGTAAAACACTTGTCGGACCGCATGATTGTGATGAATAAAGGTAAAATTGAAGAGCAGGGTTTTCCGGAAGATATTTACAACAACCCGCAAGCGGAGTATACCAAAAAGCTGATTGCTGCAATACCTGGTTAGTCTGTTTTGAGCGTAGCTGACAGTCGGATTAAACCCGTATTAACGGCCCTTCTGATTTCTCTTTCTTTGACTTTATCGTATCTTTTCAATAAAATCATCGCTTTAAATATCACGACATCCTTATTGATAGAGATCGTTTTAACGGTCAACCCGCCTTCCACCACATTCTCTGAATATGGTGCTATAATTTTGTTCAGATGGTTCTCTATATACTCTGGTGTATAACCATTGGCAATCGACATATCAAACTCAATACTTAGCTTTTTTATGTTCTGCTTAGACTGGTTAATAATGACAGAGCTGAACACTACAGAATTGGGAATAATCACCATATCACTATCCTCATTTTGCAGGATCATATTGATCAGGGTAATGTCTAAAATCTTCCCTTCGTGCTCCCCCATTTTGATGTGATCTCCTAGCGATAAGCGATCGGAGAACATAATAATTAGCCCGTTGATCATATTAGTCACATAGTCTTTAAAAATTAAAGCTAAAGCCGCCGCAACGATGGATACGCTAAACACAATATCTTTGAGCGTTACCTCTGACAGTGATAAAACCGCCAATCCTAAAAAGATGACATCAAGTAGAGAAACGATCCGGTTGATCCCCAGAATAAAGTTATCTTTAATGTTACTTTTAAACTTATGCTTACGGATGTACCAGTAAATAATGATTAACCTAATAATGGACACCAATAAACTGGGACCTAGAAAAATCATCAACGCTCCTGCTAACTTCCCTATCACCGGATACTCGCTATAAACAATTGGTTTATTGATATACAGATACACCAGAAAAAGGTAGACAATAGCTTTAATCAAAATCATTACGATCTCCTTACCGGTCTTTCTTTCTCTGTCTTCAATCATTTTAAATAGTAGTTAAGTTCAACAATCAGCGATGTAATCAAAGATACAAAATCCAACAATACTCGGTTCAAATTGTTACCTTCGGGTGATTCATACATAGACTATGGCAAAAAAGAAATCGTCTCATCTGGAACTCGTTTTAATCCAATTGATTAGCGATGTACTGGAAAAGAGCAACAACGAAGCGCTGAATTATAAGCAGATATCGGCTAAATTAAATATTACAGATACCGCATCCCGAGACACTATACTGGAGGTACTAAAAGAACAAGCAAAAAAAGGTGTGTTTTTAGAACCTGAGAAAGGAAAATTCAAGTTAAAAGACCTGAAAACTTTCTTGATCGGAAAAGTGGATATGACTGCAGATGGATCTGCTTTTGTGGTTCCTGATGATGAGTTTGAAAAAGACATTTTTGTATCTGCCAGAAAGCTGCACAATGCACTGCATGGTGATAAGGTAAAAGTGTATATATATGCCAAAAAGAGTGGTCGCAAGAACGAGGGTGAGGTTGTAGAAATCATTACACGTGCGAAGACCGACTTTATCGGTGTGATCAGAATTTCTGACCGCTACGCTTTTGTAAATATCGACGACCGTAAAATGCTGCATGATATTTTTGTTCCTTTGAGTGATATCAATGGAGCTAAAAATGGTCAGAAGGTACAGGTAAGCATTACAGAATGGCCTGAAGGGGCTAAAAACCCAATTGGCCGCATCATCAACATACTAGGTACACAGGGCGAGAACAATACGGAAATGAACGCCATTCTGGCTCAGTATGGCTTCCCGCTAAGTTTCCCTGCTGAAGTAGAAAACGAAGCAAATCAGATTCCTGAACAGGTAACTGAGGCCGAAATAAAAGGTCGCAGGGACTTTAGAGATACGGTTACTTTTACCATAGATCCGGCTGATGCAAAAGATTTCGATGATGCCATCTCTTTTAAAACGTTAGAGAACGGCAATTATGAAATTGGGGTACACATTGCTGATGTTTCACATTATGTACAACCCAACAGCTATCTGGACAAAGAGGCCTATTCGAGAGCGACCTCTGTATACCTGGTAGATCGTGTGATCCCGATGTTGCCAGAGCGTTTGAGTAATGGTGTTTGTTCGCTTCGTCCAAATGAAGATAAACTTTGTTTTGCCGCTGTATTTGAATTGGACGATAAAGCCAATATCATCACAGAATGGTTTGGACGTACAGTAATCCATTCGGACAGACGTTTTAGCTATGAGGAAGCTCAGGAAGTAATTGAGAACAAGGCTGGTGATTATGCCGCTGAAATCCTCAAACTGAATGAAATAGCCTATATCTTACGTGATAAAAAGTTTAAAAACGGTGCCATCAGCTTTGAAAGTACTGAAGTGAAGTTTCATCTGGATGAGAATGGTAAACCCATTGGCGTTTACGTAAAAGAGCGTAAAGATGCCCATAAGTTAATAGAAGACTTTATGCTATTGGCCAATAAGAAGGTTGCTGAGTTTATCGCTAAAAAAGGTAAAGGGAAAGAGAAATATACTTTTGTATACCGTTCCCACGATTCGCCAAACCTCGAAAACCTAAACACCTTTGCTTTATTTGCCGCCCGCTTTGGTTATAAGATCAATACAAAATCAGATAAAGAGATTGCGAAATCTTTAAATTACCTGATGGAAGATGTGGAAGGCAAAAAAGAACAAAACGTATTGACACAACTGGCCATCCGATCTATGGCAAAAGCGATATATACGACTAAGAAAACCAGTCACTATGGGTTGGCTTTTGACCATTATACCCACTTCACCTCTCCTATCCGCCGTTACCCGGATGTGATGGTACACCGACTGCTCGCTGCTTATTTAAACAATGAGAAATCGGCTAATGAGGAAGAATATGAAGTTGCTGCATCGCATTCATCAGCCATGGAAAAACGTGCTGCTGATGCGGAACGTGCATCTATCAAGTACAAACAAGCTGAATATCTGGAAGAAAATGTGGGCAATATCTTTGCCGGCATCATATCGGGTGTTACAGAATGGGGAATGTATGTAGAGCTTACCGCCAACAAATGTGAAGGCATGATTCGTCTGCGTGACATTACCGACGATTTTTATGTACTCGACGAAAAAAACTATTGCATCGTTGGTCAACGTAAACATAAAAAATATCAGTTGGGCGATGAGGTGATGGTAAAAGTAAAAAAAGTAGACTTATCTAAACGTCAGATAGATTTCTCATTAATTCAACAATAAAATAAGATTCCGGTAAATTCCTTTGCAAAAAATGTATACTCCTAATCAATTACAAGAAGTTATAGAAAACGCTGTTCAAAACATTAATTATCCTGCACATCCTGAAAGACTATATGAGCCCATACGTTACATTATGAGCTTAGGAGGCAAAAGAATAAGGCCTGTATTGACTTTAATGGCTGCAGATTTGTTTAAAGGGGATATATCGACTGCAATGCCAGCTGCATTGGCCATTGAGACTTTTCATAATTTCACCTTGATCCATGATGACATTATGGACAATGCACCATTAAGGAGGGGAAAGCAGACGGTACATGAGAAATGGGGTGTAAACAATGCCATTTTGAGTGGTGATGTGATGATGGTAGAAGCCAACAAGCAGCTGTCTATGCTGGACAGTAGCGTATTAAAAGACGCGTTGAATACCTTTAACACTACTGCTCAAGGTGTATGTGAAGGTCAGCAATTGGACATGGAATTTGAAGAACGCCAGGTAGTGAGCATTACCGACTATATCAACATGATTCGCCTGAAGACAGCTGTTCTTTTGGGTGGTGCGATGAAACTAGGTGCACAAGTTGCCGGAGCTAGTGCTACTGAGGCCGAGCAGTTGTATGAATTTGGAGAAAACCTTGGAATTGCTTTCCAATTACAGGATGATATTTTAGATGTATACGGTGATCCGGAGAAGTTCGGGAAACAGGTAGGTGGCGATATCATTGCCAATAAAAAGACCCTACTCCTGCTGAAATTAAAAGAGCTGGCTAATGAAAGCGATTTGATGGAGTTAGAGCAACAAAGCGTTAACAAAGATCATACAGATAAAATTAGAAACACTACGGCACTTTATGATGATTACAACATCAGAGAGCTGGCGAATGTGGAGATGAGAAAGTATTCTGACAAGGCTTTTAGTGCATTAACCTCTTTAAAAATTGAAGAAGAGCGTAAGACTGAATTATTTAAACTAGCTGCCCTGCTAATGAACAGAGAGTACTAGTCCCTAATAATCGAGCAATTGATTTACTTTTTCTGTGGTTAAAGGTTTGGTATAAAAATCTTTAACACATAGAAATGATTTGGCTTTAGAATGTTCACTCGGATCGATTGAAGAGGACACGATAATCACGTCAATAAAGAGATTAAGTTCCTCCATCATTTCCAGGAACCTCCAGCCATCAATATTTGGCATGTGCAAATCTAGTAGAATAAGATCTGGAGTATACTCTTGAATATATAGAAGTGCTTTTTGAGGATTGTCGAATACGACGATCCTTTTTTCGCTCGGATGTTTTCTGATCAACATCTTGTGCATTTTATTGGTAATCACATCGTCATCCACTAGTACAATATGCTGATGCGCTGACTTTGCCCCAAACTTATCAAATAGCGCAACGTTCTCGCGCTTATTGAGTACCTCGTTTAGCATTTTAATGATCTCATCCAGCTTTACAGCCTGTGTATTGATATCACCCAGGAGTTGCGTGATCTTGATCACATCATAGGTCTCGAGCTGGCTATAATTCGTTATGGTCGAAAGACTTAAGATATTGGTAATGGGTGCCCGTAACTGATGAGAGGCCATATGTGAGTACTCTCTGATCATACTTATAAGCCCCTTTGCGCTACTTACGTCCATTATACTGCAAACTACTCCATCCGTAACGCCATCGATGGTTAAAGGCGTAAAAACGATATGAAAAACAAGGTCTGTAGATTTGAATACGGAGAAGCGTTGCTCTATACTAAAACAATGACCTTCGAAGCTTCTTGCCAGTAAACTGAGAAAATTATTTTTATACTTCTGTGCAATGATTTCCACAATTGAATCCCCAACTATGGGATTTTTCTCAAAAAAACTACCCAGGTCACTCGATGAATTGATTTTGAAAAAAGAAAGCTCATATTTTTTATTGATCAAAAAAAATGATCCTGAGGTACCTTCGCAATTGTTTCTATGTGGCATTTCTAACTTGTTTTAACCTGCTATAAGGCATATTTAGCCGACATAGGTACTTCCTAGCCAGACTAAATCGCACTGTTTTTAGCATCAACCCTGTTCATCCCCTTAAGTAAATTGATACCCTATTAAATTTTATGGAGCTAAAATTGTCTTGTTTTTCAAGCAATTAATCATCTCAACAATGGCAAATCAACGAAATAAAAATTAATTATGCAAGAAATTCTATCCAAGAAAGAGATCGGAGAACGTATTAAGGAATTAAGAGTGAGCAGCGGCCTCTCACAAGCATTTATAGCCAATATATTAAGCTTGTCGAGAAGTAACTATTCGCAGATAGAACTTGGTAACCAGTATCCCTCTTTCAATACCTTGCATGAAATAGCAAGGTACTACAGTAAAAGCTACGAATGGTTGTTACATGGTGACAGCGCGGAGCAGGCTACCGAAGCCCCAGCTAAGATTGGTTTAATTTTGAGTGATCTGGAAAGCGCGTTTAAGAGCTTTACAAATTCATTGAAAAAGCTGGAGCATGAATTGAATCATATTAGAGCCAAGAAGTATAAATCGAAATTACACTAAAATAAACCGCACAAAAAAAGGGCTGAACATCTATGATGATCAGCCCTTTTTACAAAGAATATTCTAATTACTCTGCTGTTTCAGCTTTAGCTGCTTTTTTAGCAGGCGCTTTTTTAGCAGGTGCTTTTTCTTCTGCAACTGGAGCATCAGCTTTAACAGCTTTTGCAGGTGCTACTACTTCTTCTTCAGTAAGTACAACTGGGAAAGGAAGAATAGAAACGTATGATTTGTTATCTTGCTTCTTTTTGAAGATCACAGTACCATCAACCAAAGCGAATAAAGTATGGTCTTTTCCAATACCTACTCCTTTATCAGGATGATGTTTTGTACCGCGTTGGCGTACTATGATGTTTCCAGAGATTGCAGCCTGTCCACCAAAGATTTTAATACCAAGGCGTTTACTATGCGATTCACGTCCGTTCCTGGAACTACCGGCTCCTTTTTTATGTGCCATCTTGTTTTATATTTTATTAACTACCGAAATGAACGGTATTTTTTGTTCAACAATAATTATAAATTGATACCAGAGATCTGGATCTTAGTGAAATACTGACGGTGTCCGTTTTTCTTTTTGTATCCTTTTCTACGTTTCTTTTTGAAAACGATTACTTTATCACCCTTTAAATGAGACACGATTTTAGCTGAAACTGAAGCACCTTTCAATGTAGGAGCTCCTACAGAGATTTTACCACCATCTTCAACCAACAATACATTGTCAAATTCAATACTAGCGCCTTCATCTCCTTGCAAACGGTGTACAAAAAGGTGCTGGTCTTTTGCAACTTTGAATTGCTGTCCTGCTATATTTACTATTGCGTACATTGTTAATTAATTATTATTTTTAAATTGTTTATTTTTATCGAGGTGCAAATATAGAACTTTATTTTCTAAATCCACAAATGATTTAGTTTTTTGATCCAGCTTGTTTTCCATACCGCTCTTCCGCATCATTAATACTTTGTTGCAAAATGGTTCTCATCTGCTCGGCAAGCCCCTGAAGCTTCGGTGTCTCCGTGTAATCCGTAAGGTAAATTACTGTTTTTGACTTCTTTTTGTAATTAAACTGCATTACGTAACGAAGTACCTTAGAGGAATCCAGATTAGTTCCCTTGTTGGCCAATACATCCGGAAAATTCCAGAAGCCCAATTCACTCGCTTTTGAATGCAAGTAAAGGATATCATCTTTTCTTAATTTCACATTCGTTTTGATCAGGGAATCCTGACCGTTAACATACTGGTAGTCGCCCGTAGCCGAGTTGTACGAATTCTCCAGATTATTCCCCATACCCCACTTAAAATCGATGGACTCAAATTCTTTTAGCTTAAATGGCGCATTCCGGAACATTGGGATGTAATACACCACACAATAGATCAGAAAAGGAACCACGACAGTTAGCAGCAAAAATATTTTTTTTCCTCTATCACTCATTCTGTTTTGTTATTATTTATTTGAAATTTTAATCTTAAAAAATTTAATCCAGCGGCTCTGTAAGGTCCCCTTCCCATTTACTCACTACTGCAGTAGCTAAACTGTTTCCGATTACGTTGGTTGCAGATCTACCCATATCCAACAGCGGATCAATACCAATCAACAGAGCTAAGCCTGCTTCAGGAATATTAAAAGTGGCAATGGTACCCGCGATAACAACCAGAGAAGCCCTTGGAACACCAGCAATACCTTTACTGGTTAGCATCAGGATCAATAGCATGGTAATCTGTTGTTCGAAAGACAAATGAATTCCGTACGACTGTGCGATAAACAACGACGCAAAAGTCATGTATAACATGGAACCATCCAGATTAAAGGAATATCCCAAAGGCAAAACAAAACTAACAATCTTATCTTTACAACCGAAGCGCTCTAACTGCAACATCGTTTTAGGATATGCAGCCTCGCTACTTGCTGTACTGAAAGCCAGGATTACCGGCTCTTTCATTCTGCTCATCAGGTTAAAGACCCTTGATTTCAAAATCATAAAACCAATGGCAATCAGAATAATCCAAAGTAACAACATGGTAGAGTAAAACTCTCCAATAAATAAAGCATAGGTTGACAATACGCTTAGCCCTTGCTTGGCAACAATAGCACCCATCGCTCCAAATACAGCAAATGGTGCAAAGTTCATTACATATCCGGTTACTTTTAAGATCACATGTGCAACAGCATCAAAGAAACTGATGATGATCTTCCCTTTTTCGCCAATAGCAGCTGTAGCTACTCCGAAAAACAAGGAGAAAACAACAATCTGAAGGATCTCATTGGTTGCCATGGCCTCCGCCATACTCTTAGGCACAATGTGCGAAATGAACTCTTTAAGAGAAAGGGCTACTTTATGGATACCCGTATCGATATTACTTGGAGGCAAAGGTAAGTTCATGGCTAGGCCTGGTTTGAAAATATTAACCATAATAAGGCCTAATACCAGCGACAAGAGAGAGGCACTTAAAAACCATAGCATAGTTTTACCGCCTATCCTACCCACTGCTTTCACATCGCCTACTTTTGCTACACCTACTACAAGTGTACTAAATACAAGGGGCGCAACAATCATCTTAATCAGACGAAGAAAGATGTCGCTCAATAAAGTTAAAGGTTCCAGCTTTTTTTCACGGATCACTTCTGTTTCATGACGTGATTTCTCTGTCGCTTTCTTTTCTGTTTTTAAAACGGCATAAGACACAGCAGTGGTATCTTGAATTTTAAGAATCTGTGCATCTAGCTCTTTTACCCGGTTATCGGCCTTGGCGATTTGTTCATTATAAGTACTAAATGTTTGTACATTTAGATAATATCCTAATGCTACACCCAGAACCAGGGCCAGGAAGATAAAAAAGGTTAACCTGTTTTTTTTCGACATCTATCTTATTTTAATGGTTTTTAAGGCTGTAAAACTACAATAATTAAATTATTCTGTAAAATTGTTCATCACGTAGTTATTTATATAACTTCACAACGTAACAAAACACGTGTAGCACTATCTAATTAAGGAATAAAACGAATTCAATTGGAAAAAAAGGATCAATTATTTAAGCAGATTTTCGATACAAATTCTAAAAAGATATTTCACCTATGCTATGGTTATACCGGCGATGAGGATGCAGCGAATGATTTGCTTCAGGAAACTTTTTTAAAGGTTTGGCAAAATCTGGATAAATTCAGAAACAAATCTCTTATTTCGACATGGATTTACAGAATCGCAGTAAATACTTGTTTAACTTATTTGAGATCAGAAAAAAGACAGTCGAAAGATGAACTGACGGATAAAATTATTGAGAACCAACCTGAAGAGTTTTCTGAAAAGGACGAACAGATTGCCCTTCTTTATAAGTCTATATCGAAACTAGAAGAAAACGACCGCCTCATTATCACCATGGTACTTGATGAGCTGCCTTACAATGAAATAGCAGATATATCAGGAATTAGCGAAGGTAACCTTAGGGTTAAAATTCACCGTATTAAATTAAAACTTACCGAATTATACAATCAGCATGCAAGAATTTGATCATATACAATCGCTTTGGCAATCACATTCGGTTGAGGTTAAAATCTCATCAGACGAGATGCTACAGCAAGCAAAAAAAGAGGTAAATGCCATTCGCAACAAATCTCTTTTTAATATAGTCGGAATGCTGCTCTCCTTTATTGCAATAGTTGTGTTATGGCTGTTCTATGGCTTTAACTCATGGACAACCCATGTGGGCTTGACCATTTTTCTAAGCGCTATTGCCGTATCGACATTTATGCTTTACAAAAGTCACCAGTTGCTGGCTAAACATGACTTCACTACTAATCCTAATGAGTTTCTGGATAACCTGAAACGCTATCAACTGAGCAGATTTAGTCTTTACAGCAAATTGTATTGGTTTTATGCCATCGCTTTAAGTCTGGGTATTGTTTTATACTTCTTCGAGATCCTAAGCTATTTCGATCTATGGGCACAAGGCCTGATTGTAGTATTTACTTTCGGATGGATCATATTCTGTTCAACACTTGTGCGCAAGGCTGTTATGAAAAAGGAAAAGGAAAGAATCGCGCTGCTTATAGAGAAATTTGAGCGCCTTGGAAACCAATTTAAAGAGTTATAAAAAATGCTCATCCGAACTATGTCGGATGAGCATATTATTAACTAACCCAAATTAAATTCATCCAAATCTATATAGTGGGTTTCCTGCTTCAAATTTAAGTTAACATCTCTTCTAAGGATGTGCGAATCTCACCATATTATAGACTAATCTTATCGATACTGCCCCGGAGTAACTTGAAAAGAGTTTCTAAATAATCGGATAAAAGAGCTTGGACATTCAAATCCAACGATATCTACAATTTCATTAATCGGATAATCCGTATTTCTTAAAAAATGCTTGGCTTGATGGAGTCTAACCTTAGTTAGAAACTGATGTGGTGATTGCTGATAAGCCTGTTTAAAGGTCCGCAGCAAATGATTTACTGACAGGCAGGCAACCTGTGCAACTTCCTCTAAGCGGAGGCGTCTATGGTAATTGCTGATCATGTAATCTCTGGCGACAGTTAAGCGCTTCAGAATCTCTGATTTAGTTGTCCCATTTAAAAACTGCAGAGAAGCTTCTCTTTTGATGATTTCTGAATGATAGAGCTTATAATAATTAGCCAGACAATGATTTAAGTACTCACTTAAGAGCAATTCATCATTTACCCCACTATCGATGTGTTTAGCAAGGTGCTGCAAATTAAATTTAAGGTTTCCCCTCAAAGGATAAATAGACTCTACAAATCGAGTATCGCGCTCTTTAAATCCTAAAGGCTGGTCTAGCAATACATGATCTTGGAGTAAATTAGACTGCTCGAAATCATGTACAAAATCCGGATCGAATAATACGGAAAAGGTATTCACTTCAACTGTCGAATCGATGCTATTGGTATATGAGGTGTCGTGGTTTAAGAAAATAAAACTGTCGGGCACAAGGGTGATTTCCCGCTTTTCTACGGTGTAACTGGCCTGCCCGCTAAGCACAACATTCAAAGCATATCTACCCGTATTTTTAGGATAGTGAGCGCTATAAGTGCTTTCACTTATAATCTCATTTTTATCCACCAATACCCTATTATACTTCATTTGTTTATTTTTAACCCATTAGGCCTCCGAATAATCGCGCTCTTCGGTCAGGACAAAACGATTACCTGAGGGATCTAAGAAGCAAAACTCCAAGCCATGCGCAACATATCTTGGCTTTGTTAAACCTGGTATACTTTTCTGATTAAATAAATAGTAGTCTCTAACACAATCGTCGGTCTTTAAGACAATCGTATCTGCCTCAACAGTTTCCTTTTCAACAAGCATGATTAAATCGCCATTAGTCGATTGTAGTATGGGACATTCTTTACCTTCTATCTCAATTTTCTCTGCCAGGATAAAACCGGGCATGTCCGTAAAAAAACTTAAGGAGCTTTCCTCACATTTCACAAAAACAACCTTATATACTTGATTAAAGTCCATATTTTTAATGTGATTATACAGTTATCCCTAATAACTGTAGATTAAACAAATTTAATATAATGCAATAAAAAAATAGTAACCCTTTAAGGGGTATTTTTATTTTAACATTATATTTACATGTTCTTTAGTTATTATTGATTTTAGCTACATTCAAACAAACCACAAAAACAACAATCTGTGCTGCACCTAAAACCTCTATTTATCACAGCCCTACTGCTAATCAGCGGCATGGAAGGTTTTGCGCAACGCTATAACTTTGAGCAATATGATATTCGGGATGGACTGGTACAATCACAGGTTACTGCAATAACCCAGGATAAACAGCGGAGATTGTGGATTGCCACACTTGGGGGCTTAAGCTGCTTTAATGGGAACCAGTTTATCAACATGGGTAAAACTAATGGTCTGAACAGTAATTTTATACTTTCTCTCGCTTTAGATCAGCAAGTCAACCTGTTGATCGGCACAGAAAGAGGCTTATCGTCCTATAAAGAAGGTAGCTTTCACAATTACAAAGGGAAAGGTGAATGGGTAGACCGACTAAACACTACAGCATCAGGGATAGTTTATGGTCTTTCTGGTAAAAATATTTTTAAGCTAAATGGCCCCAAAGCTGAATACATTACCATAACAGGCGATACTGCAGAAATTGTAACCGCCTTAAAAACCGATCATAAACACCGGGTCTGGGCAACGGTTTTTAGGCAGGGCTTGTATTACCTCAATGGAGAAAAATGGCATCAAAAACTACATTACGATGAATTGGGTGATTTAATCATCACCGATCTGATGGTAGATCAGTTTGAGAAAGATAAAATATGGTTTCTGACTACAACTGGTGTATTTGTAGCCGAAAATGGAAAAGTAAAACCAGTATTTGCTGATTTCATCAGACGAGCAACAGCTATCAATCAGGATGAAAGAGGAAATATATGGTTGGGCACAAACCGAGGGGCATGGTATATTTCTAAAGGTCAAACCATCCATTTCAATGGGCAAAATGGTTTTACAGACAATGTTGTTAACCAGATATTCAGGGATGCCGAAAACAACGTCTGGCTGGGTACTGATGGTTCTGGAATTTTTAAATTCAACAGCAAAAATTATGTGACTTTTGATGAATCTCAGGGCTTACAGAGTAGCATTGTGATGAGCATCATTAATGGCCCTGCTCCCGATGAAATATGGCTGGGAACTTATGATGGCATCTTTGTACAAAAAAACAACCAGATCAAACGGATAAACATTCCTTCTGATAATGAAGATACAAAACGTATTAACTTTTTGTTTAAAGACAGCAGCCATAACATTTGGGTAGGAACCGTTGGCGGTGGTTTATGGATTTATAATAAAGGCACTTTTAAACGTGTAGATGGTGGAAACCGAGCTGTTGCCTCGAATGCGATTATGGAGGATAGACATAAAAACATCTGGATATCCACTAATCTGGGTTGTTTTATGTTAATACCCAAAGAAGGAAAGATCCAATGGATTAGCAAAAATTTTGAGACCAGCTTATTGGAAATCGGGAACAATTTAGTCATAACCGGTACACAAAACGGGGCTTACCTGATCCGCAACAAAAAAGACATCAAACCATTAAATTTTAAACCATTGACTGGCTCGAGCATTTTATCTATGCTGAAACACGGCAGCCACGTGCTGTTTGGAACCGCAGATAATGGTGTCATTATATGGGATTTTACGACCGGAAAAATTAAGCAACTGAGTACAAAGGAAGGTCTGTCCTCCGACCATGTTTACAGCTTACTACTGGATGAAAAAGGCGTAATATGGATAGGAACAGGAAGGGGTATCAATAAATTAAAAGCTAAAGATTTCAGCATCATAACCAATAGCAATGAAAATGTACCATTGATTGAATGCAATCAAAATGCGATATTAGAAAGCAATGGTAAAATCTGGATTGGCACCACAAAAGGCGTTGTGGTATACGATAACAATACCGAAACAGCTCCTTTAAACAGACCTTACATTTTCATCAATTCTGCCAGCATATTGGCTCAAAATAAGAAAGGAGACCAGGGCAATCTACAAGTTATCTACAAGGGACACGAGTTAGATAAAAAAGTAAAGTTAACCTATCAACACAATCACCTGAACATCAATTTCACGGGAATCTATTTAACCAACCCTAAAGCAGTATTGTACAAATACAGGCTAATAGGATTAGACGATAAATACTGCCACCCTAACAACAATACTTCTGTTAATTACACTGCCCTACCCCCTGGCCAATATGCCTTCCAGGTAAAGGCGGTAACCTCAACCGGCATAACATCCCTCAATACAGCGACTTTTTATTTCGAGATAACGCCACCTTATTATCAAACCACTCTTTTTAAGGTTTTTATTGTTTTCCTCATTCTGCTATTGATCTTATTCTCGGTATATGTCATCATTAATCTAAACGAACGGAAGCGCAAGTTAAGACTCAAAATAAAATTGGAAGAGCAGTTTAAAATCAGAAAACAAACTGCTGAAGATTTTCACGACGATCTTGGTAACAAACTAACCAGAATATCAGTCTTATCAGAAGTACTTAGTAGTATGACAGACGAAAATGATCTGGAAAAAAGAAACATTATACAAAAGATTAAAACCAATGTAAACGAATTATACACCGGAACAAAAGATATTCTTTGGTCCTTAGATCCAAAACACGACACAATTGGGGAATTGTTAAACTACATTAAAGAATTCGGTTATGAGATGTTTAATGATACACCAATTCGTTTTGAAGAGGAAACTACGATAACAAATAGTGATAAGAGACTCTCCCTGGAAATGAGCAGGAATATCTTAATGATTTTTAAAGAAGCCATCAATAATGCACTAAAATACGCTAATGCTGAAGCCGTTAATTTTACCGCAAAAATGGATGGCAATCTTTTAGAAATCATGCTTGCCGATAACGGAACAGGATTTAATATAGAATCAGCAAAAAGTGGCCATGGCATGAACAATATGCAGGTACGGGCCAGCCGAATTAAAGGGAACTTAAACATAACATCAAACCATAATGGTACAACCATAGCGCTCTCGGTTAAATTTTAATTATAAGAAAATGAATGAGCCAGTAGCAGCAAGAATTGTGATTATTGAAGATGATGCAACCATCCGGGAGGGCTATGCCTATCTTGTTAGCAACACCTCCCCTTACCAGGTAGTGAATACTTATGGATCTTTTGATGATGCCAAACTAAAGATTGTAAAAGACAATCCTGATGTGATTATTCTGGATATACAACTGCCGGGCACCAATGGAATAGAGGCGCTACCCTTGTTAAAAAAGCTATTGCCAAATGTGTATATCATCATGCTGACTGTGCATGAAACAGAAAAAATCATTTTAGAGGCTTTGGCCAATGGGGCTTCGGGTTATTTTACTAAAAATACCCCTTCTTCAAAAATCATTGAAGCCATTAATGATGTGATGCAAGGTGGTGGTCCAATGAGTCCTAATGTGGCTAAAAAGGTGATCACATCACTGCAAAAGAACCCAGATTCTCCGCTGACCAAGAGGGAAACTCAAATACTGAATCTGATTACAAGAGGAAAGGATCGTTCCCAGATCGCTACAGAGTTGTTTATTGAAACTGAAACCGTAAAAACACATATTAAAAACATCTACCTTAAATTGAACGTAAATTCTAAGGCAGATGCTATAAAAGTTGCCAGAAACAATAGGCTGGTATAATATACCAGCCTGTTATGCTTATTTTTCTACTTTCACTTCGTCTACAGAGAAGCTATTTCCACTTAAACGGTATACCAGTGTCTTAACGTCTCCGGCTTTAATGGTGGTATCTTTTGGATTTACAAGAGGGAAAGTGCGAAACAAATCACCGTTCTTAATGATAAACTTATCGTTCCCCGCATAGCTTTTCTTCGAATTGCTGCTTAAAGGAGGAAAACTGATCTTCCTGAAATCACCGCCTGCATATTCATAAACGTTCAGATCCAATACATTTTTCTTGCTTAGCAACTCGATATATATCTCAGGATTGCCATCATTGTCCATATCCATATTCCAGGCATCTGTAATGATTCCCTTGCGCTCGCCAGACAAAGTTCTATAATTGTTCTTTGCAGAATCAGACATCAGTACCAGGAAGCCACCAACGCTATCTACCCCCTTACCCCAGCTTACCACTTCAAAATTAAGTCCTGGTTTTACATTCAAATCTTTGTAAAACGGGAATTGACCAGTAGCTTTTGTAACAGCAGCAGTATCGCCCTTTACAGGTACTACTTTCTCATTGGTTTTAGGACCACATGATGCCATTAAAAGTGTTCCTGCCAATAACAAGGAAATTGGGAATAAATTGGTTATTTGTTTCATTACTATATAATTGTTTTATCGCCTGTTTTGTTTTTAACATCTGGTGTCTCGTTACTCAATATCGTTTCCGTTACTACACTATTCTTTCCGCCAGGAGTAACTACAATTGTTTTAAGCACTTGCTTTTGCCCTTTAGGAACGGTTAACTTAATAGGTGTAGTATATAAAGTACCCATTTCTGAAGGACGGGTAAGGTCTAATGTATAATAGATTTTAGCGCCTAAAACAGGCTCTTTTAATACGATATTAAAGCTCTCTCCCTTCATCACTTTCTGGTCCTGGCCAAATGGTGTTGGCACCCAATAATTTGTTCTTGTTTTGTCCAATCGGGACAAGTGCAAAGGAAGGCGCTCTTCTGAGAAATTCTTAAAATCTTTACGCGAGTCTTGGCTCCAGGCGATTTCCGATAAAGAGAATAATCTTGGAAACACAAAGTACTCTACTTTTGATGAAGTTGAAATATACTCTGTCCAAACATTTGCTTGAACACCTACAATATACTTTTGTTCATCTGCAGTAAGTTCTGCAGGAACCGGATTATAGGCATAAGACTTAGCATATGGTGCTAAGCCACCAATATTTGTAGGTTCATCAGCTGAATCAGATTGCTTATGATCAAAATAAAGACCACCGGCATTAGGAGTCATAATCACATCATGCTTTTGTTGAGCAGCAGCAATACCTCCTTTTACCCCTCTCCAGGACATTACTGTAGCATTAGGTGCTAATCCACCTTCTAATATCTCATCCCAACCTATAATTCTACGCCCTTTACTGTTGACATATTTCTCAATCCTTTGAATGAAATAACTCTGTAATTCGTGTTCATCTTTAAGGTTCAGTTTTTTTATCAATTGTTGGCAAAACTCACTTTCTTTCCAGTAGGCTTTAGGACTTTCATCGCCACCGATGTGAATGTATTTAGATGGGAAAAGCGCTATAACTTCATCCAACACATCTTCTAAAAATTTGAAGGTTTGCTCTGAAGGCACAAATACGTCGTCGAATACGCCCCAGGTTTGTTGTACTTGCTTACCTTTACGCAAGCCAGTCCATGGTGTTTTCTCACTTATAAATGTGTCCCTTTCTGGGAAACAGCTTAATTCAGGATAAGCAGCAATGGCGGCAGAGCTATGACCAGGTAATTCAATCTCAGGAATGACATTGATAAATTTGCTTGCTGCATAAGCAACAACCTCTTTCACCTCATTTTGGGTGTAAAAGCCTTTATAAGGCGTACCATCGGTATTTACACCAGGGTGGTGACCTATGATGGTTCCATTTCTGCTGGATCCAACAGTCGTTAATTTAGGATATTTCTTAATCTCAATTCTCCAACCTTGATCTTCGGTTAAATGCCAGTGAAAATTATTCAATTTATACTGGGCCATCATGTCGATGTATTTTTTCAGGAAAGAAACCGGGAACATGTGGCGTCCTACGTCTAAATGCAATCCTCTATATTTGAAACGCGGATAATCATTGATCTCAGCAGCATTAATACTCATTCCATTCGCTGTAAACTCAGGCATCATTTGCATCAACGACTGTACGCCATAAAACAAACCAGCATCTTTACCGGTAATGGTAATGTTTTTAGGGCTAACTTTAATTTTATAACCTTCGGCAGGCAATTGATCAGCACCTGAAGTACTAAGTATGATACTAGGCGCACCAGCACTGGCAACTTTAGCTGTCCTTAATGCAAAACCACCTTTAGCAACGATATAGGCGTTTAATAAATCAGCAGATCTTGTGTCTTTTACATCAGCAGAAACCAGCACAACTGTTTTGTCCAGTTTAAAACTTCCAGCGCTCTTTTTTACGGATACAGGTGCGGGAATGATCCCTACATTGATGTCGTTCTGAGCAAAACCGTTGACATAAACGAATGCCAATAATACAATTGATAGTAGTTTTTTCATCATTAAGATTAAATAATTACATTGTTTTCATGACTAAGATAAAAAATTCTTAATCATAAATCACAAAAAAGGGCAGGACCATAAAATGACCCTGCCCTTTCTATTTTTTATTAGTAATTAAGAAACCACTTTTACATCATGCTCTTTAGCGGCTAAATACCGTTCCGCATCCAATGCTGCCATACATCCAGAACCCGCTGCAGTTACAGCCTGACGGTAATAGCTATCTTGTACATCTCCACTAGCAAACACGCCTTCAACATTAGTTAATGTCGATCCTGGAACTGTTTTCAAATAACCAGTATCATCCATATCTAACCAACCTTTAAAGATATCGGTATTTGGTTTGTGACCAATCGCAACGAAGAATCCTTCAACAGGAATATCTGTTTCTGCTCCTGTTTGATTGTTTACCACTTTAACTGCAGTAACATTCTTACCGTTACCTAATATTTCTTTAGTTTCTGTGTTGTAGATTACTTCAATATTAGGTGTGTTCATCACGCGGTGAACCATTGCTTTTGAAGCTCTGAATTCGTCTCTACGAACCAACATATATACTTTTTTACAAAGTTTAGCCAGGTAAGTTGCTTCTTCAGCAGCTGTATCACCAGCACCAACTATTGCAACATCTTGTCCTTTGAAAAAGAAACCATCACAAACAGCACAAGCTGAAACGCCAAAACCATTGTATTTTTGTTCACTTGGTAGGCCTAACCATTTTGCAGTAGCTCCTGTCGAAATAATTACTGTATCAGCAGTAATTGTTTTGATCTCATCCACTACAACTTTATGTGGCAATGAAGAGAAATCAACAGAACTCACATAACCGAAACGTATATCCGTTCCGAAACGTTCAGCTTGTTTACGAAAATCTTCCATCATTTCAGGACCGGTTATTCCAGCAGGATATCCTGGGAAATTATCTACCTCTGTGGTTTGTGTTAACTGACCACCTGGCTCCATACCTGTATACATAACCGGTTTAAGATCTGCACGAGCTGCATAAATTGCAGCAGTATAACCTGCAGGTCCTGAACCTATAATTAAACATTCAACGTGTTCTACTTCTTGTGACATATATTTTTATATTGTAATACAAAATTACGCTTTATCCCGCTATACACAAATAGCAATTTTGTAACAAATGCAACATTGTGATATATAGATTATAATTCTGCTTAGGTTTGGATAATACCTACATTAAACTGTTTTTTAATTGGAGATTGATTTGCGGCTTCTATGCCCATAGAGATCACTTTTCGCGTTTCTTTAGGATCAATAATTCCATCTACCCAGAGCCTCGCAGCCGCGTAATAAGGGGTAGTCTGACTGTTGTATCTATCGGTAATTTCCTTTAGCAATTCAGCTTCTTTTTCAGGGGTAATCTCCTCTCCTTTTGCTTTGAGCGACGCCTCCTTAATTTGCAACAATACCTTAGCTGCCTGCGCCCCCCCCATTACGGCAATTTTAGCACTTGGCCAGGCGTATATCAACCTTGGATCATATGATTTACCACACATTGCATAATTGCCCGCACCGTAAGAATTTCCGATCACAATGGTAAACTTGGGGACTACTGAATTAGCGACTGCATTTACCATTTTTGCGCCGTCTTTGATGATGCCACCTTGTTCTGAGCGACTGCCTACCATAAATCCGGTAACATCTTGTAAAAACACAAGCGGTATCTTTTTCTGGTTGCAATTCATGATAAAGCGCGTAGCCTTATCTGCACTGTCGGAATAAATAACTCCGCCAAACTGCATCTCTCCTTTTTTAGATTTAACGACCTTACGCTGATTGGCAACAATGCCTACAGCCCAACCATCAATTCTACCCAATCCGCAAATAATACTTTGTCCGTATAACTCCTTGTATTCTTCCAATTCAGAATCATCCAGCAAACGTTGGATAATATCGCGCATATCATAAGGCTTTTCCCTGTTTTCAGGTAATAAGCCATAGATCTCTTCTACATCCAGCTTTGGCAATGCCGGCTTAATCCGGTCAAAACCGGCTACCTGCGGTGCGCCCAGTTTATTCATGATGTTGCGAATGCTATCTAAACAAGCTTCATCGTTAGGGTGCTTATAATCGGTTACGCCTGATATTTCGCAATGTGTGGTAGCTCCGCCAAGAGTCTCATTATCAACGTCCTCGCCTATAGCCGATTTAACCAGATAGGATCCCGCTAAAAACACAGAACCTGTACCATCAACAATCATAGCTTCATCACTCATGATAGGTAAATAAGCACCACCGGCCACGCAAGAACCCATAATTGCAGCAATCTGCACAATGCCATCAGACGACATCAGGGCGTTGTTTCTAAACATCCTTCCAAAATGCTCTTTGTCGGGAAAGATCTCATCCTGCATCGGCAAATAAACACCGGCACTATCTACCAGGTAGATTACAGGAAGTCTGTTTTCCATGGCAATTTCTTGCGCTCTTAAATTCTTTTTGGCAGTCATAGGAAACCAGGCTCCAGCTTTAACCGTGGCATCATTCGCTACGATCATACACTGTCTACCCGATACATAACCAATGCCACATACCACGCCTGCCGAAGGGCAACCGCCCTGCTCTGCATACATATCGTCGGCAGCAAAAGCACCGATCTCCAGAAACTCCGATTCCTTATCAATTAAATAAGCAATACGCTCCCTGGCCAGTAGCTTTCCTTTCTCTTTTTGTTTCGCTGCACTCTTATCCCCACCTCCCTTATATATTTTCTTAAGCCTGGTTTTTAGTTCAAAAACCGACTGCTTATTAACATCCTCATTTTTATTGAATTCTATATTCATCGGGCCAAGTTAAATTATATTTTTATGGAGAACAAAAGTCCGTTTCGGGCTTTGGTACAAAACCCTTAAACGCAAGAATGGGCCCGGTTATTTTTTAAAAATAGCCGGACCCATTGAAGTCTTCATCCTGACGAAGGTCAGGATTTAAGCCTATTTATGACTACTCTGCAGTATATTTTTTAAATATTGAAGTAGCAGTGTGACCGCCAAAACCAAAGGTATTGTTCAACACATAATTAACCGGTTGGTGAATAGATTTACCAAGGATGATATTCAATCCTTGAGGAATCTCCGGATCTAATACTTTCGTATTGATTGTTCCAGGAATGATGTCATTTTTTACAGACATGATACTGATGATACTTTCGATTGCGCCAGCTCCACCAAGCAAATGCCCAGTCATAGATTTTGTTGCACTAATCGCTACAGGCAAGTCACCAAAGATCTTTTTGATGCCGTTTAACTCACCAACATCACCCAATCCTGTTGAGGTTGCGTGTGCATTGATATAGTCAATTTTATCTGCAGTAATTCCAGCATCAGCTAAAGCTTTAGCGATACCTAATGAAGCACCAAGACCATCTGGAGGCGTACCAGTTAAGTGGTAAGCATCAGCGGCCATACCACCTCCTACCATTTCGGCATAGATGTGTGCACCCCTTGCGATAGCGTGCTCGTACTCTTCCAGAATTAAAGCGCCAGCACCCTCACCGATAACAAAACCATCTCTATCTACATCGAAGGGACGAGATGCTGTTGCATGATCGTCATTCCTTTTCGACAAAGCATGAGCTGAATTAAATCCACCTACTGATGACTCTGTAATTGCAGCTTCAGATCCACCGGCAACCATAATGGTAGCTTTACCTAAACGGATAGTGTCAAACGCACTGATAATTGCTGTATTTGAAGAAGCACAGGCAGACACAGTAGCGTAGTTTGGTCCGTGAAGCTTATTTCTGATAGAGATTACTCCCGCGGCAATATCAACAATCATTTTAGGAATAAAGTAAGGGCTAAACCTTGGTGTGCCATCACCTAAATGATATTCTTTCAATTGTTGCTCAAAAGTGGTGATCCCGCCGTTACCAGAAGCCCAGATTACGCCAACTTCATATCTTTCCACCTCAGGCATAGTCTCAAAATTCAATCCTGAGTCTTTAATGGCCTGATCACTCGCAGCAATAGCATACTGAGTATATAGATCGTACTTTTTTAGCTCCTTTTTGTCGACATAAGCTTCTGCATCAAAGTCTTTGACTTCGGCAGCAAAATTAGTCTTGAATTTTGAAGTGTCGAATTTTGTGATAGCTGCAACACCGCTTTTACCGGCTACAATGTTATCCCAAAATTCTTTTACTGTATTTCCCACCGGGGTTACAGCACCTAAACCTGTCACTACTACTCTTTTCATATTTACTTGTTACTTTATATCAAAACAAAAGTTGTTTTGAACAATTTATCTTATTATTAATAATCAACACTACTCTTTCCAGCGCCAAAAATAGATGTTTTTCGGCATTAAAGCTATTACGACTTCACCCCTTATATCTTTTAGGTTCATTTTAAGCACTTTAACTATGTTTTATTAAGGATAATTGGCAAAAAAAATTAATTATCAAGCCCTAAAGAATATACAAAATATTAAAGAAGAAGTTTTATTATGCAAATAAATAAAATAAACAAGGCCGGTATCCACCGGCCTTTGCTTAATTATTAACTACCTATTTTCGTTTTTTTATGGATAGTATTGTTGACTTATTTCTTAAAAGCAGCAAGGCCACTTTTAAGATAAGTTGCATATTCTTTAGCATCAAAGATTGCACCTTGAGCAGGTACCAAAGGATTTAAATCATGACCGGCCAAAACATATAATGGCTGAGCATTTGATCCATATTTTGTGGCCTGGAAATCTAAGTTCCAATAACCTAAATCATCTGTTTTGCGTTTTAAAATATCAGAGTAATGAACTTTCTCTGCTGGCATTTTAATGTTACGATCATCAGCATACAGCTGGATCAATACATATTCTTCATTGATCAGGCGGGCAACTTCTTTGTCGACCCAAACCAGATCTTCCATTCTTCTACAGTTTACACAAGTGTGTCCGGTAAAGTCAAGCATAACAGGTTTACCTACCTTTTTCGCATACTCCAATCCTTCATCTAAATCAAAGAATGGGTGAAATCCTACAGGTGGTTTCAATGACTCACTATATTTTACTTTAGCAGGGAAAT
>NZ_FNEX01000011.1 GCF_900100435.1 Pedobacter sp. ok626 | reverse complement strand
GCCCATTGGTATCGTTCGACTTGCATGTATTAGGCCTGCCGCTAGCGTTCATCCTGAGCCAGGATCAAACTCTCCATTGTAAAATGTTATGTTTGAACACTGACCATTCTTAACTTGTATTAATAATAGTCTTATTCTAATTATATTGTCTAGTTAGATTCTGACTTGAAAAAATAGCTTTGGTTTTCATGTACTTTGAAACCGTACTATCTTACCTTGCTATACTTTATAAATGACATCTCTTTAATGAACTTCTCGAATCACCTCACGGATCTTCTTTATATTTCTTCGTTTCCTTTTCTTCAGTTTCTCCTGGTCTTAATGTTCCAGGTTCAGTTTCGAATATTCAACGTTTCAATCTTTTTTATTCCGTTAACAAACTCCGTTTGGTAACTCCCGTTCTGTTTGGGATTGCAAAGGTAGAAATCTTTTTGGCATTGTCAAGCTTTTTTATCAAACTTTATTTCTTTTATTTGCTGAGTCTTTCAACTCATCATAAAGAAATACCAATCTCTTTTCTAATCCTCATTTCAACCTGCATCTTTATCCTTTTCACACAAACCCTTCCTCCGAAGCGGGATGCAAAAGTAGGAAAATTATACGCCCCCACAAACTTAAATGCACTATTATCGCTCACTAAGCCATAACTTCCTGAAAAACAATAAGAAAAACTGCAAAAAATATAACCCGACAGAAACAACGTTCCAGAATGGCAATACAAGCTACCCCATAAATGGTAATATATATACACCTAGCGTTCGATCAGGCTCCGAGGCAAACAGGTACTTCCTAGGTACCTCAGCCCTACCTCACAGGTACATCATAGGTGTAAACACCAATCATGTACCTATGAGCCACCTTTGAAGTACGTTGGTATCTACCTATCAGTCTTAAGCCCTGCCCGAATCAAACCCAGCTAAAACTTTAGCCCATAAAAAAAACCTGGTAGTAAAACTTCAAGGGCCTATCTAAAATTAAATTCTATTATTAGGCTAAATAATGTGGTAAAATCAAAAGATCAATACTGTCCTGTAGACAGCAATACCAATGTACAAGCCTCTACAGGCTCAATTTCATTATCCACCAACAAACTTTCCAATTCTACATTCTCAGTCCCAGGATTGAAAACAACCCTTTTAGGTTTAGTTTGCAGTATATAATCATAATACTGATCTTGTAAATGCGGACCAATATATAAGGTTATAGTATCAATATCGTGATGTATCACTCCGGGCTTCTCAATTTCAACACCAGCAACCTCTCCTTTTTTTATTCCAACATTCACAATATCATGACCTTTAGCGGTAAGCATGTGGGCCGCACGATAAGCATAACGTTCTGGATTTGGGCTTGCACCTATGATTAAAGTCTTCTTCACAATTTTAGTTTTATGGTTTTAACGAAATATCTCTACTACTTTAAGCCAAAACCATTCCATTCTTAACTTTACAACAATGTCAATTAAAATCTGTTTGTTTAGATCACCTTTAAAACTGCATTGGCGCAGTTCACACCATCAATAGCTGCAGAAACAATACCACCAGCATAACCAGCTCCTTCTGCACATGGAAATAGTCCTGAAACTTGTGGATGCTGAAACGTCTCCCGATCCCTCGGAATACGCACAGGAGATGAGCTTCGACTCTCTACACCTACCAGAATCGCTTCATTGGTATAATACCCCCTCATCTTTTTCCCAAAAACTGGCAAGGCACTTTTTAAGCTTGAAGCCACAAAATCAGGAAGTGTATCTTTAAGTATCACACTCTTAGTCCCAGGCAAATATGAATTTTTAGGCAAATCGTTAGAGAGCCTTCCCTCGACAAAGTCTACCATCCGTTGTGCAGGGGCAACCAATTTACCGCCTCCCAATTGAAAAGCACTCCGTTCTATCTCCGCCTGAAAATGCATCATCCTTAAAGGATCATCACCTTTTACATCTTCCAATGTAATTTGAACTACAGTTCCAGAGTTTGCAAATGGGTTATTCCTTTTAGAAGGCGACCATCCATTAACAACGATCTCGTTTTCATAGGTAGCACATGGAGCTATAATTCCCCCTGGGCACATACAAAAAGAAAATACGCCTCTGCTACCTACCTGCTCTACCAAACTGTAATAAGCTGGCGGCAAAAATTCACTTCGAATATCACAATGATATTGTGCCGCATCTACAATAGCTTGCGGGTGCTCAATTCTTACCCCTAAAGCAAAAGGCTTTGCCTCGACAAGAATTCCCTTACGGTGCAATAATTCGTAAATATCACGTGCAGAATGACCAGTAGCCAATATAACTGCATCGGCCGACAAACTATGATCATCATTAATCACTACTCCCTTGATCTTTCCAAAATCGACCTGAATATCGGTCACCTTCTGATCAAAAAGAACTTCACCGCCAGCATTTAATATAGTTTCTCTGATGGCGGTTATAATTTGAGGTAGCTTATTGGTGCCGATATGCGGCCGGGCATCAATTAAAATATCATCAGTTGCACCATGTTGCACAAAAGTCTGCAACACTTTATTGATGTCGCCGCGTTTATTAGACCTGGTGTAAAGCTTTCCGTCCGAATAAGTTCCGGCCCCACCCTCGCCATAGCAATAGTTAGATTCGGTATTTACTATTCCCTCTTTATTGATAAGGGCAAGATCTCTTCTTCGCTGTTTTACATCCTTACCTCGCTCTAGAACAATAGGCTTAAGGCCATTTTCTATACATTGCAAGGCCGCAAATAATCCAGCAGGGCCTGCTCCCACAATAATTACAGGCTTAGCATTACTGACATTTTGATAGTCTATCCTAAAAATATCTGCCACCGGCATCTCGTCGATAAATACGCTTACTTGTAACCGATAAATTACTTTTCTAGATCTGGCATCAATAGAACGCTTCAGGATTTTATATCCTTTAATTCGTACCGGGTCTATTTTTAAGGCAGTTGAGAGTGTTTTCTTGAGGATATTTTCAGACTCCATTTCCTCTGGAGCCATGGTGATTTCAATGTCTTTTTGCATAACCGTTGTCAGGTTTTTATCCCGAATTGTAACAAAGGTACGGAAATTGAGTTCTAATGTGTAAATTAACATATACAAACAAGGAGTCGTTTATCGGCTTCAGGATAAAAAAAATCTAAAAAAACGAAAAAATGAAAAGAACAGTATTATCAATAGTAGGCCTCTTAGCCCTGGTTGTAACCATGAGTGGATGTGGTTACAATAGTATGGTTAAACTTGATGAGGATGTGAAAGCAAAATGGAATCAGGTAGAAACCCAGTACCAACGTCGTTCGGATTTGATTCCTAATTTAGTGAATACCGTTAAAGGTGCCGCAAAATTTGAGCAATCTACCTTAACTCAGGTAACTGAGGCCAGAGCAAAAGCTACACAGGTTACTATTGACCCGGACAAATTAACACCGGAAAACATCGAAAAGTTCCAGGCTGCACAAGGCCAGGTTAGTCAAGCCTTAAGTCGTTTATTGATGGTTACAGAAAACTATCCAGAATTAAAAGCTACGGAACAATTTAGAGATGTTTCTGCTGAATTGGCTGGGACTGAAAACAGAATCGCTGTTGCACGTAAAGATTTTAACGAATCGATACAAACATATAACACTAAAATAAGGTCATTCCCTAACAATCTTATGGCTGGAATATTCGGATTTAAGCAGAAAACCGGCTTTAAAGCTGAAGCTGGAGCAGAAAAAGCACCAAAAGTAGAATTCTAATATAAAGTAGCAACTTTTAAGGGTAACGCATGTTTTATTATCAAAACACGCATTACCCTTATTCATATCAAGTAATCCTATCATGGGCATATTTACAGAACAAGACCAGGAGCTTATTGCAAATGCAATTTCAGAGGCTGAAAAAGCTACTTCGGGCGAAATAAGAATAGCCGTAGAAAAAAAATGCGCCGGCAATGCTTTTGAAAGAGCGACCAGCTATTTCTCGAAACTGGGAATGGACAAAACAGCTAAACACAACGGCGTACTGATCTATCTTGCTTACGAAGACCATAAGTTTGCAATAATAGGCGATAGCGGCATTAACAAGGTTGTACCACCTGATTTTTGGGAGACGACACAAGTAGCAATGAAGGCTCATTTTTCGGGCGGAAATATTGTTCAAGGAATTATAGCCGGCATTGTACTAGCCGGAGAAAAGATGGCTTTGTTTTTCCCTTTTGAAGGGGGCGACATTAACGAGCTGCCAAATGATATTATTTTTATGGATCAACATGCAAAACATTAGGCAATGAAGAAATCAATCATAGCCTTATTCCTAATCATCCTTTCCGTTGCGGGCTTTGCCCAGGATTTCCCTGCAAAGCCTAATACACTGGTTAATGATTATACGGGGACACTTTCGGCAGACCAAATACAGCAACTCGAAAGAAAGCTGGTTGCTTTCGATGATTCAACATCTATACAGGTGGCCATTGCTATACTCAAATCTGTTGGCGAGTATGACATCAACGATTACGCACTTCAACTGGGTAGAAAATGGGGTGTCGGCACAAAAGGCAAAGATAATGGTGTAATGATCGTTGTGGCACTTGGCGACCGGAAGATTGCTATACAAACGGGATACGGCGTTGAAGGCGTATTGCCAGACATGTATACCAGAAGGATTATAGATAATGACATCAAACCTTACTTCAAGGCCGGCGATTACTACAAAGGACTAGATGCCGGAACAAATGCCATTATTGCTTATACCAAGGGCGAGTATAAGAATGACAAACCCAAAGTTGCAAAGGGCGGTAAAGGCGGATCTGGAATCCTTATCGTGATCATCATTGTAGTCGTAATCATCATCTTACTTAAAAGAGGTGGTGGCGGCGGTGGCGGAAGTCAGGTTATTGGCGGACGTGGTGTTGCTGATGCACTTTTCTGGAGCATGCTACTCGGCGGTGGAAGAGGCTCTGGCGGTGGTGGCTGGGGAGGTGGAAGCAGTGGCGGCGGCGGAGGCTTTGGTGGCTTCGGCGGTGGTAGTTTTGGCGGTGGTGGTAGCAGCGGAAGCTGGTAATTAAGAATTAAATGGAAATATTGAAATGGGAAAAGCTTTCATCAAGATACCTGGTGAAAGAAAAATGGGCGACACTTAGGGTGGATACCTGCAAGTTGCAAAACGGGAGTACAAAGGACGATTACTATGTATTGGAATATCCAAACTGGGTAAATGCGATTGCGCTTACTGAAGACAGTAAGTTAATCATGGTACGTCAGTATCGCCATGCCGCAGATATTGTCTCTTTAGAAATACCAGGCGGAGTTATTGACGGTGACGAGCTACCCGAATATGCCATAAGAAGAGAGTTACTGGAAGAAACCGGCTATTCTTTTAAGAGTGCCGAACTGATTGCCACACTTTATCCTAATCCAGCTACCGCAGACAATGTGACTTATACTTACCTGCTAAAGGGTGGCATAAAAACACATGAACAACATTTAGATGATCATGAGATTCTAATTGTAGAAGAATACACCATTGCAGAAGTGAAACAGCTACTGGCTACCCATAAAATAGATCAAGCCTTACATTGCGCGGCGCTATTTTACGGATTGATGAAACTAGAAGAACATTAAATAACAATCTGTACACTAAAAAAGCCTGTAAGCAAAAAAACTTACAGGCTTTTTTAGTATAATGAGCAGCACTAGCTCATTTTTAATTTCTTTTGGATATCATGCACATAACCTTTAAATTTTTTATCGGTATCAATAAGATCCTCAACTGTTTGACAGGCATAAATCACTGTCGAATGGTCTCTTCCACCAAAAAAAGCGCCGATTGTTTTTAGAGACGACTTGGTATGACTTTTTGAAAGATACATGGAAATCTGACGTGCCTGAACAATCTCCCGCTTACGCGTTTGAGATTTCACCATATCCACAGGGACTTCAAAATATTCGCATACCAACTTCTGGATATACTCCATAGAGATCTCTTTTGAAGTGTTTTTGATAAAATTCTTTAACATCTGCTTAGCCAATGCGAGGTCTATATCTTTTTTGTTTAATGTTGATTGCGCAAGTAAAGACACCATAGCGCCTTCAAGTTCACGAACATTATTATCTATATTATGTGCAACATACTCTACCACTTCCGCCGGCAGTTCAATTCCATCGGCATACATCTTCTTACGAAGAATGGCAATACGGGTCTCCAGATCTGGCACTTGCAAATCTGCTGAAAGTCCCCATTTAAACCTACTTAGTAATCGTTCCTCTAAACCAGCCAAATCCTTTGGCGCTTTATCTGAAGATAAAATAACCTGCTTACCTGATTGGTGCAAGTGGTTAAAAATATGGAAAAATATATCCTGTGTTTTTTCTTTACCAGCAAAATTGTGCACATCATCCATAATGATCACATCCATGGCCTGATAGAAGTTAACAAAATCGTTGATGGTGTTATTTTTTAGCGAGTCCACAAACTGTTGGCAAAACTTCTCGCAAGAAACATAGATCACCAGCTTATCTGGCATATTACGTTTAATCTCATTACCAATAGCTTGCGCAAGATGCGTTTTCCCCAAGCCTACACCACCATAAATCATCAAAGGGTTAAATGATGTACCTCCTGGTTTAGCAGCCACTGCGTACCCCGCAGAGCGTGCCAGACGATTGCAATCGCCCTCTATATAATTTTCAAAAGTATAATTGGAATTTAACTGAGGATCTACGTTCAGTTTTTTTAAGCCTGGTATAATGAAAGGATTTTTAATGTCCTTATTTATCGAAACAGGAATTGGCATAGATTGCCTTTTAGCTTCCGCACCATTTCCATTACTTGGAATGTTAGTCGTATAAGGTGAACCGCTATTGGAAGACTTATCTACTACGATATTATATTCGAGTCTACCCTCTTCTCCCAACTGCTTCTTAACTGTCTTTCTAAGCAGTCCAACATAATGCTCTTCCAACCATTCGTAAAAGAATAAACTCGGCACCTGTATCGTCAAAACTTTGCCCTCCAACTTCAACGCAGATATTGGCTCGAACCAAGTTTTAAAACTTTGGGTCGGAATATTATCTTTTATGATTTGGAGACAGTCCTTCCATACTTCTGTACAAGTTTTTTCCATTGTCATTCTATAATTTCTTGGTTTAAAGCGACGATAAGAGCATATGAAATGAGCTCGTTCGTAAGATCGAATATTCAAAAAATTATCAACAAAAAAAACTTAATTTTCATTTATTTGGTAAGTGCTTATAAAGCAATCTTATACCATAGTTAACCTCAATTTTTTATGTGGATAACTATTTATTAACATAAGAATCAATATTCTCCGAAAACATTACGCATTACATCAGCGATTTCCCCAAGTGTAGCATAAGCTTCAACCGCCGCCAGAATAAATGGCATTAGATTGTCAGTACTTTTAGCAGCATTTGCCAGGTCATTCAGTGTTTTTTCTACTACCTGATTATCCCGCTCAGCCTTAAGTTTATTTAACTTTTCCGTCTGGATAGTTCGGATAGATTCATCAATGGTAAACACATCATTTATACCTTCCTTTTCCTGAGTAAACTTGTTTACGCCTACAATAATCCTACTGGCCTGTTCAACTTCAACCTGATACTGATAAGCGGCATCAGCAATTTCATTCTGAATATAACCATTTTCGATGGCATTAACAGATCCGCCCATGGCATCAATCTTATCAATATACAGATGAGCGGCGGCTTCAATTTCATCCGTAAGGCTTTCCACAAAATAAGAACCAGCCAAGGGATCTACCGTATCCGTCACTCCGCTTTCGAAAGCAATAACTTGTTGTGTACGCAAAGCGATTTTTGCTGCTGCTTCGGTAGGTAAAGAAAGCGCTTCATCATAACCATTGGTATGCAGAGATTGAGTTCCACCTAGCACTGCTGCCATTGCTTGATTGGTAACCCGTATGACATTATTAAGTGGCTGTTGAGCTGTTAATGTAGAACCACCCGTTTGTGTGTGAAAACGGAGCATTTGAGCCTTTTCATCTGTAGCACCAAGATCTTTTGTAATCTTTGCCCACATCCTTCTTGCTGCACGAAATTTAGCAATCTCCTCAAAAAAGTTATTATGGCAATTAAAGAAGAAAGACAAGCGCTTGGCAAAAACATTAATATCCAAGCCCTTTTCAAGTGCTGCATTTAAATATGCTTTTCCATTTGCCAGTGTAAAGGCCAGTTCCTGCACCGCTGTAGAACCGGCCTCCCTGATATGATAACCAGAAATAGAAATCGTATTCCATTTTGGCACCTCTTTACTGCAATATTCAAAAATGTCGGTAATGATTCGCATAGAAGCTTTAGGTGGATAGATATAAGTCCCCCGTGCTGCATATTCTTTTAAAATATCATTTTGTATGGTACCAGAAATTTGGCTGATATCCGCACCTTGTTTTTTAGCCAGGGCAATATACATTGCCAATAAAATAGAAGCAGTAGCATTAATCGTCATCGAAGTCGTGATCTTCTCCAGTTCAATACCATCAAACAATATTTCAATATCTTTTAATGAATCGATGGCTACACCTACTTTTCCTACCTCCCCTTCCGACATTTCATGATCTGAATCGTAACCGATTTGAGTCGGTAGATCAAAAGCTACAGAAAGCCCCATCGTACCTTGCTTTAACAGATAATGATAACGCTTATTTGATTCCTCGGCGGTAGAGAACCCTGCATACTGTCGCATAGTCCATAACCGACCTCTATACATGTCCTTCTGAATACCTCTGGTATATGGAAATTCACCCGGTGCTTCGATTGGAGCACTAGCTTTAGTGTATACTTCTTTTATTTCTATACCAGATGTGGTGGTAATTTTTTTATTGCTCATAACTAAAACAACTGATGAATATCTTTCTTAATCAAATCCAATGTCAAATCATAGGGGTTATTTTCAATACCCGCCATATGCTGTAAAACTTTTCTACTCAAATCAACTCCCGGAGCATCTGCAGGCAGACTCTTCACCCCATTATTCACCATAGCAATGGTATCATCTTTAAGCTTCTTTACTACATCCCAGGTGGGCGTACTGATGTACAACTGTTGCGTGATGTTATGTTGGTATTCTGATTTAATTTCGTTTAATACGATTGCCTGAAGTTCAGCAATTGTTATGCCTTGTTGATGTAGCCTGATAAAAAGGTTAGCGGGGTTTATCCGTTCTATAAAAATAGTTAAACGTTCGTAGGCCTGTAAGCGCAACGGCAATAATGGGTTCTCTTTTTCCTTTTTCTGATCAGAAAATTTCAATCTAAAATAGGTCTTAATATCATCCTTTATCAAATAGTACCCAGCCGATACCGTAGCCACCCCTCCAATCACCAATACAGCTGCTTCGGTTATAAATTTCTGCAAGTCCATTTTATTTTGTTTAAATACCGTAATAATTAGTGGTAGTGCCGACAAAAATGTGCATTTTGATTTATATTTGCTCTATTAATACATTTTTAACGGTTGATAAATAACATGAGTAATACAGTAGATACCGCATTTGCCCCTGTAACCTTTACAGAAACAGCTGTGAAAGAGCTTTTTAAACTGAAAGACCAACAAGAAATAGCCGAAGACTTTGGCTTACGTGTAGGTGTTGAAGGTGGTGGCTGTTCTGGAATGAATTACGTTTTGGGTTTTGATCAGAAAAAAGATGGTGATCAGGAGTTTATTATTGATGGCATCAAGGTTTTCATGCATAAAGCCCATCAGATGTACTTGATGGGAATGCAAGTTGACTGGCAGGATGGTTTAAATTCGAGGGGCTTTACTTTTAGCAATCCGAATGCAGCGAGTACTTGCGGTTGCGGAACCAGTTTTTCAGTATAAAAGAGATCATCATTTGTAACATTATACTAAGTCCTGTTGTCTTAACAACAGGACTTTTATTTTAGCACCTAAATTTATCTGCCTGTAATGACCTATACTGAAAACGTAAAATTAGCCCTGCAATCTATTACTGGCAACCGGTTGCGCACCATGCTTACAGCATTGATCATTGCAATTGGCTTAGCTGCCTTAGTAGGTATTTTAACAACGCTTGATGCTGTTAAAAAAAGTATGACAGAGGCTTTTTCCAGTATGGGGGCGAATTCATTTAACATCAGAAACCGCGGTACAGGCATTAGGATCGGTGGCGGCCAAAGGCAAAAACCTTTCAAATCGATCCGATATGAGGATGCATTGGCCTTTAAAGAACGCTTAAACACGCCTGCAAAAGTAGCCATAAGTGTTGTTGCTACTAGAGGTGCTACAGTGAAGTATGGCACAGAAAAAACAAATCCAAACATCAGCATACAAGGTGTAGATGAGCATGGCCTGGGCTCACAAGGCCTGGAATTAGCACTCGGCAGAAATTTCAATACAACCGAAGTTCAATCCGGAAACAACATTTGTATTATTGGAAGCGAGGTCAGTGAGAAGCTATTCAAAAATCAGGATCCACTCGATAAAATTATTAATGTAGGCAATAGTCGCTTAAAAGTAGTTGGCGTACTTGTCTCCAAAGGTCAAAGTATGGGCTTTAGTGGCGACCGTGCTGTATATGTCCCCTTGTTAAAAGCAAAGCTGATCAACTCTACTTCAAATCCCTCTTATACCATAACTGTTATTGTGCCAAGCAACGACATTATGGAGAATGTTATTGGCGAGGCCACCGCCACATTTAGGAACATCCGGAAAATAAGGGTTACAGATCCTAACAATTTCGAGATTACCAAAAGTGATGCTATGGCCCAAACCCTTTTTGAAAATCTACGATACATTGTCTGGGGTGGTATCGCTATTGGTGTAATCACCTTAATGGGGGCTTCAATTGGCCTGATGAACATCATGTTGGTTTCGGTAACTGAAAGAACAAGAGAAATAGGCATTAGGAAAGCCATTGGTGCAAACCCTGCTGTCATAAGAAAACAGTTTTTGATAGAGGCCGTAATCATCTGCCTAATGGGCGGAGCTTTTGGGATATTTCTGGGCATAGCCATCGGAAACCTGATCTCCCTGGGTATGGGTGGATCATTCATTATCCCATGGGAATGGATTTTTGGAGGCTTTGCTGTATGTGTTTTAGTGGGTATAGTTTCGGGATATTACCCCGCAAAAAAAGCCTCTAAACTGGATCCAGTAGAGGCTTTAAGGTATGAATAGCTAATTTATTATCTTCCTTGATATTGGGTATCGTAGTAAGCTTGATAGTTGCCTGAAGTAACATTACTCAGCCACTCTTCATTTTCCAGATACCAATCTACCGTTTTTTCCAATCCTTCTTCAAACTGTAAACTTGGCACCCAGTTCAGCTTGTTTTGCAACTTGCTTGAATCTATAGCATAACGCAAATCATGCCCTGCCCTATCTGTTACAAAAGTAATCAGTTTGGCCGATTCTCCTGCCTCACGATTTAGTTTTTTATCCATAATATTGCAAAGCAAATGGATTAAATCAATGTTCTTCCATTCGTTATGCCCACCAATATTATAGGTTTCACCTGTTTTAGCTTCGTGAAAAATCACATCAATAGCCCTTGCATGGTCTTCCACCCAAAGCCAATCACGCACATTTTCGCCTTTTCCATAAACAGGGACAGGCTGACCATTTTTGATATTGTTAATTGCTAACGGAATCAATTTCTCCGGGAAATGGTGAGAACCATAGTTATTTGAGCAGTTTGAGATTACGACATCCAGACCATAGGTATCATGATAAGCCCTCACAAAGTGATCAGATGAAGCCTTAGAAGCAGAATACGGGCTATGTGGATCATAAGCCGTTGTTTCGGTAAACATACCGGTCTCGCCTAATGCACCGTAAACCTCATCAGTAGAAACATGATAAAAACGTTTTGTTGAATAATCTTCTTTCCAAAATTCTCTGGCAGCGTTCAATAAATTCACGGTACCAATAACATTGGTCATTACAAACGCCGTAGGATCTGCAATCGACCTGTCCACATGAGATTCAGCAGCCAAATGGATCACTGCATCGAATTGTTCTTTCTGAAATAAGTTATTGATCTCAACTGCATCAGTAATATCAGCTTTAACAAACCTATAATTAGGTTTATCTTCCACATCAGTTAAATTAGCCAAATTACCTGCGTAAGTTAATTTGTCAAGATTTACAATTTCATATTCAGGATAATTGTTTACAAATCTTCGTACCACATGAGATCCGATAAAACCTGCACCACCTGTTACTAATATTTTTTTCATTGAAATTATGTAGCTTTCTATAAGTTTTTGTTATAATTCTGTTGGCAAGCCAAGTGTTTTTGCAATTGCTGCCGTTTTATGTCTGTAAATTTTATCTAGCAAAATATTCAAAGATGCTTTGAGGTCAAATTGCAAATCCTCATGCATTTTGTCGTATTTATTTAAAACTGAAACCGTTGTTTTCACAAAATAAATAACCAGCTTCTCGTTAAATTTATAAAGGGCTGAAAAAACACTTTCATCAAATTCAATGGGAACCTCATTTAACAAATGAATTCTAAGTTCCATCTCGCTATTTAAATCCTTTGTTACTTTAAAATGATGATTAATACTGCCATTTAATTTACGCATCTTCAATAACGTTTCCTTCGAGTTCAACTTTCTAGATGTCATCAAATCAGCAATACCTTCGTCAATACCTGACTTCAGCTGCTCCTGCCTGCGTACCAAATCGTGCTCATCTTCAAGTAATTTAAAATGAAGATGTTCAGTTAAAACCTTGTCTTTAGCAATTAACCTGAGCAATAGCTTATCCTTTTCCTTTTCAGGAAGAGACTTGATCTCCAGTTTCAGCTCCTTATGCTCACTTAACAGCATTTAAAACGGATTATCCTGTAAGTATTGTTCCCATTTCCAAGCCGATGACATCATCTCTTTCAAGTCCAACTCAGCTTTCCAGCCCAGGTCTTTTGTAGATTTAGTTACATCACCCCAAACTTTTTCAATATCACCTTCTCTTCTTGGTCCTATCGTATAGTTTAGTTTTACTCCTGTCGACGATTCGAATGCATCGATAATCTGCAATACTGATGAACCTTTGCCTGTACCCAGGTTAAACACCTCGTAATTAGCGCTGGCCTTATTACTTTCTAATCGTTTAATTGCGGCAACATGGGCTTTTGCTAAATCCACCACGTGAATATAGTCTCTTATTGCACTACCATCAGGAGTATCATAATCATTACCGTAAACAGTAATTGGTCCACGTTTACCAATTGCAGATTGGGTAATAAAAGGAACCAGATTTTGAGGAACACCGATTGGCAATTCACCAATCAATGCAGTATGGTGTGCACCTACAGGATTAAAATAACGTAAAGAGGTTACTTTTAATTGAGGGGTTACCGCACAAGTTTCCTGCAAGATCTCTTCTGCAATCTGCTTAGTGTTACCATACGGTGATTCCGCTTTTTTAGTCGGCGCATCTTCAGTTACCGGCAAAACATCTGGCTGCCCGTATACTGTGCAGGAAGAAGAAAACACCAAATTCACCTTGCTATTAAATGCATTGATCAGATTGATCAAGGAATAAAAATTATTTCTGTAATATTTTAACGGTTGCTGTACAGACTCTCCAACAGCTTTAAATGCCGCAAAATGTATTACCCCAGTGATATCATTGTGCTGTGAAACAAATTCATTTACTTTAGCTTCATCACATAGATCCAATTCAACAAATTCAGGCTTAGTACCCGTAATTGCTTCTATTTGCTGAAGAATTTTCGGATTAGAATTGGAAAAATCATCAACGATAATAACTTCATAGCCTGCATTATGTAGTTCTACTACAGTATGCGAGCCAATAAAACCGGTTCCACCGGTTACTAATATTTTAGACATTGTTTAATTAACGGTTATATCCTGTAAAATCTTTATGGTCTTTATTGATTAAAGCTTCTTGAGGCAGAGATTTAAAGTACTCGTAAGTTATTTTCAGTCCTTCTGCTCTGCTTACTTTCGGCTCCCAACCCAAGATCGCTCTTGCTTTGGTAATATCCGGACGTCTCTGTTTTGGATCATCAACAGGCAAATCTCTAAGTACTAACTTCTGATTTGTCCCTGTCAATTTGATAATTTCCTCACCAAATTGCTTAATAGTAATCTCATCAGGATTGCCAATATTAACCGGCATCGCATAATCACTTAACAACAACCTGTAGATACCTTCAATTAAATCATCTACATAGCAGAATGAACGCGTCTGAGACCCATCACCAAACACAGTAAGATCCTCACCGCGTAATGCCTGACCTATAAACGCAGGCAATACCCTACCGTCGTTTAAGCGCATTCTTGGTCCATAAGTGTTAAAGATCCTTACAATCCTGGTTTCTAAACCGTGGAAAGTATGGTAAGCCATAGTCATCGCTTCCTGAAAACGTTTAGCCTCATCATAAACACCCCTTGGTCCGACTGGATTTACATTACCCCAATATTCTTCAGGTTGTGGGTTTACATTTGGATCGCCATACACTTCTGAGGTAGAAGCAATAAGCATCCTTGCATTTTTGCTTTTAGCCAAACCAAGTAGATTATGAGTCCCCAATGATCCAACCTTTAAGGTTTGAATAGGAATTTTCAAATAATCAATTGGACTTGCCGGTGAAGCAAAATGGAGAATATAATCTAAGTCCCCTGATACATATACATATTTGGAAACATCATGATGAGCGAATTCAAAATTTTCCAATCCAAACAAATGTTGGATATTTTGGAGATCCCCAGTGATCAGGTTATCCATTCCTATAACATGGTACCCCTCTTTGATAAATCTGTCGCACAGATGCGAACCTAAAAACCCGGCTGCACCGGTTATTAAAACTCTTTTACGTTTCATTAATTTATAAGCTTACGGCCAACACTGTTATAATAATATCCAAGCTCAATCATTTTATCCAAATCATATAAATTACGTCCGTCAAAAATAACTTTGTTGCTTAGGCTTGTTTCCATCAATTCAAAGTCCGGATTTCTAAATACAGACCACTCTGTGGCAATCAATAAAGCATCAGCATTTACTAATGCATCATATTGATTTTCAGAATAAGTTATTTTATCCCCTACAATGGCCTTCACATTATTCATCCCCTCAGGATCAAATGCGGTAACCCTTGCACCATGCTTAATCAATTCGTCAATAATATACAAAGAAGGTGCTTCACGAATATCATCCGTTTCAGGCTTGAAAGCCAATCCCCATAATGCGAAATGCTTACCTTTTAAATCATTTTTATAATACTTTAACAACTTATCAACCAATATGGTTTTTTGCTTTTCATTCACCTCCATTACTGATTTCAATATCTTGAATTCATAGTCGTGCTCGTCAGCAGATTTTGCCAATGCCTGTACGTCTTTCGGGAAACAGCTACCACCATAACCAATACCTGGAAATAAAAAGCGTTTGCCGATCCTTGCATCAGATCCTATTCCTTTACGAACAGCATCTACATCTGCACCTACAATCTCGCAAAGATTAGCCACCTCGTTCATAAAGGTAATTTTGGTTGCTAAAAAAGAATTCGCTGCATATTTTGTCAATTCAGAAGAACGTTCATCCATAAATAGAATCGGATTACCCTGTCTAACATAAGGACCATACAATTCTGCCATTAATTTTTGTGCTCTATCACTTCTGGTTCCGATAACCACGCGATCAGGCTTCATAAAATCCTCTACTGCAACACCTTCACGCAAAAACTCAGGATTAGAAACTACATCAATTTCTACATCAGTATTTTCAGTAAAAACAGCCTGAACCTTATCCGCCGTCCCAACAGGAACTGTAGATTTGTTTACAATAACTTTATAATTGGTAACCAGCTTAGAAATATCCTTTGCCGCACCTAAAATATACGACAGATCAGCAGCACCGTCTCCACCCGGAGGGGTTGGCAATGCCATAAATATAATCTGAGCGTCCTTAATTGCATGAGCAAGATCAGTAGTAAAAGTTAAACGACCTTGTGCAATATTTCTATGAAATAAAACATCTAAACCAGGCTCGTAAATAGGGACTATTCCAGCTTGCATCTGGGCCACTTTTGCTTCGTTAATATCTACACAAATTACATTATTTCCTGTTTCTGATAGGCAAGTTCCTGTTACTAACCCAACATATCCGGTCCCGATAACGGCTATTTTCATATATTAATCCTGTTTTAATTATATTAAAGTATCTTCGGCTAAGATAATAAATAAACACACAAAATGCTTTGGCTTTATAACATTGCAATTCAACTTTACGGCTTAATAATCAGGTTATTCGCTCCCTTTAACTCCAAAGCTTCATTTTTTTTAAAGGGTAGAGGAAATATCTTCGTCAAAATTGAGAAAAAAATAGATTCAACTATTCCCCATATATGGTTTCACTTTGCTTCTTTAGGCGAATTCGAACAAGGTAGACCAGTATTGGAGAAATTAAAAGAGCAATACCCTGATAAAAAAATAATTGTCACCTTCTTTTCCCCTTCCGGCTACGAAATCAGAAAAAATTATGCATTAGCAGAAGCTGTTTTTTATTTACCCTTGGATACAGCCTCAAATGCCGAGCGATTAGTCGCGGCCTTTAATCCTGAGCTTGCCATTTTCACCAAATACGAGTACTGGTATCACTACTTTAAAGCGCTACACAATAAAAACATTCCATTATTAATTATTTCAGGTATTTTCAGACCTAACCAGATCTTTTTTAAGTCTTATGGTTCATTCCATCGAAAAATCCTGTCTTATGTTAGCCAGTTCTTTGTACAGAACGAAGAAAGCATTCAATTACTAAAAACAATAAACATTCAAAATGCCACGCTAAGTGGAGATACAAGATTTGACAGGGTAGCCGAAAATGCAGCCAGCCCTAAGAAATTAAGTATAATTGAAAGATTTTGCGGAGATGCGCCTGTTTTTATTGCCGGCAGTACCTGGCCTGAGGATGAACGATTGATCGCCTTATTATGCGCTTCAAATCCAGAATGGAAATTCATTATTGCACCTCATGAAATTGGCGTGCATCACATCAATGAAATTGAGGGCTTGTTTCCTCAGGCAATCAAATATTCGACGTTTGCTACTGAAGAAGCCTCATCCGAACATCAAATACTCATTATAGATAATATTGGAATGCTGTCGTCCCTTTATGCATACGGCAAAATTGCCTATATCGGTGGAGGCTTCGGTGTCGGTATCCACAATACTTTGGAAGCGGCGGCATTCGGGATACCAGTTATTTTTGGACCGAAATACGATAAGTTCCAGGAAGCAAAAGACCTGATTCAGATAGGGGTTGCACAAAGTATCAACAATATAGCTGAGCTTAACATAGCCTTTACCACGCTAACCACAAATGGAAATCAAGGAGATATTGCAAAGAATTATGTGACTTCAAAAACAGGTTCTACCGACCAGATCCTACAATACCTAAGTCAGTACCTTAAGCCTTAGCCATTTCGACCAGCGCTTGTATAAACTTCGGGTTATCATTTAAGCTCTCAACAAGCTGTACATGTTCTCCACCAAGAGCTTTAAACTCCTCGTGGTATTCAACCGTAATTTCATAAAGGGTTTCCAAACAATCGGCAACAAAAGCAGGACTAAAAACCAATAGTCGCTTTTTACCTTCAGCAGCAAGCTTTTTCAACACATCTGTTGTGTAAGGCTGTACCCAAGGTTCTTTTCCCAGGCGCGACTGGAAACATACGGTATAATCTTCTTTGGCAATATTCAGTTTCTGCGCAATCAATCTCGCGGTATCATGTCCCTGAGCAGAGTAGCAAAACTTATTGGTATCATTCAGGTTATCACAGCAATTATCTTTTTTTAGACAATGTTTCCCGGTATGGTCACATTTTAATAATTGACGTTCTGGTAAGCCATGAAAGCTAAACAAAACATGATCAAAAGTTTCTGGTTTATACTTTCTTGCATTTTCAGCAAAGGTCTCCAGCATCAGTTCATTATCATGAAAAGAGCTTACAAAACTTACTGGGGGAATAGTGGCCCATTTACTCACCAATTCCATCACCAGTTGGATAACTGAACCGCTACTGGCAGATGCATATTGGGGAAATAAAGGAATTACTTTAATACTTTCAACCAGACCAGCTTTCATCTTTTCTAAAGCAGATAAAATGGAAGGATTTTGATAGCGCATAGCCAACTCGACATGGTAATCATCACCAAGCTGTTCTTGCACTAAAGCGGCCTGTATTTTACTAAAATACAATAAAGGCGAACCATTTTCATCCCAGATCTCTTTGTAAAGTTTTGAAGTTTTCGGACTGCGAAAAGGAACAATAATACCTTTAACCAATAAGGTACGGTTAAAAACATTAACATCGATTACACGCTCATCCATCAGAAACTGATCCAGATATTTACGTACATCACCAACTTCCGGACTATCCGGAGTTCCCAAATTCACTAAAAGTACACCCTTTTTTCCCATAATTATTCCCCAAAATTAACTATTCAAACCGTTTTTCCGTTTTATCATTTACCCGAAAAGGAATAATTACTTTTTAATGATGAAGGAGAAAGGCTTTCACCTCTTCCATTAGCCACATTGGCGTTGATGTTGCTCCACAAATCCCTACTTTATCGTTGGGAGCGAACCAACTCATATCAATTTCCGATACATTAGATAGAAAATACGAGTTATCGTTATATTTTTTGCATACATCGTACAAAACCTTGCCATTGGAAGACTTTTTGCCCGACACAAACAGAATTTTATCAAAGTTTGCCACAAATTTCTCCAGATCACCATAACGATTAGATACTTGTCTGCAAATGGTATCATTTGCTTTCACATCATATCCCCGATTAATCAGCTCATCTTTAATTGCATAAAATTTATCGGTACTCTTAGTGGTTTGACTATACAAAGTAAATTTAGCAGGCAATTCTACCTTATCCAACTCTGCAATATCCTGGAATACGATGGCCTTGCCATCAGTCTGCCCTTGTAAACCAATCACTTCAGCATGACCATGTTTCCCGAATATGAGGATTTGCTCATCATCATCATACGAGTTCTTGATTCTATTCTGCAATTTCAATACAACCGGACAAGAAGCGTCGATCAATGTCAATTCATTTTTCAAGGCAAGCTCATAAGTAGATGGCGCCTCTCCGTGTGCACGAATCAATACCTTTTCTTTATGTAAGCCCTGTAGCTGTTCATGATCTATAATGCGAAGCCCTTTATCAGTCAAGCGCTTCACCTCCTCGTCATTGTGAACAATATCACCCAAACAATAAAGGTAATCTTCATTGTCCAATATGTCTTCGGCCATATCAATAGCATAAACTACTCCGAAGCAAAAGCCCGATGCCTTATCTATTGTTACCGCTAAATCGTATTTCATGGATATCGTTTTTTTTGAGATGGTACAAAATTACGCAAAATCTGCCTGATTTTTCTATTTCTTAAGTTTAATTGACACAGCAATACGTTCCCAAATCTCCTTAAGCAACAATCCGAATAACAAGAGCATCTGCAGCGGATGCAACAACACCTGCAATAAAGGATTCTGAGCAGTCAAAAAAGCAATCATCACCCTTGATAAGAAGATCAGGCCAATTGGAAGTACGATAAGCACAGGATTGAAATCAAATGATACTACAACTGGGCCAACGACAACCAACATTAAGTACATCAATGCTGCTAAACTACTATTCGAAAAATTCATTAACAAGCGCATCGAAAAGCTTGCCGTATCTTTTACATCAACAGTATGGTAAACAAATTTATTGGCCAGCAAAACTTCAGCTTTTAGCTGTTGTTGCTTTACTAATTTTACAATCTCTGCTGCTTCCAACGCTTTAGGATGCAATTTTTCGTGCCATCTATATTGTTTATATATCGCAGCATCAAAAAAAATACAATCATTACTACCAGCGGTAAATGCAGAAAGGGCACTCAACCTAACCAATCTTAAAGGAAGCAAATTCAACAACAGGAAGTCGTTTAAGGGGTAAATGCAATTCCCCATAAAGCTCGAAGCTTTATAAGTGGGTATTAAGCTTAAAACGGCGAGGTTAAATACTTTCATTCTGTACATGAGGTTATTGATTAAACCAAAATGCACTGTAGTACCCGGCGATAAGAATAAAAGATATTTGCCTGTTGTCTGATTGACCAATTCGGAGATGCTTTCCTGGCGCTGAACAAAGACCTCGGTATGCTCATACTCCTGCTCAGAAATAGAAGTTAACAGGTTTTCCACATCATGCTTAACTGTTGAAGCTAAGACAATGATCGAAACCTTGTCCGAAAAATGCTTACTGTAATACCCAAGCTTTGGGTTAGACAGAAAATTAAATAAAGTAACACAAAACCTGAGTACAAGAAAAACCAGGACTGCATACACAAATAATATCATACTGCATCTCCTGTTTCTAAATTAATTAGCTCAAATAAACCCGATCTTCCTCACCCTCAACATCCATCACCACATCAACATGTTCCTTTAAAACCGTTGCCATTTTCAGACCTACATAATCAGTAGCGATAGGAAATATTTTATGACTCCTGTCTACCAATACTACCGTTCTAATTTTTTTATGTGGTGTATTTAAAAACACACCTAAACCATAAGCCAGTGTTTTACCACTATTCAGTACATCATCAACAAGAATGATTACCTTATTTTTCCAATGAGATTCATCCAGATCAGTATTCGCAACCAACTTGCTATTCTTCCTGTCAAGATCAATTTTCAGCATGGTAATCTTCAAATCAGAGATTTTTGACAATACCTTTTTCAATCTCAGCGCCAGTTTATAGCCCCTGTCCCAGATTCCTGCCAGCACAATTTCCTTTTCCGTAAGATTATCTTCCAATATCTGATAAGCAATCCGGTTTATTTTCTGTTGTATCTGCTTTTTATCTAGAATGAGTAATTGAGATCCTGCCATTTTTCGCCTTATTTTATTGCTACAAAAAGAACGATTTTAAGATTCATATTCAAATATTTAAAAATATTTTCTGAACCATGAAACCTTTCTGCTTTAGCGTTGTCTAATCGATAGTTTTTTAGTAGTCCTTATCCATGTTTGCCCGGATAGGGATTTCTTTTTGTAAGCCAATGCTTACCCTTTGTTTTTATAAGGATAGTAAATAAAATTAGCACCTTCAGGTACAATCACAAATACACACATAAAATCCTCTGGTTTTTTATAGTTTCTCAAAAACAGCGCTTTTTTCTCAGGTGTAATGATTCCTTTTTCTACAAACTCCTCAAAAGTTGAGGCTTGAATAGTCCAGTCCGTACTCAATTCCTTTCTGTCCAAAATCACCTCTCCTATGCTCACCGTATGTTGATGCGCAACGAAAATAGGATTAGCAGAAATCCCTTCCACGATAATCTCTACTGCTACTTCCTTCAAAGCATCTGCATATAAGTCCAGATCTTTCTCTAAACTAATCAGTGGACTCTTTTTCTGCTCTTCTTTGCCACCCTCAGGCTGTTGTGGCATTAATTCTTCAATATCCATCTTTAAAAATCGCTTAAGCTAATTCCCTCTAAATTTTAACAATACTACGTTCTCTACATGTTGGGTGTGCGGAAACATGTCAACGGGCTTAATCCGTACAACTTCATATTTTTCTTTAAGCAAACTTAGGTCGCGTGCTTGTGTAGCCGCATTACAGCTTACATAAACAATTTTATCTGCTTCCATTTCTAACAAACGCGCTACTACATCAGCATGCATTCCAGCTCTAGGTGGATCTGTAATTACCACATCAGGCTTACCATGATCCGCAATAAACTCCCTTGTCAGGATATCTTTCATATCACCAGCATAGAAAATTGCATTGTCTATTCCATTTAGTTTAGAGTTAAACTTAGCATCTTCAATAGCTGTTGGTACATATTCAATTCCAACCACCTGTTTTACACTACGCGCAACAAAATTAGCAATCGTACCAGCACCAGTATAAAGATCATACACCAGTTCACCACCAGTAAAGCCTGCAAACTCTTTAGTAATCTTATATAGTTCATGCGCCTGATCAGAATTCGTCTGGTAAAAAGATTTGGCACCGATCTTAAACTTCAAACCATCCATATCTTCAAAAATATGGTCTCTGCCAGCATAAGTAATTACTTCCTGATCAAAAATGGTGTCGTTCTTCTTTTGATTTACAATATACAATAGAGAAGTAACTTCCGGGAAGTTGCCTTTCAAGTGCTCCATCAAGCCATCAATCTGCTCCTGCTCGGCATAAGCAAAAACCACTACGACCATAACCTCAGCTGTTGAAGAGGTACGGATAATCAGATTTCTCAAATTACCTTCATGGTTGCGTAGGTCATAGAAAGTAAGGCCCATTTTTAAAGCATAATCCCTAACCTCATTCCTAATGCTGTTAGATGGCTCAGCTTGTAAATAACAATGTTGAATATCAATTATTTTATCAAAACGCAATGGAACATGAAAACCTAAAGCATTCATTTCCATATTTGGATTAGGACCGTCCGTATCAAGCGCTTCCGCCCGCTCTACCATGTCCTCTTTGTTTAACCAGCGTTTATTAGAAAAAGTATACTCCAGTTTATTCCTGTAGTATTTATTCTCGGCCGAACCTAAAATTGGTTCCATACTGGCCGTATCTATTTTTGCGAGACGCTGTAATGCAGCCTCAACATTTTTATATTTAAACTTTAATTGAGCATCATACTCCATGTGCTGCCATTTACAGCCACCACAGGTACCAAAATACTGGCAAAAAGGATCAGTTCTTAATTCAGATTTTTTATGAAGCGTTTCAATAACCGCTTCCGCCAAATTCTTCTTCTTCTTTACAATACGAACGTCTGCGACATCGCCTGGCACAGCTCTTTCTACAAAAATAACCAGCTCATCAGCCTTTCCAACACCTTTACCCTCTTCGGCAATATCAATAATACTTACATCAGGAATGATGGTTATCGTTCCTGCTTTTCTATTTCTACTCATTATGCCGCAAATTTACAGGTTTTTTTTCAGACATACAGCTATCCGGCAGACATTTTGGAATGCCGCTACAGAAAGGAATCAGCTTGTTAAATCCTATCGGCCAAAGATTTTAAGTATAAACCCCAAAACACCTTCTACCAGATCGAATTTCATATCAAACTTCTCTTCTACCAATACAGAAATCTCTAAAACTTCTTTACTCATTGCTATAAATGACGATATATTCCAAATATACAGTCTTTTATACCAAATACCGAATTGGTCTACATTAAATTTATGTAAAGAAATCTACCGGTCTGAATGAGCCGGTAGCACTGATTATAAAGCAGCTTTAACTAAAAAAGGAAGTAATTCTTTCTGGAAACTAACAAAGTTCTTGCGTACATCAGAATCACTAACGGAGGTAAAGGCAAAAGAAAACACTATATTTTTACTCGCCTTCAATAGAAATGCCAATCCTTCCCTACGTGACGGATGGTTTTTAAAGTGATCAAGTTCAAGATAAGCAGAAAGCAATAACGACTCTAACTGATCAGACAAATGCTTTAAAAATTCCTGGGAGTTCGCGTTTTCGCGTACAAAATCCCAACCAATAAACTCATTACAGACCGTATAAGTCAACCTACAAGTTTTCATAACCAATGCCTTAAGGTGCTCTTCCTCGTCAGCAAACTGAGCTTTATTTTTTAAGATCTCGTGTAGGTTTAAATCCAGATAATCCATCAAAATGGCATCCAGAATTTGTTCCTTACTCTCAAAATACTTATAGATGGTTGCCTTGGCTATGCGCGCCTTCCTGGCTATTTCATTAACACTTGTTTTATGATAACCGTATTTTCTGAACAACTCCTTAGCAGCTCTAACGATGCTCTCTTTTATTTTCTCTGGTTCCATTAATTGGTTATGTGTAATGTTGTAAATCCTGACACAGCTGTATTATACCTTTTCAGTGACAACTTTGCCGGTGCCTTTGCCGGCCCCCCGTCCTCCAAAAAAAATTTCGCTCCTGAACATTTGTCTGTTACTGTAAAACTTGGTTCATCTAACGTTACAGCACATTTCTTTTCAGGATTGACGGTACTGCATCTATCATAAGCAACATAATTCCCACCAAGTGTTTTGTATATCACAATGCCCGCAACGCCATAATTATCGAAAGCGACTGCCCCACCACTACTACTTAACCTAATTAATTTGGGATCAGTTAATTGAAGAGTCAAATTAACCGGAACATTAGGGATCACCATACTTTCTTTACCGCATCCGGTCAACACCAAAATGAACAATAATATACCAGGGAAACTCCTCATTTATATCAATGAAGTTTTATATTGTTTTAAAAACCTTGCATCATTCTCCGAGAACAAACGCAGGTCTTTTATTTCAAATTTCAAATTTGCAATACGCTCTATACCCATTCCAAATGCAAATCCACTATACTTCTTACTGTCGATATTACAGTTTTCCAAAACGTTTGGATCAACCATACCGCAGCCTAAAATCTCAACCCAGCCACTGTATTTACACATCTGGCAGCCAGCACCTTTACATATGGTACAAGAAATATCCATCTCTGCAGATGGCTCTGTAAATGGAAAATAAGACGGACGGAAACGTACTTTTGTACCCTCTCCATATAACTCCTGTACAAAATAAAACAAGGTCTGTTTTAGATCAGCAAAAGATACATTCTCATCCACATATAAACCTTCTACCTGATGAAAAAAGCAATGTGCTCTCGCAGAAATTGCTTCATTCCGGTAAACACGTCCTGGCATAATTGCTCTGAACGGTGGTTTTCCAGCCTCCATCATTCTCACTTGTACTGAGGATGTATGTGTACGCAATGCGATATCACCATTTTCTCCACCCTTTTTAATGAAGAAAGTATCCTGCATATCACGTGCTGGATGTTCTTCAGGAAAGTTTAATGCGGAGAAATTATGCCAATCGTCTTCAATTTCCGGCCCTTCGGCCACCACAAAACCAAGTTTATTAAAAATCTCTATAATCTCTCTTCGTACCAAAGCCAAAGGATGACGAGAACCAACTTCAAAACCTTCACCCGGAAGTGTCAGGTCCATACCCGATTCTTTCGAAGTGTCTGCTACTTCAGTTTGGTCTTTAAGTGTTTGATATTTGGCCTCTGCCAACTGCTTAAATTCGTTCAAAACCTTACCCAGTGTTCTTTTCTCCTCTGGTGAAACAGCTTTAAATTCATCAAAAATATCTTTGATTATCCCTTTGGTCCCAAGGAATTTTATGCGGAATTGTTCTAATTCATCAGCATTATCCGTAGAAAAAGCATTAATTTCTTCGGTATATTGTGTTATCTTATCTTGTAACATAGGGTCAAATATACAGCAATTTCTATAATATTTTTATAAACACCGGGTTCAAAATCAACTTGCAAGATGTGCTAAGCAGGAAAATGAACCCGGTCTTACATTTTATATCACGCCTAATGCCTTACCTACCTTGGTAAATGCTGCAATTGCTTTATCTAAATGGTGCATCTCATGTGCCGCAGACAGCTGAACACGGATTCTGGCTTTACCTTGTCCAACTACTGGATAGTAAAAACCAATCACATAAATTCCTTCTTCCAACATTTTCGCCGCAAATTCCTGTGCCAATTTGGCATCATATAACATCACAGGTACAATTGGGTGTACACCTGGTTTAATATCAAACCCTGCATCCGTCATTTTTTCGCGGAAATACTTTGTATTGGCTTCCAGTTTATCTCTTAAATCAGTTGTTTCGCTTAACATATCCAATACAGCCACAGAAGCGCCTGCAATGGCAGGAGCCAAAGTATTAGAGAATAAATATGGACGAGAACGCTGACGCAACATATCAATAATTTCTTTTTTACCTGCTGTAAATCCACCTGAAGCACCGCCTAGCGCCTTACCTAAAGTACCTGTGATAATATCAACACGGTCCATTACATTAAAATGCTCATGTGTTCCACGACCCGTCTTTCCGATAAACCCGGTACAATGCGACTCATCGATCATCACCAAGGCTTCATATTTATCGGCAAGGTCACAGATCTGATCTAGTGGAGCGATTACTCCATCCATAGAAAATGCACCATCCGTAACAATGATACGATGTCTGCAATCTTTAGCGGCAATCAACTGACGCTCTAAATCAGCCATATCTGCATTTTTATATCTAAAACGTTGTGCCTTACACAAACGAACCCCATCAATAATTGAAGCATGATTCAATTCGTCAGATATAATTGCATCCTGATCGTTAAACAATGGTTCAAAAACACCGCCATTCGCATCAAATGCCGCAGCATATAAAATGGTGTCTTCAGTACCTAAAAATTTAGAGAGTTTTTCTTCCAATTCTTTATGTACATCCTGGGTACCGCAAATAAAGCGAACAGACGACATTCCATAGCCATATTTATCAATTGCTTTTTTAGCTGCCTCAATAACACGTGAATCAGAAGAAAGACCAAGGTAATTGTTTGCACAAAAGTTAACCACTTCCTGCCCTGTACTTACCTTTATATCTGCGCCCTGTGGCGTAACAATAATACGCTCACGTTTAAATAAACCATCTTTTTCTATTTGATCTAGTTCCTGCTTAAGAACTGGCTGTAATGTTTTATACATAATATATTTGTTATACCGCCAAAGTTATGCAATTCCCCTGTTCGGGTGGTAACCAAAAATCAGCTATGTTTAGAAATCGACGTGTATCCTGGCCCTGATACCTGACTTAGCCACATTTGGATGGTCAAGATAAGTAAAGCGTCTAACGTAGTCTATCCGCAGCAATTTGAAGATGTTTGAAAGACCAACACTGCCCTCCACATAAGGTGTTTTTCCCAATCCAAAAGAAGTTTGCATACCGTCCTTATCCGTAGCAAAGCGATAAAGATCAGGATCGTTTTCCGGTCTGTTCTTAGCCGAAATTCCACCATAAAGTATCTTCGCAGAAAATACCTCCCGAAGTTGTAACCTTTTAATTAATGGAATTTTGTTTAAGAGTAAACCATTCAGGGAATGATCAATATTGATATTGGCATATCTATCGCTCATAAACTCCATAAAATTCATCAAATTATAGGATTGAATCTGATAAGAATAGGTTTGATTCGCCTTATGGATAGACAAGAGCGGAAATGGAACCTTACCCAATATCATTCCACCTTCAAGAATGACATCAGAATAACCAAAAGGAGAAACATATACCCTTTTAAAGATATTCAAAGATAAATTTTGGTAAGTATAATCTCCACCTAAGAAACCTTTAATTGCCGCCGAAGCTCTAAATGTAAAAACAGGATGCCCATTTTTTATAGGACGACGAAAGCGTTTGCCCTGGAAAAACTGCTCTTTAGGAGCCCATCTAAACTCGGAGGTAAATTCCGATACCTGAAGATTATGTACCAGTGCTGCACCCGATTCAGGCTGAAAGATAAGTCCACCTGCTGGATTAAATTCCTGATTGCGATAACCCAGACGATAAGAAAGATTGTTTTCCATTTCTCGAAAGTACTCTCCAGACCATTTCCTTGTGTAAAGACGTTTATCATCAACCCCTCTTTTAAAAGATAACAAGAAATTGTCCTCTTCTATAAAACTAAAGTCCTGACCTGGAATCTGGGTTTCATAACTACTCTTTATCGTGATTGAATTTATGGGATACCTTAACACACCCTCTGGCTTAAAAGAATAAATAACCCCTACAGCGTGCTTCCACTGTTTATCCTTAGTTCCATAGGCAACTCCACCATCTACAACCCACTTATCGCTAAAGTCCTCATTTGTACGCGCACTCAACCGAAGCCTTGTTCCTTCAACATTGTTAAAGCTATAAAATGAAGTTACCGGTCCAATATCAATAGGCCCCCTCTTATTATAACCCGACATAACCAACGTCGAAAGACCAATAAAGCGTTTAAACTTTGGAGACTCTTTCAGGCTGTCAATATTTTTGTAAGCATTTAACTCCAAAGAGGATAAAGCTAAGGGTCGGCTAAAAGTATCCAATCTTTTCTTCCTGGACGAGAATGTTTTAGGCATAGGAAAAACAACTCCCTTATTGCCAATAGTATAATCAAAAGTCCCCACCGTACGTACCCCATAAAGGCTATGTTTACCTTTAAAGAGGCCTAAGTCCATTGCGGTTGTACTCTTAGCAATGTAATACTGCCCTTTTTTATCCCGCTTATAATCAACGCTAGCTTGAAAATCATTTACCCAATTGATATTGATCGCTTTGTTCAGGTAAAGGGTTACACTACTTACCGCATAATTACCATCAAGTGGGATCAGCATTTCACCCATGAAAAGCTGGTCCTGTTTACTTCGCGGACTAAAAGCAAGGCGAACGACATAAGGCTTTACATCCTTAATGGTATCGGTAATAAAGTACTTATAAAATTCAGGAGCAAGGGAGGATATCGGGCTTAAAAAGCGTTGACTACCAAGAGAAATATCATGATCGTAAATATCTACATGTTGATAGATATGGTTCAGGTACTCATCAATACCATCTTCATCAAATCCCTGATCAACCCGAGATTGCTTTTCATCCAGCACCACGGATTTGTCATCTACATGATCCTTAGTCTCCTGGCACAAGCTTAAGCGCTCCCGCATAAACAAAGGGATCAATGCCCGCCCCGGAAGTCTTACTGTATCGGCTGTTTTAAGCAAAAAAGGAAATTTGCGTAGAAACGAAGAAGTAGGAATCTCCGCAGCACCCATATTCAATGACATATTCAATTTTTCATACAACTTAAAAACCACGGTGCTATCCTGCTTATTCCTGTTTTTATCTCTATGATCGATAATATGTTTGATCAGTTCAACAGCTTCATTATTCTTATTGCGATACCTTGGCCTTTTAGCGGCAACAATACTTACGCCATCCAGATCATTGCGAAGCTCTTCCAGTTCTATGTTTACATATGGAGATTCTTTTTCAGACAATGTAAAATGATGCTTTTTATAACCAATTGCAGAAAAAACAAGCCCTTTTATCGTTTTACTAATGCGAATCTGAAAAAAACCTTCCTTATCAGAAACCGTACCCCCACTTACACCTGCAAATGAAATGGAAACAGAAGGGATCGGTTGTTTTGTATGCTTATCCTTAATTACACCTTTAATGGTAGTTTGGCCAAAAGAAGGCAAAGAAAACAGCAGTATCAAAAGACCCACACTAGATAATAACTTACTCAAAGATTGCAAGGGAAAGAGGTGTAAAAGGTTAAAAGGAATCGCGTTGAGAACAATACGACAAAAAATTATCATGTGAGAAAACATAGAGTTTACGCAATTGGGCTTATTAGATAAGTCTCAAAGATAAGTACGTTTTTTCATTTCTTCCGTAGAAGTCTGATAAAATGCAGATTTCAAGTCAAATATACCTATAAGTAGGTAGGCAAAAATGGGCCAAACATTACCCCTATATCTTTATATCAAGCATTTTAGCTATCTTACCTCAAGATTAAAAAAATTGCCGGTTAACAAATTAAAACAATGCGCGCTCGCGTGCGTTGTAAATTATAATCATACTTGCCTACCTATTGATGAAGCAGATCTTCTTTACCTTATTCCTTTTCCTTAGCTTACTTAACAGTTCAGCACAGCAATTTAAACTCAGTGGCCGCATTCAAGACCCTGAGGGTAATCCAGTCTCTTTCGCATCGGTATTTATTAAGAGTACAACAAAGGGCACGGCTGCGAACATCGACGGCCAATATTCCTTCTCGATTGAACAGGGTACTCATACCATCATGTACAAAGCCATTGGCTATAAACCAATAGAAAAAGAATTAACCATCAGCGCTAACACTTCTCAAGATATCACACTTAGCCCTGAGACTTTCACACTTTCTGGTGTAACCATTAATTCAAACGCTGAAGATCCTGCTTATGAGATCATCAGACAGGCCATAAAAGCAAGAAAGAAACACCTGAACGAGGTCAACGCCTATACCTGCAATGTCTATATCAAAGGTGTACAAAAACTCGTTGGAGCTCCAAAAAAGATATTTGGAAAGGATGTACAAAAGATACTGGATTTGGATACGAACAGAAAAGGCATCTTATATCTTTCAGAATCCACCTCTACTTTTGCTTATCAACGCCCCGATCAAATTCATGAGGAAATGATTTCTTCAAAAACCGCTGGTACGAATAAAACTTTTAGCTTTAACAAGGCTTCAGACCTGATCATCAATTTCTATGACAACATTCTATTAGAAAGTAAATTAAGCACCCGGGGCTTTGTATCTCCAATCGCCGACAATGCCCTACGTTACTATCAATACAAACTTTTAGGCGTAAGTATGGATGATGGCGTGCTGATCAACAAAATCGAAGTCATTCCCCGTGGTGCCCACGATCCTGTATTTAGAGGAGTTATATATATTAGGGACGACAGCTGGCATCTGGTTAACGTAGATCTTTACCTTACCAAAAACACAGGCATTAATTTGCTCGACACCCTGAACATCTCCCAACAGTTTTTAAAAACAGGCAGTACTTTTATGCCCTCTAATATTAATTTTCAATTCAACGGAAATATATTGGGCTTTAAATTTGAAGGCTATTACATTGGTGTTTACAGCAATTACAATCTACAGCCCAACTTCCCAAAACACTTTTTCAATGGTGAAATTCTGAATATCAATAAGGCCGTAAACAAAAAAGACTCATTATTCTGGTTAAATAACCGTCCGATTCCACTTACCGCCGAAGAAAGCAGAAATTACGTCAGAAAAGACAGTATTGCAGCCATAAAAAATTCAAGTCATTACCTCGATTCTCTGGAAAAAGCAAACAACAGGATAGGCCCATTTTCCCTTGTCATATTTGGACAAACCATTAACAAATACCGTAGAAAAGCGCATTATACGTTCGATCCACTTACCAACTCTATATTTTACAACACAGTAGAGGGCTTAACCCTAAAACCTGCTGTAGTTTATAAAAAAGACCTCGAAGATCAACGTAATTACACTGTTCGAGCAGAAGCCAGGTACGGGTTTTCAAATAAAACATTTACCGGAAACCTAACCGGCACCTACCTTTACAACCCCTTAAAAAGAGCAAACATTAGCATTAGCGCAGGATCTGGCATATATGACCTAAACAATTATGGTTCGATGACGCTCTACAGCAACTCTCTCAACTCTTTGCTTTTTGAGACCAACTATTCCAAGTTTTATAAAAAAGAATTTGCCAGCATAGGAACCACAAGGGAGCTGACTAATGGATTGCTGGCACACCTAAGTGCGGACTACACCCGCAACACCAACCTCTTTAATAGCACCAACTACAAATTCGATGACTTTAAGGGAGAACAGTTTACCTCCAACAATCCCTTTACGCCAACGATGGAGACACCATTGTTCCCAACTTATAAGGCCTTAACTTTAAAAGCATCCCTAAATTACACCATCAAGCAGCAATACATTACCCATCCTGATGGTCGGATTTACCAGCCTGCAAAATACCCTATAATTGATCTTTCGTATAGAAAAGGTATAAAAAACGCACTAAGCAGTGATGTTGATTATGATCTCATTTCAGTGGAAGTCATGCAGGAGAAAGTAAGGTTTGGCCTGTGGGGGTATTCCTCTGTTTCGTTAGAAGCGGGAAAATTCCTAAACAACAACCAGATCTATTATCCCGAAGCCAAACACTTCAGGGGCAATAACGCGTTGTTCTCTCTACCCGAACTAAGAAAATTCCTTTTCCTTGATTTTTACCTATTCAGTACTGATAGAGAATACATAGAGGCACATTTTGAGCATAACTTTTCCGGCAGGTTCAGCAACAAGGTTCCATTCCTACGTAAATTAAAACTGGAAGAGTTAATTGGCGCCAGCTATTTAAGCCAGCCTATCAAAAAAGATTACTCGGAATTCTACTTCGGTGTTCAGCGTTTAATATTCAGAGCCGTTTATGGTTTTGCTTTCGACGGCAGTAGCAGAGTACAGCACGGTTTTAGACTTTCTTACGGATTTTAGTCTAGGTCATTCAGCTTGAACTTGCTAGTAAAGCATACAAAAAAGGGATGTATCGTAACGAAACATCCCTTTTTAAGCTTTAAACTTCCTCTTATTTAATCGCCATTTTTTTGCGTAAATCAGATGGAATTCCATTCTTGTTCAACAGGAAGGCTGTTGTTTTGTACTGTACAAAGTTTTTAGTTACATACAAATATCCTTTGTAATCGTTAGTTGCACCCCATGAGTTTTTAACGATATAATATTCTTTACCTGACTGATCTTTTGCAATACCAGTGATTTGCATACCGTGATCATCAGTAGTTTCATAGTCATCAAAAGCAGCTTGACGTAATTCTACAGTAATTTCTTTCTCTGGTTTTGGACCATTAAACATTGCTTTTTTCTCATCAATGCTCATGCTTTCAAAATCTTTTGCAGGCACATAAGCCACACCATTTTTCCAGCTAAAACCTTTTTCACTTACATCTGTAGCCCAGGCAACTGTAAATCCTTTTTTCAAAGCATTATCAATAATGGTAGTGATGTCAGTCATTGGCACATTGTAAACCTGATCAAATGACCAGTTATCAGGCACCATCAGTACAGCTTTCTCATAATAAGGGCTGGTGGTGAACGATGAAAGTTCAACATAATCAGCTGGATTTATTCCAACAACCTCTTTAGCAAAAGTTTTAGGAGTATACTCTTTTCCTTCGTAAGTAAATTTCTCAGGAACAGCACCCATGCAAGAATCGATAGTTGCAATATATCTTGCTTTCCATGTTGGATCAAATTTACCAGAAACTGCTTTCTTTAAAATTGCTTCAGTTAACTTGTTCATTCTATCTGAAGAACCTGGGCTTCCATAATCATTACCACTATAAGCTTCTTGAGGTAAAGCACCATACTTAGCTAGCATATTGGTTACATCATGACAAGCACCACCATCACCTAAAGTCAAAGCGCCGTGCATACGTACATAGTTAATACCTTTTTCGATGTAAGCATTACGAGCAGTAAACAAGTCAGCCAAATCAACTGTTTTTTTTCCCATACGAATCATTTCTGACTCAAGGAATGAGTTGGTGCTATAACTCCAGCAAGTACCCGATGATTTTTGGTTCTTTACAGATGTAGCTTCTGCATTTACTACCGGAGTAAAAGTGAAACTGCTTGTACTGTTAGCACTTTGGTTATTTTTTAGTGAATTAACAAGATTGTCTTGTGCAAAACCAACGGTAGTACCAAGCAAAAGCCCAGCTGACAACCACAATGGCTTCATTGAAAATTTAGTCATTTTATGTTTAAAAGTTAGTTAGTATACGTTCTAATTGATTACCGACGCAAACTTAGTAATTATCCAACACAAATTAAGTGCAGGTTAGCTGCATACCACTTAATTTGTTACAATGGAGCGGTTACCCTTCACTTTAAATCGTTCCCCTCCTATCCGCAACCCAATAAAACGGTCTACTATTCCGCCCTGCTTGAAACAAAAAATACCTTCTCCGACAAGGCCTCAGGCGCTTTAAGCTCCCCTTCAGGAGCCTTAAAGATGCCAGACTTGGAGGAGAACGGTTTTTTTTGCATTTTTGCAACGCATTAAACGCCATTTGCACCGGTATCAATGAATTATGAATAAATTCCAGACATTACTTTACTATTGCTATAGTCACATAGCAAACGCAGAACAATTCGCGGACGATCACTTAAAATTCTGTAAATCCATAGGTCTTGTTGGCCGAATCATCGTCGCCGATGAGGGGTTAAACGGTACCGTTTCAGGAACAAAAGAAGCCTGTGATGCCTATATGGCAGCCATCAACGCAGATGAACGTTTTGCAAAAACTGAATTCAAAATCGACGATGTGGAAGAACCCTCTTTCATTAAAATGCATTGTCGTTATAAATCAGAAATTGTTCACTCCGGCTTAAGAGATCCGAACATCATTGATCCGAACAAACAGACTGGGAAGCACCTGGAGCCCGTAGAATTTCAGAAAATGATTGATCAGGAAGATGTAATCATCCTTGATGTCCGTTCAAATTACGAGCATAATCTTGGCAGATTTAAAAACGCCATCACCCTCGACATCGAAAATTTCAGGGAATTCCCGGATAAGATAAATGAGCTTGCTCAATACAAAGACAAAAAAGTACTAACCTACTGCACAGGTGGTATCAAATGCGAAAAAGCATCTGCATTACTGTTGCACCATGGATTTAATGATGTATACCAACTTCATGGCGGGATCATTAAATACGGAAAAGAAGCAGGTGGAGAGGATTTTGAAGGTAAATGTTATGTATTTGACAGCCGCATTGCTGTTGACGTGAACTCTGTTAATCCATCTGTAGTATCCACATGTTATAACTGTGGCAAAATAACGCCTAAAATGATCAATTGTGCCAATCCAGAGTGCAATGAGCATGTAACACAATGTGACGAATGTGGAGATGAGTTACAAGGCTGTTGTTCGGTACCCTGCACCACCAATCCGCGTAAGCGTAAATACGATGGAACAGGATATTATGTAAAAGTACCTCAACCAGTAAACGTATCGGCCAAATAACTATCTTAGCTCTTCATGAAACGAAGAAGCCTAACATACTTTTTACTTTATCTTATTATATTCCTGCCTTTTTATGCAGCAGCTGATGATGTAAAAAATATTGGGGTTCCTTATGTGCAAAATTTCCCCAAATCCGTTTACTTATCTGGCAATCAAAACTGGTCTATAGCAAAAGACAAGGCCGGCATTATGTATTTTGGAAATGCCCAGGGACTTTTAAGCTATGATGGAAAATATTGGCAACAATACAAAATGCCAAACCAACAAATTGTGCGGTCGGTAGCAACAGGTAATGACGGTGTAATTTATGTAGGTAGTTTTGGTGAGTTTGGCTATTGGCGGGTAATTGATAAGCGTTTAAAATACTTTTCGTTAATCAACCTTATCCCCAAGCAACACAAAATGACCGATGAGATATGGAAGATCTATGTTGACGATAAAAGAATTATCTTCCAATCGTTCACTACTATATACATCTATGAGCATAGCAAAATCAGTGTGATTAAAAGCACAGGTTCATTTTTGTTTTTGCACAAAGTTGATAAGCGTTTCATTGTCGAAGAGCTCGGCAAAGGGCTGTTTGAGTTGAAAGGCCATGAATTGGCTCCTTTAAACAATATAGGATTACCTTTACCGGAAAGTATATTATCAATACTCCCTTACAAAAATGGACAGTTACTGATAGGAACCAGTAAAGCCGGGCTTTTTTTATATGATGGTCAGCGATACACTCCTTTCAAAACTGCAGCTAATCCCTTTTTACAGACATACCAGCTCAATAATGGAGCTCGAGTATTGGGCAAATATTATGCCTACGGCACTATCTTAAACGGCCTTATTATTATTGACGAGGATGGTAATATTGTACAGCAAATTAATAAATCAAGCGGCCTTCAAAACAACACGGTATTAAGCATTTATGCAGATAACGAACAAAATTTATGGACAGGACTGGATAACGGGATCGACAGGATAGAACTAAATTCTCCCCTTTATTTCTATTTTGATAAAACGGGCATGTTTGGCACAGTTTATTCCAGCCTGATCTACAATAATAAAATATATCTAGGCACCAATCAGGGCCTATTTTCCAGTCCATGGATAGGTGGAAAGGGACAAGATTTTAAGCCCTTTAATTTTAAGCTTATTCCACAGTCACAGGGCCAGGTATGGGACTTGAGCTTAATTGATGGACAATTACTATGTGGTCATAACGATGGCACCTTCAGCGTAAAAGATAACAATATAGAAAAGGTCTCCAGCATAAGCGGAGGCTGGACCATAAAAAAACTAAATGACGAATACCTGATTCAAGGTACATACACAGGTCTTGTCCTTTATAAAAAAGAGGCCGGGCAATGGAAATATTTTTATAAAATTGAAAACTTCAAAGAACCTTCCAGATATATAGAAAAAGATTCCAAAGGAGACATTTGGGTAAGTCATGCTTATAGAGGGCTTTATAAACTGAGCCTTAGTCCCGATTTTAAAAAAGTAATCAACGTTAAATATTACGATGAACGTAACGGCTTACCCAGCAGTTACAATGTTAATCTGTTTACACTAGAGAACAAACTGCTTTATTCTTCTGATAAAGGCTTTTTAACTTTTGACGAGATCAGCAATCGCTTTACCACCTATGAAATTCTGAATAAGTATATTGGTTCCTTTGCCCATTCCAATAAGGTCATTAATGCGGGCGAGAAAAAATATTGGTTTATTAACCACGGTAAAATGGCCCTCATCAATTTTGCTCAGCCTGGCAAGATCGATATAGACTCCAACCGTTTTAGTATACTGGATGGACGGATGGTTCAATATTATGAGAATATCAGCAAAATCAGCAACCAGATTTACCTCATCAGCGTGGATGATGGTTTTGTGATATACAATGCAAATGAACCCCAAACGAGCAAAAAAATCAGCCTGCCATCGGTATTGATCAGAAAGATAGAGGATATTACAGATACCTACTCCACTATAAGCGAAGTAGGTAACAGCAAATCAGCAATAGAAATCCCTTTCAGTCGAAATAATATACGAGTCTCTTATGCACTACCCTATTATAGACAAGCCAACATCAAATTCCAGTATTTCCTTGAAGGTTATTCCAAGCAATGGTCGGATTGGAGCAGCGCTTCCCAGAAAGACTTCACCAACTTAAACCATGGGAATTACAAGTTTCTGGTCCGGGCGAAAATAAATGATCAGACCTTAAGTGGGACTACCGCTTTTGAGTTTACTGTGCTTCCCCCCTTTTATGCCAGCAAGTGGGCATTTGGTTTCTACCTGATTTTGCTGATTATATTCTTATATATCGGCAAGAAATTATATGAGAAAAAATTACTTAGAGATCAACAGGCAATTACAGCAAAACTTCAAGCTGAAAAAGAAATATTCCTAAAGAAAGAAGCTGAAACCACTGAAAAACAAATCATAAAATTACAGACAGAAAAACTACATGCGGAACTTGCCGGAAAAAGCAGGGAACTAGCAAATTCTGCCATGAGCCTGGTTTACAAAAATGAGCTACTCAAAAAAATCAGCGAAGAAATTTTGAAGCTTAAAGACGAGCACGGAAAGACGCTTTCGGAAGATCAATTGAGGAGAATTCAGAAAGTCATTGACGAGGGCATGAATGATGATCGGGACTGGAATTTATTTGAGAATAGTTTTAATGAAGCGCATGAAAATTTCTTCAAAAAACTTAAAGCCAATCACCCAGACCTGGTACCCAATGACCTAAAACTTTGCGCCTATTTACATATGAATATGAGTAGCAAAGAGCTGGCGTCTTTATTAAACATTTCCCTTCGAGGAGTGGAGATCAGAAGGTATAGGCTAAGAAAAAAACTGAATGTACCACACGATAAAAACCTTGTAGAGTTCCTTATGGAGTTATAAGCACTACTACATTACCTCTCATAACTCAAAAAAACGCCCCCAGACCAAACCTTTTTAATTCCATCGTTGTAGTATATAACTCAATGGGGTTTAATCCACAACAACCCTGTTTTCCGCATTAAAATCGGTGATTCTCCGCCTCGATGAGATAGCCTTTTTTAATAAATGATGTAATAATGTTGAGGTTGCAAAACTTGTTATAACCAATAATCTAATGGAGTTTTAACTATCAAATATTAACCAAAAACTTAAACGAGTATGAAAAGATTTTTTACAAAACTCTCTGTTTTAAGTACACTTTGTTTGTTTTTTACCAATGCAGCCTTTTCACAGGACATCACTGTTAAGGGCACTGTTACAGATGGTCTGGACAAGACCACTGTACCATCAGTAAGCGTTACCGTAAAAGGCACAACTAAAGGAGTACAAACAGATGTTAACGGAAACTATTCCATTAACACATCGGCCAATAGTACCCTGGTATTTACCTATATTGGTTATGTAACCCAGGAAGTCCTAATTAACGGACAACAAACAATCAATGTAGTATTAACTCCTTCCTCACAGCAACTGGAGCAGGTTGTAGTAGTCGGCTATGGAACCCAGCGTAAATTAGACGTAACGGGTGCTGTAGCCAGTTTAAAAGGATCAGAAATATCAAAACAGGCATCTACAAATCCTATAGGGGCATTGCAAGGTAAAATTGCCGGGGTATCCATAACCAGTACAGGTACGCCAGGAGCTTCACCTCAGATTCGCATCCGTGGGTTAGGAACAATATTCGGAAACCAAGCTCCTTTATATGTGGTAGATGGGGTATGGTATAACGACATCAACTTTTTGAATCCAAATGACATTGAGAACATGAGCATTTTAAAGGATGCTTCTGCACAGTCTATTTATGGTATCCGAGCTGCAAATGGAGTGGTATTAATTACGACAAAGAAAGGAAAATTGGGCACTCCAACAACGATCAACTATGATGCCTATGCCGGTTTTCAGAAAGTAACCAATAAGGTTAAAATGGCGAATGCTCAAGAATACGGAATTTTTACAAATGAACTTGCCGGACTAAACGGCGGAACCCCTGTGTTCAGTAATACCGATAATTTGGGTGTAGGAACGGATTGGTATGATCAGACCCTTCGCAATGCATTTGTAACAAACCATAATGTTTCGATAGCTGGAGGAACAGACAAATCTACCTACAACATCTCATTGGGTTATCTTGATCAAGATGGAATTATCAAAACCAACAACTACAAGAGGTATACAGCCCGCGTATCCAATGATATACAACTGTCAAAAAGCTTTAAGGTGGGTTACAACATTACCGGGGTTTCTAGTAAATCCAAAGATGTTCCAACAACGATCTATCATCAAATATATTCTGCTTCACCTTCTATACCTGTATTTAATGCAGATGGTTCATACGGAGATCCTACTAGCCAAGGTCTTGGAGATGGTGCTAATTTTAACCCTCAGGCCAGTCTTGATTTTTTCAATCAACAGACCAAGCAATACAGAGTTACAGGTAATGTTTTCGCAGAATTGAAATTTGCAGAACATTTTACTTTTAAATCCAGCTTTGGTGGAGAGTTCGGTCAACTAGAAAATCGAAAATATGGTCCAAAATATTATGCTACTTATGCACAGAAAAGTGATGTAAGTATCCTTGATCTCAAACGTGTTGAAACCAGAAACTGGATCATTGAAAATACGCTGACTTATGAGAATACATTTAACAAAGATCACAACATTACTGTACTACTCGGTCAATCTGCCCAAAGTAACAAAGCTTATACTTTAAATGCTTCAGCACAAAATGTACCGTTTACTAGTGATGCAGACCTATATCTTAATTTGGGCGATGCGGCCACAAGGACTGCAGCAGACGAGGGTTCACTCATCAAATTCGCTTCTTATTTTGCAAGGGCAAATTATTCGTTCAAGAATAAATATCTGCTGAATGCCTCTATTCGTACCGATGGTGCTTCACAATTTTTTGGCAGCAACGAAACCTGGGGATATTTCCCTTCAGTTGGTGCTGGTTGGGTAATCACTAATGAAGATTTCATGAAAAATCAAACTGTGTTCAGCTCATTGAAGTTAAGAGGAAGCTGGGGTATTATTGGAAATGCAAACGTACCGATTAATCCTTCACAACAGTTAGTGGGCCAGACAGGCAATCTAGTTGCCATATTTAACAACATTCCTTTTACCGGTAAAAGTGTGAATACCCTTATCCCACCTGCCATTGTTTGGGAAAAGGGAATTGGTACGAACATTGGCTTTGAGGCTGCCTTCCTAACAAACAGGTTAACTGTTGAGGCAGATTTTTATAACAGAAAAACTTCAAGGGCAATTTTTAAGATCCCTGTATTGGGATCATTGGGCACCGTAGACAATCAATTACTAGGCAACCAGGCCGACATTCAGAACAGGGGGGTGGAGTTGTCTGCAGCATGGACAAATACAACTGAAGGAGGCTTAACTTACTCAGTAGGTGGCAATATCAGCTACAATGCCAATAAAGTAATAAATGTACTTTCAGGCGAAATACCTATTTTCTCTGGCAGCACAGGTATTACCAACGGCGCATTCGCTACAAGAACTATTGTTGGAGATCCTATAGGCTTATTTTATGGATACAAAGTTGCGGGCATTTTTCAGAATGCAACAGATGTAGCCAATTCACCTACTCAGGCAAGTGCTGCTCCTGGAGGTTTTAAATATCAAGATCTGAATGGCGATGGAAAAATTACTTCTGCCGACAGAACCGTAATTGGTGACCCTAATCCTAAATACACATATGGGGTTAACACCAACTTTGCTTACAAAAATTTCGACCTTGCTTTGGATTTCCAAGGTGTGGCAGGTGTAGACATATATAATGCTAATCTGGCCAATCGCTTCGGAAACGAGAACATCAGCAAAGACCTTTTTGATAACAGATGGCATGGAGAAGGTACTTCAAACACCTACCCTTCAGCAAACATAGGCGCCTCAGCCAATGCAGCGCCTAACTCATTTTATGTATCCAGCGGATCATATTTCAGAGTAAGAAATGCACAACTGGGTTATACCCTGCCTTCAGGTATTTTAAATAAATGGAAGATCAAAAAGGTAAGAATCTATGCCAATGCTCAAAATGCAATTAACATTTTTGGTTACAAAGGGTTCAGTCCTGAAGTAGGCCCGATACCAACTGACAATGCAGAAAAGATTAAAGCAGACAGACCAAACACTGCCTTAAATGCAGGATTGGATGCTAATGTTTATCCTTTATTTGCTACCTACAATTTCGGAATTAACCTTACTTTTTAATCTGCAATATCATGAAACAATATAATAATCTATATAAAACAGCAGCTTTGGGTATTGGTTTAGCCCTTAGCATTGGTATCCTGCCTTCCTGCAACAAAGGTTTCCTGGATGTTCCTGAACAAGGTAAGCAACAAAGTACGGTCTTCTGGAAAACGGCTGATGATGCCACAGCTGGAGTAAACGCTATTTATGGGAACCTACGTTCCTGGGAAAACACTGCATTTCCGGCCATTGCTATCGAAAGTATCGGCTCTGACGATGCAGACAAAGGAAGTACAGCATCTGATGCCAGTTTCTTTTTACAATTCGATCAGTTTACGATCGACCCGGATCAGGGAAATATCTCAGGCTTCTGGAATGGACAATACCGGAATATCAATTATACCAACCAGGTACTGGATAATGTTCCAGGCATAACCATGGATGAGAACCTGAAAGCAAGGTATTTGGCCGAAGCTAAATTTGTACGCGCCTTTTCTTATTTCAGGCTTGTACGCGCTTTCGGAGGAGTTCCGCTGCGCTTACATGTTCCTAAAGATGCAAATACAGACTACAATCTTCCGAGAGCATCTGTTGCAGAAGTATATGCACAAATTGAGAAAGACCTGAATGAGGCGGCAGCTGTATTGCCCCCATCTTATACTGCAACAACAGATATTGGCCGTGTAACAAAAGGCGCAGCATTAACCTTACATGCCAAAGTTGCGATGTACCTTAAAAAGTGGACAGATGTAATGACTTACACCAATACGGTAATGGGCATGGGCTATTCCTTGCTTCCCAACTACGAAAAGGTGTTTAGGATAGAAAATGAAAATAGCGTAGAATCTATTTTTGAAATCCAGTGTGCATTATTGCCAAATAATAAAGATGCTTCTAATTCTCAATATTCTCAGGTACAAGGTGTACGCGGTGTAACCGGTGGCGGATGGGGATTTAATGTTCCTTCAGCCAATCTGGCAGCAGCTTATGAAACCGGAGACCCAAGAAGGGATGCGACCATCATTTTCAGAGGCGAAACTACACCGTCGGGCGACGTGATTTCAGCAACAGGAGATAACCCAATGTACAACCAGAAATCATATGTTCCTTTCTCCTTGTTTGTATCAGGCTTTAACGAAGGTGCACAACAAAATGTACGTATGCTTCGCTATTCCGATGTATTACTGATGAATGCTGAGGCCGCCAACGAACTAAACAATAGTGGTCAGGCGATCTCTTCTCTGGAACAGGTTAGACTAAGGGCTCGTCAAGGAAATACGGCCATTCTACCTAAGGTAACTACAACCGATCAGAATGAAATGAGAAAAGCAATTTACAGAGAAAGACGTGTTGAATTTGCAATGGAGTTTGACCGCTATTTCGACGTGATTCGTCAAGGACGCGGAACTGAAGTTTTTGGTCCTAAAGGATGGAAAGCCGGTCGTAATGAAGTATGGCCAATTCCGCAGACTGAAATTGACTTGAGTGGCGGGGTCCTTACTCAAAACCCAGGCTTCTAAAGAACAAATGAACTGTAGGCTGCTGATTTTGGTCAGCAGCCTTTTTTAGCAATAATAATTATGGCAAAAGGCAGACTTTTTACAGTACTTTTTCTGGTGCTCACATCCTGTTCAATAATAGTTCCGCAGCCTGCGAAGGCGCAAAAAAACAACACAAAAAATATTCCTTCACAATTAAAAATCCAGAAGGGATTAAGTGATGATCAACTATTGGATCTTGTGCAAAAACAAACCTTTAGATATTTCTGGAATTTTGGTCATCCGGTTAGCGGCATGGCGCGTGAACGTAGTAATGTTGCCTTTGGCTATGGGGATGAAGTGGTAACCACAGGAGGCACAGGGTTTGGAATTATGGCAACTATCGTGGCTACTGACCGAAAATGGATCAATCGCGACAGCGCATCCGCGTATCTGTTAAAAATGGTTAAATTTTTAGCTAAAGCCGATGCTTACCATGGTGTATTCCCACATTGGCTTAATGGCACAACAGGCAAAACCATCCCATTTAGTCGCAAAGACGACGGAGCCGACCTGGTCGAATCATCTTTTCTATTCCAGGGCTTACTAACTGCCAAACAATATTTCAATGCAGATAACCCGGTAGAAAGTGAGTTGAGGAACCGCATAACCTGGCTCTGGGATGAAGTAGAATGGGATTGGTTTACTAAAGGGGGAGAAGAAGTATTGTACTGGCACTGGAGTCCAAACAATGGCTGGGCAATGAATTTTCCACTAAGGGGATACAATGAATGCCTCATTACTTACGTACTCGCAGCTTCTGCAACAAGATATCCGGTATCGGCTGCTGTTTACCACAGAGGCTGGGCACAAAGCAATTTCTTTTTGAATGGTAAAGAATTTTATGGGCATAAGTTACCGCTCGGCTTTGACAATGGTGGTCCTCTATTTTTTTCCCATTATTCCTTTTTAGGATTGGACCCAAGGGGATTGAAAGACCGGTATGCCGATTACTGGGAGCAGAACAAAAATCATACACTAGTAAACAGGGCCTATTGCCTTGCAAATCCAAAACAATACAAAGGCTACGGACCAAACAGCTGGGGGCTAACGGCTAGCGATAGCTGGCAGGGTTACGCAGCCCATTCGCCCAATGAAGACCTAGGTGTAATTACGCCTACAGCAGCCCTATCTGCCTTCCCTTATACCCCCGAATATTCTATGCAAGCATTGAGGCATTTCTATGAAGATCTCGGCAATAAAATATGGAGTGAATATGGCTTTGTTGATGCCTTTAGCGAACAGCACAACTGGTATGCAAAATCGCATCTGGCCATAGATCAGGGACCTATTATTGTGATGATTGAAAATTATCGCAGTGGTCTGCTGTGGAAACTCTTTATGAGCAGTCCAGAAATACAAAAAGGCTTAAATAAACTTGGTTTTACGAGTTCGGCCTTGCCTCCATCAGTAAAACAATAAAAGAACATACAAGCACACACATAATGAAATTCCTATCCTTACTTTCCCTATCCCTGCTCCTGGCCGTTAACACCGGTTTTGGGCAACAGAAAAAGGCAGTTCCTTCGACCAACAAAAAAATGGACACTTTCCTCAACAACCTGATGTCGAAAATGACACTAGATGAAAAAATAGGGCAGCTAAATTTACTGACAGGAGGTGAAGCCACCACTGGATCTGCTGTAAGTACAGATGTGGAAAGCAAGATAAAAAAAGGACAGGTAGGCGGCATTTTCAGCATGACTACTCCTTCGCGCATCCGTCGGGCGCAGGAAATTGCAGTTCAACAAACCCGACTAAAAATACCCATTATATTTGGTCAGGATGTGATTCATGGTTATAAAACCACCTTCCCTATTCCACTTGCCCTTTCCTGTACCTGGGATATGGCATTAATAGAAAAAACAGCCCGCATTGCTGCTATTGAAGCCACTGCCGACGGAATAAACTGGACCTTCTCCCCTATGGTCGATATTTCCAGGGATCCACGCTGGGGCCGTATCTCTGAGGGTTCCGGAGAAGACACCTACCTCGGATCACAAATTGCAAAGGCAATGGTTAAAGGCTACCAGGGCGATGATCTCTCGAAATACAATACCATGATGGCCTGTGTAAAGCATTTTGCTTTATATGGCGCTGCAGAGGCAGGAAGGGATTACAACACAACAGACATGAGTCTGGATCGTATGTACAATGAGTATTTGCCACCTTACAAAGCTGCCCTTGATGCTGGAGCGGGTAGCATTATGACTTCTTTTAACGACATCAATGGTGTTCCGGCAACGGCCAACAAATGGTTAATGACGGATCTATTGCGCAAGCAATGGGGTTTTAAAGGTATGGTTGTTACCGATTATACTGCCGTAAACGAATTGATAGACCATGGTCTGGGTGATCTTCAAACTGTTTCGGCTTTATCTTTAAATGCAGGCGTAGATATGGATATGGTTGGCGAAGGCTTTTTAACCACGCTTAAAAAATCAGTTCAGCAAGGCAAGGTAAAACAACAAAGGGTTGACGAGGCTTGTCGCCTTGTACTGGAAGCCAAATACAAACTTGGCTTGTTTGAGGATCCTTTCCGTTATTGCAATGAAGAAAGAGCAAAAACAGAGATTCTAAAACCAGAACACCTTGCGTTTGCCCGGAAAGCAGCTAGCGAGTCTTTTGTGCTTTTAAAAAATGACCAACAGATCCTACCCTTAAAAAAAACTGGCACCATTGCTTTAATAGGACCTTTAGCCAATACTGGTTCCAATATGCCAGGCACCTGGAGTGTAAATAGCGACTTGGCCAACACCAAATCTCTTTTACAAGGAATGCAGGCAGCAGCAGGTACCGAAGTTAAAATCTTACATAGTCTAGGCTCTAATTTGCTTGCTGATGCTCAATACCAGGAAAGGGGAACTATGTTTGGCCGGGATATCCCACGCGATAATCGTCCTGAAGCAGAAATTATCGCTGAAGCTGTAAAACTAGCTCAACAAGCTGATGTAGTGGTCGCTGCATTGGGCGAAAGCTCAGAGATGAGTGGTGAGGCCTCCAGCAGAACAAATATTGAAATCCCTGAGGTACAAAAACATTTGTTGCAGGCTTTACTTAAAACGGGTAAACCGATGGTGCTAGTCTTATTTACCGGCAGACCTTTGGCTTTGAAATGGGAAAATGAAAATGTACCTGCGATTTTAAATGTTTGGTTTGGCGGTACTGAAGCTGCGAATGCTATTCCAGATGTTTTGTTTGGCACAGTAAACCCATCTGGAAAACTGACGGCGACCTTCCCTCAAAATGTAGGTCAAGTTCCGCTATATTATGCACACAAAAGTACAGGTAGGCCATTAGAAGAGGGCAAATGGTTTAGTAAATTCCGTTCCAATTACCTTGATGTAAGCAACGATCCGCTTTATCCATTTGGATACGGCTTAAGTTACACTACTTTTGCTTACAGCAATTTAAAACTAAGCAAAACCAGCTTTAAAACTGGTGAATCCATCATTGCCAGTATTGAGGTAAAAAATACAGGAGCTTTCGAAGGCAAAGAAGTCGTGCAGTTATATATTCAGGATCTTGTAGGCAGCTCTACCCGCCCCGTTAAAGAGCTGAAAGCTTTTCAAAAAATCAGTTTAAAACCCGGAGAAAGTAAAACAGTAATTTTTAAAATCACTGAAGAGGATTTGAAATTCTACAATACTGCTTTAAAATTTATTGCCGAGCCTGGTGATTTCAAAATCTATATCGGAGGCAATTCCAGAGATGTAATGGAAACGAAATTTGTTTTATCACCTCTAAACAAACAAAATTAGGAATAACTAGCCTGAACCTAGGTGGAGTTAGCCTAAATCAACAAGTAATATCAGGACAAGGCATGCTTCTGCAATGACAAGGGAATAAGTAGGGGATAAATAGGGAATGAGTAGCGGGTTGCCTTAGGGTTGCCTTACCCTTGCTTTAGGGTTGCTTTACCCCTAGGGTAAGTCAAGGGTAAAGCAACCCTAAGCCAACCCTAAAGCAAGGCTAAAGCAACCCCCTATTTTACCTCTACTTATTCCCTATTTATCCCCTATTTATTTCATTGCCTGACAAAGCCATTTCAGGCTCTTCCCAAAATTTGCCCTAAACTCTGCTTGCTTACAAACTCATTGTTTGCAATAGCCTTATCACGTATCTTGCGAGCCGCTTTTACAGCCTCCTCTTCGCATGATGCCATCAGATAAATGCAAATTTGATCTCCTTCAAAAAAGTAATGCTCCTTGATGGCAAGTTCAGATCGCTGCAGGTCATTGGCCAGTGAAATCACATATACATCGGAATTTCTCTCTAGCTGGATAAAATAACAGTCCCTGGTGATATCGGTGTAAAAACCTGGGTTAAGGCGGCATTCCAGAATCTGAGCATCGCTAAATGTTCGAAACCTGTTGAAATAGGCTTTAGCGGCAAATGCGTCATCAAAAACTACATGGACAGGGATGTCCGTTTCGGCATTTGGTTCCAGAATAAAATAAAGGCTTTCGTTGTTTTCTTCGTCGTTGAGTTCCATATTATTGTTTGTTAAACAGTTGATAATAGGAGTCCCTCGCGAGATTTTAGCAGTAGGCTTAGAGATCGGTTTTAACCACAGATCGGGTTAAAAATGAAGATGCGCTTAGTATTAGGGGCCTAAAGTAAATCCGCAACGCTCGGCTTCTCACGACCTTGAACACGGATTACAATAGCCCCATAACACTATAGCGCACCGTCAAAAGTACAACAATATTTGTTATGGGTTTAATCTATTGCCTCGGTTCATTAATTGTGAGAATTTGAGCATTCGAGACTCTTTAAATTAATACCTCATTTAAGAAGTAATTGATAGGTTGTTTATATTTCTTTAGTTCATTGGCTTGATATTTTGGTCTAAATTCAGGGCTATAACCTCTAGCCAAATATCATTAGAAACTTTAAATAAAAAAAATATCTAAAAAATTAACTATAGATTTAATTAAGTAATTTTTCAAATCGCATCCATTTGTAGAAATTGATTACCAAATTCCCAGAACGAGTAATTAATTCTTCGATCATAAACTTCTAGTATAATTGAATGTTTACCAAAAACAACAAAAGTTTCAATCATAACGTAATCTTTTATAGGTATGCATTTTTTTGTACGTTATGATTGAAGAAAATATAATACTGGATTACACAAAAGTTTCCACAGCGTGGACAGCACATTGTACTTATGCGCTTAGAAAAAGAGTATAAATTTAGCGAGATCGCAGCAATTCTTAATATTTCAGAAAATAATGCAAAGGTACAAATGAGCCGCGCAGTTCGTTTTATGCGAAAAGAGTTTTTGAAATATAAAGGGTTTAATAGAAAGCTATGAAATTAAGTTCTGTTCGCTGTAGAAATTTGGTGTAATGTAGAATACTGTATCGATAAAATAAAGTAAGCCATCACAACAAAGAACATTTTCATCATGCAAATCTTCAAAAATGATACCCAACTTAGCATTTTGATAATCATTGTTCCGCACGTGGTCAAACTGATTATATTCAAGGAAAGACCTTAGCGCCTTCAGGTCAGTTGTTTCCGTAGCTAGAATAAAGTCTTGTTTGACAACCGCAAAAAGAGCATTGTCAATTATTTTAAAACCGAGAAATTCATATAGGGTTGATTTAAAAAAATAATTATGAATCAGCAGGCTGCTAAAATAGTCTAACCAATATTCGTAAAAGACGCTCCCGTTAAGTTTGATCACACTATGATTATCAAAACGGTAAACCCTTTGTTCAGCTCCTTCGCTTATGAATAAATCTTCTGATATATCCCCAGAAAAGATAAGATTCTCTTTTTTAGCAAACTCAATCAGGAGTTGTTCTTCTTCACTTTTGAGACGCTTTTGTTCTTCAGGTTTTGAGCCTGTTTTCGCATTTCCTCTAAGGAAATTGTGGACTTTTTTGAGTTGGCTTCTGTAGCCATCCTGTCCATTTTCGATAATGATACTCTGTAATTCATCTTTAATTTGCTTCATTAAGGATTTATTACACAAATATACGATTTTTTATTGATGAAACTAACAAAGAGGCGATGTCAGCGCCCCCCTTGTCAAGGAGTTACAAGTTCAGATAAATCTGCTGAAGATACAACACCCATCACCAGAGTATTGTAGAAGCCAGCAGAATTCGATAATTTAGTTAAATGAACAAGCTCCAACTAACCTTCTCCATCATTCTCCTGTCTTACGGTTTAAACAGTAAAGCTCAAGATTTAACAAAATACGAGAGAGTTACTTTTATAAAGGGAAAGGACAGTATTAGCTACAGAGTGCTGTTTCCTGAAAATTTTGACCGCACCAAAAAGTATCCAATCCTTTTCTTCCTACACGGAAGTGGAGAGAGAGGTAATGATAACCAAAGTCAGCTGACCCATGGAGGGGGCTTATTTTTGAAGGAAGAAGTAAGAAAACAGTTTCCTGCGATTATTGTATTTCCGCAATGCAGCTCTGACAGCTTCTGGTCTAATGTAGAGTTTAAACAAGATGCTACAGGCAATAGAGAATTCCTTTTCCAGGAAGCAGGCCAACCGAGTAAAGCTATGCAAGCCTTATTGGCCATGATAGATAATTTCGCTAAAAAACCTTACGTAGATAAACATCAAGTATATGCGGCTGGATTATCAATGGGGGGAATGGGCACTTACGAATTACTAAGACGCAAACCTAAACTATTTGCTGCTGCATTTACGATTTGTGGAGGTGATAACGTGGCTAATGTCCAAAAGTATAAAAATACGCCAATGTGGATATTTCATGGGGAGAAAGACGATGTGGTCCCTGTTCTATATTCAACAAGCATCGCTGATCAGTTAAAAGTACTAGGCAGTCCTGTTAAGCTAACCCTATACCCTAATGCGAACCACAACAGCTGGGACTCTGCCTTTGCAGAGCCCGAATTATTGCCGTGGTTATTTTCTAAGCATAAATAGCTTTATTAAAGCTATTCAGCCATATTGTGATAAACGGCCTGAACGTCATCGTCCTCTTCCAGTTTATCAATTAATTTGAAAACATCAGCTGCCTGCTCTTCAGTTACAGCAGTATGTGATAAAGCGATGCGTTCCAGTTTAGCACTTTTCATTTCTACACCAAGATCTTCTAGCGCTTTTTGCATTTTTCCGAAGTCCTCAAATGCAGTTTGTACTACTGCAATATCATTTCCTTCTTCATCAGCCTCAAGATATAAATCTTCTAAACCAGCATCGATCAATTCAAACTCCAATTCTTCCAGATCTCTTTCTCCAGGGATAAATCTAAAGATCGACTTGCGGTTAAAGATGAAATCTAATGATCCTGTTTTACCCAAAGTACCACCAGTTTTATTGAAGTAGCTACGTACGTTAGCAACTGTTCTGTTGGTATTATCTGTAGCAGTTTCGATAAGCACAGCTACACCATGCTGTCCATAACCTTCGTATACATACTCTTCGTATCCATTCTCATCCTTATTAGAAGCACGTTTGATTGCAGCATCTACCCTATCCTTAGGCATATTTACTGCCTTGGCATTCTGGATTGCGGTACGTAAACGCGAATTGGTATCAGGACTAGCACCGCCATCCTTTACAGCCATTACGATCTCTTTACCTATCCTGGTAAACTGCACGGCCATTTTGGCCCAACGCTTAAATTTTCTTTCTTTTCTAAATTCAAATGCTCTTCCCATTTTCTATTTTTATTTTTTACTTTCTCTTAGTCGACAGGATCCCCCTTTGACCAGATACTTTATTTTTTTAAGTTCTTTAACATGTCTATTGTCAGCTTTGCTAAATCAAATTCTGGTTTCCAACCCCAGTCTTTAGCCGCGTAACTGTCATCTATAGACCTTGGCCAGCTATTTGCAATTTGCTGACGTGGATCATTATCGGTGTAAGTTAAGGTAAATTCTGGAATATGCTTTCTGATTTCAGCAGCAAGGATCTCAGGCGTAAAGCTTACACCTGTAAAATTATAACTAGAACGGATAGAGATTTTACTCGATTCTGCGTCCATCAATTCAATAGTTCCCCTTATTGCATCATCCATATACATCATCGGTAATTCTGTTGCTGCATTTAAAAAAGAAGCATAAGTTCCTTTCATCAACGCGTCATGGAAGATATGAATCGCGTAATCCGTTGTACCTCCACCTGGGGCAGCCTTCCAGCTAATCAGTCCAGGGTAACGGATACTACGTACATCCAGACCATACTTATTAAAGTAGTATTCGCACCAGCGCTCACCGGCAAGTTTACTTACTCCATATACTGTATTTGGGTCCATCACACAAAACTGCGGAGTTAAGTCTTTAGGCGAATTTGGCCCAAACACCGCAATAGAGCTAGGCCAGTAAACCTTTGCTGTTTTATAAGTAATGGCCAGGTCTAAAATATTCAATAACCCGTTCATGTTTAAGTCCCAGGCTAGCTTTGGATTTTGCTCGCCTGTGGCCGACAGTAACGCAGCCAGCAGGTATACCTGTGTTGGCTTATATTTTTGAAAGATGTTATTTAAGGTATCCTTTTCAAGTACGTTTACAAACTCAAAAGGTCCAGAATTTTTGATATCATAATCAGGTCTGCGGATATCGCAGGCAATTACATTATCTTCACTATATGCTTTACGTAAGGCAGTAACTAGTTCAGTGCCGATCTGGCCATTAGAACCTAATACTAATATTTTTTCACTCATAAATAATTTATGGATTTTGGCAAAGGTAAATAAATGAACAAACCTATTCAAAAATGTTCGTAGCAACCAAAATTTATAGTTGATTATTTACAGCGTATTGCTGGGCTATTTTCAAATCCCTCTATACAACTAATTGTTAAAAAGTTGATTTAGTAACAAAAACATTATATATTTACTTTATGGTGTATTTATGACACTAACTATTTTATTTTGCTTAATATTACAAAACAAAACGCAGTTTAAACACACAATAACAACCAAATATGAACAGAAGAGAAGCAGTGAGAAACGTTGCCTTTTTAATGGGGGGCGCGTTATCGGCAACTACAATTGGCGTATTTCTGGAGGGTTGCAATTCACCAACCACTAAGGCAAAAGGCAGTTTATTTACGGAAGATCAGCAAAAACTGATTACTGAGGTCGCAGACATTATCATTCCTACAACGAGTTCTCCTGGCGCAAAAGCGGCGGGTGTTGGACCGTTCATTGCGATGATGATAAAGGATTGTTACCCGGACGATGCACAAAAAGCTTTTGTTAAAGGCCTTGAAGATCTGGACAAGCAAGCGAAGGATGAATATAAAAAATCCTTCCTGGAACTAACCGTAGCTCAACGTCAGGAATTGCTAGGTAAACTTAGGGACGTAACCGTTGCTGCTACCAAAGCAGAAAAGGAAAATCTTGACAAACAGGAACAAGCTGAAAGAGATAGACAGAAGACAAACCCTGTAGATCAGGCAAAATCAGCCACCGAGGGTACCGGCACGATTTCGATACTTCCTAAGGATCCTCCTAAAACGGAACCGCGTTTCTTTTCTATCATCAGAGACCTTACCCTACTGGGTTATTTCACATCAGAAATTGGAGCCACTCAGGCTTATGCATTTGTTGAAATTCCGGGTCGCTACGATGGTTGCGTAGATTTAAAACCTGGTCAGAAAGTTTGGTCGTAAACCTTTTTATATAATTAAATAATGAGCAATTTAAATGTTAAAGCAACAGCACAGAACACTTATGATGCAATTGTTGTAGGATCTGGAATTAGTGGCGGCTGGGCAGCAAAAGAATTAACTGAAAAAGGTTTAAAAGTTTTATTGCTGGAAAGAGGCAGGAACGTTGAACATATAAAAGACTATACCACGGCTATGAAAAAGCCTTGGGAATTTGAGCACAGGGGTAAATTGACCGAAGCGCAAAAAGAAACCCATCCGGTACAAAAAAGAGATTATCCGTATACAGAATTTAATGAGAGCTTCTGGGTAAATGACCACGACTGCCCTTATACTGAAGTAAAGCGTTTTGACTGGTACCGCGGCTTTCATGTTGGTGGTAAATCATTAATGTGGGGTAGACAAAGCTACCGTTTCAGTGACCTGAACTTTGAAGATAACTTAAAAGATGGTCACGGTGTAGATTGGCCGATTAGATATAAAGACATTGCCCCTTGGTACGATTATGTAGAGAAATTTGCAGGTATCAGCGGACGCGCTGAAAACTGGCCGGCATTGCCAGATGGTCAATTCCTCCCTCCTATGGAATTTAATTGTGTAGAAAAGGAAGTTAAGAAACGTATTGAAGCCAAATGGAATAAATCGCGGATCATGACCATTGGTCGTACAGCCAACTTAACGGTTGAGCATGGCGGCCGTGGTAAATGTCAATACCGTAACCTTTGCAGTAGAGGTTGTCCTTTTGGCGCCTACTTTAGTACGCAATCGTCAACTCTACCAGCCGCCGTTGCTACAGGTAACTTAACATTACGCCCGTTTTCATTGGTAAACTCTATCATTTATGATAAAGAAACCCAAAAAGCAAAAGGTGTAGTAGTTATCGATTCGGAAACAATGGAGACTACTGAGTTCTTTGCAAAGATTGTATTCGTAAACGGATCAACTCTAGGAACCACCTTCGTTTTATTAAACTCTACTTCTGATGAGCATCCTAACGGTTTAGGTAATGGCAGCGGACAATTGGGACATAATTTAATGGATCACCATTTCCGTACCGGTGCAAATGGTAGAATAGAAGGATTTGAGGATAAATATACCTACGGAAAGAGGGCCAATGGAATTTATATTCCAAGGTACCAGAACATGGGTAATGATAAACGTGATTATTTAAGAGGCTTTGGTTACCAAGGCGGCGGAAGTCGCGGTAACTGGCATGCTGATGTAGCAGAGTTGGCCTTTGGTGGTGATTTTAAAGATCAAATGACCGTTCCGGGTTCATGGAATATGGGCTTAGGTGGATTCGGTGAATCACTTCCTTATTTTGAAAACAAAGTCTACATCGATAAAAGCAAAAAAGACAAATGGGGACAACCTGTTTTGGCCATCGATTGCGAGTTTAAAGATAACGAGCGCAAAATGCGTGTTGACATGATGAATGATGCAGCAGAAATGCTGGAGGCTGCTGGTGCTAAAGATATCCAAACATTTGACAAAGGTTCTGCGCCGGGTATGGCTATTCATGAAATGGGAACAGCACGTATGGGCCACGATCCTAAAACATCTGTTTTGAATAAATGGAACCAGATGCACGAAGTAAAAAATGTTTTTGTAACCGATGGATCATGCATGGGCTCGGCCGCATGTCAGAACCCATCATTAACTTATATGGCACTAACGGCCAGAGCATGTGATTTTGCAGTTAGTGAATTAAAAAAAGGTAACCTTTAATGGAGAATAGAAAAATTAGAATGGGCATGATTGGTGGCGGTAAAGATGCTTTTATCGGCGCCGTTCATCGTATAGCTGCAAATATTGACGGGCAGGTTGAATTCTGCTGTGGTGCATTGAGTATTAACCCTGAAGTTGCCAAGGAATCTGGTAAAATATTGTTCCTTCCTGAGGACAGGACTTACTTAAATTATGAAGAGATGATTACGCAGGAGAGTAAATTACCTGCGGATAAACGGATAGATTTTGTAACGATTGTAACGCCTAACTTTGCCCATTTTGCTCCTGCAATGATGGCGCTTGATCATGGCTTTAATGTGGTGATTGAAAAACCTATCGCTTTATCGCTTGATGAGGCTAAGCAATTGCAACAAAAGGTTAAGGAAACAGGATTGATTTTATGCTTAACGCATACTTACTCTGGTTATCCAATGGTAAAACAAGCTAGACATATGGTTGCTGAAGGCCAATTGGGTGCCATCAGAAAGATCATGGTCGAGTATCCTCAAGGCTGGTTAAGCACACTTACTGAGCGTGAAGGTAATGCTGGCGCAGCATGGCGTACTGATCCTGCAAAAAGTGGAAAAAGTGGTTGTATGGGAGACATAGGTACTCATGCAGCGCAATTAGCGGAATACATTTCTGGATTGAAGATTACTAAACTTTGTGCTGACCTGAACATCGTGGTGCCAGGCAGAGGTTTAGATGATGATGGTAATGTGCTGCTTAAGTTTGACAACGGAGCAAACGGAGTTTTAGTCGCCTCGCAAATTGCTGCTGGTGAAGAAAACGCCTTAAAAATCAAAATGTACGGAGAAAAAGGTGGTCTGGAATGGCACCAAATGGAACCGAATACTTTAATTGTTAAATGGTTAGATCAACCTGCACAGATATATCGTGCTGGACAAGCTTATCTATCTGATGTTGCGAAGCACAATACCCGTGTACCGGGAGGTCACCCAGAAGGTTACCTTGAAGCTTTTGCAAATATCTACAGAAACTTTGTGCTGACTTTGAGAACAAAACTACAAGGCGGAACGCCGACAGCAGCAATGCTCGACTTCCCGAATGTTGATGATGGCATCAGGGGAATGGCTTTTATTGAAAACACTGTGGCTTCGAGCCAGTCGGACCAGAAATGGTTTGATTTTAAAATATAAATAACAATGACAACGATTAAAGGACCAGGAGTTTTCTTAGCCCAGTTTATTGGAGATGAAGCCCCATTCAATTCATTGGATGCCATTTGCGAATGGGCAGCAGGCCTTGGATTTAAAGGTATTCAAATGCCTACACTGGATGCACGTTTCATCGACTTGCAAAAAGCAGCAGAAAGTAAAACTTATGCAGACGAGCTGAAAGGAAAAGTTCAGTCGTACGGATTAGAGATTACCGAACTATCAACTCATTTACAGGGGCAGCTGGTAGCAGTAAACCCTGCTTATGACCTTGCCTTTGATGCTTTTGCACCAGATGCTTATAAAAACAATCCAAAAGCCAGAACAGCATGGGCTGTTCAACAAATGAAGTATGCAGCAAAAGCCTCACAAAATCTTGGCTTAAATGCACATGCTACTTTTAGCGGATCCTTATTATGGCATATGTTCCATCCATGGCCGCAGCGCCCTGAGGGCCTGGTTGATGCAGGTTTTACGGAACTGGCAAAAAGATGGATGCCGATCCTTAATGAATTTGATACTTGTGGTGTGGATGTTTGTTATGAAATACATCCTGGAGAGGATTTGTTTGACGGCATCACTTACGAGATGTTCCTTGAAAAGGTAAACAACCATCCCCGCGCCTGTCTGCTGTACGATCCTTCGCATTTTGTATTGCAACAACTAGATTATATCCAATACATCGATTTTTATCATGAGCGCATCAAAGCATTCCATGTTAAAGATTCAGAATTTAATCCTACAGGTAAACAGGGTACTTTTGGCGGTTATCAAAGTTGGGCCAACCGTGCCGGCAGATACCGTTCTCCTGGGGATGGACAAGTAGATTTCAAAACCATTTTCAGTAAACTGGCACAATACGATTATAAGGGTTGGGCAGTAATGGAATGGGAATGCTGCATAAAAGATGCTCAGGTTGGCGCCAAAGAAGGTGCTGAATTTATTAAAAAGAATATTATTAAAGTAACAGACAGGGCTTTTGATGATTTTGCTTCTTCCGGTGGAGATGATAATTTCAACAATAAGATTTTAGGCCTGAATCCATAAAACAATAAAATGAAACCATCATGTGCTGCAGAACACAAACCGAAACGAATATTTTTTTGGTAGCACATGATAGCTTCATCACCGTTAAAGACAAATTAAACTGATGAAAAAAACACTATTAGCACTAGGCTGCCTTGTATTGGCAATGGCCTCATGTTCAAGTCCTGAAGAACGTTCTTCAACTACAAGTACTACAACAACTACTGAAAGCCCAGCAACAACTACTGAGACTCCAGCAGCTGAAGCTCCCGCGGTTAAAGGCGAAGGAGAAAAATTGATTGCAAAATCTGACTGTATTGGCTGTCACAACAAAGTACAAAAAGTGATTGGCCCAGCATATGTAGATATCGCAGCTAAATACCCTTTAAATGACGAAAATGTAAATCATCTTGCGGATAAGATCATTGCAGGTGGTAAAGGAGTATGGGGTGAAGTTCCTATGACGCCACACTCAGCTTTAAGTAAAGATGATGCGAAAAAAATGGTTAGCTATATTTTATCGCTAAAAAAATAAACAACACACAAAAAGAACCATACAACTAGAACCACACACAAATGGACCACACAAAAAAAGATCAAGAATCTTCATCCAGGCGGAACTTTCTAAAGACCACCGCTATCGCAGCATCGGCATTTATGATTGTACCGCGCCATGTTTTGGGTGGAAGAGGCTTTTTAGCCCCTAGCGATAGACTTATTACTGCAAGTATAGGCGCTGGCGGTAAAGGACAAGCGGATATTTCCGGTATCTATAAAAGCGGAAAAGCCGATATTGGATTCCTTTGCGACGTACATGATAGTAGAGCTGCGGCGAGCGTAAAAGCTTTCCCAAAAGCAAAGTATTATAGGGATTACCGTGAAATGTTGGAAAAAGAGGCTAAGAACTTTGATGCAGTTTCTATTTCTACCCCTGATCATAATCATGCTATACAAGCTATTGCCGCTATGCAGTTAGGAAAGCATGTGTATGTTCAGAAGCCTTTAACCCATGATATTTATGAAGCGCGTGCTTTAACTGCAGCAGCTGAAAAATATAAAGTGGTTACGCAAATGGGTAATCAGGGTGCCTCTAATGATGGTCCAAGGTTAATGAAGGAATGGTATGATGCCGGCTTAATTGGCGATGTACATACTATCTATGCATGGACTGACAGACCGGTATGGCCGCAAGGTATTCCATGGTCGGCCAATAAAGCGCCAATACCTGCTGATCTTGATTGGGATTTGTGGTTAGGTACTGCTCCTTATAAAGATTATGTAGATAAACTTGTTCCTTTTAACTGGCGTGGCTGGTGGGATTACGGAACCGGAGCGTTAGGAGATATGGGTTGTCACCTATTGGAAGCTCCTTTCAGTGTTTTAAATCTAAAATACGCGACTGAAGTTCAGGCTAGCGTTGGTTCTGTATATGTTGATGAGTTTAAAAGAGGGTATTTCCCTGATAGCTGCCCACCATCAAGTCATGTGACTTTAAAATTCCCTAAGACTAATAAAACAAAGGGTGACGTTACTGTACATTGGATGGACGGTGGTATACAACCTGAAAGGCCTGAAGAATTAGGCGCCAACGATACATTTGGCGACGGTGGAAACGGCACCTTGTTTGTTGGGACAAAAGGTAAAATGATGGCTAGTACTTATGGTGCAAATCCACGTTTAATTCCTTTAAGCAGAAATGAGAATATCAAAGTAGCACAAAAATTTGCTCGTGTTCCAGATGGCGCTAACGGTCATTACACACAATGGGTTGATGCTTGTATCGCTGGTTATGGCAAAAAAGAGCTAAGCTCTCCATTCTCTATTGCAGGACCGCTTACAGAATCATTGTTAATGGCTAATCTTGCGATTAGAGGTACTGACATCCAACGCAAAAATGCAGAAGGAAAAATTAAGTATCCAGGCAGAAACATTAAATTACTTTGGGACAATGCCAACATGAAGATCACCAATTTTGATGACGTGAATCAATTTGTAAAACGCGAATACCGTAAAGGATGGTCGCTTGGTGTTTAACCAGAATTAAAGTACAAAGCGTAAAGAACAAGGATAGAAAACTAAGAACATGAAAAAATATATCTTATCAGCCATTGTGTTAACCGCACTATTTGGTGGAAGCGTTGCTCAGGCTCAATCGGGCAAAAAAGGTTTTACTAAAATATTTGACGGTAAAACAACGAAAGGCTGGCATACTTACGGTAAAACTGCCGCAGGCTCTAAATGGACTATTGAGGGTGGCGCTTTACACTTCAATCCCAATGGAGATAAAAGTGGCGGTGGCGATTTAGTAACGGACAATGAGTACAGCAACTTTCATTTAAAAATAGATTGGAAAATTGCGCCTAAAGGCAATAGTGGTATCATTTACTATGTAAAGGAGGATCCAGCAAAATATCATCAAACTTATAGTACGGGTTTAGAAATGCAAGTATTGGATAATGATGGTCATAGCGACGGTAAAATACCAAAACACCGTTCAGGGGATTTGTATGATCTTGTTAAAAGCAGTTCTGAGCCGGTAAAACCTGTTGGCGAATGGAATACAGCTGAAATCATTTGCAAAGATGGTAAACTGGAGCAATACCTAAATGGCGTAAAAGTAGTATCGACTACACTTTGGGACGACAACTGGAAATCGCTTGTTGCCGGAAGTAAGTTTGCAAGCTGGCCAGATTGGGGAACTTACAAATCAGGAAAAATAGCACTTCAAGATCATGGAAATGAAGTTTGGTACCGCAACATCATGATTAAAAAGCTATAATAGATCCAAAAAAAAGAAATAAATAACCAAACATGAACTTAAATAACCGCATCAAATTATCAACCATGATGTTCCTGGAGTTTTTTATCTGGGGTGCATGGTTTGTAACACTTGGTACCTTTCTTGGGCACAACCTTAGTGCTACTGGTGGTCAATCAGCCGCCGTTTTTTCAACTCAATCATGGGGTGCCATTATTGCCCCTTTTATTATTGGGCTTATTGCAGACAGATATTTTAATGCTGAAAAAATTCTAGGCATCTTACATTTAGTTGGTGCCGTTTTAATGTACCAGATGTATAATGCTACCGACATCAATGGGTTTTATCCATATGTACTGGCTTACATGATTTTGTTTATGCCGACGTTAGCACTGGTCAATTCGGTATCCTTTAACCAAATGAAAGATCCGGAAAAAGAATTTTCTACCATTAGGGTTTGGGGAACTATTGGCTGGATAGCTGCCGGATTGTTAATTAGCTATGTATTTCATTGGGATACTGACCAGGGTGTAAAAGAAGGCTTACTAAAAAATACCTTCATGATGGGCGCAGTTGTGTCTCTAATCTTAGGTCTATTTAGCTTTACTTTACCTAAAACTCCGCCTAAAGTTGCATCAGGAGAAAAGGTGAAAATATCAGAGATACTTGGTCTTGATGCTTTGAAGCTATTAAAAGATAAGAACTTTGCCATATTCTTTATCTCTTCTATACTGATCTGTATTCCACTAGCGTTCTACTATCAGAATGCGCATTCGTTCCTTTCTAATGTAGGCCTTGAAAACCCTACAGGTAAAATGACAATTGGACAAGTATCTGAGGTGCTGTTCTTATTATTATTACCAGTGTTCTTTAGCAAATTTGGCTTTAAAAAGACCATTTTAGTAGGTATGCTTGCCTGGGGTGTCCGTTATGCACTATTTGCTTATGGTAATGCGAGCGATTTAAGCTTTATGCTGATCATTGGTATTGCATTGCATGGTATTTGTTACGATTTCTTTTTTGTATCGGGACAGATTTATACGAATGCTGCTGCAGGTGAAAAATATAAAAGCTCTGCGCAAGGCTTAATTACCCTTGCAACTTATGGTGTGGGTATGCTTATTGGCTTTGAAGTTGCAGGGCTAATCACTGACTCTTACAAAACCAGCGAAGGCGCTTTCGATTGGAAAATGATCTGGATCATTCCTTCGGGCATCGCATTTGTAGTATTCCTGTTGTTTACGCTCTTTTTTAATGATAAAAAGAAAGTTGAAGCTTAATTATTTAATAACCAATGAGTGAAAATCTAAGCAGGAGAACTGCACTGAAAAATATTGTTGCCGGAACCGCCGCTTTAGGCGTTTCGGCGGCTATACCCGCTTTTGCTCTGGAACAGACTAAATCCACGATGCTAAAAGGAAATATAAACCATTCGGTATGCCGTTGGTGCTTTGGAAAGATGGAGTTGGATGATTTGTGCATCGAAGCAAAAAAAATTGGCATTAAAGCTATTGACCTTGTAGGCCCTAAAGACTGGCCCACACTAAAAAAACATGGATTATATTCATCTATGTGTAATGGTGCGGAGATCAATTTAGTGGATGGCTGGAATGACCCGCAATTTCATGCTACGCTGATTAAAAACTATTCGGAAATGATTCCTAAAGTTGCTGAGGCGGGCTATACACAACTGATCTGCTTTAGCGGCAACAGACGTGGTAAAGATGATGAGACCGGGCTTAAAAACTGCGTTGATGGCTTGAAACAGGTATTACCACTAGCTGAAAAGCACGGTGTAGTACTGGTAATGGAGCTATTAAACAGTAAAATAAACCACAAGGATTATCAATGTGACCATACTGCCTGGGGTGCAGAACTGGCGAAAAAGTTAGGCTCTGAAAACTTCAAATTACTATATGATATTTATCATATGCAGATTGATGAAGGAGATGTGATCCGTAATATCCAAACTTTTCACCCATACATTTCTCATTACCATACTGCGGGTGTACCGGGCAGAAATGAGATTGATGATACCCAGGAATTATATTACCCTGCCATTATGAAAGCAATCCTTGCAACCGGATTTAAGGGTTATGTGGCACAGGAATTTATTCCAAAATATGCAGATAAAATAAAATCATTAAGAGATGCCGTAAATATTTGCGACGTTTAAATTGAAAGTATATGAACTCGAGAAGAACTTTTATTAAACAAGCGGGACTTGCTGCAGCAGGAGCGCTTTTACTACCATCTATTTCTTTTGCGGCAGGCTCAAAGAGAAAAGTTGGACTACAGTTGTATTCATTAAGGAATCAACTTCCTAATGATGTAAAAGGTGTAATAGAAAAAATTGCTAAGGCAGGATATAAAGAGGTAGAGACTTATGGTTTTTCACCAACTGGTGGTTACTGGGGTCTGGATGCAAAATCATTTAAAAACTTACTTACCGCAAATGGCTTAACTACGCCAAGTGGTCATTTTGGTTTTGATGAATTCATCAAAACTGGCAACAAGGATTTGTTAAAACCATATATAGAAGGAGCTGTAGCGGTTAACAATCGTTATTTTACCATTGCTCACATAGGAGAACCGCTAAGAAAGTCGCTTGAAGATTACAAGAAAGTTGCAGGCCGTTTAAATGAAGCAGCCGAACTGGTGAAACAATCTGGGTTAAAATTGGCTTACCATAACCATGCTTTTGAATTCGAAAAGCATGAAGGTGGAACTACCGGTTATGAAATCTTTTTAAATGAAACAGATAAAAACCTGATCAGATTTGAAATGGATTTGTATTGGGTAGTACGCTCAGGAAATGATCCTGTTGCACTATTCAACAAATACCCAGGTCGTTTCCCGATGTGGCATGTAAAGGATATGGATAAGGCTAACAACGGTATAAATACTGAGGTTGGTTCGGGTACCATAGATTTCAAGAACATTTACAAGCATGCAAAGCAGGCTGGACTTGAGCACTTAATTGTGGAGCAAGAGAACTTTTCGAAGGATCCTTTTGTAAGCATTAAGCAAAGCTTTGATTATGTAAACCGCGAACTGATTAAGTAAGAGATATTCTTAACAAGATATTGGGGAGTGGTTGTCAAAAGCCACTCCCCTTTTTTATGATTGAAAAAATACCCATATTTGGAAACTTATTATTTCACCATAAATACAATTGATTAAATAATTAAAAACAAGTAAAACAACAAATTAAAAGATGAAAATTGCAGTAGTTGGAGCCACCGGTCTGGTAGGCACCGTAATGTTAAAAGTATTAGAAGAGCGTAACTTCCCGTTAACCGAATTGATCCCTGTAGCCTCTGAGAAGAGTGTTGGTAAGGAAATCACATTTAAGGGTAAGAAGTACGCTGTTGTAAACATGGAGACTGCGATTTCGATGAGACCTGATATTGCGTTGTTTTCTGCAGGTGGCAGCACTTCATTAGCTGAGGCCCCTCGTTTTGCTGAAGTTGGTACTACAGTAATCGACAATTCATCTGCATGGCGCATGGATCCGTCGAAAAAGCTGGTTGTTCCTGAAGTAAATGCAAGTGAATTATCAGCTGATGATAAAATCATTGCAAACCCAAACTGTTCAACTATTCAAATGGTGGTGGCTTTAAAACCACTTCATGATAAATATAAGATCAAACGCGTTGTTGTTTCAACTTATCAGTCCGTAACCGGAACTGGTGTGAAAGCTGTTGAGCAATTGATGAACGAGCGTAAAGGAATAACTGACGGTCCAATGGCCTATGCTTATCCTATCGATTTAAACGTGATCCCTCAGATTGATGTTTTCCAGGACAATGGATACACCAAAGAAGAGATGAAAATGATTTTGGAAACCCAAAAAATTATGGGCGACAACAGCATTAAAGTTACGGCTACAACAGTACGTATTCCGGTAATGGGAGGTCACTCTGAGTCGGTAAACGTTGAATTTGAGAACGACTTTGATGTAACTGAAGTAAAGAACCTATTGGCAAATACTGAAGGTATCATTTTAGTTGATGATCCTGCAAACCTTAAATATCCGATGCCTAAAGATGCGCATGAGAAAGATGAGGTATTTGTGGGAAGAATCAGACGTGATGAATCTTTACCAAACACATTGAACATGTGGATTGTAGCTGACAACCTACGTAAAGGTGCAGCAACAAATGCTGTTCAGATTGCTGAATACCTTGTAAAGAACCAACTCGTATAATTTTATAAATTATAAACGTTAGAGTGATGTATGAATAGCTTTTACCAGTTATACATACATCACTTTTTTTTTTAAAGCATATGTCTAAAAGATCAGGATTACCTTTTTTATTTCTACTCTTCATCAGTAGTTTCTCTTTTGCACAAAGCCCTATACAGAAACTGGAAAAAGCTTACAACTCTTTTCTGGCAGATCCTCAAACCAAATATGCCATTTCTTCGCTTTGTGTTTTGGATGCCAATACCGGAAAGCCGCTGTTTACTCGTAACGAGCAGACAGGTTTGGCAACAGCCTCTACCTTAAAAGTTATTACTGCTGCCACAGCATTTAGTGTACTTGGTAAAGATTTTCAATTTCAGACGACTTTAGCTTACACCGGAAATATTACTGAGGATGGGGTTTTAAAAGGAGACTTGGTCATTATTGGAAGTGGCGACCCTACTTTGGGTTCGGATAGATACCAGAATAAGGAAAAGGTAGTTCTCACAGAATGGGTTACAGCAATCAAAAAAGCAGGCATAAAAAAGATTGAAGGGACTATTATTGGCGATGACCGCATATTCGGCACGCAAACTACTCCCGAAGGCTGGACTTGGCAAGACATGGGGAATTATTATGGGGCAGGCACCTCTGGATTGTCTTGGCGTGAGAATCAGTTTGACCTCTATTTAAAAACAGGGGCGAACCTAAATGATGCTGCGAAATTATTAAAAACAGTCCCAGAAATCCCATATTTAAAAATTGTCAACGAGGTCAAAACTGGGGCTCCGGGTACTGGAGACCAAGCCTATGTCTTCTTACCTCCTTATGGTTCTGTTGCTTACGTAAGAGGCACATGGGGATTAGGAATTGGCAAATCAAGCATTTCGGCTGCCCTACCCGATCCCGCTTTTGATTGCGCATACCGTTTGCAAGATAGTTTAAAGCTATCGGGGATTAGTGTAACGCAATCGGCTACTACAACGCGCATCATGGCTTTAAACGATCAGCCTATTCCGGAGATCACACAAAAAATCAGCACATTAACTTCGCCGACGTTATCAGAGATCACTTACTGGTTTTTAAAAAAAAGCATTAATCTATATGGTGAGACCTTATTGAAGGCAGTCGCCATGAAATCTGGTAAAGAGGCGACAACGAACGATGGTGCAATAGCGGAAATTAAATTTTGGGCTGATAAAGGCATAGATAAAAATGCTTTAAACATTATAGATGGAAGTGGTCTATCGCCGGCAAATCGTGTTACGACAATGGCCGTAGCTAATGTTTTGTTTCAAGCGCAGAAAGAAACCTGGTTTGGTGACTATTACAAAGCCTTCCCAGAATACAATGGCATGAAAATAAAAAGTGGCACTATAAACAATGTATCAGCCTTTGCTGGTTACCATACCAGTGCTGCCGGAAATAAGTACATCATCGTTATCAATATCAACAATTATTCAGGCTCAGGCATCAACAAGAAACTATTTACGGTATTGGATGCATTAAAGTAATTGGTAAATTGCATCCGTTTCCAGAATTTATAATCCGCTAAAATTCATTTAATGAAGAATATCTTCTCCCTTTTGTGTTTTTTCTTATTCAGTTATTCGGCCATCGGTCAAACTTCTGTCGCACAAACCACCATACCATTAGAAATATCAGATCCTGTTAATTTGCCTCAAGATATTTCCATAATACCCGAGCCAGTAAGTGTTGCTAAGCATGAAGGACATTTTACTTTACCTGCCAACGTAACCATACAATGTCCCGCTATACCGGAAACCCATCAGCTGCTTGTTTTTCTACAGGAACGGTTATCGGTACCTACCGGCAGCTTTGTATCAACAATGAGTAGCAAATCGGCAATTGCGAACATCAAACTATCTCTAAATGATAAAGCAGATCCAATACTTGGCACTGAAGGTTATCAACTATCTGTAACACCAAAACACATTACTATAAAGGCAAACTATGCTGCTGGTTTATTTTATGGCGTACAAAGTTTGCTGCAGCTGTTCCCTGCTGCTATTGAAAGTAAGGAACTTGTGGAAGGAATAGACTGGAAAGCGCCTTGTGTCGAAATTACAGATTACCCACGCTTAGGTTGGAGAGGCTTAATGTTTGATGTTGCCCGTCATTTTTTTACAAAGGATGAAGTGAAACAATACATCAATGCGATGGTGCGCTATAAATACAACATCCTTCATTTACACCTTACAGATGATGAGGGCTGGAGAATAGAAATAAAAGGCTTACCTAAGTTAACAGAGGTGGGTGCATGGAGTGTGAAAAAAGTAGGTGAGTTTGGGAATTTCATCCCTCCTACTGCTGATGAACCACGTAATTATGGCGGTTTTTATACACAGGAAGACATTAAAGAACTGGTACAGTATGCAAAGGAAAGGTTTGTAAATATCCTACCTGAAATTGATGTCCCGGGTCATAGTTTGGCTGCAATTGTTTCTTATCCTGAGTTGTCTTGCACCCCGGGTGCTGAGAACTACAAAGTACGTTCTGGTGAACGTATAATGGATTGGTCTAGAGGTGCCCCTCCTACTGCTTTAGTCGACAATACGCTTTGTCCTGCTAATGAAAAAGTATATACTTTTCTAGATACGGTTATTACACAAGTAGCTGCACTTTTCCCTTTCGAATACATCCACATGGGGGGTGATGAGGCTCCTTTCAATTTCTGGGAGAAAAATGATGCTATTAAAGCCTTAATGCAAAAAGAGGGATTAAAAGATATGCACCAGGTTCAGGGCTATTTTGAAAAGCGTGTACAGAAGATCGTGGAATCCAAAGGAAAGAAATTTATAGGTTGGGATGAAATCCTGGATGGCGACTTATCACCAAGTGCTGCGGTAATGAGTTGGAGGGGAATGAAATATGGTATTGAGGCTGCTAAAAAGCAACATGAGGTAGTAATGAGTCCTAGCACTTATGCTTATCTGGATTATATGCAGGCAGATGCAATAACAGAACCAAGGGTATATGCTTCACTCCGTTTAAGCAAGTCTTACGAATTTGAGCCTGTGCCGACAGATGTTGATCCTAAATACATTAAAGGGGGCCAGGCCAATTTATGGGCAGAGCAGGTATACAACATCCGTCAGGCCGAATACATGACCTGGCCAAGGGGAATGGCTATTGCAGAATCGGTTTGGTCGCCAGCCGCCAAGAAAAACTGGCTAAACTTTTTTGGCAGAGTAGAGCAGCATTTTAAACGATTAGACATGGCGGAGACTAAATATGCGCCAAGTGTATATGATCCTATTTTTAAAGTAAGCAGATCAGCTGACAGGCAGCTACAGATAGAATTGAGTACAGAGGTGCCAGGATTAGAAATTTACTACAGTTTTGACAATTCCTTCCCCGACCGGTTTTATCCGAAGTATACCGAGAAACTAACACCGCCGAAGGATGCAACGATGCTAAAGGTAATTACTTACCGGGGCAAAACGCCTATTGGCAGAATGATGAACATGCCAATTGAAGAACTGAATAAACGCGCAGGAAAGAAATAATATTAAAAGAAAGAGATTGAGATATTTTGTTCACATAGGCTATAACGGATTAAAGTACAATGGCTGGCAAAAACAGCCGGGGGTAATGAATGTACAGGGTGTTATAGAGCAAGCGCTTAACCAGGTATTAAAAACGCCTATATTTATTAATGGCTGTGGCCGTACAGATGCACGTGTACATGCCAGTCAGTTTTTCTTTCATATGGATGTGGAACAGCCCTGGGATTTCGACCTGATATTCAGGATGAATAAGGTGTTGCCGGGCAACATCGCTATTTTTGACATTATCCCAATGGATGGCCAGCAACATGCCCGTTTTGATGCGGTACAGCGATCCTACGACTATTTCATTCATACTTATAAGAATCCTTTTTTGAATGGCCTGAGTTCGTTTTATTTAGTAGATAAGCTGGATTTTGACAAGATGAAGCAGGCAGCAGCCATACTGCCAAATTATAAAGACTACCGAGCCTTTTGCACCAGTCCGGATAAGTACGAACATACCCTTTGCTACGTCAGGTCTGCCAGTCTATCTGTTGACGAGAATGGCGATCACCTTCGTTTCCAGATTTCCTCCAATCGTTTTCTAAGTAAAATGATCAGAATCATCATGGGACAATTGTTAAAAATTGGCAAAGGCGTATTGAGCGTAGAAGAGTTTGAAAGTTACCTGATCAATAATAAAACACCAGACTTGATCACTCCTGCACATCCCGAGGGGCTTTATTTATCTAAAGTGACTTATCCTTATTTGAATCTGCCACCGAGACAGCAGTTTTCGTCTGTTCTACAAATGCAGGCCGACCTAACCTGGGAACGTTTATAAACCTCTTGTTGTTAATATTTTACTATTGTTTCTCTCCTTAAATTTCGTTAACTTTAATAGAGGACTTCATTAAAAAGAAGGCGTTCTGTATGACAGTTATTCAAAAAATTGAGCACTGGGGCGATGTCCATCATGCCAAATGGCTGGATGTTATCCGAATTGTATTAGGCCTGCTCATCTTTAGTAAAGGTATTGCGATAGTTAGCAATACGGCTGCACTTCAAGATATGATTTTGCAAAACGACACTTATGGTTTCTCTGGCTTCATGTCGAGCTTAGGACTGCATATTGTTGGCTTTGTGCATCTTGTAGGTGGGCTTTTTATTACCCTTGGATTGCTGACCCGCTTTGCGGCGGTGATTCAAATTCCAATATTGCTATGTGCGGTATTCTTTGTCAACCTGTCTCGCGGATTTTCAGCACTTAACAATGAGTTATGGTTATCCATCATTGTATTGCTGTTACTGGTGTTGTTTTGGATTGTGGGTTCAGGACCGTACTCCGTAGATCAGGCCATGAAGAAGAGACCTGACATTTTCAGAAATTAAATAGCTAGGCAATTAATTATTGTCTGCTTAATATCATAGCCCTCATCGCATCGGCAGTGAGGCTAATTCCATTTACCGTTACAAGGGCGCGTTTGTAAAATACATCCCGCTCAATGAGTTTACTTTCGATAAATTCGATCATTTGTACTTCATTAAGATCCCTCAACAGGGGTCTTTTTTCTTTTCCACCTTCCAGACGTTTGGCCAATGCCGCAGCGGGCATTTCAATATATATGGACAGACCATTTGTATTCATCCATTCCATATTATCATAAAAACATGGTGCGCCGCCGCCTGTTGCCACAACTACATTTGCAGGATAATCAAAGTTCTTTAAGGTTTCGCTTTCCAGTTTTCTGAAAGCTTCTTCGCCATGTGTTGAAAAGTAGGTAGCTATTGTTGTTCCCAGACTTTTCTCGATCTGATGATCAAGGTCAATAAACTCGTATCCCAGTTTTACGGCTAGCTTTTTCCCCATTGTGCTTTTTCCGCAGCCCATAAAACCTATTAAAAAAATCTTCATCATTTATGCTAATTTCACCCTTGGATCTACAAAGGCATATAATACATCTACCAAGATATTAATTATTACAAATACGAATGCAATAAAAAGAATCGAGCCCATTACAACTGGAAAATCAGACATTTCCAGTGCATTTACCGTTGCACGGCCGAGTCCATTATATCCAAATATATACTCTACAAAGAAAGATCCTGCCAATAAAGATGCAAACCAACCCGATATCGCGGTAATCACGGGGTTTAATGCATTTTTTAGTGCGTGCTTATAGATAATCACATTTCGGCTTAGCCCCTTTGCTCTAGCGGTACGGATATAATCTTGTGCCAGTACATCAAGCATGGCACTTCTGGTTAGCTGCACGATAATAGATAAGGGTCTTAATCCTAAAGTGACCATAGGCAACCATAGGTTTTTCCAGGTCATGACTTCGCCTTTAAAAGGATCATAGCTATATAAACTGCCCGACATATTGAGTCCGGTATAATCACTCAATACAAAGCCAAACAGCCAGGCTATGATAATTCCGGCAAAAAAAGAGGGTGCAGAAATACCTAGAATGGCAAATGAATTTGCAGCCTTATCTATCCAGGTATCTTTATGAACTGCCGAAAGCACACCCAAAAACACCCCAATCAGTGTTGCAAATATCATTGCAGTAAGGGCCAATATAAAGGTATTGGGTACCGTTTCGGACAAGATAGTAGTTACATCACGTTTTGTTTGATAGGAACGCCTCAGGTATGGCCATTTAAGCGCCAATACCTCCTCACCAGATGAAATCAATTTTACGTAATGATATTTCTCTTTACCTTCCTCTGTATTTTCATGAATGCCAAGCGGCGAGAGATCATTCAGGTAAAGGAAAAATTGTGCAGGCTTAGATTTATCCAATCCAAATTCCTTACGCACAGCTTCAATAGAGGATACATCTGCCCGCTGCCCCATAGTCATTCTTGCGGGATCACCAGGCAATATGTTAAACAAAAAAAACACCACTACAATAACGCCTGCCATTACGGCAAATCCATATAAGATTTTTTTGATGGCGTATTGAAACATAGTTATTTACTAAAATACATATCGGCAAGCTTATCGAAAGAAGGCACTGTATTGTAATGCCATTTATTAATCACCACTCCATTTTTAAGTAACATTACACCAGGATTTGATCTAACCATACTTTTTAAAGGTACTGCATCGCCATAAAACACTTCGGCAAATAACTTCATGCGTTTGCTAAACACATCTGCATCACTGGCAGAATTAGATGTTAACAAGACCGTTCTGATGTTAAACTGCTCAGCTGCATTTAAAGCCAATGCATTGAGCTCAGCGATGGCTTTCTCATTGGTATCGTTTAAGTTGTATGCCACAATAACCAGGCTATAATAAGGATTCTCTATCAGTTCTTTTGTGTAATCGGTACCTGAAGCGTCAGTAATCAACAAGTCTTTGATTTTAGGCTCATAGCCTTTTTTCACTAAAACCTTGTCTGGATCACCTACAATTTCCCAATTCTCGTCTTTCCAGATCTCTGTTTTCAAGTAATCCTTATCGCTCATTACTTTCTTTTCACCAGTCTTCTTATTGTGCATCTTGTACATAATGGCGTACTCATCACCTTTCTCTCCTTCAGGGATTTTCATCAACTGAGGAAGGTTTGCACCTATTTTATAAGGCAAGAAATCTAAAACAGGCAATGTGCTGTAAGTAAATATGCCGAATATTGTGGAAGCCAATGTTACAAAAACAAATAAGCCTTGCTGTACTTTCAAGTTTGTAGTAACAGGTTTGATCAGATCACGATTGATAAATAAATAAATGATCAACACCAATAGAACAAGGTCTTTAGAGAATGATTGCCATGGAGTTAGCGGAATTGCATCCCCGAAACAGCCACAAGAGGTAACCACCTTAAAGGCAGCAGACACAAAGGTTAAAAAGGTAAAAAAGACAATTACCGCTAATAGTCCACTTGTTACTTTCTTACTCCAAAAGCCAAACAGCAACAATGCACCTAGTACGATTTCAAATACGCAAAGTAATATGGCAATTCCTGTAGCCATCCCACCCAAAAAGGACATATGGAATACATCGAAATACTCTTGCAATTTATAGCCAAACCCAAGTGGATCATTGGCTTTAATTAATCCTGAGAAAATAAAAAGAACACCAACAAAGATCCTCGAAAAGTTTAATACAATCTTCTTCATTATTGAACGCCCAATTTAATCAATGCAAAAACAGCATAATTTAACATATCCTGATAATTGGCACTTACGCCTTCCGACGCTAATGTTTGTCCTGAATTATCTTCGATTTGTTTTACCCTTAGGATTTTCATCAGAATCAAATCCGTTAATGAGCTAATGCGCATGTCTCTCCAGGCTTCACCGTAATCGTGATTCTTGTTGAACATCAATTCCTTGGTCTCATTTACTTTTGTATCGTAAACGGCCTCAACGGCTTTCAGTTCCATTTCCAATGGATCATGCTCGCCCAAATCCAATTGCATCATGGCGATCACACAATAATTAATGATGCCAATGTATTCGGAAGTGATGTCCTCCCCTACTTTAGAGACTTTTTTTTCTTCTAACGTACGAATACGTTGTGCCTTAATGAAAATCTGATCGGTTATAGAAGCCGGTCTTAATATTCGCCACGCGGTTCCGTAGTCTTTTGTTTTCTTTAAAAAAAGCGATTTGCAAACTGCGATAACAGCGTCGAATTCCTGAGATGTATTTGTTGCCAAAACAATTAAAATAATAAGTTCAAACCCGTTTCAATACGATATCTTTTTTATCTAAGTTTGTATTAAAACAATGGCTAAAGATACATTTTTAAACCGAAAGACCACACTAAACCTGAAAGGTAAGCTGGTTGATTTAAGCACTCCCTGTGTGATGGGAATCTTAAACCTTACCTCTGATTCATTTTATAGCGAAAGCCGCATCCGCACTGTTGAACAGGCGCTGAAGCGTGCTGAAACCATTATAAATGAAGGCGGTCGCTTTATTGATATTGGGGCCTATTCGTCGAGACCTGGTGCTGATGACGTTACTGAAGAGCAGGAAATAGACAGAATTGTTACAGGTGTGGAAGCCATTAGTAAGGCTTTCCCAGAAGCCTTGCTTTCCATAGATACCTTTCGAGCCAAGGTTGCCCGGGCAGCAATTGAAGCCGGAGCACATATCATAAACGATATTGCGGCTGGCGAAATGGATGAGGCTATGTTTGAAACTGTAGCTGATTTAAATGTTCCTTATATCATTATGCACATGAAGGGAACACCCAAAACCATGCAGCAGCATACCAACTACCACCATCTGATGCTGGAGATGACCAGCTATTTCTCTGAAAAGATAGACAAGCTTAAAAAGCTCGGGGTAAAAGACATTATTCTCGACCCTGGCTTTGGCTTTTCTAAAACGCTTGATCAAAATTATGAATTATTGCAGCACATCAGCGACCTCAACATTTTTGAGCTCCCTGTTCTTGCCGGCTTTTCGAGAAAATCTATGATCTATAAATTTTTAGGAGGAGGCCCTGAACAGGCTTTAAATGGCACTACAACATTGAATACCATAGCCTTACTAAAAGGCGTTAACATTTTACGTGTTCACGATGTAAAAGCCGCAGCGGAGTGTATCGCATTGGTTGGAAAGACACAACAGCAATAATATGGCTAAAAAATTCCTAACTTGGCGGTAATTAAGCTGATGCATTTTTGCAAAACAATAATTAAACACATTGAAAACACTTGAATTCGATTTCTTAAAGATTACCATTACAGATGCAGTAGATATAATCCTTGTCGCGCTCATCATATATTACATTTACAACCTCATCAAAAACACCCTTGCTGTAAATCTTTTACTGGGCATGGTGATTATCCTAGCGATCCATTGGATCGTTGATGCACTGCACATGAACCTATTGTCTAGCATTCTTAACCAGTTTATGAGTGTAGGAATTATTGCATTGATCGTGATCTTTCAGCCGGAAATCCGTCGATTCCTACTCTTAATAGGGAAAAACACCTTTCTGCAGCAAAACAAGGCCTGGTGGGGGTATTTATTCGGCAGCAAAAATATCGAACAAAATAACCTGATTAGAATTAAGCCCATTATTGATGCCTGCAAAAGCATGAAAAAGTCGAGAACAGGTGCACTAATCGTATTTGTTAAGTTTTACGACGATCAACTTTTTGCCAACAGCTGTGAGCTCATTGACTCAAAAATATCAAAGCGCTTACTGGAAAGCATTTTTCAGAAATATAGCCCGCTCCATGATGGGGCCGTTGTTATTGCGGAGAATAAGATTAAGAGCGCGAGCTGTATCCTTCCGTTAACCGACAACGATAAGCTACCACCACAATTTGGTCTACGTCACCGTGCCGGTATCGGCGTATCAGAAACCACAGATGCGGTTGCGGTTATTATCTCGGAAGAAACCGGGGAAATCGCCTACGCAAAACAAGGAAGAGTAAGAATGAATGTCTCATTCGGAGAACTTGAAAAGCTGCTAAATAAGGATTTCTAATTTGATTCCCATAACTTTCTGAATTACCCCTATATTAGCGCAAAAATTAAAATCGTTAACTAATTAATCCAACATCATTAATTAATCATTTCAATAATTCTTTTGAAGATAAAAAAGTATATATATAGCACACTACTGGTACTTTACTGCTTCTCAAGTTCCGTTTTTGCAAAATCTGAAGCAATAGTTCCCATTGCGAAAAATGGCATTATAGACCTTCGCGATCAATTGTTAAACCATCAAATAGCACTTAATGGTGAATGGTTATTCTACTGGAATCAACTTTTAACACCTGGTAAACCTGAGTTAAGCCCGGGAAAGTTGGTAGATTTTCCCTTTAGGTGGACAGACAAAATAAATGGCAAAAGCTATCCTGCTAAAGGCTTTGCGACTTACAAGCTGATTGTTCTGCTTCCTAAAACTGATATCCCTTTAAGAATTGCAATGCCCGAAGCTTACAGTGCCTACCGCGTGTTTGTCAATGGATATCAAATGGCATCAAATGGGCATGTTAGTACAACTGCCAAAGACTTTGTTCCTTATTGGGAGTACAGAACAATAGAGCTACCTCGCAATACGGATAGCCTAACCCTATTGCTACAGGTAGCAAACTTCACCCATAGTAAGGGGGGTATTAAAAAAACGATGTGGATCGGCAAAAAAGAAGACATTATTTTAAAAAGAAAGCAGTCTGAAGCTATTGATCTATTACTAACCGGCTGTTTGATTATGGGCGGTTTTTTCTTTCTCGGGCTTTATTTAATGGGCAATAGAGATAAAGCGATTCTATTGTTCTCCTTGTTCTCTATAGTTTATAGCTACAGAATTATCGGAATTGACAACTATGTACTCCATACGATTTTGCCTAATCTAAGCTGGTATTTAACCACACGACTTGAGTATTTAGCCCTATTTTTAGGAATAGGGCTATTCGCCTTGTACACACGTTATCTCTATCCGGCTGATATTAATAGGGGTGTTATAAAAAGTATCTGCTTGCTCTGTTTTGGTTTTTCTTTAGCTGCACTTTTTTTAGCACCTATATATTTTACACAATTAATGAACCCCTTTCTGGCAGTAATGCTATTCTGTCTGGTTTATGTACCATACGTATATACATTGGCCTATATCAGAAAAAGGCCCGGCGCGATTTACACATTGATGAGTTCATTTGCACTGATGCCAGTCTTCGCTATATCCTTGCTTCATTACTGGTCTTTTATTCCACAGTTTCAATTTCTTAGTTTTCTTTTTTATATCAGCTTTTTCTTTCTTCAATCGCTCATACTTTCACATAGGGTATCATTTGAGCTGAAAAAAGCGAGAGTTGAAGCAGAGCAAGGATTAAAAGCAAAAAGTGAGTTTTTGAGTACGATGAGCCATGAAATCAGAACTCCTTTAAATGCAGTTATTGGGATGAGTCACTTGCTCTTAAAAAACGCGCCCAGAAATGACCAAAAGGAACAACTGGATGTCATGCTTTTCTCTGCAAACAATCTGCTCTCTATAGTAAATGATATTTTAGACCTCAATAAAATTGAAGCAGGAAAAGTCTCCTTTGAGCACATTGAGATGGATGTATCTTCAATTGCAGGGAATATTGTTTCAGGATTACAGGGGGCAGCGAACGACAAAGGCATTGGTTTGACCCTAAATGTTGACAAAACACTTAAGCACAAATTACTGGGTGATCCTACCCGTCTATCTCAAGTGATTACCAACCTGGTCCACAACGCTATCAAATTTACAAATCAGGGTTTTGTACAGGTAGGTCTAAAGGTGATCGCGCAAACAGATGAAACTATAACCTTAAACATTGAAGTTACAGATACGGGTATAGGCATCTCAAAGGATAAGCAACGTCTTATTTTTGAAAGGTTTACTCAGGCCGATTCTTCGACATCCAGAGGTTTTGGCGGAACTGGCCTGGGATTATCTATCTGTAAACGCATATTAGAACTTCAAAACTCCTCCCTAAACCTGATTAGTTGTGAAGGTAAAGGATCTACATTTTATTTTGTACAAACTTTTGACAAGAGCTTAAAATCATTAGAGCTTAACAAACAGGAACAACTACCCAATGAGAGTGATCAATTGCTTACTGGTATTCATATCTTATTGGTAGAAGATAATCTGATGAATGTACTTGTAGCGCAAAGATATCTGGAACGCTGGGGTGCAACCATAGACGTAGCATTAAATGGACAAGAAGCATTAGACAAGCTAGATGTAAATAAACATCGATTGATATTGATGGATCTACATATGCCGGTAATGGATGGTTATAAATCTAGCGCTAAAATGCGTCAAAACGGAGTTATCATCCCTATTATTGCACTTACGGCCAACTTGCCTGAAGAGATAGAGTTAAGGGTAGCAGAAGCTGGGATTGATGACATCGTGATCAAACCGTTTTTACCTGATGAATTATACAGGAAGGTTTTACATCATCTTTCTTACTAAATAAAAAAGGGCCATCATATCGGATAGCCCTTTGAATAAAATCTTTCGTTTAAACGATTAGCAATACTGATCGAATGCTCCGATCAAGCTATCTGCAATCATTTGCGCCGGGCGACCTTCAATCTGATGACGCTCGATCATATGCACCAACTTACCATCTTTAAATAAGGCCATCGCTGGTGATGAAGGAGGAAAAGGCATCATATAACCTCTTGCTCTATCTACTGCTTCTTTTTCCATACCTGCAAAAACTGTAACCAGTTTATCAGGATGTTTTTCATTAGCTGCTGCCAGTCTTGCTGCCGGGCGCGCGTTTGCAGCGGCACAACCGCATACAGAGTTCACAACAACAAATACGGTTCCTTCACCACTGATAGCGTTATCAACGTCTTCTGCTGTTTTTAATTCTTCAAAACCTACTTTAGTAAGTTCTGCACGCATTGGTTCTACTAAATATTCTGGATACATATGCTTTAAGTACTTTTATAATTCCTATTTGAACATACAAATGTACAGCACTCGCAGTTAGCATCAAAGGTGTAGCGTCTTAAGGAGATAGTTTTTACGATTAAATTACTTAGCGCTACCCATTTATACCCTCATTGTCAATACTATGCCTTAGAGGGGTGCTTTTTTGTTATTGATAAAGTAATGCTGTAACTTTGCACTTCATTTAAACAAACACAATATGTCATCAGTAGAGACAACTTACGTTCCTTACAAAGTTAAGGACATTTCACTGGCAGAATGGGGCCGCAAAGAGATCGGACTGGCAGAGGCAGAAATGCCGGGCTTAATGTCATTACGTGAAGAATTCGGACCATCAAAACCCTTAAAAGGTGCCCGCATTGCAGGATGTTTACACATGACCATCCAGACTGCGGTTTTAATTGAAACATTAGTAGAACTTGGTGCAGAAGTGACCTGGTCATCTTGCAACATTTTCTCAACACAAGACCACGCTGCTGCTGCGATTGCTGCTGCAGGTATTCAGGTTTATGCCTGGAAAGGTTTAGATGAAGAGAGCTTTGACTGGTGTATCGAACAAACTTTACATTTCGGCCCTGAGCGTCAGCCACTAAACATGATCTTAGATGATGGCGGTGATTTGACTAACATGGTATTTGATAGATTCCCTGAATTGATTCCAGCAATCAAAGGTTTGTCTGAAGAGACAACTACAGGTGTACACCGTTTATATGAGCGCATGAAAAATGGCACTTTGCATTTACCTGCTATCAATGTAAACGATTCAGTTACTAAATCTAAATTTGATAACAAATATGGCTGCCGTGAGTCGTTAGTTGATGCGATCCGTCGCGCTACCGACGTAATGATGGCTGGTAAAGTTGCTGTTGTTGCTGGTTACGGTGATGTGGGTAAAGGTTCTGCTGAATCTTTAAGCTCGCAAGGTGTACGTGTAATCGTTTCAGAAATTGATCCGATCTGTGCATTACAAGCTGCAATGGAAGGTTATGAAGTTAAAAAATTCGCCACAGCAGTAAAAGAAGCTGACATCATTGTAACCACTACTGGTAACTGTGATATCGTTCGTGCTGAGCATTTTAAATCTATGAAAGATAAAGCGATCGTTTGTAACATCGGTCACTTCGACAATGAGATTGATGTAGCTTGGTTAAACAAAAACTATGGCGATACTAAAGTAGAGATCAAACCTCAGGTTGATAAATATACAATTGATGGTAAAGACATCATCTTGTTGGCTGAAGGTCGCTTGGTAAACTTAGGTTGCGCAACTGGTCACCCTAGTTTTGTAATGTCTAACTCATTTACAAACCAAACTCTAGCTCAATTAGAACTTTGGACTAACACAGATAAATATGAGAACAAAGTTTATGTTCTTCCTAAATATTTAGATGAGAAAGTAGCACGTTTACACTTGGCTAAAATTGGTGTAGAACTTGATGTTTTAGATCAACACCAAGCTGATTATATTGGTGTTCCTGTTGAAGGTCCATTCAAGCCAGAAGCTTACAGATACTAATCACAACAACAGATACAAAATCTGTTAAAAATAGAAAAGGGATGCAGTTTTAGAATTGCATCCCTTTTTGCATTAAATCCGAAAACGTTTATTTCTCAAACTCATCCTCAATGCTTTCACTTAAATCGTATAACAGCCACTGCTTACCTTTAACCGCGGCTTGTTTATTTTTCAACAGCTGAATAAAGTCTTTCACGCCTAGAGGCTCGTTTCCATTGCCATGAATCAAAACGATACTGCCAGAATTGGCAGTCTGTCCTTTTGCCAACCAGGCGTCACTACCTACGGGAATAATTCCATAAGAAAGCAATTTAGTCACCACTTGCTGATCAGAGACCAAACCTGGAAAACGAAAAAAGATAGAGGGCAGCAACCCTTGCTGGATCATTGCAATTTCTGTCCCCAGTATTTCAAAATTAAGATCGGTTCCTGGCTCCAATAGAAAGTTCGTTTTAAGTGGGGCCTTGGCACTTACCCGATGATTGTAAGAATGATTTACCCAGGTAATGTCAATATCCCCCGAACGGACGAGCTCTTTCAACCACTTCAAATCATTACTATGGGTCAGCATCCATCTTCCTGTAATCGATATAGCCACAGGAACAGGTTTTTCTGTTCGCTGAAACTCTGTAATCAATGAGCTGAAAATAATCCTATCCAGCGGTTTATGAGAGGGGCAAAGGTCGATCGTAAGTGTGATCCCCTTTTCTTTCGGAAAGCCATGAATGATCCCGGCATCTTGCAAACTCCCGGATAATTGCCTTGCATCGTTTATGGTCTTCGCATATGGCGAATCGCTAAAATAATTAAGTGCCTCCTTCCAGGTTAGCGCTTTTGGACTTACCCGATCATCTGGAATTATTTCTGTCGTAAGTTCATTAGGATCAACAATCAAAAAGGAATCAACATCATCTCTTTTAAACTTACGCAACACCAACTGCGTCTTATTTTCATATTTAACTACAGCAAAATACCTAGTGTAATTCGCAACACTTACTTGTGCGAAGCCTGGTACAGCTAAGAAAAAAGTTAAACCAATGAAACTAAGCAGACTGACTGCCTTATCGCTTATATTTTTCATTTTATGATTTTTCAGGACTCACAACCGTGCTCGCATTTCCATCTCTGATCGCCTGATAATGCGGCGACATAATCTCTACACCGGCTGCATCAAATGCGATATGAATATTCTTATGAATTTCGGAATAAATGGCTGGCATCCTTTTAGGATTACTGATATAAGCGTTCAATTGGTAAGACACATACCAATCTTCTAATCCTGTTTGCAATACAAAAGGTTGTTTTTCTTTAACTACCCCCTCTGAGGCTAGCGCAGCACTGATTAGCAGCTCGTGCGCTGTAGCCCAGGGAATATCATAGCCCAAGGTTACTGTAGTATGAACAATTAAACCATCCTGTGCAGCCAGACTGCTATAATTCACTGTATTTCCGGTTAAAATTGCACTATTTGGGATCGTGATCACCTCGTTTTTAAAGGTTAAAACACGAGTTACCAACAACGATTTTTCCTGGACAGCTCCCGTTGTATCCCCAATCTTAACCACATCACCAATCTTAAATGGGCGCATATAGGTAATGACCATTCCAGCCACACCATTACTAATGGCAGATGAAGAGCCAAATGAAATCAAAACTCCCAAAAATACAGAAACACCTTTAAATATTTCGGAATTTGAACCTGGAATAAATGGCCAGATCACCACGATCATAAATGCATTTAGAATGATCTTCACAATGTTATAAGTTGGCTTGGCCCAATCTGGATAAAACCCATTGATCTTTAACCGCTCAGCTGCAATCTCATTAGAGAAAAACCGAACCATCTTTTTTATATAATGAAAAACAATAACGATGACTCCAATCGTAATTAAATCAGGAATGAAATTGATTATTGCACTCGATATATTTTTTAATGGATTAAGCACAAATCCAATCAAACTGTCACTCCAGGGCTTAGTCCATGGAAAAAGCCTAAATACAATAGGCAGCGTTAGGTAGACCAGAATAAATATCACAACTATCTTAATCAGGTTCAATACCTTTCGAATCAGGAGGAGTTCATTTTTAGAGTTAATTAACTCATAGTTTTTAATCTTAAAGCCTGAAATCTTTGCATGAAGCTTAACACGTAACCAGGCATTGAACCTGTTCGAATACTTATTTAGGAAATAAATACACATCACCATAATGGCAATGATAAGCAAGCCCAATCCAGCCCGTTTTAATAACTCTGTAACATCGGTCTCCTTTTTATAGGTATTTATATTCTCTGCAACAATATCACGATAAGCCTTAGCCATCACTTCCCTATCCATCTTTACCGAATCTGCATCAGCTTTCGACAAACTTAGCAACACATCCCCTTTGTAAGCAATATCTATTAGTGCCGAATCTTTTACTGTAATTAACGAATCTGGCACAAAAAGCAAGTCTTCTGACAGCGCGACTACTTTTGTAGAGGTTCTTTCAGCCCTTTCTGCGGCAGACAAAGAGCCCAACTTATTTTTAACCAAAAACAGCGTATCTGAATGTGCAATAACAGGATACCCTTTAAAAACATTTTTGCTTTCCTGAGCGTAACTGCTGTTAAAAATGCTGATAAAGGCTATAAAAACAAAGAGAGATCGTATTGACATAGTTATTTCTTTTATATTTGTGCATGGCACATCTATCAGTAAATATCAACAAAATAGCTACGCTTCGCAATAGCAGAGGCGGTAATAATCCGGACCTTGTAAAAGTAGCTTTAGATTGTGAGCGTTTTGGCGCTGAAGGGATAACGGTACACCCACGACCTGATGAAAGACATATTCGTTATCAAGATGTTTTCGATTTAAAAGCTGTAATTGCAACTGAATTTAATATTGAAGGTAATTGTAGAGAAGAAAAATTTGTAAAGCTTGTTTTGGCAAATAAGCCTGCACAAGTAACCCTGGTTCCAGATGCCGACGGACAACTCACCTCTAATCATGGCTGGGACACTATCAAACATGCAGCCTATTTAAAGGAAATGGTTAACTTGTTTAAATCAGCAGGTATTAGAGTCTCTATTTTTGTTGATCCTGTAGTAGAAATGGTTGAAGCTGCTGTCTTAACCGGAACCGATAGAATTGAGCTATACACCGAAGCTTATGCACATAATTACTTCGACAACCGCGAAAAAGCCGTTTTACCTTATGTTGCAGCAGCACATAAAGCAAATGAACTTGGACTAGGCATTAATGCTGGGCACGACCTTGATCTGCACAATCTGAAATATTTTGCGCAAAGCGTTCCAGGCCTACTTGAGGTTAGTATCGGTCATGCACTCATCAGCGATGCGCTTTACTTAGGGCTTGAAAACACCATACAAATGTATCTGCAACAATTGAAACATTAATGCATAAAGTTTTATGAAGTCTTTTTGACTGAAGCTAAGGGTATTTTTTATTACCTTTGCGCAACTTTTTATTCATAGACTTCATGAGCTTAAATATTCATTACAAAGAGGACTTTAAAGACCGTCACATTGCCCCTAACACACAGGACGCCAATGAAATGCTAAACACCATTGGTGTGGGTTCTATTGACGAACTGATTGTACAAACAGTACCGCAAACTATCAGACTAAAGCAACCGTTGAATTTGCCAAAGGCTAAATCTGAAAAAGATTACCTTGCAGCACTAAAACAAACGGCTTCTTTAAATAAAGTTTTCAAATCTTATATCGGCCAGGGTTACTATGACACCATTACTCCAGGTGTTATTTTACGCAATGTAATGGAAAACCCAGGATGGTATACTCAGTACACTCCATACCAGGCTGAAATTGCACAAGGCCGCTTACAAGCGTTGTTAAACTTCCAGACTATGGTGATTGATCTTACCGGTATGGAAATTGCAAACGCATCTCTTTTAGATGAAGGTACCGCTGCTGCTGAAGCTATGTTTATGCAATACAGTCTGCGTAAAAATCAAGGCGCTACAAAATTCTTTGTTTCTGAATTGTTGTTCCCTCAAACTATAGATATTTTAAAAACCCGTGCTAACCCTTATGGCATTGAGCTTGTGATTGGTAATCACCAATCTTTCGAGCTTAGTGAAGAGTTCTTTGGCGCTATCATCCAATACCCTGCTGGTAATGGTGAGGTATTTGATTATACCGGTTTTGCACAAAAGGCACATGATAAAAATGTTAAAGTTACTGTTGTAGCCGATTTATTAAGTCTAACCTTATTAACTCCTCCGGGAGAGTGGGGTGCAGATGTTGTAGTTGGTACTTCGCAACGTTTTGGTGTACCGATGGGCTTTGGTGGTCCTCATGCGGCTTACTTTGCGACTAAAGACGAGTACAAACGTTCTATCCCAGGCCGTATTATTGGTGTAACGATAGACAGTAATAACAATTACGCTTTGCGTATGGCTTTACAAACCAGAGAGCAGCATATCCGCAGGGATAAAGCAACCTCTAACATTTGTACTGCACAGGCTTTACTAGCTATTATGGCTGGTTTTTATGCTGTTTACCATGGTCCTAAAGGCTTAAAATTAATTGCTGAGCGTACACACGGATTGGCAGTTTCCCTGGCTAAATCATTAGAAAAACTAGGTTACAAACAACTTAACAAAGCTTATTTCGATACGATCCAATTAGACCTTGGCAACCTGTCGGATTCTATCCACAGAGAGTGTATTGACAATGAGCTTAATCTACATTACAATGGCAGCATTGTTACCATTGCTTTAGATGAGACTACTTCAGCTGAAGACATTCAATTGCTAACCAAAATATTTGCAAAAGTAAAAGGCATTGCGGCTGATGCAGTAGAAATGGATGATCAAAACGTGGAGACTGTAATTCCTGCAGCTTTACAACGTACATCAGATTACTTAACGCACCCAATATTCAACACGCACCGTTCAGAACATGAAATGTTGCGTTATATCAAATCTTTAGAAACTAAAGATCTTTCACTTTGTCATTCAATGATTGCTTTAGGCTCATGCACAATGAAACTAAATGCAACTACAGAAATGATTCCTGTTACCTGGCCAGAGTTTGGTAAAATCCACCCTTTTGCACCAGCAGATCAGGTTTTAGGTTACTATACTGTATTTAATGAATTAGACAAATGGTTAAGCGAAATCACCGGTTTTGCCGCGATGAGCTTACAGCCAAATTCAGGAGCCCAAGGTGAATATGCAGGTTTAATGGTGATCAGAGCTTACCACAATGATCGTGGTGATGCACACCGTAACATCGCCTTAATTCCTTCGTCAGCACATGGTACTAATCCAGCTTCTGCTGCTATGGCAGGAATGAAGATTATCATTGTGAAATCATTAGAAAACGGAAACATTGACGTTGCTGATTTAAAAGCGAAAGCTGAAGAACATGCTGCTAACCTTTCTTGTTTAATGGTGACCTACCCTTCTACACATGGTGTATTTGAGGAGAGCATTATAGATATCTGTAACATCATCCATGAGAATGGTGGACAAGTTTATATGGATGGCGCAAACATGAATGCTCAGGTTGGTTTAACTAGCCCAGGTAATATTGGTGCTGACGTTTGCCACCTAAACTTACATAAAACTTTCTGTATCCCTCACGGTGGTGGTGGTCCAGGTATGGGCCCAATTGGTGTAGCAAAACACCTTGTGCCTTATTTACCAGGACATGCTGTAGTAAATATCGACAATGGAAAGTCTATTCACGCAGTATCTTCCGCTCCATGGGGTTCTGCTTCCATCCTGATTATCTCTCATGCTTATATTGCTATGATGGGTGCAGATGGATTAGCTAACGCTACCAGATATGCGATATTGAATGCAAATTACATGAAAGCGCGTTTAGAGCAACATTACCCAGTATTATATTCGGGAGCTAATGGACGTTGTGCACACGAGATGATCCTGGATTGCAGAGGCTTTAAAAACTACGGCATTGAAGTAGTTGACATTGCTAAACGCTTAATGGATTATGGTTTCCATGCACCAACTGTATCATTCCCTGTGGCTGGAACCTTAATGATTGAGCCAACAGAAAGCGAGCCTAAACATGAGCTTGATCGTTTCTGCGATGCTTTAATTGCCATCAGAAAAGAGATTTCGTCGATTGAAAATGGTGCCCTTGATAAAACAGACAATCCTTTAAAAAATGCACCACATACGGCAGCTGTAGTTACAGGTGACGACTGGAACCATAATTATAGCAGGCAAACAGCAGCATTTCCATTGCCTTATGTAGCAGCTTATAAATTCTGGCCATCTGTGGGCAGAGTTAACGATTCATTTGGTGACAGGTCACTAGTTTGTGCATGTCCTCCAATTGAAAGTTACATGGAAGAACATGTATAAATAAAACTTATTGCTACGATAATAAGTTTTATAGCGAAATAAAAAAAGCCATTATTAGTAATGGCTTTTTTTATGATAAAATAAATGTTTACTACATTGACAATTTACATACATATTTCATAACTTTATACGAATAGCAATTTTTGGGCTAGGGGCCAATCAACTTTATGATGGATAATAAAATTAACCTTCTCGTTATTGATGACGACGACATTAACATCTTTATCATCAAAAAGATAGTTGAAAAGACGGGCTATAATGTCAATATGGTATCCAAAGCAAATGGACTACTGGCTATTGACCATTTGAAAGCTACGCTCGGTCATACCGACTTTCCACAACTTATTCTTATCGACATTAACATGCCGGTATTGAATGGCTGGGAATTTCTGGATGCTTATGACGCATTAAACATCACCAAAAAAGTAGATATGTATATGCTTTCTTCTTCGGTGTATGAGAATGACATAGAGAAAGCAAAAACCTATGCAAAAGTGAAAGGGTTTATCTCTAAACCCTTATCTATAGAAAGATTAATTGAACTTTTTAAGTTACTAGATTAGCAAAAACCTACGAAATCTTAAACTGTCCGTCTGTTAGGCTAACATAACCAGTAGCTCTGCTTTTTCCGTGATAGAACAAACAATTCCAGTTTTCAGCAGCTGCCCTTATCCCAAATTCTTCTCTTAATTCCATCGCTTTTCTTCCGTCAAAGTCATACTTAGCAATAAACTTCCTTAATAGCTCCTCAGGCTCAGGCAATACATCCCCACCAAAAAACACTTTATCTACTCCATCATCCAGTAAGTAAACCTGATGAAAAGGCGTGTGTGCTCCAGTCAGTTCATAGCTAATCTCATTTGTCAGCTGTCCAGAACCTTCAATAAAAGTAAGCTGTGCATTACGTTGCAGAAATTCGAATATTTCGGTTTTATAAGAAGAAGATTTATTGGTAAAAGCACTCTCCCACTCTCCGCGTTGAATGACATAATTTGCATGTGGAAAACTTAACTCTATTTTATCTCCAAGGTGATGAATCATCCCCCCGGAATGATCAAAATGTAAATGAGACATCAGTACCATATCCACATCTTCAGGATCAAATCCGGCTTTTTTAATATTCTCATGCAAAATCAACTGTCCTTTATCATTGCTGTACCCAAGCCCCGTATCGAATAGGATCAACGAATTATTTAATTTTACAAGGAAGGGCTGCACGTGGATAAACAAAGATGCCGGACGACTTTTAGGATCATCTGTCTCCGGATTAAAGGGAACAAATTTCTTATCCGCAGCAACAGAATAAGAACCTTCGTATAAAGTGAAAACTTGCAATGGCGTTTTATTTTAAGCAGAAATTAAATGATATATTTACGAATCATTGCAAAGATATGGAACCTGCGTGAACTTCCTGTTCATAAATGACAACTATAAGGTCATGCAAAATTCATAAGGATTGATAAACAAACAGATAACAATGAAGAAAAGATGGGTGCAGGCTGTCCAAGGAAATCCTGAAACAACAGACTTGCTTGCACAAAAATTAAATATAGATAAGAGTTTAGCACAAATTTTGGTACAAAGAGGCATTTCATCCTTTGATGAGGCCCGCGAATACTTCAGACCAGAGCTAGCCAAACTGCACGATCCTTTTTTAATGAAGGATATGGACAAGGCTATTGAGCGTATAGATACCGCGCTAAGTAAAAACGAAAAAATATTGATTTATGGCGATTATGATGTTGATGGAACTACTTCTGTAGCCCTGGCATTTAGTTTCTTTAACCAATTTACTGATCGCATTACCTATTACATCCCCGACCGACATAAAGAAGGCTATGGAATTTCGACAACTGGTATCGATTATGCAAAAACCGAAGGCTTCAGTTTAATTATTGCCCTTGATTGTGGGATAAAATCCACAGATAAAATTGATTATGCAAACACCTTAGGTATAGATTTTATCATTTGCGATCACCATTTACCTGGTGATGAGTTACCTGCTGCTATTGCTGTTCTGGATCCTAAACGTAATGATTGTCAATACCCATTTAAAGAACTAGCTGGTTGTGGTATTGGATTTAAATTAGCGCAAGCTTATTGCATTACACATCAATTACCAGCAACACAATACGAAAAATATATTGACCTGGTGATGGTGAGTATTGCCGCTGATATTGTTCCCGTAGAGGATGAAAACCGGATCCTGGCCTACCACGGCTTGATTAAGCTAAACACAAATCCTTGCATGGGTTTGAAAGCATTGATGGACATATCAGGTAAAAACAAGGATTATACCCTTACTGATGTCGTATTTACCCTGGCTCCGCGCATCAATGCCGCCGGAAGAATGGATCATGCAAATCAGGCGGTTAAAATGTTGTTATGTACAGAAGACACACTAGCCCTTGAGCAAAGCTTACTCATCAATTTACAAAATACCGATCGTAAAACATCCGACCAGAGCATTACCGCCGAAGCTTTAGCATTAATTGGCGAATGCAACATTCTGATGAATAAAAAAACAACAGTTGTCTATCATGAAAGCTGGAATAAAGGTGTGATTGGCATTGTTGCGTCCAGACTAACGGAGACCTATTACCGCCCCACAATTGTACTCACAAAATCAAATGGCTTACTAACTGGCTCTGCCCGTTCTGTACCGGGATTTGATCTGTATGAGGCTTTACTAGGCTGTGTGGATCTGCTTGAACAATTTGGTGGACATAAGTTTGCTGCTGGCTTAACCATGAAACCAGAACACATTGACGCTTTTGCCGACCGCTTTGAAGAGATTGTAAAGGCCACAATTACAGATGACCTACTTTGTCCGGAAATTAAGATTGATAACGAAATCCACCTTTCGCAAATAGACGGAAAGTTTCAGCGCATTATTGCGCAAATGGCTCCCTTTGGTCCGCATAATGTGGCGCCTATATTTGTAACAAATGCGGTAACTCTTATAGGACGTCCCTTTGTTGTAGGTACAAAACATTTAAAATTAACCATAAAACAACAAAATTCCCCTATTTTTGAATGTATCGGATTTGGAATGGCAGAAGAATATGAACCCCTGCTACAACCAAACCAACCTTTTTCCGTTTGTTATACCATAGAGGAGAATGTTTGGAAGGAACAAAGACGAATACAATTAAATATTAAAGGAATAAAAATCGATAATTAATATATATAAATGATATTAAGAGCTGAGCATCTAATCAAAAAATATAAGCAGCGTACGGTTGTTAACGACGTTTCGTTTAGTGTAAGCCAGGGAGAAATTGTTGGTCTGTTAGGACCAAATGGAGCAGGGAAAACGACATCATTTTATATGATTGTTGGCTTGATTAAGCCTAATGAAGGCACAATTTTTTTAGATGACCAAGACATTACCAGCGACCCAATGTACCGTAGGGCCCAAAAGGGAATTGGTTATTTGGCTCAGGAAGCCTCAGTATTCAGGAAATTATCCGTAGAAGATAACATCATGGCCATTTTAGAAATGACCAAATTGAATAAGGAAGAGCGACATGAGCGACTGGAAGAACTGATTAGTGAGTTTAGTTTGCATAAGGTTCGTAAAAACAGAGGGGATCTACTTTCTGGTGGAGAAAGAAGAAGAACTGAAATCGCAAGAGCACTTGCTGCAAACCCTAACTTTATCCTATTGGATGAACCCTTTGCAGGTGTCGACCCCATTGCGGTTGAAGAGATTCAAACCATTGTGGCCAAACTAAAACAAAAAAATATAGGAATATTGATTACAGACCATAATGTTCAGGAAACCTTGTCTATTACCGATAGGGCTTATTTACTTTTTGAAGGTAAAATCCTCGAATCGGGCACGCCAGAAGTTCTTGCTGCCAATGAAATGGTAAGAAGGGTGTACCTGGGCTCTAATTTCGTGCTTCGTAAAAAAAACCTTTAATCCTTATTCAAAACCCAACGCATGGCAATTGTAAATTCAATTTTTACTTGGTATATGAAAAAGCGAGTTCATCAGATCGAGCTTTTTATGAAGTACCCACATGATGTACAGGAAGAATGGTTTCATAAACTGATATCCAGCGCGGAATATACAGAATGGGGCTTAAAATACGATTATCAATCCATCCTTAGCCCGCAGCAGTTTAAAGAAAGGATACCCATACAAAACTACGACACCTTAAAGCCTTACATTGAACGTATGCTTAAAGGGGAACAAAATATCCTCTGGCCTTCGGAGATTAAATGGTTTGCCAAATCATCAGGCACAACCAGCGACAGGAGCAAATTTATCCCTGTATCTGAAGAGTCTTTGCAAGAATGCCATTTTAAAGGTGGAAAGGATATGCTTTCTATCTTTTGCAACAACAGACCCAACAACCAGATCCTTACGGGAAAAGGGCTGGTTCTAGGCGGAAGTCACCAAATCAACCAGCTGAATGAAGATTCGTTTTACGGCGATCTCTCAGCTGTACTCATCAAAAATTTGCCGGTATGGGCCGAATATTACCGTACCCCAAACATTTCTATTGCCCTGATGGACAATTATGAGGAAAAGATGGAAAAGATGGCAGAGGCAACCATAAAAGAGAATGTAACCAATATTGCCGGAGTACCCACCTGGACCATTGTATTGGCCAAAAAGGTTTTAGAGATAACTGGTAAGAAACATTTATTGGAAGTATGGCCAAACCTTGAACTTTACATACATGGTGCCGTTAATTTCAAACCTTACAGAGAACAATTCAAAGAACTGATTCCATGTAATGATATGTATTACCTGGAGACCTATAATGCATCTGAAGGCTTTTTTGGCATACAGGATGAAGTAAATTCTGATGAGATGCTATTGATGCTTGATTATGGAATTTACTACGAATTCCTGCCTTTAGAGCAGCTTGAGGACGAACATCCTCGGACGCTATCACTTGCCGAAGTGGAGCTGAATAAGAATTATGCCATCATCATTTCTACCAATGGTGGTTTATGGCGCTACATGATTGGGGATACCGTACAGTTTACCAACCTTTCGCCCTACCGCATTAAAATTACTGGACGTACCAAGCATTTTATCAATGCATTTGGAGAAGAAGTAATTATTGACAATGCAGAGCAAGCCATTTGCAAGGCTTGTACTGAAACAAATGCTGTGTTTAAGGATTACACCGCTTGCCCGATCTATTTTAAAGGAGAAGAAGTGGGTGGCCACGAATGGATCATAGAATTTGACCAACAGCCAAATGATTTTGAAAAGTTTGTAGATGTACTAGATCAAACGTTAAGGGAAGTAAACTCGGACTATGATGCAAAGCGATTTAAAGATCTTGCTTTGCGTAGGCCGAAAGTCCATAATGCACCTGCAAATACATTTTACAACTGGCTAAAATCGAAAGGGAAGCTAGGTGGACAACATAAAGTACCACGACTGGCCAACGACAGAAAGTACGTAGAGGAGATCTTATCCGTACTATAGTCAGACTATTTATTTTATTGTTTTTATAAGGAATGTTGTAATTCTGTATTTTTTTAGTTAAATTTAATTAGCTAAATATGAATCTCTTATGAAGACTGTAAAACAATTACTCAACACCAAATCGGTTCAAATTTTCTCCGTAACTGAACAATCTTCTGTGTTAGACGCCTTGAAGTTAATGATGGAAAAGAACATTAGTTCTCTTCTCGTTATGGAAGAAGGAACCCTAAAAGGAATTTTTACCGAAAGAGATTATGCCAGAAAGATTATCCTACACGGTAAATCATCTGCCGAAACTTCTGTTCAAGAAGTCATGACAGCAAATCCTATTACAGTATCGACTTCAGATACCATTGAGTTTTGCATGGGTATCATGACGGAGAGACACATCAGACATTTGCCTGTAATGGATAACGATCAACTACATGGAATGGTATCTATCGGAGATTTGGTAAAATTCATCATTGAAGATCAGAAACAAACTATTTCCCAACTTGAAAGCTATATTACCAGTTAAACATATTTAACCAAACATAAAACGAAAAAAAGGTCTGTTCAGCTAGCTGAACAGACCTTTTTAATGAATTAATAAACCCCTTACCAGATTTTCACTCTCTTATCAGGAGCAAGATATAATGAATCTGTAGGCTTCACATTAAATGCGGTATAAAACTCAGGAATGTTTCTTACCACACCATTCACCCTAAATTTAGCAGGAGAATGCGGATCAGTACCAACCTGATTTCTCAAATTCTCATCAGTTGATTTATTTAACCAGGCTTGTCCCCAGCCTATAAACACCCTTTGTATACCAGTAAAACCATCCATAACCGGAGCTGGTTTACCATTTAAACTCGCATTATAAGCTCTCAAGGCAATGCTCAAACCACCAAGGTCACCAATATTTTCACCCAAAGTAAAGTTTCCATTCACGCTCAAATCAGGGAAAACTTTAAAGCCACTGTATTGAGCTACCAATGCACTGGTTCTTTTCTTAAACTCTTCCATATCTTTCTTCGTCCACCAATTGCGCATCACACCATCACCATCAAAAGTACTACCTTGATCATCAAAACCATGGCCAACCTCGTGTCCAATTACCGCACCGATGCCACCATAATTTACAGCATCATCAGCATTCATATCAAAGAATGGAGGCTGCAAAATTGCTGCCGGGAATACAATCTCATTCATTGGTGGGTTATAATATGCATTCACCGTTTGCGGAGTCATCCCCCACTCAGAGCGATCAACAGGTTTACCCAGTTTATGAATAGTTCTGTTGTATTCAAATTCTGTAGCACGGAGCTGATTACCATAAAGATCACCTTTAATCACCTTCAAAGTACTGTAATCTCTCCATTTATCGGGATAACCAATTTTTGGCGTAAACTTACTGATCTTCACCAAAGCTTGCTTTTTAGTCTCCGGACTCATCCAGTCCAACTCTTTAATGCTAGACTCGTAAGCTTTTAGCAGGTTTTCAACCAATTTCAACATGCGTTCTTTGGCTACAGGCGGAAAATGTTTCTCTACATATAACTTACCCACCATTTCGCCAAGATTGTCATTCACCACATCTACCGCTCTGCGCCATTGTGGTTTCATTTCTTTAACACCTTTAAGCGTTGTTGCATAAAAGTTAAAGTTTTCCTTATCCAATGCTGTATTTAATGAAGTTGCAGCACCATGAATCACGCCCCATTTCAAATAATCTTTCCAGGTATCAATTGGGGTATTTTTCAAAATTGCAGTCAGATCTTTGGTATAAGCTACCTGCGTAACCACCAAGCTGTCTACACCTTTAATACCACCATCAACAAGCAAAGTATTCCAATCAAAATCAGCAAGTAGCTTATTCAGATCCTTAACTGCATACTTGTTGTATAAAGCTGCCATATCTCTGGTATCTTCCTTTTTCATATGCTTTGAAGCAAGTAAGGTTTCCAAAGCCATGATTTCTTTCGCTTTTTTACCAGCATCAGGTATTCCGGCAATCTTCAACATATTTTCGATATGCAAAACATACTTGTCGCGAATCTCCTTCGACTTTGCATCTGTAAGCAAGTAATAATCACGATCAGGCAAGCCTAAACCTCCCTGCCAGCTATACAGCATATATTTTTTAGGATCTTTGAAATCTTCCATTACCCCAAGACCGAAAGGAATCTTAAAGCCAATCTTATTTGCATAAGCAAAATAAGCGGCAAGGTCTTTATTGGATGTAAGTGCGTCAATTTTCTTAAATTCTGGAGCTAAAGGCGCTAAACCAATCGAATCGCGCACTTTCATATTCATATAAGAATCGAAAAAGTCACCGATCTTCTGTTCTTCAGAACCATCTTTCGATTTAGATTTTGCCGCCGTTTCAATAATAGCTTTTACATCGTCCTGTGTTTTATCCGCTAAAATGGCCATTGCACCAAAAGACGCCTTATCCGAAGGGATTTTAGTATTTTTCATCCAGGTACCATTTACATATTCTGTAAAGTTGTTGCCCGGCACCACAGTGGTATCCATGTTTTTAAGGATAATCCCAGAGTGAAGTTCGCCCGTTTTAACATCGGAATTACTGCATGCAGCCAGGAATAAGATTGTTCCAGCCAGCGCTGGAATCCCTATTGATCTGTTTATTTTTAGCATAAGTTATGAGTTAGTATATTCAAACTTAGTAAAAATTTAACCCTGTTACTGTTTAAGAGCCAGATAAATGTCAACTTCGGCGTCTTCCGGGTTTTGAGCCCGCTCTCCGTATACCTCAAAATCAGACGTATACGCCCTGGGAATCTCGGCATTCCAGATTTCCAACCAGGCATCAAATACTGCGCCTTGCGATAAATTACCCTTAGCAGTACATTTCATGTATGGCCCTTCTTCAATTAACAAACCTGAAAAGCCATCTGGGATATGATCCAGGTTTTCTACCTTGTAACCAATCAACGTCGTATAGGGTTTTGTATAATCCCCCTCATAGGCAGTATACACGCTATAAATATCATTACCCACCCTTCCAGGGATTTTTGAAGCTACATCAATCCTCCAAAATCTTGCCCACAATTCAGGAATATCTTTTGCGGCATGTCCTTCAGCATTGCTGGTTCGTACTGTAATTCCTATAACAGGAAATGATCGGAGTATTTGCTTTTCCATTTTTTGATGATTTATGAAGCAAAAATAAATGGGGTTGTGACAACCCTATGTCAGTGTGAAATTACCTGATCATTATTTAAACTATCCTTCCGAATAGTATCTACCTTTCCAGTCGAAACGGTAGCATCGGTACTTTTAGGCTCTGGAGCTCTTAACCGTATTTTTTGGGTATTATCACAGGCGCTCAGGCTCAAAACCATAACTGCCATAAAGAGGAAACGTTTCATAAAGATTGTCATATTTGTTTTCAAAATTAGACAAAAAACTTTCATAATGTTACAGCACAAATTTAATACTACGCTTATTATCACTTAATTACACCAAGATTACAGTTGACTATAAAACCAAAAAAGTTAGTTCTTATTAACTTATTAGCAATCAATAAGATTGTCGTCTATTCCGTCTAATTTTTTTGTAAAGAAAAATTTATTTAACATTGAGCCCAATAGATCTCCATGCTTACAGACCAATCGGATATGAGTGAAAACGAGGTGCTGCTGACTAAACTCAGAAACGGCGATGAATTGGCGTTTGCACAAATTTACAACCTGTACAGGAGCAAAATGTACATCTATGCTTACAATCTATGTAAATCCTCAGAAACTGCCGAGGAGATCGTTCAGGAAGTCTTTATCAGATTATGGCAAAAGAAAGCGCAAATCAATACGGAATTAAACTTTAGCGCGTACCTCAAAAAAATCACCTTAAACCACGTACTCAATCACCTTAAAAAAGTAGCACGCGAAAAAAGTCTGCAGGACGAAATATTCCATTACATTGAAACCATCCGTAATACGACAGAAGATAACTTACTGGAAAAAGAGCTGCTAAAAACCTATGATGAAGCTATAGAAAACCTACCTCCTCAAAAGAAAATCATCTACCAAATGAGTCGTAATGAAGAAATGAGTCACGATCAAATCGCTGAAAAATTGAACATTTCAAAAAACACGGTAAAAAACCACATGGTTGAAGCTACAAAATTCATCCGCAGTTATGTAAGTAAACATGGAAGCATCGTTTGTTTTATTATTGCTTCATCAAATTATTTTCGTCCCCACTAGTCCCCTCCTCTTTTTCAATTGTATTGTAATAAACGAGCTTCGTAAAAGGGCTCGCTAAATTATCAAACAGTGGAAGAAAAAGAGCAATTAAAACACTTATACAACCTTTACCTGAACAACCAGTGTAGCGCTACAGAACTTAAAAAATTCTTTGAGTTGCTGGATAAAAGCAATATAGATCTGGAACTCCTGGCTTTAATGTCCAACACCTGGGATCAAACAAATGCTTTGCCAGAAGAAGGGCTAATCCCACCATTCCTAAAAACAGAAGCGCAGCAAGTAAAATTGCAGCCTACCAGAAAGCCTTACTTTGGCTTACAAAAATGGATTGGTGTTGCAGCGTTGCTCCTACTATTTACAGGCGCATATTTTTACCGATCGGCCATTACTCAAATATTTAGCTCAGCTCCTAGTTATCAAATAGCCGCAGCTTCAGGTCAACGCAAACAATTACAACTTGCCGATGGCACCAAAGTATGGCTTAGTCCAAACAGTAAGTTAAGCTATCCCGATAAATTTGAAGGAGCCGAAAGGTTAGTCTCACTTGATGGAGAAGCCTTCTTTGAAGTAAGCCATGATGCCAAACATCCGTTTATCATTAAAAGCGGAACAGTAAGTACAACGGTACTTGGTACCAGCTTTAATGTTACCGCATACGCAGAACAACATACCATCGATGTAACACTGGTAACAGGAAGAGTCGCCGTAGCTTTAAATACCGAGAATGATACCCAGCGGGATACGATAACCGCAAATCAACGGATCACGGTGGATAAGATGACATCAAAGCTCACAAAGATGGACTATCCTGATGCCGCAGCCTTCCTGAGCAAGCGATTAGGCTTATATGAATACAAAGGAGCCGTACTTGAGGAAGTTGGCAACGATATAAAAAACCAGTATAACATTAAAATTCAATTTGATCCTGAACTGTCTTCAAAGGCATTTTACGGCAACCTGAATATGACTAATCCACTAAATGAAACCCTAAATAAATTATGTATAGTAATGGAAGCTAAATGGAAAAAAGAGGGAGCACTCTATACAATCACAAAATAAATACCTGTAAAGGCCATAATTTTTAAACACATCAAATCTATATGAAACTAAATGGACAGGTCAGATTTCTGACATGCATCGCCATCGTATTGCTACTATTATTGATCGTACAAACCCATGCATGGGCACAAGACCCGCTTGAAAAGCGCATTACAATAACACTTAATAATGAACCCTTAAAAGCCGCGCTAGATAAGATAACCAGCGTAAGCGGGGTTAAATTCACATACAACGAACAGGTAGCTACCAGTAATATAAAGCTCAATGTAATTGCGAAAGACAGCCCCCTATCGACCATGCTGAAGGATGCATTTACCGGACACCCAATACAGTTTAGTCCTTTAGGTGCAGAAGTATTTATACGTTTTGACCCCGCTAAGGAAAAAAAGCCGGTGGCCGAACCGGCGGCAAATCCGGCGGCAAACCAAGGAAAACGCACTTTAAGTGGTACTATTAAATATGCAAGTACCGGTGAAACCATTATAGCCGCAACCTTGCGCGTGGCAGGAACCAATTATGCAACTTCAAGCAATGAATATGGTTTTTACTCTATTACCCTACCAGTAGGTACTTATAGTATCACTGTAAATGCTGTTGGCACAAAAAACTATAAGACTACAATTGACTTAAGCAAAAACACCAATTTGAACATCTCCCTGCAAGATGATTTAAATGAGCTTGAAACCGTAACCATTACAGGAAACAATGATCGAAGACGTGTAGACAACCCTCAAATGGGAATGGAACGACTAAGTATCAGTGAGACTAAAAATGTACCGGTACTACTCGGAGAACGCGATTTGATAAAAACGTTGCAACTTTTACCGGGTGTTAAAACTTCGGGCGAAGGCAGTGGCGGCTTCTTTGTCCGCGGAGGCAGCGCCGATCAAAATATGATCCTTTTAGACGAAGCACCGGTTTACAATGCTTCACACCTACTTGGCTTTTTCTCCACCTTTAATTCTGATGCCATAAAAAATGTAACACTTTACAAGAGCGGTATGCCTGCACAGTACGGCGGCGGCTTATCTTCGGTACTGGATGTTAAAATGAACGACGGAAATAGCCAGAAGTTTGGCGTAAGTGGCGGTGTAGGACTTATTGCTGCAAGGATTAATGTAGAAGGGCCAATACAAAAAGAGAAATCTTCTTTCTTGATTTCAGCACGAAGAACTTATGCCGATATGTTCCTAAAGCTTTCCAGTGATTCGGCTACTAGAGATGCAAAGCTGTATTTCTATGATGTAAACTTAAAAGCCAATTACATTTTAGGCGATAAAGACAGATTGTTTATATCTGGCTATTTTGGCAAAGATGTATTAGGAGCAGACAATGTAGCAGGTATAAACTGGGGTAATGCCACAGCTACTCTACGCTGGAACCACGTTTTTAGCAGCAAACTATTTTCAAACACATCTGCTATATTCAGCAATTACAATTACAAAATAAAATCTATTGATGATGAAAGTTCATTAAGCCTTTTCTCACAGATCAGAGACTGGAACTTCAAACAAGATTTCCAATGGTATGCCAACGAAAAAAACACATTTAGCTTTGGACTAAACTCGATATATCATACCATTACACCTGGGGAAGTCCAGGCTACCGGTAATTCCGGCCTAATATCGCAAAAGCTTCAAAACCGATACTCGCTTGAGAACGCCGTTTATGCCAGTAACACCTGGAAAGCCAGCAATACTTTGAGTTTTACTTATGGGCTACGTGTTTCGGCTTTTAGTATTCTTGGCGAAGGCGACTACTATACGTTTGACCCAGCAGGTAATGTAACGGGAACAACCAGCTACAAAAGCGGCGAAGTTGTTAAAACTTATGTAAACCTGGAGCCAAGAATAGCTGCTGCCTTACAGGTAAACGGTTCTACTTCCATTAAGGCATCTTATGTTAGGAATGCACAAAACCTGCATCTTATTTCTAACTCAAACTCCGCCTCTCCTACAGATAGATGGGTTGCCAGCACCAATGTGATTAAACCAGAATTGAGTGATCAGGTATCTCTTGGTTATTATAAAAATCTAAATGATGACAATTATGAGTTGACTGTTGAAACCTATTATAAAACCCTGCAAAACCAGATTGACTATAGAAATGGAGCTAATATTTATACCAACCAGCCTATTGAGACTCAATTGCTTTATGGAAAAGGACGAGCCTATGGTGCAGAGTTTTTATTGAAAAAGAAAAACGGCAAATTAACCGGCTGGATTGCATATACCATCTCTAAAACAGAAAGAAAGATTGATGGCATCAACAGTAACAATTGGTACAATGCCCGTCAAGACAGAACACATGACATTTCGTTGGTGAGCATGTACCAACTGAGCAAAAAATGGTCTTTATCTGCCAACTGGGTATTTGCCACCGGAAACGCAGTTACCTTTCCAAATGGAAAATACAAATTGCTTGGACATAGCTATTTCTACTTTTCAGATCGCAATGCTGACCGGATGCCGAGCTATCACCGCCTTGACTTGGGTGCAACACGACAGCTAAAACAAACCAAAAAGTTCTCTTCTGAACTTAATTTTAGCCTTTACAATGCCTATGGCAGAGAGAATGCCTACCGCATTACTTTTAGAGACAACGAAACAGATCCAAACAGAACGGAAGCAGTCAGAACAACCCTATTTAGGTTCGTTCCGTCAATTTCTTATAATTTTAAATTCTAGAATATGAAAACAATAATTCGCATTATATTTTTACTAATAATTTCGGTTCAATGGTCTTGTGAGAAAGTTGTAGACTTAAAATTCAACGACAATGAACTTAAATATGTAATTGAGGGCACCATTACGAACGAACCGGGTAACTGTAAGGTATACATCAGTGAGACCAAAGCGTTTGGCGATGATAACGTTTTTAATGGGATTAGCGGTGCTAGTGTTAAAATTGAAACCAAAGGCAATACAATTGTGTTAACAGAAACAGGAAAAGGCATCTATGAGACGACAGCAATTAATGGCACACCTGGCGAAACCTATAATTTAACAGTTAATATTAAAGGCGAGTTATTTAAAGCCAGCAGCACCATGCCTCAAGCTGTTCCTTTCATGGATTTTACCCTCAAACCAAAAGATTTCGATTCAACCAGAGTTACGCCTATGATAAAATTCAAAGACCCCCTGGAAACTAAAAATTACTATTGGTTTCAACAGTATGTTAACGACAAGCTCCAAAAAAAATATGAAGTAATGAATGATGAGTTCACCACCGGGCAAGAGGTTAACGATTACCTCGTTTTTGAAAACGATACAAAAAACAAGTCTTTAAACTTTAAAAAAGGAGACAAATTAACCGCAGTTATGCATAGCATTGATCCTGCTGTATATACTTATCTATTTAGCTTGTTTGGTGCAAATGGATCAGACAATGGTGCAGCACCAAGTAATCCTCTAAGCAATATAAGTGGCGGTGCACTTGGCTTTTTTAGCGCACATACGGTACAACAAAAAACATTAACCATACAATAATGCGATAGAGATGACTGAATTAGATAAACATATAACCGTAATTACTTTATTCGGCTTTGTTACTTTACTCAGTTTAGTTGAAATGTATTTTAGTTACGCTCACGATAAAAAACTTTATCGTGGGCGTGATACCCTCAGCAATGTATACCTTATGGCGTCCGCATTTATCGTCAATGTAGCGACAAAAGCGGGCACATTCATGTTGTTGGAATACGTTTACAGACATCATCGTTTGTTCCAGATCTCCAACGTTTGCCTTTACTGGCTTGTCTTAATTCTTACTCAGGATTTCCTATATTGGGTTTTACATTATACAGGCCACTATGTAAGGTTCTTTTGGGCAATGCATGTCACCCATCATTCCTCCCAATACTTTAACCTGACCACTGGCTTTAGGTCAACCGTTTTTGAGCCTTTGTATCGTGCTTTTTTCTACCTCCCTTTGGCTTTAATGGGCTTTAATGCTCTCGACATCCTGTTTGCTTACCTCATTACCCAAATTTATGGCAACCTGGTACATACGCAAACCATTGGCAAACTTCATCCTGCATTTGAGTACATTTTTGTAACTCCATCCCACCATCGTGTACATCACGCCAGTAACCTGCGCTACCTGGATAAAAACATGGGCATGGTACTCATTATCTGGGATCGTATTTTTGGCACCTTTCAAAAAGAAGTTGATGAAGAAAAGATAGTCTATGGCTTAACCAAGCAGCCTGAAGATACAGGTGCCGTAAATATCATTTTTCATGAATTTAAAGCTTTAATAGCTGATGTGAGAAAAGCACCGAAACTCCTCGATAAGATCAAGTATTTCATTTATCCCCCGGGATGGAGTCATGATGGCAGCACACAAACTGCTAGAGTATTGCAGCGCCAACTGCCAAAGCCAGGCTAAGCCTTATTGCCCATCACAATCTTACCAAACTGCGTACCTGAGGCCAAATATTCAGCAGCTTCCTGCGCATGGGCAAGTGTTGGAAAAACTCTATCAATCACAGGTTTGATATTGTGTTTTTCTGAATAGGATAGCATATCGGCAAACTCCTGATTACTTCCCAGTGTGGTTCCTAAAATAGAAAGATTTTTCCAGTAAATATGTGCAGGAACGATGCTCTCTATAGGCCCATCCGTACCTCCCCAAAACACCAATCTGCCCCCTGGCTTTAGTACTTCTATCAATTTCGCAAAGCCCTTGCCCGAAGCACTGTCCAAAACTACATCAAACCCATTGGTTAATGCATTTGCCTGTGCAGCCCAATCTTCAGTCTTGTAATTAAAGCCAGCCTTTGCACCCATTGTAATCGCCCGTTCCAACTTACTCGCCGTACCCGAGGTCACATAAACCTCAGCACCTGCCGCAAGTGCATACTGTAACGCTAATAAGGCCGTACCTGCCCCTATTCCAGTTACCAACACCTTCTCGCCCGCTTTAACTTTCCCTTTGGTAAATACGGCCCTATAAGTCGTAAGTCCTGCCAGTGGCAAAGCTGCAGCCTCCTCATCCGTTAAATGTAAAGGCTTAGGTCGGATGTATTTCTGATCAACTGCTATATATTCAGCAAAGGTACCCTGATCAGGGCAACCCATTATTTTAAAATCTGGCCCAAATGCCTCAGGATTATCACCCCAATTGCGTCCAGGATTAATCACCACTTCTCGTCCCAACCACATTGGGTCAGCATTCTCAGCAACTTTTACCACTTTCCCATAACCATCAGATCCAATAGCCAATCCACCTTCAGGCAAAGGGGCCGCAGCATAAATCCCTTTCTGTACCCTAATGTCTCTTTGATTAAAGGAAGAGAATTCAAGTTTAATTAAAACTTCCTGACCCGTAGGCAGGGGTGTTGGTATCTCTTTTAGAGTGTATGGATGGTTATTACCTTCCAGGTATGCTGCTTTCATAATCGTAAAAATACAAATATTACAAATGTGGTTTTACATTTTTACTTTGTAAGGGCAAGGGCACAAATTCTGTTTCGCCGGGCACCGGTGGAAACGACTGTTCCAGCCACATCGCTTTTGCCTCCTCAATCCGTTCTTCCGAGGATGCGACAAAGTTCCAGTAAATGATCCTAGGCTCAGGAAAAGGCTCACCCCCAAAAATAAAGATCGTCGAATTTTCCTGCATATCAAACTCACAAAGCTTACTGTCTTTCGCGACCAAAATTTGTTTTGGGCCAAAAGTATTGCCTTCACTTTCTATGGCTCCCTCTAAAATGTATAAAGCACTTTCACCAAACAGCTCATTACCTATTTTAACCGTTTGCCTGCCAGTGCTTTTCAATTCCAGGAAATAAAGTGGACTGTAAACCGGCACCTCAGACTTCCGTCCAAAAGCCTCACCAGCAATCAGTTTAAAATGAACACCACCTTCTGTCCACTCTGGGAGCCCTTTACCTTCCACATGAAAAAACTCAGGCTCCATTTTCTCCAGCTCCTTAGGTAAAGCTACCCAGATCTGTAAGCCATGCATCATTTTATCAGAATTACGAAGATATTCGGGTGTTCTTTCAGAATGTACAATCCCTTTACCTGCAGTCATCCAATTTACCTGACCCGGTTTTATTTCTACTTCAGTACCAATACTGTCGCGATGCATAATACTTCCTTCAAAAAGATAAGTGAGTGTGGATAATCCAATATGTGGATGTGGCGGGACATCCAAACTTTCGTTATCACTCATACATATCGGACCCATGTGATCTATAAAAGCAAAAGGGCCAACCATACGTTTCTCCTTGAAAGGCAAGAGGCGCCCCACCATAAAACTGCCTATACTCGCCGGGCGTTCTTCAATAATCAGATTGATATTTGACATAAAAATTGATCTAAACTCTAATATACCACAAATGCCAGAATTTTAACGCAATTGTCCCAATGCATTTACATCCTTTCTTTTAAAGTACAAGTCTATTTCAAAGTGATTTCTTGGATCATGCTTAATGCGCTCAACTTTCTCGACAACCCCAGACTTAGCTTTAACAACAAGTCTGTTCAGCTGCCTGATATATTTTTCAAAAAGCGGGAATTGCCCCTGTGATTTTAATTTATCAAAATCAACATCCAGATAAAAAAAGTAAGGCGTGCTTTCCGTCAATTGCGAAGTAACCGCCTGCTGATCTGTACTCAATAATATGCCAGTTTGGTTATCTTTGGCATAAAACTTATACAATGGAAATAGCTCCTTATTAACACGACTGTTATTAATGATGTTTGTTCTAGTTAGATAATTCAACAATCCAGTCACGTTGCCTGCAATAACACCGTTTACACCGGGCACTTTTACCACACGGGGAGTTAAGGTTTCTTCCTTTTCAAAATCATCGTTATACTCATAAGTGATTACGGTATCGGCCTGATTTACCGGATTCACCATTTCCATATCAAAATACCCATTACAATATTTCAGTAAGCTATCCGGATATATTTCATAGTCTTTAACCTTAATTCGGCCAAAGCTTTTATTCAGAGACGGATTGACATTTAGCCAGGTTTTTACGATAGCATCTTTATCAAAAACACGGTGGCTAAAACTATTTCCGTTTACTGTAAAACCGTTTAAGCTAAAGTCTCCCTCAACATGAAGTTGCCCATCTTTAAAATCTCCAGTCCCTGTGTAATTTCCAAGAACACAAGCCAAATGTGATTTTAGCGCCTTAAGCCTCACAATTTTTTGATCTTTATCAGATAGTAGATTTCTCTTATTTAACAAATCAGTCAAAACATCCTGTACATTTTCGCCATTAAAAGCGTATCCCAGAGCAAATGTTTGCGCATTAAAGGCAATAGTAAGTCGACCATTCGCAGATCTTCCACTTAGATACTGCCCTTCATTTTTCAATGTAGTGATGCCCAGCCTTTGTTTTACAAACGACTTAAGCAACAACGAGTCTGCTACGGGCATGGTACAAAAGTAAGTATGAGCAGATTTGGATTTTACCGTATACACAAAAATCTGCGAAGGTATATTTAAGCCACTTTCAATTGAACTCGCTTTTTTACTTCGATAATAGGATAGATTGCTAAGGTAGTCCATCGCAAGATCACAGTATAGCTGATCAGCATCAACCTTAACTATAAGTTCTGCATCTGCATGTATAGTGTCCTTATAGGCATAATATTTCCTTAGCGACAGATAGCCGAAAAAAGCTAGCAGCAGTATTAGTACTGCTGCCAAGATTGTTGCTATGCGCTTAAAATTATTTCTTTGCGTCTTCAATAATTGATAAAAGATATTTTAAAGCATTCGGTTGATTAGCGGGAATATCCATACTCATTTGTGCAGATAATACATTCCCTTTGGCCGGATTCGAGTTCATGTAAATATCGCCCAATGCATTCAGTACACGATTAGTCTTTTCTAGCTTTTCAGCACCTCCAAATTCTTCGGAAGGGATCTTTCCCGACAGTTTTTTAGCACTGAAATAAGCAGCATAGTTACTACTTAACAACATCTTCTTGTTCTTAGCAGAAACCTTTGCGACTGATCTGTCCGAAGCAATATTATCCATTTCCATTTTATTGGTGCCGAAGAAAACAATATTGTCTTTTATCGTAAAGTAAAGTGCCAAAGGACTTTTAGGGATACTCAATTCATAATATCCCGAGCCTTTTTTAACAAATTCTTTTTTTACGCCATAAGCAATCAGTTTATCAATCAATCGGGTATCTTCAGAAGAGAACATCATTAAAAAATCTGGCAAGGTCTCCTTTTTAGTCTTCATCACTTCTTTACTTTCAAAGTTCTCTTCGTTGTACTCGTACGACTTGTAGCTCACCTCATTTTGTGAAAGACCATTAAAGATGAACAGTGCATCTCCTTTAACTACCTTCCCTATTGCTTCTTCGTCCAATAAAAGAGAGAATAGATCTGTAGCCATACCTATTTCATCAGCATATACAGAGCCATAAATTTTGGACATCAACCTAGGGTATTCTTCAAGATATGCCTTCGTATCCACTGCATAGCCCAAATAGCCAATCATACGATCTTCATTCACATATTTCAAGAAACGTTTGTTTAATTTTCTTTTGTGCACCTTTTTAAAAACAGTAGCTATTTCATCGCTAAAGGTCATGCTACTGGTCATCCGGATAGATTTATCTTCCAGGTAAAGCTTTACATTTCCGCTTCCATATCCATTTAAAAAGCCCAAGCCTTTTAAATAAGTTGTAGGCACATAAGTATTGAAAAGCTTATCCACACCAGAAACCCAGATAGTAGCTTCAGCCTTAGGATCAATATTTTTTACAAAATCGTTATTGTTTAATATGGATGTTTTATCGGTACCAGCAAAAAAATCATCCACCATACGTTCTGTCCATCTGGCTACAATTGATTTCTTTTGGTCTTCATTTTTGAAAAAAGGATCAGATGAATATGCTTCCGCTGTATCAACCACAACCGAGTCTTGCATCCCCATTTCCACTGCTGCTGGTTCCGCATATTCGACAGCTATAGTATCAGCTGCTAAACTATCAACTGCGGCAGCCGCACTATCAATTGCAACAGAATCAGCTATTGGATAAGGGTTAGTTAATCCAAAACGCTCCATCACTTCAGGCTTCGAAAAGTACTCTTTTTTACCTCTGGCTATTACAAACAAAAACATTTCCCCATTCCACCGAGCTACTTCGGTAGAATCAACATTGTAATAATATCTCACATTACCTTTTACACTAAACTTCTGATCAGCTTGTGTATACAGTTTGTCAACTTGTGCTGCGTTTTTAACAGGAGCAAGGAAACAGTTATAAGTTACGCTGTCGTTGCTCTGGTTAAAATAATAAAATGAGGAAGCAAGGTTAAAACCCAAATCCTCTATAGTAGTATAAGATTCGCCTGATTTTTTTGCCTGTTTTGCCAATAATTCTTTTCCAAGAAACGAATTATTAAATTCGGTTAAAGACATTAATTCCGTTAGATTTTTACCTTGGATGGTCGCTACGGCAAGTGCATTAGAAGGGATTTTATGCACAAGATCTTGTGCGCTGGATGTAAATGTAAGACCGGCTAAAAGTAATGCTGTTAAGCATCTGAAAAAAGAATTCATAGTAAGGATAAATTAAATAGAAACGTTATTTTGTTATTGTAATGCGGTTGGATAAATCGGTTTTTCCATTTATTAAACCGAGAATACCCGTATTAAGCATAACTGCTTTTTTTGATTTTGATATTTTTGCCAAAGGATTTGTACATAGCACTACAGGCTGTTCGAACCTATAAATACTTACATAAGTAGCATCTTTAAACACCTTTTTAACTTCAGGTTTTAACTTATTGTATTCCGCTATAGCCTCCTTGGTATGCTGATAACTGCGTTGAAAAAACTTGATTTTTGGATTGTAGGTATAAGAAGAGTTATTAAGCCCTTTTATCTTTAATTTTTTGAGGACATTTTGATTTACATTGTCAATGTTCGCTATATCTTTAAAAGCAAAGGATACACTCACAATGTAATTTTCAAAATCAACCTTCTTTTGAACATTGCTTATTCCCGGAGATTTCTTTAGATAGGCAACAACTTCGCCAAGTTCCTTTTGGATGGTTTGCTTGGACGGCACTTTATATCCTTGTATGCTATCCATTAGCATAACTGAGGCTACTTTTGTCTTGCTGGCACTAAGATTTAGGGTCAGATTAACCGTACCGGAACCCGCATCAGTGAGATTAATTTCTTCAATAATCTGAAAACAAGAAGAAAAACAGAGTAAAACGAAAAGGGAAAATAGGTATTTATACTTCGAAAGCATTATTTTGATGTCTTTATAGGTGGGGCAAAGATATCATTTTACAATATAAACACCTACCCTCCAACTAGAATTTATAGGTTAAACCTGCACCAAAGATCTGTTTTACCTGCAAGTCTTTATGCCAATCCTCTTTAACGCCGTTTACTACTTTCGTAATCATAGTCTTGTCATCGTAAATCATTTGCACACCGGCATTAACGGTTACAAACTTATTCACCTTCATAAACAGATTAGCAGTATAATCAGTATAAATATTTTGTGGCTTATCCAGATAGTTAGAATATAGCTTTAGTATATTCTCAAAACTAATGTTTTCCATCAGATTCACTTTATAGTAAGCATCCAATGATGCACCGAACTCGAAACGTACGTTCTTTCCGGGATCAACACCAAAAGCAGGCGCATCCTTATTCAAGTCATCATCAAACACCATCACTACTCTTGAAGCTACAGGTGAGAAATTGACCCTAAAATTATCAGATTTTTTATAGGCAATACCAGGCCCGAATGTCAGGTAAGCCGGAGCAAAAGCGTTGGATATTGTGGTTCTTTCGTTTCCGTCATAAGTATAACCTTTTGCAAACTGCGTCTGGAAGTTGGCATAAAAAGTATAAAGCCAGTACTGAGCAGCCTTATAACCTAACAAACTATTCAAGATAAGTCTGTCGTCGTTTTTACGCATCCCAATACCATCCTGTTTACTTATTCCATAAGCTGCAATAGCCTTATTATCCCAACTCCATTTGTCCTTTTTGTAATTGAAATCGTAATTTAAAATCAAATTTGCGGCAAGAGAATTTATACCACCTGCTGACCAGTTAGAGAAAGAACTCTGGTTGACCAGAAATGTATTCTCGCCATGAATAGTCCAGTTTTTAGTCGTGTCAATTTTGGGTGTTTCCTGACTATAACCTAATAGGCAAAATGTTACAAGAATAAGTGATAGTAGCGTTTTTTTCATAGTACTGAGATTAGATGGTTGTTAAACGATGTCAAAATCATACTTTTGAGAATAATTTATCCCAATTCATGAACAATAGTTATACCAGAATAATTTTATTATCAATTTGTTTAACAGGCATCCTATTTTCTCTTTTTACAATATTGTTCACTACTTTGGGCGTCTTATCTTTTAATGTCAACCTTTTAACCGGAGCAGTTATTGCAGGCCTGCCTATTCAAATCATCCTACTTTCCTTTATTATTCCTGCCTTTGGGTTATACACATATCGTTTTTTAAATACCAAGTTTCCCAATAATAATCCCGAAAAGTTTAGTCTATCGGTTAGTAACCTGATGCTAGGTATATGTATTGCCTTTTTGTTTTTCGGTTATCTTAAATTGTATACGGCAACTACTTTTTTTGTAGCATTAGCCCTATTACTTTACATAGAGTATAAAAACAAGCTGAGGTTTATGTATCGCTTTTACAGAACCTATTTTGTTTTGTTGATCCCCTTTTATATAGGCTGCCTGATTGTTAAAAAACAATCCTTCCTTGTATTTAATGAAAACGCTTCATTGAAATTATACCTTGCGTACCTGCCAATTGAGGTTTATTTCTACTTTATGGGAATGCTCTTAATGACAGTGTATTTGTTTGAGCTTTTCAAAAGCAAAATGGTCAAAGTTGATGGATAATTTACCACTGTACTCCAAACAACAGCTGGCATTACGCAATGGGCAAGATAAGCCACAAATATGGGTAGCTTACAAAGGCTTGATTTACGACGTTACAGAAAGTAGACTCTGGCGCAATGGCAAACATTACGAACATTGGGCTGGACAGGATTTAACAGAAGAATTATCAGATGCCCCTCATACAGAATCGGTATTTGAAAAATTTATCGTGATCGGCAAACTGAATGTATAAAAAATGGCCATTCATTATCTGAATAGCCATTCTTAGAAAGATCTTTGATCGGGTCGTTATGCTTCGATTGTAAAAGAGCTTAAGCTTACGAATTCTTGAACACGCGCAGCAACTTCTTCATCCGTAAGGTTTACAATTTTCTCAATTCCAAACTTCTCTACACAGAAAGAAGCCAAGGCAGAACCGAAAATAATTGCATTCTTCATGTTATTGAAGTTAACCGTACCTACCTTAGCCATATAGCCAATAAAACCACCCGCGAAAGTATCACCTGCGCCTGTTGGATCAAAAACTTCTGCTAATGGAAGTGCTGGAGCCGAGAAGATTTTATCTTCATGGAACAATAAAGCACCATGTTCACCTTTCTTAATGATCAAATACTTTGGCCCCATTTCCAGGATTTTCTTAGCAGCCTTTACTAAAGAATATTCTCCGGATAGCTGACGCGCTTCAGCATCATTAATCGTCAACACATCTACCATTTTAATCGTTTCCAACAAATCTGGCATCATAATGTCCATCCAGAAGTTCATTGTATCCAAAACGATCAACTTAGGTTTGTTTTTAAGACGCTTGATAACCGTTTGTTGTACGATCGGAGTTAGGTTACCTAACATCAAATACTCACAGTCTTGATAGCTCTCTGGAATAATCGGATCAAAATCAGCCAATACATTTAGTTCAGTAACTAAAGTATCTCTGCTGTTCATATCATTGTGGTATTTACCTGACCAAAAGAATGATTTTTCACCTTCTTTTATCTGCAATCCTTCGGTATCAATCCCGTGTTCAGTAAAAGTATCGATGTCCTTTTTTTCGAAGTCATCACCTACAACACCAACAATTTTGACTTTATTATAGAAGTAAGAAGCAGCCAAACTAGCGTAAGTTGCAGCTCCACCTACGATTTTATCTGTTTTTCCGAAGGGAGTTTCTATAGCATCGAAGGCTACAGTTCCTATGATTATCAGGCTCATATAAATTAATTGAATATTTTTTAAAATTATTTCACTGCAAATATTGCATAAATAAATTAAAACCCCTAATATTGCATTCCCAAAACGAACAAACGTTTTTCCTCTTTAAGAGATCAAAAACAACGTTTTGGCAACCAGCACTCCTTCTTAGCTCAGCTGGTTAGAGCATCTGACTGTTAATCAGAGGGTCGCTGGTTCGAGCCCAGCAGAGGGAGCCAAATACAAAGCCTTTCAGTGAAAACTGAGAGGCTTTTTTGGTTTTAAACGAAAACCAAAAATCCGGGTCCACGAAAAATTTGGCTTGAAAATCCACTGATCAATGATCTACACGCTTATAATTTTAGACAGATACCTATTTGAAAATGAGGCAGAATAATCCTATTGGATTTTTATTTTACATTTATTTTCGTCAATCTAATGAAAAATCCTTAATATTGCACTCCGAAACGAATGAGCGTTTTTCTTCTTTAAAGGATCAAAAACAACGTTTTGGCAACCAGCACTCCTTCTTAGCTCAGCTGGTTAGAGCATCTGACTGTTAATCAGAGGGTCGCTGGTTCGAGCCCAGCAGAGGGAGCCAAATTACAAAGCCATTTCTATGCAGAAATGGCTTTTTTTTTATTTTACTTAATTTTCATTTTATAAAGAGAGGTCGTTGTGGTAATAAACAATGTATTTTTATCTGTATCTCCAATAGTTATTGATATTGGACGCTCTTTTAGCATGATTCTTTTAACTTCTTTCCCGTCTTTATTATAAACGTAAATCTGTCCGTCAGCGATGTACAAATTTCCATCGCTATCCACAACATTGCTATACTGGCCTTGTGGTTGTGATTCTTTTAAGTTGATTAATCGTCCGTCGGCTGCGACATCTAGTTTAACGGTCACTTTGTCAATTTCCCGCGCTATATAAACTGGTTCAGATTGACCAGGAGTTACCGATGTTAACGCGGCAGATCTTCCTAAATCATAGGTTTCAGGTATAATAGTTACACCATCTGGAGCCACAAAGCTATATGCAGGCATGCTTTCAACCGTTTTATTAAAGTCACCTCTCCATCTGCTTGATGGATGGATAACTCTCTTTACGCCCTTAACCTGATCGGTCTGCATCCGGATCATTGGCTGCATAGAAGCATCTGGGTTAGTAGGATCAATCGAATACGCCAATGCAGTCCACCCACTATTTCCCCATCCGCTATACATCGGATTATCATCCGGTACACGAGCAACGGTTTCCTGTTTTCCATCTACTAAATAACCTGGCTGCGGATCATACCTAAAAACAACAAGCAGATTGTCTTTTGTATCTGTACTCATCGTGAAGGGTTTCCAAGGGTAATCTGCGATTAGCGAAAGAGATTTTGTTTCAGCCGACCATTTATAAATCTTCTTCAATCTGTTTTCTCCAAAATAAACATTTCCTTTACTATCGCTTGTAGCACCTGCAGCAAATTCAAATCCCGATACTACCTGCTCAATAACACCAGGCCGATTACTAAACAAACTATTCCCTTGCTCTTTGCCGGTAACCAATAAACGTGCAAAATCCCATTCATAAACCGGAATTTGCTTATTTACATCATAAACCGGAATTTCGATTACAGGTAATATCTGGGTGTAGTTATGCATATTACGGAAATCGATATGCTCACTGTTCCAGAGTCGTATACCAAATTGTTTTGGTGCGGATGCGCGGATCACCCTGTACATCCATAAGTTAGCAAACATCAGATCTTTACTATTGGAAACTTCGAGCATAATGTTATCCTTTCCTTCACGGCCTTCCTCTTCAAACTGGAAGGCATATAATTTCCAGTTTGAAACATTTTCAAACCGGGCTTCATTTCGGACATGATGTTCTAATGACATTGCATATACTCTTCCCGGTGTAGAAGTATGGCTCACATAAAATCCACTTGCCGCATACGTATTTGCCGTCCAAACATCTTTTATCGTTCCGCCTCCGTTGTTCGTTACCCAAAGGCTCCAATATTGATTATCCCAGGCTAGATCCAGCCCTTGTGCACTAACAGGATTTGAGGGAGAACTGACTCTGGAAGCATTTGCATTAAACCTACCACCTTGACCTCCGCCACCTTGAGGTGCTCCAGGAGCATTTGTGGTATTAGTTACCTGGGCAGGTTTCTTCATTGTACCATGTCCACCCACAAACTTAACATCATTTATCATAGAATTTTTAGAAGCCATCCATTTAAGCCCAACGGCGCGGTAATTATAAGCACCTGTACTAATGCCTATTCCATTTATAATATCATCCCCGCCTTCGGACGACTCGACCACGGCCTGTGGAGTTCCAAATCCACTAAAAGCAGTTTCACTCTCATTCAATACGAACTGAGTTCCAAATGGGTGCAGCCCAATTAACTTTGTTCCTGAAGCCATTTTTAACGTTTTTGTGAGGCGGTACCAGCCTTGCGGAACATATATATTCTTATGCATGGCAATTGCATTTTGGAATACCTGCGTATCATCCGTTTCACCATCGCCCTTGGCACCTAAATCCCGAATATTAACCCAGGTAGTCATAGATGGAAGCGGCAAGATGTCCATGGTCATCTTTTTAGGGAATACAGCAAGTGGCTCAATTACGCGGATTGTTTGAAAACTAGATGGGCTGGTCATGTCGGCCATAACAAGACCATACGTAAACTCTTTTACCTTATATTGCTTTTGAGTTACAGTTTCTTTTTTTCCGCTTTGCCTATACTTAACTAATTGCGGCACATTATTGCAATCAACATTTATAAGGTTGACTTGAGAGAAGGCATTATTTTCTTTACTCACGAGAATTCCCGCTTGAGATACATTTTCAAAAAAAGAATTCTCAATAAAAAGCTTATCAACTCTACCCTCCTGCATTTCTACAACAACAGGTATATTTTTAGCATACATATTAATGATGGTTAGTCCAGCTTCACGTGTTTGAATTGCAGCTTTTTTCTGCCCCTCGAAGTAAGTATCTACCATCATCATTGGCCACCCTGGCGATGTTCTGGATGAACTAATACCATATTGACCGCCATAGAATTTCACATTTTCCATTTCATTTCCAACATCATATATGCCGGCTTTTCCATTCCCTATGTTTAAAATAGAATGACTAATGAAGCTATGCTGGGCAAAATGGGATCTGATAGCAACGGCTTCTGGATTCCCACTCTCGATCCGGAAATCAATGTTAGATAATGCGCTATAAAATGTTCCTGCGCCAGCGTCAACTGGCGCTCCGCCTTCCTCAACAAGACCATTGGTAAACCAAATCATATAATTCTGTTTATGCTGATACCCGGGAGTCTTCTTTCCTAAAATAAATTCAGGCCGTTTTTTACCATAACCAATTAACCTGATCGCTGCGGGCACGTGAATAGTTTTACTTAAAAGGTATTTTCCTTCTGGGATAAATAGTATACCAAAATTTTTAGTCCTTTTGAGTTCATTAATTGCTGATTGAAGCGCATTAGATATGTCCATTTTGCCATCTCCCTTAATCGCGTATTTTTCTGGAGTAAAGAAGAAGGCCTCAGGATCGTGAGGTTTTTGTGTATATACTGAAAGATCATTTGCATTGGCGTTCATAACGAATCCAAATGCAACTAACAGCCATAATAACCCATATACTTTAATTTGTTTAATATTTTCCATTCGTATTTTAATTAATAAGATCACTCATAATCATAAGCCAGCGAGTAGCTGGATGAACCCAAATCTCTTTCCAGTTATAAACATTCTCAGCTGGCCAATAAGGATCATCTCTGTTGAAATGTGTTTGTACCCCAACTGGAAGTCCCCCAACAATATTACCACTCATCACGCTATATTGACCTGCATATCGATACCCTTCGCCATACATAAAGCTTTGATTAAAAGGATTTAAACCAAGATGCCAGGATAAGCTCCTGGAAGCGATATCTGCCAAATTTTTATCGCCAAAATAGGTAGCGATTTTCGACAATCCTTTTGCCTGTGACAAGGTGGTACCGCTATTGCCCCTGAATTCGCCCCAAACTGGAAATCTCTTCAGATAGTAGCGGTCGTTTAGCCTGATCCCATTTTTTATTTGTTCCCTATCGCTTTCATTTTGCGCTTTAGTTAAATCGTATATTCCCGCCGGCAGCATATAGTAGGGAGCTGTATAAGAAGCGACTTTTTTGTAGTAGTCTGCATACAGACGAAGTGCATTCTCCCATTTAGGTGCGTCTTTTGGGAATAATTGTGATAGCCTTACTAAACCAACCACAGCATCTTGTTCGTGGCTGCGATGAGGATAATGAAGTATATTGTCTTTTGCCGAGGTACGGTGGAAAAACCCTTTAAATGGCACATCAGTATCCAAATCAGTTTGTTGCTGACATTCCAAAATATAATTAGCATATTCAAATGCAGCTACTTTATACTTCTCATGCATCGTTGCTTCGTAAAGCGCAAGTGAGGCATTCAATGCAGCGCCTGCAGCTTCAGTGCTTAATCGGATGTTTTTAGAAGCAAATTCCCAATCCTCCTCCGCACTCTGCAGCGCGCGATTAGCTAGAAAAGAATCACGAGTCTTAAATAAAATAGCAGCAGTTGCTTCCGTTGTTGCAGACATAAAATTACCCTGAGAACTATTTTGCGATTGGCTAAATACATCGTCGATGGTACCAACAATTCCGTCTGTCCACATGTCATAGGTTGCCCAATTGCTCCTGAATCCATCTCCGAAGCGGTTCTTTAATACCCAATTTAAGCCCCACTTGGCTTCCTCTAACAGTCGGTCGGACAATTTGCGGTCGCTTTTCTCGAGGTTCCTTGCCAGAATCAGCATTGCATATGCCGCCTCTGTGGTATTGACCAAGCCTTGGGACAGATCTCCGGCATCGTGCCAACCTCCATTAATCTGGATCATTTTATCCCCATTCTTTGTCATCCAGTCTGCATGACAAGCGTCATGTATCCCCGCAATGTCAACACCGCAACGCTGACTATAGAAATGATTAATGGTTTTAATAATAGAACTTCGGTAAACGTCTTTTAAATTATTAATCTGGAAGGGCTTAGTTTGTAAATCTCCAGCCTTAATAATGTACTTTCCAGCCGCGCTAATCCCACTAAAATCAAGGATCTGAAACTTGTCCAATGGGGTCTGTTTTGACTGAACTGGACCTTGGAAAACTGTCTTATTTGTAGCTATATTTATGAGTGAGAATGTTTTTGCTGATAGGTCAGATACGAGGGCAGTTTTTGGGAATCCGTTAGCATATCCTGCATGATTATATGCTATCTGGCCTTTAGCCACATTCCAGCCTTCGAAATGATCAGGATCAACCTTTTCAAGGTACATTTCATCGATAAAGTACCTAGCAGTAGATGTAGTACCAGGCTCGTTACCTTGCAGTCGGTATCGTATTTCCACTCCAGTAACCTTATCACGGCCAAGATGCTCGATCTCCCAATACACCTTGTTCCACTTATGATTTTCAAGAACTTGGTAATTTAGGCCATTTCTGTTATACGAATCCGGAACTTTTTCTGCGCCATTATTATGGAATACCAGGTTAATAGACACGATCTTGAAACCCGGTAGATCTGGGTATATCCAGAAAGATATCCTGTTCCAATCTGACCAATTTTCGTCTTTTACCTTAAAGATGGCACTCGCTGTACCCCACGGTCTGCCTGTTGTGACCTTTTCATCTTTAGTAGGAGAAGTAAGTAAAAGAGATGATTTTCCACTATGAAATTTTTCCTGAGACAGGGATAATGTACCGAAATTTGCGTGCTCCCAAAAATCCATTGTCTCCATATCAGACAACTGTTTAGATTTTAAGATTTTTTTTTGGGACCATGTATACTCCAGTGTATTTTCATAAGGCATTTTCATGGGCATTTCAGGAATGCCCTGGGCAAATGCATTTGTAGTGATACTAAATACCACTAGAAAGAAAATTCTCATAATAGTTTTATTGTTAGGAGATATTAAAAATTGAGTATCCGAACAAGCGGATACTCACCAACTCAATTGCCTATAAAGGGATGACTAGGGTTGGGCTATAATTATACCTTATTGCACCAACACCGGTAGGACCAGTTGCTAATGCTCCGATTCGGAAATAATAGTTCCTTTTCAAAGCGAAAAGACTCTGATTTGCAGCAAGGTCAATGCTTAACGTTTGTACAGCTGCTGGATCAATGGTTTGTGCCGCCCCCGTTAAGTTTCTACTGAAGGTATTATTCTCATTCGAATTACCTGAAGTAGCAAATTTAACTTGCTCGCCCACATAGATGTCGGTAAAGGCATATAATCTCATTGCCATAACCTTAACTTCTGGTTTACCACCTTCAATTTTAAATGTAGCCGTAACCCGGTTATTAGCTGCATTATGAGTAATGCTAAAGTCCTTAATCCGAATATATGGTGTCACCTCAAAATCACGAACATTTGTTCCAGGCTTTAGGACTACATTTTTTTCCGAGAAAGGATAAAAATTACAGTCAATAAACTGGATGTCATATTTAGCAGCAAATACCATATCATTGCGAAACTCTCCATTCTGTTTAATTACCCAGGTTAAGGCGGTAGGACTAGGAAAATCGGGATCTATTTCAAGCGCACGCATGCTCGAGCCACTCTGAATGTCTGTTCCAACCAGCTCTTTAGTTACTGCATCCTTTATTGCACCTGAAAATGAAGCATTAGGAGGGCCGTAGTTATCAATTTTGCACCCTATAGTAAAAATGCAAAACGTAGCGGCAATAAATAATGTATAGTTTAATCGTTTTTTCATGTCTTTAATTGTAAACAGGGTTCTGTACTAAATTATTTGAACTTCTTCCCGGTATAGAGTTATAATAAAAGTGATTTTCAAATCTACGTCCGCCAGATATTTCGTCATGATGCTGATTCATTCTGACAAAAATAAATTTAGGTTGGGCTGCGTCACGAAGGTCTTGCACTGGAACTAACGCTTTTCTTTTATACAGATTAAAAAGTGTGTGGAATTCTCTTCTGCGTATCAGGTCCCAATAGCGCTGGCCTTCAAATGCAAGCTCAACCCTGCGTTCTTTAAGTACATTAGCAAGCGTTGCCGGAATATTATCCGTGTGCGCTGCTCTTCGTCGCAAATCATTTAATACTTTCCTTGCCAACGCCGCATCACCAGTACCGCTTTCTATAACTGCTTCCGCATAATTCAGATAAATTTCAGCTAGCCTGAAGTCAATCCACGATGTCGTAGATGATTCCGTTGCTCCCTGCACACTTACACCTTCGGCAAGGTATTTCTTGATACTAAATCCGGAAGTGGTATAATTGATACCATCCTCTGAACCAGTAGTGTTAAGAAACCCTGAAAAAGCCGTACCTGGAGCACCCATTGCAAAATAATCTTTCCCATCAGATCCTTTCACAGTTGCCTGCGCATATAGGGTAAGCGCTCCTGTAGGGGAAATAATGCCCCCCTGAATAACAATAGGTGTGTTTTTCCATATAGACCCAGGAACCATCACACTCGCTAACATACGTGCATCCTTATTCACAAAAGGTTCCATTAGACTGTTATATCTTCTGAATGGTAGGTTGAGATTGCTCAGCAGGTTAGCCTGTGTTGGAATAGAGTAATTTTCATTACCGTCTGTCCGTGTAACAATCGGTACGCTGGCGCCAGAACCATTATCGCTATAATCTTCAAATGCGTCTACTATATCTAGTGTAGGACTATACCGACCGAATTTATGAAAACCAGAATTGGTTTGTCCAGGGTTATAAAATGCATCATAGGAATGTCCCTGTCCAGCTACAGTTGTCCCGTTGAGAAAGGCCTTGCAGAATATGATCTCTGAATTTTCTGTTAGGAATAGGTTTTGGAAATTCTTTGCTGCATCTGACGCATTTGCCGGAGTTGGCATATATAAAGTCTTCCCTGATTTATCTATAATTTCTTTAGATGCATTGATGGATTGTGTATAGAATGCTGCTGCATCTGATGCATCCATTCCAACTAGCTTGCTGGTAACGGCTTCACCTGCTAACGGAACTTTGCTAGAATATTTGGCCACGGAGGCGGCGAAAAGTGCAGCTCGCGACTTTAAGCCGTATGCTGCCCATCTTGTCGCTCTGTAAACACCATCTCCACTAGATGGTGTTGCAGGCAAAAACTGTACAGCCAGGTCAAGCTCGCTCATGATAAAATTCCAGGTCTCTTTTTCTGTACTTCTTGGGATCCGCAAAGCAGTATTATCGCTTCCTGGCAAGTAATCATTGTCTAGCGCTTTCGTAATCAGTGGAACTCCTCCATAACGTTTTACTAAACCAAAGTAAGTATAGGCGCGAATAAAATGCGTTTCGCTCTTTAAGATGTTATATTGCGTTTCAGTCAATATACCTTTTGCTTTCGCTCCTGCTATGTTGTCAAAAAAGAGATTAATTTCACGTATTTGAGCGTAAGGCCAGTAACCGTCATTCGTTGCCCCAATCCCGTTACCCGATGCTCTATGAGCATCATCGGTAAAAAAATCAAGCATAGTGATATTTTGTCCAACACCATCCCAACCACGTCGGTTGAATGCTGGGTTTTGCGTGGGACGATAATTGAAATCCTCCATCGGCATCTGTGCGTATAAACGAGCAACTAGCGTTTTGATGCCATTCGGAGTTGCAAGTAGCGTTTCATCTGATACTTTATCCAGTGGTTTTAGATCAAGCATTTTATTACAGCTTGAAAGCCCTGTGATCAGGCAAAACGCAATAATATATAATCTGTTATTTTTCATGTTATCCAATACTAAAAATTAATATTAATCCCTATATTATATGCCTTCATTAATGGGTAGGTTAATCCTGCATCGAAATCTCCTTCCTGTTTTTCAGGATCGATATTTCTCAATTGCTTTTTGCTGAATGTTAATAAATTAAATCCGTTAACATAAATACGGGCATTGCTAAGCTTTATTTTTGAAAGCAGTGATTTCGGAAGTGAATATCCAATTTCAACGCTCTTAAGTCTTAAAAACGTTGCTGGAACAGTCCACACATTATTTCTGAAACTACTCCCGTCGTCCGTAGTACCAGTGAAATTGCTTCGTAGAGCTGGATAAAAACCTGGAACCCACTCTGTGGCCGGATCATACGGATTAGCCGTAGGATCTTCTGGATGCCAGCGGTCCATAAATCGCTCATGTAAACTTGGTGTCCGTCCATAGCCCCATATATCATTATTCGCAAAATTGACAGTGTACAGTGCACTTCCCTGGAACAGTAAATTAAAATCAATTATTTTCCTCCAGTTTCCGCTTAAGTTAAGACCGTATTGCAACGGTGGATTAATGTTACCGAAATTCCATGAACTGAATAACTGGTCGTCCGCGTTGATCCGACCGTCGCCATTTGCATCAATAAGGGCATAACTGCCAGGTAGCATCCTTGAATTTCCTGCCGTTCCTCCACTTAACGGAGCCGTTTCATATTGTTGAAGATTAGTATATTGACCATTATAGCTATACATAAGACGGCGTCCACTATAGCGATTCTCATTACCATTCCGCCACCTGTCCCATGAGCTACTAAAAGGCGTTCTTTCATCATGAAGAACTTTCAAACGTGCATACGTTGAATTGGCAGCAATGGTGTATTCGAATTGACTACCGATTTTACCATTATGCGATAATGCGAGTTCTATACCCCGGTTGATGTCCGAATTGATATTCTCATTTGGCAAAGAGGCGCCAAATGTGTTCGGGATAGCTGGATCTTGAATTCGGGCAGCAAGGTACCCTACTGTTTTTCTTTCAAACACATCGATCGATCCACCTAGCTTTCCTTTAAAAAGATCAAAATCAAGACCTATGTTAGTTGTTTTGGCAGTAGCCCAGGTAAGCGCGTCGTTCACTACTCCTGGAGGCGTAGCGCCTACAGTTACCACACCAGGATTAAATACGTAACCTGATCCACTTCCACCACTTATGCCATAGCCAGGGATAAATTGGAACGGAGATGGAGATTGGCGACTAGAATTTATGTCTTCACGGCCAGTTTCTCCGTAAGAAGCCCTTAATTTCAATTCGCTTATGAATTTAAGATTATTTTTGATGAATGGCTCTTCAGAAATACGCCATCCCAGACTTGCAGAAGGAAAGAACGCCCAACGCTTGGAAGGTGCATATCGGAAAGATCCGTCATACCGTGCCACGCCTTCCAGCAGGTATTTACCTTTATAATCATAGTTTAAACGGCCAATATAGGCGGCTAATGCACCAAAGTTACGAAACCCACCATTGGTTGCCGTAGTTGGGGTGCCTTGATTGATCATATCATTGGTGAAAAGATCTGTAAACTGACGCGCAGCGGATACATTATCTACTCGAGTACGCGTTAATTCTGCAGCGCCTGTTGCACCTATGTTATGTACATTGGCAAATGTACGTTTGTAGTTCAGTTGCCCTCGCACATACATCCGATTATAGGTCTCGATAAAATTACTGTACTGGTTGTTACCAAAAGTTAAGATCTTGGCATCAGTATAATAATCATATAGATCATAAGATTTTCTCAACGCTGATTCATTGCGGGAATTCACATCATAAGCACCTAGAATAGTGGCATTCAATCCGTCTACAAAAGGCACTTTATAATTCAGGTCGACGGTTGTGGTATACTGGCGATCACTCTGATAACGGTAGCCGTCAAGATCTGGATTCATCAGCGCATATGGATTGGTATTTTCCTGATTCGGCGAAGTTAAATGCGCCGGATCAGCGATAGAATGATAACCTACACCACGGTCAGTTACCATTATTGGCTTAAGTACCCAGAGAAAGTTATCTCTAGGACTGTTTGTATTATCAAGTCTACCTGAAAAATTAATGTTTAAAGTCAGGTTATTTGTTAAATCCGATGTACTTGTGGCTCTGAAACTATACTTCCTATATTTCTGAATATCACTTTTCAAAAGTCCGTTATCTTCGGTATATCCAAAGCTCGCAAAGTACCTCGACTTGTCTGTTCCTCCCCTTAAAGAGAAATTATGCTGTTGTTGGAACACGCGCTTATGCAACGTCAGGTCGATCCAATTATTATCGGTGTATCCAGGCTGATTTGTCCTAAATCGCTCAATAATATCATCGCTATACGTAGGAGATGCGCCGATGTTTTTGTCCATCTCATTCTTCATTAATCGATAGGTGTATGCATCAACAGTTTGTTCTAAACCTGTTGCACCTTTGCTTCCCAATAAAGAGGAGTAAGCAAACACCGGTTTACCTGCAACACCTTTTTTGGTAGTTACCAAGATTACGCCGTTTGCTGCGTTCATTCCATAAATGGCCGAGGATGCATCTTTCAGAAAAGAAATACTTTCCACATCATCCGAGTTGATTTGGGCAAGATCATGTACTCCATCACGCGGAACCCCGTCGATAATTACTAAGGGGTTTCCAAAACCACGGATACTTACGTTACTATTGAATGCACCAGGTTCTGCAGTGTTTTGACGGATTTGTACCCCAGGTACTTTACCTTGAATATTACTAATCAGACTTTCAGTTTTGGTAGTAACAATATCTGAAGCCTTAATCGAAGTAATCGCTCCTGTTAAAGTTTCCTTTCGCTGTGTACCGTATCCTACCACCACTACCTCATTCATTGATGTGGTGGATTCCTTCATGACTACATTAAGAGCTGTTGAAGTTCCTATCGACATTTCACGAGTTTCATAGCCGATAGCAATAAATACCAAAATGGTTCCCTTATCTGGAACCGTAATTTGATAGATCCCTTTATCATTTGTTTTAGATATAATGGAGCTGCCTTTTATCCTTACTGTAACTCCAGGAATGGTTTCGCCGCTTTCATCTGTTACTCTGCCAGTGACTATTCGGTCGCGGAATACTTTCTTAATGGCAATTTTTTTTGCACCGCTTTTGGCTTTCTCAGTAAAAACCTCCGCGCTCGCTTGAGATATGTTTAGTATCAGAAGCAGTAACGTAACTTTAAACATAGCGAGAAGTTGAATTAAGACGTTATGAGTGGTTGCGCATACCATGCTGCGCATGTATGCTATTGAATTTCTTTGCATGTGTAATTCAGGTTAGGTTGTTAATTTGAGGAGTACACAAGGTGTTGGGTTTTGAGCAATTATGCTAGCTATACCCGGTTGTCCAGAACTGACAACTTCATTTTTTGTTTCCTGGATAACAACAGAAACCCTGAGTAAGGGTTTTCCACCATTTTTGCAGGTAACTTTTCCAGATACATCTATTTCTTTCGGCCAGGGATTGGTCCAAAAAAACACTGACAAAATCAAAAGAATGAACGTAGATTTTCCTTTCATAAAAAAACAGTTTAATTTTAAAATTTGGTTGCTTGTAATAGCTCAAATATAGATTCGTAATTAGTTAAACTCTAAAATAGCTCCACTACAATACCCATACAAGAACAACTTTTTTCCTCTTAAATGATAGGAATACGCAGTAGTGTACCACAACAATGATAATTTTGCTAACTTGATGTACCTAATATCTCAAGCACTCTAAGCACTTGTATGAAATCTATCATTCTATTTATTTTGATGGCCTTTACTGGACTGTCTGTTGTAAAAAGCCAAGCACCAATTGGCATTCCTCAGGTGACCAGTTTCCGAGGATTAGATTATGGAGCGGGTGATCAGAACTGGGGAATTGCTCAAGATAAAAATGGCGTTCTTTTTTTCGCAAATAACGAAGGTCTACTTACGTTTAACGGCATGTATTGGAAACTATATCCTTTTCCAAATAAGACTATTGTGAGATCTGTTAAAATTGATCAGACAGGAAGAATTTTTGTTGGTGCACAAGATGAGATTGGCTATTATCTTCCAAATAAGAATGGAGTTTTAATGTACCATTCTCTTAAACCTTTAATTCCAAAATCAAATCGGCAATTTGCAGATGTATGGAATATTGAAATTATAGGTAATGCCGTTTATTTTAGAACAATGACTAAGATTTTTCGCCTCATAAATGATAAAATCAACGTTTATGATACTTCATTGTCATGGTTTTTTATAGGAGAAGCTAACAAAGAAGTATTTGTACATGAAATAAACATCGGTATTAAAACATGGAAAGATGGGAAATGGATTATTAGGTGCAACGACCCACGTATTACTAATTCGGCTGTTACAGCTATCTTGCCTTATAGTAGAGATACCTTATTGGTAACTACCCTAGAGAATGGACTCTTTTTATTAGTCGGTGATAAACTCATTAAAAAGAAGACAACATTAGATAAGATTTTTTATAATGATCGAATAAATCGAGCAATTCAGATTAATCCAAATTTATATGCTTTAGGAACCACTTCTATGGGATTATTAATTGTTGACCGGAATGGGGTATTGCAACAGCAATTTTCTCATGCTGATGGTTTGTCAAATAATAACATACGTAGCATCTTGTTAGATCATCATCGTAATTTGTGGATTGGTTTAGACAATGGAATATCTTTTATTGCATTTAGTAGTGCTATTAAACATATTTATCCAGATAAAAACAAGCAGATCGCTAGTTATGCCAGTCGGATTTTTGAAGGTAAGCTCTATATCGGCACCTCAAATGGGCTGTTTTCTGCGTCGGTTGACTTAAACAAATCTGATATTAGTACGAGTAAAGCTAATTTTTTGGAAGTAACTAATACTAAAGGACAGACTTGGGGACTCACAGAAATTAACAACCATTTGTTATTGGCCAAAGAAGATGGGGCATTTGATGTTAAGGGCAATGAAGCTAAGGTATTATACAAAGATTTGGGCACCTGGTTGTATAAGCCAATGGGTGGCGGGGCTTTAACGGAACAAGTAATAACGGGTACTTATACCGGCTTGCAAATGCTGGACTATAAGAATGGAGAGTTTGTAAATAATAGAAGTTTTTCTTCACTCAATGAACCATTGCGATTTGTAGTAGTTGATAAAAAGATTAATTGCATTTGGGCCTCTCATCCGTATCGCGGAATTTTCAAAATGGATCTCTCGGTTGATGGGCAAAGCATCATTAAAACATCATTGTTGACGGAGAAAGATGGGCTACCTTTAGCACTATATAACTATATCTTTGCCCTTAAGGATAAGATTGTTGCTGCTACTGCCGAAGGTATATACGAGTATGATGTAAAGAAGAAGAAATTTTACGTGAGCCCTTATTTTAGGCCAATTTTTAAGAAAATGCCACTTCAATGCTTAGTTCAAGATAAGGAAGGTAAATTATGGTTTGCTTCGGACAAAAAGATTGGGGTAGTAGATTTTAAAAGAAAGTCAGGCGGGCAGAACTTCTCTATTGTGGAGTTCCCAGAACTAAAGAGGAATATTGTTTCTGGTTTTGAAAATATTTACCCATATGATGACAACAACATATTTATTGGAGCAAATATGGGCTTGTTGCATTTAGACTATAAAAAATATGCTGCAAATATGTACAAACCCAATGTTATTTTGGGTCGGGTGCAGATCATAGGAGCCACTGATAGTGTGCTATTTGGCGGCTATTTGACCAAAGAAAAAAAACAAAAGGGAGATTTGGCAAAATTACCCCATAAATTTAATTCGTTGCACTTCGAATTTGGTTCAACATTATTTGAGCAGAAAGAAAATATTGAGTTTAGCTATTATCTTAAAGGTTTTGAAGATACTTGGTCGGCCTGGAATAGTAAAAGTGAAAAGGATTATACCAATCTCGGAGCGGGGAGTTACATATTTTATGTAAAGGCACGCAATAATTTAGGGAATGAATCTATTCCGGCTAGTTATCCTTTCACCATTAGGCCAGCCTGGTATGAAAGTAATGTGGCGTATATGATCTATTTTATCATGTTCGTATTTTTATTATACCTGCTTATCAAGTATCAAGAAAAGCAGCATCGAAAAGTACAGGATCGTTTACGTCAGAAGCACCAATTAGAACTAGAGCGAAATGAACAACAGATTACCAAATTACAGAAAAAACAATTGGAAGTAGAGGTTGAATTTAAAAATAAAGAGCTTGCAACAACGACGATGCACTTAGTGCAACGAGGAAAATTATTGTCCAAAATTGGCGATGAATTACTGCCTATGGTTAAACAAACGACTAGTCAGGATACAGCAGATGATCTTAAAAAAGTAATCAGGCTATTAAATGAAGCTAAAAAGCTGGATAATGATTGGGATCAGTTTGCCATTCACTTTGACCATGTTCATGCTAACTTCCTGAGTAATTTGAAAGATAGATATCCGAACTTGAGCCCTGGCGACTTAAAACTATGTGCTTACTTAAAGCTCAATTTGTCGTCCAAAGAAATTGCTCAATTGTTAAATATCACTCCTAGGGCAGTAGAGGTTAGTCGCTATCGCCTGCGGAAAAAGCTATCTCTTACCTCTGACGTAAACTTGTTTGATTTTCTTCTTAAATAACCATAATCTCCTTTATCGACCAAGCAATATAGACTTCGGATTCTGTTCATAATTGGTAATTGAAGCCGTTTATTTTAGTTTCTCTTAATTCTTGATAAAAGGCTTTATCGAGTACGAATGAGCAACACTTAATATATCTTTATCCTGGTTCAAAGATTCTGCTAAAGAACACATTAAATACATTCAGCATTTTATTGAAATAGCAGAAAAGTATGGTGTTTTAATAGAAAGAATTACCAGTAAAAATCCGGGCTATATAGTTTTCGAGGATTAACATCAAGTTTCTGCAATTCCTTTAAAACTGATCGAAAAAGAACCCAATAGATTATACCATCTCGATATCAAATCGACAAACACAACTCACTATAAAAGTGCCATCCTAGGAAACAAGTCCTCACATGATCCACACATTAGACACACTTTCTTCACAAAAAGGTACCCTTTTGTGGGTTTGGTGTGAAGGAGATGTGAACCAGGTGTGAAGAAGCCTACTCTTTGGGTATAAATGCGACGGGGCTTGTCATTACAAGAGAGCGCGCTAAAATATTGCAATTAATCACAATATTTCCTACAAAATAAATTTCGAATAATTTTACAGAAAATATTTTGTTTTAAAATTATTCTAATAATCTTGCAATGGATTTAATCCAAAAACCAATTACATAAAATATATAGCCAATGAAATAAAGAAACAGCAATAACAGATCATACTTCTTAAATGATGTATTAATTCAGAGTCTCTACTTTCAAATTACCACAAGTAGGTCCAGAGACAATAGATTAATGCCCATAACAAATATTGTCGTACTTTTGAAGGTGGACTATAGCGTTGTGGGCTCTATTGTTAATCCGTGGACAAGGCTGTGGTAAGCCCGAAAGTGCGGTGTTTAGAGCTCGCTATAGTTCACTTTCGCTTTATACGATAAAACCAACTGCTATAGTGTTTGCTATAAACACTCCTACTGAGACTCATTTTTTGAAACTAAAAAAAATGAGCATATGTATCCAAACGAACAATTTCTTAACAAAAGACCATCGGGAACTAAAGCTGAGCTTCATGAGTTCGCTAAAACTGTATTAAAGTATTTTTTTGAAACGTATCCGCTTGATGAAAGCCTCGAAAACCTCTGGACAATGATCCAACAAAGTTTCTATACCAAGAGATTTGTATTAACTAATGCCGAACGGGCTAATCTGATCGCTTATTACCAAGATCTTCATACCTTACTTTTAGCAACTAATATCGTTAATGATGAATTAAAAAAGCCAGCTTAATCACGTTCAATTGCTGCAATCAGGTTCGTTGATTTCATAAAATCAACGAACCTATTAACCCTTCCTAATCGTCCCTACTCTTCCGAATTCTGTCTCCACCCCATTCCTTAACATATTCTTAATATTCATTGGGATATCTTTGGCTCAGTAAATTAGAATAATGTATGGAACATATAGGCGAACAGGATCTTTTGCAATTGATCAGGAATTCTGATTATACTGCATTTGAAGAACTGCACCGCCGTTATTACAAATCCTTATTTGCTTTAGCTGCAAAAAAGATCGGAGATCAAGATGAGGCCTACGATCTTTTGCAGGACATGTTTATTGAACTATGGGACAAACGCGCGACATTTTCAATCAACAATCCTTTAACTAACTACCTTAAAAATCGACTATGGTTTAAACTTTCTGGATATTTCCGGACCAAAGGTTTCCGGGAAAAGCATTTTAAGAACTTTGCAGACTTTCTTCAACAGCAGTTAGACACCTCACCCTATCTTGACGAAATGGAAATTAGGGAAATGGATATGCAATACGAGGCCGTCATGGAAGTGATCAACCATACGATCGCAGAAATGCCCGATAAAATGCGGGAAGTTTTTACCATGAGCCGAAGCAATGAATATTCCATTGCTGAAATAGCCGAAAAACTTAATATTTCTCCAAAAACCGTCAAAAACCAGATCAACAGTGCACTCAACCGCATTCGACAAGCAACTTCTGACCCTTCTATTTCGGCTTTTGAGTTACTTGTCTTGATATGGTTAACAATTAGATAACAAACAATTAACAATTAATTTCTGGGCCTTTCCCTTCCATTCTGCTTATTACTTATAGAATGCAGAACGAAAGAAAACATTTAGAAGAGCTTTTCCGGAAATACCAAATGGGACTGGTAACCGAAGAAGAGAAAACATTGATAGCACGCTGGCTTATCCAACTGGATGTCAATGGGGAACTTACCCCAGATCAGTTAGCTGCAAAGCAGGCGCTTTCGCAGGGCGATTTAAAAGAACATTTTTTCCCCATAGAAATAGCAAAACCAATTCGTTTCCCGGTTTGGATAAGGTCGGTAGCAGCAAGCCTGTTGATTTTATCAACGATAGCTGGGCTTTTTTATTTTAATAATAAAAGCCACTATTTGGCTCCCCCCACAACCCTTCGGGAAATGACCACAGGAACCGCCGAAATAAAGGTTATTACTTTAGGCGATGGCACTAAGATCACTCTTAACAGGAAGAGCAGATTAAAATACCCTTCTTCTTTTAGTGGGAAGACAAGAGAAGTATTTCTTATCGGGGAAGCATTTTTCGAGGTTACCCATAATCCTAAAAGACCATTTAAAGTACATACTGACAAATTGGACATACAGGTACTGGGAACATCCTTTAATATTCAAGCCTCTGGAGTGGATAAAGAGCTATCTGTGTCGGTAGCTTCGGGAAAAGTAGGTGTAACACCAACAAAAGCAAAAATCAAGACTTACATGCTGGTAACAGGCGATCAGCTTTCCTATAACCGTTCCACAGGAAAATTTAGTCAATCACTTGTAAACGTTGCCAATATCAAAGCATGGCAAACGGGCAAATTCACCTTCAGAAACGAGACTCTGGAAAACATTGCCCATCAACTAGAGCGGTACTATAAAGTCACCATCCTATTTAAAAACAAGTCACTATTGACAAAACAGATCAGCCTGAAAGTAAAAAACCAGAGCATCGACACTGTAATGAAGGCACTAAGCATATCTGCAGAGTTCCGATATAGAATTGAGGGGAATAGAATAGTGATATGGTAGCAATTTACCCAACAACAGAAATAAATGTCAATCCATAAAAGAAAACTATATGTAAAAATTCAGGACAGTATTATTATCAGATAAACAATAAAAGAGCGAAAGTGGTGGTACACTTCCGCTCGGAATAAGTTTTTCTGATCCATCATTTTTCAGGACAATAAACCATTAAAAAAACTTATGTACAATTCTACAAAAATAAATGTAATTAAATCGCTGTGCGCTATGACAAGATTCGCTTTTCTGGTAACGACAGTCTCCATAACGCTAACAGGTGTGTTAATGGGGGCAGATGTGAAATCCCAGAATCTTAACGAGACTAAAGTGACACTTACGGCAAAAAGAACTATACTCGCTGAGGTATTAAACAAGATAGAACAACAATCTGAATTTTCCTTTTCTTTTTCTAAAAAGGTCGGAGCAATAGCACTAGAATCATTTCAAGCCGAAAACAAATCCCTGGCCAATGTTTTAAAGGACCTTACAGCTGGCAGGCACTTAAAATTCACTCAACTTGGGGATTTAATAGCCCTTAGTGAACTACCTCTTCCTCCCAAGCCCGGCCGTATTTCGGGGAAGATTTCAGGCCAGGATGGAGAATCCCTACCCGGTGCATCCGTTAAGGTAGTAGAGACCGGCAACACCGCCCAGGCGGGCGCAGATGGCAGTTATATTATTGATCTCCAACCTGGCACATACACCCTTGTGTTTAGCTACATATCTTTCCAAACCCAACGAGTTACCGGTGTATTGGTAACCGGAAGTAGAAACACTCCGCTGAATGTATCCTTAAAAATGGATTCAAAAGGTCTAAAGGAAGTAGTTGTTAGTTCTGACTATAAAAAGGCGTCAGTCGCAGGACTTTTGGCAAAACAAAAAAATGCTGCTGAGATCAGCAACGGCATCAGTGCAGAACAGATATCACGAAGTCCAGACAAGAACATTGGAGAAAGTTTAAAACGTATTAGTGGCGTAAGCTCAGTTGACAACAAGTTTGTGCTAGTCCGTGGAATCGGTGAACGTTACAATTCCGCAACGCTGGATGGAACGGTACTGCCTAGCACCGAAGCCCAAACACGCAATTTTTCTTTCGATATGATCCCATCCAACCTGGTAGACAATGTGGTGGTTAGTAAAACTATAACACCAGATATGAATGCAAGTTTTGCAGGTGGACTGATTCAGGTGAACACCAAAGATATCCCTAGTGAAAACTTCATGAGCTTTACAGCGGGCATGTCATACAATGACCAAAGTACTGGAAAGGATTTCTTAAGCCATAAGCGCGGTCGATATGATTACTGGGGATTTGATGATGGCGGACGAAACTCACCATCCGGTCTTATGGTTACCGATAAGGAAGTTGAACCCAATAGATCAATGCCTGAAGAACAATATCAACAGAAACTTGTTGATCAAAGCCGCAGGTTTACCAATGACAACTTTACCGTTTATAAATACAAGACCGCACCATCGCAAAACTACCAGTTCACTATAGGACGATTGTTGAAGTTAGATACGCTGAACAAGAATAGATTTGGTTTTACAGGATCGCTAAGTTATCGAAATACTCAAAACATCAATGAAATAGAGCGTCAAAATAGAAGTGACTGGAATCTTGATACTGAAAATCCGGGGAAAGCTTATGGTTTTAATACAACCATAGGCGTTTTACTGAACGCGGGACTACAACTTGGCAAAAACCGCATCACGCTTCGCAACGTTTTTACCCACATGTACGATAATACTTTGGTACGAAACATTGGTTATGACAATGTAATCGGTGGCGATTTCATTCCATTAAATACACCACAACGTATCCAGGAGGCTGACGACCCAACTTTTACCGATCTGTTGCAAAATAAGCTAAGCGGCCAACATCAGTTGGGCAGGGCAAAATTTGAGTGGGAATTGGCAAAGACCCTTATCGCACGTAAGGAAAAGGATCTTACTATTGCGAACAGTGGCCCGCAACTGGTTAATGGCGCATATCAATATTTCTATATACCGGGCAATTTTAACCAGCCACAAATCAGCGATAATCTTTCAAGGCACACCTATAAAAACGATGAGCACCATTACTCATGGACAGCGTCTGTAAGCGTACCATTTAAAGTAGCAGGCTTTAGTAGTACCGCAAAAACAGGCTATTTTGGCAACAACAAAAAAGCAGGTTTCAATTGGCAGATTGCAGCATTAGGACGTAGCCTTACTACAGCTCCAGCGGTTACCTACCTATCAGTCTCGGATATGCAGAAGCCTGAAAACTTAGGAGTTCATGGATTAAATTATGCCACCAACTCCTACTGGCTCGATAGCTTTGAGGGAAAGAGTAAAACACATGCATTATATGCGATGTTGGATAACCGTTTTTTTGACCAACTTCGTTTAATTTGGGGCGTAAGGGCTGATTATTACAAATATACAGATATTAAAAACCCAAAAAGCATTCGCGGTGCATCAGAATATATGCCCAAACCAGACAAGTCATGGCAATGGTTGCCCTCAGCTAATTTAACTTATAGTCCAATCTCACAAATAAATATCCGTGCGGCCTACTCCAGCACCATCGTACGTCCAGAAATGATGGAAAACAGTCAGTTTTTGAAATACAGTCCATATCTGGGAGGGCAATTCGGCAATTTGGGCCTGTACAGCACGCGTATTGGTAGTTACGACCTTAAAACAGAATGGTTTCCAGGACTTGGCGAGATAATTTCAGCTGGTGTTTTCTATAAAAAATTTGATAAACCGGTCGAACTAACGGTCAATATTGAAAGCGGAAATCTCCAATACTATATCACAAACGCTGATCAAGCAAAAGTCTATGGCCTCGAATTAGAATTGCGCAAAAACTTCGGTTTTATTGTTGATAATGAGCTACTCAAAAATCTGACGGCTTATGGAAACCTCACCCTACAAAAATCGGAGGTAGTGGGTACATTCAGAGTAACCAATCCCGATAAAACTCCAGGCGCCCCCTCAACGATAGAGTTGACGAACAAGAAAAAAAGACCAATGTACGGCCAATCACCCTATTTAATCAATGCTGGCCTACAATACACAGGAAAACATTTTGGTTTTAATTTTCTATACAATAAATCAGGACTTAAAACATACATCGTTAGTGCCAACCCCGGTCTCATCGAATATGAAAGACCACGCGAACAGATTGACTTACAGTTTAGCTATAAATTGTTAAAGAACCGATGCGAGATAAAGTTCAATGCGGGCAACCTGCTCAACACCGCGTCTTCATTTTATATCAATCAGGCAAGTTATGAACGAAATCCAGATTATGATGTCGCATCCAGGGACCTAAGTTCGGCCTTTAGACTGAAACCTGGTTTTACCGATAAATATGAAGATGGTGACCTCTTGAAATTTGTTCAGCGATTTGGACGCACTTACAGTACTGTGATTACCTATAATTTTTAAAATAGAAATATGAAAACACAACTCATACCTTTCAGACTCATAAGTTTATGCTTACTTTTTCTGCTTTCCTGCAGTAAAAAAGAAATATTAAATGAAAATACATCCCATATTGTAAGGCTTACCCTCCAGGGCAACTCTTCTGATTCACTAGAATATATTGTTGACAACAAAGTGTTGGCAACTGTTGGCGGCGGTTTTAATATACAAACAATCGTGGGTTTTAATGACGAGCAGAAGGAACTTCAAATCAGGAATAAAAACTCTGGTGCAATCGTTCAGACTAAAGCTATTGCTGTTGCTCCGTTTGATCAAACCATAATTTTATATTATGACGGTACTCAGGCTTACGACAAAGTGATAAATCTATTGATCAAGGGCTACGCGGTATCGGGTGAACTGGAATTTGTAGTTGGCGGAAAGATAATACATACTGGAACCGCTCGTATCGAAAAAGAGAATGTGCAGGTGCTGATGAAAGAAAACGCCAGTAGAGAAATCGAGATCCGTAAGAAAGGAGAAACAACCATACTGTTCTCAAAGACAATTCCCAGCACGCCCGACAAACAGACATTGAACTTTTTCTTTGACGGAACAAGTATTGTTGACAATGTAGTATTAAGGCCACCTGCAAACCCGGCCAACATGTTGATTTCGGCAAAATTCCAAAGCATTTATGGAACGTTGGGCTATTACCTCGGAGCCGATATTGACCTTATATTTTACGAGCGGAATACCGTAACGGGGATAGCGACAAAAATAACACCTGAGATCAGATTTACACTACCCGCCAATGGCAATTTCAACGAGATTGAACTGCCTCCATTACCTCACAATTCAGATGTTGTTTACGGTTGTGATATTGTTGAAAAGGGAACCAATAATTTGCCATATACTGGGGCAGCAACAGTTCCGCCTTTCATCTCAGCAGCATTACCATACCAGCCAAATGTTGGACGATATGGTAACCCCATTATTTTTGAAGCTGGAAAATCAAAGTTGATGGTGATCGGGGATGGTAAATTTACTAAAACATCAATACCCAGGTCTACCAGTTTAGGCATTACGGTAACTGACCTATCACAATATTTTAAATAGTGTTAGTATCGATTTAAAAGCAGAAAGGGTTGCATGACTGATCATGCAACCCTTTCTGCTTTTTATCCTTAAATCATCTATTTGCTATTATACAGGTGATTTCTATACATATAAGAAGCTACCTGATAATTCGATATCGCTTCATCAATTAATGAATTATCCGGTTCCGTTTGCGTAGAGCTACCCGTCACAAAATCAGGAATAAACGTTTTTGTCTTTCTATTTGGATCAAGAATCACCAACTTACCATTTTTTAAATAACCTAAACTCTGGTAAGTACTGATAAATGCACGCTCCTGCCCAGGCTTCATTTTAAATACATCCTGTCCAAAGAATTTGCTGGTATAATCCATATTTAAAAGGCCTAGCAAAGTTGGTGGTATATCTATTTGCGCGGTCAACTTATCAAAGTTTCCTGGCGCAACATTACCCGGCGAGTAAATGATCATTGGTATATGGTATTTATTAACAGGAAGTTCAACTTCACCAGCACTTGAAGCACAATGATCAGCAACAATAATAAATATGGTGTTTTTAAACCAAGGTTTTACAGAAGCTTCCTTGATAAATCTGCCAATTGCATAATCGGTGTACTTCACAGCACCTTCCCTACCTGTATGTGAAGGAATATCAATACGTCCTTCTGGATAAGTATACGGACGATGGTTCGAAACCGTCATCACATGTGCAAAAAAGTTCTTCTTATTGTTATAATCCTCATCAGCCAAACGTAGAGATAGCGTAAAAAGATCCTCATCAGCAACCCCCCAAATATTCGAATAGTGAATTTCCGAATCCTTTAATGCGCTACGATCCGTAACATCATATCCGTTTTCGGAGAAGAAAGCGTTCATGTTATCGAAATAACCATAACCACCATAAACATACCTACTGTGATATCCTTTTGATTTTAATATGCTACCAAGAGAGAAGAGTCCTTTGTTATCAGGGCGCTTCACAATAGACTGTCCAGGCGTTGGCGGAATAGAAAGCGCCAAAGCTTCAAGACCTCTAACCGTACGGGTACCAGAAGCATACAGGTTCGTAAATAAAAGTCCCTGTTTAGCCAAAGAATCCAACTGCGGAGTGATGTGCTGTGTGTTTCCGAAGTGCGTCATAAAATCGGCACTTAAGCTCTCTACACTAATCAAAACCACATTCAGTCTTTTCTCCTCACCAGGATTATCAACTTGCCTAAGTGTAAACTTATCAGCGCTACTCGTACTGTCTGGGTTTAACTGTTTTCTGATCAAAGCTTCTGCTTTATCAATTGGCAATGTTTTATAGAAAGTATCATAATCTAGCTCATTGTTCCAAAAGGCATTACCAAAATCGTACATACCATTACCTGCAAGCTCGCTTACATACTGATTGGCACTAAAATATTTCCATTTATGGCTAAACAAAAAGTAAACAGCAACAGGAATACAAAGCAGCGAAAGTGCGACCAGGCTGCGTTGTTTAAATCTGAATGGCTGCTCGTTCTGTTTCCAAATGTATTTCTTGAATAAGAAAAGTATGCCTATAGATATCAACAACAAGAACACCAATATCGTATTTACAGGATAGGATTGTCTGATATTGCCAATTACCTCAGTGGTATATACCAGATAATCAACTGCAATGAAGTTGTAACGTACCGAGAATTCTTCCCAAAAGAACCATTCTGATACACCATTGAATAGCAAAGTACCAATAACCACTAAAAAATAGAGCGACAAGAGGACTTTGTTAAATTTCGATCTATACCATTTGTCAGGCATCAACCAAACATAAAGCACCAATGGAATAACCGCGAATGAGGCCGCTGCCAAATCATACAAAAGTCCGATTACAAAAATGCCTAATAAATTAAGGATTGACCAATCGACATACTGCTTTGAATTAATCAATAAGACCACCCGGGTAATGAATGATATTATGCACAATAGCAGTGTAGCCAATAAAACAGGGCTAAATCTGTGTTTAAGGAGAGTTTGGAGTTTGTTTTTAGATGTCATCTTTTTTAGCTTATAGCTTACGAACGAATGTTAATCCCGTATGGCCGTCCTGATGAAAGGGAACCAATACAGTTTGGTTTGATTTGTGGTGGAACAATTTATCTTTTATGAAGGGATAAACCCAGTAAGAAATTTTTGTAGAAAGGATACCGTATCCGGCACCAGCAACTACGTCGCTAAGCCAGTGAGCTTCGTTATACAAGCGCAAAGTAGCGGTAGTTAGTGCAACCGAATACCCCATTACACTATACCATGGAGATTGATCTTTATACTCCTGATGCATAAACTCTGCGGCCATAAAAGCCATAGCAGCATGTCCAGACGGGAAAGATTGATCATTTAAGCCATTGGGGCGTATCCTGTGGGTCATATTTTTGGTGATGGTAGTTGAAGCACCCATTATGGCGGAAGACAAAAGCAACATCGCCGTTCTGTCTACAAACTTGTGTTTACTTTTTACACCTGCCAAATCAAGGGCATACACTGCAGCAATAGGGACATAACGTAGGTAATCGTCAGCATGGAACCCAAATCCAGGATGATCTTCTCTCAATTCGAAATTAGTATCGTCATCCAGCTTTTTCAATTGCTTTATATGAGGCGCGCTAAACCCATAGGCAATAAAAATCGCCGGTACGATAAGCGCTTTAGGCCTAATCGGTCTATACTCAACCTCGCTATAAGCCGCCTTTGTTGATAATGAATCTATGGCTTGCCCCTGAACTTTAACAGTACAAAACAATACCATTAAAATTAAACTAACCCTTAACTGATATTTTATAATCATTTTACATTTGGTACTAGCAAAACTAAATTAAAGTTTTACAAATCTACACTTGAAATCTGAATATTTTCTGAAGTAGAATTCCCAGTTCACAAAAAAAGGCGCCCAAAGGCGCCTTTAATGCGGGATGAGAAACTCGATTTAAATCATTTCGGCACCCAAGATATCTTTTGAATAGGTTTTTAAATATTTTTTAAGAATCTGACGGGCAACATGGATTCTTGTTTTAACCGTACCTATCGGAATTTCAAGCATTTCTGCTATTTCATGATATTTATAGCCTTCAAAATATTTTACAAATGGAATGTAATATTCAGGCTGTAATGTCGCTAGCGCTTTATGGATATCTCCGATGATAAACTTACTTTCGCTTGCATTTTTTGTTGCACTGTAGTGCAAATTTGCTGAAGAGATATCGTCAGATTTGGTAATTAATGCATTTGTTTTAACCAAACGCCTGTAATTATTAATGAACGTATTCTTCATAATTGTAAACAACCATCCTTTCAAATTCGTCCCTTCTTTAAACTTCCCGTAGTAAGTAACTGCCTTAAGCATTGTATCTTGCACAAGATCGTTTGCATCTTCAAGGTCTTTAGTGAAATTTAAGGCAAACGATTGTAAGGATCCCGAATGGTCGTGCAGCTGTACGTTGAACTCATTTTTTGTCATAATGTTTTAGTTTTTAAGGTTAAAAAACAAACAAACAATTATTGAGTGAGTGGCGCTCAAAATTTGTTTAATAATACATACTAATACCTATACAAGATATGTACCAAAAAAACAGATTCTATGTTAAGAAATCAATTAAGTGCGTTAATAATACTTAAGAGGCATTATTACAAAATATTTACTTCCCGTTCAAGCATTACGCCAAATTTTATATACACCGTATTTATGATTTCTTCTGAAAAACTATACACTTCAGCTCCAGTTGCATCACCATGGTTAACAAGCACTAAGGCCTGATTTTTCCATGTGCCCGTATGACCTACAACCTTACCTTTAAACCCGCATTGCTCTATAAGCCAGCCTGCTGCTAACTTAACTTTCTCATTTGGAGCCGGATAATGAACGATACCTGGAAACTTTGCAAGCACCTGCTCAAACGCTAACTGATCTATAACTGGATTCTTAAAAAAGCTTCCTGCATTACCGATTGTTGTAGGATCTGGTAATTTGCTTACCCTAATATCTGCCACGACCTGCGATATGTCCGAAATGGTTGGGTGCTCTATATTGCGATTTAAAAGCTCAGCTTGTATAGCACCGTACTTCGTATTAATATGCGCTTCGGTACTTAATTTAAAAGTTACGGTAGTAATGATGTATTGACCTTTCAGTTCATTTTTAAAAACACTATCCCGGTAGCCAAACCTGCATTCTTCAAAATTAAACACGCGTTCTTCGGCAGTCGCGATTTCATAAGCTGTACAGGAATCAAAAACATCCTTAAGCTCCACACCGTAAGCACCTATATTTTGTATCGGTGAAGCACCAACAGTACCAGGAATAAGACTTAGGTTCTCTACACCGGCAAAGCCACTACCTACACAGTAATTGACAAATTCATTCCATACCACTCCTGCACCCGCAGTCACCATAGCCACATTACCTTCAACTACTGCCGTAATACCTGGTATACTTACCTTTATCACCAATCCATTAAAATCTTTAGTAAATAAAAGATTACTACCCCCACCTAAAACCAGCAACGGCTGTTCTTTAACAATGGGTAAAGACAACAGATCCCTTAAACCTGATTCATGAAAAACCTCTGCAAAAAAACTTGTGTTAACAGCTACACCAAACGTGTTATAGGATTTTAGGGATATATTTTCTTGGATAGTCGACATAGATATAAAGATATACAGCGCAAATGTAATTGTTCGCAGTTGTAATAAATATGTTAAAAGCAATATTTAAAAATTATGCCTATTTTTCGGCTAAATATTAAAGCATTTTAAAAGAACTTATATCAAAGGAGAATTGTAGTATTTATATGGAAAATCAGGATAGAAAAAGGGGTATAATTATTGAAGCTGCATTAAAACGATTTGCACATTATGGTTTATCAAAGACCACTATGACCGAGATCGCGAAAGATGTATCTTTCTCTAAAGCACTACTTTACTACTATTTCCCTGATAAGCTAAGCCTATACGTAAGCGCGATTGAACACCTGATGCAAGTCATCAGCCGAGATCTGGTTAAATCGATTGACAAGACCAGCAGTTCAACCGAAGGAATATTCAAATTATTACAAAAAAGACAATCTTTTATTCAGAAATACTACAATTTATTAGAGTCAACACAAATTATTGGCAACGAATTGCCTGATGACCTCTATGAAAAATTTAGTAAAGCAAGGGCTTTTGAGACCATAATCATCGGATCACTATTTACTCGTGGCATTTCACATGGAGAGTTCGAAATAGAGAATCCAAAACTGGCAACCGAGATATTTATTGATGCTTTGTCAGGCATACATTTCAATATCATGTCCAAAGACAAGAACATTTTCCCTGGTAAAGAGCAGTTTAAGCAAATATTTTTAAAAGAAAGAGTATTTGCCGAGATCTTTCTACAAGGCTTAAGGCCACATTCCACTCAACAATAGTCATAGAATTGTAAGTTTACACTGCTTTTGGAGCTAAAATTCCATATGTAAAATTATGGCCGTATTTTTGACTCTTAATATAAAAAAGTCAGAAAGTAAAAAAGTAGAATGGTAGAGACAGATAAAAAAAGAGAAACAATTATCGAGGGTGCAATAAAACGTTTCATTCATTACGGGATTAGTAAAACCACAATGAATGAAATTGCAGAGGACCTATCGGTATCCAAACCCTCTTTATATTATTATTTTCCTGATAAAAGCAGTTTGGTATTAGGAGTAATAGAGAAAATATTTAACGATTATTTTGCACATCTAGAACCTGGGAAAGCAACAGAAATTCCGTTGGAACAGTGCATGGCTAACTATGTGGAGATAAGACATCGCTTTTTCCAAAAGTACTATATGTTGCATCTATCAAGTGGCAGCCCAGATTCATCGTTAAACTCTGATGAACTTAAAAAGCACTTCATGACCATGCATGCTAAGAACATACAGCTTCATGCAGACCTATTTCAAGTAGCTATAGACAAAAATGAAATTGCGCCTATAGATGCCTATAAAACTGCAGAGCTATACCTGGATTCTCTAGCCGGAATTACATCATTGTGTATCCTGCATGGCAATAAAGAACTGTTCCCGAGTAAAAAAGAAATGAAAAATATACTGGAAAGGCAATTGAGCTTATCCTCCATATTTATTAAAGGCCTAAAAAATCAATAAACTATATATGAATACAATAATTAAACAGATAAAGATAATTCCAGTATTGTTGCTGGGCTTGTTGTTATCTAATACAGTAAGCGCTCAGCAATCATTAACGCTCAAAGAAGCCTTGAATTACGCGGTACAGAATAGTGTGAAAGTTCGTAAAGCAAAACTTGACATCGATGGTGGTAAATACAAAACCGAAGAAGTAAGGGCTCAGGCTTTGCCACAAATTACAGGTACTGCCGGCTTAACCTACAACCCTATTATTGGCCAATTGGTGGCAAATATAGGCGGAACTACGCAATCATTTAAAATGGGCCAAAACTGGAATTCTTCCGCCGGTGTTCAACTTTCGCAACAACTATTCAATCAACAGGTTTTCACAGGCTTGCAAGCTGCAAGATCCAGTGAGGAATATTACAGTCTTACTTCTCAGTTAACAGAGGAGCAGATCATTGAATTGGTTGCCAACAACTACTACCAGGTATTGGTAAACAGAGAACAACTAAGTGTGCTAGATAACAACATTAAAAATGTAAGTGCTACTGAAAAAATCTCAGCTGATCAATATAAAAATGGTTTAGCTAAAAAAATTGATTTAGACCGTATCAGAGTGAAGCTCACCAATTTATTAACACAGCGTGAGCAAACTGCAAATTCAATTTTACAATTTGAAAACCAGTTAAAGTTTGCGATGGGAATGCCAGTAACTACTCAAATTACTTTACCCAAAACGGAACTTACTGAAGTAACTAAATTACCTCAGTTTACGGATTCTCTTGCTTTGGATAACAGAACAGAAATCAAAATTTTGAACAGCCAGGACAAATTGTTATCGCTACAACGTAAAGCCTATGTAGCTGAATATTATCCAAGCTTAGCCCTAACAGGAAACTATACTTATTCGAGTCAGAATGGTGGATTTGATTTCTTGAGTTCAAGCAATACCGCTATTGGTTATGGTGCATCAGCTGTTGGTCTGACTTTAAAAGTGCCGATCTTTAATGGCTTCTTAACCCGTTCAAAAATCCGTCAGGCTGATGTAGACATAAAAAAGGCAAGTGAAGACAGAAGGGAATCAAAAAACTCCTTGAATATGGCTTACGAAAATGCCAAAATTCAACTTCGCAACAGTTTAAGCACAATTACACTACAAAAACGTAATGCTGAACTGGCTGATGAAATCTATAGAAGTACGGAAAACAATTACAAAAATGGTTTGGCGACTTTAACCGATCTACTAGATACGGAAACCGCATTAACCGAAGCACAAAACAGCTATACCCAGGCACTTTTAAACTATAAAATTGCCGAAATACAATTAATCAAATCAAACGGAAATATAAAATCGCTATTATAATGAAAAGAGGAATTATTACAGCCTTAGTAATCATACTTGCTCTAGCAGGAATCGGTATGGTATTAACCAATAATAAAAAGAAAAACGAAGCAAAAACAGCAATCGTGGCTCAAGGTGGTGGGGCTGTGAGTGTACGTACAGCAGTTATTAAAAGAGAAGCAATTGACCTTGATTTCGCTGTAAACGGAACATTTGCACCAAACCAGGAATTAAACTTCCTGTCTGAAAATGCAGGTCGTGTAACCAAAATATTTGTACAAGAAGGCGACAGAGTGACTAAAGGTCAAGTTATCGCCCGTATTGATGCAGAGATCATAAATACAGATAAAGAAACCGCTGAAGCTACTCTTCAAAATGCAATAAGAGACGAAGCAAGATACAGCAGTTCATTTAAAACTGGTGGTGTTACACAACAACAATTAGATCAGGCTAAACTAGCCGTAGAAAACGCACGTTTAAGACTGCAAAGCGCTACCAGAAAAGTAAGCGATGCGAATGTAAAATCACCAATCAACGGTATCATCAACAAAAAATACATTGAAGTTGGAGCCTTTGTAAATACACAAGGAACACAAATGTTTGAAATCGTTGATGTATCGAAGTTAAAACTGAAAGTAAACGTTAACGAAAACCAGGTAGCTAGCATTAAAATTGGCGATCAGGCTCAAATCAAATCTAATGTTTTCCCTACAGAGAACTTTGCCGGTAAAGTGAGCTTCATCGCTGCAAAAGCAGATAACTCGTTGAATTTCCCTGTTGAACTAATTGTAGAAAACAATAAAAAACAAGACATCAAAGCTGGTATGTATGGAACTGCAATATTCAAATTCCCTAAACAAGCTCCTGCTTTAACTATCCCTCGTGGATCATTTGTGGGTAGTGTAAGCAGCAACCAGGTATTTGTATTGGAAAACGGAAACACAGCTAAAATCCGCAAAGTAGTTGCAGGAAGAATTTTAGGTGAAAACGTAGAGATCCTTGAGGGATTAAATGAAGGCGAAACCGTAATTACTAGCGGTCAAATCAACTTAGTAGACGGCACAGCGGTTGCCCCTGTAAAATAAGATTAAGATGAAAATAACAGAAATTTCTATAAAGCGTCCCAGCCTTGTTATTGTGGTTTTCTCCGCATTAACACTATTGGGACTATTGAGCTACTTTTCTTTGAGTTATGAGCTTTTGCCTAAATTCTCAAACAACGTAGTATCAATATCAACAATCTATCCAGGAGCATCTCCTAGTGAGGTAGAAAATACGGTAACCAAGAAAATTGAGGATGCCGTATCTTCCATGGAAAATGTTAAGAAACTAAATGCAGTTTCTTATGAAAGTTTATCAGTAGTAACCATTACGTTAACGGCTCAGGCGGATATCGATTTATCATTAAATGATGCCCAACGTAAAGTAAATGCGATATTAGCTGATTTACCTACTGATGTAAAACCACCTTCGTTAAATAAGTTCTCGTTGGATGACTTACCAGTAATTACCATGTCAGCATCTGCAAAGATGGATGATGCTTCGTTTTACGATTTGATGGATAAGCGTATTGCACCTATCCTATCAAGGGTAAGTGGTGTAGCTCAGGTAAACTTAGTTGGTGGACAGGAACGTGAAATTGAAGTAGGATTAAATGCTGATAAAATTCAAGGTTACGGATTATCTATTCCTCAAATTCAACAAGCTATTTTAAGTTCCAACCTGGATTTCCCTACAGGAAGTGTGAAAACCAGTGATGAGGATATCTTGATCCGTCTATCTGGTAAATACAAAAATGTAGATGAGTTAAGAAACCTGGTTGTTGCAACCAGTAAAGCAGGTGCTCAAATCCGTTTAAAGGATGTAGCCGATGTACAGGATGCACAAAAAGAAGTAGAGAAGATCGCACGTATCGACAGAAATGGTGCAATTGCAGTGCAGATTATTAAACAAACTGATGCCAATGCGGTAGAGGTAAGTAAGCAAATGCACAAAACGATCGAAACTCTACAAAAGGATTATGCGGTAAACAACCTAAACATCAAAATTGTAAACGACAGTTCGATATTTACATTAGAATCTGCAGATGCTGTAATCCACGATTTAATCCTTGCGATTATCCTGGTTGCGTTTGTAATGCTTTTCTTCTTGCACAGTTTACGTAACGCTGCAATTGTAATGGTTGCCATTCCAGCTTCACTAATCGCAACATTTATCGGAATCAGCTTATTGGGTTATACGCTAAACCTGATGTCACTATTAGGCTTATCACTTGTGGTAGGTATCCTTGTGGATGATGCGATTGTGGTATTGGAAAACATCTACAGACACATGGAGATGGGTAAAAACAAAGTACGTGCAGCCTACGACGCAACCAGCGAGATTGGCTTCACCGTTGTCTCCATCACATTGGTAATTGTGGTTGTATTCTTTCCGATTACAGTAAGTTCAGGTTTGGTTTCCAACATCCTTCGTCAGTTCTGTGTGGTGGTAATTATCGCGACATTGCTCTCGCTTCTCGCCTCATTTACCATCGTTCCACTCCTATCATCAAGATTCGGTAAACTGGAAAAAATCGAAGGTAAAAATGCTTTCGGACGTTTCATTTTATGGTTCGAAAAACAACTACATACTTTCACCGTATGGATTACAGGTATTCTGGAATGGACATTAAAGCACAAAGCAATTACACTTATCGGTGTATTCTTATTGCTGTTAAGCTCTTGCGGGTTAACCATAGGTGGTTATATCGGTTCAGAGTTTTTCCCTAAGAGTGATAAAGGAGAATTCCTTGTTCAGATAGAATTACCGAAAGATGCTTCCATTGAGAAAACCAATCAGGTAACTCAAAGAGCAGAGGCTTTCTTAAGTAAGAAAAAAGAGATCACACAAATGATCACTACTGTTGGCCAATCTAGTGGAGACATGGGTGCTACACAAGCAACGGCCTACAAATCAGAGATCAATGTTAAATTGGTGGATCGTAAAGATCGAGCAGACGAATCAAGTATATATGCAACTAAAATTAGTCGTGAGCTTTCTCACTACTTAGTAGGAGCGAAAGTAAAAACAGTTCCAATCAGTATTTTGGGTATTGCAGAAAATGCACCGATCCAACTGGTGGTAATGGGACCTGATTTAGAAAGTGCCTTAAAATATGCTGAAGGTGCGAAAAAAGCGCTTGCTGGTATTAAAGGTTCTGCGGAAATAAAATTATCTGTAGAGAAGGGTAGTCCGGAAATTAATGTTCAGGTAGATCGTGATAAGATGGCTGCTTTAGGCTTAACCTTACAAACGGTTGGTACAACCATGCAAACTGCATTTAGCGGTAACACAGATGGTAAATTCCGCCAGGGTGAGTATGAGTACGACATCAATATCCGTTACCAGGCGTTTAACCGTAAAAACATTGACGATGTAAGAAATCTGATCTTTATCAATGCTAACGGTCAACAGGTTAAATTATCGCAGTTTGCGGAGATTAAAGAAGGTTCAGGCCCAAGTCAACTAGAAAGGCGTGATAAGAGTACATCAGTAACCGTACAAGCACAGTCTATCGGTAGACCAACTGGTACCATCGTATCTGAATTCCAGAAAAAACTGGAAGATCTGGAAAAAAGCGGCGAATTGAAAAAACCTACTGGCGTATCTTATGTTTGGGGCGGTGATCAGGAAAACCAAAGTGAAGGTTTCGGTACATTAGGTATTGCTTTATTGGCATCTATTATATTGGTATACCTGATCATGGTTGCGTTGTACGACAGTTTTGTTTACCCTCTGGTAGTAATGTTCTCGATCCCATTATCGGTTATCGGAGCCCTATTGGCACTTGCTTTAGCAAACCAGTCACTAGGTATCTTTACCATCTTAGGATTGATCATGTTGATCGGTTTGGTGGCCAAGAATGCGATCATCCTGGTCGATTTTACCAACCAGATGAAAGCAGAAGGAAAATCTACTCACGAAGCTTTAGTTCTTGCTAACCACGCACGTTTACGTCCAATCTTGATGACAACCATCGCCATGGTTATTGGTATGTTACCAATTGCATTAGCGAGTGGTGCTGGTGCAGAATGGAAAAATGGTTTGGCATGGGTAATCGTTGGTGGTCTAACCAGTTCGTTATTCTTAACCCTTATCGTGGTTCCGGTAATGTATCAAGTATTTGACAACATTCTGAATTACTTTGGATTTAACAAAAAAGGCAAAACCATTGATGAATTATTGGAAGAGCCTTATACGCATAAAGAAGTGAAAGAGTATGAAATGGACCATGTTCATTAATAGCTTAAGCTGATTAGCAAAAAGCGGAACCCTAAACGGTTCCGCTTTTTTTATGATGACGAAAGCGCAAAAAAAAGCCGGAAGATTAATCTTCCGACTTTTCTTATTCTGTAAAACAGATACTAAATATGTATTGCTCTGTTTTCAGTAGCAGCCATAGCCGCTTCTTTCAATGCTTCAGTATAAGTTGGGTGTGCGTGGCAAATTCTTGCGATGTCTTCAGCTGATGCGCGGAATTCCATAGCAACAACCGCTTCAGCGATCATATCCGCAGCACGTGGACCAATCATGTGTACACCTAAGATTTCGTCAGTTTTAGCATCAGCCAATACTTTTACAAAACCATCAGTATCCATACTTGCTTTAGCACGGCCACTCGCTTTAAAAGGGAAAGAACCCGCTTTGTATTGAACACCTTGCGCTTTCAATTGCTCTTCAGTATAACCTACAGAAGCAACCTCTGGCCATGTATAAACTACACCAGGGATCAAATTGTAATTGATATGCGGTTTTTGACCAGCAATACGTTCTGCAACATAAATACCTTCATCTTCCGCTTTATGCGCCAGCATGGCACCTTTAATCACGTCACCGATAGCATATACACCCGGTACAGCAGTTTCTAAATGTTCATTTACAGGAATCTTGTTTCCTCTTTCTTCAGTCTTGATGCCGATATTCTCTAAGCCCAATCCTTCAGTATATGCAGTACGACCAACAGCAACGATGCAATAATCAGCGTCGAAGCTAACTTCTTCACCTTTCGCATTAGTTGCTGTAACCGTTACTTTTTTACCTTTAGTAGTTGCACCAGTTACTTTATGCCCCATGAAAAACTCCATACCCAAAGATTTTTTCAACACACGTTGCAGTTCTTTACCTAAACCAGCATCCATTGTACCAATGATAGATGGCATAAACTCGATCACAGAAACCTTAGTTCCTAAACGAGCATAAACAGAACCCAACTCTAAGCCAATTACACCACCACCAATAACAATCATTTGTTTTGGAACTTCAGTAATATTTAAAGCTTCAGTAGAAGTAATGATGCGTTTTTTATCGATTGGTAAAAAAGGCAATGCCGTAGGTTTTGAACCCGAAGCAATGACTACATGTTTAGCAGTAATCGTTTCAGACTTACCGTCTTTAGTTATTTTGATGGTGTTTTTATCAACAAAAGAACCAACACCTTCAAATGAATCAATTTTATTTTTTTTGAACAAATATTGAATACCTGCAGTATTTTGAGCCACGACATCGTCTTTACGAGCGATCATTTGTGGCATATCAACCGCCAAATCTTTTAGGTTGATCCCATGAGTTTTAAACGTATGGGCTGCATTGTGAAAATGTTCAGAAGAGTCTAACAAGGCTTTTGATGGAATACAACCTACATTTAAGCAGGTACCACCAAAAGTTTTATATTTTTCTATAACTGCCGTTTTTAAGCCTAATTGGGCGCATCTGATTGCTCCAACATAACCGCCCGGGCCCGAGCCAATTACAACTACATCGTATTGCATATTAAGGATTTTTTTTGCGTAAAGTTAAGAAACCTAATGTGAATATCAGTCAATTATTAACCAATTCCATATATTTATGTCTTAAAAAACCCTCATTTATGCTTACCCTTAAATCCTTCTGGTCTACCGTACTGGTACTTCTTGCAACACCTCCCCTATTCGCACAACAAACAGATTCGGCCTATGTCCGCCAAAACTATACAAAAATAGAAAGACGCGTAGCAATGCGAGATGGCATTAAGCTCTTTACCTCCATTTATATCCCAAAGGATCAAACTAAGAAATACCCTATCCTACTCAACCGCACACCCTATACGGTTTCACCCTATGGCGAAGAAAATTACAAGACAAGCTTAGGTAATTTCCCAGCCGAAATGCGCGAAGGATTCATCTTTGTATATCAGGATGTAAGAGGTAAATGGATGAGCGAAGGTAATTTTGACGACATCAGACCACAAGTTGCCAACAAAAAAAGTAAAAAGGACATCGATGAAAGCTCTGACACTTACGATACGATAGACTGGCTGGTTAAAAACATCAAAGACAACAATGGTAAGGTTGGCATTTATGGAATATCCTACCCTGGGTTTTACAGTACCACGTCCTTGCCTGGTGCACATCCTGCATTAAAAGCAGTCTCGCCACAAGCACCAGTTACGGATTGGTTTATTGGCGATGATTTCCATCACAACGGCACACTATTCTTAGCCGATGCGTTTTCATTTATGAGCACTTTTGGCGTACCCAGACCAACACCCATTACACCAGATAAAGGACCTAAACGTTTTAAATTCCCAATTCAAGATATCTACCGTTTTTACCTGGAAGCAGGCTCAGTTAAAAATCTAAAAGAGAAACATTTCGCCGATAGCATTAGATTCTGGAACAATTTGTTCGCACATCCAAACCTCGATACTTTTTGGAGGGCAAGAAACATCCTGCAACACCTTAGCCATGTAAAACCCGCCGTAATGGTAGTTGGCGGTTTCTTCGATGCGGAAGATGCTTATGGAACCTTTGCAACCTACAAAACCATAGAAAAGCAAAACCCCGGCGCCAATAATATACTGGTAGCAGGGCCATGGTACCATGGCGGCTGGGTACGTAGCACCGGCAGCAGCTTTGGCGACATCAATTTTGGTCAGCCAACTAGCACTTATTATCAGGAAAACTTCGAGCTACCCTTCTTTAAATATCACTTGAAAGGCGAAGGCAGCTTTAGTCCTGCCGAAGCAAACATCTTTGTAACCGGTAGCAACGAATGGAAAAAATTCAGCGCGTGGCCACCAAAGGAAACAGAAAATAGAACGCTTTACTTCCAGCCCAATGGAAAACTGAGCTTTGATAAAGTACAGCGAACTGATAGTTGGGACGAATATGTAAGCGATCCCAACAGCCCTGTTCCTTACCAGGATGGTATACAAACCGGAAGGACACGCGAATACATGATCGACGATCAGCGTTTTGCCGCTCGCAGACCAGATGTAAAAGTATATCAAACTGATGTTTTGACGGAAGATATTACATTGACTGGCCCAGTTCTAGCCAATCTGGTTGTTTCTACCACTGGCACAGATGCCGATTATGTAGTTAAGCTGATCGATGTATATCCAGAAGATAGTCCGGCCCCATCGCCTACCCCTCGTAACATCATTATGGGCGGTTACCAAATGTTGGTTCGCGGCGAAATCATGCGTGGTAAATACCGTAACAGCTTTGAAAAGCCAGAACCATTTGTTCCAGGTATGGTCACCAAAGTGAATTATGCACTTCCTGATGTAGCCCATACCTTTAAAAAAGGTCACCGCATTATGGTGCAAGTTCAAAATAGTTGGTTCCCATTGGCCGACAGAAACCCTCAGAAATTTATGGATATCTACCAGGCAGAACCTTCAGATTTTCAAAAAGCAACACACCGTATATTTCACGATGTTAACAACGCTTCGGCACTTACCCTAACCGTATTAAAACCATAAGCTCATAATGATGAAATTGTTATATAGCCTTATGGCATTAATGCTAAGCCTAACCACTTCCAATGCGCAGCTGATGCAAGGAAAAGATCCATTCTCGAGGGCTGACAGCCTTCGGGGCACGCTTAGTCCACTCCGTACTTGCTATGATATCAATTACTACCATCTAGATGTTAAAGTAGATATTCCAAACAAGTTCATCAGCGGTAGCAATGAATTTAAGTTTACCGCCACACAAAACTTCAGAAAGTTACAATTCGATCTGTTTGCCAATTTAAAAGTAGACAAGGTTCTTTATCATGGCACCGAACTCTCTTTTAAACGTGAATTTAATGCAGTATATGTAACCTTTCCAAGCGAGGTTAAAAAAGGAGCAAAAGAAAGCTTTACTGTGCATTATTCCGGAAATCCAGTTATTGCTAAAAATCCACCATGGGATGGTGGCTTCATCTTTAGCGCCGACAAATCAGGCAATCCATGGGTATCTGTAGCCTGCCAAGGCTTTGGTGCGAGTTGCTGGTGGCCTACTAAAGATCACCAAAGTGATGAGGTAGACAGTATGCTGATCAGCATTAGCGTTCCAAAAGATTTACAAGAAATCTCGAATGGCAGGTTGCGGAGCACTGTAGAAAAGCCACCTGGATATAAGCAATACAACTGGTTTGTCGCAAACCCCATTAACAATTACAATGTAACCACCTATATCGGCAAGTATTCAAATTGGACAGATCAATATGCTGGCGAAAAAGGAAAGCTTTCTTTAGACTTCTGGTCGTTAAAAGAAGATAGTACACTTGCCCGCCCACATTGGGATGCAGATGTAAAACCTATGCTCAAATCCTTTGAATATTGGTTTGGCCCTTACCCCTTCTATGAGGACGGATATAAGCTTGTACAGGCCCCACATCTCGGCATGGAGCATCAAAGTGCAGTTGCTTACGGCAACAAGTTTCAAAGGGGCTACCTGGGCAATGATTTGTCTGGGTCAGGATGGGGCTTAAAGTTCGATTTCATTACCATTCACGAAAGCGGACACGAATGGTTTGGCAATAACATCACTACAAAAGACATTGCCGACATGTGGGTACACGAAGCTTTCACCAATTACTCCGAAGCCCTATTTACCGAATCAACATCAGGAAAAAATGCTGCATCGGCTTATGTAGTTGGAATCAGAAAAAACATTAGAAATGACATCCCCATCATTGGTAGATATGGAGTCAACCAGGAAGGTTCAGGCGATATGTACTATAAAGGAGCAAATCTCGTGCACATCATCAGGCAATTGATCGATAATGACGAAAAATTCAGGGCGATCCTAAGAGGATTAAATACAACCTTTTACCATACAACTGTAACCACGAAACAAGTGGAAGACTATATAGCTACACAAAGTGGATTGAAACTAAACAACATTTTTGACCAATACCTGCGTCATACTCAAATTCCAGTACTCGAATATCAAATCACCAATGGTCTACTTAAATATAGATGGGTAGCTGATGTAAAGGATTTCGACATGCCAGTGAAAGTAACGCTAAAACCGGCTAGTTTCAGTTTGATCACACCATCTACCAATTGGAAAAGCATTGCCATCGACAAAGCCATCAGTAATGAATCCTTTAAAGCAGATCCAAACTTCTACATTAAGACAAAATTAGCCAACTAAAACCGGGTATAAACAGCCAATTGAATTGCGTTATTGGTCGTATTCCTTGTACGACCATCAATAAATTGGTTTAGGTAGCCTGCCTCTACATCAAAGCGCTTGCTAAATCGGTAACCTACGGCACCATATGCCCTGTTTTGATCAAACAGTCTACCATTTAGCTTGTCATTATTTTGAACATTGAAAAACAATTCATTTTGTAAGGCCACAAATGGTCCTTTAACAAATGGAACTTTGGGATCAGAAAAAGGAAGCACAAACCTCACAAAATACCGTAGTCGTTGTGAAAAGACATCCCCGGTAGCAGTTTCCGCAAAACGTTGCTCCAACCTAAAACGATGCTGAGCATAAATTGGTTTAATTTTATGCGTATAGATATATTGTTCCCAAATGCGGTGCTCTGTCAACGTATTATCAGCCAAACCATCACCTTTTAAATAGGTATTTGCCAGCAAATACCCAAGAGTCGCATTGCTATTTTTGTTGATATAATAGGTTGCTCCCGGTCTGAACAGAAAATTCTGAACCCCATCCCAGTGATCAGCAGATCTTAACTGAACGTCCAAATGCAATCCCCACTTATCATTAAGCTTGGTACTATTCAAAAACAAGAACCAGCCAGAGTTTTGGTTTACATGCTGTGCAAAACCACTCAGTACAAAAAGAGAAAGAAGAAAAGTAAAAATAAAGTGTTTCATATGTTTAGGATCGGATCAAAGCGCTAAAATATAAAACAAAAATAAAATGGGTTGTATCATTTGCATGATACAACCCATTTTATGCTGTCGTCCTGAATTTACGATACAGCTATTGGATACAATACTAGAATTGAAAACCTAGTACCGTATAATTCTGAATATATTTAATATTTTGACTTGCGCCATCTACATCATTTCTGCCTGTAGTGTGGATTTTAGTCAGGTCAATATAACCAACCTTTGTACTGTTTTGTAAGTAAAGTGCTTTAGTCATATATAATTTAAACCCAAGCTTAGCAGAGATACCCCAACCTGCAACATTCCAGTAATTGTTTTCTCCCACCTTAAATAAACGAACGTCAGTTCTAGGCACCACCAAACCAGCGCCAATTCCAGTCTCCATAGTTAATGAAGTACGCTGCGAACGGGGAACCCAAATATCATCATATCTTTCCAACTCCACACTAGCGTAGTTTAAACCATCTGTGTGCTCAAATGTTAACATATCAGGATTTACAGTTAGCATTTCACCATTATATACTCCAGCATAGCTACCTGTTGGAATGCTTGGATTAGATATAGTAGGATCAATATGTCCGTCAATCTTCACCGTTTGTGGAATATCCATCACATATTTCATGTGGTCCCAGCCCAAAGAGATACTGTAGTTATCCTTGATAAAATAACCAAAGTGGAAATTAAATTGAGGTATACTTAGCGATTTTGGATCCAGATATTTCCAGGTCAATTTAGTTTGTCTATCATGAGCTACAACGTCTCTAAGCGTAAAATCATAACCCGGACCCTTAAAGTTGATATCGCTTTTCGCATACCAGGAATGGTTATACCCCCACATCACAAAGAAGTCTCCCTTTCTCGAGAAATTTCTTTTCACCTCATTACCGAAAATACTTTTGCCAATTTTAGGCTCTTGTGTAGAAATTATTGTTTTTTGTTGTGCGCTTAATTTTATTGAAAAAATTAATAAAAAAAGAAGGAAATAATATTTTTTCACAGGGAAAAGAATTGAATTACAATCAACCCAAGGGATTGCATAATGATAAAAAAATAGAAATGCTTAAATCAAAAAAAGACCCGCAATAAATACGGGTCCTTTCTTTATAATCGTAGACTAAACGCCTAATAATAATCTTGCAGGATCTTCAAGGAGTTGTTTAACCCTAACCAGGAAGCCAACTGACTCTCTTCCATCGATGATTCTGTGGTCATAAGATAATGCCAAATACATCATCGGACGCACAACAACTTCACCTTTTTCAGCAATTGGACGCTCAATAATATTGTGCATTCCTAAAATAGCCGACTGAGGTGCATTGATGATTGGAGTAGACATCATTGATCCAAACACACCACCATTGGTGATGGTGAATGTACCACCTGTCATTTCCTCTAAAGTCAATTTGCTATCACGTGCTTTTGTAGCCAACTCAACTACTGTTTTCTCAATTTGAGCAAGGCTCATGCTTTCTGCATTTCTGATAATCGGAACTACCAAACCTTTAGGAGCAGAAACAGCGATAGAGATATCAGCAAACTCGTTGTACACAACAGACTCACCGTCAATACGAGCATTTACTGCAGGGAAATCTTTCAATGCCTCACAAACCGCTTTAGTAAAGAAGCTCATGAAACCTAAACCTACACCAAATTTCTCTTTAAACTGATCTTTATATTTTCCACGCAGATCCATGATTGGCTTCATGTTCACCTCATTAAATGTGGTTAACATAGCTGTTTCATTTTTAACAGTAACCAAACGTTTTGCTACTGTTTTGCGCAATGGCGACATTTTTTCTCTGCGCTCATTTCTTGAACCTGCAATAGGAGCAGCAACTGCAGCTTTAGGTGCCTCAGCTTTAGCCGCTGGTGCAGACTTCTGCGCATTCAATGCATCCTCTTTGGTAATTCTTCCATCAACACCAGTTCCTTTAACAGAACCAGCATCAACACCTTTCTCGGCCAAAATTTTGCCAGCCGAAGGCGATGGAGTACCAGTTGCATAGCTTTCGCCTGATTTTTCTGCTACCGGAGCAGCAGCTTTATCAGCCACAGCAGCTGGTTTTTCAGCAGCAGGAGCAGCCGCCGCTTTTGGTGCAGCGCCACCATCTTCAATTTTGCAAACTACAGCACCAATAGCTAAAGTATCACCTTCAGCTGCTACTGTTTTTAAAGTTCCGGCTTGTTCTGCAGTTAATTCGAATGTTGCTTTATCAGATTCTAATTCTGCTATCACCTCATCCATTTCTACTACATCACCATCATTTTTCACCCAACGGGATAAAACAACTTCGGTTATTGACTCGCCTACTGGCGGAACTTTTATTTCTATACTCATAACAGTTGTATTATTTTTTCTAATCTACATTAAATACTTTACTCACAGACTTTTTAGCTATTTTTTCATCACCTTCAGAAACCTTCATCTCAAAAGCTTTAGCCAAGATGTAAGCTTGCTGATCTGCATGTTGTTTTGCATAACCAGTAGCTGTACTGCTACTTTCTTTTCTCGAGATTACTTCAATATCATTGAAAGATGTTTTTCTAAGTCTACGCAACAAATATGGCCATGCACCCATGTTCTCAGGCTCTTCCTGAACCCATAGTGCTTCTTTAGCATTTTTATATTTGCGATATACAGCTTCCATCTGCTCTAATGGCGTAGGGTATAATTGTTCAACACGAACAATAGCTACATCCTTAATTTGCTCTTTTTGCTGTTTTTCTAATAATTCGTAATAAATCTTACCACTACAGAACAATACTCTTGTAACGTCAGCAGCTTTTAAGTTCGTATCCGCAATTACTTCCTGGAATTTTCCTTCTGTGAAATCTACCAATGGCGAAACACACATTGGATGACGCAATAAACTCTTAGGCGTAAACACCACCAAAGGTTTTCTAAAATCACGTTTAAACTGTCTGCGTAAAGCATGGAAGAAGTTTGCAGGAGTAGTACAGTTGGTTACCTGCATGTTGTAATCTGCACAAAGCTCCATAAAACGCTCAATCCTTGCAGATGAGTGCTCAGGACCTTGTCCTTCATAACCATGAGGCAATAACATTACCAATCCGTTTTCACGTTGCCATTTCGTTTCCGCACTGGCGATATATTGATCCACAACAATTTGTGCACCGTTAAAGAAGTCACCAAATTGAGCTTCCCAAATCGTTAAGGCATTAGGGTTAGCCATAGCGTAACCATACTCAAAACCTAAAACACCATACTCAGACAAATGCGAGTTGTAAATGTCAAACGGAGCTTGTTGGTCAGAGATATTTGCCAATGGGATATATTCTTCTTCCGAATTTTCTAAAGTCAATACCGCATGACGGTGAGAGAAAGTACCGCGTTCAACATCCTGTCCGCTTAAACGTACTCTTTTTCCTTCCGCAAGTAAAGTACCATAAGCCAGTTGTTCACCCATAGCCCAATCAAATACATGGGTAGTGTTGGCCATTTTACTACGCTCTTCAAAAAGCTTCTCAATTTTCTTAAAGAACTTTTTATCACTCGGTAATGTGCTTATTCTTTTAGCAATCTCCAATAAAGTAGATTCCTTAACAGCAGTACTTGGCGAGCTTTCAAAATCTTTAGGCGTAGCGATACGCATATCAGACCATGCACCACCAAACTTCACGTCCTGATAAGTAGAAGTAATTGCTTTCGCTTCATTTAAACGTTCCTGCAAAAACGCACGGAATGCTTTTTCCATGTCTTTGGCAACACTTGCTTCAATTGATCCTTCTTTTACCAATTGTTCGATATAAATATCTCTTGAGTTGGCATGTTGCTCTATTGCTTTATAAAGCAACGGTTGCGTAAATTTAGGCTCATCAGATTCGTTGTGCCCAAACCTACGGTAACATAAAATATCAATGAATACGTCATTTTTATATTTCTGACGATATTCCATAGCCAGGTTAATCGCATAAACCAAAGCCTCCACGTCATCACCATTCACATGGAATACCGGCGACAAAGTTACTTTTGCGATATCGGTACAGTAAGTACTGGTACGGGCATCTTTAAAGTTTGTAGTAAAACCAATTTGGTTGTTAATGATCAAGTGAATAGTACCACCTGTTTTATAACCATCCAAACCAGCCATCTGGATCACTTCGTAAACGATGCCTTGTCCAGCAACCGAAGCATCACCATGGATCAAAATAGGTGCAATACGGGCATCATCCCCACCATATTTAAAATCAATTTTAGATCTGGTCATTCCTTCAACCACTCCATTCACTGTTTCCAGGTGAGAAGGGTTCGGGCAAAGACTCAGGTGGACACTCTTACCATCATTTGTGGTCACATCTGTTGAATAACCAAGGTGGTATTTAACGTCACCTCCAAATGGAGATTCCGCACTATAGGCCTTACCTTCAAACTCAGCAAAAATATCTTTATATGATTTTTGCATGATATTAGCCAGAACGTTCAAACGTCCCCTATGCGCCATACCAATTACAAATTCTTCAATTCCAACTGCAGCACCTTTTTCAATTACTGAATCCAGCGCAGGAATCAATGCTTCAGCACCTTCCAATGAGAATCTTTTCTGACCAAGGAACTTGGTACCCAGGAAATTCTCAAAACAAACGGCCTCATTCAGCTTCGTCAACATCCGTTTCTTTTCATCAATAGAGAAATTCGGTGTGTTGCGAACACTTTCCATTTTGCGCTCAATCCAGGAAAGCACTTCAGGCGTACGCACATATTTATACTCAGCACCTATCGAGCGGCAATAAGTTTGCTTTAAGAAAGCAACAATGTCACTCAATTTCGCAGCACCAATACCCAATTCAACACTTGCATTAAAAACAGTATCTAAATCAGATTTAGCTAAGCCAAAGTTTTCAATATCCAATGTTGGTAAATGCTGACGTCTTTCTCTAACCGGGTTAGTATGCGTAAACAAATGACCACGTTGGCGGTAACCATTGATCATGTTTAACACATTAACCTCTTTTAAAAAGTGCTCTGGAGCTTCAGAACTAACAGCAGCACCCGAAGAATCTCTGCCAAAGTCAAAGCCTTCAAAAAATTTCTGCCAGCCAAATTCTACCGAATTCGCATCTTCTTTATAAGATTGGTATAAGGACTCTATGTATTCGGCGTTTGCGCCGCTGAGATAAGATAAATTATCCATTATGTTTAAGTATGCTATATTGAAGCAAAATTAGGATTTTACCTTATAAAACAGGCAATTTTCTTTATAATTCTTTAAGAAAATCGACCATATGACAAACATTCTTTAAAGGGCTCAACCGATCCTTTGTAAGAATGTCGAATTCCGAGATTCCACACTTTTATCAACTAAGCAAAAGATGGGCTATCAGAAATAGCGATATCAAGAATTTTAATTTGCTTACTCAGATCAAATCCGTTTTTCGACTTGGTATCTTTATCTACACCGGCCACACTTGCCCAATTCCCCCAGTTACTCGCAGGTGCATAATCGATCAGCTTTTCTTCAAAATATGCGGCACCACAAGTCCAATGAACGCCTAGTATATGAATAAGGAATGTAGCCACTAATAATCTGCCAGGATGCGGAATAAAACCGGTATCATTCAGATCCTTCATGTACTTGTCAACAATTGGATTTCCGGTATGACCAGTTTTCCAATTTTCCAAAGCAGGATCAATTGCTGCAGTTGCCGCGATGATATCATTTTCCAGATTCTTTTCCTGAAAAAAGGCAATACCATGCTTTTTAAACATAAACCTGTAGTAATCCCTCCACAACAGACCCAACAGCATTTGATTAAAATTAGCATTACTTCCAAATTCACGCTCAGCATCTTTAACCTGCCAATACACCTTCCTAGGTGACAAACAGCCAAAAGTCAACCAAGCCGATAAATGAGAAGAAAACCCAGGCTTATCAACACTAGATTTACCATTTGTTTTTAGGTAAATATCAGCACCGTCCGCCAACAACATTTTCAAATGCTCCAGTCCAGCCTCTTCACCTCCAACAGCATATGTCGCACTGAAATCGTTATCATTTTCTGCAAAACCTAATTCAGTTAAGGAAGGTAATTCGCCCCAGTTCTCATTTTCAACAAACGTAATCTCTTCTGGAGATAAGAAACATGCTTTAACACTCGCATCTCTTTCTGTTTTCTTTTTAAACTGTGCAAAAACATCAGGAATATCCTTTATAGGGAAAGGAAGATCTTCTTTATTGTATAAGGTATGACCTATAAAGTGCTTAAGGTTAATTTTAAGTTCCCACAAAAGATCTTCAACATCATCCGAAATCAAAGTCTCTTCTGGCCCAACCTCACGATGATGGTAAACCTCTGCAATATCAAATTGTTCCACTAATTCTTTGATGTGATCCTCAGGCTTGCCATGAACCAGTAAAATATCACCGCCCATTTTACGGAAAGTATTTCTTAAAGCCAATACACTCTCCAGTAAAAAACCTGCCCGATAAGCACCAGTCTTAACCGTACCAAACCTGGTATTTTCAAAGTAACGTGGGTCAAAAAAATAAACGGGTAAAATACTGTCAGATTTAGCGATTGCCTCAACCAACATTTCATTGTCGTGTAAGCGGAGATCGTTTCTAAACCAAACTAATATTTTCTTGTTCCTCATTAATTTCCAGACTAAACCTATACTATATATTTCAAAAATATGCCATTTTTTATCCTAAAACTAATATTACGGCAATCTTTACATAAGCAGAACAAAATATTTACTAAAAAAAGATAATTTAACAAACCAAATCACAACTCAAGTAGTTATACAAGAACCAATAGTGCACAGCGTCAAACAAACAATACCTAAATAAGGTGCTAATTGTTTTAATTTCTTTATGCTGTATTTATCTAACCTAAAACCCTCTGCACATGAACAAGCGAATTTTGATAACCGGAGCAACGGGCATGATAGGTAAAAAACTAATCAAGACCTTACAAGAATCAGGACACACCGTATCAGTTCTCAGCAGAAGATTAAGAGACATTCCAGGTGTAGACGTTTTCCTATGGGATGTATACAGTGGCCATATTGATGCAAATTGCATGACAGGCGTGAATACAATCATCCATTTGGCCGGAGAGAATATTGCCCAACAACGATGGAGCCCAAAGCGCAAGCAACAAATCATCGATAGCAGGGTGCTGTCCACCCAATTGCTCTACAAAACCATAAAAGAAAGCAATGCCGATGTAAGCACTTTTATCTCCGCCTCCGCTGTTGGTTACTATGGCGATTGTGGGGATGAAATTCTTACCGAAGATAGCCCTCCTGGCTATGGCTTCATGGCCCAATGCTGTAAACAATGGGAAGACGCGGTAGACAAAGGCAAATACCTGGGTTTAAGAATTGTAAAATTCAGAACGGGCGTTATACTGGCAAAAGGTGAAGGTGCACTCGCATCCCTTGAAAGGCCAATTAAGTTCTTTCTCGGAGCCCCCTTAGGCACAGGCAAGCAGTGGGTCCCCTGGATCCATCTTGACGACATCATCGCGATGTACAAAAATGCTGTAGAAAGCCCATTAATGGCTGGCGCCTACAATGCATGCGCGCCATTTCCTGTAACCAATGCTACATTAACAAAAACCATCGCCCATAAGCTCGCCCGCCCCGTGTGGCCTTTTCATGTACCAGAAAGAGTACTCAAAATGATCCTCGGAGAAATGAGCGATGTCGTATTCATCAGTTCAAATACTTCAGCCCAAAAGCTATTATCAGCTGATTTTAAATTTAAATACACGCAACTTTTCGATGCCTTATCCGATATTTACGCCTGAAAACAATTTCATGAAAAAAGAGATAAGCATTTGTTGGTTACGTAGGGATTTAAGAATAGCAGACAATGCGGCATTGTACCATGCATTAAAAGGGAACTACCCTGTTTTACTACTATTTATATTCGACAAAAATATACTTTCAAAACTACCCAATAAGGATGATGCCCGTGTAACGTTTATTTACGACACGCTTCTGCAACTTCAATCAAATTTAAGCCAATTTAACTCCACCATACAGATAAAATATGGAACGCCCGAACAAGCCTGGAATGAAATATTGGACACCTATACAGTTAAGGAAGTCTACACTAATCATGACTATGAACCTTACGCCCGTAAAAGGGATGAAGCAGTAGCACAGCAGCTAACGATAAAAGGTATATTATTCAAAACGTTTAAGGATCAGGTCATCTTCGAAAGGAATGAGATCTGCAAAGCAGATGGAAAACCTTACACCGTATTCACTCCATACTTCCGTCAATGGCGACAAAAGCTACAGCCTTTTTACAGCAAAGCCTATCCGATAAAGAAATACATCGACCACCTGCTTCCTATACAAACAGAAAAGAATCCAACACTTCAGGACTTAGGCTTTGAGCGTTCCCCACAAATATTTCCGGTCAAAAGCTTTGAAACAAAACTACAGGCATATGAGCGCAACAGAGATTGCCCTGCCCAAGATGCAACCACACATATCGGCCTACATCTACGTTTTGGAACCATTAGCATCCGTAAAGCAACGCGGCAAGCATTAAGACAAGGTGCAGAAAAATGGTTATCCGAACTAGCCTGGCGAGATTTCTATATGATGATCCTCTGGCATTTCCCGCATACTGCCCATCAATCCTTCAAACCAGCATACGACAATATACAGTGGATCAATAATGAAGCTGATTTTGAAAGCTGGTGCAAAGGCAATACTGGATATCCATTAGTAGATGCAGGAATGCGCCAACTCAATAAAACCGGCTATATGCACAATCGGGTGAGAATGGTAGTGGCTAGCTTTTTAACTAAGCACCTTTTGATAGATTGGCGCTGGGGCGAAGCTTATTTTGCAGAAAAGCTATTGGATTATGATCAAGCCAGCAATGTTGGTGGCTGGCAATGGGCTTGTGGATGCGGAAACGATGCGGCACCTTACTTTAGGGTATTTAATCCAGAACTCCAGGCTAAAAAATTCGACCCCAAAAACGAATATATTAACTACTGGGTACCCGAGTTAAAACAACAAAAGCATGTCCTACCTATAGTTGAACATGCTTTTGCAAGAGAAAGAGTTTTAAGCGTATTTAAAACTGCTTTAGCTAAATAATATTTTAAGGAGCCGTTAGACTTATCACTTCAATATCGAAATCAAGACAAGAGTTTCCAGGAATAGTCGTATTTCCAATTCCATCAGTTTGAGCAGACTTACCATAAGCTAAATCAGAAGGAATCAGCAGTCTAATCTTTCCACCTACTTTTACATTTCCAGGAATACCTAATGTCCAGCCTTGAATTACCTCATCAAGATTAAACTCCACACCATCAGTAGAAGAATCAAACACAGTTCCATTTAGCAATCGTCCTGTATACTTTACTTTTATTTTCGATGTCGGTAAGATATCTGCACCTGTACCCACACTTGAAACAATATATTGAATTCTATTAGTCGGTTTAACAGTCGTCAAACTATTAGCAGTAACAAATTTATTGATCAAAAAGTTATCTACTTGATACTGGTGATCAAGATTAACCAAAGCCAACTCAACTATAATGATTTCATTCGACTCAACTCCCAAAGCCGTGTTTCCATTTTTACCAAATGCCATGCTCGATGGTAGAATAATCCTTGCAGTACCACCTTTTTTTAGTTTAGCTAAGGTAAGTCTAACCCCTGGTATAGTCTTAAAACTAAACCTATCTGTATAGCCTAAAAATGTTCCTGGAATTTGGTAATCGCCATTTTTAATGATTGAAACGCCATTTGCACGTTTAAAATCATAAGTATAATATACAGAGTCTGTATTGGCAACCGCAGCGCCGGTACCAGGAGTAATGATTTGATAACTATAACCCAATGTATCTTTAACCCCAACCAGGTTATTTTTAGCAATGTAATCCGCTATCGCACGCTTATCTACATCTTCAATAGATTCATACTCCTTTTTACATGAATTGAATAGAACTAAACAGCCTAACAAGGCAAAGGCATATAATGATAACTTTTTAATCATTGGGGTTTTCTTATTTTAACTATTGATAAAGTAATATCTAATATTGAGTTTGGTGGAATAACAGGTGATGTTACAGGTCTTTGCTGATAACCCAAAGCAGACGGAATAACCATCCGGATTTGGCCACCTGATTTGATTAAGCCAACACCTATTTTCCAGCCTTCTATGTAACCGGGAAGCATGAACTTAAAAGTACTATCCTGGCTTTTGGCCCGAACAACAGAGTCTCTTAAAACTTTCAAAGTATATTTAGCGTAAATGGTATCAGTATTGGTAACATCAGTTCCGGTCCCCGGGTTAATGATGTTATAATACAAACCGGAACTATGCTTTGTGAGCGTAACGTTACTATCTGCCATATACTTGACAATCATTTCATCGTCAATTTCCAGCTCTTTTGCCTGATCATAAGGCACTTCTTTTTTGCAGGCAACAAAAGCTACCGCCAACAGAAAAAGCCCGAACAAGACACTGGTTTTTAACATAATTCACAAAAATAGTCTTTTATTGCCGATGGCGCAATTTTTAACCAATTTTAACAATTTTCGCCCGACAACCGTAGTACAAAAAAAAGCCCGCAATCAGATTACGGGCCTTCCAGTTTTAATTATGAATCGTTTCTTTAATAAATCGTCTATTTTTAATAACAATACTTATTAGCAGCGATCAATTGCTGTGCCACCTTTTGACGGGCATCTTTAACATTAAAAGCTTCCATTTTAGTAAATCTTTTCAAGCCTACCATCATCATACGCTGCTCATCACCCTCTGCAAAAGCCCATAAAGCCTCTTTACCCGCCTTCTGAACTGCATCAACCGCTTCAACAAAATATATGCGCATCATATTCAGCTGACCTTCACAAGCCGCTTCTCCACGTAGGCTTACCAGTTTCTCCGTCCGCAGCATTGCCGATTCAGCCACATATACATAACTCGCCATATCTGCAATATTCATCAATATTTCCTGCTCTTTAGATAAGCTCATCATCAGTTTCTGCACTGCAGCACCTGCAACCATTAAGGTTGCTTTTTTCAGGTTTTTAATGATCTTTTTCTCAGCAGCAAAAAGCGTATCGTCTTCTTCTCCAAAATCAGGGATCGACATCAATTCAGCTGCGACAGCAGTAGCGGGTGTCATTAAATCCAACTCACCTTTCATCGCCCGCTTTAACATCATATCCACCGTCAACAGCCTGTTGATCTCATTCGTGCCCTCAAATATCCTATTGATCCTCGCATCGCGATATGCCCTGTCCATTGGTGCCTCGGCAGAAAAGCCCATACCACCATAAATCTGCACACCTTCATCCACCACATAATCCAAAGCTTCAGAACCCCAAACCTTCAATATCGCACACTCCACAGCAAACTGCTCCGTAGATTTCAACTTCGCTTTACCCGCATCCATACCACTAGCAACCAATGTTTCATAAGCATCATCGATATTCTGACCCGCACGATAATTTGCAGATTCAACAGCATAAACCTTAGTTGCCATTTCGGCTAGTTTATACCTGATCGCGCCATATTTAGAAATCTGACGATCAAACTGAATCCGCTCATTTGAGTAGTTCACAGCCGTATCAATCACTGCTTTAGAAGCCCCAATTGCAGCTGCAGCCAATTTAATCCTCCCAATATTTAAAATATTAACGGCAATCTTAAACCCGTTTTGACGTTCAGAAAGCATGTTCTCAATAGGTACAGGGCAATCGTTAAAGAACACCTGTCTGGTCGACGAACCTTTAATGCCCATTTTATGCTCTTCCGGATTCATGGTAATGCCCCCAAACTCCCGCTCTACAATAAACGCAGTTAGATTTGCATCATCATCAATCTTCGCAAAAACAATAAAGATATCAGCAAACCCACCATTGGTGATCCACATTTTCTGACCATTGATCACATAATGCTTACCATCGGCAGATAACTTAGCTTTGGTTTTACCCGAATTTGCATCCGAACCCGAATTAGGTTCAGTTAAGCAATAAGCTGCTTTCCACTCCCCCGTTCCCAACTTAGGAATATATTTATTTTTCTGTTCGTCTGTTCCATAATACAGAATAGGCAAAGTACCAATTCCTGTATGTGCCGATAGCGCTACGGCAAAAGAATGCCCGGCACCAACCACATCAGCCACCAACATAGAAGTATTAAAGTCCTTCCCAAAACCTCCGTACACCTCTGGTATCGAAACACCTAAAATACCCAACTCACCGGCTTTATCCATCAATGAAGGCATCAATCCTTCTTCCTGAGCATCGATACGATCAAGATTAGGAAACACCTCTGCCGCCAAAAAATCCCGGCAGGTTTGTGCGATCATCTTTTGCTCTTCATCAAATTCTTCAGGAATAAATACATCCTGATAAGTGGTTTCTGTGATCAAAAACTCGCCACCTTTAATTGTTTTCTTGTCTGTAGCTTCCATGTTTTCTATAATATTAAAGCATTTCAAAAATACCGGCTGCACCTTGACCTGTACCTACGCACATCGTCACCATTCCGTATTTCTGTTTCCTTCTTTTTAATTCATTAAATATTTGCACTGATAACTTAGCTCCGGTACATCCTAGCGGGTGTCCTAAAGCAATCGCGCCACCATTCACATTTAAAATATCTGGATTGATGTGCAAATCCCTTACAATAGCAAGTGATTGAGAAGCAAAAGCTTCATTCAGCTCAATTAAATCTATCTGATCAAGCGTCATCCCCGCCTGTTTTAAGGCTTTAGGAATCGCATAAATTGGTCCAATCCCCATAATACGTGGCGGTACACCAGCAATTCCATAACTCACTAAACGCGCAATAGGCTCAACACCCAGTTCTTTCATTTTCTTTTCAGACACCACCAGTACAAAAGCAGCACCATCCGAAGTCTGCGAAGAATTACCCGCCGTAACACAACCATCCGCAGCAAAAACAGGCTTTAATTTAGCCAACTTCTCTACTGAAGTATCTGCACGTGGTCCCTCATCGGTATCCACAACATAACTGCGGGTTTTCTTTTTCATATCCGCATCCAGGTAATTTTCATTCACTGTTATCGGCAATACCCCATCTTTCAAATGACCATTTTTAATGGCTTCTACCGCTTTCTGGTGAGATTGGAAAGAAAATAAATCCTGGTCTTCCCTATTCACATTGTATTCCTTTGCTACCGCTTCCGCAGTTAAGCCCATTCCCCAATACCAATCCGGATTTGTTTTTGCCACATCAGCATTTGGAACAATTTTCCAACCACCAAAAGGCATACCCGACATTACTTCAACACCACCTGCGATAATACAATCCGCCATTCCACTTTTAATCTTGGCAACGGCAGTAGCAATAGTTTCCAGCCCCGATGCGCAATACCTGTTTACAGTAACACCAGGCACTTTATCCGTATCCAATCCCATTAACGAGATCATACGGGCTATATTCAATCCCTGCTCAGCCTCAGGCGTCGCATTTCCAACAATTACATCATCAATCTGTTCCTTATCCAGATTAGGCACCGAAGCTACCAGTGCTCTGATTACTTCCGCAGCCAAATCATCAGCTCTTGTAAAACGAAATACACCACGAGGGGCCTTGCCCACTGCGGTACGATATCCTGCTATAATATATGCTTCTTGCATGTCTTATCTTTTTATTAAGCTAATTAGTTTCTTAATGGTTTACCCTTGGTTACAATACTCTGTATCCGCTCTAAAGTCTTACGCTCTCCACAAAGCGACAAGAAAACTTCTCTTTCCAGATCCAGCAAATACTGTTCTGTTACCTCTGTTGGCGATGAAAGATCACCACCACACATTACCCAGCCCAACTTCTCAGAAATCTTCTTATCATGCTCAGAAATGTAATGACCCGAATACATGGTATTGGCACCGGCGTAAACAATACCTAAACCCTGTTTACCTAAAACCCTAATGTCTTTACGCCTTACCGGTTGTGTATATCCAGCATCAGCCAGTTCAATCGCCTTAGCCTTGGCATCGGCAATTAACCTGCTCCTGTTCATACTGATCGAATATTTATCTTTTTGCAAATATCCCAACTCAAAAGCCTCTACAGCAGAAGTAGAAACTTTAGCCATACCTATGGTCAGGAAACGATCTTTCAATACATTTTGCACAATCTGATCATCTTTATATTCATCAGATGCACGTAGGGCGAATTCCTTTGTACCGCCCCCACCAGGGATTACACCTACACCAAACTCCACCAATCCCATATAAGTCTCGGCATTCAACTGCACATGATCGGCATGTAAGCTAAACTCACAACCACCACCCAATGTTAAATTATGAGGAGCAACCACTACTGGGATAGACGAATATCTAATCCGCATAGAGGTATTCTGGAACATTCTGATGGCCAGATTCAATTCTTCCCATTCCTGCTCAACTGCCATCATAAAGATCATCCCCACATTGGCACCTGCCGAGAAGTTTGCCCCGTCATTACCAATCACAACCCCTCTATAATCTTTTTCTGCCATATCAATGGCTTTATTGATGGCTTGCAAAGTGTCCCCACCAATGGTGTTCATTTTAGAGTGGAACTCTACATTGATGATGCCATCCCCCAGGTCAATAATAGAAGCTCCAGAATTTTTCCAGATCACTTTATTGGCTCTTAAGTTGTCGAGAATAATAAATTCTTCGGCACCAGGAACAGCTTTATAGCTTTTAGAAGGAATATCATAATATTTCCTTATTCCATCCTCAACCTTGTAAAACGAAGTATTTCCGGCAGCAAGCATTTCATGAACCCAGGCCGCAGCCTCATGTCCATACTTTTTCATGCCTTCGATAGCCTCAGCAACACCAACGGCATCCCAGACCTCAAAAGGACCTAAGTCCCATCCAAAACCGGCACGCATGGCATCATCAATTCTATACAATTCATCAGAAATCTCAGGAATACGATCAGACACATATTCAAACAGACCGAAGAAAGAAGCTCTGAATAACTCGCCAGCTTTATCTTTTCCCGCCGCAAATACTTTCATTCTGTCGCGCACATTTTCAATTGGCTTAGTCAAATCCAGCGTAGCTGATTTAACTTTCACCTGCGGACGGTATTCCAGCGTTTTTAAATCCAAGGCTAATATTTCTGTTTTGCCTTCGGCAGATTTTGTTTTTTTATAGAAACCTTGCCCGGTTTTATCACCCAACCATTTGTTGGCTTCCATCTTTTCTACATAAGCAGGAAGCTTAAACAAGTCATGCGCTTTATCGTCCGGACAATTATCGTAAAGCCCTTTAGACACCTTAATCATAGTATCTAAACCTACCACATCTGTAGTACGGAATGTTGCCGATTTAGGTCTGCCCAAAGCCGGCCCAGTAAATTTATCTACCTCTTCCACCGTCAACTCCATTTTCTCTACCAAATGCAGCAAAGCCATAATGGAATATACCCCAACCCTATTGGCAATAAATGCTGGTGTATCTTTACATAAAACCGTTGTTTTACCTAAAAATTTATCCCCATAATGCATTAGAAAATCTACCAGCTCCGGTTTAGTATGCGGTGTTGGTATAATTTCGAGTAACCTCAAATAACGTGGCGGATTAAAAAAGTGCGTTCCGCAGAAATTTGCTTTAAAATCTTCTGAACGTCCTTCAGCCATCAAATGAATTGGAATACCCGAAGTATTTGAAGTCACCAATGTTCCCGGTTTACGGAATTGTTCTACCTGTTCAAAAACCTTTTTCTTGATATCCAGGTTTTCGATAACCACCTCAATGATCCAATCGTAACTGGCAATTTTAGACATATCATCTTCAAAATTCCCAGTTGCAATCTTATTCAGAACTTTTTTAGAATATATCGGAGAAGGATTTGTTTTTACTGCAGTTTGTAAAGCAGTGTTTACGATACTATTTTTATCGCCTTCTTTCGCTGCAATATCAAGCAAAAGTACTTCTACCCCAATGTTTGCAAAGTGACAAGCAATACGGGACCCCATAATGCCAGAGCCCAATACCGCTACTCTATTTATTTTTTTGTTCATCATCTTCTACCGGAATTTTATATGCCAATGTAAGTTTGTTCAATTTCTGCAAGGTTACCAAAAGGTTATTCTTTTCAGCTGCAGTCAGGTTTTTAGCCAGGTATTCATTAAAATCAATTACCACACCTTTGGCCATTTTTCGTTTTTCATAACCAAGCTCGGTCAGGTAAACTTTTACTGAGCGCTTATCGCTGGAAGCCGTTTCTCTGTATATTAACCCCAATTCTTCCATATTGTTTAGCATTCTTGACAAGCTGGTAGCCTTTACCCCCAGCAGACCTGCCAGCTGAGAAACTGCAGTTCCTTCTTTATCAATATTTATGAGTACATAGCCGATGGCTTGTGTAATGCCAAACCCCGAGGCAATCTGATTGTATGCATTCGATACATTCTGCCAAACCACTTTTAAAAAATAATCAATTGTTTCCTGCTGTTTCATTAAATACTATGCTTGCATAACAAAGCTATCGAATTAAAATCTATAATGCAAATACAATTCTTTAAAAATTTTTGCACAAAAAAAGCCTCCCTAAATAAATTAGGAAGGCTTTTTAAACCGGATACCGTCTTAGGCTAGAACAAAGTAAATTCTACCCTTCTATTTTGCTGACGGCCAGCAGCAGTTTTATTAGTTGCAATAGGTTGCGCCATACCGTAGCCTGTAGCTTCGATTCTGGAAGGATTTGCACCTTTACCTACTAAATATCCTTTAACAGATTCCGCTCTATCTTTAGACAATCTCATGTTTAAAGCTGCAGATCCTGTATTATCTGTATGACCTGCTAATTTTAAGCTGAAGTTTTTCTCCACCAAAAGCGCAGCAACACGATCTAATGTAGGATAAGATTTTGCACGTATAGTTGCTTTACCTAAATCAAATTCTAAGTTTTTAATCGCATCAGCAACTACCTTACGATCGGCCTCAGTAATGATTACTTTTTCCTGAACAACCGGAACAGGCACTTTCAATGGACAACCTGAGCCATCCACAACAACGCCCGAAGGTGTACCTGGGCATTTATCAAACTTATCAGAAACACCATCACCGTCACTATCAGTCGACAATGCGCCAACTTCAGATTTTAACCTTGCATTTTCAGCTTTTTGCGCATCCAAATCACTTTTCAGTGCATCAGCTGCTTGCTTAGCGCGCAATGCCTCATCATAGGTTAAAGCTACTGGGTTATGCCATGCCAATTGTTTTCCTTGACCTAAAGAAAATTCTAAACCTGCATATGCGTAATTGTATTTATCATTACTACCACGATAAGTACCATCAAGGTTATCGCCATCCACAAAGTTTACAGTCCAACCTAAATCAAGGTTAACTTTTTCGGCCACCTTAAACTTAGCGCCCAATCCTACAGGAATAATCAATTCGCTAATGGTCTTACCACCTGCGTAATCTGTTAAACCACCACCGTTGGTAGAAGTTTTTACTTTATAACCAGCTAAACCAGCACCACCTGATGCATATAGCTGTACCGCGCTGTTGCTATTAAACATACTAATGTTAAACAAGTTTACCACAGCATTTAAGCTACCTGAATATTCAAGATTAGTTTCAAAACCAGTAGTTGAACTGGTGATCACTGCTCCACCATCAAATGCTTTTGAATTGTCTCCTTTTAATTTACCTTTAACTCCATCTAGACGTAGCGAGAAATATGGGGTAATTTGCTTTTTAATGTATAAACCATATCCTAAATCACTTTTCCAATTAGAAAAGTCGTTTTTACCTCCTAGCGGAGAAATTGGTGACAACACACCTGCATTTACGCCTATAGACCAGGTAGAAAGCTGACTGGCCGTTTTGTCTTGTGCCTGAACAGCACCACCAAGCAATAACGCTGAAAAAGCTAGCGGCAAACATCTCAATAAATTTTGTTTCATAATTGGAGGGTTAAATAATTAGTAGATTCCATTAATTCTGGAAATAACAATTCAATTGTCAGGCCAAGTTGTAAAACCTCTAATAAGCCCCAATACTTCCCATTCGCTGTGTATAATTCTATACAACTCTACCAAGCCATTGCCTTATCGTCACCGCGTTTATCTGCTCCCCCTTGATAATATCCCCATTTAGTTTTCAATATCGCATCCACCCTACCGATAGGACCACGCTCCAAAATCGGATAGCCTTTATTGATTAATTTCAGGGTCGTTACACTATCTAAGGCACCTTTCTCTACATAAAGTGTATCCGGTAACCATTGGTGATGAAACTTTTTTGCATTCACCGCGCTCTGCATAGTTTTATTAAATTCTATAACATTAACGATCGTCTGAAAAACAGAGGTAATGATCGTAGAACCACCAGGAGTACCTACAATCATGAACAATTTCCCATCCTTTTCCACTATAGTTGGTGTCATAGAACTCAACATACGTTTACCAGGCGCAATTGCATTTGCTTCTCCGCCCACTAAACCATACATATTTGGTGATCCCGGCTTTACCGAAAAATCGTCCATTTCATTATTTAGTAAAAAGCCGCCGCCTTTTACTACTACTGCAGATCCGTAGGAGCCGTTTAAGGTTGTCGTTACAGACACCGCATTCCCATCTCTATCTACAATAGAAAAATGCGTAGTTTCCTCGTGCTCGGCAGGCCTTAACACCCCAGCCTTAATTTCTGAACTTGGGGTAGCATGCGCCCAGTTAAAGTTGGCCATTCTGCTTTTTATATAGGCATCGTTTAACAATTGCGCTTGTGGCACCTTATAAAAATCAGGATCGCCTAAATACTCAGCTCGGTCTGCATATACTCTACGTTCAGCCTCAACCATAAGCTGCACTGTCGAATCTGAATTTAATCCCCAACGTTTCAAAGGATAGGGCTCTACAGATTTTAACAATTGAATTAAAGCAATACCACCACTTGATGGTGGCGGCATGGTTACAATACGATATCCTTTATAATTGCCAACAATGGGTTTACGCCATACGGCTTTATAATTTTTTAAATCCTCAGCACTGATGATTCCTCCTCCACGTCTCATTTCGGCCAGCAGGCTATCAGCTACCGGCCCTTCATAAAAACCGGCCCGCCCATAATCTCTTATTTTTTCTAGAGTTGTCGCTAATTCAGGTTGTATCAACACATCATCTTCCAACCATTCGGTCTCTTTGGCTAATGCTGTACCTTGAGGATTATTTTTTACAAATCTTGCCTTAAGTCTATTCAATTCATCTACTTGCTGCTCGCTAAGCTTAAATCCATTTTTGGCTAGTGCAATAGCTGGCTCAATCAAATCGGCCCATTTCAACTTTCCATATTTCGCATGTGCGGCAACCATTCCGGCCACCGATCCTGGTATACCGGATGCCAAATGGCCCTCTAAACTCTTATCTACAATAGGCTTGCCTACCGAATCCAGATACATATCCCGGGAAGCCGTTGCTGGAGCAGTTTCACGAAAATCAAGTGAATTCATTTCCCCCGATGCGTCACGATAAACCATAAAGCCACCACCGCCAATGTTCCCAGCATTGGGATATACAACTGCTAAAGCAAATTGCACTGCTACTGCAGCATCAACGGCATTACCACCCCTTTTTAAAATATCTAGTCCAACCCTAGAAGCCTTTTCGTTGGCCGAAACCACCATACCATTGCGGTATTCGTTACTGTTATCCTGACCAAGCTGACCGCCAACACAGCTAGAAAAAGCTGTAGCTATAAATAGTGCTGCCGCTACCGAGATAAAACCTTTAACCCTTATAATCTTCTGCATCTGTATAGATTTTATCTATCAAAGTTGCATTCTTCTCAAGAATCACTTTTCTTTTCAAACTCAGTTTTGGTGTCAACTCCCCACCATCAATGCTCCATTGTTTAGGTAATAAAGAAAAACGCTTTACCTGTTCCCATTTTCCAAAATCTTTACAAGTCAGCTCAACAATCTGGTTAAACTTCTCTAAAACTTGTGCATTTTTAACCATCTCCTCATCAGTGCTGTATTTGATTCCCTTTTTAGCAGCCCAGGCTTTCAGGGCAATAAAATTAGGTACAATCAGGGCTGCCGGGAATTTACGGTTCTCGCCCAACACCATCACCTGCTCTACCAAAACCGTTTCCTTAAATTTATTTTCTATCGTTTGCGGTGCAACGTATTTGCCACCCGCAGTTTTAAATATTTCCTTTTTACGGTCTGTGATTTTAAGGAAGCGTCCGCCAACAATCTCACCAATATCACCGGTATGGAACCAACCATCTTTATCTATGGTTTCAGCGGTCAGATCATCACGCATATAATAACCTTTCATAATCGAATGGCCTCTTGCTAAAACCTCACCATCTGCAGCAATTTTAATCTCCATCCCTTTAATCACCGGCCCAACTGTCCCAAACATGGTATTATCCAAATGGTTAACGGTAATTACTGGTGATGTTTCTGTTAAACCATAACCTTCGAAAACAGGCATTCCTGCTGCCCAAAAAATGCGGCAAAGACGAGGGTTTAAAGCTGCACCTCCTGAAACGATCACCACAATGTTTCCGCCCAGGGCTTCCTGCCATTTTTTAAATACCAATTTACGGGCAATACCCAGTTTAAGATTATAAAACCAACTGTTCTTGGTTTCATACTTTTCAGCAAGAGCTACCGACCAGAAAAAGATCCCCCTTTTAATTCCGGTAAGGGCTTTACCTTTTTCCATAATCTTTTCATAAACCTTTTCCAGTAATCGCGGAACGGTAGAAAAAGCATTCGGTTTTACAAATTGTATGTCGGCGACAATCGTGTCCATACTCTCGGCATAGTACACACTTACTCCTGAGAACATATATAGGTATACCACCATGCGCTCAAAAATATGCGATAGCGGTAAAAAGCTAAGTCCCTTTTCAAGTCCTGGAGGTAAAAGTACTGCCGAATTTTCAAAGTTCTGCACCAGGTTATTGTGCGTTAGCATCACGCCCTTAGGTGTTCCGGTTGTACCTGATGTATAAATCAATGTTAAGATATCTTCCGGTTTTACCTCATCTCTATAGCTACCTAAATGTAGTTCCGTAAGCTTTTCACCAGCCTTTAACAACTCCATCCAATGGTCTGCTCCTTTTATTTCATCAAGCGTGTAAATTTTAACTGGGGATTTCAGTTCCTTATTTACCGCTTGCAATTTTTTGTAGATAGCTTCATCAGCCGCAAAAACCACGGTAACCTCCGCGTTTTCCAGAATAAACTTGATATCGTGTTCCGCTAGCGTGGGATATAGCGGAACTTGATAAGCGCCAATTTGACTTATTGCAAAATCAGTAAGGTTCCACTCCGGCCTATTGTGCGACATTACAGCTACGCGGGATGCTTTACCAATACCAATACTGATCAAGCCCTTACTTAACAGATCAACTGTCTCGCAAAACTTTTGGGTGCTGTAATTTACCCATTTACCCTTTATCTTACCGCTAATAAATTCTTCTTTTGGAAAGTTCTCTAAGTTGTATTGGAGTAAATCAAATACTCTCGTTACCATTGCAGCCATATATGATCAGCTTAATTAAAGATTTGGTTAAATGATTATGCATTGATAAATCCAGCCACATAACCCTTGCTTCCCAAACTTAACTAAAAATAATTAATATTTAACGTGTATTCCAAGCCTGAATTTGCTTTTGTCAGGCACCGTAATGATAAGGGGATAAGTAGGAAATGAATAGCGCTAAAATTGGGGGTTGCTTTACCCTTGCTTTAGGGTTGCGTTAGGGTTGCCTTACCCTTGACTTACCCTAGGGGTAAAGCAACCCTAAAGCAAGGGTAAGGCAACCCTAACGCAACCCCCTATTCATTCCCAACTTTAGCACTATTCATTCCCTATTCATAATGAAACCTTCCAAAACTGTGTCATTTTACAGAACAGTCAAAGTCCAGACACACAAAAGCCCTTGAATTTTCATCCAAGGGCTTAAAAAGAATTCGGTAGCACTTACAATCTCTTTATGGCAAAGATGATTTATTTATTGCTTCACAATTGTAAACTCTGTTCTTCTGTTTAACTGGTGCTCCGCTATGCTACATTTAACACCATTGCTGCATCTGTTCAGCAACCTGGTTTCTCCATAGCCTTTTGCTGTAATTCTGTTTTTATCAATACCTCTATTGATGATGTATTCGACAGCAGAATTTGCTCTGTTTTGCGATAACCTCTGATTATAGGCATCATCCCCTCTACTATCGGTATGTGAGCCCAACACAATCCAGATTGTAGGATTCTCTTTAAGTATCTGAACCAATTTATCCAGTTCAAGAGCCGCATCTGGTCTAATGTTCCATTTATCAAAGTCGTAATAGATATTCTCTATCCTAATTTCTTTATTCAATAAAACTGGATCTATATAAGAGATTTTCTTTGGTGTTGTTAGCGTAAAGCTATAGATATCATCATCGCCCAAACCACCTGTTCTATTTGAAGACAAGTAGCCCGCGTCTTTTGTAATTTTGTTAAATGCGAAATCGTCTTGAGGGGAATTTGTGGGGTATCCTAAGTTCTTAGGTTCACCAATTTTCCCTGCGACAATCGTTGCGCTATAAATATCCAATCCGCCCATACCAACGCTACCATCACTACTGAAATAGAAATTTCCCGCTTCATCTACAGCAGGACTTCGTTCGTTACCCTCCGTATTAATTTCCTTTAGGTTTACAGGCAGACCCCAGTCACCACCAGCTATCTTTTCGCATACGTAAAGGTCCATTCCACCTTTACCTCCTGGCATGTCTGAACTAAAGTATAAACGTTTTCCATCAGCAGTGACAAAAGGATCACCCAGTGAGAATTCTTTAGCATGGTTATATTTGAAAGGAGTCGGCGAAGACCATTCGGTACCGTTAGTACTTGAATAAATTTGTACATTTACTGTAGCCACTTTATCCTTTGCTCCTTTTACCTTTTCGTAAACGGCATCCTCAGGGATTTTTGTCAGGGTAAAATACATCGTTTTCCCGTCTGTCGTAAAACTTGGAGGACCAACATGATAAGCTGTACCAGTTTTTATCGAAACTATCTTAACACTATCGCTTCCATTTTGGCTGTACTGTCTAAAGTAACCATTACCTGTCCAACCATAAACATTCCTATTGGGTGTTTTAGCACCATCAAATTTAAGGAAAGGACGGTGTGCGGTCTGCTTGTTTTTTCCTACGATATTCCTATCCGAAGCAAATACAACATTGTTATCATTTTTTGTTGCTCCCCAGTCTGATTGAGCAGAATTTAAATGCTTCTCGTTGTTTATCGTTATTTCTGTAGGGTTCTTCATCCAGTGTATGGCTGAATCGCAGGACCGCAGCCAGATGTTCTTTTGTTGTTCTGTTAGCTCCTTATTTTGCGCACTATACTTGCTGTATTGCAGCTTAGCTTCGGCATATTTGGCATTACTTTGTAAAGCCTGGGCGTAATAAAGCGTGTTTACAGGATTGCTATTTGGCATAGCAGAGGCTGTTGCAAACCACCGCTCTGCCTCGATGTAGTTCTGCTGATTTTCATAACACGCTGCTAATCTCTCCGCAGCATGAAGAGTGGCCTTTTTCTGGTAGGCGCGCTGGTATAAATCTATTGCTTTATTGTAATTATAAAGCGTGTATTGTTGATCTGCTTCGGTTAAAACGTATTGTGCGTTTACTGTAGTTTGCAAAGTAAGCAGCGTAACGAAGCAAAGTATAATTGAGGATTGAATCTTCTTCATTTTAAAAATATCTTGGTGTTAGCATTCTTGTATTTTTCCTATTGAAAAAATAGCCTATGGATATTTCGTGGGTACCACTGCTGTAGCCCTGTAATTTGCCAATAGAGAAATCGTAAGCATAACCTACTCTCAAATTCTGTGAAGGAAAAATTTGCATTGCCGCCACCACCGAATTGAGGTTGGTTAGATTTTTCTGCAAGTAGTTTTTGTTGTATAATTTTACCCCGGTACGGTAAGACCCGCCCAACCAGAGTTTTTCATTAAAAATCACAAAGGTACTTACGTCCATACTGGTTGGCCCACCCCGGTCATCCTTTACCAGAACAGACGGCTTTAATAGTACACCCTGACTTAATGGAAGCAATACGCCTGCGGTTAGATAAAAATGTGGTTTGGGCTGTGGGATATAGGCATACTTATCCATGTCCATATATTGTAGAATCAAGTTATCGGCAGAGAGACCTGCAAAAAACCTATCACTAGAGTAATAAACCCCCACTCTTGCATCGGGAAGAATGGTACTTTGGGTACCTACTGGCTGATAAATTTCTGGATCATTCGCATTTAAAAGTGTTCCATCAATTCCTAGCTGAACCGCGCCCAGGCCAAGCCCAAATGCCAGTCTTGAAGTTCCTTCGGCATTCATCCGGATGCGATAGGCATAGTTCGCATACACAGACTCGTTGCGTTGGGCCCCCAGTTTGTCGCTGCTGACCTGCAATGCCAAACCCACATTGCCATCATTTGCTATTGCATCTACAGCGATCGACATTGTTTTTGGCGACCCTTGAATACCAGTCCACTGGTTGCGGTAAAAAGCATGAAGGTTTAACTGTTCCTTATAGCCGGCGTAAGCAGGGTTAATATATATCCCGTTAAACATGTATTGACTAAACTGGCCATCCTGTTGCGCATTGGCCAATTTGGACAGCAGTACCAAACATGTTATGATCTGTAATATTCTTCTCATCATTGATTTTATTTTTGCATCAGCGGGAGATTGCACTCCCCTGATGCTCAATTTATAATTCAATCCTATTTTTTAAATGCTCTAACTATAGTGGTGTATCCTTTAAAAATCACCCATTCGCTACTATTAGTTTTTTTAACTTTTAACAGATAGTAATAGGTTCCTTCATTCAGGTTTATGCCACTCCAATCGTTCTGGTAATTTTTCATTCGATATACCTCGCTACCCCAACGGTTAACTATGGCTAGTTCATTTTCTACAAACTGATTCAATCCGCGTATTTCAAAGGTGTCGTTTACACCATCACCATTTGGCGTAAATAAAGTAGGCATCTTGATCTCGAAGAAATTGGCCTGAAACGAAACTGTAGCCACGTTACTGTAATACCCATACTCATCTTTTATTCGGTAGGTATAACTATCCGAACCTATATAACCAGGATTAGGTGTATAAATAAATGTACCGTCAGCATTTAAAATCAGCTTACCATTTTTAGGCAGGGTAACCGTTTCTACGCTGAGGTTAGTTACTGGCTGTCCATATAAGTCATCGTTAACCAACAGGTTTTCTTTGATTACTTTATTGGCATCGGCTTCGTAATTGTCATCCACGGCGACAAAAGGTTTGGTAACACCAGTAACAGTAGGTGTACTGTTGTTTTCCGCAGTTCCTGACACATCCGAAACCGCAATTCCAGCTCCACCTGTTGCATTTACAGTGGCGGTATTGTTAACGTTTCCTACTTCCTTATCGGCCTGTGTAAGCGTATATTTTTCCGTCACGGTAATTGTAAGGCCTGGCAATAGCCCACCGGGAGCATCAATGGTTTTACTTACAATCCCCAATTTTGCATCGACAAGTGTTAGTGCATAAAGCGGAACGTTACCTGTATTTTTAATGGCAAATGAATAGGTAATGTAGTTTTGTGCAAATACGCCAGTTTTCACAAGCGATATAGACGGAGCGGAAGTCATCTTAACAGTAACATTAATGGTTACGACAGTTAAGCTACATCCATCGCTGATGCCTACTGTAAAACTATCATTGCCGGCGTAATATAGATTAGGCGTATAGGTATAACTTCCATCAGTATTGACTACTGCGGTACCTTTAATTGGATTGGTTTGTTTGCTATAAGTCAATACATCTCCTTCAGTATCTGTAGCATTCACCTGACCAGTTAGCATCGTATTTTCATCCGTGTTCTTATTCTGGTTTGCTCCGATAGGTGCATTGTTTGGTGATACAGAAACTGCAGCTGTAGGCACAGATTCACAAGCCACGCCATTTATGGTTGAAATTGTAATCCTTCTGAAATAGGTAGTAAAGGTTAAAGCCGCGGGACTATAGCCTGAACCCGTTGCACCAGCGATGGCAGTAAAGTCTGTATCGTCGCCCGTGGTTGAACTTTCCCATCTATAGCTAATTGTTCCTGAACCTGTACCAACCGAAGTTGAGGTTAGTGGTACCGGAATACTGGCTTTACAGACAACTTGATCGCCCGCGATCGTTCCGGCAGTGACCGTACCCTGAACAGTAATGGTAACCACTGCTGTCGGTGCAGATTCACATACCTTATCATTTAATGTTGAACTGGTAATTCTGCGGAAATATGTTGTTGCGGTTAAAGCTGCTGGTGCATAATCTTCGGTTGTTGCGCCTGGTATGGCTGCAAAACCAGTAGTAGCACTGGTTGTTGAACTTTCCCAACGATAGGTAATTGTACCTGATCCTGTTCCGGCAGTAACCGCAGTCAATGCTGCTGGAACTGTGTTGTTACAAATCGTTTGATTGACACTGATTACCCCTGCCGTAACTGCATCCTGTACGATTATGGAAACCACATTTGTTGATGCAGACTCGCAAGCCTTCCCACCTTCTGTTGAAATAGTGATTCTTCTGAAGTAAGTAGTTACAGTTAAAGCAGGAGGCGCATAAGTTGCAGATTGCGCAGCTGCTATGCTTGTGAAGCCAGCAGTAGTACTGGTTGTTGAACTTTCCCAACGGTAACTGATGGTACCTGATCCCGATCCTGCGGTAACCGAAGTTAATACCGTCGGAACAGTATTGGAACAGATCGTTTGATCATCGCCAATAATACCTGCATTGGTAGCTCCCTGTACCGTGATTTTAACTACTGGTGTTGGTACCGATTCGCAAACCACACCATTTTGCGTAGAGATGGCGATCCTGCGGAAGTAAATAGTTGTCGTTAGGGCTGTAGGGCTGTAACTATCGGCTGTTGCACCAACTATAGCAGTAAAACCAGTAGTGGCAAAGGACGAACGCTCCCATCTATAGGTAATCGTACCTGATCCAACAGCTGGTGTAGCAGTGTTTAGTGCTGCTGGTACAGTATTATTGCAGATCACCTGATCTGTACCAATTGTACCTGCTGTAACAGTACCTTGTACAGAGATGGTAGCTACAGCTGTTGGTAGCGATTCGCATGCTTTGCCATTTAAGGTTGAAACTGCAATCCTTCTGAAATAAGTAGTACTGGTTAAAGCGACTGGAGCATAAGTGGCAGCTGTCGCAGCTGGTATGGTTGCGAAGCCTGTCAACGGGTTGGTGGTTGAACTTTCCCAACGATAGCTGATGATTCCAGAACCCGTTCCGGCCGTAAGTGATGTTAACGGCTCAGGCCTGCTGCCATTACAGATGGTCTGACTGGCAGCAATTGACCCTGGGGAAGTTGCCTCCTGAACCGCAATTTCTATAAGCGCTGTTGGCTCTGATTCGCATAGCACACCATTTAATGATGAAATGGTGATCCTACGGAACCAGGTTGTTTCTGTTAATGCAGCAGGGCTATAGCTCACTGATGTTTCACCTGCAATTGCAGTAAATGCAGGGACTGATGCTAAGGATTGTTCCCAGCGATAACTAATGGTTCCGGATCCTGTACCTGCAGTGGTAGAATTGAGAGCTGCAGGGGTAGTATTGAAGCAAATAGTTTGGTTTGATCCAATTACCCCTGCTATAACTTGATCCTGAACAATGATTGTTGTAACTGCTGTTGGTGCAGATTCACATGCCACTCCATCCAATACTGAAATGGTGATCCTTCTGAAGTAGGTAGTTGCAGTTAGGGCCGCTGGTGTGTAATCTGCTTGTATAGCTCCCGCAATTGTAGCAAAACCGATTGCAGCACTAGTTGTTGATTTTTCCCAACGATAGCTAATGGTTCCTGATCCCGTACCTGCGGTAACAGAAGATATCGTTACCTCGCTATCGTTGCAAAGGGTTTGGTCTCCACTTATTAAACCTGCTGTAACTGCATTTTGCACAGTGATCTTAATCACTGCAGTTGGTACTGATTCACAAATATTCGCGCCATCCGTTGATAGGGCTACCCTTCTAAACCAAGTGGTAGTAGTTAAGGCTACTGGACTATAAGCTGCGGATATTTGATTTACTATAGTTGTAAAGCCTGTAGTCGCATCAGTTGTTGAACTCTCCCAACGGTAGCTAATTGTGCCAGAGCCAGTAGCGGGTGTAACTGACGTTAATGTTGCTGGGCTACTGTTATTACAAACGGTTTGACTGGCCCCAATTGTTCCTGCTGTAACAACATCCTGTACCGAGATTTTAACCGCGGTTGTTGGATCGGATTCGCAATCCACTCCATTATAGGAAGAAAGGGTGGTTCTCCTGAACCAGGTTGTTGTGTTTAATGTACTAGGGGAATAAGTTGCTAAAGTTGCACCTGCAATAACAGTAAAATCTGCTGAGACACTTGTTGTTGACTGTTCCCACCTGTATTTCAGACTACCTGATCCAGTTCCAATTGTAGTTGAGGTCAGTGCTAAGGCAGCTGAGTTTTTACAGATCGTTTGGCCGCCGCTTATTGCTCCGGCTGTTGTATTTCTAATCAGAATTTTAAAGGTTTGTTCGGCACTGCAACTTGTTCCTAAGGCTTTATCATAGGCGTATAAGGTAGTTTCACCAATCGTGTTGAATTGGTCGCCTATAGCATATTTTGTACCTCCTCCATTAGTTGCCGTGTAGTAAGCCTGCGTGCCCGATAAATTACTACCAGCAATTGCTGGTAGTTTAAATGATCCGCAAACATTAATGTCGGCTATAGCATTAACAACCGGAAGCGCGGTAATCGTTAATTTCACAACCTTCCTCCCCACACTGGTACAACCTGCATTTACCGCTTCTGCATAATAAGTAATGCTGCCTACAGTATTCAAAGTTGGAGAGGTAATTAGATTTCCACCAGCTAATGCATCATACCATTTAATAACCGTACCCACAGGATCTCCTGCAGCTGCCGCAGCAGTAGCCGTCAAAGTTTGAAGGGGACTTTGCGCACAAGCCTGCTGATCTGCACCAACCGGTGCAGCCGGTCTTCCAGCGTTTGCAACGATAGGTACGGAAACAGGACTGGCAATACAAACATCTCCTTTTTTCCTAGACCTGAAACTGTAAATACCTGGAACAAGATTCGGAAACACATTCTGATCAGTAAAACCTCCCAAGTCAATCGAATACTCATAATTAGCATCGGCCGGAAACTCAATTTTCCCTGTTGCCTCATCGCAATTCGGCTGATATACCAGAGGCATTGCTGTTGTAGGAGTAGCATTAATAACAACAGTAGTCACAGCGCTCACACAACCTGGTACCACGGTATTACTTGCTGTTACACTATATGTGCCAGCGGAAACAGTAAATGCTGTATTATCAGCAGTTGACGTAACAGTACCCCCAGCTGTAGGCGTAACAGTATAAATAAACTGGGCCCCAACAGGCGCCGTTATTTTAATTGTTCCAGTTGGATTCACACAATCAGGGTGGATTAGTGTAACCGTAGGCTGGTCCACAAACTGAACAACCACCGGTTTAATGATATAACATCCTGAAGCGTTGGTTCCCTTGATATAATAAGTGCCAGATACAGCTACTGCTGCAGGGCTTACCAGTGGAATAGTAGCTGTTGCATCCGTAAAGTAAGTAAACAGAAGCCCCGATGGGTTTCCTGATGTAATCACACCAGCTGTTAAGTCAATTGTAGAAGGATGGCAAGTAACTGATGGATTTTGTACAGTCAATACTGGTTGAGCATTAATGGTTAATACTACTGGTGTTCTTGTTGCACTAACACAAGTACCCAAATGCGTTTCGGCATAATAGGTTATTGTACCAACCGCATTTAATGTTGGCGTTGCTACTATATTTCCAGCCATCGCCGCATCGTACCATACTACTGTTGATCCGGATGGGACAGTAGCTGTTGCCGTTAAAGTTTGAACCGGAGAATCTACACAGGCAGTTTGATTAACGGCCAACGGTGCTGCCGGTATTGGGTTAACATTTACTTTAAAGGCCTGCTGGGCAGGGCAATTTGAAATAACTTCCGGAACAGATGCAAAACTTGCAGTAAAATTATCCGCCCTCCAAATGTTACTTTTAAACTCTCCAAAAACACCGATGTTACCAGCTATTAAATCTGTCCTGGATACAATCCCGGTAACACTATACCTTTTCAGTCCCATTGGATGATCACTAAATGTGCTCTGATAAATTAGTTGATTTGTAGCAAGATTAATAATGGCAATTTGACCTGCGTAACCACCAAGTGCTGCCCCACTTCCTGTTCTAAAACCACCTTCAACGGAAAGTGCAACCTGAGCTCCAATATCCAGCGGTAAATTAGCACCGGAAACCTTACCTACCACTACACTAGTTTTAGCACCCGAAAGGTTATTGGCACCGCCAGTCCAGAATGCCACCGGACCCGCTGCCATCACACGTGAATTATCCGGGTACAAGGCCAAGAGTCTAACCGCATTATAAGTGCCGTCAGCCGCCAATGTTAAAGTGCCGGATTTAGGGATACTGTTATCTGTTTGCAAAATTTCATCATATGCATACAAAGTAGTTTCCCCAGCAATGCTGTATACATCACCCGCATTGAATTTTGTCCCAGTTTTATTGATCCCTGTATAATAAGCCTGATTTCCCGACAAATTAGTACCAGTGATTGAGGGTAGTGTTAATGGTCCACAAGAGCTTATATCTGTGATGGCAGCAATAATCGGACTTTGGTTTAAGGTTAATTTTACCGGAGTTCTGTTTGCACTCACACAACCATTAGCTGCTGCTTCAGCATAATAAGTAACCGTACCTACAGTATTTAAGGTAGGCGTGGCAACAACATTTCCACCAACCACAGCATCGTACCAGGTCATAGTCGTACCAGCAGGAACGGTAGCGGTAGCGGTTAAAGGCAAAGTTGCCCCAGCGATACAAGCCATTTGATCTCCCCCGGTAACTGGTGCATCAGGCTGTGAATTTATAGTCAATTTAAATGATTTCTCATCCGGACAAGGCATCTCCGAGAGATACTTATAGGTCGCCCTGAAATTAGATAGCGTCCAGTTTTTATAACCACCTTGTGCAGTTTCCACGCCGAAAATCACAATCAAATTACCGGATAGCAGCTCAGCTGGAGATACAATTGCTGATGCGGAATAAGTTGCAGTAGCTCCAACCTTAAAGTCTGGTGCTATCGGTTTTGTGTATAGGACTTCTCCTGTCAATTTATTGGCGATGGTCACATGGCCGGAATAACCTGTTCCTGCGGTAGGTCCTTCGTTTTTAAAAGTGGCACCAACCATAACTTCAACATGGTTTCCAGTACAACTAGGATCATTATTTATATTCAACTCACCTATCACATTTTGATAGCGTATTACACCCTCGGAAGCATTATATGTGATAGACTGACTACCTGTACCTTTCCAAAAATCAGGATTAATAGCACGCGGATAAAAATCATGACTAGCACTAAATATATTATGCAACGACACATTATTACTTAAACTTGCATTAGGCGCAACATCAATGTTCCCCGCACAAGCCACATTAGATGCAGCTTTATCATATATATATAAAGTCTGTGTGCCTATAGTATTCAATACCGTTCCAGCAAGATATTTTAAACCAACGCCATTCGGCAAGGCATAATAAGCTTCGTTACCAGTAAGATTTGTACCTGTTATCGCAGGAAGTATATATGTAGTGCATCCTGTCTGATCTGCGAGCTGCGCAATAACCGGAGCTGAGTTGATATTAAGCATTACTGCCGTTCTTGATTTACTGGTGCAGATACCATTATTTGTTTCTGCATAATAAACTACAGTTCCGATGGTATTCAAGATAGGATTGGCAACAACATTACCCCCATGTAGCGCATCATACCAAACTACTGTAGAACCTATAGGCACTGTTGCTGTTGCCGTTAAAGTTTGAATAGGGCTAGTTGCACATACCTGTTGGTTGCCCCCACTTATCGGAGCATCTGGTGCAGCCGGAGCTTCATTAATGGTTACCGTTACAGGCGCACTTGTGTTTGCGCCAATTTTTACCACAATTGAGTAATCAGCAGTAGCTAAATTAGCAAAGATATTGCCTACCTGAAAATTAGTACCACCATCTATTGAATACATGCCGCCCGAAGCAAGTGGTACTTCAATAGTACCGGTCTCGACTGCGCAGCTCGGCTGCGTAATGATTGCTGTTGGACTTGGAACAATAGTAACAGTTGAACTGTTATTGGCAGGTTCAGGATCATCTCCAGTAGATGAAATGGTTGCGGTATTTACATAAATACCTGTTGCATTTACTTTTGCAGTGATCGTTATCATTGCTTCAACACCAGAAGCTAAATTACTTATTGTCCATAGGCCTGTTCCCGCATCGTAAGTTGTGCCCACAGGAGCGGTGTTGCTTACATATGTATATCCGGTTGGCAACAGATCAGTTACTGTAATTCCAGTACCTGCGCCCGGACCGTTATTCGTTGCTTTAAGCGTAAATACCACGTTTGAGCCTACAATAGGTGCCGAGTTATCCACAGACTTTATTATTGCAAGGTCTGTACTTACCAGTGATATGGTAATGTCATCTGTAATCGAGCAGCCATCAGGAAACATGACTTTAACGGAATATGTTCCCGGCTCGGTAATGCTCAGTTCATTTGCTGTACTAATTATATTGCCCCCTTTTTTCCATTCGTATTGAGAAAGTGGTGAACCAAAAAAGCCATTCGTATTAAGCGTGTAAGGGAAGTCACTATTTTTCAAGCCCAAATCAAGTCCAAGACCCAATATCGGAGCCGCCCCATTATATGGAGAAATCACCCAACCGGTATTACCCCCCATATCGGTACTGTGCTCCCTGGCCTTAAAAGTTGCAGCACCTGTTCCGACAATGCGTTGCAAACGAACGTAATCAAAATCTACAATTCCAGCAGTTTTAGTGATAGTAGCCGGAGTAGGCCCACTACTTTTTATTTCTGTAGGTCGACAAGGGCTACCACTGCCAAACCATTCGCCTGTAATGGTAGTGTTGGTGCCACTTGTAAGGGTATATATATTTCCCGGAAAGAATATCAGTGTATCGATCTTATTCCCTGTACCATATATCCCACCGCTGCCCTTATACTCCAGTCTGCCAATTGTATTGTTGGCACCGTTGATTCCTATAGCTGATGAGGTACTTGGATTTGTTAAATTAAGTTCTTTTATAGTGGTATTTGATATGGTTATATTTGCGGAACCAATACCAGCGCTATTCACAATATTGTAATTAAAACCATCCGCTATCAAGTTACCATTGATGATAGAATTAGCTGCACTCAAACTTCGTTTTGTAATTCCACCACTGTATCGTATTCCTGCTACAGTTGCATTGATGGTACTGCCGCTGATGTCTAATGAAATATTGTTATCCAGCCCCCCATTATCAATACTCCTTATATTCAGCAAACGCCCAGAGGCTGTGAACCCTCCTTCGATCAGATAAAAATCCGTTTGAATATTATCATAGTTATTTGCAAGCGTCAAACTTCCTCCTGGTTTAGTGATTCGCAGGTCAAAATCTCCTTTACACTGTCCAGACATTACTGTTGCTTCCCCACCTTTCAACAGAAGTGGAACTATATTTAATGTGGATACCGGATTTAAAACGATACTATTTCCCCAGCATTCCATTGACCAGGCCGCAGACTTTGTAAAAACAGGATCGTTTAGTACACCAGCCCAGCTCATGTTGTGAAAGTAGGCGTTTCCATTATTTACGGTAACGGATTTTGATGCATTGGTAAAACCACTTTGAGCATCAAAGTAAACATCATCCCCCACTGTGGGGATACAGGCTCCGCCAGTACCACCACTGCTAAGACTCCAGTGACTGGCATCGTTCCAATCGCCAGAACCGCCTATCCAATAACGGGCATTTCCTGAACTGGAAGAAATTGTCCAACCACTATTGCCACCAGCATCTGCACCGCTAAATGGAATAGGCATCAAAAGAGAGCCACCACCACCGGTTGCGGCAATATTTTCCAGATACACGTTCGAGATATCGACTTTGGCATTAGCGGCAAATATCAACGTACTTACAGCCGAAGTACCACTCCTGATCTCCCCCAATCCGCTGCAGGAAGGATGCGTAGCTTTATAGTATTTATTGATCTTTGTATGACCAGGAGAAGTTTCATAAAAATAGAAGTTACGGTTCTCGGCAGTGATCAATGAATCAATCACATTACCCCCATATCGGATCATCCCCTGCCCTTTAAATTCAAGTCTGCGAATCGTATTGCCCCCATGAATCCTGGCAGGACTCGTTAATCCGGTATTTGTGAATGTAAGTTGTCCAAACGTAGTACCAGCCATATCCATACCTCCTGAAGTGGTAACCGCACAGTCTACGATATGATAGGTCTGGCCATTGGTAACGATGGAATTTCGGGCAAGCAAATAAGAATCAGTTGCATCCAAAACATTAGGAGGGCTTGCGAAGGACCAATTGTTTACTGATACATTTGCCTTGTTCATGTAAAGAAACTTACCTAAAGAGCCACTACTAGAGATGGCATACAAATTCACTGTACGATTACGGATATCCAGCACACCTCTAATTAAAGCAAAAGCAGCATTGGGATTGTTCCAGTCATCTAGCAAAGTAAGCCCAGTGGTAGCACCCGCTGCAGATTTGCGAATATTATACTGATTGGCACCAAGGCTACTACCATTGGTACGCAAAGTAACAGCGGCATCGCCTCTAAGCTCCATAAAAGCATTCATGGTTACCTTTGGATTGAGTACGATTGAGCCATATACAAAAAGTGTGTAGGTACCGCTCTCATTGAAGGTCGTATTTTGATTAATCCCGGCGGCCCATGTCATGTCTTTACAATAGGAATTACCACTTGTTGTTACAATGCTTCCGTTCGAAAATCCGCTATTCGCATCAAAGACCACATTATCGTTAACGAAAGGGATACAAGCACCGCCAGTACCACCAGAACTAGTGCTCCAATGCGTTTTATCATTCCAATCACCGCCCCCATTTACCCAGTAAAGTGTGGTCCCTGTTGACACGGGTTCAGTAATGGTAAAACCGGAATTACCATCATTATCAATACCATTTACCGCAATCGGGGTATTTGGTCCTTGAGCAGCTAGATTAGAAAGTAGTACGTTATCCATATCTACAACAGCACCTGCAGCAAAGATTAACTTTCCAGCACTTACCCCGCTGATCTCAGTGAATCCGTCACAAGGTAGTCCACCTGCCTTAAAGTATTTGTTTATGGTATTTGAGCCTGCTATACTTATATTTTTATTTGGTGCAGTAATTAGCGTATCAAACTGATGGCCTGCCTGATCTATCAAACTTAGTTTACCCCCGATCCGGGCATATTGAATCACATTAGCGCCACCGCCAATTGTCGCATCACCTTCAAAAATGACATATTTAACCTTATTGTTCCCGCTGCGTATTGCACCAGAACCTTTAAAAAACAGGGAATCTACAATGTTATTGTTCGCTATCTTAGCCAATGAACTATTAGCAGTGTAGGTAAAGGTCAATTTATTAAATGTTGTACTACTGATATCATAGTGAGCATTTTGACTTCCGCCAGTCTCTACTACAGGGTAAAACCCTCCATCAACATGAAATTCAACGGCTGAACTCATAAAGGCACCGGTTGCAATAAGACTTTTATTTGTCCCCCTGTAATCCCATGTCCAGGAAAGATTAATCGTACTGTTGCTGATATTTACACTTCTTATATTTGCATTATTACTACCAAAACCATACAACTGCATTGTCTTTGCTGCAGAATTAAAACTACCTGCTGTAAGTACAACCACATTATAACCATTGGCAGGAGTCGCATATATTAAATTATCGGCAAGTGTAAGCCCACTCCCGGGCTTATCAATCGTAAAACTTAAAGTTCCCGATATCACCCCATTTGTGGTAAGTACAGCGGGAGTAGATCCCACTAAACTGGTATAAACACCATTAAAAGTAACCGTAGGTGAAAGTGCAACGTTTCCCGAAATAGAAAGGAGTATAGTTGTAGAGGGCCCCCTGGTAAAAATAGGGTTATTCGGCACATCAGTAGTCCAGGTCATGTTGTTACAAAATGCATTCGCGTTTATAGTCACCGTTTTATCGGCCGTTGCAGTTCCAAAGCCTGCATTTGGCCCAAAAAACACATTATCACCAGCAGAAGGTACGATACTTGGAATACTGCCACCACTGCTACCTAAGCGCCAATGGTTAAGATCACTCCAGTTTCCTCCTCCCCCTACCCAATAATAATCGGCAGCATAAAGCTGAAAAGTAAAAAGTATCAGTAAAAAAGTAAATAGATTTTTTTTCATATGAATTTTATAAAATGGGGGATTTCAACAAACAAGATTAATTTGTAAGACTGTCGCATAGCAATAGATCTATTTGCGGACATTGGAGACGTAATTTATCATCCTTTGAGGTTAACAATTATGAGTAGCCAAATTTAAAATCTCCGTTTCAAAGCAAGAGTAGAAGTACTTTTCCTCAGTACTAGAATTATTTCTATATCAACTAGTAAGATTTATTGTAACCGGTTTGACAATTACCACAATAAGGTCTTAAAGTAAAAAAAAGTGATAAATTAGCACCTTAAATTTCAAGCCGCCTTAACGCTATTATGAGCCGTATCCTTTTTCTTTTCTCCTTTGCTTTTTCCTTTTTCGGATATGCCCAAAACCCCGGTTCTTATAGCGTAAAGCATTACTCAGATGTAAATGGCCTACCGCAAAACAGTGTAAAATCTATAGCAAAAGATGATGCCGGTTATTTATGGTTAGCTACAGAAGATGGCTTGATCAGATTTGATGGAAACAATTTCATGCGTTTTGATAAACGATCTACTCATGCACGCTCTAATCGAATGTACGTGATAAAACGGGATTTAAGTACCAGAATCTTATATGCAGAAACAGAATATAATGATCTTATTCCTATCACAAAAGGATGTGTAAGGCCAAATCCCTTGACATTTAACCAGGTTTTTCCAAATGTAAGTCCAGAGCTACACGTTCAGGAAGGACCGGGAATGAGACCCGGTCTGGTAAAATTCACAATTCAAACAAGCCCCAATAATTATTACAACATTACAAAGGACACACTGTTTTTTCATCACCATAAGCAAATTAAGACTATCCCTCTTAAACGCGATGAACAACCTAAATTCTTCGTTTCTGGCAAACAGCTTTTTCAGTATAGCAACAATGGAAAATTTACTTTAATTGAAGGCGGAAAATTAAAACCAGTTTCGCTTAATGGTGATTTGGTAAAAGCGAAAACTAGGGAGCCAAAAGACCTGAAAATCTACTGGAATACGGCTACTGATCAGACCTTTATTTATGTTAATAAGGCCATTTTTAAGGTAGTGTACGTAGGTAACACGTTAACCACCACTCTACTCATTCAGGATTTTGATCTGGATGAGCAACATATCTGGACAATCTACTATGATGCTACTGCTAGAAAGCTTTTCCTGGGTAGCCCCACACAGGGCTTTTTCGTTTTACAACGACACCTCTTTCAGGCAGAGAAGCCAACAAAAGATTTAAACAGCAGTGTAAAATATGCCTTGTACCCTTTTACAGATCATTCGGTATTATTTGCCAATGGGGATCTGGTACAAGCTGATGGAAAAGGGACTCTGCTCCCTCTCGTTAGGGCTTATAGCGATAATTATGCAATGGCGATCGACCAAGAGAAAAACATATGGACACTAAAAGGTTCTTTGGTCCATAAACTCTCTCCTAAAGGAGATCAAGTGCTACAAAGTTTTGATCTTCATAAAAAAACATCATGTCTCTATCTGGATGAGCAAAATTTGCTCTGGATTGCAACACTCGACGCAATCTATACTAAAGATTTAACCAAACCTGATGCTGCAGTAAATCTTTTGTTAAAACTTAAGGATGTCTCAGTCCTAAAAAAACAAGGCGATAATCTTTGGATTGGAACACACAATGGTTTTTTTAGATACGATTTGCTAACGAAAAAACTAGCGACTATACCAGAAATGGCCAACATGCATGTTAGAGATATTGAGCTCCGCGGAAAAGAGGTTTGGATCTGTACTTATGGGGATGGTTTTTATCTTTATCACAACGCTCATTTAAGAAAAATGCCGGTCGACAAGTTCGGCTTTCTGAATACTTCCCATTGCATACTTGAAGATACTAAAGGCTTTTTTTGGATCAGTACCAACAAGGGACTCTTTCAGGTAGCCATTAATGATCTTTTGGCCTATAGCAATAAACAAGTTGCTCAGGTATACTATCAATATTACAATGTAACTTACGGTTTCAATACCAATGAGTTTAATGGTGGATGTCAGCCTTGTGGTACCATCTTAAAAGATGGGCATTTTACATTTCCATCCCTGGTGGGCTCGGTTATGTTTAATCCTGACCTTTTAACTGCCGACTTACCAGATAAACCCATTTACGTAGATAAAATATTTCGTGATAACGAAAGTTTAAAAGGCGAGGACCTTATCCACATAGACCAAGGGTTTGGGCGTCTAAACATCTGGGTATCTTCTCCATATTTCGGGAATCCAGATAATATGACGCTGGAATATAAACTTGCTGTTGATGAAAGTTGGGCCAGCTTGATCGGTACCCCCATAATTAGTTTTAATACCCTATCGCCCGGAAAACATGAGTTACTGATCAGAAAGTCCGCTGGATTCGGAAATCGATTTAATTGCAAAAAAATAACCATAATTGTTAATCCTTACTTTTACCAGACCTGGTGGTTTATTACCCTCATTATATTGTTTGTATTGGGATTAATTGTCCTTTTCTTTAAAAGGAGAACCCAGCGTATTGTCCTTAAAAATGAAAGATTGGAAAATCTAGTTAAGAAACGAACAGAAGACCTGGAGAAAAACATCGTTAATCTAGAGGAATCGCAGTATCTATTGAATCAACAAGCTACATTTCAAAAAAAGCTGCTTGGGGCAATTACGCACGACCTGAAAAGTCCACTAAAATACATGACGATTATGGGTAAGCAGTTGTATCAAAACGAAGCGGCAAATGAGACTGTGAAAGACAGTCTGAGAACCATTTATATATCGGCCAATTCCATGTATCATTTAACCGAAAACCTATTAAGTTATAGCAAACTTTTCCTAACCGAAAAAACATCCAAAGATGATTACATCAATTTAAATCTTCTGGTTTCAGAGAAAATCCAGATCTTCTCTGAAATTGCAAAGTATAACGGAACGGTTATTCACAACAAAATCCCAGAAGATCTTATTTTGCATACAAATAGGGTAATGCTTATGCTGATTGTACATAATCTTTTAGACAATGCAATCAAATTCTGTCTGAATGGTCACATAGAACTTGGCGCCAAAAGCACCGTAGAAGAGGTCAATTTTTGGGTGCAGGATACCGGCTACGGAATGCCTGATGATATTATAAACTGGTTGAACGGAAAAGAAGACCGGGACATTACTGAGGGACTGGGCTTAAAAATGGTGAAAGAGTTTGCAGCAAAAATCGATATGCAGCTCGAGGTAAATAGTAAAACGGATGAAGGGACAAATGTTAAGTTTACGCTAAAGTACAATAATTACATTTGATGCTCCATTCTGAATACATCAATCAACTCTGAAACATTAGAAATCTGCAGTTTTTCAAATATATTCTTTTTATGGGTGCTTACTGTAGATGCTTGTAAGTCCAACTTTTCGCTGATACTGCTTGTTCCTTCTCCATCGATAATAAAACGTGCAACTTCAATCTCCCTATTGGTTAATTGATGCAGTTTCTTTTTGGAGTTCCCCCCCTCATAATAGGTATCAAACAATTGATCCTGAATATTAGTACTTAAGTATTTCCCTTTTATTAAAACTCTCCGGATAGCTTCCCTTATTTCTTCTTCTGAAACACTTTTTTCAAGATATCCGTTCACTCCCGCCTTAAGGTATCTTAGCGCATAGGTACTTTCTTCATGGGCCGAAAAAAGCAATATTTTCAGATCAGGTTGTATTTCCCTAATCTGCTCAATCATTTTAAAATTATTACCGCCTGGGATGTTAATGTCCAGAATTAGTAAATCTACTTTTCCTTGTTTAAGCGAAAGAATAGTGGCATTTACAGAATTGGCATATGAGACAATGGCCTTATTTAGAAATTCCCTAATCACAAAAGTCAATCCTTGTTGAATGACCCGATGATCGTCAGTTATTAAAATTTTAAGTTCAGCGCTAAGTAAATTGCTCATTGAAAAAGTAGGATCTATATTTTAACAAGAAGCAGATCAGTTTCGCACGGACATGTTTCTTGCCTAAAGAATAAAATAAACTCAAAACAAATAACAATTCAAATATATAAATAACAGAGGGATTAAATGTAAAATATTTTAAGACCCTACTAATTACTTCATTGGCTTATTTGCCCTATATATCAATTCTTTTACGAGTTCGGCATCGGTTGCTTTATAGTTTAAATCCCTTCCCCTACCTGCCATTAGATTGCGGTTTTTAAATTCCATCTCACTTGGCACCGCTTTCATTGCTGAAGCATGGAATTCTTTTATTTTGGTAGACTTTACCAATCGCTGTACATTATCAATAGATATGCCACCACCGGGCATAATGAGAATTCTATTCTTAGCTTTTTTAACCAACTCTTCCAAAACAGACATCCCCTTATCTACATTGATATGGCCCCCTGAACTGAGGATCCTTGAACAACCTAACTTTATAATCGTCTCCATCGCCTCAAACAAATCCCGCGTCCTATCAAAAGCCTTATGAAAAGTAACCTGCATATCTCCAGCTAAGGCAACCAGCTCTGCGCAGCGCTCCTCATCTACCGTTCCATTGGCATTTAGGATCCCCAATACCACACCTTCACATTTCAATTCCTTACATACCTTTATGTCCTCTTTCATCAATTCGAATTCCAGATTGGAATATAAAAAATCTCCGCCCCTTGGTCTGATGATTGGAAAAAGATCGATATGCAGCATTTCTTTTGCCATTGCTATCTGCGCGTAAGCAGGTGTTGTGCCTCCCTCATACAAATTATCGCAAAGCTCTACTCTTACTGCTCCACCTGCTTCTGCTGCAAGGGCAGAACGCAATGAGTTGGCGCAGACTTCCATATTAACCATACTGATCTTTTTCTTTTAATAATAACTTTTCCCATCTATCAAAAGGTCGTTTTTTTGACTGGTACAGACAGCATAACTGAAGCCCTTTTGAATAGCATAGGCTCCATACTCACCCTTTTTATTGAGTGCAAGAAAGCCCACTTGTATCTTTTTCGCAATATCCGGTTTCTTTTTAATAATGCGCATTACCGCTTCCTTACAAGCGTCCTCGGGCGAGTAGCCCTGACGCATCAGCTCGACTACCAAAAAGCTGCCTACATTACGGATCACCTCTTCGCCCACCCCAGTAGAAGTAGCTCCACCAATTTCATTGTCGACATAGAGTCCGGCACCAATAATTGGACTGTCGCCGACTCTTCCATGCAATTTATAAGCCATCCCACTGGTAGTACAGGCGCCGGATAAATTCCCTTTAGCATCAATGGCCAACATCCCAATGGTATCGTGGTTATATTGATTACCCGGTAATTTCTGTGGTGCAGCTTTATCATAAAGCTTGTTTTCGATATTCATCACAGGCTCATATTTGGCTGTCTTTAGCCATTCTTTCCAGGCTTTCTCACTTTCTTTGGTTAATAAGTTCTCTTTTTTAAAGTCATTCTCCAGCGCAAATTGTAAAGCTCCGTCCCCAACCAACATTACATGAGGAGTTTTCTCCATCACCAATCGGGCAACAGAAATGGGATGCATGATGTGTTCTAATCCTGCTACAGATCCACAATTCCCCAACTCATCCATAATGCATGCATCTAAGGTCACATGTCCATCTCTATCCGGTAAACCACCGTAACCCACAGACTGATTTTTTGGGTCAGCTTCGGGAACATGTACTCCTTGCTCCACGGCATCCAAAGCCCTACCACCTGTTGATAAGACCTTCCATGCGGCTTGATTGGCTGCGATTCCAAAATCCCAGGTAGAAATAACAATAGGCTTCACCTGCCCCCTTGCTGTGGTAAAATCTCTCGATAATGAACCAAATGAGGAGAGCATCGGAATTCCGAAGGCTGAAAGTTTGATAAATTTACGTCTGTTCTGCATCTCTAAAGAATATGATCAAAACTAATATAATCCAATTGTTTAACCTCTTGCTTCAGGATTAAAATTTACTTAAACATTTGTTAACTTCGGCACAATAGTTGCTAAGCCTGTTTCAATAAAACAATTAACACATACACAAACAAAAATTATGAAGAAATTATTATTCACTTTTATTGCCGTTGCTGCACTTTTTACTTTTAATATGACTACTGCTTCGGCTCAGAGCTACAATAACGCAATCGGTGGTCGTTTTGGTTCTGCTAATGGAGTAAGTTTTAAAACTGCCCTAAGTAAAGGAGCTATGTTGGAATTAATCGGAAACTTTAGAAGCAACAGTGGTGCTTCTTATGCTAACCTAACCGGTTTATATGAAGTTTATAAACCAATCGCCAACGCTCCAGGATTAAACTGGTACTATGGTGCAGGTGCAACTATCGGTTCTTACAAGATAAAACATGGTGATGGTGACGTTTATCTATCAGCTAACGGTGTTTTAGGTTTAGACTACAAATTTAAAGATGCACCTATCAACTTATCTTTGGACTGGGTTCCAGCGTTACAATTAACTCCAAGCACTGGTTTCTGGGGTGGTGATATAGGTTTAGGCGTTCGTTTCGCTTTCTAAACAACCTTAAAATAACATCAAAAAAGAGGGCGGCAGGTTAAACACCTACCGCCCTTTGTATTTAAAAAAAATCTAGAGAGCCTAAAATACTACCTTGTACAATCAGCTGTCCAAGTTGCGCCATCTTTAGCTACAAACATTTTTAAAGTGCTTGCATCAATGGTAATCCCAGTTAATCCACTTCCAACACTTACATAAGTATTGTCTCCTTGTTTTTCAAACTTCACACCTGTAATATCAGGGATGTTATTACCGAAAAAGAAATTGTAAGTTTCCCCAACTTTACTAACTGTAATCTTTCCATCTGAACTGGTAATGGTACTGCTGTCTTTGGCATAAGAAACTGAACCTTTATAAGTACCTACAAAGAAATCTTTTGTTGCAGGATCTGTATCTTTTTTACAAGACATCATAACCGTCGTTATAATTAGGAATACGCCAAGAATTTTTACTATGTTTTTCATGATTTAATGATTTGATGTAACATGATATTTACAATAGCTATGCCATTGAAAAAACCATAATTCGGCACCCCACCCTCAATCCCCTTTAAACGCCTATTGAAAAATTGCCCTTATCGAAATAATCATTTTAAGAGAAAAAGACCATAAACCGCTGTATTCATGCCCTTACCGGCCTTTTGACGATACCACTTTTGCTACCAGTATTGATGATAAATGCAAAAAAATAAAAATATTTTTCAAACGGCCTTTATAAAGGCAAATTATTGGCCTCCTAGCGCGACACTTTAGCCAGATAAAGAGCCATATCACAAGATATTCGTACAAACAAAAAGCCTGGATCAGACATATGATCCAGGCTCCTGTTTTAAACTCCTTACTCAGGTAAAAAATTACCTTCTCAGAAAGAGCCTAGCGTTCTTCGCTTCTTCAGCGAAGCAATGCAGCTCTTGGAAGAGAACGGTTATTTTTTAAACCATGCTTGACGAACCTTCTTCTGCAATTCGCTCGCATTATCATCGATCTCGCCTACTAACTTGATACCTGGATAATTCTTAAGCGTAACATTAAAGTCTCTAATCCTTCCGTCTCTTGCTACTTTAACCACTACAACATCACCCGCTTTTTTACTGCTGATCGCTGGCATGCGCTCTACAGCAGATTCTATTGGTGTGCCATCAATGCTGATCAATTCATCGTTCACACTTAAGCCATCCACCCATGCAGAAGTATTGCGCATGATTGATGTAATAAACATTCTTCCTTCAGTCTTTTTAGAAGTAACGCCTAAATACGGGCTACTTTTACCTTCCATTTCGTTGGTTACTTTTATTCCAGCATAACCAAAATACTTCGCGTATTCTGCTAAGGCAGTACCATTCACATATTTGGCCCAGAAATCAGTAAAATCCTGTCCACTGATTTTCTCTACCATAGCCTTAAATTCGGCGTCAGTATAACCTCTTTTCTGTGCTTTATTTTGCAGGTACATGGCTTTCATCACATCATCCAGACTTTTAGCTCCCTTTGTAGCCTGTGCAATTGCAATATCCATTAATATACCCACTACCTCACCTTTGGCATAATAAGAAACCGTAGTGTTGTTTGAGTTTTCGTTAGGTCTGTATAATTTGATCCATGCATCATAGCTGGCTTCAGCTACAGATTGCACCTGTGCACCCGGAATATTAGATACATTGCTCACTGCAGTAACCAACTGATCTACAAATTCCTTTTCGGTGATAAATCCTGCACGCAACATCAATTTATTTTCGTAGTAAGCGGTAAAACCTTCTGCTACCCACAGATTGGTTGTATAATTTTCATTGTCATAATCAAATGGACCTAAAGCTACAGGACGAAGTCTTTTTACGTTCCAAAGGTGATAATACTCATGAGCAACAAGATCTAAGAAACCCTTATAACCCTCTTTAGTCCCATAAGCATTACGACTAGCACCTAATACGCAAGAATTTAAGTGTTCCAAACCTCCACCACCTGTGGAGAAATTGTGCACAATAAAGGTATAATGCTTATTTGGGTTTTCGCCATAAATTGCAGTTCCTTGCGCTACGATTTTAGCCATATCCACCTTTAACTTTTCCTTGTCATAGTTACCACCGCCAAACATAGCAACCTCATGTTTTACACCAGAGGCCATAAATTCAAAGATATCCTGATTACCGACTTCAATAGGGCTATCAAATAAGATATCAAAATCAGGAGCCGTATACGTAAATTCCTTTCCAGCAACAGGCTCTAATCCAGTTGATACTTTAGTCCAGCCTTTGTAAGGGATAATTTTTACGGTACTCGCTTCTTTCAACAATCCATCAGGATACATGAAAATGCCTGTGCTTGACAAGAACGCATGGGTATCATCGATAAACGAAGTCCGCACTGAAGTCTCGAAAGCATAAACTCTATATTTGATTTTAACTGAATTTGCTTTTGCAGTATGTACTCTCCAGGTATTTTTTCTTACTTTTTCATACTTTAATGTTTTGCCGCCCGTTGTAGCATTAAAGCCTTCTACGCTTTTTGAAAACTCACGTACCAGATAAGAACCCGGTGCCCACACTGGCATTTTTACGTCTATATGGTCTTTCACTAGACCAGAAATGGTCATTTCTATTTCGGCATAGTGCGCCTGTGGTTCAATAAAACTTACTTCGAACCCTATTTTTACTTGTGATTTGGCCGTCATACCTACTGATAGTAATATTACTAATGCTAATAATGATTTTTTCATTGATCTTTTTCTTTTAACGGTTGTGTAGCTAGCATAAGGATATGCAAAATTCGCTAAATTGTGCCAAACTTAGATAAAACTGGGCAAAAAGGCGATCGGAGTAAGGAATTTATTTCAAAAATCACCGTACCTGTAACACACTTAATACAACCTGCTATGGTCATTTTAGATATTTTTGTGTGTTAACCTTTCAAGCGCGTTATCATTAACGCAACCAAGTATAAAATGCAATCGCCGGAACTCGAGTGCAGGTAAAACAAGAACCACAAAACAAATGAAAGTAAAGTACATCATTTACACCCTACTTATTGTCGGGGCAGCTTATTTAATCTATTACAGAATTTCGGCGAATAAAAAAATCGCAGCAGAGGGAGCAAGCATGGGCAAAGGCGGCGGCAAAGGTGGTCCTTCTAAAGGTTTACAGGTTGATGGAATTGTAGTTACTGCGGGCGACTTTACCAACGATCTGGAAGTCACGGGGACTTTGGAAGCCAACGAATCTGTTGAACTGCGCAGTGAAGTATCCGGTTTAGTGACCAGTATTAATTTCAAAGAAGGTGCTAATGTAAGTAAAGGCAGTTTGCTGGTTAAGATTAATGATAGAGATATACAGGCGCAATTACAGCAAGCGCTAACCAAGCAACAGCTATCTGCCACCAATGAAAACCGATCAAAACAACTGTTGGAAAAAGGTGCTATAAGTCAGGAAGAATATGATACCTCGCTTGCCGATCTACAATCTTTAAAAGCACAAACTCAGCTGATCCGGGCGCAACTGGCAAAAACGGCCATCTATGCACCTTTTAGTGGCAAAATTGGTTTGCGCTCCATTTCGGTGGGCGGTTACATCACGCCGACAACACTTATCGCAACCTTATCCAGTGTAAACCCTTTAAAAATCAGCTTCTCTGTTCCTGAGAAATATATCGGCCAGATCAAACTGAACTCAGAAATGTCGTTTACTACGGATGGACTTAATAAAACATTTAGTGGTAAGGTTTTCGCCATAGAACCGGGCATCAATACGCAAACCCGAACTTTACAAATAAAAGCACTGGTACCCAATCCCAACGATGAACTGCGTCCTGGCTCTTTTGCCAAAATAAAACTGGCGCTAAGTACCGTAAAAGATGCTTTATTAATTCCGAACCAAGCCATCATCCCTGTATTAAAGGGAAAAACCGTTTACATTACTAAAGATGGTAAAGCAGAACAAGTAGCAGTTGAGGCAGGTACGCGCACTGCTGATCACATTGTGATCACATCGGGTTTAAATGTTGGTGACACTGTATTAACAACCGGAGCAATGGCCTTAAAACCAGGTGCACCAGTTAAAGTAACAGTGATAAATCACAAGTCTAAGATATGAGTATTTCCACCACCAGTATAAAGAGGCCAGTACTGGCCATTGTGATGAACCTGGCGATCCTCTTATTTGGGGTAATCGGGTATAATTTTCTGGGTGTAAGGGAATATCCAAACATCGATCCTACAGTAATTAATGTACGGACATCTTACCCGGGGGCCAATTCGGACATTATTGAATCACAGATTACTGAACCACTCGAAAAATCCATTAATGGTATCGACGGGATCAGAAACATCTCCTCATCAAGCAACCAGGGAAGTAGTAACATCACCATCGAATTTAACCTAAATAAAAACATTGATGACGCGGCCAATGATGTGCGCGATAAAGTATCTGAAGCGGCCAGAAGGCTACCTAAAGATATTGATGGTAATCCGGTTGTAAGTAAAGCTGATGCGAGCTCGGATGCCGTGATTACGATGACCATACAGAGTGATAAACGCAATGTAATGGAGTTGAGTGATTATGCAGAGAATGTAATTGCGGATAGGTTGCAAACCATTACCGGTGTCAGTAGCGTACAAATCATGGGGCAAAGAAAGTATGCCATGCGTATTCGCATTTCGCCGGATAAACTGGCTGCTTACGGCTTAACAACCCAGGATATTGTAGCGGCACTTGATAAAGAGAATGTGGAATTGCCTTCTGGAAAGATCACAGGAGCTAATACTGAGCTCATCGTAAAAACATTAGGAAAATTAACCACTGCAGATGAGTTCAATAACCTAATCCTGAAAAATGAGACCGGCAATGTAGTCCGTTTAAAGGACATTGGTTTTGCAGAACTGGGCTCGGAAAACGAAGAAACAGTATTAAGAGAATCGGGCAAACCGATGGTTGCCGTGGGCCTTATCCCCCAACCTGGCGCAAATTACCTTGATATCTCTAAAGAGTTTGACAAACGTTTTGCCCAATTGGAAAAAGATGTTCCATCTGATATTAAATTGAACATCTCTTTAGATACTACCAAATTTATTAAAGCATCAGTAACGGAGGTTGCAGAGACCATTATCCTCTCTTTGATTCTGGTAATCCTGATCATATATTTGTTTTTCAGGGATTGGGCTATCGCCATACGACCGCTTATTGACATTCCAGTATCACTGGTATTCACCTTTTTTATCATGTACATTTTTGGATTCTCCATCAATGTACTTTCATTATTGGCCATTGTGTTGGCAACGGGTCTGGTGGTAGATGATGGTATCGTAGTTACAGAAAACATCTTTAAAAAAGTAGAAGAGGGCTATTCTCCTTTCGAGGCAGCCATAAAAGGCTCTAATGAGATCTTTTTTGCCGTAATCTCCATTTCCATTACCCTCGCTGCCGTATTTTTACCCGTAATATTCTTACAAGGCTTCGTGGGCCGGCTGTTTAGGGAGTTTGGAGTGGTAATTGGAGCTGCCGTTTTAATATCGGCCTTTGTATCGCTTACTTTAACGCCGATGTTGAATGCCTATCTGATGAAAAAAACAGGGCATAAAAAAACAAGGTTCTACGAAATAACGGAGCCATACTTTGTAAAACTGAATGAAGGTTACGCAGAAAAATTAAATAAGTTTCTGGACAGAAAATGGTTAGCCATTCCGATTATCATGGTCTGCGTTGGCCTGATTGTGTTGTTCTGGAAGATATTACCGAAGGAAACCGCTCCTTATGATGATCGAAGTGCGATTAACATGAACCTGACTACGCCTGAAGGTTCTTCATTTGCGTATACAGATAGGTTTATGATGAAAATAAACCAGATGGTTAACGACTCGGTACCCGAAAAGAAAGTAAATATTACTATCACTTCTCCAGGTTTTGGCGGTTCAGGCTCTACCAATAGTGGATTCGTAAGGATGGGTTTAACAGATCCTTCAGAAAGAAATAGAACTCAGGCGGAGATCGCAGCTGACCTAACCAAGATTACCCGTAAATATTCGGAAGGAAAAGTAGTGGTTACTCAACAGCCTACCATCTCCGTAGGTCGTCGTGGTGGACTACCTGTCAATTATATCATCCAGGCGCAGAACTTTGAAAAGTTACGCGAAAAGGTCCCATTGTTTATGGAGGAAGTGGCTAAAGATCCAACCTTCACTACTTCGGATGTAAACTTAAAGTTCAACAAGCCCGAAATTGACTTGACTATTGACAGGGATAAGGCCAAAAACCTCGGCGTATCAGTTGCGGATATTGGTACAGCCTTGCAACTAGGTTTAAGTGGTCAGCGTTTCTCCTATTTCTTTATGAATGGAAAACAATACCAGGTGATTGGTCAGTTTGAAGTTGGCGATCGTAAAGATCCATTAGATCTGAGCTCGGTATATGTACGCAATAGTAATGGAGAACTGATCCAACTGGACAACCTGGTAACCGCAAAAGAAGAAAGCAGTCCGCCACAACTTTACCGTAACAACCGACTTACAGCCGCAACAGTTTCTGCTGGTCTGGCACCGGGCAAAAGCATTGGAGAAGGTATCGCTGCAATGGACCGGATTGCCGAAAAAGTATTGGATGAAACTTTCACAACAGACCTTGGCGGTGAGTCACGGGACTTCAAGGAAAGTTCTTCAAATACGCTTTTCGCCTTCGGATTGGCCTTGCTACTGGTTTATCTGATTCTTTCGGCGCAGTTCGAAAGCTTTATAGATCCGATTATCATTATTTTAACAGTACCTATGGCTGTTGCCGGGGCATTTTTATCCCTCTGGTTATTTGGTCAGAGCTGGAATATATTTAGCCAGATTGGCACGATCATGTTGATTGGTTTGGTAACCAAGAATGGTATTTTGATTCTTGAGTTTGCCAACCAGCTTAAAGAACAAGGAAAAAGTGTGCATGATGCGATTAGGGAGGCTTCAGTTTCGAGGTTAAGACCAATCCTAATGACCAGTTTAGCCATCGCTATTGGTGCTCTTCCTATTGCCATGGCTTTAGGAGCCGCAGCGAAAAGTAGAATGGGTATGGGAATTGTAATTGTAGGCGGAACCACCTTTGCATTGATCTTAACCCTATTTGTGATTCCAGCCATCTATTCATACTGGTCAAAAGAACACAAAACGAATACTGAATTAGAACAATCATTAAAAGCAGCATTGAAACATGAAAAGGATTAATTACATGTTAGGGACACGCCTTACTGTTGTATTTTGTTTAATGACCGTTTTGGCGATGTACACGCAACTGGCTTCTGCACAGCAAAAGCTAGGCTTAGAAGAAGCCATAAGCATTGCGCTAAAAAACAACTATGATATTAAACTCGTAAACAACGATATTCAAATTGCTAAAAATAACTTAAACCCAGGAAATGCGGGTATGCTGCCTCAATTAACGGGTAGCTTTAGTGATGGTGGCAGCAGACAAAACATTACCCGTACACAAAGTAATGGCAACCAGCAAACACTTGATGGGGTAAGAAACACCAATATGAACTATGGGGCTGCATTAGGCTGGACTATATTTGATGGTTTACAAATGTTCACCAATTACGAGCGCCTTAAAGAATTGCAAAAGCTGGGTGAGGTGAATGCAAAAGCAACCATATTAACTACGATCAGTAGTGTGATTAATGCCTATTATACGGTATTGAAAGAGCAGCAGTTGGTTGTGGCCAGAGATAGTGCATTGGATATATCACAATTGCGTTTAACAATTGCCAACAACAAATTGAGCATTGGTAGAGGCTCCAAACTGGATGTCCTGGCTGCCAAAGTAGATTACAATACAGATACATCGGCATATTTGCAGGAGATTAATTTGTTAAAAACTTCAAAAACTTCCTTGAATCAAGTAATGGCTAGAGACCTCAATATTGATTTTAAGGTTGCTGAGCGAATTGACATTGATAAGGCATTGAACTTAGCCACCCTGGAAGGCCAGATGGCACAACTAAATCCTGATCTGCAAAATGCTTTCATCAATAAGAAAATAGCAGAACTCAATTTGAAACAGGTTAAAGGGCAGCGCTATCCGGTAGTTGCTGTAAACGGTGGATACGAATTTCAAAACAGCGCCAGTCCGACGGGCTTTAATACCCAGCAGCGTTCCAACGGCTTTACTTATGGTGTTACGGCTAGCCTAAATATCTTTAATGGCTTTTTACAGCGCCAGAATGAGCGAAATGCCAAGATTGGAATCAACTCTTCTGAATTGAGCTTTGAAAAAACGAAACAGGATATCAATGCACAGTTGTTGCTCACTTATCAGAATTACAGCACCAACCTTGATTTGCTTAAAATTGAGAAAAACAATGTGGATATCGCAAAACAAAATCAAGACATTACGCTTGATAAATACAGATTGGGTAGCATCTCTCCTTTAGAGCTAAGAGAGGCCCAAAAGAATTTCATCGATGCGATAACCCGCTATCTAAATGCCCAGTACGAAGCAAAATTAACAGAAATTAGTCTAAAAGAAATCAGTGGCACTTTAAATATTCAATAAGATTACTATTTTTAGCAAATGATTCTAGTAGCAGACAGTGGTTCCACCAAAACAGATTGGATGGGTTATAGCCCAAATGAACAAATCAACTTTAGCACACAGGGTATAAATCCTTACTTCCTGAATGCGCATGACATTTTCAAACTCTTTTCTAAAAAGAAAGAAATTGCTCATTTAGCAAGCCAGGTTAAGGAAGTTTATTTCTTTGGTGCAGGGTGTTCTTCTCCTGATAAAATAGAAATTATATCCAATGGGCTGTCTTCTTTCTTTACGAATGCCTATGTTGCTGTTGAACATGATTTGATGGGTTCCGCGTATGCTACTTGTGGGGATAAGCCAGGCTTAACCTGCATTTTAGGTACAGGTTCCAACATCTCCTATTTTGATGGTAAAACTTTGCATCATGGTATGCATGGTCTGGGCTATGTATTGGGTGATGAGGGCTCGGGCACATGGTTTGGTCGTAAACTGATCACATCCTACCTGTACAATCTAATGCCTGCTGAACTCAGCTTTGAATTTGGACAAGAGTTTCATATCGATAAAGAAACGGTGATTACTAATGTATATCAAAAACCAAGTCCAAATACATACTTAGCTTCTATTAGCCGCTTTATGATCAATCATAAAACGCACCCTTTCATTGTAAATATCCTACGCGAAGGCTTTCAGGAGTTTGTAGATAGCAACATCAAGGATTATAGCGAATATAAAACCCTGGATACTCACTTTGTGGGTTCTATTGCCTTTTACTATCAAGATATTTTAAGAGAGGTATGCTTAAAGAGCCATGTTAAAGTAGGTAAGATTTATCAGAAACCTATTGAAGGAATTTACAATTACATTCTAAGAAAAGAAGGCATTACCGTTTAGTGTAATTGCCTAATTTTCCTTATTCCGTATACCACTCCCGCGACTAACAAGGCAGCGACTCCACCATCCACAGGCACATCTGGATCACCACCCGGAAGGCCCGGATCATCTGTACGTATACCCATTGCCAGGCTAAAACTCAACATAAAAATAAAAAGCAATACATATTTCATCCGACTTAGTTTTTTAAGATTTTAAAGGAAGCAATGATTTTATTACTTTTCTGATCTATCAATTGTAGGATATAAATTCCCTTTATCAATTGGCTACAGGACAACTGCACCGGAATACCAGGTTCAAGAACAGCTAGGTCATTGCGCCATACCTGCTCAGCGGAAATGTTACGAATTATAACTTTCAGGTTTTTCCAGCTCTGATTGACAGCTTTCAAATAAATCAGCTCATTTACCGGATTGGGATAAAATAAAAATGGGCTATCAGACAACCCATTTATTGGCTCATTTATCTTTATCGGTTCTAGTAGTAAAGAAAACCGTTCCTTGCCATACGATGCCCCGACTGCCGTATTTATAGAAAAGTGATGTGTGCTTTCTCCTGCGGCTATAGGGTAATGTACATCCAAATAATGATCGATTAATGTTAGCTTTTCCTGGTTGTTGAAAACTGCATTAAACTTAAAAGTATATGTACCAGTAGTCCAGCCCTTCACAAACAACTTAATTATCTTTCGGCCTGTATCTATCGCCCGTTCATCAATTGAAAGCTTATTCCCATTTGTGGCTAAACCCGAAATACTTAAATGTCCTTCTCCTATTTTAGCTGCATCAGCATCGTTAATTTCGTTACTGCCGGAAGGATGTAAGGTTAAAATATAGTCGTCGGACAGCGATTCCTTATTTAGGGTTATTTTTATCCTGGTTTTCCTATCGTATCGCACTAGATCTGTTTCTTTATTTACAGACGAAAGTATTCTCGAAAAGCCCGAAACCACTGCCCCAGATTTTGCCTGTTCGGTAAACGTAAGCTCGCCGGTGCTATTGCCACTATTTACTTTAACAAAGAAACCGGCACCTGAATGAATGAGGTAAGCGGGATCATCTGTTACCCGATAGGCATTATTTTTTGGATCAAATACCCATAAAAAGGGACTCATATTTACCTTTTGTAAATTACCCCATAACAATGTCGAAGCATAAGGATTTCCCAACAAATTATATCCATCACCTTCCCCGCCTGTATCTCTATTCCGCAAAACTACCTTAAGTTCACCTGTAAATAATTTGCCACTATAATTAATCAGATAGGGCTTTGGATTCGAAAATGGTGTTGTTTGTATTTGATGTACATAGGCATTTGGTTCTGTCCTACTTCCCCTTGAAAATACATAAAACCCTTTTCCCATAAGTAAATTTGTCCCCATGCTGGCTATGCCGGCATACTTCTGAGAGAGGCTTCCGGGCAAGGATTGATCATGTGTGTAAATCGTGGAGTTGTTATTCGGAGAAAGATCGAAACCATTATTTATACCACCTGTCCCTGTTACAAACATACTTTGCTGAATAGCATTTAGGTTATACAATTTTGGCTCCGCCAACGATTGGTACACAGGCGAACTTAACAGCCACCAATTGCGTGCAGTAGAAGGTGCTAAAAAATCACCATCAATAAACTGTTGAACAGTCACGTTACCGATAATATTTGCAGCGTTGATGTTTTGAATGGGCATCAAAACAGCGTAATCAGTCGCCCCTGTCGCAAGCATCGTCAGGTTGCCATTAGCGTTTAATGTTCCTTTGATCAGTTCAACCTGCTTACTCACCTTCAGTTTTGCTTGTAGTAAGGCTGTGCCTGAGTTGAGGTTTACTTCTAAACGAGAAACAGCGCAGATTCCCGAGCCGGAAAAGGTTAGCAAGGACTGATCCCCAGCAAATATCAGCGCTCCGGCATTTTCGTTCAATAAAATTGCCCCATCATTTACCACATCATTTTTAAACACCACTCGTACGCCCTCATCTAAAATTATTGATGAAGATGAGCCTATTTCTGTCTTACAGTTGACTTCTAAATCAGTCCCTAACAAAAGCCTACTACCTGGTTCAAGTATAAGGCTGTTTACGATTAAAGAAGTACCAGCCGGTATTCGCAATTCCCGCCCTGCTTTAATAGTAATATTGGCGTATGGCACAGGGATCGTTCCAGAGCTCCAGTTGCCTTCATCGTCCCAATTGTTTGTTCCATATCCACCTGTAAATTCATCTACCAGCGGAGTTTGTATAGGATTTATCTCTTGCGCTGAAACACTGATAAAAGCTGTTGGATTGAGCTGATTTCTGTATTCCGCGGAAAGCCATTCTTTCCGTCTTATTACACGCAAAGTCCTCAGCTCATCAATCATCCCATTGAAGTACCGATCGTCTTGTTTACTCTTGCCAATACTATACCTTCCAATGTTTTTCATTCGTAAATTAACGATAGCATCTCCACCCCTATACACGCCGTTGATATAAATCTCCTTTTGCTGGCGGTTATACATCACCCCAACATAATACCAGGTCCCCGCAGTGAGCGCCATAGTCGACTTTCGGATGAAATCACTTGATAAAACGATATACCCCTCTGCATCTATTGTAATCCGAAATCCAACACCTAAAGTATCGTTGGCAAGAATAACCTGTTCGCGGCCAATTTCATGAAGTTTCAGCCATAGCGTAACATACACATTTGAATTAGTATCAGGCGCAGCATGCATTGAGGTTGTAGATCCATTAAACCAGAGTCCAGCACCAATCTTGCCCTCCTGAAAATTAGCCACACTTACCCCAGAATCACCGATCATATCATTGTTTGAACTCTGATTGGCACTCCTACTGCTTGCAGGTGGAATATCCGGGTTTATATGCCAAACGTTTTGATAATCATTGCCCCAGGTAGCGCGACTTTCTGCAGAGAGGGGATTATGCCTTTGGGTTGAACCATAGTAAAGATAAAGCTCATTGACTCCGGGATTGCCTGATGCAATCAATTCTTTTATCCGAACCCAACACATTAATTTCCCTTTCAAAGGATCATAAGCGTCGAGTTGAAAATGAATCGGTATATCTGGCTGTAGAACACTAGCAAATGAGATATCTAGTTCCGTATTTTGCCCTTGATATACACAACCAGTAGGCTGCTTCAAGTCCCGATCTTCAAGTTCGATGAGCACAGAGAATTCTAACAAATTAACTCCACCCTGGATCATGGATTTGTCAATAGAGATCTTTTTCCGAAAGTTATAACTCGGCATCCAAGCCTGCCCGAGTACATTCTCATAAGTCGTGAGGGCAAGCAGCAAAACGACGATCCGTTTAAACCAAAAAATTGAACAAAGAATCATTATTTAACATTTAATTACAAAATAATCAATGAGTTAACAAACAACTCTCAATGTTAAATAATGGAATCCACATTCCATGTAAAAAAATACAATTACGACGAAAACGCAGTTATTTTGATTTTTACAGAATAAAAAATGCTTAAGCTTCTATCTTTTTGGCCATCCTTTTATTCATCTCTTTTCGGACCCTTGTTGCTACCCATTCTAATTTTTCTCGATCTTGGGGCAAAAAGACTCTTTGCTTTTTGTCAACAATGCACACACTGCCCACATGAAAACCTTCATCGGTAATTATAGGTACTGCAGCATAAAACTTCATTCCCATTTCGCCGGCAATTAAAGCATTTGACATCAACCTGGGAGCCATCGATAGCCCCTCAAATAGGTCGCCTTTTTCATTAATAATCGCCAAAGAACAAATACTTGTCTCAGTATTGAGATTTGATTCCTGATTGTTCTCGATTTTAACTTTTGACCAAACAGCGTCCAGATCAATAAAATTAATTACGGCGATATCCGTATCAAATAGCGTTGCTGTTAATATGGCCAAATCATTAAAAACAGATTCTGATTTAGTATATATTAGGTTATATCTATCTAATCTCTCTAGTCGGGACTGCACGGTCGGCACAATGCTTCTCCTTATTTTCTTTTCCAAAATCTTCCTATGTAGCATAGTAATTTAAGGCAATTACTATACCCTATTCAAATAGTACGCATTTACATTATGCTTAAGCACTTTTCAGACCTAAGTGTATAATTTACATCACGAAGCATGGGGGCAAAAATTACTCAAACTGGTGAATAATACTCCAATCAGCCTCATTCCCCGCCCTACAATAACCCCCTAGTTTTCAGTCGGTTCAAAACCTATAAACACCCATTCGTTCTTGGCATTCTTTTGATACCACACTTTATAGCTCTTATTTGGGGGAATAGTAAAATGAAAAGAAAGTTCCTTTTCAGTAGCATTTTTAGGAATAAAACCCGGAAGTAAGGTATCTGCGATGAGTTTTATTTGCGATTCGGGATGCATAGATTACAGCTTTAATTAAAGAATTTAGTTTAAAAGTTCATTATACACAAAATTTATCTTATAATTGGTTAATTAATTGCTATTTGATAAGAATGAAATCTATTTTTAACCTCTCGTTATTGCTCCTAACGTACTTGTTTAGCTTTGGGCAGGAATATCCCAGGTCTACACAATATATCTTTAACAATTATTTAATTAACCCTGCACTTTCCGGAATAGACAATTATACTGACCTAAAGCTGGGTTACAGAAATCAGTGGAAAGGACTTGAAGGTGCGCCTGTTACCCAATATATTTCTATACACGCTCCAATTGGAGAGGACTTTGTAAGAAGTTCAGTAAACTCTTTTTCGGGAGCCGGATACAATCCTTTAAGCCGTAGTTATGTGGATACCTATACATCAGCAGAGCCACATCATGGAGTTGGTTTCTATGCATTGACAGATAAGGCCGGCCGGATCAGGCAAACCAATATAAACGGAACATACGCCTATCATTTGGGTCTTAGTTATGATGTCAATCTCTCTCTTGGTATTTCTGCCGGTTTAGCCTCTACCAGCATTGATGTGGCAAGTGTACTTGTGGACAATACTTCTGATCCGCTTTTATCTGCGGATTACAATAATAAAATAAGACCTGATGTTGGTGGTGGTGTATGGCTATATAGTCCGCGATTTTTTGTTGGTGCTTCGGCAAAGCAGATATTAGGTTATCGTTCTCCAACGCCAAACAAACAGACCAATTTATCGGCTTACCAGACCACTACATTTTACGGTACTGCCGGCTATAAGTTCTTTGTTGATGAAGATATAGCTTTTATTCCCTCAACCTTGCTCACCTATTGGTTAAGCGCTCCTATGACTTTAGATGCCAACCTTAAGATTGCCTACCAAGATAAGTTCTGGATTGGTGGCAGCTACAGAAACAATGATTCCTTTTCCGCACTTGCCGGTTTTAATGTTGCGTCATTAATAAACATCAGCTATTCCTATGATGTGACCACATCTGCATTACGAAACGTTAACAATGGCACACATGAGATCGTATTGGGTATCTTGTTGAATAACCGTTATGACGTGAAGTGCTCTACCCGTCAGTTTTAACACATTTTTGTTATACCTAATCTTATCTTAATAAGGTAATACTACCTCCTATTGGATTACAATCGGCTCTTAAATCTATTTTATAATAATAAGCGCCTGCTGGAAGGTCAACACCTCTGAATCGGCCGTCAAATGGCTTATTATACGGGCCTGTTGATTCATATACCAATTGACCACTACGGGTATAAACTTTAATATTGATATCCTTATGATCAGGTAATCCGCTAATCATCCAGTAGTCGTTCATGCCATCACCATTAGGCGTCATGGTATTCTTAATCTCAAGATTGTCGTTAGTTACTTCTATATGTAACGGAACAAAATCGCTAGCACAGGTTCCGTTCTTTCTGCGGATCACATATTCTCCTGTTTTCGCCACTTTAAAAATGAATATTCCATTCTTAGCTTCCATAATTGGAATAACATCATCTTCAGAATGAAACAACTGGTAGGTACCTTCCTCTGGTGAAGTTATTGGAATCATTATTTCAGTTGCATAACATACACGTCGCTTCTGATCAAATACTGGTGTTTGCAATGGAATAGTTGGGGCTTCGATGGTAAAAACTCTACTGATCTGGGGATCACAAGAAGCTTGGTCCCTTACTTCAAGATGGTATTCTCCGGCGAAGGCTTTAGTCAAATCTCTATCCGTACTCACGATATCACCGTTAGCATTTTTCCATTGATATAAATATACAGCATCTGCGCCCGAACCACTTAAAGGTAATCCTTCTGAAATTCGCACACCGGTTATTGTTCCTCGCCCAAGGCCGCACACGTCATCTGTTGCCACACCACTCATCTTATCAACAATAATTAACGGAATTCGATCAATCTCGTAAGGTCCTAAAGGATCAGAAGTACAGCCATTGGGATCAATTATATGTAAAGTATACTCGCCTTTCGGTAGATTTTCGATCTTTTCAGCCGTTCCCGGAAAAACTTCACCTGCGGCATTCTTCCACTGATATTTACCTGTCTGCGGCTTTATATTATTGGGATAGTTCAATGTAATTGATCCATTGTCCAAATCACATTTCGCTTTGTTTATTGAAACTATCTGAGCAGGATACTGGGTTATTTGAGTTACGCCTATGGTATAGTTAACAGGAACCGCTGTACATCCGGTAAAATCGTTACTTGCATTTAAAATGTATGTCCCAGCAGCTAAACCACCATTTACACCAGTAGTTATATTGAACGGTATGCCCGGGCTACATCTTCCAGTACTCACCAACACACCATTAGAAGTGGTTAACCTATAGGTATCTCCCTGAGTGATTGAAATATTATTTATCGCCCCGTTATTATTACCACAAGTCGTGTTCTGTGTAGTACCACCATTTATAATAACAGAGTTGGTGATAGGAATCGTAATACCCGGATAGCTAATTCGAACAGCAGGACAAGGCCCCTGATCCTTCACTTCCAACATATAAATTCCTCCAGGCATTCCTGTAAGATCAAGGTCGTCACTAACCTTAGCACCTTGAACATAGGAACCGGTTAAAGGATCCCGATCCATTACATACCATTTGTAGGTTATTGTACCAATAGCATCTGTTATAGTAATATTTTTAATTACCCCATTTGAAGCACCGCAAGCTGCTGGCCCAACCAAACGTGCTCCCATATTAATAATGGGTTGCGAGAGTCTATCAATTTTCTTTACGATTGACTCTACAGGACACCCAGCCTGATCAGTTACCCTTAACTTATATGTCCCTTCGGGTAGAGTCACGTTTTTCCCAATCGAGGCGACCTGATTTGTAATCATATTAATCCACTCGTATTTTATTACCCCTTCCCCTCTGTCAACACTGGCCGAAAATGGAAAAGTAAGCTGTCCACAGCCTGGCGTAGGCCAATTCACAACAAGGTTTACCAATCTTTGATCTTTTATAAGAAATTGTCTTGCAACAGATTTACACCCGTCATCAACGACCACTTCATATTGCCCAACCGGTAAATCACCGATTTCCTGTATAGTTCCTGCGGGTATCAATTCCGTCCGCGTCCCATTTTCTTCGATCCTATTCCATGTAAAAAAAAAGCCTTCTCTGGGTTCAGGGATTTTTATAGACCCATTCCCATTACAAGTTACCGAGGTGACAATAGCTTCTCCCTCTAGCAAAGCCGCAGTCGAAAACTGCGATGTGGTTCCATTTAGTATAGGCGTTGCAGTTGCCGTAACATTCCCTGTGAGAAGGCCATCATAATACCAACGACCAGTAGCATCGGTCTGAACGGTTACAAAGTAGTCCTTTCCTTCACAAAGACCATTACAATACTGTGTATAAAAAAGCTCTACTTCCGTATTAGGTGTAGCTCTACCTTCTAAGTGACCGGGCCTTTTAATGAGGATTTGCACATAAGCTTGTGTATAGTTTAAAGCTGGGCCTATGCCAAATATTTTATTACAATAAAAACTGTTCCTCATTATTTTTACCTGCCTCGAAGAAGTCAGCTCTACCCCATAATTGTTATAAGCAATAATATTTCCTAGATCGGATGTTACCGTACCACCTATGGTTCCTGTTGCCGTGCCTTCAAGTCTCACACCAACACCATTCCCTAAGTCTTCCGTTTTCCCAATCCCTGTCCCAATATAATTGCTGGTAAGGACAAAATCAGAATTCGTTATATACACTCCAGTTGTGCGGTTACCAGAAATGAAGTTCTTACGTAGATAAAGGTCTGCATTAATGGCGTTAACCTTTACACCATGAATCTCCAACGAGGACGATGAAAGAAATAATTGCAGATCATGAAAATCCTTTGTCCCATTATAATTTACCCCTATTTTATTGTTAACAATAACCACACTAATACGTGTACCTGAATTATTTACCCTGTTAATGTTAACGTTGGTCTGATTAGCAGCAATCACGTTACCCTCTCCCGCATTATCACCACCAATAGCGATCGATGTTTCATATAGGCTCGAGGAAATACCTGTTATATTTGGTATCGCTGTTATGCCATCATACAATACTCCGATTAAATTAGATTGAATGTTAATATTTGCCAAAGTAGGAGCAGGATAGTAATTGGTGTTGTTAATTAAGATACCATGGATAGTCCCCCCAATAACATTACCTTTTCCTGGAGCTCCGATTTTTATGTTACTGGCCCTATAATCGATTACAATTCCTGATCCTTGATTTGTATTCACATTTTGAAGACTGGTAAACTTGGCAAAGTTTCGGAGAAACAAGCCATAGATTTGTACATTTACCACTTGCGTATATACCGCATTATAGGTTCCAATTGTTAGACCATGAAAAGTAGAATTGGCAAACTCGGGTTCTATAATAATTTTAGCACCAGAAACACCTAACGCGTCCCATACCGGTTGAGAAGTTCCGTCAATTGTAACATTTGAAGGTATAGATGGTAAAGCCGAACGCAATCGAATCGTCCTGTTGTTTTCTGTTGCCGGACCAGGCAGATTAAACTTAATGGTATAACCCGTTGTGCCCGCTGGAACATTAGTCAATGCTTCTCTTAATGTCCCTATCCCCGCATCTGCGGTACTGGTTACTTCAACAGTTTGAGAAAATCCAGTTAAGAAACCGAAAAGCAGAAATACCAGAATGGCACATTTAGAGTAGCGCATAATTAAAATCAAAAAGCCAATTTACAATTTAATGTAATTATAGCATAAATATTTTTAACAATTAGCCGAAAATAAGCCGTATAGCAGAAACCCCATATAAACTTTGAAGCAAAATCTATACGGGGTTTCAATTAGAGAATTTGTATTTATTTTTTGGTAACCTTAAATTCTGTTCTACGGTTGAGGGCTCTCCCTTCAGGATTGTCCTTCCCATTAGGAAACTCATTCGGTGCAATAGGCCTGGTTTTACCATAGCCACGACTGGTCATCCTCGTTTGGGAAATACCCTTTTCTACTAAATAATCAACACAAGATTTTGCTCTTCGTTCCGACAAATCCAGGTTGTACGCCTCCGAGCCTTTGCTATCTGTATGGGCACTCAACTCAATTTCAATCGTAGGATTATCAACCATGATTCCATACAAGTAATCCATTTTCACTTTCGAATCCTCCGTCAAAGTTGCTTGATTAAATTCGTACAAAACGTTTTTCAGTACAATTGGCTTATCAATTTCAAAGGGCGTCAAACACAGCTCCGGACTAAACAAAGTATCCTTTTGGGCCATCTGCGCATAGCTAAAGTTCAGCGTTTTACTAAAGTATTTATCCTTTTCAGCAGTCAACTTAAACTGGCGGTTGCTATTTACTCTAAAAGTATACTTACCCATCTCGTCTGTAGTAAATTTAAATTGCTGCACCGAATCAGCCAGCGTAACTACCGCATCCTTTAAAGGCTTCGAATTACTACAATCAAACAAAGCTCCCTGAATAATAAGGAATTTTTTCTTAATAATAAAAATTTCCAGGCAGCAACTCGATTCACGATCGGAACTGATATACCCTTCCGAATCATCATTTCTAAGTGGTGTGAAATAAAGATCATCTTTTGAAGAGTTAAAAGGAAATCCCAGATTACGAGGCTCAGACCAATCACTAAAATCGCCATCACTTTCAAAAAAATCTAGCCCTCCCATGCCAACTCTTCCATTAGTGCTAAACAACAGTCTTTTTGTCGAAGCATTATAGTACGGGGCTTCATCATCTTCGGCGGTATTGATGGTGCTACCCATATTTACCGCTGTACCTAATGCCCCATCAATAAGAATCTGTGCATACCATAAATCAAACTTACCCGATCCGCCAGGTCTATCTGACGAAAAGATCAAATACTTTCCATCTGTTGTTACAAAAGGCTGCATGGAATTAAATCCCCTAACATTGATCTGGCTACCCAATTCAATCGGGTCCGACCACTCCTTTGCAGCACCAGGAGTAGCATTTAACTGATATATTTTTTTATTGCCTTGCGTGGTCCAACTAGTCACATAAGCAACTTTCCCATTGGGATGAAAGGTTGGTGCAGCAGACTCTTTATCTTTCCCTGCAATAGTTGTTTTTTTAACAGTTACATCCCGATCAAAAGCATTCACCGTAGTTACATATACAGCGTTCAGATATGGGGTTTCTTTTCTAACCACCCTTGCCTCATCTCCTGTCAATACCTCCTTTTTACCTCCTATACCACCAATCGGCCTTGAAGAACTAAAATAAAGATTTGCTCCCTTTATGGTCGGGCTATAATTTGACCCTTTGGTATTCGTGTTATTCTTTAATCTGTTAAAGCTATACATCCTCGGATAGCGCAACTCATAAAGCGCAAATTGACAAGAAGCAATTTCTTGCTTAGCCTTGGCTACATAATTATCTTTAAGTGGATACTTGTCCAAAAACTCATTAAATGCAGCAATAGCTTCCTTAAATCGCTGATTGGAGCGTAAACAGTCTCCATACCAGAAACTACTTAATATATACTTAGGACTTTTAAACCCTCTAGCCGTTTCGTACCATTTCTCGGCATCCCCAAAGTTCTTGTATAACCTTAATGCTTCACCCAGCTGATAGGTACAATATTCAAATTCATCCTTTTTAGGACTCTCTTCTTTGATCTTCTCCACAAAACCGAAAGGGACTACAAAGCTAGCGCTATCGGTAGTGGGAGTTAGCGCTCTTCTATAATATACAGCCGCAGCATAATAATCTTTATTTTGAAAATAGACATCGGCTACCCTTTTATTATTGGATACAAATTGAGCTTGAGCAGCAGAGGCAAATAAACAGAGGATCAAGAGTATTTTGGTTTTCATCGGGGTTTCATTAATGTGTAATGAATTCATATTAGTTCAACTATAATCGTGGACAAAAGAAGTTAGGGCCCAGGATTCCTTTTCTGCCAGTAAATGAAACAGACAACTCCAGTCCACCCTTACTCCCAGTAACCCGGTTTAAGCTAGATGTATTAAAATCATAACTCAATCCGAACACCATGTTGTTAAGGTGCAACCCAAAAAAAGCAATAGCCGAATCATCCACCCTGTAATTTGATCCAAAAAGAAGATCAGAGTCAGCGTTAAGCATCAACTGTCCATACGCACCCATTGAAATCTCCCGTGCATTACCTTGTTTCATATACAGACCATTCGGGGTTACATCAAAAGAATCCGAGATTCTAATTCTTGCACCACCATGCCCAGCATAGCGAATAGGCATACGCGTACTATTTCCCAAAAACTTATCAATGGGTCTGGTTAAATGGCCCGCCATAACCCCAGCAAATGCATTTACGCCTTGATCAGGATTACCATCAAAAAACATCACCCCAGCATTTACATCCGGAACAAGCGTATTCGTTGAGGAGAAGGACTCACTAAGACCAAGCCCCGGGTCGTAACCCGTTACAGGATTATATTGGCTACCCAATGTAATTCTTGAAGGGTCAAAACTTTTATTCAAAATACCAGCCTGCAGGCCGAAGTTGATCATACTAAATCCTTCTCTTCCAAAATGAATTCGGTATGCGCCCGAAACTAATGCACTTAAATGATTGTAGCTGATATCTCCAGCATTTTGATTGAGCACCATTGCCCCAAATGCCAGATTTTTTTTGGGGGCCATATCAAACGATGCCCCCGCGGTTAGGAATGAATTGGAGATGGATCCCCATTGTTGTTTAGCATTTAACGAAACTCTATATTCTCCATCGATAACACCAGTTAGGGCTGGGTTTAACCATAGCGGGTGAGCGTAATATTGTGAAAAGTGAGGGTCAATTTGTGCTGATACTTTTAACGCACCCAAACTTAAAAATGCTCCTACTGCTAGTATTCTAATTAGTTTCTTCATAACAATTCTATTTTTCATTATTATCGGATACATTTTATCTCAATAGAGTTATCGTTCCTTTTTTAGTTGCTTTTGTCCCATCATTAAATTCAGCTTCGAGGTAATACACATATACACCATTTGGTTGTACATCCCCTTTGTAAGTACCATCCCATCCGTTCTGAACAGATAGTGATTCGTACAAGAACTGCCCCCATTGATTGTACACACGCAGTTTTAACTTGGCAATGGTATTCCCGTATACATACAGGATATCATTTTTACCATCGTTATTTGGCGTGAATGTATTTGGAACAAAAATGTCGTTGCCTAGAGGATTCTCGGCCTTACCACTAAAGGTGGTCGCATCGCTCAATTGGCAATCCAACTGACCTTTAGCTCTTACCCTTATCGTTACTTGTTGGTCTGGACTTAAACCAGCTATCAGATGTGAAGTTCCAGCCGGACCTGAACTTGGAGCTGTCCATGTTAAACCTGCATCTATAGAAACTTCATAAGCTGTAGCTCCCGGTACTGCAATCCATGCAAAGTTGATACTTGTTGCCGTAGCAGCCTGTACTGAGACTACCGGTGCTGCAAGTTTGGTTAACACCGTAACGGTTACCGCAGTACGTGTACTGCTTGAACAACCGCTAAGTAAATTAATACTACCCACATAGTAAGTCGTTGTTGCAGAAAGTGCTGGTACGTTAAAGCTATTTCCCTCGGCAAGTGATGTACCTCCCGTTTGAACGCTAAACCATGCATACTTAACAGCAGGATCCGGGTTGTTCACTGTCAAAACAGTTGTACTACCAGGGCACACCGGATTCCCTGCTCCTGAAACCGTTGCCGGAGGATTCGGAAGAGCACCAGCATTTACAACTACCGGTGTACGTGATGAGCTGGTACAGTTACCTGATTTAGCCTCTACATAATAAGTCGTAGTGGTAACGGTAGCTGGCGGTGTAGTGAAGTTTACACCAGAGCCTAATATATCAGTACTGGTCGCTGTAGCGTACCAATTGTAGGTAGTTCCGGCTACGGAGTTAGCTACGGATAGAGTAGCACCACTTCCAAGACAAGTGTTTACGGTACCTAAGACAACCGAAGGCGGCTGTGGTCTACCTGTTACAACTACAGTTATTTTAACCCTGCCCGTAACATTACCACAATTTGAAGCATTCGTTGCTTGTAAGTAATAATCTACATTGCCATTTAGTGGGTCAGTAGTAAATGAAGTACCCGTTTTCAATAAGGTTCCACCGGTTACCGCTGTATACCATTCGTAAGTAACTCCGGCTTGCGGGTTTTGAACGGTTAATATCACAGCATCACCAGAACAAGCTGTTGGACTTGCAGGGCCAATGATCGGTACATTTGGCACTGGATTAACAGTTACCGTTACCATTTTGGCCGAGCCTGGTAAGCTTTCACAAACACCATCACCGCTTACTGTTACATAATACCTTGTAGTTGTTGTCAGGACAGGCGTAGTTACATTTGATCCTCTAAAGGCCACGTCAGTTAAAGCGGCATCACGGTACCATGTAAATACAGCATTATTTACTGTGCCGCTGCTTACCGAAAGCACTGCGGTTTGTCCCGAACAAATGGTTTGATCAGCCGAAGTGATATCTCTTACGTCACCATTTCGAGTTACCGTTACCGTAACCACTTTTGCAGCACCCATATCATTAGCACACACACCAGTTCCACTAACCGTTACATAATAGATTGTAGTTTGGGTAAGCGCAGGTGTAGTAAAGCTAGGTCCTTCAAATGCAAGGTCAGTAAGCGAAGCATCACGATACCATTTAAATACTGGCGTAGCTACCGTGCTACTAGCGTTAAGTATTGCTGAGGTTCCTGAACAAATGGTTTTGTCGGCAAGTGTAATATCGGTTGCTATACCATTTCTATTTACCGTTACTGTTACCACCTTAGCATTTGAAGCATCATTCGCGCAAACATCAGTTCCACTTACAGTAACATAGTATTTAGTATCAACCGTTAATGCTGGCGTAGTAAATGTATTACTTCTTACAGCCAGATCAGTAAGGTCCTTATCACGATACCAGCTAAACACTGGATTACTTATTGTACTCGTAGCGGTTAATACGACTGCAGTACCAGAACAAGTAGCTTTATCTGCCGCAGTAATATCCGTTGCTACTGCATTTCGGTTTACTATAACCGTAACAATTTTGGCCGAGGCGGCATTGTTTGCACAAATACCATCACCACTTACAGTTACATAATATTTAGTAGTTGCAGTAAGTGCGTCGGTTGTAAATGTAGCTCCTACAAAAGGTGCATCCGTTAACAATGGATCTTTATACCATCTAAATACCGGGGTATTTACGGTTGTACTTGTTGCATTTAAAGTAGTTATAGAGCCCGCGCAGATGGTCTTATCTGCTGCAACAATATCAGATGCTACCGCATTTTTGTTTACTGTTACCGTAACTATTTTAGCTGATGAAGCATCATTCGAACAAGTACTTGGCCCATTTACAATCACGTAGTATCTGGTTGTTACTGTTAATGCATCAGTGATAAAGTTAGCACCTTCAAATGGAGTATCCTTCAAAGCCGGATCTTTATACCATTTAAATGTAGCACCAGGAATAGTCGGAGCAGTGGCCGTTAGTGATGCAGTGCTTCCCGAACAAATCGTTTGATCAGCAACAATAATATCAGTTGATACTGCATTCGCTTTAACAATAAGGGTAATTTTTAATCTGGCCGAACTGGTACAGCCATTTGCATTAGCAGCTTCAACGTAATAGTCATAAGAGCCAACAGCTAAATTTGCTGATGTCAGGTAGTCCTTATTATTAGTCACCAATTGGTTTCCGCCAACCGCAGCATCAAACCAGTTAAAGACTACACCACTTACTGCTTTTACGCTTAAAGTAACCGGTGTATTGATACAAGTTGTCACTGGACTAACTACATCCGCAACAGGAAGCACTGGCAATGGCAATATTGTAACCACTACTTTTACCCTTTTGCTTTCACATCCATTTCTAGCAGCGGTCACAAAGAAATCATAAGTACCCGCCAGTAATGTAGTTGGCGTTGAATAGCTATTCCCATCCGCCATAAACGTTGTTCCCTGGTACCATTTATACGTTACATTAGCTTGAGGATTTGTAACCGACAACACGGCTCCTGATCCCTGACATGCAGCTGCGCTTTGTGCCAATGCATTTGGAGCAATCATTACACGTTGTGCATAATTCACATCTATTGAACCGAAGGCTCCTAAAAGCCCTGAGTTTAATTTTACTTCAACACCATCAAAAGGTTTGGTTGGCACAAAAGTTAATAAAACCTGAGAACCACCATTCAAAAGTTGAAGATTAATCAATGGACTGGAAATCATGGTTGCATCACCATTATCAGTAGCACCATTATAAGAGGTTACCGTAAGTGACGGCAAAACAGATAGAGAAAGCAATTTACCCGGCGAAGTCAGCAATACCCTAACGGTATCACCTACGTTAGATAAACCAACAAAACCCAGGCGCTGGGAAACATATCCGCCTAGTGCACCAACCGGTATCACCAGAGAGGAAGCCGTTGCCGCATCCTGATCAATCGCCAATTCAGGGTTGTACACATCCGCAAGTAGAACTACCCCATCAGTTTTAGGAACTTGTGTACTTGCACCTTCACAAGGAACTGGTAGAACCGGACCATCATTGGCTGTAACAACAACCGATGCCCTTGTTAATGTAGTACAGCCAGAAGGAGCAGTGCCTTCAACATAGTAAGTTTTTGAGCCTGCCACCAATTGAGCATCAGCAATGTAAGTTGGGCCGGTAAACAATAAATTACCAGCTATAGGAGCATCATACCATTTAAATGTAACACCGGCAGTGCTTGATGTTGCAGTTAAAACAGCCTTAATTCCAACTTTTACAGTCACAGAAGGCGGAGTAATCAAAGGTATATCTAATGCCCCAATATTAATTGTAGCCGTTGTTGGATCGGAAGCTACATTACAATTATTTACAGCTTTTACTGAATAGCTTAAGGTTGGGGGAAGAGCTGGAACATTAGCTATCGTTAATGATACCCCATCCTTACCAGCAAGATAAGTGTTACTGCTATCATACCATTGATAAGTGATTCCAGCGATTGGATTTTTCACTGTTATAGTCACGTCATTACCAGCACAAGTATTAATAGTTGGGGCCACTAACTCTGGTGCTGCAGGTTTAGGGCTTACAGTTACGTTAATTAAAGTTTTATAGCTTTCACAGTTTGAAGCATTAGCCGCTGAAACATAATATTTTGTGCTTACTGTAAGATTAGGGATAATATAAGAATCGCCTTTATGAACCTCAGTTCCTGTTGCATCATACCATGTATAAGTAAGTCCTGCCTGAGGATTAAGCACGGATAAGGTTAATGGTTGCGTTTCACAACCTGAAACATTCGCCGAAGCTACTTCTGGTGCTTTGGTAATCCGTTGTGCATAGTCTAAATCTACTGTAGTAAGCAACGTTGCTACACCAGCATTCAAACGCAGCTCTACCTGATCAAACGGAAGAGTCGGAACAAAAGAGAGTAGCGCAGCAGTATTTCCACTTAATAATTGCAGATCTATCAGATTATTAGTCAATAATAGTGGATCGTTATTGCTTACCCCATTATTGTAAGTAGTAAGCGTGATTCCTCCTAAAAGTCCTAATGAAAGTAATTTACCTGGTGTCGACAACTGAACACGTACTGTATCACCTGTGTGTGAAAGTCCAGTAAACCCAACACGCTGATAAACTGAACCACCAAGCAGGCCTACCGGAAGTACCAATGATGATCCCGTTTTAGTGTCTAAATCAACAGCTAGTTCAGGATTAAATACTCCGGCCAATAATCCAAGCCCATCCACCCCATTCGTTTGGGTTGTAGCGGCCTCGCATGGCACCGGATTTGGCAGCCCACCGTTGTCTACGTTAATTGTAACCTGCACACGGCTAGAAGCTGCACAACCTGTAACAGTTGATACAGCTTCAAGATAATAGGTAGCTGTAACCGTTAATGGAGCGGTTACGTATGTAGGGCCGGTGTGCAAAGCTGTAATAGCAGTTGGTGAATCGTACCAGTTAAATATGATATTAGCTTCTGCTGAAGAAGCATTTAGTATAGCCGTTTGTCCAGGATTAACAGTTGTAGCCGAGGCTTGGACTTGTGGTAAGTTTGGAAGCGAATTGACAGTAACTACAGCCACAGTGCGACTTGAACTTGAGCAGCTTCCATTTGCAGCTTCCACATAGTAAGTAGTTGTAGTATTTAATACTCCAGCATTAAATACAGCTCCTTCAAATACAGGCGTTCCACCTGTTTGCAAAGTATACCATTTGTAAGTTGTTCCATCCACAGGGTTACTGATAGACAATACAGCGGCCGATCCAGCACATACCGCACTCGAATTTGCCAGTACCGGAGCATCAGGCGCAGTAGTTACAGTAACTGTAACCGGTACTCTGTCTGTATTTGCACAACCGTTTTTACTTACTTCTATATAAAAAGTAGTGTTTGCTGTTAATGGAGTAGGCGTGGTAAAGCTTGGTCCAGTAGCCAATGCAGTACCTCCAGATGCCGAAGCAAACCATTTTAATGTGGTACCACCATTTGCAGTTGCATTTAATGTAGTAACGTTGCCCGAACAAATTGTTTTTCCAGTAGCCGAAACTGTTGGGCTAGGATAAACGACTTCTGCGCCATAAATACTTAAATTACTCAGTGCAGAAACCAAAGCACCAAAGCGTATTTCAACGCGATCATAAACCCCGCCTGCTACGAATGTTGCTTTAAATCGAGTTCCTCCTATTAATTGAAGGTTGATAAGTGATTCATTTAAATTGTGTGCAGTACCAACCATGGTATTGCCATTAAATAAAGTAATCGTAATATTTCCTAGCACCGCCACATCAGCTAAACCAACCGGCGTAGCGATATCTAAACGAACACTGTCGGTGGCCGAACCTGGAGTCGCAAATATCAATCGTTGATAACCTGTTGCACCGGCACCAACAACCAGGTTAATTTTGGTAAAGGTATTCGGATCTGCATCTGTAGATGCACTTGGATCAACAACTCCGCATAAAAGGCAAATACCATCAACACCAGATTGTTGACTGGTAGCCGCATTACATTTAGCATTTACTGGTAAATCAGTTACGGTAACTTTAACCTCTACCCTAGTCAGACTCAAACAGCCCAATGTACTCTCTGTTTCCACGTAATACTTAGTTGTAGCAGCTAAAGCTGGCGTAGTATAGCTAGTTCCTGTAAAGAATGGTGCCCCGCCGGTTGGCAAAGTATACCATTTTGCAATACTACCGCCTGTTGTACTAACCAATAGTGTTGCTGTCTGCCCTTTACTGATATTCTCATTTGCAGTGATTACATTAACAGGGTCTGGCGCAGCGTTAATGCTAACATTTACAGCTGTCCGGCTGCTTACAGCAGTACCAGAAACAGCCTCTACATAATACGTTGTATTCGCATTTATAGGCCCTGTAGTATAAGTTGTACCTGTAAATACTGGCGTGTTTCCCGTTGGGCCATACCAATTATAAGTAACCCCTGTTTGTGGGCTGGATACAGATAAAGTTGCTGGTGTTCCGCTACAAGTCGTTACTCCATTTACAGTGGGGCCGCTCACATCTACAACGATGGTGTAATCTGTAGTTGTAGTCAAATTATTTTTATCCTTTGCGGTCACCGTTACGGTAAAAGTCCCCCCCGATAATGGTGTTCCTTTAATTTCTCGTGTAGCCGGGTCAAAAGTTAACCCTGGAGGCATGCCAATTGCAGTATAGGTATATGGAGATGTACCGCCGCTAACGGCAGGTAAAACCTGAGTTGGATAAACTGTACCCACCAATCCATTTGGCAAGGTAGCCGATGGAAGCGTAAGTTCACCGTTCACTTTTATGGTGTAAGTTTGATTGGCAATAGTCCCATCTGCATCCGTAACCTTCACATTGGCATTGTAAGAACCCGAAGTTGTTGGCGTTCCAGTAACCTGAAGTGTTGTCGGATTAAATGTTAATCCTGGAGGAAAGTTAGTACCTATATAGGTATACCCCTCTGCTCCACCTGTAGCACCAGTCAGTGTTTGAGTGGCATAAACAGCACCCACTGTTCCATCTGGCAATGTTTTAGCAGGCAGCACCAATGGATCTTTAACCAATATACTATAGTTAGTTATCGTTGTTTTTCCTTCTGAGTCGGCAACCGTAACAGAAAACGGGTAGGTTCCGGATTGAGTTGGTGTGCCTTTTATTTGGCGTGTAAGCGGATCAAAAGTCAATCCCGGAGGCAATACTCCATTTGGCACGTTATAAGTATAAACCCCGCTTCCACCAGTAGCCGACGGAATTGTTTGCGTTGGATAAACTACATTTACTGTACCATTAGAAAGCGGTACAGTAGCCAATACCAACGGATCTCTGACTACCAGGGTATATTTTTGTGTAAGGGTATTTCCGTTTGCATCGGTAACCGTTACAGGAATCTCATAAGTGCCTTTTTGAGTAGGCGTACCTGTAATTGTCCTTGTTAACGGATCAAAATCTAATCCCGGAGGCAGAGAGCCCTGGGGCGCTGCATAAGTATAGGGGCCTGTTCCTCCTATGGCTTCTGGAATTACTTCTGGAGGATAAAGCGCTCCAACTGTTCCATTAGGCAATGCTTTTGTTGGAATAGACAAGGCAGCGTTTATCGTTAAGCTGAAAGCAGTAGTTGCCGGACAGCCTTTACTATCTGTCGCGGTAATGGAGAAAGGGAAAACACCGGAAACTGTTGGTGTACCTGCTATGGTTCCATTGGCAGCCAATGTTATACCAGCCGGCAGAGGCGTACTACCAGATGCTAAAGCATAAGTAAAGCCTGGCGTCCCACCAGTAGCAGCAGTAATTTGTTTAAAGTAAGGAGCGGTCAACGATCCATTACTTAATACGGTAGTCGAAAAAACTACCACGGGATTTACTGTCACTACAACTGGTACCCTTACAGATTCTTCTGTACAATTAAGGGTCCTTGCAGCAACATAATAAGTTTTACTCGCGGTTAATGCAGGTGTAGGGAAAGCGCCATTGTAGGCCGTAGTAGCCAGCAAATTTCCATCCACCTGTGCATCGTACCAGCGCAAATCATTTGTCGCCAATGTTGTTGCCGTTAGATTAGCGGATGTTCCATAACATACTGTGACGGCACTAGATGCCGGCGCTACAAATGTTGGCCGTGCCGCCGAACGTGTGATAGAATATAAATTAAATGTTTGTGTTAGGCCAACCGCTACAAAAGAAGAAAAAGTCACTTTCACTCTGTCAAAAGCAACTCCCGGTGCGAACGGAATCGGAACAGGAACTCCTGTCTTTAGCAAGCCTAACAGATCCAAATTCAGCAAATTATTTAAGTTCGTCTCGTAAACTGATGTTGATCCATTATAAGCTGTAACCTTAATATTATTTGCAAGGCCTACATCTAATAAAGCCTTATCGGCCTGTATTTTCAAATTAAATTCATCTGTTGACTTAGATAATGTTTCAAAATAAATTGTCTGACTGATCTCTGATCCTACTCCTACAACACCCAGACTTAATTGTGAAAAATTAGTTTTATCAGCATCAATAGCCCTTTCCATATTCGTTACTCCGGCCTGCCCCAACTTCAATAGATCTAATGATATCCCCTTTCCTTCATAGGACGTAGCAAAACCCTGTGCACAAGGATCAACACCTTCGCCATGAAAAGCATAATAAACATCTGTATAACTACTTGCTCCAAGACCTAAAATAGCATCGGTAAAGTCTTTGACATAAACACGATCATATTCGCTTTGAGGCGTAATAGCGATATAATAATAACCATTTGCATCTTTAACAATCTTAACATTATCAGTAGAGAACGGCACAGCACTGGTTGCGGAGATTACATTGTTACCACTACCTGCCCCCATCCTGGCTCCAGTCTCAAAATATTTGTTACCAAGTACAACCGTTCCAACCACATCAGCTAATAAATTCCCCAAACTCCCCCCCAACAGCGTATTTAACAAATCCGGCTCGTTCAAATTTATTCTGATGTACGAGGTTTTGCCAGCGGGAACTTTGGTTGGAAATATCAATTCTAATTCACCTTGATAAGCAAAAAGGCCAGCAGCAAGTCCTGCGTTGGAATTTACTCTTGCGAAAGTAGTTTCGCTGCTGGTCTTCGCATTATTTGGGTTATCAACATGACTGGTATTGTTCACCGCATTAGCATAAATCCTGGTCTGGCTATACGATTTTGTAGCTGCGAGCGTTATACTAAAAATACTAATGAGGAAAAGATACTTTTTGAATAAGCTAAATAAGGTAGAGGTCCTTTTCATAGGAGAGTGATTGAGATGAATTATGTTTAAGATTCACAATTTTAGAAATACATTCGTTTTTAGCCTCTATTCGTCTTGTTCATTTAAGTCACAGCAAAAGTGACCTGCCGTTCATTTTGTTCATTATCTAGATTAGCAAAATTCGTTTTTGTCAAAAAAACGCCATTAAACCACTGTGGGATAGGTTTTTGAAGGCTTTGTTTTTTTTATTCTTTTTTTTTCTCAAAATAATGCCTGTTCATTATTCTTATTATTGCGTTATATTCGTTTAGTTATATTTTTTAACGCTCACTTATAAAGTGTATGGATGAAGCATCTATCTTAAATGAACTCAAAGGTTTAATCCTAATCAAAACAGGCATTAGGACAGCTACACCTGCTGATTGCAAAAGGATATCGATTGAAATCAGCAGAGCATTAAATAAGCACGTTAGTGAAACTACTATTAAACGGCTATTCGGCTTTGCAGCGGTCAAACATAACTTCTCTAAATTCACCATTACAACCCTAACTGAATATGTTAGCGGAGAAATTTTAGAAAACTGGCCAATTGCGATCGGCCTCCACCCCGGAAGTCCACCTGCCACCTGGGGAGACATCAAATACAGGGTATCTAAAGTCACAGATTTCACGCTGAAAGGAATCAAGAATCGTGTAGGCATGCCTTATGATTTGACCATCAGCCGAAAATTTGCTGAACACGATTTTGAGGAATTTCTTAAAAGCAACTATAGCTTCACTGCTTTTATCTCACAACCAGGTTACGGAAAAACAATGTTAATGTGCCATTTGGCAGAAAAATTCTTCAATAACCCCAATACCGCTTTCCATGATTCTTCGATATTATTTTTGCAGGCATATAACTTTTTTAATGCCGAAAATCCTAATCTAAATTTTGAGGATCAACTCAAAACCTTACTCAATATCCCCAAAAAAGAAAGTCTGATTAGTTTCATTGAGGAGAACTACAAAAATTCAAACGGAAAGTTTGTCATTTTTATAGATGGTTTTTCAGAGCTTACGCTTAAAAAGGATTTAAAAAAACAACTGTTTGATAGCCTCATCAATTTCATCTGTTCAGTAGAAGACATTGAATGCATTAAATTGGTGATGAGCATGCGCTCTACCTATTGGATTCGTTTTTACGAATTGATTAGACATTCCGCTTACTTAAAAACAAAATGGTTTGCGGGTAACTACTTTAATGTGGCTGAAATTTCTAATGTCCCGCCATTAACAGAAAAAGAAGTAGATCTGATCCTTTCTAGAATTGATGGTAAACCAGTCACAGATATTAATCCAAAACTTAAGGCGCAACTAAAATTACCATTCCATATACAACTATACTATCAGTTAAAGCAAGAAGATCCTTGTTTCAATTATTCTACAAACATTACCTTCCACGAACTGATCTCCAGATTCATTCAGGAAAATATATACCGTTCTAATTATTATACAGAAAAAATCCTTTTCCTGAAAAAAGTAATCCAGCTCACAGATTTTGGAAAAAATGGAGCCAGCGTTCCTAAAGACCTGCTAATTGGAGAATTAGCAGCATTCAAGAATGCCTATATGGAACTCCTTTCTGATGGGATCTTAATAGAAGAAAAGCAATATGAGGATTATCATCCACGAGAATTTGTTCGTTTTATTCAGTCTCATACCTTCGAATATTTCTTGTTCATTGAGATCCTGGAGAAATTCAATTTACGCGTAGAGGAAGATTTTTTCCAATACATCCAAAATGAACACCAAAATAACAGCGCCCGTTTCCAGCTGTTACAATGGGCGATTCGCTTTATCATTAGAATAGGTGATTTAAAATCGCTTAGCTACGTATTTGATTTACCATTATCGCATCTCGAACATAATTATTTAATACTTTTTATTGCCGAAAACCTAAAATACAGGTCGAAGTATAGTGCAGACACCAATCATTTGATTAGGGAACACAAGCTGCACGAGAAAATAATTGAGCAGCTAATCAACTTTGATTTTGTGGACGCGAGTTTCAAGGAAGCAGTCGAAGTATTGGTTGAGATTTCGGATGCTGATGAACATACTTTAGTCTATCAATCGCTTCTTGCGGTGATGGATATGTTGAGTTTGGATGAACATCGGATTAGTTCTCGAATGGAAAAAATACAAGATATGGGCCGATCAAACTGGGTGATAGACCCTTTTGAAGCTATCCAACTTGTTCATGCAAAAATTACGAACAAATACATTAGCAATAATGAGCTTTTGGGCCAAATAGAAAACCTATGGTATCCATTTTTAAAGGAGAATAGAGTGCTCAATACCCAGCAGGGGATTGTTTACTTGATGGCTATTGTGCTCAATTTATTTTTCGGGTCGGACCAGGGGGCAGTTAAAATGATAAATACTATCGTCAAATTGCATCCTAAAGAATTTACCCGAAGATCTGCATTTACCATTTTTATCATGAATATGCTTGCCTTGTCGCGCACGCGAATAAATCCTGGCAAGAAAACGGAGCAACTGGTCAGAATTCTAGTGGCAATTCATGAAAACAAGCACCGATATAAAGTCACACAATATTCTGCTGCCATTTTAAAAATGACACAGACGCATCAACTTAAAAATAGAGGCGAATATCTGCTGGCCCGCGATTATTGTGAGGGTTGTATCCATCTCTTTAAAACACACAGCTTAAATTATAACTGTATAGAAATGTACAACCTATTGATCGCTATCTTTTCTGATTTAAACAGTGTGGATAGGATTAATGAATACAAATATGAGCGGCTAACCTTTATAGAGGACAACAAATTTTCCCGAAAGATTCTTGCCCTCCCAAGAGAGCACACAGACTTCAATCACCATTAAATAAAAAAGCCATTGTATTGCTATCAATGGCTTTTTTATTCGGTCGGTTGTAATTCTGAATTTATTTCTTGTATTCCGCAGCTAGTTTCAATGCATCATATGCATTTACAATACCTCCAGTAACACATAGATCTGCAAAAGGAATAGTTTTACTATCTGTTTCTGTTTTAACCTCTACAGACTGATTAACTTTAACAACAGATTTCATAATAATATCTTTTACTTGTACAGCAGTTAATTTAGGATAGTAAGAGCGAATAAGTCCAGCTAAACCAGCAACTACTGGTGAAGCCATACTTGTACCACTTAATTTCTCATATTTCGATCCAGGTACTGTTGAGTTAATGTCTACACCAGGTGCAAAAACATCAACTTTCGTTTTACCATAGTTAGAGAAATTAGCTTTTATCTTTCCATCATTAGTCCAGCTAGACGCACCAACAGTAAGCCATGAAGCTGCTTTACCACCACTAATATAATCTGGGTTCGGGAAGTTGTTCTCTACTTCTAGATCTTTGTTGTCGTTACCTGCAGCATGAACAAGCAATACATCTTTAGATACAGCATATTTAACTGCCTCATCAACTACTGCCTTATCCCATGAAAAGCCTTTTCCAAAGCTCATGTTGATTACCTTAGCACCATTATCAGCAGCATAACGAATCGCGTTTGCAACGTCCTTATCACGCTCATCACCATTCGGCGTACATCTAACACCCATGATCACTACATTATCAGCCACACCTTTGATACCTAAATCATTGGTACGTACTGCGCCAATGATACCAGCCACATGAGATCCATGTCTCGCATCCGGTCCAGCAATATCATTGTTACCATAGAAACGCTCTTTGCTGTTATTAGGATCATCACCAACAATACCACGTGGATCATAATCAACATTGAGGTTATACTCAACCTGGTTTTTATAATGATCATAACCTGGTATAATCTGAGTTTTATAGAAATCATCAAAACTGCTGTTTTTTAATTGAGCAAGCATGATACGTTGAATATTAGTTTCCATATCATTTTCAGGTTTAAAAGCCTGAAAATCTTCGCGCGTAGGATTTTCCTTACCGATTTTTTTCACTACAGCATCAATTGCATTTTTGATTCCTCCAAAACGCTCTAATCCTGTTTTAGCCTCAGCTAATTCCTGATCCAATTCAGCTTTATTTTTTTGATAAGCTTCAAAAGCAGGCAAGTCGCTTGCTTTTACTGAAGTTGCATCTGCATTGGCAAATTTAGCATTGTCTCTTCTTACTAAACGTGTCAACTCTAAAGTTTCGTAGTTCACAGAGCCTTTTGAAGAACCTATAAAGTTCCAGCCATGAATATCATCGATATAACCATTTTTGTCATCATCTTTTCCATTACCAGCTTTTTCTTTTTTATTTACCCAAATAATAGATTTTAGATCTTCATGTACATCTTCTACGCCACCATCAAGAACTGCAACTATAACTGGTACTGATTTTTTACCTTTTAACAATTCGTTATAAGCTTTTTCTGTGCTTATACCGAATGTAGAATCAGCTTTTAAATCTAGGTTCTGCCAGTTCGGTTTTTGAGCAAATGACATAAAAGGCATCGCTGCCAATAAAACCACTCCCATTCCTCTACTCCAGAAAAAATCCTTGTTAATCTTATTCATATTTTTCAAAATTTTGACAAAGTTAATTAAATTTTGGACCTATGTGGTAAGGCATTATAAGGCAAAAAAAAACCAGGATAAGTCCTGGTTTTGAAAATCATATGGATTCTTGGTAAGCAGATCTATCAGCTCACGATCGTATCGTCAGTTTCTCTAGCAATCACATCAGCAATGCTTGTTTGGGCAAGTACTTTTAACGTAGCATCCCTTACATCAATAAATGTTTTTCTGATGCCACAAGTTACCTCATCATGACATTCATCACACTTACGGTAAAACTTTAAACTGGCACAGGGAACCATTGCTATTGGTCCATCAGTAATACGAAGTATATCCGCCAAATAAATATCCTTTGGATCCTTATTCAAGCTATATCCACCCCCTGCACCCTTCTTACTATATAAATAGCCAGCATTACGCATATCAAGTAGGATTTGCTCCAGAAATTTCCGGGGTATCATCTCTTGTTCTGCTAACCGCACTATTTGCATAGGAGGGTTTTCCCTATTCTTGCCAAGAGCAACCAGTGCCTTTATTGCATATTTCGTTTTCTTAGACAGCATAACAGCAAAGCTAAGAAAAGATTTATGTATTTGTATAGATTTTCATTCCCTGCTATAAAGACATTAATTCTTCTATAGTAAACCCGGTAGTCCTGGAGATGATGCTTAAAGACACATTTTCAGCTTTTAATTTAATCGCCAGTTTTTTACGTTCTTCTTCGCGCCCCCTTCCAACTCCTATTTTAATACCATCTTCAAGCCCCATTTTAAGCCCTTCTACCCGCCCCTTCATAATTCCCCTGTCCATCCCCTCGTCAAGTCCTATCTCAATCCCCCTTTGAATCGCTTCTTCTCTCATAACATCCATAACGCTACTACTATTACCTCGCTTTTTTAAGTTTTCCTGATATTCCTTTATTTGCTCTGGACTTAAGTTACCCACTTCCGCAACCCGTATTTTTACAATAAATCTTTCAAGCTTATCAAATTCGGCCTTGCCTGATCTTTTTCCTTCTGTTTCTTCGCTCATTGTTTTTCTAATTTGTTTAAGCAAACCTCGTTAGATAATTAATGGCAAACCTTTACTGAGCTGAAATTTGGTTGAAAACGCAGCGTTATTGTTTTTTGCCAAAACAAAATTATGCTAAGCAGTAAAAACCGACTCCAGATCAAAATAAAATTACTGGGTGTGCTTGCGTTCCCGAAGGATTGCCGAGCAATTCTAATAAAAATCTTGGTTCAGCACGCTACACATTGGGGAGGAAGTCTACAACTTTAACTACACAATAAAATCATAAAAATCTGAATATCAGTAAATTAATTACAGTCGCCAGTTATGGCACAATTCTGCACTTTACCTTATCGTAATTAATTAGAAAACGAATTTAAATTTTATAATTATGAAAAAGATCATTTTATCAGCAGCGTTCCTAGCATTTGCAGGATTATCAGCAGTACAAGCAAGCGAAATCAAAGTTCCAGTTGTAATCAGCGTACCACAAGACAGTACAACTAAAACTCCAGTTGAATTGAAGGATCTTCCAGATCCAGTAAAAGCTACATTAGCTTCAGACAAATATAAAGAATGGATCCCAACAGCTGCATTCCTTGTTACAAAAGCAGACAAATCTGAATATTATCAGGTTGATGTTAAAAAAGGAGAAGAAACCGCCTCTTTAAAACTAGGTAAAGACGGTGTGGTTATAGAATAAGTCCCTATATCCCTTAATTTATATAATATATTACCTCACAAAAGCCGGATTTCATCCGGCTTTTGTATTTTTGCTATTATCACAAGCGCAATACCTATGGCAAAAATACTGATCATTGAAGACGATTCTACTTTCTCTCAGGTGTTAGAAGGCTTTCTTACAAAGCATGGCTATGAACCATATGTTGTAAACGATGTAAAGAAAGCTTTTAAAATAACTGATCAGCAAAATTTCGATCTCCTATTGATTGATTATCGTTTACCAGATGGCACCGGTTTAGATGTCCTCTCCCATGTGTTGGAAAAAGGCGCGCCCCAACCAGCAATCATCATGACCAGTTTTAACGATGTTAGAACGGCCGTAAAATCTATACAGCTCGGTGCATTTGATTATATCACCAAGCCGGTTAATCCGGATGAGCTCCTTATGCTCATCAAAAATGCACTCGGTAAAAAGGCGAATACGAAATCCGATAAATCTGTTGAACATGCTGATGCCATAAAAGGCAAAAGCACCATTGCTGATAAGCTTTATGAGCATATTAACCTGGTAGCACCTACAGATATGTCGGTAATTATACAGGGCGAAAGTGGTACAGGTAAGGAGTACGCGGCACGTGCCTTACATACACAGAGTAAACGTAGTAACAAACCATTTGTGGCCATTGACTGTGGGGCATTATCTAAAGATTTAGCAGCCAGCGAACTGTTTGGTCATGCAAAAGGGGCTTTTACAGGGGCTTTAACTGACAAAAAAGGCCAATTTGAAGCTGCCGAAGGTGGTACGCTTTTCTTAGATGAAGTTGGAAATTTAAGCTATGAGGTTCAAGTTAAAATGCTTCGGGCGCTTCAGGAAAGAACTATACAGCCACTAGGTAGTACCAAATCTATTAAAGTTGATGTAAGAATTATTACTGCTACCAATGATGATCTGAAAACGAGTGTAGCCAATGGTTCTTTCAGAGAAGATCTTTATCACCGACTGAATGAGTTTAAAATACAATTGCCTGCACTAAGAGACAGAGATAAAGATATTGAGCTTTTCATTGCTCACTTTATCAAACTTTCCAATCAGGAACTGGACAGAAATGTACAAAATATCTCAGCGGAAGCTAAGGCGCTATTGCTACAATACGACTGGCCGGGCAATTTACGCGAACTCAAAAATGTAATTAAACGTATGGTGTTGCTTACACCCAATGAAACTGCTGAATTGGAATCCCTTCCTGAGGAGATGACCATAGCTATAAATCAAGCACCAAGAACCAATAGCACTGATCTAAAAGCAATTAATGAGCTGAATGAAAAGGCAATGATTATAGAAACACTCATCAAAGTAAAATACAATAAATCTAAAGCCGCAAAACTCCTTAATATAGATAGAAAAACACTCTACAGTAAAATGGAGCGTTACGATATCGAATAAATATTATTCTGACGTCTTAATCTGAGCCAATAACTGGCTCAGCTGTGTTAGCAAAGCCTCTATCTGAGGCTTTTTAAGCGGATCTAAATCTTTGTTACCCAATTCCATTTCCATCAATCTAAATGCAGTGGCCAGCTTTTTTGCACCTATCTGAGCAATTCTTCCAGCCAGTCGATGGGTAAGTAACCGCAACCGAGGTTGATCAGCTTTATCCACCGCATCCCTTATTTCATCGCTATCGTTCAAACTGTCTTCCGAAAATCTGAGGAGTATTTTTTTTAGTTGCTCATCATCGTTGAAAGTCATTTTCTTTAATGCAGTCAAATCCAAGTCAACGGATTCTATTTCTATTTCAGCCGATTCGTCAGTTTCCACAACGGTAGTAGCCTGATTATAAAATATGGTTAAAAGTTCCTCTTGTTTAAAGGGTTTCATCACCAGGCCATCAAATCCATTCTTTAAAAGCAATTCGCGCTCATCAGGCAACACCTGTGCAGTAATAGCATAGATCTTCACTGCATTGCCTATTTTCTCTCTCAGCAGCCGACAAAGGGTTATACCACTCATTTCAGGCATCCGCATATCCATCAATATATACTTTACCTCATTGTTCCACTCGGCATTTAACAATTGTGTGGGCGAGTTAAAAAACTGGGCATCAATACCGTGGTTTTCAAAAATAACGGCACATAGATCCAGAATCAACTGGTCATCATCTACTACCCAAACTTTTCCTTTATAAACCGGAGATTCGATCAGCTTACTTTCATATTCTGGTTCGCTGGATATCCTAAGTGTTAGGTAAACCGTAAATACGCTGCCTACACCTTTCTTACTTTTCACATAAACCCTGCCTCCTTGCTGTTCAATCAATGATTTGATAATGGTTAAGCCCAGCCCGGCACCAGATAGATTCAATTCTTCATCTTCTAAAGTGCTAACCTGTTCAAACTCATTAAAGATCAGCTTTGTTTCGTCTTCAGATAGTCCAACCCCAGTGTCTTTCACCAGAAAAGTAAAATGAAGGAGCTCTCCCTGTCTTTTGAAAAATGCGGAGAGTGTGACCTCACCTTTTATTGTAAATTTTATCGCATTTCCCAAAAGATTATACAAAATCTGTTTTAACCTAAAAGGGTCTCCCTCTACGTATTTAATGCCAGAAAGCTCAAATTCGGTAATCAGCTGAAGCGATTTGAGTTCGGCTTGTGCCCGCATCACCGAAACCACCTCATTAAGTAGTTGTTCGATATCAAATGATTTTTCGGAGAAGGTAAATTTGCCCGAAATAATCCGGTTGTAATCCAATACTTCATTCACAATTTGCAATAGATGCTCTGAAGAATGATAAATGGCCTCAATATCTTTGCGTTGCGGTTTTTCCTGCTTTCTAATGATTTCGGAATAGCCAATAATGGATTGCAAGGGTGTTCTGATTTCGTGACTCATATTGGAAAGAAACCGCTGTTTGGCTCTTCCATGGTATTCAGCTTCGTCTTTTGCCAGTTCCAGCTCGGTCCTGTATTTATTGCTTTTTGTAATGTCTGTTAAAATGAAATAGAGCAAGAGAACCGTTAAAAAGAAAAAGATAAGCATAATGAGACTAATCGTATTGATACCTGTATTTACTACATTTTTAGCCTGAATACCGTTTAATTCAATTTGTGCAACAACTTCACTCTCTACCTTTCTCAAAACATCAAGCATTTGGCTAACCAGTAAGTTATTTGCATCAGTTAAAAGTGCTTCCATGTTTAGGAAACTCTCATTTTTAATCCGCTGTTCTTTCTCAATAACCTTTAAGGACTGCTCCAGTTTTTTTGTCATTCGGGCTTCGGCAGACAAGGCAATGGTATCTCTTTTTACCTTTTCTTCGTTTACAATCTTGACCCCATTATCCTCTTCATTGGTCCTTTTCTTACCGAATAATTTACCAAAAAAGCCTTTTGGACGCTCTTCTGTTGGATATATGGTGGTTGTGGATGTTTTCTGTTCTGTAGCTACTATGGTACTATCAGCCTGTTCTGAACTTTTGGCTGCCAGCGCGCTTAGATTTTTAACCTGTTCAGAGAAAGACTTGCTATTTACAAGCCGCTCTCTTACTTTAAGGTAATTTATAAACTGCTTATCTCTTTCTCTTAAAAGTCTTTTGATGGTTAAAATCCGGGTCAGCTGGGTAGAGTCATTGGTATATAACCCAGCCAAAGTATCTAGCACCAGTCGCAATTGCCTGGACTCCTTAAATAACTGGTTGTAATTACCTGGATCGTTAAATGCCTTCTTTTTTTGCTGCTGATCAAGTGCCCCTATTTTTCGTGAAATTGCATTCACGACCCTTAAGCGCTCACTTGGTGCGGTAATGTTCTCCACAGTGGTCAGCATTTCTTTAAAAGCCACCTTGCTTACTGCCCAAGCCATAAACATAGCAAAACAAGCTAAGAGCAGTGCAATTATGATTTTTCCTTTTATGGCTTTGAAGAAACGGCTTTGGAGTTTATTGCTCATCCTTGTTGTTAACGAAAAAGTAAGAACAAAAAGTATGCTACAATTACGTGCTTACATAGAGCCAAGCGATCTTACAGCCTTTAAAAAGTCCCATGGCTTTTTATTTACAGACTCCTTTGCTTCCGCAATCAGCATCTTTGCGATCTGAGTGATCCGCGCTTCATTTTCACTAACCGTCCTGTCGCCCAATGCAATTAACCTTTCAAGATTTGCAGGACTTGCGGCATCTAATCCCTCTTTAATGCTCTCCAAACTATCGGGTTCTATACGAATGTAGTTTTCGGAATGCCCAATCGAATTGAAAAGTTGTTTCAGGAAGAAGTCACTGGTTTCGGCAACCCCACTCATCATAATGTCTAATATTGCAGGCACAATAGCCATCGCGCTGCTTTTCTTAAAATGATCGTAATCATAAGACCTTCTTGAACGACCGGTACCTAGTGAGACTAGTGAAATATCGTTAATCCTTGTTTGGTTAAAGGCCCTGGTCACGTCGATTAAGCCACTTAAAGCTGGGTTTGTAGCAAATACCCCACCATCAAGTAGAGGATAACGTACATTGGCCAATGAGTGTATTTCTGCCACGCTGAAATAGGTAGGTGCAGCTGAAGTAGCACGACAAACATCTCTTAAATAAAAATCACGGATATTGCCCCTTTTAATTGCATTCTGCTGCCTGAAAAAATGGGTTTTCCTCAGTTCAATATTATAAGCACTGATGATGCAGGGTTTGATAAGCTGGCTAAGTTTTTTCTCACCAAAATAGTTCTTTAGTACACCTTCAAAAACCATACTATTGTACCGTTCTCCAGCAAGCCCAAGTTTTGCCCGGATACGTTTAAAGAAACTCATTTTAAAGATTTCATTTCCATGCTCCAGGTATAGGTCTAGTGCTGCTCTGGCCGAAAAACGTGGTCTTGTCGGATTTTCCTCCGCAGGACAAAGCAAAAGGCAAGTAAGTATACCTCCGGTACTGGTGCCTGCAAAAAAATCGAAATAATCAACGATAGCCGCATCTGGATTTTTACTCTCCAGTTTCAGCCTTTCTTCCAGCGCAACTAATACCATTCCCGGAATAATTCCTCTTATTCCCCCACCATCAATAGAAAGGATTTTCTTCATAATACAACTAAGCCTTGCAGGTAAATATAGGTTTTCTGCCAGAATAGTTGAATACTTGGTCATATATATTTAATACTTAATACCGATTTTTAAGAACCATTTTAATTCATCATGAACAAACTAAAATCGTTATCCCTGATTCTATTGATGTGTTTCGCTATACCCTCTATGGCGATTAAAATCAAAAAACACAAATCTGATCCTGAAATAGAGCTGAGCAAATCGTCTACTCATATTGCGGAAATAACGAATGATCGATTGGTTATTGTTGCCGGGAGCACTTATTTATTCACGGTAGATACCCCAGAGGATAAAGGTTTGGTTTCTACAAAAATTACTGCGAAACAGCTTCCGCTGCAGCTGAAATCGAAAGATGGATCTTCTCAGAAGTATAGGATTACGGATAAGGATGGAAGGACAAAAGAAGATGGGGAGTTGGTAAATGGTGATTTGCTTATGGTAACTGCTGAGGATGGAAAAGCGACAAAAACCTATCAAATTGTAGTAAAACCAATGGCCGTAGCTGGACGGCTTTACTTACAGAGTGAGCAGACCACTGTAAATACCAGTAATGGCTTGACACTTTATTTTAGCGCAGGCCAAAGAACGCCTAATGCTACGGTGCAGCTCTTTTTGCCTGCCGGCATTGAGGTTACACTAAACAATACCACCGTTAATGTAATTGGACGTGGTACAGTCAAATTAAAAGATTTAGCAACACAGTCTATTGGTCGTGTTGGTGGTGCTTATTCCTACTCGAAAGTTGGAACTGCAACCATTAGCAAATCCGCTGATGGAGGTTCAATCCTTACCTTTAGCAACCTGGATTTGAGACCATCGAATGGGCCAGATCTTAAGCTTACGATTGAAAATGTAAAATTAAACAGAGCAGGAAAATATGCATTTAGTGGGTCCTATACAACAGCCAAGCCTGAGATTTTAACCAGTCCGGCTACCGGCTCCGCTTGTGCAACATTAGTAGTAACCAATCCGGTTTCGAGCTTTGAAAGGGCTGTAAACAGGGATCTTCAGTATAAAGAAACACCAACTACCTATACTACTGTTGGTTTTAAATGGGGTATCAATGCCGACATCAAAAATGTTGCGATTATGCAATCTGTGGATAATGGTAAAAGCTGGACCGCAGCTTCGGCTGTGATTGATGCTAAAAAAGGAACGGCTATGGTGTCGGGTTTATCACCTAAAAAATTATATACCTTTAAACTTAATGTTAAGGATGGCCCAAATAAGGGTTTATCTAATGTGCTCAAATTCTATTCGGGGAAAGTAGATGTTAAAAATTTTGAGGTAAAGGGTGATGGCAGTACGGATGATACACAAGGGATCAATGATGCAATTGATTCATTAAATAAAATGGGTGGTGGTACGCTTTTATTTAGTACTGGGGTTTATCATGTGCGAACAGTCCATTTAAAAAGTAATGTTTATTTGTTTGTGGATAAGGAAGCTACCATTAGTGCCATTAAAGGGGCCGATGCTCCTGAATCTAGTTGGTTTAGTGATAAGAAATATCGTTCCGGACTCTCGCCTACTGACGCTGGCCCCTATGCTGATCCAGAAAATTACCTTACAAAACAGGATGTTGGCCATCATTATTTTCGAAACACCATGTTTTTTGGGGAGCGGCTGGACAATGTAAAAATCATTGGTAATGGTTTGATTACGGGTAACGGGAATCTGGTGAATAGCGATAAAGTAATGAACAATGCGCCAGATAATCGCGCTGATAAAATGTTTACGTTGAAACTATGTACGAATCTGGAAATTGGTGGTATATACCGTCCCGAAGACCTGTGGTATGATCCTAAAAAAGATGAACCCTATTATATTGCTAAAGACAACTCAAAAATTGTTGATGTGAGTAACATGTTAAGAATTGATCGCGCCGGCCACTTTGCTTTGCTGGCTACAGGCACAGACAACATCAATGTGCACGATACTTATTTTGGCAAAGCAAACCAGGGGAATGCCCGCGACATTTATGATTTTATGGGTTGCAACAATGTTACGGCGACCAATATTTACTCGAAGGTAAGTTCTGATGACCTCATAAAACCGGGCTCTGATTGTTCTTTGGGCTTCACTCGTCCGGCAAGGAATTATAAAGTGCGCAACATTATCGGTGATACAAATTGTAACTTGTTTCAAATCGGTTCAGAAACGGCAGACGACATTAAGGACATTTGTGTGGACAACATCTATGTACTTGGCGCAAACAAGGCGGGTTTTTCTATTTCGACCAATGACGGTGCGCATATCAGCGACATTCACTTAAATTGTGGCCATACAGGAAAACTACATTCCCGCTCTCAGATGTATAGAACCAGAGCTCCTTTCTTTATTTCCATATCTAACCGTGCTCGCATTTTAGGTGCTACTGTAGGTAGATATGCTTTTATGGAAAATGGAATAAAACACGATGAATTGCTGGTTAAGAATGTGAGCATAGGTAAGGTGGAGAATATTATACTTAATGGGATAGATATTTTTGAGGTGTATGGTGGAAGTTCATACGGTGGTAAAAATGGCCGCTGGAAGGCTTATGATGGCACACAGGATAAAGCTACCCCAATCATTGCAGGTTATAAATTACCAGATACAGAAACGGTTGTGGGCGGACTTGATTTTAAGTTACCCAACGGACTGCATACGGGCTATATCAAAAACATCGTATTTAATGATGTGCATGTATTGGTAAAAGGTGGAAACCCTGCTTCGGACACGACCAATCTGGCGCCAGAATTGGGTGTTGGCCAATACAATGTAGGAAACCTAAAAGTTCAACCTTCTTATGGAATATGGGCGCGCCATGTTAATGGGTTTACTGTAAAAAACAGTTCATTCAATTATGAAAAGCGCGACAGCAGGTACGCCATGTTCCTGGATGACGTAATTGGAGCAAAACTATCTGATTTAAAAATGGTTCAGGCCAATGACAATCCTGTTGTCATTAAGCTTAAAAACTCATCGGATGTTATTGCTGGCAATATCGTTTACTTTAAGGACCAATGGGACAAATCATCGACCAAACTACCATCCTTTAAGCAATCAGGAATGAGTTCATCAGGTTTTCCCAAGTTGTAGTGTCTCAATTAATTCATGAATAAAAAGGGTTGCCGATTTCTTTCTGTACCCTCCTTTTTGCCACAAAATAAAGGCTTGCTTGTAATATTCCTTTCCTGAGATTGGAATGGCAACCAGGTTTTCCCAGGTAATAAGCGCTTTTTCATTAAGGATGGTGGCCCAACTACCATCATCCACCAATGACAACAAGGAATGGATATTATTCATCTCTATTTTTATCAGTGGTGAGAGACGGGCTTTGTGGAATAGTTCGTCTAACAAATCCCTTGAGCTAAAGCCCTTACTTGGCAAGATCAGCTCCACCTTAGCAAGGTTGGCTAAAGAAATCTTATCAAGACTGGCAAGCGGATGATGTTTGGACACCACCATCATAATCCTCGATGAAAAAAGATGTTCCATTTCCAGACTGACATCATCGCTATCTGTCTGCTCATGAAAAGCAAGAAGTACATCCAGTTCGGCCTGTTTCAATTTATACTCCAACTCTGCTGCAGTACCATACTCTACTATTATTTTAGTCCCAGGATATTTAGCAGAAAAGGGCGCCAGTGCCGGCAGTAATACAGAACTAAATGCCGAAGTAACGCCTATTCTTAGTTCACCAATAACCAGGTTATTTAACTCGAAGATGGCCTGTTTAGATTTCTTTACATCCAGCACAATTTGTCTGGCGTGATTCAGAAACACAGCACCAGCCTCAGTCAAATGGACATGCTTTCCTATCCGGTCAAACAACATCATCCCCAGTTCCTCTTCCAATTGTTTGATTTGCTGAGAAAGGGTCGACTGTGTCACAAAACATGCCGCAGCTGCTTCAGTAAAATGTAGCATTTCAGCCGCTTTAATAAAATAGTTGATTTGTCTAATTTCCATTACCTGCAATTAATCGATCGTTAAAACTAATCAATATCATTAAAACAATCAATTTTACCACTTTAAATCTTATGCCGAAATTTGTAGCACATTAATCTTATATATAGTACCTCATGTTCAGATCATTAAAGTACCGCAATTTCAAACTCTTCTTTTACGGACAATCCATTTCCCTTATCGGAACCTGGATGCAGAAGACGGCGGTAAGCTGGCTGGTGTACAGATTAACAGATTCGGCCATGTTGCTGGGATTAGTTGCCTTTGTTAGTCTTATTCCCTCTTTGATTCTTTCTCCTTATGCCGGGAGTTTAATTGATAGAAACAACAAATATAAAATCCTGCTGATTACTCAAGTTATCTCTATGATGCAGGCCGGTGCATTAGCTGCGATCATATATTTCAAGTTTTACAACATCCCCATTATTATAGGTCTAAGTTTACTTCAAGGGATCATTAATGCTTTTGATGTGACTTGTCGCCAATCGCTTATGGTCGAAATGGTGGAAGACAAAGCCGACTTACCTAACGCCATAGCGCTGAATTCTACGATGGCAAATCTGGCGAGAATTGTAGGGCCTGCAATCGCCGGTGTTATTCTGAGTACTTTTGGCGAAGACTTTTGTTTTGTGGGCAACTTTGTAAGTTATGTTCCTGTCCTCATCTGTTTATTGATGATGAAACTGAACCTTACTGTAATCCCACATGCTCAAAAAAGCATCTGGAGAGAACTTGAAGATGGTTTTAAATATATATCCAGTGATAAAGATTTGAGCAGTATGATTGTGATGATCGGAATTAGCAGTTTATTTGTGATCCCATTCAATACCTTAATGCCCATTTTTGCGAAAGACTTATTTCATGGCAATGCCGGAACTTTTAGCTGGTTCGAAAGTGCCGCCGGTTTGGGCTCTGTAGTTTCAGCGATGTATCTGGCCAACTTGAAATCGGCCAAACCGCTCATGAAAATAACGATTATTGCGAGTGCAATATTCGGCCTAAGCCTGGTATTTATGTCTTACTCGAGCGTGTTACCAATTGCATTGCTGTTTATGGCTTTAAGTGGAATAGGCATGATGGCCCAAACCTCTGCGATCAATACTTATATTCAGACGCATGCGATCCCCGAAATGAGAGGTAGGGCGATCAGCTACTATGTAATGGCTTATCAGGGAATGATTCCAATTGGTAGCTTATTGATTGGCTGGGGAGCACATGCGTTTGGACCTAGATTGGCTGTTTGTATCGCTGGCTTTATCGGACTTTTAGCGACAGGCTTATTCTTTATGTATCAAACAAAACGTGCTGGTAGACCGATTACAGGATTGCTGTTCAGATCGTAAGGTAATTTTATTCCTTGCAATCTACAGTAGCAAATGTAAATCTACCTTTATCAAAGCTAATAGGTTTCCCTTTTACAAAATAAGACTTACCTACACTTGTTTCTATCTGGCCAACACCTAAGATGAGTTTGCCATCTTTCTTTAAAAAAGCCAATGGATTTTTATAAACTGTTGTATTTGTCGTACCAATCTTGAAAGTATAATCCACAAACAAGGTATCACCCTTATATGCACCTACAAACGCGCCATCATTCTTCCCTTTTTCCTTATAACTGATCACAAGATCTCCTGTTACCTTATCATTCAGTCCGGGTCTAATTGTCATTCTTGCAGTATCCGTTGCATCAACGGCTATATAACATTCCTTAGGAGCCAAACCTTTTGCTACAGCAGCTAAACTATCCTTCAATTCCTTATTTCTCTGAGCATCTTGATTACAGCTAAACAATAATGGCAAAGCTAAAAGTGACAAATAAAGGGCCGAGTTTTTCATAATAACATTAAATAAAGATGAATAATTAATTTGTTGGTTTAAGGTTAAATAAAAAAAACAGGCATATTGTTTTAGACAAAAGGGATTTATTTAGCTCGTTTCCAAATTGACTTGACTTCAAGTCAATTTACATGTGTTATTGACTTGGAGTCAAGTCTGCCATTTTTACGAAACAAAATAAAAAGTAGCCGTCTCATAAGTCAATTATGAGACGGTTTTTTTATTGTGTTATTTTTTGAGTTATTAGCTACTTTTTTCAGATCAAAGCTACAAGTTTTGGTTGAACGTTGATTTGTGTATGCATCTATGTTCCCCGGTGTACTTTAGCATTAAACAACGATACAAAAAGCTTTACGCTTTCCATTTTTTTAAGTTGTGAGCGATGGAAAGCAACCCGACTTCTACTTCAGCCTTGCTTATCCCTTTCAATAAAAACCGTTTGAAGCCACGATTAGCTTTGATATGTGCAAATACGGGTTCTACATCGACGGGGCGTTGTTTACGATATTTAATGCCCTGCT
>NZ_FNEX01000015.1 GCF_900100435.1 Pedobacter sp. ok626 | reverse complement strand
TCTTTTGTGTGGAATGCGACTAACACAACGAGTCAGATGCGTATGCAGCTGATTGATCTGTTTTTAACTTATAAAGCAAAAGTAAACATCGTGTATATTGAGGTACCTTATCATAGTTTGCACAATCAGAATAAAAACAGAGATGATGTAGTGCCAGCAGGAGTGATAGATAAGTTGGTTCGTAAACTAGAAGTACCCGCGTTGTGGGAGGCACATAAAGTAGTTTATCGAATTAGATAACATTTGTTATAGCGCATATTTAACCAGATCACTGATTAAACCTAAATCAGACAAGAAATGGTTCGAGAAGCGCCCAGTTGGGTCCACAAAATAAAAAGCCGTTTTTCGATAAGAAAAGCGGCTTTTTATTTGATTTAACATTGATTTATTTTAATTCATATTCAACTTCAATAGTTAATGTAGGTCTTTTAAACTCCTTGTCATCCAAAGCGCAGTATTTAATCGTTTTAGGTAATGTAAATTCACCTATAGCAGCAAATTCAGCTTGATAAAGCACATCTGAAGTGGAATGTCCCTCACTAGAGTAGCTATGAATAATTAACTTGCCTAATATTCTTTCAACTTGTTTGGTTGTCGGATTAATCGTCACATTGATGTCTTTGAGATAATGATTTATATTTTCGAGTTTACTGCTTACCTTAATTCGATTTTCATTTTGGATACTGCTGTCCTGAGCGGAAAAGAAGGGAAAGGCCATTACCCAGATCAGTTCTTTACTGGTGGAAGATAAATAGAGATTTTCATCGCTTTCTATTCTTGGATATTTGTTTTTCACATTGCCAAAGGAGTCATATTGAAGGACCGTAATCGTAAGTTTACGGCCTTTTACATGAGATAGACCAAATTTTTGGTAATCAAATAAGGGTTCTATCGGTGCCATTTTTTTTGCCAGTAAATCGTCAGGGATAGAATTTTCAATATCCATTTTAATTAGATCTGTAATTCTATTTTTAAACGTTTCGTAAGGTTCAATCTTATCGAAATATCCCCAGATTTGAACGCCTTTTCCTACTGCTTGTTTACCCCTTTCAGATTGAAAAAGGACCATGTGTTCAAAGAATCTCCCGCCGAGATTAACTTTATCAATGCTTTTTTCTAAAGTTCCATCAGGTTTCAGTACGTTTAAATTGAAATAGTTCCTCTCTCGTAGCTTCTGAGGATTTCCGAATAGTTCGTAATTTTTTTGCACTTCTTTTTTCTTACTTATTTGAAAAATATATAAGCTATTGTGGAAGAGGTAATCTGAAAGAAGTTTATGTTTGATTTGATTTTCTTTGCCATCAAAATCGGGATACGTTTTGATCAGCTCAAGTAAAGGATCTTTGAAATAGACTTTTACATTATAGTCAGATAGTTTAAACTTGTCTACTTCTTTGAATTCTGTAAGGCTCTGACCGAAAGTATTTAAATTTAAAACGGCTATAGAAGCAATAGATAGGAAAAGAAAAAGAGATTTTTTCACTGGGAGCATTATTTGAATATTTACTCAAATCTTGATATTTAATTCTTATAAACCAAATTTAGTTTATAACTGGACATTTAATCAAAAATTGACCATTGAATTATTTTGGTCGGAGATGTTAGTCCTCAAAAAATAGTTCAATTTATTTTAATAAATCAGCGATTAAACATAAATCAGACAGGAAATGGTTCGAGAAGAGCCCAGTTGGGGCCACTGTCGAGTCCTGAAATAGGTTGCCCTTTAGTGAAAATAATTTAAATAGTACCCGATAGGGTATGTTTTATGTGAAAATGGGGCTTTTATACCTTATCGGGTATAATTTGATGTTTTGTTTTTTATTGAGTAGATGTGTTGTACGACTTACTTTTTACTCATCAGGATTTGGTTATTCCCATAGAAATAAAATCCGGTACCCAGTTCTATGCTCTTTAATTCTACTTACAACCGCATTCCTCTTAAAAATTCGTCAACCTGCATACGCTTTTTACCTTCGTATTGTAGATCAGTAAATTTGATGTAGCCATCTTTTGCTGCAAATTTTAAATAGGTTTTACCATCGGATAAAAAGGCGCCGATCTTAATGTCGGGTTGTTCTTCTTCCAACTCAGCTTTAAAAACTTTAAGGGTTTTGTCGCCTAGTTTGGTAAAAGCAGTAGGGTATGGGCTCAAGCCTCTGATCTGGTTGTAAATGGCACGTGCTGGTTGGTTCCAGTCAATTAGGCAATGCTCTTTAAATATTTTAGGTGCATGTTTAAGCTCATCGCTTTGAGGTTGGGCTTGTTCTTTATAATCACCAGCTTCTATCGCTTGTACTGTTTTTACCAGCAATCCAGCACCAACATTCATTAGTTTATCATGCAGGTCTCCTGCAGTATCATCATCAGCAATGCTCACTTTTTCAGAAAAAATAACATCACCGGTATCTATTTCATGTTTTAGGAAAAAGGTGGTTACACCACTTTCCTTTTCGCCATTAATGATGGCATGGTTGATAGGGGCTGCACCACGGTATTGAGGCAGTAATGAAGCGTGTAAGTTTATGGTTCCCTTGGCTGGCATGTTCCATACCATTTCGGGCAACATCCTGAAAGCTACGACTACTTGTAAGTCGGCATTTAGGGCCTTCAATTCTTCAATAAACTCAGGATCTTTTAGTTTTAAGGGTTGCAACACCTTTAGTCCATTTGCAACGGCGTATTGTTTAACTGCGCTTTCTTGGAGTTTTTGTCCACGACCAGCAGGTTTATCCGCTGCGGTAACTACACCAACTACATCAAACCCAGCTTGTACCAAAGCATTTAAAGAAGCAACTGCAAAATCGGGCGTACCCATAAAAACTAGTTTCATATTTTTTTGATTGTTTTACATGACAAAATAACTAAAAATTTCACGGGTTTTTGCGTGGAATCATTCTAAGAAGTTCTAATTAGAGATATTCTTTGTCGATTTGTTAAATTATATTGGACTATTTGGACTCAGTTTTTTATATTTGTGACATGTCTAATTCCATATCACATTAGCTCTAGAACTAGATTGTGATATATGGGCGAGAGCCTATTGAATACTTAAAGCATTTCATGCTAAATCTTTAATTCCACAAGACAGTATATTTTATTGCCTTATGGGAATTTTGTATCCGTAAAAAATCCAAAGACTCTTTTTATTCGTAACTTTAGTCACTCGGAGATTTTAATTAAAGAGGGTGCCTGGTAAGGTTTGGGGAAAAAAGCGATGAGTAAGCTAGTATCTAAATCTGAAAAAAATGAAATCGAATCGAACAAAACTCAAAAAGTTTGGACTCTGCGATATCGAAACTAAGTCTGTAGACTTGAAGCTCTCCTCATTCATTAAAAAAAGTCAGTCTGAACAAAATGAACAGACTACTGAGCCAACTGCTTTTTTAGGTTTGGCTAGGTTAAATTCTACTAGATTTAATCCCGGGACTTATGAGTAATTATAGAGAATTTTCAGATGTAGAACTCATAGAGTTACTACAGTCAGACGGTGATTTCAATGGTGCGTTTACAGTAATCTATGATCATTATTTTCCCCCCTTAGTATTACATGCTGACAGAATGTTAGCTGATATGGATCTTGCAAAAGATATTGTCCAGGAGCTTTTTACTAAGCTGTTTCAGCAACGGAAAGATATACACATTAACACTTCTCTTAAATCATATTTATATGCTGCCGTGCGCAACCGTGTATTCGACAATTTAAAGCATGCAAAAGTAAAAATGATCTATGCGGAGGATTTTTTTGCCTATGTAAAAGATTCTCCTGAGCTTGCTGATGAACTAGTGTGTTTAAAAGAATTGGCCAAAGTGATCGATTCAGAAATTGAAAAAATGCCGCCTAAAATGCGAGAGATTTTTGAACTTAGTCGTAAACAGTTCGTATCTCAGAAGGAGATTGCCAAAATGCTCAACGTCTCCGAAAATACGGTAAACAATCAAATCCAAAGGGCGATTAAGAAATTACGCAACAACGATTTTTTACAGACACGACTAATTTTTTGATTTATTTAATCATTGAAAACATGGCCATTATTCTCCCTCCCAGTATGATTTGATTAAATTTTTAATAAAAAAATAACTTTATTTTAATACAGTGTAGTGTTTAGGCAGCGGTATGTCGTCTTAAGGTTATAAGTCTCAAAATTACTACGGGGATTAATATAGGGAGTTATGAATTATAGCGAATTTTCAGACGTAGAACTCATAGAGTTGCTACAGTCAGACGGCGATTTTAATGGTGCGTTTACCGTAATTTATGATCATTATTATCCCTCCTTAATATTACATGCTCATCGAATGCTAGGTGATAGGGATCTCGCGAAAGATGTAGTTCAGGAGATTTTTACTAAGCTGTTTCAGCAACGAGAAGATATACATATTAAGACTTCTCTTAAATCATATTTACATGCTGCTGTACGCAACCGTGTATTTGATACTATAAAGCATGCAAAAGTAGAAATGAACTATGCAGAGGATTTTTTTACCTATGTAAAAGATTATGGAGAGCTTGCTGATGAACAAATGTGTTTAAAAGAATTAGCGCGCGTGATCGAATCGGAAATTGAAAAAATGCCGCTTAAAATGCGCGAAGTTTTCGAACTCAGCCGTAGACAATTCCTTTCACAAAAGGATATTGCCAAATTGCTCCATCTGTCCAAAAATACGGTCAACAATCAAATCCAAAGAGCGATCAAGAAATTACGTGGCAACAAGCTTTTACACACCTAATACTATTTAATTGAAATGTTAACAAAAAAATAACTTTATTTTAACATAATGTGGTGTGTAGACACCGGTGTGTCGTCTTAAGGTTATAAGTCCCAAAAAGTTTATGACAACTAAAGAAGATTTTCAGACCTTGATTGATAATTACCAGAATGGCAACTGCACTCAACGTGAAGCGCAGCAATTGGAAAATTGGTATAATGAGAAGGCAAATAACAACCCAGATAGAGAATTTCCTGAAAACTTTTGGCAGGAGAAAGAAGAAGGTTTACAGCAAATCCTTGGTTTTGAGCCTGGGAAAGAAGGGAAGGGGTCGGTAATTAACTGGCCGCTAAACATTTTACTAATTGCAGCAACATTAGCTATCGTCGGTACCTTTTCGACAATGTTCTTTAAAAGAATAGGTGTTGTACCTATCACTCAACAAATGAATGATGTTGATCCGGGTGGAAACAAGGCGACTTTAACCTTGCAAAATGGAAAAAGGATTCAACTAAGTGATGCAAAAACAGGTATTGTAGTTGATGCATCGAAATTAACTTACAACGATGGTACATTAATTAATAATGAACAAGCCCAAAGTTTTACTATTTCTACTCCGCGCGGCGGCACCTATCAAGTGCGTCTTCCAGATGGTTCTACCGCATGGCTTAATGCTGCGTCGAGCTTAACCTATAACCCATCTTTAAAAGGAGAAGAACAATACCGAAATGTTAAACTATCGGGTGAAGCATATTTTGAGGTTGCTAAAGATAAAAAACATCCTTTCGTCGTTACTACAGATAAACAAAGAATTGAGGTGTTGGGTACCCATTTCAACGTATCTGCCTACAACGATGAACTCTCAGTGAAAACAACCTTGTTAGAGGGCAGCGTTAAGGTTGCCCCTTTTACGACAACCGGTAGTGACACAAAGGAAGTTATACTAAAACCTAACCAGGAATCTGAAATTACGTCAAGTGGTATTAGCGTGCATAAAGTTTATGCGGACGATGCTATTGACTGGAAGAATGGAGAGTTCAGCTTTACGAGAGAACGCCTAGGAAGTATCATGCGAAAAATTGCACGGTGGTATGATGTAGACATAATATATACCGATAAACAAATTGTGAATAGAACCTTTAGTGGTTTTGTGTCTAAGTATAAGAAGGCCTCTCAAGTGTTGTGTTTATTAGAGCAAACAGGTGACGTGAAATTTAAAATTGAGGGAAGGAGGATTACAGTTATGCGATGAAAAGATCTACCTAAAAAAGTCTTCCTATGCAGGTGAATAAAAAAATCGTTTATGTTGTTCTAGAACATAAACGATTATAAGCCTGCATATTTCAACCAATCAAACGATCAATTTAACAGACAAACAAACTTAGCTAATTTTACTTATTAAGCAAAATTAAAGTCACATCGGCTTGCTAAGCCTTGTCATAAAACCGATGAAATGTATAAAATTAATTACATGAAACGGGGTGCCCTCAGGCAGGGCATTCATAAAATACTATTTTTAATGCGTTTGACCCTTATTATAATTTTAATAGCTGCAATCCAATTGAGTGCGAAAGATTCTCGTAGCCAAACGCTAACTTATAATAAGAAAGAGACCACTATTCGCGAGTTATTTAAAGAAATTAAACGCCAAAGCGGCTATAATTTGGTCTGGTCCGATAGAAAACTTAATACTGAGGAGGTTATAGAAGTTGATTTTTATAAAACCCCCGTTAAAACAGTTTTGGATAAGATTTTATTTGGGCGCGCAGTAACTTACAAAATTGCCGGAAAAGCCATTATAATTATGGAAGATGATCGTTCCTTTCGTGAGAAGGGGATTGGTTTATTTGATGGAATTGATGTACGTGGTCGAGTTCTTGGTGAAAATAATGAACCGTTGGTGGGAGCGACCGTAAAGATTAAAGGGAGTACTAATAGTACAGTTACAAATGCCAATGGCGAATTTAGCTTACAAAATGTAAATGCAAAAGATATTTTGGTCATTTCATTCATTGGATACAATAGTAAAGAAATTAAGGCATCTGAAAATCTAGGGAATATACAGTTGGTACTAAGCACAGATAAACTTCAAGAAGTAGAAATCAACGCAGGATACTACACCGTAAAAGATAAAGAACGAACAGGATCCATCTCACGTGTCGATTCTAAAACGATAGCACAACAACCTGTGACCAACGTTTTAGGAGCACTCATAGGCAGGATGCCTGGCGTAAATATTGAACAACAATCGGGAATCAATGGTGGCGGTTATAAAATAGAGATCAGAGGCGTCAACAGTTTAAGAACAGATGCAAGGCAGCCGCTATATTTAGTTGATGGAGTGCCATTTCCAGCCAGTTCAATTTCTCTTGCGGCTTTAAGTATTGCAGGCATAAGCAATCTTTCCAGTCCTTTAAATTATATCAGTCCTTATGATATAGAAAGTATAGAAGTTCTCAAGGATGCCGATGCAACTGCCATTTATGGATCGAGGGGATCAAATGGAGTTGTTCTGATAAAAACCAAGCAGGCAAAGGCAGGCAAAACGGCTGCTGATATAAGCTTCAGTATGGGTTTGTCAACGGTGGGTACCAAGATAAAAATGTTGAATACAGAGCAATATTTGCAAATGAGGACAGAAGCATTTGCAAATGACAATGTTACGCCTGGGGCAACTTCTTATGATGTAAATGGAACATGGGACCCAAATAGGTATACCGATTGGCAAAAGGAACTAATTGGTGGGACTGCACAGCAAACCAACCTTCAGGCAGGCATTAGCGGAGGGAGTGATCTGACACAGTTTACATTTCGTGCAAATTACCTAAAACAAACAACTGTATCGCCCGGAGATTTTGCCGATCAGAAAGGTTCTGGTGCGTTAAACATTAATCATACATCTAGTGATAAAAAGTTTAAAGGAAATTTTTCAACCACCTATGCGATTGATTATAATACATTACCAACTTTTGATCTTACCCAATTTATTGATGCTGCCCCAAATGCTCCTGCGCTCTATGATGGTAATGGTAATTTAAACTGGGCCTATAATAGCAGTGGTGTATCAACCTGGACAAATCCTCTATTTGGAAATAACATCCCGTATTTAGGAAAGACTGGCACATTTTTAGGTAATGGCAGGTTAAGTTATGAATTATTACCAGGTTTATCAATCATATCCACTTTAGGTTTTACAAATCTCCAACTGAAAGAAACTAAGAAGACAACTCTTAATAGCCAACTACCTTCGCCAAGCAACTCTGGGAACAGAAGTTTGGTTCATACTAATATAGAAACGTGGATTATAGAACCGCAGATAAATTATCTAAAATCCTTTAAGAATGCAAAGTTGGATATTTTATTGGGAAGTACGTTTCAGGGTAACAGCCAAGTAACAGAACGCCTTACCGGAACTGGGTACACAAGTGACCTTCTGCTGGAGAATTTTGGATCTGCTCCTACAAGAAGCATCACCAATACATCTGCACAATATAGATATAACTCGTTATTCGGTCGTATAAATTACAACTATCAAGGTAAATATATTGTTAATATTACAGGTCGCAGAGATGGCTCAAGCAAATTTGGGCCCGATAGGAAGTTTGCCAATTTTGGCGCGATTGGACTGGCATGGATATTTTCTCAAGAAAATTTTATAAAAAACAATCTCCAATGGCTTAGCTATGGTAAGTTAAGAAGTAGTTATGGAATTACTGGCAGTGATCAAATACCTGACTATGGGTATCAGCAAACATATACTTCCACACCATTGGCATATGGAGACGGTCCGGCATTGGTTCCAAGTAGAATATCCAATCCTGATTTTTCATGGGAGACTAATAAAAAGCTGGAATTAGCCTTAGAGCTAGGATTACTAAATGACCGCGTGCAATTTACAACAAGCTGGTATCGTAACCGTTCTTCAAATCAATTAGTTGGTTACACCTTACCTGACATTGCTGGATTTACCAGTGTTCAATATAATCTACCCGCCATAGTACAGAATACAGGATGGGAATTTGAAGTAAGTAGTAATAATATATCAGGCAACAAATTTAACTGGCAAACTTCATTCAACATCTCCATACCGAGGAATAAACTGGTGAGTTATCCTAACATCAGCGGCTCAACTTATACCAATACATACACTGTTGGTTACTCACTTTATACAGCAATTGCCTATCAGTATTTAGGTGTTGATCCACAAACAGGGATTCATAAGTTTGCTGATCTCGATGGAAATGGCACTTTAAATGCAGCAGATCGGTTACCGGCCTCCCAGTCGCTTTCCACCCATTGGTATAGTGGTATTCAGAACAGCTTTTCTTTTAAAGGAATTGAGCTAAGTATATTTTTCCAGTACGTGGATAAAACGTTGAAAAATCCACTTCAATTATTCAATTCCCCAGGCACCATTTCAGGCGGTTTAAATGCAAACCAACCTGTTGAAGTCCTTGCAAGGTGGAGAGCAGTTGGAGATCAGACCTCAATCCAAAAGTTCTCACAGTCTTTCGCAACTGCAAGCCCTTATACACAGTTTTCAAATCTAATGTCTTCTAACGACTACATAGACGCATCATTCTTACGATTAAAGAATGTATCTCTATCGTACCTACTACCGAAAAGTTTGAGTAAACATGCAGGGTTGAGATCTTGCCGTGTCTTTTTGCAAGGACAGAACCTATTCACAGTCACTAATTACCTCGGGGACCCTGAAATTGGCATGATAAAAACGTTGCCTACACTTAGAACTTTTACCACAGGTTTAACAATCGGACTTTAATTTTTATCATCATGAAAAGGAAAAAACACTTAATTATAATGGAGCTGCTGCTTCTAGCCTCGATAATAATTTCATGCAAAGATTTCTTAAAGATCGATCCACCGGTTGACCAGATTGATACAGAAAAGGTTTATTCAAATGACGAAACTGCAATTTCAGCAGTAAGGGGTCTATATGTTAGGCTTGGCACCCTGGGCAGCTTTTCTTTCGGTGGTGATTATTCCCTTGTAACAGTTGCAGGAAGATCTGCGGATGAATTTACAGACTACAGTACTGCAATTAATTACCTCCAGTTCACGCAAAACAATCTTACACCACTTAATACAAATATGCGTACCAATTTGTGGCAACATCCCTATAGTGTTATTTACGCAGCTAACTCGATCATAGAAAATTTAGAACGTTCGAATGTCACTGGAAGTGTAAAGCAACAATTAACGGGCGAAGCTAAATTTGTTAGGTCATTATGCTATTTCTACCTGACTAATCTTTTTGGTAATATCCCAATCCTACTTACTACAGATTATAGATTAAATGCAATCGCTACCGCCAGTACTCCAGATCAGGTATATCAGCAGATTATTACAGACCTTACAAGCGCAAAGGAACTGCTTTCAGAAAACTATCTATCTGCAGACCGTATCAGGGCCAATAAGTGGGCCGCAAGTGCTTTATTAGCGAGAGTTTATCTTTATCGTAAAGACTGGGTAAATGCAGAAAGAGAATCTTCATTGGTTATCGCAAGAAGTAGCCAATATCAACTCAGACCAGATTTAGATCAGGTTTTTCTTAAAAATAGTACAGAGGCAATCTTGCAGCTTTATGTTATTGGCACTCCTGGAAACACATACGAGGGAAGCTATTTTATTCTCACTGCAGCACCAACCACCAGTAATGGGGTAACGATTAGTAACCAGTTGCTATCTGCGTTTCAACCGGGTGATTTACGTTCAACGAAATGGGTTGGAACATTTACCAGTGGAAACACGTCCTATAAGTTCCCATATAAGTATAAGGTTAAGACAGGAGCAACTCCTGTGAATGAATATTTAATGGTGTTAAGGCTGGCTGAACAGTATCTGATAAGAGCAGAAGCTTTAATAAACCAGGATAAAGTTGATGAAGGTGTTGCTGATCTTAACATTGTCCGGACCAGGGCGAGAGCTACTGCAACAATTGCAATTCCGCAACCACTACCTAATTTGGCTGATGGAATGAGCAAAAGTAATGCGCTTTTGGTTGTAGAACAGGAAAGGCGCATTGAGCTCTTTGCGGAATGGGGACATCGCTGGCTCGATCTTAAAAGGACTGGCCGTGCTGATGCGATATTGAAACCGTTAAAGGGGGCAAATTGGCAAACTACAGATGAACTTTATCCAATTCCTGCAACGGAGCTAATCAACAACCCGAATCTTAAGCCGAATCCCGGGTACTAATCAACAAATTTATAACTTATCCGGATGTATTACGGGTGATATCTATGTAAAGAATTTTTTAAACAAATAGGAACATGATAAAATATTGCATAATTTTTTGCCTTGCGATCATGGCAATAATCACTCAATCATTAAACGCTCAAGAAAAGAAAACTGAATTCAAAAAAGTAAATGTTGGCGAAGCATTACCGGACTATACCCTAACTAATCTAATTCATTATCCTAATAAAAGTATCAGTTTCAAAGATTTTAAAGGCAAAATTCTCATACTTGACTTCTGGAGCTTTGGATGTGCTGCCTGTATAGAATCGTGGCCCAAATTGATGAAACTTCAGCAAGAGTATAAGGACAAGATACAAATCATTACAGTAAACATTTATAATAAAGAAAGAGAGGTCATTCCATTTATCAAAAGGTTTGAAAAAATCGGCCAATATACAATGACGTTACCAGTCGCTTGTGGAGATAAAAACCTTAAGACATTATTTCCATTCGAGTCAGTTCCCCATGTAGTGATTATAGATAAAGAAGGAAAACTGAAATATGTCACTGAGGGATATAATTTAAATAGCGAAACAATCAATGGTATGCTTAAAGAAAAAGATTTTAAAATTGAAAAAAAGACGGATGAATTTATAAATAATGATGAACCTTTATTTGTAAACGGAAATACTGGATCTGCCGGAAAAAAGGATAATTTACTTTCAAGTTTTATGATAGCGCCTTACGCTTCTGAGGTTTTTTCTATTGCATTCATGTCTCGAAAAGTAAGGACGAAGGGGTTTATTGGTAATTATTCGATAAAAGATATTTTTGCTATTCTTTATGGAAAAGGGCGTGACCTCAGACTTGGTGTTCGAAATTCTAGAATTGGATTTCGTGATGTTGATACGACAAAGATAGTGATGAAGGTGAACGGTATAATCAAAAACGAAAATCGATACACAATACAATACATAGTACCAAAGCCAATACCAATATCCACAATGAAACGACAGATGATTGACCAGTTTGAGACAGTTATCGGATATAAGGCGCGATGGGAAAAACAAAAGAAGCAATGTTTGGTCATATCTCGATCCGACAATCCTATCCCTGAATACACCGGAGGTATAGTTTCAGACACGGTATATCAGACTGCTATTCGAACGAATGGTATTACAATGGAACAGTTCATCACTAAGATAAATTATTTTATACCATCTTTTGCAAAGATGACGTATCCAATTGTTGATGAGTCAGGATTTATCGGAAAACTTGGCCGGATAAGCATTAATTTAACCGATGATAAGCTAAACTATATAAACATGGGAAAGTTACTCTTAGAATATGGTCTTAAATTCAATATTGAAGAAAGGGAAACCGATATTCTTGTCATATCAAAAAATGACATAGAACCTGCAGAGTTTCCATATCCTTAAGGCACCAACGTGTATTTATTCAGATATTGTTCTTTTTTGATATAAAGGATGTTGTTATCAACCAATAGATCACTTATTGCAAGTTGTTTTGGTTATGCAGATTTAACATTGTCTATAGGATTTATTGTGTCCGTTATTGCTGTTGAATTTAGGTTTGTATCTATTTGCACTATGTGGTTCCTTTAATAAGTACAGGTAGCTGAGTTTGTTAAGGACTTCCATTATATTTTAACATATTTGAGGTACAACATAGACAGTACACCTGTCTTATAAGCACATTAACACCCTACAGGTCATCATTATAAGTTATTGTTTTTTTTTGACTTATACCACCTGAATATTTTGCCACAGGGTATAAAAATTACTGTTCGTCATGGGAAAGAAATCTGGTGCAATTTCCTTCTTCTGTATCATGCTGATAATATTGAACACCATTGATCATGCAAGGCCAGCCTTCAGCGGGCGTACATGATATGGTCTGGCTGCAATTGTTGTCGTCAGTGAGATTTAGTGGGCCAGCATTAAACACAATGCTTGTACTTTGGCCTACAAAAGCTCCGCCGATAGCAACTACTGCTATTAATGCGCTAAAAATTAATTTTTTCATAATAATTAATTTTATGTTTTTTATGCTTACTCTATGGTTGCAGGTTTTCAGCTTCCCCTGATTCATTCTCGAAAAGAATATTTTGAAAAACTATTATATCCTTAAGGCCCCCAACATGTATTTATTCAGACATTGTCCTGAAATGGTATAAAAGACGTTCCTATTAATCAATAGATCACTTATTGCAATTTTGTTTTGGTCATGCAGGTTTAACACTGTTTATAGGATCAATTGTGCTTCTTTTTACTGTTAAGTATAGGTTTGTATCTATTTGCAATATCTAGTTCCTGTAATAGTACAGTTTGGTTAAGGGCTTTATATTTTAACGTACCTGAGGTACGATATAGGCCGTCTACCTGTTTTTTGAAGCGGGTTGACGTTCTAACTTATCTTTATAAGTTGTTTTTGATTTATACCTCTGACATATTTTGCTACAGGGTATTAAAGATTACCATTCGTCACGGGAAATGAATATGACGCAACTTCCCTCAGCTGGATCATGCATATAATATTGAACACCTTCGAGAATGCAAGGTACGCCAACACGTGGGCTGCATGGTTTGTCCTCCTTACAATTATTGTCGTCAGTGAGATCTAGTGGGCCAACATCCAACACAGCATTTGTATTTTGGCTTGCAAAAGCTCCGCCGATAGCAACTACTGCTACTAATGCGGTAAAAAATATTTTTTTCATAATAATTAATTTTACATTCTTTAAGCTTACTCTATAGTTGCAGGTTTTCAGCTTCCCCTGATTCATTAGCGAATAGAATATTTTGAAAGACTATTACATCCTTAGGACGCCAACATATATTTATTCAGATATTGTCCTGAAATGGTGTAAAGGATGTACCATTTTATTTTCAGCTTTAATAGTTGCAGATGTTAATTTAACGCTGATCTATAGGATCAATTGTGTTCGTTATTGCTGTTAAATTTAGACATGTATTTAACAGCAATATCTGGTTCCTGTAATAGTACAGATAGATGAGTTTGTTAAGGGCTTCATTATATTTTAACATACTTGAGATACAATATAGACCGTATACCTGTCTTTGAAGCAGGTATACGGTCTATAACTTATCTTTACCTGTTGTTTTTGATTATACCCCGTGACATATTTTGCCAAGGGGGTATAGATTACTCTGGGGCAAGGGAAAGAAATTTGACGCAATTTCCTTCTTCTGTATCATGCTGATAATATTGAACACCTCCGATAACACAAGATGGGCCGAAAGGATAATAGCATGGTTTGGACTGGCTGCAATTGTCGTCGTCAGTGACATTTAGTGGGCCAGCATCAATCACAACGCTTGTACTTTGACCTGCAAAAGCTCCGCCGATAGCAACTACTGCTACTAATGCGGTGAAAAATATTTTTTTCATAATAATTAATTGTGTGTTTTTACACTTACTCTATGGTTGCAGATTTTCAGTTTCCCTGATTCATTAACGAATAAAATATTTTGAAAGACTTTTATATCCTTAACGCTCCAACGTGTATTTATTCAGATATTGTCCTGAAATAGTATAGAGGACGTTGCCATCAACCAGTAGATCACTTATTGCAGTTTTGTTTTGGTTATGCAAATAAAATGAATGCAGATACGATCCTAGCTTTAAATCGTAAACATCGATAACAGCAGCATTGTCAAATTTTCTATTGTCCTCTCTACGGCCCATTACTTTAGAATGAACATAAAGATAATTCCCCCATGTTGCACAATGGGCATTTACCAAAATTGGAGGTGAGGTTTGTACCATTTTATTTTCAGATTTAATGGTTGCAGATGTGAATTTAACGCTGTCTATAGGATCAATTGTGTTCGTTATTGCTGCTAAGTTTAGGTTTGTATCTATTTGCAATATCTGGTTCCTGTAATAGTACAGGTAAATGAGTTTGTTGAGAGCTTTATTATATTTTAACATCCCTGAGGTACAATATAGACCGTCCACCTGTTTTTGAAGTAGGTTAATATTTTCTAACTTATCATTATAAGTTGTTTTCAGAATACTATTTTGACCAGTTCTACTATTGACGTACCTGAAAACAATAGATTCAGCCCCCATGGCAACAGCATCCTGAAAATATGGAGTGAAAATAGGATAGTTGAAAGCAGTCCATGCCTCAAGTGTTCCACTAAGAATAGATCTTCCTAAGCCGTTGTATAAATAAAATCTGCCGTCACTTATATGTGCCCGGTATTGACCTTTATCTTTAACAAGATTCGCTTTGCTCAAGTTTAATTTGATCTTTTTCTGCTTTAAGTTTTGGTCAAACGATAACATCCAGCCAGTGTTATAATTGTTTGCCAAATAAATTTCTTCTGACGCTACACCAGCCAAATAGTAAGACTCTCTATCAAGCTTAACGCGATCCATCCTCTCCAATGGATAAATGATTTTTCGTGTGAACGAGTAAGACTTCTTTTCAAGTTGGTTCTTATAGCTGTATAGTAATAATAGAATTGGTAAAATTGCAATGCACATAACACCTACAAGCTTAAAAATTGAATTTTTCATGAGAATGCGATTTTAACCCCGTGACACATTTTGCCACGGGGTATAAAGATTACTAGTCAAAAGAAAGGAATCTGGTGCAATTTCCTTCTTCTTGATCATGCTGATAATATTGAATACCTTCGATAACACAAGGAGTACCAGGAACTGGCGAGCATAGTTTTGCCTCGCTGCAATTGTTGGCGTCAGTGATATTTAGTGGTCCAGCATCCAACACAGCGCTTGTACTTTGGCCTGCAAAAGCTCCGCCAATAGCAACTACTGCTACTAATGCGGTAAAAAATAATTTTTTCATAATAATTAATTTTGTATTTTGTAGTGCTTACTCTGTGGTTGCAGGTTTTCAGCGTCCCCTGATTCAATCGCGAATAGAATATTTTGAAAGACTATTATCTAGCCTTATTTTCGTTAAGTTGTGTTTGAAATATAATAGCGATAAGTGCAAGGATTACAAATCCTATGTTAAAGATTAAGTGTTCAGTCCATCCCATTTTTTCTAAAATACCCCCACAGGAACACGGTACCCGTTCTGCAAAATTTAGGATGATTATGATATAAGTGGTGAACATTAACATCAAGCCAAACGAAGCATAAAGACCCGCTATAAGTGTCCTCTTTAGCAATAAAGCAATGGAAAGAATAATTTCAATGGAAGGGATTATCCAGGCAATAATTACAGCGTAATCTGTAAGAATAGGCGATTGTCCTATCTGAACTTGAAACTTCTGAAAATCCAGTATCTTATTGGTAGCAGCATAAAGCCACAGCAGCACAAACAAGTAACAAATTACTTCCACCACTATTTGCTTGGTTTTATTAGAGAATAAAACTCTAGCCGATTGCTTATTCATTGTAGTTTCCATTTTTACAATTTTGGTCATGTGTAATTTAATTCCATTTAGCTTTTTTTTGCTGCAAGTAGTAAAGAGTTAAATACTCCGCTGTTGAAACCATCTGTGCCGTAATGCCCGCAAATTGGCCTGACCGGGATTTGGTAAGTGGTGTTCGAAATAATCATACTCTGTACTTTACTTGCGGCGCACTTAAAAATAAAAATTGAAAAAAATATCTTGTAATGTTGGTGTATATTAATTTGTATATCTACCTAAGTTTTGGTATTCATCAGCTAATAGCTGCAATTATTGGTGTTGAAGAAAGGACCGGGGTGCACTCTCAATTTGCCCACGGCCCTTTTAGAGTAAAAACTGTATATAATTTGGTTCATGTGCATTATCTACTTTTTTTGTTCATCCGCGATTGCTGTAACTTATGTCTTTCCCAAGCTTGGCTCCACTCCCCATTTGCAATTGCTTCATTCCTTATTTTAATTGCTATTTTTAAAGCCCGCGCTTCAGTATCTGCAAATACTTTCGAAACAAATAATCCATGATAGCTTTCGGCCCCGCCGTAAAAGCAAATGTTATGTTCATCATTTCTTATCACTTCTTCATTACACAGGTACTCACACATAAAAATATCTTTCGGCGTAGTACTAGTTTGTTCAAGTGTTATATAATATGGACTCTGCTGCTCATCCATCACATCACAGCTTTCTGGCTTCAGAAAATAGATAGTTTTGTCAGCGTTCATAGTTTTGAGTATTAGCGTTTTGTTATACCAAATGTATGTAGTGTTTAAGTGATGTTTTGTTACATATGCAACAAACGCATGTTACATATGCAACAAACTTTTGTTACAATTGTAACAAAAGTTAAGCGATTAGACATCGTCATCCTTATTGTGGTTATATTGTGCATAACCTCGGTTAAAACTTGTTTTTGACACACCTAGATATAGTGCAATAATATCGCTACTTATTTTACTAATTAAAGAGGGATAGTGCTTTAGGAATAGGCTAATTCTTTCTTTAATTGTTCTTTTCAGCATATCCTGGTAAAACCTACTGTGCTTTTCAAATGTTATTGCTAAATAGGGGAAAAGTGCCAGTACCTCGGGGAATTTATCAAGTAAAATTTGTAAAGAATAATAATTTATAGAGATTACTTCACCATCTTCTAACATTTGGATACTCTCTAATCTGTTTTCACAATTCAAAAAACTCTTTGTATCAAATATGATTTCATTAGTTTTCCAAATTCGTGTAGCAAATGTTCTGGTTGTTTGCTGATCATAATAAAAGCCAAATGCTATGCCGCTGTAAAGAAAATTCAAGTGGCCATCTTCATAAGATCCATTTTTTTGTATATACTGGTCCCTAGCTATCGGCTTTAATTGGCTATGTAAGATTATATGTTCTATACATTCTTCTGTTAAGGAGACCGCTAGAATTTCCAGCTTAGGGATAAGCTCTTGTCTAACAATACTTTTTAATCTTTCCTTGGATTCTTTTTCAACGGCAATCATTACACGAGGTTAAAATGATGATAAAATATTAAGCATTCTTCTGTTTATGTAGAGCGGTACTAAATCTGCATCTTGATATACCCAGGTATAGAGCAATTGCATCTTTGTTTATTCTATTGATTAATGTAGGATTATGCTGTAGGAATAAACTAACTCTTTCTTCAGCAGTTAGTTTTAGTAGGTGTTGGTAATAGTTGTTGTGTTTTTCACGATCTATATGTAAGTAAGGAAAAAGTGCATATAGTTCAGGAAACTTACTGAGTAAAGCCTTTAGATGGTAATAGTTTATAGCGATTAGCTCGCCATCTTCTAACATTCGGATACTCTCTAGTCTGTCTTCACTCTTAACAAAACTGTTTACATCAAATATGATTTCATCCTTTTTCCAAAGTCTCGTAACAAAGGTTTTGTCAGTTTCGTGATCATAGTAAAAGCTATGTGCTATTCCTCTGTACAGATAATTCAAATGGCCATCTTCATAAGATCCATATGACTGTATATACTGATTCTTGGTTACTTGCTTGAATCTGCTGTGTAGGGTTATGTATTCAATACATTCTTCAGTTAAGGAGCCTGTTAGTGCTTCCAGTTCAGGAACAATTTCCTGTCTGATGATTTCTTTTAACCTTTCCCTGTTTGAGTCGTTTCCCATCATAGTGCCAGATTAAAAGAATAACAATAAAACATTGAGATTTTTTGTGCGTTAGTCATTTTGTTCGATTTGTTAGCTTTTGTTTTATTAATTACAATGAAGTTATCGAAGATTCTAGCAGTAGAATGTCCCTTTTCGGACAAAAGTATGTTGCAAAAGGAACAAAAAAAGTTGTTGTAGAATACGGTGTTTTTTAGGTGAACTGGATTTTTCTATTAGAATGTGGGAATTTTTTTAATATGTTTGTTTATAACGCTCATCTTGTGTAAGGTTGAGAATCAGTAAGTTTAACCAGAATTGACCTATGACCAGTTATAGCAAATTTTCAGATGAAGAACTTGCCGCTTTCCTTAAAGGGGGGGATCATCTCGCTTTTACAGAAATCTATAACCGTTTTTTCAGTGTTTTGTATATTCATGCCTACAGAAGATTGAAGGATGATGAGGAAGCAAGTGATTTAATTCAGGAGATTTTTGCTGCGATATGGGATAAACGAAAAATGTTAGACCTCACAGGAAGCCTGTCTTCGTATCTATATAAGAGTATTCATAATCGAATATTAAATAAATTTACACATAAAAAAGTCTCGGACAGGTATATGGATTCTTTAGTCAATTATTCTGAATTGAATTATACCTATGCTGATCATAAAGTCCGAGAGCGAGATCTGAAACGGCTAATTGAAAAGGAAATAGATGCGCTGCCGGAACCAATGCGCGCTATCTTTATCCTAAGCAGGAAAGAACACTTATCTCACAAAGAAATCGCGGAAGTAATGGATATGACGGAGCAGGCCGTAAAATCTCAGGTTAAAAGAGCACTCAAAGTTTTAAGAGCGAAACTTGGTTTTTATAGCTATTTCCTGTGTTTTTTTAAACTCCTTTAAATTATTTCATTTTTTTTGCCCCCAGTATACCCTTGTGTTGTCTTACCTATATAGCCCCTGTTAAAATGGGCATTAGAAAAATATGGATAGACATGAGGCGCGGTCATTAGTAGATAAGTATATCAAAGGCAATTGCTCGGAAGAGGAAAAGGCCATAGTAGAAAGCTGGTATGTACAACTTCCGTATCTGGCTGATGCACCAAGTCCTGGGCAAATTATTGCGGCCAAGGATAATGTTTGGGATCAATTAATGAGTCAACGCCAGAATAAACAACGGTTATATTACCGTGTGGGAATGACTGCAGCAGCTGTATTGTTGATTGGGTTTGGAGCCTTCTGGTTCTTTAACAAATCTTTTTATCCCGAATCAAATCTTGCGACCACAGCTGCTAGTGACATTGCTCCAGGTAGTAACAAGGCAACCCTAACACTTGCTGATGGTAAAACCATAAACCTAAGTGGTGATAAAACCGGTGTCAAAATAAAGGAGACAGCCTTAACATATGACGATGGGAGTGCGATACCATCTAACGACTTAGCTCATGTTAAGGAGCAAATATTAGTCGCTACGACGCCAAAAGGTGGTACATATAAGTTTATGCTGCCCGATGGTACAGCCGTATGGTTAAATGCAGCTACCACTCTTAGATTCCCTTCCTCTTTTAAAGGCCTGTCTGATGGACAAAATCGTAATGTTGAATTAACAGGGGAGGCTTATTTCGAAGTAGCAAAAGATAAATCGCATCCTTTTATTATTAAAACAAAACTTCAAGAGGTTAAAGTGCTAGGTACTCAATTTAATGTAAACAGTTACCCTGACGACGATGATACTAAAACTACGCTGTTGGAAGGATCAGTACGTATTTTATCATCAGATAGAAAAGATGATGTATTACTCAGACCCAACCAGCAATCAATTGTAACAACCAGCAATATTCGGGTGAAAACCGTTGATCCGGAGGATATAATCAGTTGGAAAACGGGGGACTTCAGTTTTAGTGGTGAACCTTTGGGAAGTATTATGAAAAAGATAGCTCGTTGGTATAATGTAGATGTAGTTTATGTTGATAAAACACTAGCGGGTAAGTTATTTGGGGGGACAATATCGAGATATGAAAAAATCGCCGAGGTATTGCATCTTTTAGAAGTTACTGGTGAGGTAAAGTTTAAGATCAACGGAAGAACTGTAACTGTAACCAATAAATGATATGACTATGATCGAATATAATTTGTTACCTGACACCGAGCTCTTTATTCGTTTAAAGGAGGGAGATAATGTTGCATTTTCCGAGATCTATCAAAGATTTGGTGGTATACTATTTGTTTTTATAAAAAGGCGGGTAGGCGATACTGATGATGCAAAAGATATTTTGCAAGAACTCTTTGTTGACCTGTGGGTTAAAAGAGAAACTATTGAAATTACAACTAAGGCGTCATCCTATTTGTATGCTGCTGTACGTTATAAAATGCTCAATTTTATAGAACGTAATGCTACCCAAAAACGTTATGTAGATGCCATTGAATCTATAAATGAGCAGGACATGGTCATGACTGATCACCTGGTGCGAGAAAAGCAACTTGCATCCATCATTGAGCGGAATGTTGATGCACTTCCAAAAAAAATGAAAGAAGTATTCTTGTTGAGTCGACAGGTAAATTTGACTTACGTTGAAATTGCTGATAAATTGAACATATCAAAGCTGACCGTAAGGGCTCAGGTTAAGAATGCAATTAAAATTCTTCGAGAACGATTAAACTTAAATCTCTGATTCTTTAGGCTCTTTACAATCTTATTTAATAGTTAATATGAATATAGTCGAATACCGTTTGGTACCCGATACTGAACTTGTTATGCTTTTAAAAAAAGGAGATCAATTAGCTTATTCTGAAATATATAAAAGATTTTTTGGAATACTCCAGGCCTTTGTATACAAACGCTTGAGGGATGAAGATGAGGCTAAGGATATCCTACAGGAACTTTTTACCGATGTATGGTTAAAGAGGGAAGATCTGGAAATTCCAGCCTTATCACCTTATTTGTATCGAGCGGTGCGTAATAAAATGGTTAATCGGATGGTTCACAGGGAGGTCGAGGAAAGGTACATGCAATCTATCGCGAATATGATGGAGCACGATAGCATTATGACTGACCACTTAATAAGGGAAAAAGAATTGGCGGCTAGGATAGAAAAAGAAGTGAACCTACTGCCAAAGAGAGTTCGTGAGGTTTTTCTAAGAAGCAGGCAAGCGAACAAAACCTATCAAGAAATTTCAGATGAGCTTAATTTAACTAAGCAATCTGTCAGAACTTATGCGAAGATCGGATTGAAAATTCTTCGAGAGCGATTTAAATATTAATACCAGCAACAAAAAACTGACCGAAATAAAGCAATAATCAAGCTAATATAAATATGAATACTTACAGTAATTTTCCTGATGTGCAGTTAGTGGATTTGATGAGAGAATCTGACGATGCTGCCTTCATCGAGATTTTTAATCGCTATTATATCTTATTGTTTTCATTTACCTGCAGGCGTTTAAATGACAAGGAAGTGTCAAAAGATTTGATCTATGATGCATTTGCCTATATATGGGAAAAGCGTGACACGATTAATATTCCAGGCGAATTAATTGCCTTTTTATATACTGTAATTAAGAACCGGATTGTAGATCATTACAAACATCAGAAAGTTAGACAAAAATATGTCGAAGACTTTCAGAGGTGCCTTGATCAAAGACAAAATTCAACAGATCATCTGGTTCGTCACAATTATTTAAATGCAAGAATTGAAAGAGAGATAGCTGCTTTGCCCGAAAAAATGCGTGTTGTATTTGAATTGAGTCGAAAGAAGGCTATGAATCGGCAAGAAATTTCGGAGCACTTGGATATGCCAGAAAATACAGTAAAAACAAACCTTCAACGTGCATTAAGAATTTTGAGAGGAAAGTTGGAGCTAGATAAATCATATGAATAATTACAAAAAACTAGCTGATGTTGAACTTGTCTCTTATTTGAAAAGAGGAGATCGAAAAGCTTTTTCCGTTATTTATGATCGATACTGGGGAAAATTGTTCTGCCACGCCAAAAAGATGCTTAATGATGAAGAAGAAGCAAGTGATGTTGTGCAGGAGCTTTTCACAAACATTTGGTATAAAAGGGAAAGCTTAAATGTATTCAGACTTGATGGCTATTTGTATGGCACCATGCGCAATCAGATCCTCCATTTTATGGCTCATCAAAAAGTTATCACTAAGTATACAACATCTTTATCCTATTACCTGGAAAGCGGTGTCCGAAGTCAGGATAGCATTATGGTCGAAAATGAACTGCTACAATTGTTCGAACAAGAATTAGCTGCCCTTCCAGTCAAAATGAGAACGGTATTTGAAATGAGTAGAGGCGAAGGCCTTTCCCATAAACAGATTGCCGAAAAGTTGGATATTTCAGATAAGACCGTGAAAAAGCAGATTTATTATGCAACGAAAATCTTTCGGGAAAAAATTAGGATTATATTATTTTAAAATAAGTATCTGAAAACACAGTTAAAAAAGCAAATTAACAGAGCTATTAAGTTCATTAAACAAGGAATAGAACAGGTTGCCTAAAATCAATATTTTAAAACCTGTTCCAGCTAGCGCCTTCCAGAAGAGGTTTACTTTTTGATAAATTAGAGTCGAGCTCCTATTTATATAAAAGTCCTCAATTACCTCCTTTTGGAAAATGGACTTTTGGGCAAAAATAAGTTCGATTTTTGGCGAATTTTAGCCCAAAAGTTCATTGTTGTTTTTAGGTTACTACTTCATACCATTAGCTTGATTAGTAATATCCAGCTAACCTGCTTCTACTCATTACGGTTTGTTGAAAAACTGCGCTTTCTACTAAACTTTATTCAACTCTTGTTATTTCAGTATTGATCTTCTATTTTCGCTTTAAGTGTATATCACAAATAGAGAAAATTAAAAAATGAAAATAAATGAATTAAGAATAGGGAATTATATTCAGGACAAGGATGGTAATATTGATGAGGTGAGAGCGCTGGCCGCTGTAAGAGGCTCGTCAGAAAAAATTAATGACATACCGTATGAAGGTTATTTTCAGCCTATCCCACTAACCGAAGAATGGCTTATTAAGTTTGGATTAGTCAAAAACCCAGATACTTCATACGATATTGTTCGTTACGATATAGATGAGTATCAAACGGTCAAACTTTATAGCTGTGGTGGGGCTTCAGTTGCTGAAGAAGGTATGGATGCGGCTGAGGCTAATTACGTCCATCAACTACAGAATTATCATTTTTTGGTTATTGGTGAGGAGTTAACAGTTAAACTTACATAATAAAACCTTTTCCAACTAGCGCCGTCCAGAAGAGGTTAGTTAAAAATACTGGACCGAGATGAATAGAAAAATGGACTTTTGGGCAAAAATTCGCCAAAAACCGAACTTATTTTTGCCCAAAAGTCCATTGTTGTTTTGACTTATTTTGTTATAGCATTCCGTAAATGGTTTGGACTTTTTTGGAAATGCCTTTTAAAAGCACGGCTAAAATAGTATGGGTCGTTGTATCCTGACAGCTGTGCAATTTCACGAATAGTCTTTTTTGTAGAGGTCAAGAGATGTAAGCTATACTCCATTCTTAATGCGATTACCTGTGCATGAAAGGACTTGCCAAAGGCTACTTTAGCTAATTGTTCAAAAATTGTTTCAGACACGCCGAAGTGCCTGGCCATTTTTGGAATGCTATCGACTATGGTGTCTTTATAATTATCCTGAATAAAATTTTTGATGGCCAAAGCCTTAGCTTCATGGAAAGTTCTGGTCGTATAATTGCACTCTAGGAGCATATTGTGGTATTGATCCATAAGCTCGGTTAAAACGCTCTTTATCGTCGTATAAAGACTATCCTCGTTTATTTTTTTTAGTAAAAGCATTTTCTTCAGGTTCTCATTGATCTTTCTGCTAAGCCGACAGTAGGGAAGTGCAAACGCACATTTCTTTTTAGCTGTATAATTGGCAATCAGTGTTTTAAATTGATGCAAGTTTTTAGTTTCATGTAGAAACCATTCGGGCCGTAAGGTTAAAAGTAAAAATTTATGGACACCTTGCTTTAATTTGGCTCGATAATCTCCTTCGCCATGAAAACCGAAATGGTAGCTGCTGTCATTTATTGCAGAAATTAAGTTATCATTTTGATCGTACAACGCGGACTGCCCCTCAAACATGGCAAGCATAAAAATACTCCTGTTGGTTTGGGCAAAGTTGATGGTGATTTCCTTGTTTAACACATACTCAAACAGATCGATATGTACCAGGTGATGGCTGTGCGACTGCCGCAGGATTTGTCCTTCTGGAACGGTAATTAAATGAGGGAGCGCATATTGAATGGGCCAGGTACAAAAATGGGGTAAGTGACTTGCGCTGATATTTTCAGTAACGGCAGTCACCAAATTAAGTATAAGGTGCGATTGCATAGAGGACGTTATTTTTTATTTTTTTTAATTGACGCAGCCCATAAAAAATGTGATCTGCGTCATTGGAGATGAATGTTAATCCAGATCCATCAGATCCGGGTCAATACCAGTGAAGTCGCAAAATTCTTTTTTCGTAATGAACTGATCTTTCTCTTTATTGAGCGCAATTCTGATTTTTTTTAACAGACGTTGAGCTTGTCGCTCGCCATGTCCAGTAGCTTTACAGACATCTTTCGGATAAACGCATATTCTTTCCATATCATGGTGGTTATACCGCAACAGATCAAGTGGCGCTAGCAAAAAGGCGGGAGCCTTTATGGAACCTTACTGGCAGGTGGTTAAAGATAAGGTTGATTAAGCTCCCAATATATGTATATTTTTTTACTAAGAAGATAAAAATATGTAGAGATACGTCATTTTATGACAAATGCGTACAAATGCGTCATTTCGCGACAAATGCGTCATATCGCGACAAGCACTATTTTTATTCGCATTACATTTAGTTTATGAAAACAAAAACACAAACCTTCAGCAAATTTTTAGGATCATTTTCGGGTCTGTATTACCCTTATAGGATGGCGGTGTTCTGGCTCTTTACAAAGTCGTTATTAAGTCGGCTTTCGTTCGGACCTGGTTCGGACCTTGTTCGGAAAAACCCAATTGAAAGAGCTCCCCCAGACGAGGAGTAGTAAAGGCATATTAAGCAGTGCTATCCGGCTCGCAAAGGGCCTGAAAAAAAATCGAAAAAAATTATCAATTCACATTTAAAAAATAGAAATCATGGCAAGAATTAGAAATGGAATATTTGGACCAATACACGGGAAATTGGGTAATCTGGTTGGAGCAACCTGGAAAAACGTTCCTTACCTGCGGGTACTGCCCGACCTAACAAAAAATAGTAAACTAGCTACGCAAGCACAAATAGCTTCTAGAGAAAAATTTAAATTCATGCAAGAATGGTTAGTCCCCTTTTATTCATATGTAACTGTTGGTTTTAAAAATCATGCGAAGGATAAAACTGAAATCAATGCTGCCTTCTCTATAAATTACAAATTGGCTATTGTGGGTGTCTATCCTGATTTAAGTATAGATTACAGCAAAGTAGTGCTCAGCAAGGGCTATCTACCTGGATTGTTTAATGCAGAGGTGCAGTTTTCTGCCAATACAGAAGAGCTGGAGCTGACCTGGCTGCAAAATTACAATGATGATTCTTCTTTAGACGACCTGTTGATCCTCACTGTATATAATCGTGAACTTAAAATTGTAGATGGTTTTATTGGTGGTGTAAGAAGAGCTGATCTGAAATGTAGCTTAAAGCTGAATCCTAAATTGATAGGTAGAAGCCTTGATGTCTATGTAAGTTTGATCTCCTTGAATGGTAAAAAAGTAGCCAATAGTGAATATCTGGGAAGGGTGGTGGCGATATGAACGCACAATTAACTTTACTGAGAACACTGGTGTTGAAAGAACTTGATCCGGCTTATTTTAATATGGATAAACAACGAGTTGATTACTGGCTTGCTGAGCTGCCATTGTTAAAGGAGCAGGTATTTAAATCTATGCAGGATGAAATGCTCGGGAGCCTCGATAATCGCTTGCTAGAACGACACCTAAAGCAGGTGCAATACGATTGTGTTCATTTGATAGATATACTTTTTAAATATAAAAGGCAGCCCAGCATAGCAGCAGAACTTTATCGGTTAGCCGATAAGAGCTTCGAGGAAATATTGGTTCATATTGAAAGCCGGTATGCCAGTTTTTTTAACCTTCAAAATGAAGGCTGGACAAGGAAAAATAGTTGCGAGCCAGGTACTAGGATTAGGGTGCTGTTTTCTGTAGATGTGCTGGCGTACTTATTTAAGTTGTTAAATAAAGCAGGGGGATTAGATGCCGGTCCGGTAGCACATTTGCTTGTATCCTTATCTAAAAATTTTACAACACCAGGTGTTGGAGAGGGATACATTTCGGTAAATGGACTAACCACACGCTACAAACAAGTGGTGCAAACTACAGCCCAAACTACAAGAACATTACTGCTAAAAATGTTGAAATTTTTGGATGAAGAGTTCCATTTGAGTTAAAATCAATAAAAATACAATAAAAGAATGGATGCCTGTTGCATCATTAAATGCAGTTTTTAGGCCAATTTACCTTAAATGTACCATACATAGTGGGACTACCACAGGTTAGGGGGATTGTGTCTCTTTGTCTTGTTGTCGTAGGAATAACAGTACTGCAGGACTGCTGATTACGGACAACATATAACAGATTTTTAAACCTTTTAATTTTTAAAAACATGGGAATTATTAAACAAGGAATCCTTGGTGGATTCAGAAAAAAAACGGGAACAGTTGTAGGTGCTTTTTGGAGAGATTTAAATGTAATCAGGGCTTTACCACGTGCTAGCGGTAAGCCAGCTTCTCCGGCGCAGATCATTCAACGATCCAGGTTTGCTTTGGTGATCAGTTTTTTAAGTTCATTTAGTGATTTAATCGAAATATTCTATAGTAACCGATCTGCTTCAAACTCGCCAATGAATGAGGCCGTAGCCTATCATTTAAAAGAAGCCATTACAACTGTTGGATCAGATATCGAGATGGATTACACAAAGGTGAAATTTGCTCGCGGTAAATTGGAGTTGCCTGCTACTATGAGGTTGGCCGCTACTGTGGAAGGGAAAGTGGATTTTGAATGGACAAATGTAGGTAGTACCAATCTCAAATATAGAGATGCGACAGATATGGCCAATTTGCTGGTGTACAACCCTGCAAAGAAACAGTTTGTTAGTCTAATGAATGCTGCACCACGTTCTGCAGAGGTATTTAAATTGCAATTGCCCCTGGAATTTGGTGAAGATTATGTTCATTGCTACATCAACTTCAGTTCGACACTGAAAAAAGGACTGGTATCCAACAGTCAGTATGTAGGAAAGATCCAGATCGTTGCTATGTAAATTAATGGGGGGGCGGAAACGGCCTCCCTATTTTCTAATCATACGTAAAAACAAGATATCATGAATACCTTAAAAATATCAAAGGATGATGTTTCTGGTAGAAACTATACACCTTATCTATTATTCGGAGTACTCTTATTAACCTGGCCGTTGTTGCAGGGCTTGATCATGAGTTGGGACCCTACGATGGGTTTTATTGATCCAAATATCTGGTTGCTAATCTTAATGAGCTTGATCTGTTTTTTGATGGTGACAGGCTTAAGCTGGTGGCTGCTGCAAAGGTTTTGGATGAGGCTGGGACTGCCTTTGTTAACTGAGATGGTTTTATCTTTTAAAAAATTAGGATTATGGCAGCAATTAGGATTTTATTGGGCTTCTTTTGCTTTGCTTTTGTTGGCAGCAGTTGGGGTTTTGACCGCAATCGTGTAGCTGATGGAGGGGCAAAAATTATCATCGAAACAGCTAAAAAGGAAATTGGCGTTCGTGAAGCTGGGGAGAATGCTGGCACGCGGGTGGACCAGTACAACGCGTATGTTGGCCTTAAAAAAGTACCATGGTGTGCTTCGTTTGTGTCATGGTGCTTTGGTCAGGCGGGCTATTCGCAACCGCGCACGGCCTGGAGTCCTTCGCTTTTTCCCACTGATCGGATTGCCAAGAATCCGGTGGCTGGAATGGTGTTGGGGATATACTTTGAGCATCTAAAGCGGGTGGGGCATTGCGGAATTGTTGAACGTGTTCACAACGATTTGGTTTACTCAATTGAAGGGAATACTAATGTAAATGGTAGTAGGGAAGGAGATGCGGTATGTCGCCGGATGAGGCATGTGAGAAGCATACACCGCTTTGCTAACTGGACTAAGAAAGGAGACCGAAAATGAGAACTTTATATTTGTTGCTTTTTATGCTTTTGTTCTATTTATCGGCCCTTTTAGAAGGTTGTGCCTTATTCCAGAAAAGCACTAAAACGAGTTCTAATCATAAGCAATCATTGGAAAAGCAGTTGGAGTCGAGCCAGCTGCTTTTTAAAACGGCAAACAAAGAAACGCAGATTTTTACTTATTGGAATGATAGCGGGTTTTATCAAGTTCAAAATATCAGAGAGCAAATCGATATGGCAAACAGTAATAGATTAAAAGCAGAAGAGAAGGAGGAGGCTAAACAGGAAACAATTGTGAAAAAGACTAAACCGTTAAAATTCTGGGTTTATGGTCTGGTATGCATAAGTGTAATCGCCTGTTATTGGGTTTATAGGAGGTTTTTTTGAAATATAAAAGTGTACAATCGTCCTTCAAAACATATCTTAAAAATAGTTACTTTTTCCTCAAAATACTAATTAATGCTCTTTGTACTTGTATTTACAGTGAATTAGAATGAAAGAAAATCGGGAAGTAACATGCTTTCTCACCCTTCTTATTATGTGTCTTATAAGAACTTGTCATTTCTCTTGGCGCTTGATAATATGCGTGTCTTGTCATGAAGAAAGGAGGCTTTAATTTTATCTGAAAAGCGAATGTGAGATGAAAGTTCACCAAGACTTGAAAGTTCTTCATTCTCTTGCTCAACTAAATATTCAATAAAAACCTCAGTTCTTTCCATTCTAAGTTCCATTCTTTCATAAATTTTTTGAGAATTTCTGAGTTTTAATTCATCATTAGCTGATTTACTCAGGTAGTTGGACAGGTCTTCTTTGAAAATTCCACAATCTAGACTGATCAGATCAATGTATGCGAAGTCGAAGGCTAAGTAGTCGTAAATATAGTTCCCGAAAGCCGTAATCTTGATCTGATCTATCTTCTCTGAATACTCTTCTAGTCGATTACTTGATTCTATTAGGCCCTTATTTAAAAATACATTTAAATGATGTTCACAATCATCTTTGAGATAATACAGCTCTTCGAATTCTTGAACAAAATATTTGGCATCTATAAAGCCGCTTGTTGTTTCTGATCCAGATTTGTTGTGCAAAAGGTTTAAAATACGTAATCCGGTAAAATGGGAGCTGTTTATATCCGTTCTAAGTTGCATTATATTTGGTATGCGGCTTAGTTTTTCATCGTAGAATACGCGATCTGGAATCATCATTGGTTTAATCACCTGATGTACTTGAAAGACCCAATGTGTGTTTTCTGCGACTTCATCAATGTTTGTATATCCAGAGGTAATAAACCCTTTGAAGAACTCTAGGGCCTGGCGTACGTCTCCATGAGTTGCAAAACGCAAGAAGTAACTTAAATGTGAATCTTTTTGTTTAATTTGATTCATACAAATCTCAAAAAAGCTTTTCAGTGTGATTAAGGCTCCATCAGTAGCAATCATATATTGCTTCTCAACATCAGGGGTATATGTCAATTGTTCAAGTATATAATCAATTCGCTTAAGAATAACTTCGGGAATTACTGGGGCACTTAAATGGAATCCTGGAGTATGATAAGCGTCAAGTACCCCCTTAGCCTTTGCATTATAAAATCTTTCCTCCCTCATTGATATTATTACCAAGCAACTCAATTTTTTTGCGATTTCAACTGCTGTTAGATAGCAAACATCCTGTAGTGTTGGAGTAAGTTGATCCATGTTATCTAAAAAGATTACCAACCCTTTGTTTTTGCTTTTCCAATAAAGGCTAATTTTTTCTGCAAAGGTCTTTTTGTCGGCCAATTTTTCAATAATAAAGTCACGAAGCAATCTTTGGTAATCAGAGTCACTTTCTTCTAGACCAACTAAAATTTGCTTCTTATAAATATCAAATTCTACTGAAAAAAGGTTCAATATTGTCGATCGGTCACTCTCATATAACTTATCTCGGTCAATTTGCTTGAGAACACCATCCCAAATTTCACTTGTAAGAGTTTCGCTTGTTTGCGATGAGTTTAACAGATCAATCAAAGCAACGTTTGCATACAATTGTAATTCTTGAGGTTTAATATGAAATAAAAACCGTTTTAGAAAAGTTGATTTGCCAGAGCCTCTTCCCCCAAAAAGGATCATCACATTATCCAAATTATGTTGCTTTATTGTTCGGACGATCTCAGAACCAAAGGCTCCTCCAGTTTTGTTGTCTGAAAAATCTTTTACCCCCTGATTTTTAAAATAAGGTGTCAAAGAATCATGTAAGAATCCTTGGATGTTTTTTTGTAGTTTATCATAATGGCCTTTATTTACAACGTAGCAATGATTCATAAATTCACCATCAGTGTCGGGAATTGCTCCTAAATACCTTCTTGACAGTGCTGAAAACGATGCCGCATACTTATTGCTATTCACAGGAGTGTCATATGCTGTAATATTTTCTTTTGGGAAAAATATTTCAGGATATATTTTTTTTGAGATCCCAATAGTTGATTGTAAAGATTGTTGTTTTATCACACTTGTGTATCCAAGGAGATTGACTGCTTCAGTATAGTTGTTGATAAAAAAATCAAAATCTCTTATCACAAAGGCAGGTAATTTTTTCCAAGGTATTTGATTTGTTGAGCTTACTTTAAAGATTATCCAAGTGCGTCCATTACAAATGGCAGCATAATTACACATTAAATCCTCGCAATATTCTTTAACTTGAAAAACTGCTTCTTTGATGCTACTAGACGAGAGTAATTTTTCCAGGGGTATTTTTTGGTATGTATTTTTTAGGTTTACTTGGTTAGGCAAGTTAAAATAGACATCTTTCTTTTTACTTTCAACGACAAGAACTGGTTTGTCATTGCTTCCATATAGTACATAATCAGCTCTATTACCGTTAATAAATACCTCAACAAAATTTTTGGACTTGGGCCATTTTAAATATTTTTCAAGAATATCATCAATAATCTTAAATCTAACTTCGGCTTCGTTAAGAGTTACACCATTGTAAAGGGCTTTTAGACTGGTTGCAAGTTCTATTTCTGTCATAACTTATAATCTCAGAGACAAGGTAATCACGAATCCACAAAGTCTAGAAATTGTTTGGAAGAAAGTTATGAACATTATGATGGTATCTCACTAGTAGGAATTTAGCTAAGTTTATGTTCGTCGTAATTAATGTTTGTCCAGATCATTAATTTGTCTGCCCTTAAAAAGGAGTAAATAAAGGGGGGATTAATTTGAAGATGACTGGTCTTAAAATGATAATAATACTAATAATAACCACATTTTACTGCGTTTTCCACTAAATTTCAGCTAATTAAGGTTTATTGTTAATTTTCTCGGGAGGTTTGGTTAAATAACTGTTGGGTGTAACCTCATGTTGTAAGACATATCATCAGTTAAGGGGGGAGTATGCAGATTTGGTACTTACATTATTTCTTGTTAGTTTTATCGTGAAAGCGTTAAGGGTGCATGTTGTAATAGGCATGTGCCCTTTCTTATTTAGTGTTGTGAGGTCGGTATGCAGTTGTGCTTATTTGTTTAAAAGGTACAACACCCAAGAGGCAAGGATAGCTGGTTAGCTTATAAAAGATACAAGTTGGATTGCTCCCTCAACGATGCCACCACATCAATATCCAAAATTTGAACTTTCCCGTTAATAATGCTTTTTTGATAGATTTGTGGATATGATCGCTGCTTATGAGAAACACATTTAAGTTACTTGGTATTGGATTAATGGTTGGAGGATGGCTCTGTGCAGGTATAGGATTTACAATAAATATGCCTCACCCCATTAACACAGCTGTGTTTGTCGGGGGATTGATCATGGTGTTTGTTGGAATTATTACGTTCGGCATTATAGTTCTGAGGAGTTAAGGTTATAACTATCCGTTTACAGTTAAAAGTAAGGATACTCAAAATCTGTTATTACCCTTTGAACGTAAATGGTAACTGGTTCTATATTATGGAATCCATTAAGTATTTGCATCTACAATAAAAAGTAACTTTTTATCTATGAAGAAACTATACTTGTCTTTAGTGGTCATTCTCTTTTTGATAATCAATCTATCATTTGCACAAAATAAATTCGCCATCAAGGATGAAATAAAGAAAGCCGCAATCTCACTTGATACAGGTAAATTCTACAAGGGTAATAATCAATACAAGCGATCTGTTTATGACAAGCTAAAAAAATTCAAAGTTTTGGGTGTTGGTGAACAGACTCACGGTACGCAGGAGTTCTTTCGAACGAAAAAAGCAGTTATGACTATGTTGGTCCGTGAATACGGATATAACCTAATCGGACTAGAGGCCTCCTTCGCTGAAGTGGAAAACTTGAATAATTATGTTTTGGAAGGTAGAGGTGTTTTAAGAGAGATATTGAAAAGCTTTCGTCAATATACGTTTGAGTGCGCTGAATTCGAATTCTTTGTAGAAGGCGTCAGAGATCATAATCGCAAGGCAATCTCAAAAGTTAAATTCTTCGGATTTGATTTTCAAAGTCCATTTGCAAGCCTTCAATATTTATACAAAGTAAACCAGCTGAATGGAGGGAGGCGAGGAGAAGAAATTCAAGGCCTGATCAAAACTTTTACGAAATTGAGCGACCAGATCTATTCACATAGTATTGACTCTTTAGAATTTTCAGAATTAAAAATCACAAGTCGCGAAGTAATTAATGACCTACAGGTAAATGCTCGTAACAACAGTATGCTTTTTCAATATATTGAGAACTATAAACAATTTCTTGAATTAAATAATCTTGTCCTTAAAGCTGATTCACTGAGTATGGGCAAAATATCTGTATTACGTGATTCGTTGATGGCTATGAATGTTTTGAGTAATATGAATAAGGGAAAGATCTTACTCTGGGCACATAATGCACATCTGCAAAAAACGCCCAGTATTTATTCAAAGTCGATGGGGTATTTTTTGAAGGAAAAATTAAAAAAAGACTATGCTGTAATAGGCCAGACCACCTCTACAGGATACTTTACAGCATTTGATCCAAAGGCAAATAAAGTAACCAACAAAAACATGGTTATACCACCAGGCGTTACCGACTTTGAATACATTTTCTCTTTAACTGGGATGCCTGTATTTTTCTTTGAGACGGTTAAATTTAAAACTAAGCAATTACAATCAGATAGATACAGATTGCTTGGGTATGGAGTTACAGATAGGCAATTTATAAAAGGTAATCCTTTTTTAGACTTCGATTTTATACTTCATATAGAGCAAAGCTCTGGTAGCAACAGTTTTTATCTGAAATGATTTCTGGATTTAATAGTAAGTAGATATTTAGTCCTTTTCGATATTTTATTTTGTCTTAAATTATTTTTCTTATTGCAAATAATAATTTAAGTATATTTGTATCACCAACACCTCGCATGCCTCTGATTCAAGCACACTTTGCGGGGTTTTTTTATGCCTTTTATTTTATGAATTTAGTGATTGGTGTTCATGTATTATGGACTAAGTGTTTTTTTTGAACATGTTTAACGTAGACCACCTCTAAAAGATATTTTATTTTGTCGAGAGTCTATTTTACTGCGGACGTATCATCAGTTAAGGGGGGAGTATGCAGATTTGGTACTTACATTATTTCTTGTTAATTTTATCGTGAAAGCGTTAAGGGTGCATGCTGTAATAGGCATGTGCCCTTTCTTATTTAGTTTTAGATATGAGTTCGATTCTCGTCGGGACCACAAAAAATTTTTCCCACCGTGGGAACAACATGGGAAGGATATCCGAAAAGTTTTATATCGGATGGATGATTTTATGAGAAAGCCTTTAGATGAGAATCTGGAGGCTTTCTTTATTTAACGTGGATTGGAGTTAAAGTTTTGAATATATGTATTTTTAAATACGGACGTATGGTGATTTACACATCAAAAACTGAACACATATGTATAATATGTCCAATATTTATAAAAATATGAACATGTTTAGTTGATGTGTCCATATTTATGCTTTAATGCACACATGTCCAGTTTTGGACAATAACATGAACGCGTGTATGGCATATGATAGAACTAAGCCCTAGCGATCTTCTTTTGCTTCCTCCGTCTAAGGACGTGGAGGATATATAAATTCTAAAAAAACGCGTAACAACATCACGGGCACTTGCTGCGGCAAACGGCACAGTAAAAAGATTACCAAATCCTTATATGCTGATAAATACTATAGCGTTGCAGGAGGCGAAAGCATCAACGGCGATAGAGAATATTTTACGACTGAAGATGAACTTTAATAGCCTCTGTACCCGTCATTTTTCTTTTTGTAATCTTTGTTTGATTGTTTTTCTCTTTCTCTGAAAAGCTTATCCCAAGCCGATTCCCCGGATTGTGTTGGAGATGAATTTGATTTAATTATATTTTCTATGTCATTCCAGTTCAGGCTTGTTGTTTTTTTCTTTCTGGTGTTGGTAGGTTGGTAGTATTCTTCCTCATTATCAATCAACGATGTTTTACCATTTCTTTCGTTTCTGATTCTTTCAAGTTCAATCCGCTCAGCTTGTAACTCGGCAGCCATGTCGCCACTTTGCTTTGCAAAATACATCTTAGTTATGGACGGGTCTTTTAGTGGCAGCATATAGTCAGGGTCATTAATATCCACAATTGCTGCCTTGCGATAAGCATAGTCAAATTGGCTATAAACACTACCGTTTTTTGGACTATAACTTTCGGTAAAAAAATCGAAATAAACCAATGCCTTACCGGTTTTATCATCAAAACCCGCAAGACAATATCCATGGTCAATACCTTTTAGGCGGTTAATGAAATAGGTTTTCCTGGAAATGAGTTTCCCGGTTTTTGTGTCAAATTTTGTAACTTCAATACCCTTATCTTCCTGTATAGGCTTTGAATATGAATATGCATGAAGGTTGTCATCAACCATTATATCGTGATTCAATCTATATAGTGTGTCGTTATTTGCGCTAAAGAAAACGAAGTTACTTCCCCATTCTTCGCAACTTACACCATTGCTGTTATCTGCCGCATAAATATGGCCACCCTCAAAAAGCAATTTGTTGTCTGCTGAAAAAATAAAATTGCTGGTACTAAAGTATTCACTATTTATTCTCATCAGCTTCTCCGTTTTTTCATCAGGGGTTATTTTATATACTTCATAAGATCTATTTTTCGCTTTTCCCTTTACCGGACTAGCTATCAGGCTATAGTTGTCTCCATTTTTTAACAAACGGAAGTCCTTGTATTTTTTATTGTTCAAAAAACCTAAGCTTGGTTTATAAGTATTCTTTTTGTCGTATATCGAATCTATAATTCTGTTACCAGTGTTTAGATTAAAGGTTGCCTGAATAGCTTCGGGATATAATAGGTTTACCCGGTTATTGGCCATATCAAACTGACCTAACTTCATGGAAAGGCCCGTTGCTGAATAAAAATTCATTGCTTCTATATTTCCATTCAAACTATTGTTGAGAAATATACCTGATTGCGTAGTGCCATCGGTTTTTTTGAATGTACCCTCGCCATGATACATTCCTTCCCTAAATTGCCCGTTATAAACATCACCATTGTCATAAAAAAGCGTGCCATAGCCACTGTACAAACCGTTTACAAAATTCCCCGTGTACATATCGCCTGTTACTTTTACCAGCCGTCCTTTGCCTTGGGGCATTCCGTTTTTAAACTGTCCTTCGTAAACGTAGTTGCTGGCTTTGTAGGTGCCAGTTCCGTTGTTGCAGTCGCCATTGATGCATTGGGCACCCACCCTAAAAGTAAACAGCAAGATTAAAATTGTGAGTAGATTTTTTTTCATTTTATTAATTTTAAAATACAACCGTTACTTGTAAAAAAATAGCTATTGCTAAGCAAAGCATCCAAGCCCAAAACCATTTTGCTGATAAACCGGTTTTTTTAACTGCCTGGTAATACCCGAAAATCATGACTAAAACTGCCAATGCAATAGCCAAAACAAACTGCGAAAATCCGCCAAACGGAAAAGGCAAAAAATTGAAAACATAATACACAAACAAAACCACCGAACCCATAAAACATACAAAGCCAATGCGGTGGATAAAATCCCATTTCTTATCTTTTAAAAAAACCAGTGCTGCAATTATTTGTATCAGCCATTTTGTACCGGCAATGCTCCCCGAAATTATCATGGCATTTACACTACTGTACAGCCAAAATTTTTGATTGATAAAAATGCCTGTAAGAACTACTGAGAATAGGAAATAGAGTGCCGCCTTGCTGCTGCTGCTGATGTTATGAACTATCATTGTATCCTATTTTAATTGTTGTTCGTATACACTTCAAGTCGGTCAGATACCAGTTGCAGGAGTTTCTGGAATGAAATCTGCAATCCGTTCGCCGATATACTTACAGGAGCCCCGTACCATTTGTAATTCAGCGCCATCATTTTTCGTTTGAACCTGTTTGTTTCCCTGTTGATATAAGTTTGGGGATTACTTACCTTAAACAGGATGATCGGCTGCGATTTTATAGTAAGCACTTCAATAGCCTGTATGTCTTTCCAGTAAATTTTTATACCGGATGCAGATGAATAGTTTATAATACCGCTATCATCAATCATCAATCCTGGCCCATTTGCCATAAGATTGCGAACCAGGAAATAGGAGGCAAAACCAAAAAACACAATCGATGCAGCACCTATCGTTTTTGTGAACCAGGAGTTGACTAACAATTGGTTCTCAAATGTTGGATTGGCAAAGAGCAGCCAGCAACCTATGCCTACAAATGAATTAGCGCCAATCAACAATAAAAAATTTTTGCTTTTGCTAAAAGGAATTATAACCGGATTTGTAATGCTCATATCCGTCTGTATCAGTAATTCCTAAAACTCCGGTTCATCTGCTTTTGGGCATCCCGGTAAATTTGATCCATGGCGTTTTGATGCCTGTCCGATTCAGACTGGGCGCCGGGACGGAAAGTAGCCGTAGGCCTGTTATTGTTGGGCATCGGCCTGCTGTTTTGTGTGCCGCCCTTGCCGTAGGTTTTTTCCCACCATTGTTCATAGGATTCTCCCTTGGTAGTGGTGCTGGCAGTAGAGGTGGCAGCTTTCTGGCGGGCCGCATTTAATGCAGCGAAATAATCTAGTATTTTCTGCTTTTCTGCCAGGGCTCCTTTCATTCCCATGTCGGCGGCTTTTTGGTAATATTCCATTGCCGTATTCAAATCAGATCCGGGCGCTTTGCCCAAATGGTGGAGCACGGCAAGGCCATAGTAGGCATCCGCATCCTTACCTTCTAAGGCCGATACTTTCCACCAGTGGTAAGCCTCCTGATAATTTTTAGCTTCAAAAGCATCATAGCCTTTCATGTAAGCAGCTGCCAGATCGGTGGCAGCTGTAGTTTTATCCAGCAGCTCTACTCTTAGCAGGGCTTGCTTATTGCCGGTTTTCGCAGCTTCATTGTACCAGTAACGGGACTTTTTTTTATCAATTAAATACGCATTTTCATTTTGAGCTACAGGAGTTGGGAAATCGTTGCCGGTGCCATACTGATAAAGTCTTCCCAAACAGTACATGGCAGGCGGGTATCCCTGTACTGCCGCCTTCTGATAATAGTAGATTGCTGAATCTATTTCTTTTTTGGGCGCGTGGATATAGCCCTTTTCAAATCCGCCTGCCAGGTAATACGCTGCTACAGGTATATTGCCCTGAGTGTAGAATTTTCTTAAAGTATTTACAGCCAAACTTACACTGCCAGCATATTGTAGTTTCTCGGATGCTGCTTTACAAGCCAGTTCGGCAGATGGAGTTTTTTCCGCCACTGGAGCAGTGTTGGGGATTGTTTTTTTATCATCACCATCCAATACTTTACCGGTTTTATCAATATGATAATGCCCCTTATCGGTACTCACCATTGCAACACCGCCCGAAAACGAATAAACAAATTTATACTGCACTGGGATTACCATTTTTCCTTCTTTGTTGATGTAACCATATCCTGCACCCCATACTGGAGCAACAGAGGCCATGCCCTCTCTAAAATCATCAACCCTGTCATAAATTGGCTGCACAACTACTTTACCAACATTATTAATAAAACCCCATTTTTTATTAAGCTTCACCTGAACCAAACCTTCATGAAATACTTTTGCATCATCATAGGTAAACGGAATAATTTGCTTGCCTTTGTTATTGATGAATCCCCATTTTCCATTGAGTTGAACCGCCGCCAAGCCTTCGCCAAATGCTTCTGACCATTCGTACATAAATGGAATTACGGCTTTATCGTCTTTATTAATAAATCCACTTTTTCCATTTGCTCTAACTGACGCCATTCCTTCCGAAAAATCGAGTGCAAAGGAATATTTATAGGGGATTACCAAATTACCTTTACTGTCTTTATAGCCGTAACAATCACAATCCTTGTTCCATACCGCTTTTAAGTCCTGCGCCATTAGCGATGCGCTGAAAATAGCCAGAAGTAGTGTTAGCATTTGTTTTATCATGTCGCTTTTATTTTCCGTAAATAATAATCGTGAAATTACTTTTTTCCGTATCTTCTTCATTTCTATAATAGATGGTTTGAAAAACAAGCAAAGGTTTTTCGGTGCCCAGGGCATACACATTGGTGGTAATATATCCTTCAGCCTCTGTACCATCGCTTACAGTTTTGTGAAATTTAGTATCAAAATATGCATTTTTCATGAAATCCATGACAACGGCCTGCACTTCATTGGATTGAGCTAAAGGAATGATCCAGTTCAGGGTAACCGCATTTGGGTATTTGCCGATTTTTACAAAGCCTACATTCGGCTTCAGTTTACAGGGGTAGAAGACCGAAGCGGTGTCTGTTTGTATTTCAGTAATATCCTGAAAATTATTTTTGGAGTGCTGGGAAAACTTATTTAACAAGTCTTTATAATTTTGCTGCTGTGCATTAGCGATGGTGATTGAGCAGACAAATAATAAACAGAGTATTGCTGATTTCATTTTTATTTCTTTTATGTGCTTTATAAATAACTCCTATGGTTATAGCTTTTTTGCAGTAAATGTACCAGAACCCTGTACTCCTCGTCTTTGCATTGTCCCGGTAAATGTAGTGCCATCACTGCTCAGTGTACCCGTATTATCCCAGAGGTAATCGCCGCCTGCAGTTTGTTCTTTAAAGATGAAATTTACGGTTTTTCCATCTTGCGTCCAGGAACCTGAATAGGTTTGGCCCGCTGCGATGTGCCAGGCAAAAACGCGGCCGTCTCCACCAAATTCAAATATGTTATCAGTGAATGATATACCGGTTACTTCCATAGTAACCTGCCAGTTGGTGTTGTTCACCGATACCTGCGTAGGATCATCCTGTTTGTCCTTTTTACAGGATGATAAAAAGGTAAAGAGTATTAAAATGGCAAGGTTTAGCTTGATATAGGTTTTCATATAAACGATATGCTTAAGTAAAATAAATTGGCGCATTATGGATTGAGCTTTACAATTTCCATCCGGAACCTGGAGTCGCTGATACTAAAAAGATCTTCTCTTTTTTGATAGACAACGGCATAGTAGGCCCCGTTATAGTATTGGCAAACCCCAAGGTCTACTTGCTCATACTGACCATTCGGATAATCAGCAGTTGCATATTTGCCCACTGTTTTTGCGCCAGTTGCACTGACGACTGCCAACGCGGTGTATTTATCTCTTTGAACATAGTTGGAGGGCGAATAACTGTATAGCATATAGGCAGTGTTTTCAGGTGTGAACTTTACAGAAGCTCCCGAGCCCTCTACTGGTCTTGTACCTGTGGTTGCCCTGCTCATGAAATTGCGGCCTATATCTTCGGGAACAGCAACGTCTCCGTAGAGTTTGGTAAATTGTGTACTACCTGCTTGCCACTGGTAACAGTGTACTTTGTTAAAACCTAAAGAACCTGCAGATGCGGTTTCACCTATCAGTACTGTATATTTATCGTTCACTACATTGCTGGCAATAATCATATTCGCACTTGTAAGATTCGCTGCATCCAAACCGGGCATTTCCTGCCTGGCCAGGGTAAAAAAGCTCGGCTCCATACCAGTCCTGGATACAAAGTCAGGATTGTTTTTCAGCATCGAAAAATAAACTTTGGAACCTTCAGTAGATACCAGGAACTGGTTAACTTTTCCATCCGAAAGACGCATTGCATCAAAGGCCCTCCAAGTAGTCGGATCAAGCCGCCATACATTTTCGGCAACCGTAAAATTGCCTGTATTGGGAAAAGTATAAGAAAGCACATACGCCTGTTTATTACCTCCTGGTGTTGTCATGGAAAGGCCTCCATCGGTATACCAGTTGATCGGCCTGATCGCCGGAGTTACATAATCGGTGTTATTGCCGGCAATAGGACCTTCTTCATCACGATAGATAGACACCGAATATGAACTGCCCTCCATTTTCATATATACCGGTGTAAAAGTTCCCGGAATAAATCTCGAGCTGTAACAGAATGCCCAGCCGCCTCTTTGCAAAGGTATACTTGCGGGAATTGGAGATCCCGGGGTAAATTTAACTTTGTAGGTCAGGTTGCCCTGCACTCCGGTCATTTTATAATCCTCGCTGTAAAGCAAGGCCAATTGGTTGTCTAACACTGCCAGATCGTAAGGTGTCATTGCGTAAGAGCCCGCAAAAGCCGACACGGCATGAATGAAAGGAATGGTACCTACTTTTTTCCAGCCTGTCGATTCATTGATTAAAGGCCCTGATGATCCGTTTTTACTTTCATCCGGAGCATTTTTATTCTTTTTACAGGCAGCTACAACTATCAAAAACGCAAGCGCAGCATAAGTTATATTTTTAAAGTTCATCTGGTTGTTTATTACTTTTTAATTGTCTTTTTTAGCAAATATCCAGGATACATTAAAAGAAACATTCCGGGTTTTTATGGCAGGATCGCTGGCATTGTGCTGAACATCAAATACCTTTTCCGCATACTTGTAGTTTGCGAGATTGACTTCGGCATCGATGCCCAATTGCGCGAAAACACCAAGGGCAAGCCCGATAAGAGAGATGGTTAAAATTAGTTTTTTCATCTTTCGATTAGAATAGGAAATTAGATTGTAAAAGTATCTTATTCTAAAAAACTGGCTTACAAAATAGTTTAGATGTATGTCTCATCTTGCCGAAAATTTGTCTCACTAAACAGATTTTGGCTGGTCTCTGCTACTTTGCAGCAAGAAACACAGGTGCAGGTTTGCTTAAATATTCAGAAGGTGTAAACGTAGTACATTTTTTAAAAGCCCGATAAAATGATGCCCGGCTGTTAAACCCAGCTTCGTAAGCGATGGCCTCAATTGTCAGGATATTTATTTTGCCTTCCAAAAGTTCTTTGGCTTTCTCCACCCGCTTTTCATTGATCAGATCAAAGAAGTTTTTATTCATCTGCTTGTTGATCACCGCAGAAATCTTGTCGCTCGACATGCGCATGCCTCTTGCCAAAATGCCAAGCGTAAGATCAGGATTAGTATAAATACCGGACTCTGTCAGGTACGCTTCAATACGTTGCGCCAACAATAGTAATTCGTCCTGGTGAACGCTGGTCACGTTTATTTCATCTTTCACCATTTCCTCACTGGCCGGCAGTGTATCTTTCAGGAACTGCTCATAAGTTTCCGTTGTAAAAATGGCATGATGCCGGAAACTGTAAAACAGAATGAAGAAATAAATAAAGGTAATCAGGCAGGGCAGGTATAGGTATTCCACTAAGTATTGAGGCAAAAAGACATATAAAACTGATGTGGCCAGCGTCAGCACAAGTCCCAATATGACAAACTGTGTGATAAAAGCTAACTTCGTTTTTTCCAGGTTAGATACCGTGCTGACCAGGCGCTTTCTATATTGTCTGATCTTACCAGCCGATGCGAACACACTAGCCCAGATGGTCAACATTCCAAATATATTAATCACAGTCATCTGCCATGGCAAGGGCTCGCTGAGCAAAGACTGGACAAAGCCAGGGCGTTCCAAGGCCGGAAGCATCAGATAGGTTACCGGAAAGGAAAGCCCGAAAGCAGAAACCAAAAAACCACTAATCCAGATTGGATGTTTCAAATTTAAACAGGAACCAGTAAATAAACAGGTATAAGTAAAAAATAAGGGGCCGAAAAATGACGAGGTACACCAGCACAGAAAAAACAAATAAGGGAAATTTGTAAAATATCCGCCTACAATAGTTGCGTTTCCCAGGAATGAAATGGCCGTGTCCAATAAAATGAGGGCCAAAATCTTGTTTGGAAGCGTATTGTTTTTTCTGAAAAAGAAAGCTATAAATAGGATAATTAAATTGAGCGCAAGACAGATGTTTAAAGCGAACATATTTTGGTGTAAGATCCCAACAGGTTAAATTGCTTTTGCTAAAGTAAATAAAATAGTGTCAAACCAGAGAAGAAATAAATTAATGATGTTCTACTTTGCAACCCAAAGGCAGGCAACTGAGGGGGCATTTGCAAAGCCTAAATGGATATTAAATGATGAGTATTACCAAAAAGGTGTTTAAAGATTGCTCTAATAAATGACATTATTTAATCGCGATCAATTAGAGGGTTATTAGACGAAATGATAAAAGAAGGTTTTAGATGTAATTAATACATCTTTTTTATTAGAGTTTATTGGAGCATTAATTAAAAGTTTGAACTTCTAAGGAAACCGTTCGTATCCGATCATGAGGTTTTTATAATTTAAAAAAAGGCCAGCAAAATCCACATGCTGGCCTTAAAAATTTTGACTGCTAAATCCCTGTTAAACCTGAAGGAAGTGGATTAAACAAATCATCTTCTAAACCAGCGGCATTCCGCAGGTCATCTATAAAAAAGTTCGAGTTCTGTATCGTCGGGACCACTTCAAAGGAAAGGAGCGATAATTTCGCTCCTTTCCCATTTATATTTCCACATCAAATTAGGGCCTATCCACATCTATTTTTCCAAAATATAACACATGCTTTCAGATGAATTGACATATCGTTTGTTCACAAATTTTATTTCCCATCCAAGGAGTGCCATGGAGTTTAATGCTTCTACCTCTGTAGTGTATTTTATCTTATTGCCCTCCCGATCTTTTGCATATTCGAGTCCTTTTCCAGTATCAATTTGAACGGTAATTTGTGCGCCTGGAACTCTGTCCTGTGGTATCATCATTCCGTACCTGGCGGGTGAGGATTTTAGTGGAGTTTCTTTTTTAATCCAGGAAGAGATAAGAAGAACAAGAACTAAGGCTAGCGATAACTTACCTACGGTGCTAAATTTGATTTGTTTCATAATCTGTGAATTTGAATTGTAGTGTTTAAAAATACGTCAATTTGAAGTGACTCTTAAGTTTAGTCCAACAATTTCCCTATTTTAAGGTATTGCTGATCATGCTGCCAAAGTTGAAGAATAATGTCTTTACCTGCTCCTGATGAATAATTATCTACAGCCAGAAATCACTACAAAAACGCAGATTTGGCTGCGGATATTTTTGTATCAACAGCCAAATGTATTGCAGCATTCCGGCCTCGCAACCACTTTAAAAAAGTGTTATCTTTATGCTTCAAATCGATTACATGAAAAAGACGCTCAGCATCCTAGGCCTCGCTTTGGTCGCGATCCAGCACATAAAAGCACAGGACAACACCAGTCAACCTCTGATCTTCACTCGACAGAGGGCCATAGACTCCATTGTCAGCCAAAAGGGTAACCTCTTACAATTGGAAAGTAGCGGCACAAAGCCTATGCTTCATATTGATGGCCAACTGAAGTCTTATAAATACATATCCAACATTGCGCCAAAAGATATCAGTAAGCTAACCTACTATGCTCATACCAAAAGTGGCCCTTATTATGGTCTACTGGCTGACGGAGGTCCATTAATTGCTTTACAATTGTTGAAGAAAAGCCCACAACCAGAAAAGAATGGTCTTCAGGGTTATGAAAAAAGTGCCCACTATATAGACGATTCTAGCCCCAAACAACAAATCATTCCACAGGATAATACTATTTATCTGCCTACAGAACCAGGACTGTACGTAGCGGCCTATATGGGTGGTATGGAGAAGTTTGATAAGTTCATTGCAGACAATATAAAATATCCTACGGAAGCTGAAGCAAAGAAAATACAGGGTAAGGTCAAACTGAGCTTTGTCGTAGAAAAAGATGGTTCGTTAACGAATATCAAGCCCGAAACCAAGCTTGGCTATGGCTTAGAAGATGAAGCGAGAAGGTTATTTATGTTGAGCAGAAGGTGGAACCCATCCATAAAAGATGGAAAACCTAAGAGGGTAAGGTTGACGTATGAGGTGAAATTTGAAAAGAATTTCAATTAATCTATAGCACCAGGCATTACCGACTTTGAATACATTTTCTCTTCAACTGGAATGCCTGTATTTTTCTTGGAGACGGTTAAGTTTAAAACTAGGTGTTGCAGCTTCATTACTAGCAGTTTCCGGACTGATGTGGTCTTTGGGTGGGAAAAACGTTAAGGAAGATCCTTCCATCCGCAAGATGTTCTATCGTGGCGCAAAGGAATATATTACTTTCATAACCGATCACTTGAGGAAAGTTCTCAGGTATAGAACCGCTGGTTCTATATTAAGATTGCTTTCAATTCACCCATTTAGGTTAAAGTTGCGTCTTAAGGAAAACCAATATAAACTTTAACTGTTATGAGAAAAAATCTTACCCGAACGGGACGGCATTCCTTGCCGGTTATATTCATGCAGCTTTTCATTTTGGCTACCGGAGCGAGTGCTCAGGCCACAGGAAAAATCAGCATTGAAGGTAGAAACATCACTTTCGCGGTTGGTCAGCAATGTTAAATTTGAACGCAATGGAAAGGAGGTTCGGATGATATGATAACCTGAATCTTTACCCAGATTAGCCATAAAAAGCCGGAAGTGCGGCGAATGCTTTCGGCTGGAGTTGAAATGTTGCCGCAAAAGCTAATCCAATGGTTAGTTGGTAAGTGCCAATTGACAAAAATTAACAGAATAATCATTTTATAAGAACTGTAATATTTATTGCTATGAAAAAAAGTATGCGTAATATTGGATTGGTCATCACAATGTTTGTGATCAGTTTAACGGTAAGTTGTAGCAAGTATATTGAGAATCCTAATCCAGAGATTCCGTTGGAGGATATACCTGTAATAGCGGATCGACGTTTGTCAATCAACGGGGTTGAACTTAATCCAAACACCACGTTGGAAGAACCAATTGGCATCCCTCCCGGTGCTACCAAGGCTCACGTCCGGCTGACGCTAGCTGGTGCGATTATGAGCACTGCTTATGTACAGGTCAATACGAGTACAGGTGGAGCAAAGGGCTTCAATGTCAGTCGAGACATATCCACTCCTTTCAAATATCAATATTGGCGTCCTGGTGACAATGCTGACCTTTGGATTACGGTTGATATTATTAATCCGAGGCACACCCCTGGTGATCAATTCAAGATAACTTTTCCCGGCGAAGGCACCGCCGGCCCTGTTGCTTGTATTTTCCAGATCCAGGAAGGCGCAGTCAATGAGCTTCCGGATAAAATGCCCTTCCACCGTAATCCTCTTGTGTTGCATGCAGACGGGGTAACCCCAACCATGAACTTGGATATGGCTGCCATTAAATGGTCGGATAGTGGTTATGACGCTGATGGTAAGCCAGTCTGGCGTTCCCGGCTATCTCATGGTTATTCGCAGTCCGGTAATAGTGAGACTGGCCTTTATACAAATGTTGAAGCATTTCCGGAAGACGCGGTGAACCCCCAGACCCGGGAGGTAGATGGCGAAGGGAGACCATTTGTTCGGTTGCATACGATAAAGTTTGAAGAGCCCGTTGCCTTTGGCGGTAAAATATTTCCTTTTCAGGCGTCTGTATTGCAGGCCTCATACCTTCCAGACTGGAAGCATCGCCTAGGCGTTTATCGAGCTCAAATACAAACCCCAAGCCGTCGTGGAGCATGGTCTGCTTTTTGGGCTATAGGAAGCGATCTTAGTACAGGCGTTAGCCAATGGCCGCCAGAGATTGACTTCTTCGAGAGCTTCAATGGAGCTTACGGGGCAGCCTACACGCCCCGCTCTACAAGTTCGGCACAACACATAGGTGTGCATGGCTCCAACCAGCGCGATATGGTAAATGGATTGAAGAGTGAATTGGACCGTGTCCCGGGCTTCGAGCTTAACGTAGACCTGAATGCTAAGCCCCACGATTATGCCTGCGTGATTGAAGCCGACTGGATTACGCATTTTGTAGATGGCAAAGAGACCCTGCAGCATAGAAATATGCTTGGTAGGGCCGACGGCGGTACCGATTGGGCTTTTTATCCCATCATAAACGTTGCCGTGAAAATAGGTGCGGAAAATCCTTATAATGAAGGAACTCCGGATCTACTATGGTATGGCCTGCAATACTATGCTCCAAGGTCCGGATGGTCCATACAGTAAGTTCTTCAATCATGGATTCCCTGTAACAGCAGGCTATCGAGACCAATAGTTTCTAGAAAGGTAAAAAGGTTTTGAAACCAAATCTAATAATAAAAAAAGAACCGATTATTTTCTAGCGGCGAGTACAGCTGCATTTATGATCCTGTTTACCGGCAAATACAATGTATTAAATCCGGAAGGGGGATTTCTTGTCGAGAATCTGCCGGGCGCGAAAATTGGTGCTGAATATACCCAGCAAGCCATCAGCTCACATTTCCCGTCGCTGGGTGCCGGATTCGTGGCGGTATCGCTGTTATTTTTCGCTTTTACGACGATCATGGCCTATTATTATATTGCCGAAACCAATTTAAGTTATCTGGATAAAAAAGGGAATAAATGGGCGGTGAATATCCTTCGTCTTCTACTGTTGTTTTCCACCTTTTATGGTTCGATTAAAACCGCTGAAGCAGCCTGGACTTTGGGCGACATTGGTGTAGGTATGATGGCCTGGCTGAACATTATTGCGATCCTGCTGCTGCGCAAGCCTGCAATGAAAGTATTAAAGGACTATCAGGAGCAACGTAAGGCAGGAAAGGATCCGGTGTTTGATGCCAAACATGCGGGAATTGAAAACACCTCCGAATGGTAAGCCGCTATTAGGCAACAGCTTTATGTTTTTTTGATTGTTGCACCGAAGGAGCACCAGATAAGTAGGTGCGGGCGCCACCCCTGGCAGCGAGTATGAAAAAATGTTTGTTGCCAACACACCGCTTGGTCGCAGAGGTCAGCCTGAAGATATTGCGAAAGCTGCTGTATTTTTGGCTTCCGATGATGCAACCTGGATCACGGGAGAGCAAATTTCCGTTTCTGGTGGTATGTATGGTTTTTAACTTCATAATTGGGTGTGGTTCTGCTTATAATCAGCCATAAGTTAATATGTTTTTCTAGTTGTGGCTGGTTATGTTGGGTTAAATTATTACAGATTTTTATATAGCATCGCTGTTACTGGAAGAGCTTAAAGAATCTGGATTTATATCTGCTTATTTACCCTATGACAAGAGCGTAAGAGATAGCATTTATAAACTCTCTGATGAGTTTTCTTGTTTTTATCTGAAGTATATGGAAAATAGCAGGGCTACAGGTGAGGGTACTTGGTTGAAGCTATCTGCTACACAAACATGGAAGAGTTGGAGTGGTATGGCTTTTGAAAGTGTCTGTCTAAAACACGTTCGTCAAATTAAGTATGCTCTGGGGATTTCTGGAATTTACACGGAAGATTCAATATGGCGATATGTTCCTGGAAAAGGTGATTCAGGAGCTCAAATTGATTTACTTATTGATCGGGCAGACAATTGTATAAGTCTATGTGAAATGAAGTTCTCAAATTCTGAATTTATAATTGATAAACCGTATGCCGAAATACTGAGGAGTAAGCAACAGGTATTCAGAACGAGAACCGGATATTCAAAGACTATCTTTACAGTAATGGTGACCACTTTTGGCACAAAGGATAACATACATAAAATAGGGCTGATTCAAAATGACGTTGTATTAGCCGATCTCTTTAGAAACCTGTAGAGGCTCATAAAGTCGGACAATTCGTAAATAACTCTTAAATGCAATAAATGAAGTGGAAATATAGAACATACAAACTTTGGGTAATTAATACTAAAACAGAGGCGAATTTATATTTATGGGACAAATGGAAAGCCCTTTTGCCTTCGTTGGACGCACTTATAAATTTAACTAGTGAACCCGCATTTATCCGTTCATTTCAAAGTTATGAGTTTGAAAACCGTTGGCTTGGTTTTGGGAGAATGAAATGGAACGAGGAAAGTAATATCAAGTGGACTACAAAATACATCAATGTGAAGACAAGGGATAAGATCCCCGACTTTTCCCATACAGAAATATGGGCACCTGATTGGAATCGAGTATGCGACGAAGATATGCCGCCTGATATATTTGTAAAATTGTACAATTTTCCCCGTCTGGAAGAGATTAAGGAAGGAATTATTATCGCTATGCCAAAATCTTTATACAATAAAAACAAAGGTTTGGTTGAGTTAGAACTAACGAAGCTAACCAATGAAATACCTGGTGCAACAATTTCGACTTCAACGAGATCATGGTGGCCGGGATGGAAAATTCGAAATCAGATCGGCGACATTAATCCTCAAGAGATAGAAAAAATTATCGAGGGATAAGTTGGGTGCCTCATTGTTTAAAGATGTAAAATCCGAATTAATGCTCCTCGATATTTTATTTTGTCGGAAGGCAATTTTACTGCGTTTTCCACCAAATTTCAGCTAAGTAGGGTTTATTGTTAATTTTCTCGGGAGGTTTGCTTAAATAACCTGATAAAATACAACCTGATTAAAACGACCTAAAACCCTTAGCCAATGAAATAAAGAAACGACAATAACAGATCATACTTCTTAAATGAGGTATTAATTCAGAGTCTCCACTTATAAATTACCACAAGTACGGGAAGAGACAGTAGATTAATGCCTATAACAAATATTGTTGTACTTTCGCAAGTGCACTGTAGCGTTATAGGCTCTATGTAAACCCGTTCCCAAGGCTGTGGTAAGCCCATAAGTGCGGTATTTAGAGCTTGCTACAGTACACTTTCGTTATTGTGCGATAAAACCAATCCACTATAGCTTTCTCTAAATCCCTGCTGAGACTCATTTTTTGAACCATAAAAAAATGAGCATATGTATGCACCCGACCAATTTCTACACAAAAGACCATCAGGAACAAAAGCTGAGCTTGATACGTTTGTAAAAACTACCTTAAAGAATTTTTTTGAAACCTATTCACTCGACGATAGTCTCGAATATCTCTGGAGAATGATCCAACAGAGTTTCTATACCAAAAGCCGCATATTACCGAATGCAGAACGAGCTAATCTAATTGCCTATTATGAACACCTTCATAGCTTGATTTTGGCAATTAGTCTCGTTAATAATGACTTAGAAAGACCGAAATAGATGCTCTCGCTGATGCGGAGCACACAAAACGGCCCTGCAATCTTACGCTGCCCCAAAAAGTTAGACACGATTTGGGGCAGTGTAAATCATGGCCTTTTTCGAGAATTATCTTAAATTATTAAATATTTTTTCCAATGCGTTATCAAGGTCAAGACCATGGAGATTCTTGCCAAGAATCTTTCCCGAAGGATCGATTAGAAAATTCTGAGGTATACTGCTAACTTTTAAAAGTTGAGCAGCTGAATTTGCCCTGCCTTTCATATCGCCAACATGAATAAAGTTATCAGTCCCATCTTGATTGATTGCGTTAATCCACTTTTCCTTAGATTCGTCAATAGATACAGCTAGTACAACGAATCCATCATTTTTGTATTTTTCGAAACTCCGCTTTAGATTTGGATTCTCTAGTCGACATGGCCCGCACCACGAAGCCCAGAAGTCGATGAATAGGTACTTGCCCCGAAAATCACCGACTTTCACTAATTTTCCAGACAGATCGGGTTGTGCAAAATCAGGAATGAGATGTCCTTTTACATATGAATTTTTAACGTCAATCATCTTTTGGAGCGATCTTCCTAATGGAGTTTGTTGGAGTGAAGTGTCGAGTAGCAAAAATGCTGATGGGAAATCCGGCGGATTTGCAATAGGTTTGGCAAGTTCTTGCACTGCGTAAAGCGCTATGGGTGATTTTGGCTTTTTTCGGATGAAGTCCGTTGCGTAGGCAAATTCAATTGCACGAAGCGAATCTAATTTAACCTTGGTTTCCTGCATAAGCTTGGTGTTATTTTCTCTTGCATAAGCATAATACCTGGTATTTACAGGCTGCATCGCGTTATAGATCTTAAATAAGCCTGCATAATAAGTGATATACTCATCATGTAATTTCCCGGCATTGATAGTAGATGTGTTAAACTTGTCTGCAGACTTTACAAAAACTTTGCCGTTCGAAAGAAACAGTTTCAAATTGTCTTCATGGATGATCGTTGTAATTCTCCCTTGTCCACGATGCTTCAGACGAAGAGCGGCTCTCTCCGGGGTACCAATAAATCCTTTAAAAGCAAACTTACCATCTTTTACTTTTGCACTATCGGATAAGTTTGAAGCTGTTAGGTAAACCATTTCAGCATCTGGAATAGCTGTCACGTCCCCGTAGATAGTATAGCCAGCAGTTTTTTCCTGCGACTTAAGGTTAAATGTACCCATTAAAATAAAGCACAGGAACATCAAAGATATTTTTCTCATATGATAACAATTGAGTGTAGAAAGAACTGTAACAATCATTCAATTTTAATTGAATGATTGTTACAGTGTTAGATGTGTCAAATAATGGGGGATGTTTTTAATATCCCTTATTTTGGCTCAGGTTGTTGTTGTTAAGCCGTTCAGACCTTGGGATGGGATAAAGTACAGCATTTTCGTTCCACAAAGGTTTTATTGCTCCTAAGACTGTCCCGGCTCTTCCTGTTCTCCTTAAATCATTCCAGCGGTGTCCGCATTCTCCAAACAATTCTATTCTACGCTCGCGTTCGATAGCAAGTATAATATCTGCTTTCGCTACGGCACTAGTGACAAGTAAACCTGCACGATTACGAATTACATTAATATCTGATATGGCACCGTCCAGGTCATTTTGCATTACTTTCGCTTCCGCACGTATCAAATATTGCTCGCCTAATCTTAAATAAGTAGGATATTCCGCCAATGCGGTGCTGTTTTGTACTTTTTGCTTGTATTTGGACGGATAATAATAATCGACACCCTGATAAGTTGATTTTCCCACCCAACTCGAGAATCTTTTATCACCTGTTTCGAAAGCATTTAGCAAATAATCAGATATTTGGTACATGGGTACTTGTGTACTTCCCTGTGCGTAAGTTTGCCCTTCCTGTGTAAATCCAACAAAAGCAGCGGAATTTAGTTGAAATATAGCTTCTGTATTGTTTTTTACAAATATTCCAGTTAAAGAAGCGGTAGGCAAGATGTTATACAAAGTGGTGTAACTGATGACGGTAGAGGCATTAGATTGTGCATTTACATAGTCTCCGGTATATAGGTAAACTCGTGCTAAAAGTGCAATAGCGGCATATTTGTTAGGCTTTATTCTCTCGCCAGCCCCGTAACTATAATCTGCCTGTAATCCATCTCTGGCATCAATAAGATCTTGGATAATTTGTTTATAGACCTCGGCCTTTGGACTCCGAAATAGTGTATTGTTGACTACTGCATTTGTGCTGAGTGCCAATGGAACATCTCCCCATAGATTGGTGAGATAGAAATAATAATATGCTCTCACAAACTTTGCTTCGGCAATTGCCTCTTTTTTCATAGCATCAGTCAAACCTTCTTTACTTGACTGAACACCTTCTATAATTAAATTTGCTTTATAAATCAGTGCGTAAGAGGAATTCCACATCCCTTGAACAGTAGCATTGTCGTCGTAAATGCTATTCGTAATGAAACCATCATAAGTTTCGTTTGGGATATAGAATTTCATCTCATCTGCTGAATTTCCTGTTACAAACGATAAATTGAATTGCAAGTTCGTAGAGGTTTCATTGGCCATTTGACTGAATAGTCCTGCAAGCGCCGATTTTAATGTGGCGTCATTAATATAAACTGTGGCAGAAACAAGCTGACTGTTTGGAGCGCCAACATCAACAAATTTTTTGCAACCGCTTATTGCAAAGGAAGCCGCAACGATAAAGACTGATAAGTATATGCGATATAAAAGATTAGTAGTTTTCATGCTGATTAGATTTAGAATGAGAATTTAAGACCTGCCACAAATGTTGTCAATGGTGGTATATTACTCGCTGGGCTCTCCGGATCATAACCTTTAAAGTTTGTAAAAGTCAGGAGATTCTGTCCTTGCAAAAATACTTGCGCCGAGCCCAAATGCAGGGCTTTAATCCAGTCGTTCTTAAAATTGTAGGAAAGCGCAACATTTTTCAATCTCAGATAGGCACCGTTACTGACCATTGCATCAGATTGCGTATATTTATAATAACTGTTATAAGGAGTTCCATCGATATTGATCCCAGCTGTACGTGTGGCTATTTTCCCGTCGGTAGCTTTAAAGAGTTCATATGCGTAGCTTGACATGTTAATGGGATTGTATCCTGGAGGAGCAATACCCGTATAATAATCGATGTTGTATTTTGTACTTTTTCCTGTAAACTGAAAAAGAAAATCCAGTTGAAAACCTTTATAGCTTAGACTGTTGTTCATTCCTCCAAAAAAATCAGGGTTCGTTTTGCCAATTGCAACATAATCACCTAAGCCATTGTCGGCCAAACCGCTTTCATTTAATGATGTAGATCCATTATTGTTTGCATCAAGGAATGTCGGTAAACCATCTTGAGCAGATAACCCGGTATATTTTCTGGCATAAATTGTACTCATTTCCTTGCCAACCACCATATAATTGATATATGCTGTATTTGCTATTGTTGGAAATGAAACTAATGTGCTTTTGTTAAAACTAATGTTAAAGTTTGTCGTCCAGCTAAAACTTTTTGATTTGAAATTTTGGGTAGTCAACGTAAATTCCAATCCCTTCTGTTGAATTCTTGCTGGCATATTAGCGTACATTGATGTAAACCCGGTAACTCCGGTAACTGGACTACTTACCAGGGGGTTGTCGGTATTGTTTACATAATATGCCCCCGTAACCAATATGCGGTCTTTGAAGAAACCTAAATCCATGGCAACTTCCAGCTTTTTATTTACTTCCCATTTCAGGTCTGGATTTGCCAGCTTAGTAGGATTTAGTCCGGAAATACCTCCGTAAGTGTAATTAGAAGTGCTATAAGTGTCTAGATACAAGTAATTAGGGATCTGATCGTTTCCAGTAATACCGTAGCTGGAACGAAGCTTACCATAACTCAAGAATGCTATCTTATCCTTGATCCAGTTTTCTTCTGTAAAAATCCAGGCTAATGCCGCCGAACCAAAACTACCAAAACGGTTATTATTTCCAAATTTAGAAGAACCGTCATACCGGTAATTTAGATTTGCGATGTACTTGTTGTGCCAATTGTAATTTAATCTTCCAAAGACTGATTGATATTTGTAATCAGAGTCAAAATTATATGTACGTACCGTCCCAGCGTTTGAAATGGAATTAACTAGTGCATCAGAAGTATAATTAGTTCCAATGATATAAAATGGCTGATCGTATTGATTGCTCTGAAAGGTAGCCCCTCCTAGTATATTAAGGGTACCTTGACCAATTTTTGTGGTATAATCAGCCATCGGCTCTACGTTCCATGTGGTTGCGGTGTTTTGTTGAAAAGCTGCCGATGGTAACGTGGTTGTGAAAGGACTAATACTTTTTGACAAATTGAGATTTCTGGCGTCCGCTACCAGTTTATTATAGGAAGAATTCAATCTGATATTCAACCCCTCAACTGGCGAATACTTCAGATTGATACTACCGATCAAATTGTTGTTTTTTGCCTCATAAGGCTGATATAAAAATTTCAAAGGGTTCTGATAGGAGAGCGCCGACTGATTAATCCAGTAAAGATTTTGCCCAGTTTCATCATACAGTGGAAAGTTTGGAGCCTGCGTAAATGCAATATATGCCAGATCAGTTGTTTGCCCAAGTCGCGAAACATTGTTGTTTTTATCCAACACAAGCATAGATGTAATCTTGGCTGTAAATTTTCGGTCTAAAGAATTATGCTCAACAGCGAGGTGTATAGCGCCTCTATCGTAACTATAATCGCCTGGGATCACGGTCGTTTCTTTGTGGTAAGTTCCGCTTAAAAGAAAGTTTGTTTGTGTACTTCCTCCGGAAAAGGAAGTCGAAGCATCTGTTGTTTGCGCAGTCTTGCCCATCAATACTTTCTCAAAATCCGTTGAAGTATTTGTATCCCAAATTGTAAGGTCGGGGGCATTAGTCGTAGTTGGTACGACTCCGGAGTTGGCGAAGGCTGCACGACGAACTTCAAGATATTGTTCCAACGTCATGTTTTTAACCCGGTGTAAATTTGAGATAGACGAAATCCCCTTACTAAGATTAACATCCAACTTCGTTTTTCCCGGCTTGCCTTTTTTAGTAGTGATTAACACAACTCCATTTCCACCACGGCTACCATATATAGAAGTCGCATCTGCATCTTTAAGTATCTCAATGTTCTCGATATCACTTGGATTAATTGCATTCAAAGGACTGTTGCCGTATGATGGTTTCAGATATCCAACTGTATTGCCTCCAGCTGAATAGACAGGTTCAGACAGAAAAGGTACACCATCTATAATATATAGGGGAGAAGTACCGGTAGTTGCTACACCACTGACAACTGCAGGTAGCGAGGTAGCCGCACGAATCTGAACTGCCACACCTGAACCAGGAGAACCACTGGATTGGCTTATGAGGAGGCCTGGAACTTGTCCAGATAGCGCTTGCAATACATTAGTAACGGGTTGCTTCTCGATTTCTGCAGCACTTATTTTCGCTATTGATCCCGTACTTAGTCGCTGACTCGTCGCTTGCCCGTAACCTACAACTTGTATTTCGTCAAGTTTTGTATTACTTGGTTGAAGTGCTATGGAAAGATTTGCGGACTTCCTGTCTTTCAACGGCAATTCCTGGTTGATATATCCGATATAACGAAATATCAGGACATCATCTTCATTCAGATTATTTAAAGTAAACTCACCCTTTAGGTTGGTTACCGTCGATCTCGTAGAGCCCTTAACTGAAACGGTTACACCAGCCAAAGGATGTCCCTCGCCAGTCACCATCCCTTTTATAGAAATCTGCAATTTAAACAGGTCAGTTACCTTATCTATAAACGTTGACTCGCTGTTCTGGACAATAACGTTTTTGTCCACCATCTTATAGGTGAGTGGTTGGTTTTTAAAAATTGCTTTCAACGCCTCATCAAGTGATACATCCGTAAGATTTACAGATACAAGACTTCCTTTTTTCAATAAATTTGACTCATATATGAAAGTATATCCTGTTTGTTTGCGAACCTTCTTTAGTATCTGCTCCAAAGGAATATTTTTTTCACGCAGATTAATCTGACTGAAAGTTTTAGCGCTTACAGAAAGCAAGCTTACAAGTAAGATAAGTATTGTCAACTTCATGACTAGCAGGAGTTTTTTTAGAAAATACCATGCGCCATCGGGCATAGCAGTAGCAGTAGAATTAAAATTCATTACATTTGCATTGTTTGGGTTAATACTAAGTTTGATCTTCAAATCATCTTTTCCACTGGTAGGAAAATGGGTTGGCCCGAATTCTATCCGCGGAGGTGCGTCAACACTTCCGCGGCTTTTACGGTTACCCTAGCCTTGGGCTCACTGTCGTCGTAAAAATCTGGTCATAATTGTTTTGGTTTAGGTTATAATTAGTTGATTTGTAATAGGCTATTGGATGACAATAATTTTCTTCTTTTCCACTCTAAATCTTATTTTCAATAAGGAAATCACCTCTAAAGCTTTAGAGACTGTCATATCTCTATGAATATCACCTGTAAACCGCCTTTTGGTCGGATTTCCCTGATACTCAATATCTACATCATACCATCTGGATAAAGCTCGCATTACAGTTGGTACATCAGCATCGTTAAAATGGAAAAATCCATCTTTCCAGGCAATGGCCTCATTTACGTCTACATCTGTAGCGAGCGTTAAATGTTCCGCTCCTCTGGATTGTTGTCCAGGCTTTAAATAAACTGTCTCCAGCTGATCATTTGTAACCTTTACACTTCCGACTAGCAAGGTAGTTTCGGTTGTTGGTTCGTCCTTATAAGCACTGACATTAAACTGGGTACCCAGTACTTGTACCGTTTGTCCGTTAGAAACGACCTTAAATGGTTTTTTAGTGTTGTGCGTAACGTTGAAGTAGGCCTCTCCATGTAGGACGACTCTACGTTCTGTACCTGCAAAGCTAGTTGGGTAAGTAATAGAAGACATTGCATTTAAAACCACCTGAGTTCCATCCTCTAGTATCAGCTTATACGTACCACCCCGGGGCGTACTCATGGTATTATACAGTGAAGGGTTAATGGATTTTTTATCTGCAACATGGTAGGAGAGCCCGCCTTGTCCACGCTTGGTAATTTCGGCCCCTCCTTGCTGCGCAACTATACCTTTCTCTGCATCAGATAAGAAAATCTTCTTACCGTCAGCCAATGTAAGTATCGCTTTATTTTTTCCTGGTAAAATGTCATTGGATTTAATCTCTACCAGCTGCTGTGTCCGATCTGGCTTGTAGAGGAAAAAATATGTAATGAAGGAGAGTATAAACAAAACTACTGCGGCGGAAATAATTCGAGGCCATAATCTGATAGGTTTGTTTTTATTTTTTTCATCTTCTATATGCGTATTCAGATTTGACCAAATTCTGTTGTCAGCCTCAATAATGCGTGAATAATCCGGAATATAACCACTATCCTCCAAGTTTTTAGCAAACCATTGTTCGACAATAAGCTGCTCCTCATGGCTTAAATCATCGTTTAGGTATCGTTGAATTAGTTTTCTAGCGTCAAGTTGTTCCATTAGTTGCTGCATTTAGCTGGTATATTCAACTATATGTAGGTTAACGGACACAAAAGTCCCGGATAAATTTTAGTATTTGAAGAAATAATAGAAATATAAAAAACCAAGCACCCCTAATTTATCGCGTAAAACTTTCATTGCCAGACTAATCTGATTTTTGACTGTTTTCTCTGAAATTCCAAGATGTTCGGCAATTTGCTTGTTTTTCAGGTTTAATTTCCGGCTGAGTTCAAATATTTCACGCATCTTAATCGGAAGTCTGGCAATTTCATTTTCGATGATTTTTGCCAACTCCTTTTCAGCGATATAGTTGTCTGTTAAAAACTCTCCCTGATCCAGAAACAACTGGAATGACTGCACATAGTCGGACTTGACTTTCTGCTTATCTATCAAATCAAAAAACCTGTAACGAACGGCTGCATATAGGTAAGAAGAAATCGATGTTTTGAAATTAATAGCATCTCGCTTATCCCAAACGGAAATAAAAACCTCCTGCACCAAATCCTCGGCGAGGTCAAAATCCTTGATGATTTTACAAGCATAAACGTATAACAATCCCTTATAACGACTATAAAGTGTACTGAACGCAATTTTATCCCCCTCTCTAAGAAGCACAATCAATTCTTCATCACTTCGCTTAGTATAGATTAACATCTCAAAGATATAATACACGAATTTATACAAACTTAACAAGATATGAGAGCCATTTTGGAATTAAAAAATTGATTTTGAAATTAGTTTTCATATAATGATCCAACAAAGTTTCAATACCAAAAGCTGTGTATTACCGAATGCAGAACGTGCTAATCTAATTGCTTATTACGAACACCTTCATAGCTTGATTTTGGCAATTAGTCTCGTTAATAATGACTTAGAAAGACCGAAATAGATGCTCTCGCTGATGCGGAGCATACAAAACGGCCCTGCAATTATGTATTGCAGGGCCGTTTATCTAATTTTTTTTAAAAAATGCTCGCTTATTTCTCAACAAATAGGCTTGCTAATTTAGCTTGTAGGGCTTCGCCCCTCAAATCCTTACCAATAACTTTTCCGTCAGGACCGATTAAAAAACTTGCAGGTACTGATTTTACACCATATATAGCGGCAGCACTATTTTTCCATCCTTTTAAATCTGAAACATGGTTCCATATTAACCCATCTGCTGCGATAGCTTTTAACCATGGTGCTTTAGAGCCGTCAAGAGAAACTCCTAGTATTTCGAAACCTTTATCGTGATATTTTTTATAAGCGGCTACCACATTTGGATTCTCTTTACGGCATGGACCACACCAGCTTGCCCAGAAATCAATCAGCACATATTTCCCTTTAAAGTCAGCAAGACTTATCATTTTACCAGCTGTATCTGCCATTGAAAATACTGGTGCAACTTTACCTATCGCTGTTTTTTCATCAAGCGCCAATGCTGCGTAAATCTGTTTTCCGAAAGACGACTGTTGTACCTCTTTACTCAATAAGGGCATCAATGCTCTTGCGTTATCAAAGTAAGGATAATTGATATACCTATCCAGGATTATCATTGCCGAGGCAATAGAGTTTCTATTTTTCCTTACATAGGCATTTACAACGGTGTCATTTAAGACGCCCAACGCCTTAAATTCTTCGTCGAAACCTTTCCTTATGGAGGAATCTGTTTTCATTTTTCCTTCCTTTTCAGCTTTGTTCAAACGTTGGTATATGTCGCCGGCTTTTGCTGTAATTGGTTTCCAGTCGACATTGTAAAAACTCATGTAAGTATCATAAAGTTCAGAGCCAGTTACTTTTGCTTTATATAATGAATCCTTAGTTGCGGTAAAGGTCAGGTTTTTGTTTTCCACCACAAAGTTTGATCCCCTTTGTTTATCCGTAATATAAATGCTGTAAAACGCGGGGGATGTAGTAGCGCCTTTAAATACAAAGCGATTGTTTACAATTTTAGCCGAATCCGTAATGATTTCTTTCTTTTCATTTTCGTGGGCCAGATACACTTTTCCCGAAGGGAGGTCGGTAATGGTTCCGTTGATGGTAAATCCCTTTTTTTGTGCCTGAACAGAATGGGCTAGGCTAAGCACCAGGCCCGCAGCCAGGATGATGATTGCTGTTTTGTTTTTCATGTTGTGTGATGATAAATGAAAACAACATGCAGGGATAATGCTGCATATTGTTTTCTGATTTTAAGACAATAGGTTGGGGGATATTACCAACCTGGATTATTAGGTAGCAATGCAGGGTTTTTTTCCACCTCGGCCTGATAAATAGGGAAAAGGTATAGCCTGTCAGTAAAGGTTCTTTGAAGTACTGTTGACTCTGTATACTGGCGCGGATTGGTACCACTTTGCGTAATTGTTATCCCTTTAATAGGCGTTCCCAGTAATTGAGGCCCCATTTTCCAGCGACGAATGTCCCATAAGCGGGTCCCTTCAAATGCCAGTTCAATGTTGCGCTCATGCATGATTTTTTCCAATGTAATTTCTCCGGGAAGGATATCAGGCATATTTACACTAGGCCTTTTACGAACTTTATTAACGTAGATTCTGGCATCCTCAGTCAGCCCGATTTTATAAGCTGCTTCAGCGAAATTTAACAAAATTTCAGCATAGCGGATTAAGATGTAATTCTGACCGCCCCCATAACTTTTTGTAGTCACCATTGGGTCGAATGTCGGATCCTGCATTTTTTTTAATGCATAACCAGTAGCAAGTGGAGCAAAAGAAGGATTATAGTTGGATCCTGGTATGAAATCCAGCGTTTTACCAAGCCAGGTAGATCCGTCGTAAAGTATACTGGCATAGAATCTTGGATCTCTGTTCTCGTAAGGTTTGTTCAGATTATAACCTGATCCCGACTCATTAATCATCTTACCATTATTCATTTCATACTCATTTACGATGTTTTGAGTTGGCTGGTTCAATGCACTTGGCCCTGGAGGAACAATTCCCCATGGCAAATTATAATGATGTACATGATAAGCCTGGAAATTTGATTTGTACTGGTGATCCAAAATCACTTCCATATTATTATCGTTGGCCTCATAAAACATGGCTTCGTAGTTTGGATATAAACCATAACCGGTTTTTGCACTGATATCAATAACATCTTTCGCCGCATTGTAAGCTGCCTGCCAGTTGTTGTTATAACCTGCGGCATATAGTAATACGCGGCTCTTTAGCGCAAGAGCGGCACCAATAGTAATTCTGCCGACGTCGGCTCCTGTGTATTTATAAGCCAGAAACTGCCCCTTGTTGATATCGTCCATCTCTGCAACAATAAAGTTTACGACTTCTTGATACGAATTACGGGGAACGTTTAAATTTTCATCAAGATCCTGTGCTTTGGTAATCAAAGGTACGGCTCCAAAATAGTTGATCAGGTAGGAGTAGTTTAAAGCGCGTAAAAACCTCGCTTCATCTCTTGTCCGGTTTTTGAATTTTGCACTTGCTGGTACACGGTCTATATTCGCAATCAGAATATTGCAGCGTCTGATGTTGATATACGCCGTGTTGTAGGCTCCTGTAATACCAAAAGGAGCGGTTGAAGCAGCAAAAGTATTCTGATAAATGCTTACGTTACCGCTCGAATATAGCTGATCGCTAAAGGCATCTCGCATACTTCCAGCAAATTCGGTCGGAATACCCGTGTAAAGGTTATTCAGGAATAAGCCGGTTAAAGTAGAATCTTTATACACATCTTCATCACTGAATCTGTCCAGAGGCTGACTGTTTAAAAAGTCTTTTTTGCATCCTGAGGCGAAAATAATGGCGAACAGGAATATGATTAATGAATATCTTTTCATTTTAAATAGATTAAAATTTAACAGTTAAACCAAGATTGAACACTTTCTGGATCAAGTAGCTTTCTGCTCCAAAAGAAGAAGCAAATGCCTCAGGATCTACATCTTTTAAACTGGTGATCGTAAAGAGATTTGTTCCACTAACAAAAAAACGGGCGCTTGAGATATTTAAGCGTGAAAGCGCTGCGGAAGGAATGCTGTAGCCCAGTTCTAGATTTTTCAACCTTAGGTACGACCCGTTTCGCAGCCAGTAACTTGAGATTTCCTGATTATTGCTGTAGCTTGAGAATAAACGGGGATAAGAGGCGTCTGTGTTTTCAGGCGTCCATCTGTCCAGGTGTTTTTTTGAAGGTACCGCATTTCCTGCAAATGCCCATTCTCCTAAGCCTGTCATGTATTTTTCTACTTTGGCTGCACCCTGGAACAACACACTGATGTCAAATCCTTTATAGTTAGCTCCCATAGATAAACCATAGATGATTTGAGGATAGTCTCCTTTACCAATTATTGTTTTATCTGCCGCGGTGATTTTACCGTCGCCGTTTACGTCTTTATATCTAATATCTCCTGGGGCTACAGTAGTGTATAAAGGTGTTGGCCCTGCGGCAATTTCAGCCTTGGATTGATATAGTCCTTCTGCGATGTAACCTGCGGGTGAAACTAAATTACCTGCCGGAAGATAGAACGGATGGCCAATTAAGCTTTGATAAGGAAGAATCCCGGCAGCTTCAGGCATATAAACTACTTTATTCTTGTTGAAAGTAACATTTGGTTTAACAAAGTAGTCTACTGCGCCAAGACGACTCTTGTAGTCCATTGCCAGTTCAAAACCACTGTTGTCAATTATATTCAGGTTTTCGCTTGGTAAAGTTCCACCGATGGTAGCAGGTATACTAAATGATCTTGTACCTAAAATGTTTTTTGTCCTTTTGTAAAAATAATCTGCTTCTATGCCTAATTTATTTTTAAATAAACGGGCCTCTAAACCGATATTTGAAATATTGGCTTTTTCCCAGGTAAATGAGGCGTTTGGAATCACACCAGGAACGAGCGCCTGAACATCTGCATTCCCAAAAATGTAATTACCATCTAAGCCACTTCCCAGCGTATAGGTATTAAGATAATCAAATTGACCAGTCCTGTCATTACCCAGTTGTCCATATGAGCCCCTTAGCTTTAAGAAACTGATTACTGGAACATCTTTTAAGAAAGCTTCCTCAGAGAGCACCCAGCCTGCAGAAACTGCAGGGAAAAAACCAAATCTGTCGTCTTTGGGAAATACATCTGATCCGTCGTAGCGAAAGCTGAATTCAAACAGATACTTGCCACTATAATTGTAGGCTGCGCGACCAACTACACTCTGGCGTGCATTTCTAAATGCAACACCGTAGTTGTCATCATTGTTGACGTCACCGGCAAATAGCTGATCAACCTGTGGGGAGGCGAAATTCCCTCTTGATGCTGATATTCTGTTTCCCTGGTTTTCTGTTTGCGTGTATAGGGCAAGTACATCGATATTATGATTACCGAAGGTTTTTTTATAGTTCAGGGAAGCCTCTGCCAGCACCGTTTGCCGCTGTATAAATTGTTCGGTTAATGAAGCCCTTGTATTGCCTGTAGCTCTGGTTGTATACGTCCCATTGTCATTTCTTACAGATGTGACATAAGGCTTAGCGAAGTTCTTTATATAAGTTTGGTATTTGTTATAAGAAAACGTGCCTTTAGCGGTTAAGCCACTGATAAAAGGAACATTATAAATTAATGACCCCACACCTTCCAGTACATTTAAATCTGTATTTACATAACCTGCATCACCTCGTCCGATTAAATACGGACTACCATTAATCAAAGAAGAAAAGCCACTTACAATCGAAACGTAATTATAAGTGCCATTGCTAAACCTGCTCGGAATCAGAGGAGAGATCATGCGGTACTGGCTTACAATCGCACCACCCGCAACCGGATCCTTTGTTTTTTCAATTCGTCCATTTAAATTCAGGCTTACCTTCAGGTTTTTAGATATCTCAGCATCCAGGTTTGTACGCAAAGAATATTGTTTGTAGCCGGATGACTCAAAAAGTCCTTTTTGGTCGAGATAACCTGTGGAAATAAAATATTTAGATTTTTCACCACCACCATTTACTGAAATATTTTGTCTTTGCTGGAAGCTGCTTGGTTTCATTAAAGCGCTATACCAATCGGTGTTTGCATATCTGTCCGGATCGGAGCCTGTCCTGATTACTTCTAGTTGCTCATCTGTATAGCCCCTGTTTGCAGAGGGGAGAAAGTTATTCTCATTTTTATACATCTCATTCAACAGCGTTGCATATTCATAACTGTTCACAAGATCCGCTAACTGAGTCGGTTTCTGCCAGCTACCGTTAAATGTATAGTTCAGACTTGGTTTTCCTTTATCTCCTCGTCTGGTCGTGATCAGAATGACCCCATTTGCAGCCCTTGCACCATATACCGCAGCTGTACCTGCATCCTTCAAAATTGAAATGCTTTCAATATCTGAGGGATCCATATGCGGTAAGTTAGCATTAACAGATTTGCCATTCCCATTGGCGTCAACGGCTTCTTGCGGAATACCGTCTATTACAATAAGTGGAGATGAGTTCCCTGATGTACTTAATCCGCGGATTAATAGCCTGGAATCATCTCTTCCTGGTTGTCCTGATCCCTGGAAAGCAATTAGTCCTGGTAGACGGCCAGCAAGTGAGTTACTGATATTTGCCGCAGGACTTTGTCTCAATTCCGCTCCGCTCACTGTTGCTACCGAACCTGTAATGTTAGCTTTCTTCTGTTCAGAGTAACCCAGCACCACTACTTCCTGTAGACTGCCTGGAGCAGCCACCATGGTCACCCTGACTGAGGTCGAAGTTCCAACAGCAATTTCCTGTGTTTTAAATCCTATATAACTAAATACCAATACCTGATTGCCGTCTGATGGTATGTTAATATTAAAATGTCCATTTACATCGGTAGCGGTGCTCGTATTTCGGTCTCCTTTAATCATGATGGTCACGCCGGGAAGTGGAAGTCCCTCATCATCCAGTACAATTCCTGTAATTTTCACATCGGCCTGCTCTGTAGGGATACCATAGGTTTCTGTTTTGGAAATCAGGATTTTATTGTTTACCTGGCTAAATGTTAAACCATTTGCCCTCAATATCTGGTTTAATGTTTCTTTAACCGATCGGGTCCCCAAGGGTATATTTAAATTCTTTACATCCTTAATGTCGCTGTTTCTGTAGATAAACCTGAAATCGGTTTGTCCTTCGATTTTTTTTATAGCCGATAAAACTGACTCATTTTTCAGCTCGATTGTTACTTCAACCTGAGCCGCCCCCTGTGCCTTGATGTTTGAAGCAAACAGGATTTGAAAGGTTGTAGCAATTATAATAGCTGTAATTAGGCTTAAACGCATAATCTGACGAATTATATATCGTGATTTACTGGAGGTAGAAAAGTACAAATAGCTTTGACTACCCTCTGCTGGTTCTGCAGAAAATTTCATAATTTTAAATGTTTAAATGATCCTCGAAAAATTGTTTATAACATTTTGCTCTAGTTAGCGCTAAAGCAAAGCAATCAACAGCTCCCTGTTTAGCGACAGGGAGTTTTTTTATCAAATTCGCAGTTGGTAAATTTCTTTCATAAATGGTTTTAATTAAGGGTTTAGGTTTATTAATTGATTAATTATTATTTACATCCGTTGCCAGAAATGATGATCTCTCCAGCCTTTTTTTGATACGTTATATGATTAAATGAAGTAATGACTTCTAGAATCTCCTCTAAGCTTTCGCCCTTTAAAAAGGTAGCTGTAAAACGACAGCTTCTGCTTTCCTCGCTGGCAAATTTTATTTTTATATTGAAACGTTTAGCCAATTGCGCTGCCGCTTCATCCATGGTTACATCATCAAAGTAGAGGTCTTTTTCCTGCCACTCTACTATTTTGCTGGCTACTACAGGGGTAAGGGATGATTTCATCTCTGTTTTATTGAAAACAATCTGCTGATCCGGAACAATTATTCCAAGTGTTTTGTTCTCATTTTTAACCATTACCTTTCCTCTGGTTACAGTTACTACTACATTGTTCTCTTTGTCATATGCCTTAATGTTAAAAGCTGTTCCCAAAACAGTCGTGCTTATTTTTCCCGTATGGACTATGAAAGGTTTTTCAGCATTATGTTTGATGTCAAAATACCCTTCTCCCTCTAGTATTATTTCTCGTGTGTTGCCGGAGAAATTTTTTGGAAACTCGAGCTTACTGCCGTTATTCAGAATAACAATGCTGCCATCAGGTAGTTTTATTTTTTTGTGTTCATTAATGGTAGCCAACTTTATCACAGGATTAGTTTTGCCTGCTATCGCCTGAGCCTGTTTAGCTTTATTGGAGCTGTCGCTGTTTGAACTGTAAAACCAAAAAGCAAAAATTCCCAGTAAAAATGATGCAGCAGCCCACATGATCCATGATCTTCTGGTGTTCAGTTTAATGGTCTGGTTATTTTCCTGGATATATTCTCCGGCAGATAAAATCCTGTCAAATAGCTGATCTACACTTTTTTTGTCCAGTTCCGGGCCATTACGATGGTTTTTCCACTCCTCATTCATCAGCTGATCAAGCTCAATGGCTTTATTTTTGTCGTTAATTAAGCTCATCAACTCTGCATATTCCGCCTGTGTACAGGTTTTGTGTACGTATTTCTGAAATAAATGCGTTAGTCTTTCCTTACTCATCGGGTACAATTTAGGATTAAAAGCAAGGGGTTATCTTGCCTATTTATTATAATGACAATCCTAAATCAAAAAGGTAGTAGTGGATGTGAAATTATTTTATCACATAAAAAAACATAAACAACAAAACGCAGAGATCGGCCTGGTCGCCCATAAAATTACGGATGGTTTTGGTCGCATCGCGCAGGTGCGCTTTTACGGTAAGAGGCGAAATGTTAAGTTTTTCGGCTACCTCTTTCTGTTTTATGCCATCAATGTGGCACATTTGATAAATCAGCCGCTGCTGTTTGGGAAGTTTTAAAATTGCTTCGTTAAGCAAGGCACGGGTTTCTTTGAATTGGATCTGCTCTTCGGTATCGTTATCTACTTCCGTCCAGGTCTTAACATGGGCATTGCTCAATTTGAAATCAAGCGCTATTTTTTTTAAGGCATTTAAGGTCACGTTTTTGGTAATCACCCTCAGGTAACCTCCGAAATTGTTTATTTGTGATAATTTCGCTCTATTGATCCAGATGTTTATAAATACCTCTTGCACTATTTCCTGTGCAAGAGATTCAGATCGCAACACCCAATTGGAATAGCTATAAACTTTAGAATGATACTGGTCAAATAATTTCCTGAAAGCATAATGGTCCCCACTGGTTATTTTAGCCAAAAGAATTTCCTCACCAGTGGGAGCTTTACTTTCCATTATGCTAAGTTAAAATTATAGTTTAGGAAATCAGCTATATGCCTTTCTAAATATAACGTTTAGAGGAATATCTATACCTTATGGATACAACAAATACTTTTTGCGCATCTTTTTATATTGACTTAATCCGGGTTCCCAGCTCGCTCTGATTTCTTGTTCTGATTTTCCGGCAATAATTTGTTTCCTGAAATCAGCAACACCAATAAGCCTTTCAATTGTCCCCATTTCTTTGCTCAAACTAGAGTTAAAGAAATCTGCTTTGTTTGGTGAAGCGTTATACAATTCGATTATCCAGCCTAAGTTGATCTGCTTTGTTTTTCTGAAATTGTTGGTATCATAATTCCTAAGGTCTAAACCGTAACAAACCTGGTTCATAAACAAGGGACTTTCTGACATCCCTTTAAGACTTACTGGAGTGAAAGAAAACTCGTATTTACCTTTTAATGCAGGAGCACCTACAATGGTGAAGGGAAATTGTGTACCTCGGCCATAGTTTAAATAGGTGCCTTCGAACAGGCAGGTAGTTGGATACAATAAAATAGATTGTGGTGTATTTAAATTTGGTGAAGGATTAACAGGTAGTTCATAGGGAGTGTCGTGGGTGTAATTGGCCACTTTAATGATTTTGATTTTGCATTTCAGCTTATTGTCCAACCAGTTTTCGCCATTCAACATTTGAGCGTATTCACCAACGGTTAGTCCGTGCACTGCTGGAATTGGTTTTAATCCTATACCTGATTTAAATTTTGGATCAAGTATTGGGCCATCAATGTAAAAACCATTGGGGTTTGGTCTATCCAAAATCAGTACTTCCTTTTTGTTGGCTGCACAAGCCTCCATTACGTGTTGTAAAGTATTGATATAGGTATAAAAACGTACGCCCACATCCTGTATGTCAAATATCATCACATCCACATCTGCCAGTTCCGCTTTGGTAGGGGTAGAGTGTTTTCCATATAATGAAATGGCCTTTATCCCTGTTTTAGTGTCAATTTCATCATCAACATGTGTTCCGTTACTGGCATTTCCTCTAAAACCATGTTCTGGTCCAAATATCTTAACAATGTTTACGCCGCGTTTCAGCAAGCTGTCTACAGTGGTTTCCTTGCCGATTATAGAGGTTGGGTTAACCACCATACCTACACGTTTGCCTTTTAAATAAGGTACATATAGTTCTGTTTGTTCGGCACCGGTAAGTAGCTTTTTATGGGGTGGATCGATGGCTAATGTAGTTAATGGACTACAAATTTGAAGCAGAAAAGAGAACAAGACTGCATTCAGGAGGTGTGTTACGGATCGTGTCATTTAATAACCTTTTTTATTGTGTGTATAAAACTAAAGGTAATAAAAAATGATTAATCCGTTATTTAATAACAAAGGGGCATTTAACCCCTTTTGTCGTGTTTCTATTTCCAGTTTTATAGCTCTTACTTCTTTTTACTCCCGCCTAAATCTGGGGCATTGTGTACAGATAAAATTGATTCGATAGTGTCTCTGTTGGTTTCATAATCGCTCGCGACTTTTTGCCAGTGTACCAAATCATTTTGCAGTTTTTTAATCTGATTTTGGATAGATTTTACTTTGGTGTCTATCTTTTTTTCAATAGTTGATTTTGCCATTATCGTTCTGTTTTTACTTATAAACCTTAAATAAGGGCAGATTGTTTGGGACAGGCTTTTGTTTGTTTTAATTAATAATTTCCCCTTTATTATTCGCTAGTTTTTCCTGCCATTTTTTGAGTTCTTCTGGTGTTATTCGCAGCCAATCTGTTAGTTCGCCAACCACTTTAAGCGGCTCTTGGCTGCGATAAGAACGGGTAGGATTCCCTGGGAATTTTTTGTTAGTAACGTTTGGGTCATTCTCAAAGTTCCCTGTAGGTTCAACGATATAAACACGTTGGGGTCCCTCACCTTTAGCCAAAGCGGCGGCAAGTCCCGCTCCGTTCGCCAAGGCAGTAAAATAAATATGATTCATGACGAGTTCAGCCTTGTAGTTAGAGTTGCTCTCTGCTGTTAGCAAATCGCCGACCTGCAGCGCTGCTTTCGTCCCGTGGTAAAAGGGCCCCTTGTCAGATGGCCTATCTTCGAAAGTCTTTGCTAATTCCTGATTCTTTTTTGCATTATCTATGTCGCCTAAGTCTTTATAGCATTGGGCAATGTTTGAATATAGCGCAGGGAAGGCGCCTTTAACCGCATCATCATCAATTTTTAATGCAAACTGCAAACCTGTTTCAAGCCACTTTAATTTGTCGGCAACATTATTCTGATGTCGCGCTATATAATGAGCAGCAGTAAATTTTTCAAAATCGTTTGTCGCTTCGTTCCATGCTTGAAAAAATAACTTGATTGCTTCTTCAGGTCTTCCTTTTTCCTCCATCTCCATACCTTGGATGCATAATTTAACAACATGGTTGTTTGGGCTAAATTCCATCTTATAATGATTTTGTATGTTATGATAATGTCGACTCATGATCGCCAACTCTCAAATATATGTAACTCTCATAATTTTATGTTATCTTTGTATTGGCTAAGGAGTTTTAAGTCTGCATATCTCATCCCTTGATGGGTGCTGCCAGTATTGGCACGGGGGCTTCAGGATTTTTTAGCTTTTTTCTTTTATACTATTCTGCATATAGGTCAATGATTTCACCGAACCTGTTCTGCAAGGCATTAAAGTAACGACTTTCTCCTTTTAATAATTTGCGCTGCACTGCCCACATCATATAATCAATTATACTTAACTCGGGCATTTCTTTACTGGGTACAAGTTCAAGCTTGCAAGGTAGAAAAGTATTATACTTAGATTTTCCTCCCTGAAGTGCTCTTGTAACCGCTTCTTCAAAACGATGTAGTGTATTATTGCCACGTTGGGAAAGGTATAAGTAATGATGATAATCAGGTTTATTGATTTTTCCATTCAACAAGTGATGTAATACATCAAAATAAAACTCAGTCGGATTGTTGTTGTGTTTGCGATTAAAAATGGATAGATTTTTTTTAGCGATAACAATGTGTGCTTTATAGCCATTTAGATCACGCAGTAATTCAAAGAATTTTGCTCGTATTTCTGGATGATCACCCCGTGCATGAACATACCAGCCTTTTGTATTAGCTACCGAAGGAATGGAATTGTACATGGTGTCAGCTTTAATGTTTTCCATGAAGTCGGTAACAGCATTTCGAAGTACTTTCCGGTTGTCTGTTTCAATCATTCCAATAATTAGATAAGGTTGAAAACCTTCTGTACCTATTAATAACTTTTTCCGATTTCCGTAAAAATGGGGATCGCCACTTTCATCAATGAAATAATATTTTTTAGTTAACTGGTTTTCTATTTTGGTCATGATCAAGTTGAAAGTTACTAATCAAGAAAGCCCCAATTAAGGGGCTTTTACGAGACTATCCAGTTAAAACGCCTGCCAAAAATGGTTGCTCAGCTTTTTCTCCTGTCTCTAATATTATTACAAATATACGCAAATGTTTATATAGATACACTTTAAGTCAATCAATTTGTTTAAATAAGCTAATTGTTGATGTTAATTAGAGTTGTGAATTTCTTTAATATTAACTCTTCGACATGTTTATCTGTATTTTTAATTGAGCCTTTATTTTTGATTAAGATTTTTTTTTAAAATCTTAATTTAAAAAAATGCACTTTTACACCACATTAGCAGCTGAAAAGATTGAATACAGAATACTTCATAGCAGGGCGTATAGCCATAAAATCAGAGCGTACTTTTTCTAAGTTGATTGTCCGTATTGCTATAGCTGGAGTAATGCTAAGTCTGGCGGTAATGATGCTTTCTGTTGCCATTATAAAAGGCTTTAAAACAGAAATACAGGAGAAGGTAAGAGGTTATATTGGAGATGTAAGAGTCTTTAAATATAGCTTGAATAATTCCTTTGAACTGCTGCCTTTTGTACCTCAAAAAGTGACGCTAGACCAGCTGAAGAACAACCCTGATGTAGAATTTTACCAGCCCTATGCTACAAAGCCAGCAATTATTTCGGCTAATGATGAGGTGGAAGGGATTAACTTTAAAGGGATAGATAAGTCTTTTAGATGGGATTATATCCGCAAGCATCTGGTGAGTGGTGAGGTGATTGATTTTGCAGATAGTGCTAAGGCTACACGGCAAATCATGATCTCCCAATTTACAGCCAACAGATTAAGGCTTAAAGTCGGCGACGATTTTATCATGTATTTTGTACAGAATCCACCACGTAAGCGCCCGTTTAAAATCGTAGGTATTTATGATATCGGCGTTGAAGAAATTGATAAAGGCTTTGTAATTGGTGATCTAAATATCATTAGGCGGTTAAACAACTGGAAGCCTAACGAGATTGGTGGCCTTGAAATCAGAATTAAAGATTTCTCTAAGTTGAAAGTAGTATCGGATCATATTTACGAGAATATGGAGCTGAACCTAAAATCAGAGTCTGTGGCCGATTATTTTCCAGCGATTTTTACCTGGCTGTCCTTACTGGATGTAAATACAAAGGTATTGTTGGTGTTGATGATGGTGGTAGGGGTGATCAATATGATTACTGCTTTATTGATCATGATCCTGGAGCGAACCAATATGATCGGCATATTGAAAGCTTTCGGCATGACGGATTACAGCGTAATGAAGATATTTCTATACAATGCCCTTTACCTGGTAGGCTTTGGCTTATTGCTGGGCAATATACTGGGATTGGGTTTAGGCTTTTTACAGCAATACACACACATTTATAAGCTAGATCAGGCTTCTTATTATTTATCGTATGTACCGATAGAAATTCATTTCGTTGATGTTTTGATCTTAAACCTGGCCACTTTTGTGATTTGTATCATGGTATTGATATTGCCATCTATGCTGGTTAGCCGGATTAGCCCATTAAAAGCGATCAGGTTTAAGTAAAAGGATTAAGTCAATCTTATCGGACTGCCAGTCCATTCGGTGTCACTGGCAAGCTTTTCGCCCTTCATCACCAATGATAGTGGTTCTAATTTTACATCGTCACCAATCTCACTATCGTACAGGATAATTGATCTGGATCCGATAGTACATCTTGCACCGATTTTCACTTCACCTACCTTCATTACACGGTCTTCAAATAAGTGTGTTTGCGGGCCACAGTCTTCGTTAAGCGCAGTGTCATCACCAATGCTCACCATATCGTGTTCTGTAATGTCGGTTGTATTTAGCCACACGCGTTTGCCAAATTTTACACCAAACAGGCGTAGCATCATAGGCAGAAAAGGGGTGCCTTTCATGTATTCCAGTAAGAATGGAACAGCGAGTGCTTCGTAAGTAGTGGTATTGGCTTCGCTTCGCCATACCTTATGTGTCCACATTGGATTTTGTTCCTTTTTAAATTTCCCTACCGAAGTCCACTTTAACACAAGGGTAATCAGCATAGCCGGCATGCCCATATAAAATAAGTAGTAGAATGGCAGTTTAGGGAGCTCTCTAACGATTTCCATAAGGTTATGGTCTTTCACCAGGTCATGGCAATAGGCAATAAACAAAATACTACAGCAAATGATCACCGTTTCTGGTAAGATGATCCGTAAGCCTTCAATGACAAACCTTGCTGTCCGCCTGGCTGGGGAAGGATTGGTGGTTAAGGATGCCGGATAGTCACCACTACTTTGCCTTTTTGGTAAGGAAATGGCAGGTGATCCAAACCAGTCTTTTGCGGGTGTTGCTTGTAGTTGCTCTGCAGTAGGTGGTGTAGACAATACGCCAATTAACATATCATCATTTAACTTATAACCTTGGGGGATCAATGCACTGTTACCCACAAAACTCCGGTTGCCAATATAGGTTTTGTCGAGAATTAGGCGTTGGGCACGAATGTCTTCTTCTCCCAGTGTTACCGCATCTGCAATAAAGGATTCGTCACCAATTTCGAGCATGGTATGACTTACATTACTCGCTGTTGAAATCTCTGTATTTTTGCCAATTTTAGCCCCTAGCATTCTGAAAAATGCGGATACATATACAGAAGCGAACATTGGATGCAATACAATTAGAGAGGTGGATATCAATTGATCGGACAGCCATTTGCGTACATAGACACCGCCATATACTGGGTAGTTACCCGGCTTAATATTGTAAAGAAGCAATCTCGATAATACGATCGTCTCGATGGTGTAAAGGCAGATGTATAGGATCGTGAGCAGTGGAATATGTACAAAATAACTGAAATCATAATCTGGGCTTTGGTTATCCATGTAGTTGATAATTTGGATGACGGGAATAAGCGGAGCCAGAATTACAATCGGGAAAATAACCAGAAGTAGGGTATAAAGGAAGCCAAATGATTTTCTGGTAAAGCTGGAAACATGTAGGGGCTGTGGCAGTTCTTCAGGTGTTTTAGTGTCAATTTTTTCGGCTGGACTACCTTTCCATACTTCTCCGGGTTTAATGATCTGGCCTTGTTGTAAATGGCTTAGGTCTTGCAGTTCGCCCCAGGCTTGGATGCTTGCACCGCCTGATATTACAGCTCCACTACCAATATATGCATGGTCTTCAATTTTGATCTTTCTGAGTTTAAGTAAGCCGTTTTCTACCCAGACATTGTTTAATACTACGCCGGAGCTGATACTTACATCGCTACCCACCTCTATTAAATCTTCCATCCCAACAGTGATGGCACTGATTTGGGCATCTGGTATCATTTTCATACCCATTAAACGTAAGTAAAAAGGATACAGTGGGGTACCATTCATAAATTGTAAGGGCACTAAAGATTGAATGGTTTTAACCAGCCAATATCTAAAGTAATAAGTTCCCCATAAAGGATAGTCGCCCTCTTTAGTGCGGCCTAGTAGTAGCCATTTGCTCACAATGCTTAGCAAGGAGAATGTTGGTGCAATGAAACAGAACAGCACCAAGGCTGTGATAATTGCGTAAATGGTATCGCCTTTATCGGTTTCGCTTTTTGCCAACTCATAGTAATAGCCCAGGTAGGGTACAAATATTTGTGCTGCAAATAAGCCGTAGATAACCAGTAGGGAAAAGCCTTGTGCAATGCCACAAAGCCAGTAGCGTAGGGAAGATACTTTATGAAACGGTTCTTTGGCTGTACCTTTGTTTTTTTCTGCTTTTTCTTCGGCAAGTTCCCATGCTGTAATCAGGTTTTTGATGGGACGGTGGGTGTAAATGTCTTTTAGTGAAGCTTGTTTTACACCACCATCTTTTCTGAGCCATGAAGAGAAAGAGGCGGCAAGCAAAGAGTGTCCACCAAGATCCATGAAGAAATCGGCATCGACATTGATCTCTCTGCCGGGGAATAAATATTTTAAGCCTGCGAGTACTCGAGTGCTTAGTGGATCATCATCGTTGATGAGGATTTGCTCTTCCGGTTTCATTTCTAACAAAACTTGTGGAACAGGTAGTTCTTTGCGGTTGATTTTTCCGCTCGGTAGCCTTGGCATTTTGTCTAGCACGACAATTACCAGCGGAACCATATATGGCGGTAATGCTTTGGCCAATTCTATTCTTGATCGATGATCTTCGAAATCAGCACCTGCTTTTAGGGTTACATAACCGACAAGTTGGTCTTGTTGATTGGCATCTTTTTTTAAGGCGACCGCTGCGGCTAATACTTGTGGCAGTTCATTTAATTTTACTTCGATTTCGCCCAGCTCAATGCGGTATCCTCTAAGTTTTACCTGGTCGTCTAAACGGCCTTTAAAATCGACACTGCCATCTTCATGCATAATCACGGCATCTCCTGTCAAATAGATCCTGTCGCCGGGTAAAATACCTTGAAGCGTTTCTGGGATGTCCAAAAACTTCTCCGCAGTAAGGTCAGGTCTGTTTACATAACCATTGCATACTCCGGGGCCAGAAATGATCAGCTGTCCTTGTGTGCCCATAGGTACAACATTGAACAGGTCATCAACCACGGCAAGGTTATAATTGGGTAGGGGATTACCAATGGTAATCAGGTCGCCCGGTCTTAAGGCGATCATGGTGGCTGTTACCGTAGTTTCTGTAGGACCGTAACTGTTGTAAAAGACGTTGTATCCGGGTTTGCTCCAGCGATTTAAGACTTGAGTGGTACAGGCTTCGCCGCCAGCATTAATCAGGCGGATAGTGGGTATATCATCATCTATTACAGCAAGCAGACTTGGTACTGCGTGTAAAATGGTAATGCGTTCGTTTCTTAAGATATCGCTTAGCTCATCAATTGATTTGGCTGTAGTTGCATCGGCAATCCATAAGGTTGCCCCAACGTATAAACTGATCCATGTTTCTTCACACCACATGTCAAAAGAAACCGAGAAGCCCTGGTAAACTTTATCCTCGGGTAGGATATTGATGACGCTTTGCTCTGAACGGATCAGGTGACAAATTTGACGGTGACTAATGGGAATGCCTTTCGGTTTACCGGTACTACCAGAAGTATACAAGACATAAGCCCTGTCATCTGGAGATGCCGCGATAGGAAATGGGGTGTGGGTAGCGCTTTCCTGAAATGCCGGGATTTGGTATACCGGGCAATGGAGTTCTTCCAGCGCATCACTGAAACAAGCATTTGCGCCAACTTCCTGCATCACTACATGGACGCGATCGGCAGGCATTTCCCTATCCAGTGGGACATAGGCTGCACCAGATTTTACAATACCCAAAATGGCTGCGGGTAGTTCGAGACTACGCGGCCACCATAGACCAACGGAATGCCCCGGGCCTATGCCTTTTGATTGTAAATAAGCCGCAATTTCATCGCTCCACTGATCCAACTGCGCATAGGTCATCGACTGTTGGTTAAATATCATGGCCGTTTTTGGGCCATAATTTTTGACGGTTGCTCTGAAAATATCGCCTATAGTTTCATTTCGGATAAAATCCGGGTGCTGCTTGCCCAGTACCACACTATTTAAGCTCATTTATATTTGGGGTATTAAGTAGATGTAATATTTTACCTGGCGTTTTTTACGTATGTGTTGAGCCAGGTGTTCATTTCCCAGAGCATATGCAGCAAGTTTTCTTTACCGCTATAACTATGTGATTCGTATGGTAAAAACACAAAACGACTGGTGCCGCCAAAGCCTTTAATGGCGTTAAATAAACGCTCACTATTGATCGGGAAAGTTCCTGGATTGTTGTCGGAATCACCATGGATCAATAGTAAAGGTGTTTTGATTTTGTTGGCATAGCTAAATGGACTCATCTCGTAATACAGTTGCGGAGCTTCCCAATAGGTGCGTTCTTCGTTTTGGAAACCAAAAGGAGTTAGGGTTCTGTTGTAGGCACCACTCCGTGCAATACCTGCTTTAAACAAGTCGGTATGCGCAAGTAGATTGGCAGTCATAAAGGCCCCATAGCTGTGGCCACCAACAGCCATACGGTTCCTGTCGCCAACCTTCATGTCGACCAGTTTATTGATTGCTGCTTCGGCATTTAATTTTAGCTGATCAATAAAAGTGTCATTTGGTTTTTTCCCATCCACAGATACGATAGGCATTTCGGCATTGTCTAGTACAGCATAGCCTTGGGTAACCCAATAAATAGGAGATGCCCAGCTAATTGTGGTGAAACGATCTTTCGAACCCCTGATTTGTGCGGCATCGGCAGCAGAGTTGAATTCGCGTGGATAAGCCCAGATCAGTACAGGAAGGGGGGCGTCTTTGTTTTTGTCGTACCCTTTAGGGAGATATAAGTTGCCAGTTAAGTCGATGCCATCGGCACGTTTGTAGGTGATTTTTTCTTTAGTCACACCATCTAAACCGGGATAAGGATTGGTGAAGTTGGTGATCTGGCGGTCGGCAATGCGGAGTACTAAATTTTTAATGAAATAGTTAGGAACCTCTTTTTGCGATTCTCTTCTGGTTAATAAAACCAGCTTATTGGCATCCAATACATCAACTACATATTCGTAAGTTCCTTCTGCGCTGCGCCAAATGATTTCATTCTTTTTTGTTCCCAGATCAAACTTTGCAAGAAAGGGTAAATCTCCTTTTGCTGAAGAACCAACGGTGTTGTTCATCAATAGCTGAGTGCCGTTATTGAGGACTTGAATAACTTGTCGGCCGTATTTATTTTTAGTGGTAACAGGATCTCCGGGATCATTGTAAGCATCGGTTTCGTTGCGTTCGTACAAAGTCTCTAAGCTACCGGTTGTGGTATTGTAGCGACTGGCTTTAAGTTTTTGCTTGCTTCGTAGTCCTTCTTTTACGAGTGCCAATGAAGCATCGCCCCAGGCAGTTCCCTGATAGCGCATTTGGGTTTTGAAAAGTTCTTTTGCTTCGCCACTAAAAGGAGCACTTAAGGCGTAAACGGCATCATGAAAGTCAACTTGTTTTTTGATTAATCCACTATCTAAAGGCTGTGCCCAAGTGATTGTTGCAGGTTCATCATCACGCCAGTCATACCCTCGTGGTATGTTCTGCACATTGTCGTAACCCGAAGGTCGGCCTTCAGCTGAAGGCAGTTGGGCAAGCACTTTAACCAGTTTTCCAGTTAAATCTGTAATGCTTAGGGTAGAGGGGAAGCCACTTGCAGAAAAGAGGTAAGAGAAAGGTTTTTTTATCGTTCTGATGAGCAAATAATTTTTATCAGGAGAGCTTCTTACGCTCATATAAATTGCTGGTTTAGCGATAGGTGTTTCTACGCCATTTTTATTTTTAACCAACTGCGCGGTCGCAAAAAACTCAAACAATTGTTCGTCGTACGGCGATTTGATTAAATCCTGGTAGGTAACACTTGGGGCGGCTTTGCCTAGGTTTTGTTGTACTGTAGGTCCTTTGGGCATTAAAGGTTTTTTAGGTGCTGCACTGGCGGGCTTTACAGCAACCTTGTATAATAAGGTGCTTGCATCTAGCCAGCTTACCCCAGTGCCTAGTACCACATTAAGAAATTGCTTATTGATTTTGGTCGCTTTTTTGGTCGCAATATCAATGAGGTAAAGATCTACCCCTTTTTGTGTGGTATTGGTGAAAGCTATTTTTTTCTCGTCCGGGCTCCAGATTATGTTTCCGGCAAACAAGGGAGTTGGCAGACCTATAATGCTGAAACTTTTATCAGTCTTAATGTCTTTAAGTGTAAGGCTGTTGATATAGGTTTGTCTACTTTCTGAGTAATTGTTGGGGTTGAGACGGAGGCCGGCAATGCGATATTCGGGCATGGCTAGTTCTTCTACAGATGGATAAGAATTCCGACCGCTTAACAGCATCCACTCTGCTTTACTATCAATCCTAACCGCAGGTGTTGGTTTGGCGAGGAGTAGGTCGGCCATCTCTTTTGGTGGCATTTGATAATCGACAGCATCTTGAGCGTAAAGGTTAGCTGATGCGGTCAGTAGAAATAGATGAAGTATAAGTTTTTTCATAATTGATATTTAGCATTTGCAATGCATAAACTTACAGATTCTTTAGTGTATAAAAAAAACGACCGGGCTGCATAAAGCAAACCCGGTCGAATTTAAACTAAAAGAGTTTTTTTAATTAAAACTGTTCTTTCAAATCAGCGCTTTTAGAAGCTATATCTTAGACCCAATTGAAATCTTTTGCATAGGTACTTGTGTTGGCCGAATCAAAGTTATAAGTAGGGTTTGTACTGGCTGTGCCTGCTGCTACAGCTTTTAAGCCGATACTTGCCATTGAGTTATAGGTATTTGGTGAGAAATACTGAACGCCAGTTTGTATCTTATTGTTTATTATTTGTATTTTAAATGCATTTTATTTTAGTTATTGTTTATATTTTGTTGTAAAGTATTTTGTTTTTAGCAAATGTTATAGAGAAGTTTGCCTAAATCAGATGTATATGGGGGACAAAGAAAGTGATGATGCAGTAATACCTGAACGAAAGAAGTATAGTAAAAAAAAGGTGGCCAAACGCGATGATGAATTATGGAAGGGGATTTTGGAGGATGTTTTCGGGGATTTCCTAAGATTCTTTTTCCCCGATGCTGATAAGCTGTTTGATATGAGCAAAAAGTTTGTTTTTCTGGATAAAGAATTTAACAGACTGTTTCCGCCAGAAAGGAATACTGCAGGAGTTCGTTTTGTAGATAAACTGGTAAAGGTTCATTTAAAAGAAGGCGGGTCTAAATTTATTTTAGTTCATGTTGAGATTCAGGGACAAGGAGGTCACGAAGATTTAAGAACCAGAATGTTTCGATATTTTTATCGGGCAAAGGACAAACATAATGTCTCTATTACAGCATTCGCTATTTTAATAGATAGTGATAAAAAATACCATCCTAAGATTTATAAGGAGGATTATTTGGGGACCAAGCTGAGCTATGAATTTAATACTTATAAGCTATTGGATCAGAATGAGCAGAAACTAAGGGCAGATCCCAATCCATTTGCTATAGTGGCACTTGTTGCCCTTCTTGCTTTGAAAAATAAAAATGCCGACGATGATCATTTAAAACGGATTAAGATTGATCTTACTAAAGAATTGATTAAAAGAAATGTGAGTAAAGAAAAGCATATAAAGATTATGGATTTTCTTGCCTATTATGTGAATTTTAATAAACCAGAAATGATGCTTAAATTTGAAAAAGAGGTTGAACAATTAACCGGAAGAACAACAGCTATGGGGGTTAGAGAGATATTGTTAGATAGAGCAACGGATAAAGGTAGGGTAGAGGGACGAAACGAAGGTTTGAACGAGGGGCGGAGTGAGGGATTACTATTAGGAAGCCATAGAGCAACTTTAAAAATCGCTCTTGAAATGAAAAAAGATGGGTTTCCTATTGATAAAATTGTAAAACTGACTAAGCTCTCTGTTAAAGAAGTTGAGGTGCTATAGGCTATTTTTAGGACTGGAAGATAACTTAAAATGCAATTCCCAAACTAAAGCCGCCTCTTATACCAATTAGCGGACCTTTTACTTTTGCGGTTACCCCCGAATTGGTGACTTCTGCAGTTAAGTATTTTTTATCCCGTATAGTCGCGGTGCTCTCCAGATCGTCTTTTAGGTTCTTTTTGTCCTGTTGAGACATTGCTGTTAAGTCAATTGGTCCATCAGCATCGCCTTTTATGGTGCCATAATGGCCCCCAGCGTAGATGTCGAGTGATATGGTTCTGGAAATGATGAACTGGGTTCCCAGCAGGATACCGCCCGCATATCCTTTTAAATTCGATTTTAAAGGAATGTTAAAGGTTCTGGTACTGGTTGCATATTCATAGTCGTAATTAATCTTAGTATTCACGTACCTGCCATATAAGGCGAGATAAAAACCTCTGGCTCCGGAGAATTGGCCACCATAAAAACGAAATTCAGCTGTATAGGCTGTATTTGAAACCCGGATCCTGTCCAGGTCCTCTTTTATCCTGTCACCGTCATCAAATATTTTGTCGGATACTCTTTTTGTAATTTGGAGATCCGATAATGTCTGTTCTGACATTTTGTTGTACCCTGCTACAAAACTAACTTTGCGACCTAGTAAATGCTCGTAACTAAAATTATAGCTTTTTACCATGGTTAATGCGGCGAGGTTAATTTTTAACAGATTTTTTCGGTAAGGTTTCGGATCTTTCTCTACTCTAGGAGTGTCAGCAACTGTACGTGTGCTGTCTGTTTCAGACTGAGCACTTGCTCCTGTTACGGATAATGCTATCAGGAGCAGTGTACCCCAGGATATTGAAATCCAGGGAGTTCTTATGTTTAGGGAAAGTTTCATGGTGTGAAATGTTTACCTAAAATTAAGCTTACTTAACCTTTTAGTATATAGCAATTTGTTGTCATTTTTCGTTGAAGTAGGGCTTGCGAAATAGAACTGTTACTATAACAAAACTTTTTTGCTTCCTGAGTGTATAGTAGCATACATCTCCCTAAGATTTAGTCATTCATTTCAAATAAATGTGCTATGAAAACGAAAAGTAGGCCAACGTGGTTTGGCTATTTGGAGAACTTAAGGCAGCGTGTTCATGAGTCCAGCCAATTTAGTCTTACAGCATTTGATGATTTCATCAAAGCAAATGGTTTTGCTTATACTTTTTTTAGATACAATGTTCCCTTTATTTATTTACTGGATTATCGAACCGGCGCGTATATTAACATGTCTGATAATTTTGCTGGCTATAGTTCTGAATGTTTTTTAAGAGAAGGGATCAACCATACGCTGCAGATCTATGATCCTGATCATTTGAATCTTTTTAATAAAGAGATTTTTCCAGATAGATTGGATGTTTTAAAGAAAATCAGACCTGAGGAGCACGTAGATTATGTTTTTTCTTATACGCAAAGGATCAGAAATCGGGAGGGTGTTTATGAAGACTTTCTTCAACGCAACTGTTTTTTGTCAGATAATGATAGAAATCCGCTCTTTAGTATGGGCATGATCATGAACATTAATCATTTTGGTAACCACAATTCAATTGTACAAACGGTTGATAAAATCGACGGTATTGGGGTGGGAGAGCATGAGCCTATTTATAAAAAGATCTATTACTTAAATGAGGAAGACAAATTGTTTTCTAAGCGTGAGAAGGAAGTGCTGTTGTGGATGGCGGAAGGTTTAAGTAGTAAGATGATCGCCGATAAATTGTGCGTTAGTGCACATACGATTATTAACCACCGGCGACATATGCATGATAAAACCAATACGACTAACGCTATTGCATTGGTAAGTTTGGCGATTAAAAGTGGGCTGATCTGATAGAGCAGACATAGTCTATGCTGTTTTGCATAATAGCATAGACTATGTTTGTTTATATGATTTATTGTGCCGTTCCGGCATTAAAGCTGATCATCCATTGGGTGCCAAATTTATCGGTAACCATACCGAAATAATCTCCCCAAAACATGTCCTCCATAGGCATTTGGACAGTTCCGCCTGCGGATAGTTCCTTAAATAGGCGATCTGCTTCGGCTTTGTTTTCCGCACCAAGTGATAAATAGAAATTGTTTCCAGGTGTAAATTTATGGCCATTAGATTCTAGCGCATCTGTAGCCATCAGGATGGTGCCATTAGGAAACTTTAAGGAAATATGGCAGATCTTGTCTTTCTCATTTTCTGGTGTCTTGTCATCAGGCATATCCCTAAAGCGCATGGTCATTAGAATTTCGCCGCCAATTGCTGATTTGTAAAAGTTAATAGCTTCCTCGGTGGTTCCCGGAAAGTTTAAATAAGGATTAATGGCTATCATAGTTTTAAATTTTATAATGAGATTTAATTATCTATTGCAAATTTAATGCCCTTAATCGAACATGTTTGGGTGGTAATACGCCAATGTTAGGGGTGGTCTGCGACATAATAATGATCTGGTGTTTCCAGAGTAAGTAGATTGATTAATATCTTTTACAGATAGAAAGACGTAGTACATGGTAAAATCCGTAAATTTGCGAATTCATTAATTAATAAAGATACTGTGTCGTTAGATAAATTAAAACTAAGCAAGTCGCTTATAGCCGCAATGAATGATGCGGGATACATCTCTGCAAAAGAAATTCAGGCAAAAACTATGTCGCGGATTATTGGTGGGCAGGATATAATAGCTATTGGCCCTGAAGGCTGTGGTAAAACCACCACTTATGTGCTTGGCGTTTTAATGAAGCTAAAATACAGTACGGATGAAGCACCTAAGGTGTTGATTCTGGTGCCTGATGGGGAACGTGTTGAGGCTGTAATTGCAGAGTTTTTGATGTTGAGTAAAAACAGAAACTTACGGATTATAGGTTTATACGGAACAGGTGGCATGGATGATGATATTAATGACCTTCTAGAGGGGATTGATATTGTTGTTGCTACGCCAACAAGGGCGCGTGCTATTTATCTCAAGTTGGGTTTAAACTTAAATAGACTGCAAACTTTTATTGTTGATGATGCAGAAGTAATTGTAAAACAAGGTATGCAATTGCCTGTGGCCGAATTGGCTAGAAGTGCAGGTAAAGTACAGCACTTAGTTTTTACGACTGTGGTGCATGATAAACTGAGTTTGATGATTGATCAGTTTATGAATTTTCCAACCACAATTGAGGTAGAAGATTTGGGTGATAGTGAAGTGGAAACACATGAGCTTTTGCTGTACCAGGTACCTAACACTAAAACGAAGACTAATCTTTTAAACCTTTTACTAAGGGATGATGAGGTATTTGATAAGGTAGTTGTATTTGTAAATACTCGCTTAACTGCTCAAAAGTTGGCTAAAAACTTACATTCAGCTACACCTGGTGCTATTTCGGTTTTAAATCCTTTGTTTTTTGATGAGGATGGTTTTGACCATATAGAGGATTTTAAGGATACTCCTGAAGCTAGAATTTTAATTGTTGCCAATGAAGGTTCATCTGATCTTGATCTTTCTGGTATCAATTTTATGTTCCATTTTGAGATTCCTGAGGAAAAGGAAACTTTCTTAAGAAGAGTAGTAAAAGGGGATGCGAGTGAATTGGTTGCGATAACTTTTGCAACTGATCTTGAACTTGCTGAAGTAAGAAAGATTGAGCAGTCTATGGGTAAAAAAATCGAGGTGATGGATTTACCTGAGGATTTGGTGATTGATAAAGCTGCTAAGGCTGCTGCAATTAAAACCAAGAAAGTAGTTGTTGAAGGCCCTACGGGTGGTGGTGCTTTCCATGAAAAAAAGGAAAGTAACTCAAAAACGCATAACTACGGAATAGGTCAGAAGGCCAAAATGACAATGAAGAAGAAACACGGCTAATTAGCCGTAGTGAATAATACGTAAAAAGGGTGATGGCACATTGTGTAATCACCCTTTTACATTTCTGGTGCAATAATGCATTTAAGTTTGGTTGTTATATTTAACTTAACTGAAACTTAAATTTCAAATTAATTTGTTTATTTTTTGTTAATTGAAATATTCCTGCGAAGTTTACAATTGAACATGATGCAGGAAAATCTAACGATAATTACAACGCAGCCACAAAAATTGCCTCGAAAAAAGGTCTCCCGAAAGGATGATCTCCTTTGGAAGGGAATACTTGAGGATGTTTTCGAGGATTTTCTGTGTTTTATGCATCCGGAAGCAAATCAAATTTTCGACCTTAAAAAAGGTTTTGAATTTCTTGATAAAGAACTTGGACAGGTTTTTCCTTTAGGGGAAGATTTATTTTCTTCAAAAGTAGTCGATAAGTTGGTGAAAGTGTACACCATTGATGGAAAGGAAGAATGGATCCTGCTTCATATTGAAGTACAAGGCAAATACCAGAAAAATTTTAGCGAGCGGATGTATACCTATAATTACAGAATTTGGGACAAGCATCGCAAGCCAATAACAGCTTACGCAATTTTTACTGATCCATTTAAAATAGAAAGGTCAAATCGATATGAAAGAAGTTTTTTAGGTACCAGGTTGCTTTATGAATTCAATACCTACAAAATTTCCAAACAAGATGATGAGTTACTATTAAAGAGCAATAATCCTTTCGCCTTAATAGTATTGATCGCTAAAGCAGCTTTTAAAGTTAGTAGAATCTCGAATAAGAGAGAACGAGATTGTTTATTGCTTACCATAAAACGAACCATACTTGAAGCGCTGCATAAAAAGAGCTTTGGAACTGATAAAATAAAGCAGATAATGAACTTTCTGAGATACTATGTGCGTTTTGAAACAGAAGAATTTAACAATATATTTGAACAAGAGGTGCAAGCCTTAGGAAGAACTGAAACCATGGGAATAGAAGAATTATTATTGGATAGGGCAACAAAGCAAGGGCATTATGAAAAAGCTATTGAAATCGCAATTCAGCTTAAAAAGGAGGGCCTCTCTATTGATTTTATAGCCAAAACCACTAAACTTACTATTGATGAAATCAAGAAGTTAAAGTGAATTAATAATCCGAAAAGAACGGTTATTTTTTTAATTTAGCTTCATTCCAATAAACATCCATTTCTGCTAATGTCATATCTTGCAATTCCTTGCCACTTTCTTTGGCTTTGCTTTCTAAATATTGAAAGCGTTTTATGAATTTCTTATTGGTTTTCTCCAGGGCATTTTCTGGATTAATGTTGATAAAACGTGCGTAATTGATCAACGAGAACAATAAATCACCAAACTCTTCTTCTGCTTTTTCAATATCAATAGCTGAATTGTCGACCACATTAAACTCGGCTTTAAACTCCTGCATTTCTTCTTCGACCTTTTCCCAAACCTGAGACTTATCTTCCCAGTCGAAGCCAACACCACGTGCCTTTTCTTGAATGCGGCTAGCTTTTACTAAAGAAGGCAGACCAGCAGGTACACCTGCTAATACAGATTTATTACCTTCCATCAGTTTAATTTTTTCCCAGTTGCGTTTTACATCCTGTTCATCTTGCACTTCTACATCTCCATAAATATGCGGGTGACGGTTAATCAGCTTGTCGCAAACGCTGTTTAACACATCTACAATGGTAAAGTCATTAGTCTCGGAAGCTATGCGTGCGTAAAACACCAAGTGCATCATGACATCACCTAATTCTTTTTTCACCTCATCAAGATCGCCTTCTAAAATGGCGTCCGAAAGCTCGTAAGTTTCTTCAATTGTAAGATGTCTCAAGGTTTCCATAGTTTGTTTTTTATCCCATGGACATTGTGTTCGTAGGGTATCTAAAACATTTAATAATCTAAGGAAAGCAGACGATGGGTCTGTTGCGGTAACAGGAGGTATATTATTGGGCATTGTTAAGAATTATTTTACGATGTTAAAGGTAACCATCATTGTGGTTAAAAAAAGAACCAGCAGACCAAATAGGAACATAAAATCAGCAAACTTCTCTAAGCGATCGTTTAGATCTCTTTTTTTTCTCATAGAGAGAAAGGAGAGGATGGAGCTGGTCATGAATAAAATAATAGCTAGGGCTGTTGTTTCATCAATCAATGTACTGTCCTGCATTTTTGATACTTTAATGGAGGTCAGTACAATAAAACACAGTCCAAGTAAAGTAGCGGATGTATTTAGTATGTGCGGTGATTTGTTCTCTTCCATATGCCTGGACTATTCTTGCTCTTCGAGTTTTATTTTCTTGGTGATACGATACACCCTTCGTTTCTTTAAAGGTTTTTCTTCACTTCCTAATAAAACTCCCCATGGTTTTAACTGATCAATTCTATCAAAAATGATTTTGAGTACGGCAAGGTATGGGATACACAGAAACATGCCTGATATGCCCCACATCATTTCGCCGATCACGATGCCAATAAAGGCAAATAGGGCATTGATTTTTACTTTTGAGCCTACAACGAGTGGCATTAAGACGTTTCCATCGAGGGCATGAACAGATACAAAGGCAATTACAATTAGTAAAACTTTACCAGCTCCGGCGGTAGCAAAGGTGATGAGCACACTGATTAGCAATGCGGTGAAAATCCCTAGATAAGGAATGATATTAAAAATCCCGGTAATCAATCCCAGCAGAACGGCATATTTTACATTTAATATCAAGAGTACGGATACCATTAGGATGGTAACAATAAACATCTGTAAAAAAAGACCTGTAATGTATTTTTTAATAATGTATTGAACCTGTCTTACAACATCACTTACCTTTTGTGCGTGTTTTGCTTCGAAAACTGAGGTTAGGAAACTGAACAGTACCGCGCGGTAGTTAAGGATGAAAAAGGTAAATAAAAGTAGGAAAAAGAGAAATAGGAAAGTAGAGGATACGGTAAGTAATGTAGCACCAAGTACCGAAGCACTTGTGGATAAAGCGCTGCTGGCGCTATCTTTAAGGTAGTCTATTTGTTTTTGTGTGTTGACATTGAAGGTATTGGAAATCCAATGCTGGATGTCGTGGAAAGAGGATTCTGCTTGATGTTTCAATAATGGCCAGTCCTTCCAGAGATCTGTAAGCTGATTAGCCAAAAAGTAAAGTATGGCTGTAATGACCACAATCATCAAGACTACGGATACGATGGAGGCAACACTCCTTTTAAAACGCCATTTTCGCTCCATATAACCAGATATGGGTAGTAGCAATAAAGCTAGTAAAAAAGAGGTAAGCAGGGGTGCGAGCAAAGTTTGTCCTAAAATAGCCAGGTAACCCAGACAAATAATAGAAAATAGCACCATTGCTAATTTGGTGTGAAAAGGCAGAGAGATGTTTTTCATATAGATGGGTTATTGATTACCTAAATTAACCAAAAAACAAATGGCTTGCCAAGGGTTAGGAAAGAATAATATTTTATCGACGAGATTACTTATCCCTTCGTAGCCCTAAGCATTTCTCTTTTTCCTGGTGCGCCTGGTAATTTCTCTATACTAAAGCCAATGCTTTTTAAAGCACGTTTTAGTTTACCTGTAATGGCATAGGTTACGAAAATGCCAGATGGTTTAAGAAATTTACAGACATGAGCAATGATTTCATCGGTCCACATTTCGGGTTGGTGTTGTACAGAGAAGGCATCATAATAGATCAGGTCAAACTGCTGTTCCGTTTCGTACCGATGCAGATAAGTATGCAGGATTTTCAATTGCTGATCTGGAAGGATGCTTACAGCTTGTTGTAGGGCTTTGCCATAATTGTTAATCACCCCGTCCCATATAGCCTTTGGCACATAGTTATTGTATCCTGTTGATTCTAGTTCTTCAATTTGTAAAGGAAAGGCTTCTAATGAGATGTAATTAAGCTTTATTTGATTTTTATGGCAATAATCGGCGCTCAGTAAAAAATTAAGACCAGTACCAAAACCAACTTCAAGAATATTGATTTCCTGATTGGGGAAACTAGTAATAGCATGTTTTAATCCTGCATCAATGAATACATGTTTGCTTTCTTGCAGGGCTCCGTGTTTGGAATGGTAATGTTCGCCAATGCTTTCGTTGTATAAAGTGTTCGAGCCGTCGGCAGTTAAAGTGATCTTATTCATTCCTGCAAACTTAGATAAAATAGTTTTTAACTAAGTATCAATAAAAAGACTACTTATTAAACCAATAATAAATTTTGACTAAACTAAGTCTTCTAAGGATGCTGCTCGTAAAGGAAAATACATTTATCGTCTTCATCTCTTCTCGTTTTATATGTATTTAACATATTTTAACAAAAAATATTGTGTGAAGCTTAATATTTATGCTATAAACTTTTTGCGTTGACCAATATATAATCCGGTTATTACCAGTAATGTACCTGCAATAGTGTATAGTGTAATGGGCTCATTTAACAACCACCAGGCATAGAAGAAGCCGAATAGGGGGCAAAGAAATAACCATAGCGAAGCTTTTACGGTGTCTATTTTTAACAGATAAAACCAACAGATCAATCCAACGACAGAAACGGACAAACTAAGCCAAAGCACGGAATAAATAAGCCTGCTATCAAATTGTACGGAAGAGAAATCGCTCATGGTAAGGGTGAAGGGTAGTAGGAATAGTCCACCAAGTGTTACCTGCCAGCCGTTGATCAACAGGTTGGGCAGTGTCCATGTAACCCGAGCATAATAAACACTGGCGAAGGAGACAGCAACCATGCTTAGCATTAATATCGTTACTCCGAATACACTTGTACCGCTGTTTTTAAGTAGGGGGTAAGTGGCAAGTGCTATACCAGTCATACCAATAATGATGCTAATGATTTCGCTTTTGGCAGGCTTGCGGCCCATTAACCAGGATGAGAGTAATACAATTAACAATGGATTGGTAGAAGTAGCCAGACTACCTATTCCTGCAGCAGTATATTTCATCGCAAAAACATACATGCCAAGGTATACCGTGGTATTTAAAAAGCCAAAAATGGCTAGCTGTCGCCATTCTTCTGTATTGGGTAGTCTGTATTGTTTATCTCTGCTAATTAGGTAACAATAGCCTAGCAAAACCAGACCGGCAATAAAGAAACGCAGGTTTCCGAGTATTAAAGGTGGGGCCGATAGTATACCAAATTTGGTAGCTACAGATGCTGAAGCCCATAACATGGCAAATAGTAAGCCGGCAAGTATCGTTTTCATTGCGACAAAGGTAAGGCAAGAAGTAATGTTATTTGCAGCATTTTATATAAGTTTGTCCAAACTAATTTTTTATACGAATGAAGAAACTGATTCTGCTGATCCACCTGGTATCAATTGCTTTTTGTGGTTTTGCCCAAAATAAACAGTTGACCATGCAGGATGCGATGAGCAATGCGCGGACTGTGCTTGCACCCGAAAACTTATCTCAAATTCAATTTATCTATGGAACAGAGGATTATGTATATGCCAAACGGGTTGGTAATGTTCCGGTTTGGTTAAGTGGCAATGCTAAAACTAAAGAAGATCAAGCATTTTTGACTTTAAGCTTGCTGAACCAAAAATTAAGAGCAGCACAACAGGATACCTTGAAAATGTTGCCTATAATTCAATTTAATCAGGGAGCGAATTGGATTTTAAATCTTAATGGTAGCAAGGTAGCGCTTAATCCGGTTAAAAATACTGTAGAAGTGCTTGTTGACAAGTCGTTAATGAGTATGGCTAATGTTGAGGAAAGTAAAGCAGGTTATGTAGCTTACCTTGATAATTTTAACTTGTTTGTCGCTAAAGGTGCTGATAAAAAACAGGTGACTACGGATGGTAGCAAGGATATTGTTTATGCTTCATCGGTACACAGGGAAGAATTCGGTATCAGCAAAGGAATTTTCTGGAGCAATAGCGGTAAGCTGCTTGCTTTTTACAGAATGGACCAGAGCATGGTTACTGATTATCCGATTATCGATTGGACGACTAGACCAGCTCACAATGTGAACATCAAGTATCCTATGGCTGGTGATAAAAGTCATCATGTAACAGTTGGGGTTTACAATGCGGAAACCAAAAGCGTAGTTTATTTGAAAACTGGTGAGCCTGTTGAGCAATATCTAACCAATATTGCCTGGAGCCCGGATGATAAATATGTTTATATAGCTGTATTGAACCGTGGTCAAAATCACATGAAGCTAAATCAGTATGATGCGGTAACTGGTGATTTTGTGAAGACTTTGTTTGAAGAAAAGGACGAGAAGTATGTGGAGCCATTGGTACCTATGTTATTCTTGAAAAATGATCCTTCGAAGTTCATTTGGCAAAGTAATAGAGATGGCTGGAACCATTTGTATTTATACAGCTCGACAGGAAAATTGCTAAAACAATTGACTAAAGGGCCTTGGGAGGTATTGGATGTAAAAGATTTTGATGCTAAAGGAGATCAGTTGTTTTATGTGTCGACAGAAGAATCGCCAATTACAAGGAACTTATATGTGTTAAATGTAAAGTCTGGTAAAACGAGAAGGATTACACAAGGGTTTGCTGTTCATAATGCACAGGTAAGTACTTCTGGCAATACCGTAATTGATAGTTACAGCACGCCTAAAGATCCAAGAGTGATTCAGTTGGTGGAGACGGCTACTTTAAAAGCTAAAGTATTGTTGAAAGCTGCTAATCCTTTGGCTACATATGCTACAGAAAACTCTTCAATATTTACCATTAAAAGTAAATCTGGTGATGATTTGTACATGAATTTGTACAAGCCAGTAAATTATGACGCCACTAAAAAGTATCCCGTAGTTGTTTACTGGTATGGCGGGCCGCATGCACAATTGATTACGAATGGTTGGAATGGCGGTGCTGGTGACTACTGGTCGAGATATATGGCTCAAAATGGCTATGTAGTACTTACGGTTGATGTAAGGGGCAGCGACAACAGAGGTAAGGCTTTTGAGCAGTCGATGTTCCGCCATGCTGGTGATGTCCAAATGGAAGATATGATGAACGCTGTTGATTACTTAAAAAGTCAACCTTATGTAGATTCAGCTAATATGGGCTTATTTGGTTGGAGCTTTGGCGGTTTTGCTACTACTGATTTTATGTTGACACATCCTGGCGTTTTTAAAGCTGCGGTAGCAGGTGGTCCGGTAATTAACTGGCAGTTTTATGAAATCATGTATACTGAACGTTATATGGATACACCTCAGGAGAACCCTGAAGGTTATGCGGCTACTTATTTGAGCAACAGAGTTGATCAGCTGAAAGGAAAACTGATGTTAATCCATGGTCAGCAGGATCCTGTAGTTGTACAGCAACACTCAGTTGATTTTGTGAAACATGCCGTTGATAAAGGCGTGCAGGTGGACTATATGATTTATCCTGGTCATGAGCACAATGTAATGGGCAAAGATCGGGTGCATTTATATCAAAAAGTAACGGATTATTTTAATCAGAATCTGAAGTAAGAAATACAGATTACTCTGAATTTTTATGGTCACAAGAGGTAAAGGGGGCAGCACAAAAAGTACTGCCCCCTTTACTTTGTTATAAAAGCATAGAGATGAAAATGTTTAATCCTGATCGGATGGTTTTTAGGGCTTTACCCATGTGGGCTTCTACTGTTTTTTCGGAAATGTCTAGTTTTTTCGCAATTTCTTTCTGACTAAATCCATCTTCCCTGCTCATCCGGTAAACTAGCTGGCATTTATCAGGGAGCCCCCTTACCAACTGTTCCAGCTGTGCTTTAAGTTCCGTAAACTCAAGCCATTCCTGGGTAGAATCATCCAGTCTTTGTCCCTGCCCTAAGCTGTCTGCATATTTTCTTTTATGATATTGTTTTTCCAGTACTTTTATTACCCTGTATTTGACCGATACGGCAAGGTAGCTGTTTAATGTACTGGTGATATTTAAAGTCGCACGGCGGTTCCATAAGGAGATAAATATATTCTGGACCACTTCCTCTGCATCTTCCAATTGATCCAGCTTATGCCCGGCAATACTAAAGAGCTTATCCCAATAACGGTTATAAATTTCTGCAAATGCAGTCTTATCACTGTTTTTTAATGTTGCCACCAATTCAATATCTGTAAAATTCTTGTATTGTTCCATATCAGTAGCGGGTTGCATTGGGTTCAAAAACTGTTACACGTCCATCTTCAAGCAAAAACTGATAATCGGTTACTGCTTCAATAATATGCAGGACACTTTTTAGTTCTCTTTTACGACTGATTTCACCCGTCAGGTATATTCTCTTTGCTCTTCCATGGTATATTAGTTTTACATTATATTCCCTTGCAAGCATGCGCATCACCTGTTTTATGTCGTCCTTGTCAAAATGCAATGTTCCAGCACGCATCCAGTCTTCATCATTATTTTCCTCTTTAGGTAGTAATATTCCATCTTTAAAAATAACTTTTTCTCCTTTTGTTAAAACAGTAGTATGGCTGTCTGAACTCAGTTTTACTGAACCTTCAAATACACGTGTCTGTACTTCGGAATCTTCAGGATAGGCACTCACATTAAATTTAGTCCCAATCACGGTGATGTCAAGCTGACGTTTCTGCGATGTGATTTTAATATGAAAAGGTTTCTGAGGCTGGTGTGCAACTTCAAAATAGGCTTCTCCAGAAAGTTTGATAGTTCTGTCGGTCCTACCAAATTTAACCGGATAGGTGATAGAACTGGCTGCTCCCAGCCAAATTTTAGTTCCGTCTTCCAGCGATACCTGATAACGCGAACCTCTAGGTGTTGTAATACTGGCTGAGCCGTTTCCTGATCTTGAATTGAAACGTCCTGCTTCGGCTGACATATTAAAAGTCGAATCTTTCAACAGGGACTGCCTGCCATCCGGATCTGTTAAAACCGCCACCTGACTACCAGTGCCATATTGCCTGGCAAGCTCGTTGAGGTTAAATTGCTGAGGCCTCTGAATATAAAAATATAGTGCTACCGAAAACAAAATGCATATGGACGCCGCGATAAATATCCTGTTCCAAAGTTTTGTCGGCGAACGCTGCGGCCCCTGTTCGATACCAGCAAGTACTTTTTGATAAATGCGTTCCTTGTGTGTTTCTTTGTCAGCCACAAAAGTAGTAGGTATCACCAGGGGCTGATCCTGACCCTGGTAATACCAGGCATTAAACTTCTTCTGCTGTTCCTGGTTTATAGTCTTGTCGATCCACCGGGCAGCAAATTCATCATAATTGTCATTTTCGTCTGAATGGTTCATATTTTTATCAATTTAACCATAGGTCCCCTGAAAATACACAATCCCTTAGTTGGTGCCTAAAAAAAATCGGCGCTCCGAGCTGATTTGCAAAGATTTTGCAATCAGCGAAAGATTTTTCGTTAGTTTTTATTGTTTTTTGCATTCGGTAGCTCGCTTTGGTCGGTTTAATGAAGCTAACAGCTTTTCTCTTTTTTTTCCTTAATTTTACGCCTTCAAAATCTGATACTTTCAAAATAATGAGCATTTCTACTAAATACGATCCGGCATCGACTGAAGATAAATGGTATAGTTACTGGCTTTCAAAGAAGTTTTTTCACTCTGAGCCAGATGAGCGTGAGCCTTATACAATTGTAATCCCGCCACCAAATGTGACTGGGGTCTTGCACATGGGCCATATGCTGAACAACACCATTCAGGATGTATTGATCCGTAAAGCTCGTATGCAGGGTAAAAATGCTTGCTGGGTACCGGGGACCGACCACGCTTCTATTGCTACAGAAGCTAAGGTAGTAGCCATGCTTAAAGAAAGAGGGATCAATAAAGCGGACATTAGCCGTGAAGAGTTTTTGAAGTATGCCTGGGAGTGGAAAGAGAAATACGGAGGCATTATCCTTGAGCAGTTGAAAAAACTAGGCGCAAGTTGCGACTGGGATCGTACACGCTTTACCATGGAAGATGATCTATCTGACGCGGTTATCGACAGTTTTATTCATTTATATAAAAAGGGATGGATTTACAGAGGCATTCGTATGGTAAACTGGGATCCGGCTGGTAAAACTTCTGTTTCCGATGAAGAAGTAATCCGTAAGGAAGTAAACCAGAAATTATATTACATCAAATATACCGTTTCAGGAAGTGATGACTTTGTTACTATTGCTACTACACGTCCGGAAACTATTATGGCTGATGCGGCAATCTGCATCAATCCGAACGATGAGCGTTATACGCACCTGAAAGGTAAAAAGGTATTTGTTCCTTTAATCAATCGTGAAATTCCGATTATTGAGGATGAATATGTAACCATGGATTTTGGTACTGGATGTTTAAAAGTTACGCCGGCGCATGATCTTAACGATTATGAACTAGGTTTAAAACATAAACTACCGGTTATAGATATTCTAAATGACGATGGTACGTTAAACGAACTTGCTGTTATTTTGGTGGGTGAAGATCGTTTTATCGCCAGAAAAAAGATTGCTAAGTTATTGGACGAAGCAGCTCATTTAGAAAAGGTAGAAGATTATAAATCTCAGGTTGGTTTTTCTGAGCGTACGGATGCCGCTATTGAGCCAAAACTGTCTATGCAATGGTTCTGTAAAATGGATCAGATGGCTAAGCCGGCTTTAGATGATGTTTTAAATGGCGATGTAAAGCTAATTCCTGAGAAGTTTGTGAACACCTACCGTCACTGGATGGAGAATGTGCGCGATTGGAACATTAGTCGCCAGCTTTGGTGGGGACAACAGATTCCAGCTTGGTACGATAACCAGGGAAACTGGGTGGTTGCTAAAACTAAAGATGAGGCTCTAGTTGAGCTATTGAAGCTTAAAGATCCTGATGGAAACTTTACAGCTGAAGAAGCTGCAGGTTGCAAAAACCAGTTTGCTCCATTTGTAAAACAGGATCCTGATGTAATGGATACCTGGTTCTCTTCATGGCTATGGCCAATCTCGGTATTTGATGGTTTTAAAAATCCTGATAATCCGGATATCAATTATTATTATCCAACGAATGACCTGGTTACTGCACCGGAAATTTTATTCTTCTGGGTTGCAAGGATGATTATGGCAGGGCATGAGTTTAGAGGTCAGAAGCCATTTACTAATGTATACCTTACAGGTATTGTTAGGGATAAGCTTGGACGTAAGATGTCTAAATCATTAGGTAACTCTCCTGATCCAATTGGCTTGATTGAAAAATATGGTGCTGATGGTGTGAGGGTAGGGATGCTATTGTGTTCTCCAGCTGGAAACGACTTGATGTTTGATGAGAGCTACTGTGAGCAGGGACGTAATTTTGCCAACAAGATATGGAATGCCTTCCGTCTGGTAAAAGGATGGGAAGTAGATGAGAACCTGGAAAACCCAAATCAGCAGGCTATATTGTGGTTCGAGAACCGTTTTAATGAGGCACTTGCTGAAATTGAAGATAACTTTAAGCAATACCGTCTGTCTGAAGCTTTAATGGCGACTTATAAGCTGGTATGGGATGATTTTTGTGCCTGGTACCTGGAAATGGTGAAACCAGCTTATCAGCATCCGGTTGATGCTGAAACTTTAAAAGCAACTGCAGGTTTCTTCGAAAGGATATTAACCTTATTGCATCCGTTTATGCCTTTCTTAACAGAAGAATTGTGGCATGATGAGCTGTTTGGCGAAAGAGGTGAAATGGAGTGTTGTATTGTAGCTAACTACCCTGTTGTTGGAAATGCTGATGCAGCCTTATTGAAAGATGTAGAGGTGATTAAAACTTTAGTTGCAGAAATCAGAAATGTAAGAAATACAAAACAGATTTCGCCTAAAGAAGCATTGCCACTAGCGATTAAAGTAAACTCGGGATTAGACTATGAAAAATGGTTGAACATCGTTTTCAAGTTGGCTAACATTGGTCAGGTTGAACTGGTAAATGATAAGATTCCTGGGGCTGTTAGTTTCATGGTTGGAAATGATGAGTTTTTCATACACTTGAATGAAGCAATTGATGCTGATGCGGAAAGAGTACGTCTGAATGAGGAGCTTGTTTACTTGCAAGGCTTTTTGAAGTCTGTTAACGCTAAGTTGAGCAATGAGCGCTTTGTGCAGAACGCTAAGCCTGAAATTATTCAAAATGAAAGAAACAAGCAGGCTGATGCTGAGGGAAAAATCAAAATTATTGAAGAAAGCCTGGCTGCTTTGAATTAAGAATTAAAAATAAACCGTTCTCTTCGAAGTCTGGCATCTCTTAGGCTCCTGAAGAGGAGCAAAGAGCGCCTAGGTCTTCTCTGAGAAGGTATATTTTTATCTCACCCAAAGCAATGAAAATAATGTAAAAGCATGATGTTGAAACAAAATATACCTTCTGTGAAGAGGCCTAGGGAGATTTTTTCGATTCTTCATCGGAAAGAGATCCCAGACTCTGAATAGAATGGTTTATTTTGCCTTTACTTTGCCTTTATTTTGACACTATTAGAGAGAATTCCTTAAGATCACTTTTGCTGGATCTCGCATTGTAATCGTCGTTTTTGTCAGGATAGCTTTAGCTGCTTCTTCTCCCATTTTATTAAAATCGGTACTGATTACGGTAATTCCGTTTTCCAATATTTCTTTAACTGCGGTATCATTATAGGAAATCAGTCCAATGTCTTTCCCTAATTTCCATTGATTTTTGCGGGCCAATTTAATAATGGAAACATCATCCTGATCATATCTGCTAAATGTGATGTAGGCATCGCCTTGTTTACAATGATTTTCATCCACTGTGTTGTAAATGATATGTTTTTTGCGGTTCAACTTACAGAAAGCCTCGAAGCCCTTTATTACCTCTTTGGCATGAAATGCTTCTAGAGGTGCAATTAATACCAATCTAGAGTATTTCTCCAGCTGTGGAAGTAGCTCAGTAAGCGATTCTTGAATATCCGTTTTATAGTCCTGATAAATGCAGGTATAATCCCCAGTCAGGTTTTTTTCTTCATAATCCAGTATGATTCTCTTTTGTGGGGGGATGCGGTTGAGGACTTCGGTAGTGTTACCTTGTAGGAAAGTTGTGATTATAAAATGAGTGTAATTGGATAGATTCTCATCAACAAGTTTTTCGAATACTTTAAAATTGTGATGATGAAAATATACATCTACATCTGCCTGACCCTTAATTGCTTCTAAAAAAGACTGATATACCCGATCCCTTAAGACATTCATTTTATCAAGAATCAGGCATATCCGATAGGGTTGATAGTGCGTCTTCTTCTTTACATAATAACCTTTTCGGTATTCGGCTTCTATTATTCCTTTTTCAGATAAATAGCTAAGGCCTTTTAATGCCGTTTCCTTACTGATTTTTAATTTTTCAATTAATTGGTTTAAAGATGGGAGCCTGTCGTTAATTTTGAGTTCGTCTATTTCAATGAGATGGTTAATATATTCTGCTAACTGCAAATATTTCAATCTATGTGTAGAGACAGCAGATGAGTCGGTGTCTATACTTTGTTTATCAATTTTAGATTTTGAATCTTGAGGCATATATTTTTTTGTTGCCTTGCAAAACTAACTGATATTTTCGATAAAACACAATCCATACCAAACCAAACCAATTAGATTGTTAATTATTTTTATTTCGGTTGTTTTGTTTTTTATTTCACTGGTTTTAAATGTTTTGTGGTTTTGTTTTTGGCTACTGAGCAGGATTTTTTGAGAATAAAAGATAAATAATGTTTGAAAACTAAGATTAATTTATATTTTTGTTTCAATGGTTTAAACCAAACCAGACCAAACCAAATATGAGCAATGTATTATCATCCAAAAAATCGGGCATTATATATTTTTTCATCCCGATATTATTTGTCTTTAATCTTGTTTGTAACCAATGTATGGGAGACTGGCCCCATGATGAGAATTCCTGCCAGGCGTAAATCTGATCAAGGGGCCGGTGATAAATTGATAGATGGAGATCAATTATAGTATGAAATATAAAAACACTGAAAAAATGAAACATATAAAAAAATCTACCTTACTGCTCATTTTGTGCCTTATTACTGGTTTATCATTTGGGCAAAGCAATCCTAAGCATTTAAGGCTATTTATTATTGGTAATAGTTTTTCTCAAAATGCGTCAGCGTATTTACCAAATTTTACAAATGAAAAGGGAACTGAACTGACTGTTGGTAGAGCAGAATTAGGTGGTCATTCTTTAGAGCAGCATTGGGGATATGTGGAGGCTGCAGAAGCCAATCCTGAAGACCCTAAAGGAAAACCTTATAAAGGTAAATCCTTGCGTATGCTTTTATCAGCAGGTACCTGGGATGTCGTTACGTTACAACAGGCTTCTTATTTTTCTGCCGATCAGCAAAGCTATAATCCCTACGCTCAAAAACTATACGATTTTATTAAAAAAATCCAACCGAATGCCAGGATCATTATTCATCAAACCTGGGCTTATAGAAGTGATGCTCTAAAATTTGGAAGAGTAGCGCCAGAGCAGTTGGCTAAAGATCAGACTGAAATGTGGAAGAAGTCAAGAGCGGCTTATCACGCACTAGCCAAACAGTTGAATGCGAAAATTATGCCTGTAGGTGATGCTTTCTATGAAGTGGCTTCAGATAAGGTATTTGGTTTTAAAAAGGATACTGCTTTTGACTATGCAAATCCGGTGTATCCCAACCTGCCGAACCAGGTAAACTCTCTTAACATGGGCTATTACTGGAAAGATAACAAAATGGTGTTTGATCCAAATCATGCCAATGAAGCGGGTAGATATCTAGGCTCATTAATCTGGTATGCGACGCTATTTAATGAATCTCCATTAAAAATTGAGTATGTGCCTAATAAAGTTCCTGCGGATTTTGCTGCTTATTTAAAAACAGTAGCGGAAAAAGTAATTAAAAATTTAAAGACAAATAAATAAACCAATCGCATGAATTCAATAATAGATACCTCGGTTATCGTCGTTTTTTCAGTGTTTATTATGGTTATAGGTTTGCTGTTTTCGAGAACGGGAAGAAACCTGAAATCATTCTTTGCGGGTGGCGAGGCGGTGCCTTGGTTTATCGGTGGCTTATCCCTTTTCATGAGCTTTTTTTCTGCGGGTACTTTTGTAGCATGGGGTTCAATCGCTTATAAATATGGATGGGTAGCTGTTACTATTCAATGGACCATGTGTATCGGAGGATTAATAACAGGCTTATATATCGCGCCAAAGTGGAAGGCAACGGGAAGTTTGACTGCAGCTGAATTTATAAAAGACAGATTAGGTGCTCACGTACAGAAAAGCTTTATTTATATTTTTATGTTGGTCTCACTGTTCATCAAAGGATCAGTGTTGTATTCGGTAGCTAAATTGGTAGGGTCATCTTTGGAGTTTCCCTTAGTGCCTGTTACCCTTATTTTAGGGATACTCATGATTGCTTATACTGCAGTTGGTGGTTTATGGGCAGTTATGGTTACTGACATTTTGCAATTTGTAATCCTCACAGCTGCCGTTCTTTTGATCATTCCTTTGGCATTTACAGAGGCTGGTGGCGTACAAACATTTTTGACTAAAGTACCCCATGATTTCTTTAATGTAGTTAATGGGGAGTATACCTGGGGCTTTATTGGTGCTTTTGCACTGTATCATATCTTTTATATCGGTGGAAACTGGACTTTCGTACAACGTTATACCAGTGTAGATACCCCAAAGTCTGCTTCTAAAGTGGCGTTTCTATTTGCTGGATTATACATTTTAAGTCCGGTATTGTGGATGCTACCCCCAATGATTTATCAGACGATTAATCCAGGTCTTACGGGTTTAGAAACTGAAAATGCTTATTTAATGGTTTGTAAGCAAGTTTTGCCAGCAGGATTGATGGGCTTAATCTTGACAGGTATGTATTTCTCAACGTCGGCATCAGCCAATACAGCTTTAAATGTGGTGTCTGCAGTTTTTACAAATGACATTTATAAAGGAACAATTAACCCAAAGGCGTCGGATGAGAAGCTGATGAAGATTGCTCGTACTTCATCTTGGTGCTTTGGTTTTGGTATGATTGTAATTGCGCTTATTGTACCCTATATAGGAGGAATTGTTGAATTTACATTAAGTGTAGGCGCAATTACAGGCGGACCATTATTGGCTCCACCAATATGGGCATTGTTTTCTAAACGTATTACAGGCAAAGCGACTATCACCATTACCATGGTCAGTCTGGCCGTTAATTTAATATTTAAAATAGTGTTGCCACTTGTGCTTGACTATAAACTCAGTCGTGCAAGTGAAATGCTGCTTGGTGTATTACTTCCTTTTATTTTGCTTTTGATTTATGAACTGTATGCAGCTTATAAAGGGAAAGTAAGCGCGGAGTATTTGCAATTGCAAGAGCTCAAAGCTTATCGTGCGGCAAATGTGCCTGTAGTTGATGAAGAAGAGGTAGCAGAGATCAAAAGACAAAACAAGTTCGGTTTACAGGTCATTTCATTTTCATTGGCATTTATCGCATTGCTATTGTATATACTTTGCGCTTTTACCAGTAAAGGAACATCCATGGTGGCCGTTATTGCTACTGTAATTTTATTGAGTGCATGGATTCCACTAAACGCATCATTTAAGAAAGTACATTAATATAAAATCTATAACATTATTGGGTTCACCCAAATATTTACTATGATAAAATCAGAAGGAACAGATGCCCGTAGCTTGGTATCTGAAAAATTAAGTACAGCGTTTTTAGTAGTTGGAGGCGGATTGTCTGGGGTTTGCTCAGCGATTACTGCTGCGCGTAAAGGTCTCAAAGTTGTTCTTGTGCAAGATCGGCCCGTTTTAGGCGGAAACTCGTCTAGTGAAGTTCGATTATGGATCCTTGGCGCTACTTCACACATGGGGAATAACAACCGATGGAGTAGGGAAGGTGGTGTTGTTGATGAGATTTTGGTAGAGAATACTTATAGAAATAAAGAAGGTAATGCCTTAATTTTTGATACCATCTTATTAGATAAGATAGCTGCTGAGCCTAATATTACTCTTTTGTTAAATACTGTAGTTTATGAGGTTCATAAATCAGATAAGGATACCATCTCATCGGTAAAAGCTTTTTGTAGCCAAAATTCAACCGAATATATCATTGAAGCACCTTTGTTCTGTGATGCATCTGGAGATGGAATTGTTGGCTTTTTAGCGGGAGCGGCCTTTAGGATGGGTGCTGAAAGTAAAGAGGAATTCGGGGAGAAATTTGCACCAAGTACTGAGTATGGCGAACTCCTGGGGCACAGTCTTTATTTTTACAGTAAGGATACAGGTAAGCCAGTGAAATTTGTGGCGCCAGATTTTGCACTAAAAGACATTACGAAGGAAATTCCACGTTTCAAAAGCTTTAATGCCAAAGAATATGGCTGTAAATTATGGTGGCTTGAATATGGTGGAAGGCTAGATACTGTACATGATACTGAAAAGATTAAGTGGGAACTTTGGAGAGTAGTCTATGGTGTATGGGATTACATTAAAAATTCGGGTGAATTTCCTGAAGCAGAAACCATGACATTGGAATGGGTAGGCACTATTCCAGGGAAAAGAGAGAGCCGTCGATTTGAAGGAGATTATATACTTCGTCAGCAAGATGTGGTTTCTCAAAATACCCACACAGATGCAGTAGCATTCGGGGGCTGGTCAATAGATCTCCATCCTGCTGATGGTGTCTTTAGTGAAAAACCAGGCTGTAATCAATGGCACAGTAAAGGCATTTATCAAATCCCTTATCGTTGTTTATACAGCAGAAACATCAAGAATCTTTTCTTTGCTGGAAGGATTATTAGTGCTTCACATGTGGCATTCGCATCAACGAGAGTAATGGCCACTGCAGCGCATGTAGGTCAGGCTGTAGGGATGGCTGCATTTCTGGCCAACAAGCATGAGCTAAACCCAGCAGATTTATTGCCTAAAAACTTTATGGAAGATCTGCAAAAGGAATTGTTGAAAAGTGGTCAGCATATCCCTGGATTTGAGTTGGCAGATGATGAGGATCTTGTGCAATCTGCTGAAGTTTCTGCATCAAGTGAATACGTTTTGAATAAATTGCCTTTAGATATATTGAAAGATCTGGATGTGTCTGTCGCACAAATGCTGCCATTGAATAAAGGTAAAGTGCCTCAGGTTACTTTCTATGCGGAATCATCAGTGGATACGACACTTGATGTAGAGCTGCGTATTAGCGGAAAATCGGGTAACTATACGCCGGATGTGATATTGGAGAAGAAAGTATTGACGATTGTACCGGGCGAGAACCGTTTGCATGTGGATTTTGCTGCGACATTAGTCGAAGATGCATATGTGTTTATCGTAATACACAAAAATCCCTCGGTGAAAATCTATCATTCTGAACATCGTATTACTGGAGTGCTTTCTGTATTTAACCTCGTGAACAAAGCGGTGTCTAATTATGGCAAGCAAACGCCAGCGGAAGATATTGGTGTTGACGAATTTGAGTTTTGGTGTCCACAGCGTAGGCCAGAAGGTCACAATCTGGCCATCCAGGTAGAACCTGGACTTTCTAAATTTGCCGCAGAAAATATTAAATCAGGAGTTTTTAGACCGACCACAACACCTAATGCCTGGGTTGCTGCATTAGCGGATCCTAAGCCATCACTCAACTTAAAATGGGATAAAGAACAGAAAATAAGGACTATTGAATTGTTTTTTGACACGGATTATGATCATCCAATGGAATCGGTATTGATGGGCCATCCGGAAAATGTGATGCCTTTTTGTGTGAGAAATTATGAGATTAAAGATAGCAATGGAAACATTATATATACCAAGAAAGATAACTATCAAACCAAAAATATTATTGTACTAAATGAACCAATACATACTGATAGTATTACTATAAACCTGGTGCATCCATCTCAAAGTACACCAGCAGCATTATTCTCAGTAAGATGCCACTAAGCATCATGCTATAAGCAAAATTGCCTTCTGCATCATGCTGACACAAAATTTGCCTTCTGTGAAGAGACTTAGGAGATTTTGCCTTTTTCAGGCAAAAGATCCAGACTCTGAACAGAATGGCTAATTTTGAATCCTATAAGCGCATCGCCTATCCCCGGCAATAATATGATTCACTCTCGTGATATTGACATCTTCTCCGAGTACAAACTTAAATGTATTGAGCTCTGAAGTACAAAAACCTTGACAAATTTGTGCTGCTGCGCAAATAGGGCAGTGGTTTTCAATCAACAGGTAACCCTTTTCATCCTTGCTGTATTCGGCCATGTAACCTTCCGCTGTTCGGATGTTTACCAGTTGTTGTATTCTTTCTTCTAATGTAGTTGATTGTTGTAATTGTTGACTGTATCGTTGCTTGGCTTTTTGCTCGCCAGCTGATATAATTGTTTGGAGGGCTTCTTCTCCTAGCGTTTCTTTAATTTGCTGGATCAATTTCACCGTAAGTTCCGCATGGGTGTCTGGAAAGCCTTTGTTACCAAGCTCAGTTAAACTGAAGTATTGGGTAGGTCTGCCAACTCCCCTTGACTCATGGGTAGATTGTATTAAACCTTCTTCCGTAAGCTTAAGCAATTGAAGTCTGGCTCCTTCACTAGTGATTCCCAGTTCTTTAGATATGTCCGCGGAAGTTAAAGCACCACGAGTCTTCAGTAACATTAAAAAACGATTTGTCTTCATAATCTAATAAAACAAGTGTTTAGTTGTTTTATTAACAAAAGTACTAACTTTGCTGAACTTATAAGAATATCAGGAATTATAATTTCTCCATGCACGGTGATGTAATCCCTATTATTTGTATTAATTACTTAAAACAGACAACAATGGATTTTTATTACCTCAATTCCTTTTTTCTTCAGCCTACCGGACCGCCGCTATATTAACCTGGCCTTAGCGGGTATCCAGTAACATTTTAATTGCAGCCGACTGCCCTGAAACCTGATGTTTTTGGGAGTACTGGGATTCTTACGGCTATTTTTTAACTAATACATAAAACAAATACTGTCATTATGAAATCAATACAATTACCATTATTAATAACACTGCTTTTTTTACAGGCATGTGGACCTGAGCAGCAAACGACTCAGGTAGAAAGTATTCAGGAATATCCTGTAACGACGATTGAACGGCGTGAGGCCATTATAAATACGGAATACCCAGCTACTATTCAGGGACAGCAAAATGTAGAGATTCGTCCGAAAGTCGACGGCTTTGTCGCGCAGATTTTTGTGGATGAAGGTGCATCAGTGAAAAAAGGGCAGCCTTTATTCCGAATCAATGCGCCACAATACGAGCAGGAAGTAAGAACAGCTGCTGCTGCGATTAAAAATGCGGAGGCGGAAGTGAATACCGCAAAAATGCAAGTCGAAAAAACTTTACCACTTGTAAAAGAGGGGATAGTGAGCGATTACGAATTGAAATCGGCTAATTTTAATTTACATGCTAAAGAAGCTGCGCTTGCGCAAGCTAAAGCTAGTCTTGCAAATGCACGTACCAATTTGGGTTACACGCAGATTAATAGCCCAGCTGACGGTGTAGTGGGCGCTATACCATATAAGACAGGAAGCTTGGTTAGCGGTGCTTCGCCACAGCCATTGACTACAGTATCCAACATTGCTCATGTTTTTGCTTATTTCTCTTTTAATGAGAAACAGTTTTTAGACTTCGCGGAAAGTTTTACAGGTAAAAGTATGGCGGATAAGCTAAAACACTTCCCTGCGGTTACACTTTTACTGGCCAACGGTACGATTTATAAGGACAAAGGACATATGGAAAGTATTGGTGGATTGATCAACACAGAAACCGGTGCGGTGAATTTAAGAGCCGGATTTCCTAATGCTGAGGGAGTGATTAGAAGTGGAGCTAGTGCAACCATCAGGATCCCTATGCCAGTAAAAGATGCTGTGCTTATCCCGGCCAGCGCTACCTATGAAATGCAGGAAAAGCTGATGGCTGTAGTAGTAACCAAAGATGGAGTAGTAAAGCCTATTGAAATAGAGATCATGGACATTCCTTCCGGTGAATTTTATGTGGTGAAGAAAGGCCTAAATGCCGGCGATCAGGTGGTGACGGAAGGAATGGGGAGCCTGAAAGAGGGAACGAAAATCAAAGCCCTGATTGCTAAAAAATAGATAAGATTTTATACGAAATACAAAATAACCATGTTAAAGAAGTTTATAGACAATCCGGTATTATCTACAGTAATATCGGTGATCATTGTCATGTTGGGCTTGCTGGGCTTGTCCTCCCTGCCCATTTCCCAATATCCTGATATCGCACCTCCGGCAGTTGAGGTCAGTACATCCTACCAGGGCGCCAGTGCTGATGTAGTGATGAAGAGTGTGATTACCCCGCTAGAGGAGCAAATCAATGGGGTGGAGAACATGACTTATATGACCTCCAAAGCCAGTAACGACGGCAGTGCGAGTATCACCATTAATTTTAAGCAGGGTACAGATCCGGATATGGCTGCCATCAATGTGCAGAACAGGATCACTAAAGCAACTAGTTTATTGCCTGCTGAGGTAATTAAAATGGGAATCACGACCAGTAAAAGATTGAATAGTGAGGTGTTCAGCTTTCTGTTGTATAGCGAAGATGGAAAGTATGACCAGAAATTCCTGGATAATTATTTAAAGATCAATATCATTCCTCAGATCAAAAGGATTCAGGGAATTGGAGATGCACAAGTTTATGGCGGTAAAGATTATAGTATGCGAATCTGGTTAAAACCTGATGCGATGGCCGCTTATGGTCTTATTCCTGGCGATATTGTAAAAGCACTTGCAGAACAAAATATTGAAGCTGCCCCAGGTAAGGTGGGAGAGAACAGCAATCAGAGTTTTCAGTATACGCTAAAATATACTGGTCGCTTCGAAAAGGCTGTAGAGTTTGAGCAAATTATTCTGAAATCGGTTGGGAGCGGACAGGTACTTAAATTAAAGGACGTAGCTGATATCAATCTTGGCTCATTTATCTATTCAAGTACTTTGACTGCGCAAGGACAGGAATCGCCCTATGTGGCCGTGAGTCAGACTTCCGGATCGAATGCGCATGATATCATTAAGCAATGTGAAAAGATCTTAAAAGATGCAGAGAAAAGTTTCCCCAAAGGGATTAAGGTCGGGGTGTTTGCCAATGCTAACGAGTTTCTGGATGCATCAATCTCTAAACTGATCTTTACGATTATTGAGGCCTTTATCCTGGTATTCATAGTGGTGTTTATTTTCTTACAGGATTTTCGTTCAACCTTGATTCCGGCTATTGCAGTACCAGTGGCCATTATCGGAACTTTCTTTTTCCTGAAGTTGTTCGATTTTACCATTAACTTGTTGACTTTATTTGCTTTGGTACTCGCTATAGGTATTGTAGTAGATGATGCCATTGTAGTGGTAGAAGCAGTGCATGCAAAACTCGATCAGGGGGCGAAATCGGCTAAGAAAGCGACTATGCATGCCATGAGCGAGATCAGTTCTGCGATCATTTCCATTACGTTGATTATGGCGGCTGTGTTTATTCCCGTAACCTTTGTGACGGGGTCTGTAGGTGTGTTTTATAAACAATTTGGGTTAACACTAGCCGTAGCGATCATTATTTCCGCTGTTAATGCATTGACTTTGAGTCCTGCTCTATGTGCCTTATTACTTAAGCCTCATCATGCTCATGATCAACCTAAAAAGGGATTTATGCAGCGGTTTTATGATAGTTTTAATGCTTCGTTCAGCGTTATGACCAATCGATATAAAAAATCGGTGATTTTCTTGATCAACAAAAAATGGCTGGCATTTGCTGGTATCGCCTTATTCTCTTTGTTGTTTTGGTTTTTGGTTAAAACAACACCGACGGGTTTTGTTCCCAATGAGGATAGTGGATCTATTTACGGAAACGTAATTCTTCCGCCAGCGACTTCGTTGGAACGCACAGAGATCATTGCAGATCAGATCGATAGTATTGCACGCTCTATTCCTGAAGTCGAACTGTCGTCCAGACTTGCGGGAATGGATTTGATGAGTGGTACCGGAAGTTCATACGCAGCCATCTTTATTCGTTTGAAACCATGGAAAGAGCGGACAAAAAAAGGACAGGATATTAAGAGTATTGTTGGGCAATTGTTTGCTAAGACCGCTGAAATTAAAGGTGCTAATATTATATTTTTTGCAGCGCCAACCTTACAGGGATTTGGAAACAATGATGGTTTTGAATTCCAGTTACAAGATAAAACCGGCGGAAGTTATAAAGCCTTTGATGCCGTAATAGGCAAGTTTATGGGGACACTTAATCAGCGCCCTGAAATTATGTATGCAGCCACTTCTTATAATACTGGCTTCCCGCAATACGAGGTAAGTGTAAATGTAGCCAAATGTAAAGAGGCGGGGGTTGCTGTAAATACGGTATTGGAAACTTTGCAAGGTTATTTAGGTGGTATTTATGCCTCTGATTTTAATCGTTTTGGTAAACAATACAAAGTAATGATCCAGGCGGAAGCTTCGCAAAGAAGTAACAAAGAAGCATTAAGCAAAATTTTCGTTAGAAATGATCAAGGGGTAATGGCGCCGATTTCTGGTTTTATCACACTGAAAAAAACCTATGGTCCTGAGTTTATTAACCGTTTTAATCTGTTTACAGCAGGCGCCGTAAACGGTGCGCCAAAACCAGGATACAGTTCTGGTGATGCGATCAAGGCTATTCAGGAAGTTGCAGCAGAAACTTTGCCACAAGGGTATACCTTTGAATTCTCTGGTTTAACGTTGGAAGAATTATCTAGTGGAAACCAGACTTTGCTAATTTTTATACTGAGCCTGCTCTTTATTTATTTCCTATTGAGTGCACAGTATAAGAGTTATATTTTGCCTTTCTCGGTGTTGTTATCCTTACCGATCGGTTTGGCAGGAGCATTCTTGTTTGCCCGGTTATTTGGCTTAGACAACAATATATTTCTGCAAATCAGTCTGATTATGTTGATCGGTCTATTGGCAAAAAATGCAATCCTGATTGTTGAGTTTGCACTGATGCACCGATTGAGTGGCAGAAGTCTTGTTCAATCTGCTATAGGTGGCGCAACGGCCAGGTTACGACCAATCCTGATGACTTCTTTTGCTTTCATTTTCGGCTTATTGCCTTTAATGCTTGCAACGGGTGCAGGTGCAATCAGTAATCGCTCTATCGGAACGGCTGCTGTAGGTGGTATGCTGATTGGGACCATATTTGGCGTATTTGTAATCCCTGTATTGTTTGTCGTTTTTCAATCCTTACAGGAAAAGATCTCAGGTACCGCAAAAACCAATGAAATTGAATAAGTCAATAAAGAAAAAAGAAAATGAAATCATACATAGGATTAATGTTGCTTCTCGTGCTTGCTTCCTGCAAGCTATCGAAGGAGTATCAAAGACCAGCGTTAAATACCACAAAGCTATATAGGGATCATGAGTCTGTAGATACCACTAATATAGCCTCTTTACACTGGAACAAGTTGTTTGCTGATACCATACTAAATGGTTTGATTGCTGAAGGGTTACAACAAAATATAAATCTGAAGATAGCATACGAACGTATCATAGCTGCAAAAGCTGGCTTTCAGCAGAGCAAGTCGGCCTTTTTACCCGACTTGAATGGTAATGCCAGCATTAAACAATCCAAATTGGCCTTCCCACAGGGATTCGGAATTATTAGTTCCACTACGCAATATGATTTGGGCTTAACCTCAACTTGGGAAACTGATATATGGGGTAAGTTAAAGAGTGCTAAAAAAGCTGCATTGGCCAATCTGCTGCAGACCGAAGAAGCGCGTAAAGCTGTGCAAACTCAGCTGATTGCCGAGGTCAGTAATCGTTATTTTACTTTATTGGCTTTAGATCAGCAACTGTTGATCTTAGAACAAACTGTCAATAATAGAAAAACAGATGTGCGTACAATGAAGTCTTTAAAAGCCGCTAATGTAGTAACCGGAGCGGCTGAGGTGCAAAGTGAAGCCAGCCAATATGCTGCTGAAGTGGCTATCCCAAAATTAAAGCGACAAATCAGAGAAACTGAAAACTCCTTAAATGTGCTGTTGGCAAGGCCATCAGCTACGATTAATAGAGCTTCCTTAAATGATCAGCAATTATTGGTCGATCTTAAAGTTGGTTTGCCTGTACAGTTGTTGCAAAACAGGCCCGATGTGAAACAAGCAGAATATGCTTTTATGGCTGCGTTTGAAAATACAAATGTAGCGCGTAAACTATTTTATCCTTCTCTTACTTTAACGGCTTCTGGAGGTTTTACCAGCTTTAGCCTAAAAGATTGGTTGACTCCAGATGGCTTATTTGGTAATATCGCAGCTGGAATTGCACAGCCCATCTTTAATAAAGGAGCAAATAAAGCCAGGCTAATTACTGCAAAGGCGGCTCAACAGGAAGCAGCATTGGTATTTCAAGGATCTCTGTTAAAAGCCGGAGAGGAAGTCTCCAATGCATTATACGCTTATCAAACTGCTGTCGAACAAGAAAGGATCAGAGTAAAGCAATTGGCCGCATTAGAAAAGTCAGTTGATTTTACAAAGAAGTTATTGCGCTATAGTTCGGCTACAAATTATACAGATGTACTTACCTCTGAACAGAATTTGTTATCGGCACAATTGGAAGGAGTTGATGATAAATTGCAGCAGTGGCAGGCTGTGATTGGGTTGTATAGAGCGCTTGGCGGCGGTGGTAAAGGTGAAAATTAAGCGTTCTCCTCTAAGGCTGGAATCTTTGCCTGAAAAAGGCAAAGTTCCTAGGCCTTTTCGGAGAAGCTAAATTTTCTTTTAAGCAGTTGTGTTAGAAAAGCTTTATAGAATACCGTATTTTTTTGTGGTTTAGGCAGGTTATGCATCATGTTGAAACAAAATTTGCCTTCTGTGAAGAGACCTAGGAACTTTTGCCTTCTTCAGGCAAAAGATTTTTCGGGAGTACTTATTGGATTGTGTCCTCAAGAGTGCTTCGCAGTTCCAGACTCTGAATAGAATGGCTAATTTTGATTTTTAAAGCAGTTGATAATCTGGTAACTCTTCAATAAAAGCAAACTGCGAACTTTGATGATCTATAATCGCATAGCAATGCCTTAAGCCATTCGTTACCACCAACCATTTGGTTTTATGTACGGAATTATATCGGGCAGCCTGGTCAAATACAGATTGTGTGATTTTTACAGCCGGAGCTTTACATTCTATCACCATAATTCTTTCACCTAGATTGTTGAAGATAACGATGTCGGTTCTTTTCTGGAGCTTGTTGAGCGTTAATCCTCCTTCTATTTGGATCAGGGATTTTGGGAATTTCTTAACAAAGACCAAAAATTGGATAAAATGCTGTCTTACCCATTCTTCGGGCGTTAATACCAGGTGCTTTTTCCTTATCTCATCAAATATAAAATACTGGGTATCCTTAAGGGTGATTTTGAAAGGATATTCAGGTAGGTTAAGTGGAGTAGGTATAAATGACATCGGTCTTTATTACAGGAAGAAAGGAAAAACCCGGTAGCCGATCATAATTATAAATCTTAACACGATGAACACAATCAAGGCCGTTTTAACGGTTTGGTTTTTAATGGTAACCAGAAAGAATAGCATTACAGCTAAAGTCACAATATCTGATGTCCAGCCATATACTTTATAAATCAGGTCAATTCGAGCAAAGTCTCCACCATTTTGGGATACAAATGGGGTAACTAGTTTTTGAATCAGGAACATGACCATCGAAAGCAGATAATCTACTCCAATAATGATCAACAATGCTTTGATGGTTTGATGATCGTCTTTTGCCTGTATCTCCGGGGTAATCATGGTTGTTCCGCAGTTTTTGCAGAATTTTGCTTCCGGAGCATTGGGTGCATTACATCTAATACAATTCATAAGGAGCAGTTTTTAGTTGAAATAATCACTTTTTTCGATAACCATTGTACTTGCGGCACGGTCGCCCAGCCTTCTTCCATCCTCAGTTGCCAATACCATAATCGGTTCTATAAATCCGCCAACAATAGGAACGATACCCATCAACATCATAATGATATTTCTTAAGAATGATTTCTGCTTCGTACATGGCATATTGGTTTCGAGATCAATAACCATGAGTTTCATGGCTTTTTTGCCTGGACTCTGGCCCGTTCCGAAACTATCTTTAAACATTTGGAAGGCTATCGGGATTAGGAATAGTAATATGCCAACAATACAAAATGCGGCAGCCTCTTCTTCCTTACTTCCGTATGCGGCAATAAAAGCCAACACGAAAATCACTGCTGCCGGTATCATCAATGCAAGAAAAATTAAGCCATCTAACAAAGACGCTACGAATCTATTGCCAATTGAGGCTTTGTAATAGGCTTGGCCAACTTGTGGCTGACGTTCAAAAGGATTGTGAACTTGAGGTTCAGTTTGTTCCGCAGAACTGTTGGTCGCTATAAGCCGGGCGCCATCATTGATGCAAAACTTTACATCTGAAGGGTAGCTGGTTTTGCATATTGGACATAAATGATTCATAGGTAGGTATAAATGATAATTGTGCAAAAGTAGACAAATTTTTTATCTAAGTTTACAGCATTATATGAGTGCTGCCGACATAATAAAAGACATCAAAGCAAGAAAGTTTAAGCCTGTTTACCTGTTACATGGTGAAGAACCCTATTACATAGATCAGATCATCCATTATATGGAAGAACATATTCTGAATGATATGGAGAAGGGTTTTAACCAAACTGTTCTGTATGGAAAAGATACAGATATGGCTACGGTAATGAATGCCGCTAAACGTTACCCAATGATGTCTGATTATCAGCTGGTCGTAGTGAAGGAAGCGCAGGATTTGAAATGGGCCAAAGAAACTGAAGGCAATAGCAAAACTGCAGAATTTGTATTGAGTTATTTCGAAAATCCCTTACCTAGTACAATTCTGGTCCTGGGGTATAAATATGCCAATTTTGATAAACGCAAAAAGATCTATAAAGCGATCGATAAGAATGGTGTGGTTTTTCAATCAGACTTGGTACGCGATTACAAACTTGCGCAATGGATTGACGAGCTAGTAAAGGAAAAAGGTTACAAAATAGCCCCGCAGGCATCAGCCTTAATGGCGGAATATCTGGGGGCTGATCTTTCAAAAATTGCCAATGAAGTAGAAAAACTGTTGTTAAATATTAGCAAAGAAACTACTATCGATACAGATATTGTACAGCGAAATATTGGTATTAGTAAAGAGTATAATGTATTTGAATTACAGAAAGCATTGGCGGTAAAAAACGTGCTGAAGTGTAATCAGATCATTAATTATTTTGCCGACAATCCCAAGGCCAACCCTATGGTGATGGTAATGGCCAACCTCAATGCCTATTTTACCAAAATATTGAAATATCATTATTTACCCAACAAAGGTGATGCAGCCAAAGAGTTAGGGGTAAATCCATTTTTTGTTAAAGATTTTGAAACTGCAGCTCGCAGTTATAGCCTCCCTAAAACATTTGACATCATTAGTTTGATGAGGGAATATGATTTGAAAAGCAAAGGCGTAGATAGCACTGGTAACACCACAGATGGGGAGTTATTGAAAGAGTTGTTGTTTAAAATGCTGCATTAACATTAATTATCGAGCCATTGTTTAAATGCAGCGGCTTTTTCTCTGCTGATAAAAATTTCTGCTTCAGGATACTTGTGTAAAATAACCTTCAGCTTACCATTAAAGAAATTATGGATGTCTTTAATACTGTTTATGCTGATGATATGTTGTCTGTTTGCCCTAAAGAATACTGCGGGGTCTAACTGCTCTTCCATTTCGTCCATGGTATAAGGAACAGCATGTTCCTGTCCTTGATTAAGTACCAGATGGGTGATTTTAAACTCAGAATAGATATAATCAATGTCCTTTACTACGATCGTTTTGTACCCATCATTTATTTGAATTAAAAAGCGCGAGCGATAAACCGGATCCTGTTTTTTAATGATATCAATAAGATTAGAAATCATAGGATCGGCCTGCTGGTTACCTGTTAGCTGTTTGTGTTTGGCCAGTGCTCCAGCTAATTCCTGTTTATGGATAGGCTTTAACAAGTAATCTATGCTGTTTACTTTAAATGCGCGTATGGCATATTCATCATATGCGGTCGTAAATATAACTGGTGTTGTAATATTACAGGCAGAGAAAATCTCAAAACAAAGCCCGTCTGCCAGTCTAACATCCATTAAAATAAGGTCAGGCTGTTGATTTACTGAAAACCATTCAATACTGTCGGCCACACTTTCCAAAATCCCTACAATGGAAATATCAGGATTAAGTTCCTTAATCATCGCCTGTAATCTGTTCGCGTTATGTATCTCGTCTTCAATAATCAGTAATTTCATCGCTGGGATTTTAAATATTCATTAAGGGTAATTTCACGATAAACAAGCTTTCAGTTTCTGTAACCTCAGGTAATTTATCGGATAATAAGCGGTAACGACTTTCAATATTTTTTAAACCAGTGCAGGTAGATGGGATGTTATAATTAAGTCGTTGCAGGGAATTGGTGATCACCAAATTTTCCTGATCATCCTCATTAATATTTATCGTGAGTGGTTTCGAACGTGAGGCTGTATTGTGTTTAATCGCATTCTCTATGAGTAATTGCAAAGTAATAGGGGGGATTCCTTTTTTAAGCACCTCATCACTTAATGTTACTTGCATTTTTATGTTTTCGCCTAGACGGATCTTGATCAGGTAAAAATAGGCCTCAGCAAAACGAATCTCTTCTTCTACTGAAATGATGTTTTTATGGACGTTAATGATCATGTACCGATATACTCGGGAAAGGTTTTCTAGAAAGTGTTGAGCGGAATTAGCATCCTCAGCGATGAGCGCAGAAAGCGTGCTGAAGTTGTTAAACATAAAATGGGGATCGAGTTGCATTTTGAGCGATTGTAGCTCTGATTCGAGTGCAATCTGTTTCAATTCGGCAGCCTTTAAATTTAAGTTTGATGTTTCCAGCATAGCGGCTTTCCATTGTTGTAAAAAGAAATTACCCGTAAAAATTAAGCTGATCAATACAGATAAGAGCATACTCACCACAAATGACTGTCGCAGGGCTAATGAATTCAGATCGTCAAGCCTGGTTTCTCCTCCAAAAACGCTTAAGGTCGCATGTAAGTAAAAATAAAGGAATAGGATCGAAGCGATAATCTGGATACTAAACTGAAGGAAAAACCTTGATATTGGATAGGATACCCAGGGCACTTTACGATCTAGTGCTCGCGCAATAGCTAAGCTAATCTCTGTAATTAACAAACAAAATATGGACACGAATCCCCATTCTGTAAGGATTTCCGTTGTATCTCTTTTGAAAAACCCAGACCAGGGCCTATAAGGGTCGATCATATAGGCCAACAAATAGAAGCCAATAAACACTACAGGGATAATGATAAACCTGAAATATTTATAAAAGTCTTTTGATTCTTTCTTTAATGTCATTGATTTTATACGAGCTTAATGTACAAGGATACCACTTAAAAGCCATTCTGATCAGCAAAACTAACCGAATACCATAAACTTAAGGCCAGAACGGATAATTCCACTCCTCAACCGATAGCCGAGTCGAACTATAAATTTACACAAATGAATTTCATTTGAGTTTGCTCATGCGTCGCTTCAGTCTCAAAATAGACAAGTTCAGTCAACTTTTACCCCAGCCACTTCCAGGTAAAATTACTTTTGCAGCTTCAAAATTTTCAATTCGAAAGACATTATGAAATTAAATAAAATATCATTTATGCTTTTTGTGATGGCAACGGTCTTTATTCCTTCGCATATTTTTGCGCAGACCGACAGCACAAAGACAGTATTGCAACAAGCATCGTTGCAGGATGTGATTAACTATGCCCTTAAAAACAAACCAGGTGTAAAACAGACCCTGGTAGATGAAGAAATTGGCGAACGTGATATCAAATCTGCACTTTCAGGCTGGTTGCCACAGATCAATGCGGATGCGAGTTTTAACCACAACATGAAGCAACAAGTAAATGCTTTAACTGTTGATGGACAGACTTCGTACATGACTTTAGGTACTAAAAATACTTCGGGTATTACTTTACAAGCCGACCAGCAATTACTGAATGCAGGTTTGATTCAGGCTTCTAAGTCAGCAAAGTATTACAGACAGCAGTATAAACAAGGTACTGAAAATACTAAAATCACTACGGTGGTTGAAGTGAGCAAGGCTTTTTACGACATTCTGACCAGTCAGGAGCAGTTTAAAATCATCAATGAAAACATTTCCCGTTTAGAAAAACAATTTAAAGATGCCAAAGCACAGCATAGTGCAGGTTTAGTGGATAAAACTGACTTCCAAAGAGCTCAAATCAGCTTAAGTAACGCTAAAGCTGATAGAAAAAGAACACAGGAATTGTTAAAATACAAGTATGCTTATCTAAAATCTATTATAGGTTACGATGCCGGTAATGATTTAAGTCTGGTATTTAATGAAAAGGGCATGGAGCAGGAGGTGTTGTTAGATACGGCACAGGTACTTAATCCACGCAATAGAATTGAATTTAAACAATTAGAAACCCAACGTCAGTTACAACAAATCAATACTTCCTATAACAAATTGGCATATATGCCTAAGCTGTCTGCTTTTGCAAACTACAGCTGGAATTATATGAACAACGATTTTAAAGATTTATATAGTAACTCGTACCCAGGATCAATGGCAGGATTGAAATTGAGTATCCCAATTTTCCAGGGAACCAAGCGTACTCAGGAAATCCGTAAGTCGCAATTGTTGGAGAAACGAATTGATTTAGACCTGGAGAATACCAAAAACCAGATTAATAGTCAATATGAGCAGGCGATAGCAACTTATAAAGCGGGTTTAAACGATTGGAAAACTGCAAATGAGAATCAAGAAATCTCTAAACAAGTTTACGGAACGATAAAGCTTCAGTACGATGAAGGGATTAAAACATACCTGGATCTGATGACTGCAGAAACCGATCTAAGAACTACACAACTCAATTATCTAAACGCACTTTACAGTTTGCTTTCCGCAAAATTAGATGTGCAACAAGCATTAGGAACAATAACCATTACTCAATAAAATCAGCAATGAAACTCAATTCGATAAAACCAGGCATTTTAATATTAGGCGCTGCTATTTTAGCATCATGCGGGAGTTCAGAAAAACCAGCACAAATGGCAGCAGCCCCTGCAGCCATTCCAGTAAGTGTTTATACGGTAGCTGAAGAAGACGTTACCACGGTCGATACCTATCCAGGCGTGGTTGTGGCATTAAATGAAGTTGAACTAAGAGCAGAAGTAGGTGGTTATATTACAGGGATCTTTGTAAAAGATGGCCAAAAAGTAACTAAAGGACAGAAGCTTTATGAAATAGACCGTACCAATTATCTGGCTGCTTATAATTCAGCAAAAGCCAATGTTCAAGTCGCTAAAGCAAATCACGATAAAAGTAAAAAAGATGCAGAACGCTATACCAATCTGGCAAAACAGGAAGCTGTTGCCAAGCAACGTGTAGATTATGCATTAACAGATCTGGCTAATGCTGCATCTCAGGTTGCAGTAGCAGAAGCTGCTTTGGCTACTGCAAAAGCAAACCTTAACCGCTCAGTTATCGTGTCGCCACTAACAGGTACTATCGGTATCTCACAAGTAAAGGTCGGCGCATTGGCAAGTCAGGGAACGACCTTGCTAAACACCGTTTCAGCAAATGATCCGATTGCGGTTGATATTGCCGTAAATCAAAAAGATATTCCACGATTTCTTAAGCTACAGCAAAATGCCTCAACCGTTAAAGATTCCGTATTCAGTATAGAACTTCAGGATAAAAGCGTGTATAAGATGGCGGGAAAAATTGTAGCGGTAGACCGTTCAGTTGATCCTGGAACAGGAACGATAAAAGTAAGAATCAGTTATCCCAATACATCAGGTATGTTGTTGAGCGGTATGACTTGTAACGTTAAGGTTTTAAACAAAGCCGAAAGCAAGCAGGTAACGATTCCTTATAAATCGGTATCAGAGCAATTAGGGGAGTATATGGTATATGTAGTTGGTGATAGCAGTAAAGCGCAGCAACGTATCATTAAGCTTGGCTCGGAGACAGGAGAAAAGATTGTGGTATTGAACGGCTTACAGGCCGGTGAAGTAATCGTTTCGGAAGGAGCGCAAAACGTAAGACCAGGTTCGATAGTTCAGGCAGCTACAAAATCTCCAGAGGTTGCAGCAACGCAGCCTGTAAAAAAATAGTTTCAAAATATTTTAAGACATTATGATCTCAGAAGTTTTTATAAAACGTCCGGTAACGGCGATTGTTATCTCCATACTGATTGTTATGGTGGGTATCATTGTACTGACAGGGCTACCCATAAGCCAGTACCCGAATATTGCACCGCCGACAGTAACGGTGAGTGCCACCTATACCGGTGCAGATGCACAGACCGTTGAACAAACTGTAACCACACCTATTGAAAGCCAGATTAATGGTACACCAGGTATGAAGTACCTGACCTCATCTAGTACTGCCGATGGTAGATCTACCATTACGGTAACTTTCGAAGTAGGCACCGACATTGATATTGCTGCATTAGATGTGCAGAATCGTGTTGGTATTGCCGAACCCTCATTGCCGGAAGCGGTAAGAAGGTTAGGGGTAACCACAAAAAAGGCAAATACAGATATGTTGATGGTGCTTGGATTGTATTCCCCAAAGGGCACCTACGACCAAAAGTTTTTATCTAATTACGCTAACCTATATCTAAAAGATGCCCTGCTAAGGGTTCAGGGAGTCGGGGATGTAATGTCTTTCGGACAGCCATTTAGTATGCGTGTATGGTTAGATGCCAATAAAATGGCCGCTATGGGCATTACTCCGGCAGAGGTTTCGGCAGCTATTCAGGAGCAAAACACACGTATTCCAGGTGGTAGTGTAGGTGGACCACCACAGAAAGGTAACCAGACTTTTGAGTTCTCGGTAATTATGGATGGTGACCTGAGTACTGAAGAAGAATTCAAAAACATTATTGTAAAAACTTCCGAAAACGGTTCGGCAGTTTATTTGAAAGATGTTGCCAGAATTGAACTGGGTGAATTTGCTTATAGTATCAATGCGCAGATCAACGGTAAGTCGGCAGCGATGATGGGGGTTAACCAGACTCCAGGGGGTAATGCGGTACAAACTTATGAAGGGATTATTAAAACGCTTGATAAGTTAAAACAATCTTTCCCTGAAGATTTGGATTATACCATCGGATACGAAACGGTATCTATTGTAAATGTATCTATTGATGGCGTAGTTAAAACCCTGATAGAGGCCTTGATATTGGTAACTATAGTGGTATTCCTGTTCCTTCAAAGTTGGAGAGCAACATTGATCCCTGTATTGGCCATCCCGGTTTCCATTATTGGTACCTTCATCTTCTTTAACTTGCTGGGTTTCTCGGTAAACGTGTTGACGATGTTTGGTTTCGTCCTCGCCATCGGTATTGTGGTAGATGACGCCATCGTTGTGGTGGAGGCCGTACAGCATTATATGGACCACGAAGGTTTATCGGCCAAAGAGGCGACCATGAAAGCGATGAGAGACATTACAGCGCCCGTTATTGCCATTGCATTAATTCTGGCTGCGGTATTTATTCCAGTAGGATTTATTCCAGGGATGGTTGGTCAGTTGTATCAGCAGTTTGCCATCACAATTGCCATATCTGTATTGATCTCCGCATTTATTGCCTTAACATTAACGCCTGCACTGTGTTCATTGATGTTAAAACCAATGAACATTCATGAAGATTCAAAAGGCATAAATAAGTTTTTCTATAAGTTCAATGCCTGGTTTGCACGCGTAACCAGTAAATACTCTAAAGGAGTACAATGGTGTTTGAAAAAAGCGCCTTTAGTAATGGTATTATTGGTGTGTATTTATGTAGGTACCGTTGGTTTGTTTAGTGCAAAACCATCAGGATTTATTCCGAATGAGGATGCTGGGGTATTCATTATGGGTGCCACTTTACCAGAAGGTTCATCTGCAGTAAGAACGGATGCTTATGTTGCCAGGATTATTGAAACGATCCGTAAGGAGAATCCTGAAATCAAAAATGTGACCTCTATTTCTGGAATGAACATCTTAAATAGTTCATTTAAATCCAATGCCGCTACATTCTTTGTGCAGTTACACCATTGGAATGACCGTAAAAAGGATGTGTCAGCTGTAGTCGCTAATGTGCAAAGCGCTTTTGCAGGTGATAAGGAAGGTAATTTAATTGCCGTACAGCCACCTCCAATTCCGGGTTTAGGTTTCAGCGGTGGTTTTACCATGCAGATTCAGGAGCAGCAAACTGGTGATATTAAGAAATTCCAGGAGGTAGTGGGCAAGTTTTTAGGCGCGGCAAATCAAGATCCGGCTATTGGAATGGCTTATACTTTATTCAATTCCAATACGCCAAACTATAAGATCAATGTAGATCGCGATCAGGTGAAGAAGATGGGCGTGTCCATTGGGGCTGTTTACAGTACGATATCTGCTTACTTTGGTAGTGCCTACATTAATGATTTTACTAAATATGGCAGAAGCTTTAGGGTTGTTGCTCAGGCCGACACCAATTACCGGAGCAAGATTGAGGATTTGAATCAGCTTTATGTGAAAAACATAAAAGGAGTTCCGGTTCCTTTGACTACAATGGTTTCTTATAAAAAGATAGAGAATCCTTCAGTTATTAATCATTATAACCTGTTTAGGTCTATTGAGATTAGTGGGGCTGCAAAACCAGGTAAGAGTAGTGGTGAGGCATTGGCTGCTTTAGAGAAAGCAGCGGCCGAAAACCTACCAGCTGGCTACAATTACAACTTCTCCGGAATGAGTCAGCAGGAACAAGAAGCAGGTGACAGTACCACAGTTATATTTGCACTAATTATTGTTGTCGTATTCCTTTTATTGGCCTCTTTATATGAGAGTTGGTCTGTTCCATTTTCAATTTTACTAAGTGTTCCATTAGGTTTATTCGGTGCTATTTTGGCATTGATGTTTTTACCTCACCTGGATAATAACATTTATGCTCAGGTAGGTTTAATTACCCTGATCGGACTTTCGGCGAAGAATGCGATTCTGATTGTTGAATTTGCAAAAGAGCGTGTTGACTGGGGAATGGGACTTATTCCTGCAACAATGGAAGCTGTTAAATTGAGGTTACGACCAATTGTGATGACCTCTGTGGCATTTATTTTAGGGGTTATTCCTTTGATATTGTCGGTAGGAGCAGGAGCGGTATCCAGACAAACGATTGGCTGGACAGTAGCTGCGGGGATGTTGTCGGCAACTATTCTGGCCATATTTATCGTGCCTGTATTGTTTGTATTGATTACAAAACTGGCTTACGGAAAGCAGAAGTTAGCCGAGTTGGAAGCAAGCTACAGTGCGGATGCGCATAAAGATACTTTGCATGCAGATCCGGATATTGAAGATTAAGATTTAGCGGCAAAAACGAAGAGCGGGTGTATCAAAATCATGATACACCCGCTCTTTTTTGTACGTGTTTTAGCTTGTCTATTTCTTACCTTAACCTGGTTAAGTAAGCCCTTACGGGCGTATCATAAACCGTCATTACCAGATAAGCAAAACCAAATAATAAGATCATCCCGGTCAATATAATCATCGTTAGTTGTGATGTTCATGGCTTATGATTGGTATAGTAGTTTAAGAACGTCCAGATCACTGCATAATGTGTCAGGTACAATGGGATAAGATCCGATTTTTTCGATCCGATCATCGTAAGCATAGGCAATCACAAATCCCGAGAGGCAGAAAAAGAAATCTACCGCTAAAAAAACATGTGCAATGAAGTTTTTGCTGGGCATATATACCATTTCCATACAATGAAAAAGCACTATAGCTGGTGCTGCTATTCCTCTTAATCCGTCAAGAACTTCAAAATGTTGTTTAGTTTTTAAGATCTCTGGGCTTAGTTGATTCGCGTTCATTTACAATAATACTTATTCTATTAAATATCCCTTCTCTTGTTTCCTATTTAATGAAAGAAAAGCGGGGTAGCTACCGTGTTGGTCGAATTTTTGTAAGTTTACAGCCTGGACTGAAGAATTTAACTGTATGCCTATGAAGCCAATTTCCATCCTGTTATTGATTATGATTGTTTTTTTGCAAAGCTGTGGATTAAATGATCGTGAAAAAAAACTAAAGCAGCAACAAGAAGAAATTGTTAAGAAAGAACAACAATTAATGCTCTGGGAGCAGCAGTTAAAGACAAAGGAACAGAAATTGGAGACTGAAAAAGTATCGTTAGACAGTGTAAAGAAACAAATAGATACTACGAGTGTATATAATCCGGCAATTACTGGTAAATGGAGTGTGAAAATGAGCTGTACCGAAACAAGCTGTGACGGATCTGCAATAGGAGATACAAAAACTGAGCAGTGGTATATCAGTTATAATCAAAATACGGTGATGGTGCGGGCTTATTCAGGAGCCGTATTGCTTAGAGTGTACGTGGGGACCTATATGAACAATACACTGAAAATAATTGATGAAAAACCAAATCCAGATGCTTTAATTGGTGCAACGCTTAATTTTATCGTTGATGGCAGAATGGATGGAACACGGGAAATCCGACAGAAAGAATGCAAAATTGTTTATGTGTTAAGTGCCAAGAAGTTAAAATAACATTCAATTGTAGCTTATGACTTTATTGTCTTCATTAGATTTTTCTTTACCATTGCAAAATCCGGTTATCATTTTTTCGCTGGTTTTGTTTATCATTTTATTTGCCCCTATAATTTTCAACAAGATAAAAGTCCCTCATATTATTGGATTAATTGTAGCGGGGGTAATTGTAGGACCTTACGGTTTAAATCTGCTCAAAAGGGACAGTAGCATCGTTTTGTTTGGTACCGTAGGACTGCTGTATATCATGTTTCTTGCTGGTTTGGAAATCGATCTGGCCGAGTTTAAAAAGAACAGGAAACGGATTTTAGTATTTGGCTTACTCACATTTATATTCCCATTGGTATTTGGCTCTCTGGCCAGTTATTATATATTGGGTTACGGCTTTTTGTCGTCATTATTACTGGCTAGTATGTTTTCTACCCATACGCTGGTTTCCTATCCCATTGCCAGTAAATATGGCGTTATCAGAAACAGAGCTGTAAGTATGACCGTTGGTGGGACGATGATTACGGATATCCTGGCCTTACTTATTCTCGCAGGGATTGCAGGTATGACAAAAGAAGATGTTTCTTCGGCTTTCTGGGTTCAACTTGGTGTGTCGACCCTCATTTTTGTAGCTATAGTTTTTGCTGTATTCCCCATTGTAATCAGGTGGTTTTTTAAGCGTTTTGATGACAGTATCTCCCAATATATCTTTGTGCTGGCAATGGTTTTCCTCGCTTCATTTTTGGCTGAAGCTGCGGGGATTGAAGCGATTATTGGTGCGTTTTTCTCGGGACTTGTACTCAATAAATTTGTGCCACATAGCTCTCCTTTAATGAATAGGATAGACTTTGTTGGTAACGCCTTGTTTATCCCATTTTTCCTAATCAGTGTAGGGATGCTGGTTGATGTTACGGTACTGGTTAAAGGTTGGGGGGCTTTGAAGGTGGCCGGGGTTATCCTGGTTGTTGCGCTTGCAACCAAATACCTGGCAGCCTGGTTAACACAAAGAATATTTAAGCTAACTAAGACTGAGGGCACCATGATCTTCGGATTGAGCTCTTCTCATGCCGCTGCAACTTTAGCCATTATCTTGGTCGGCTATAACATTATAACAGGGGAGACGGCTTCCGGTGAGCCTATCAGGCTTTTGAATGAAGACGTGCTGAATGGTACCATCTTGTTGATCCTGGTAAGCTGCGGGGTGAGTTCTTTTGTAGTTGAAGGAGCATCGAAGAAACTGGCCCTTGATCAGGATCAGGAAGAAACAAATACCGCAAATGAACAGGTAAATGAGAAAATACTGGTGTCCCTAGCTTACCCTGATATGGTTACGCAATTGGTGGATTTTGGAATTATGCTGAAGTCTAAAAAGAACGATACTTCTATATATGGATTAAATGTAATAGACGATGAAATTGCTGCCAGTCAGCATACAGGAACTTCAAAGAAAATCATTGCCAAGGCTATTGCGCATGCAGCAGCTTCTGAAAATAGTATTATCCCAATAACCAGGTATGATTCGAGTATCAGTAACGGAATTGTGTATACCATCAAGGAACATAGCATTGGTGATATTGTAATCGGAATGCATAAAAAAGCAGATCAACATACTTTTTTGGGTACCAAGGCCGAAAACATCATTAAAAAGATTTACGAAACGATCTACATTTATAAGCCGACCCAACCGCTAAACACTTTTAAGAGGATTGTGGTGGCTATGCCGCCTAATGCGGAGACTGAACCCGGGTTTTTGCACTGGCTGAAAAAACTGATGATGATTGCGAAAGAAGCTGGCATACCTGTTAATTTCTATGGTACGTTGGCTACCAATGATGCGGTATTAAAAGTTATAGAAAGAAGCATTGGTGTGATTAAAGTGAAATTTACTGAATTCAGCAATTGGGACGACTTTCTGATTTTCAGCAGGGAATTAAAGCTGAATGACCTGTTTATCATTGTGTCATCGCGTAAAGGTCATGATTCCTATGTTTCCCAAATGAACAAGCTTCCTTATTATTTATCTAACTATTTTGTTGAACAAAGTTTGATCGTATTGTATCCTAAACAGCTGGAAGCTGGTATTAATATGGGCAATATCGAACAGGCTGATAGCCATTTGATCGAAACGATTACCGAACAGTTTGGTGTAATTGGAAAAGCCGGACGCTTTGTGAGAGGGCTTTTCAAAAGTAAATAGATTGGATTGTAATTGTGTAGATTATTTAGGTTTTGTTAGCTTTGGCATTCAAAACAAAAAATATACAGATGAATCATTGGTTGGTCAAAAGTGAGCCTTTTAAATACAGTTGGACTAAATTTAACGAAGACAAACGTACCTTTTGGGATGGTGTTCGTAATTATCAGGCACGTAACAATCTGAAAGCCATGAAGGAAGGTGATCTGGTTTTGTTTTACCACAGCAATGAAGGCAAAAATGTAGTAGGTATTGCTAAAGTTGTAAAAGAGTTTTATCAGGATCCGACTACTGACGATGCGAACTGGGTAGTGGTAGATTTGGCCCCTGTCGAAGCCCTTAAAAATCCGGTAAGCCTAGAGCAGATTAAAGCTGAGGAAAGCTTAAAAGATATTTCTTTAGTTCGCCAGGGACGTCTTTCTGTTATGCCATTGAAAGCTGAAGAATTTGATAAAATCCTTGAAATGGGAAGCTAATTTTTTTTAGCTTATTCTGGGAAAAATAGGGCTTTTAGCTCTACAGCATCATTAGGCTTCATTTTTCCACCTAATATTAAGCGCAATTGTCTTCTTCTTAAAGCTCCGGCAAACAGTTCTTTTTCTTCATCAGTTTCCGGTATCAATTCCGGAACTGGGATAGTTCTTCCACTCTGGTCTACCGCCACAAATGTATAATAAGCTTCGTTAGATTTAGCTCTGGAACCTGATGGGATATTCTCAGCCCACACATCTAGTCTCACTTCAACAGAGGTATTAAATGCACGAGTTACTTTAGCTTCAATTGTGATTACATCACCTAATTTAATTGGCTGCTTAAACGAAACGTTATCAACCGATGCAGTAACTACAATGCGATTACAATGTTTCTGAGCAGAAATGGCCGCGGCAATATCCATCCAGTGGAGCAATCTTCCTCCCATTAAGTTGTTAAGGGTATTCGTATCATTCGGCAATACCAACTCATTCATAATGGTGAAAGAGTCTTTTGGGCTTTTTAATTTTGTACTCATAATTTCTGCAAAAGTAATTAAAATTGAATAGACATCCGTAGGAAGGATGAATAGAAACTATTTTCTTAAAGTGTTTACATTGCTGTAACCAATCAGTTCTTCCCATCTTGCACCCGGTTTTCTGTAGTAAGCAAACACCTGGTAAGTATTGGCTGTTTCAAAATAGGAGCCTTCAAAAATGGCAGGATCAATTTTTCCTGTCGCCTTGTCAAGCCAAATGTATTTGTAATCGTACAAGCCCTGTTTTAATAAGTTTTTCCCAAAAAATCTTCTTTTAGCAGGTTCAAAAGTCATTTTACTGCTTTCATCCAATACATAATTATTAAAGCGACCTACCACATAAGCATCGCCATTGGCATTGGGTGGAGTTGCATTTAGCGTAAAGTAAACATTGGCATAATCAGCGTCGGTATTGTTATCCCTGCCTTCTGTATTGCGAATAAAGAAATTACCATTCTCGTCAACAAGATTGGTGTATTTAGGTTTGTTCGTATTCACATCCTGAAACAATACCACATCAATTACTGTGTCTCTGATGATGTTTTGTACGTTCTCTGCCTTAAAACGTAAGCTACGGATGTCGAACTTTCTAAACTGATTGCCTGCGGGAAAATCATTCGATAAAAGGTCATTGTAGACCAATGAGCCCGGTTTTATAAAAGTTGGCTTAGTATTTAAAATGGCCGTTTGAGGAATGCCGTTTTGCATCACTATGGCCTTCAGGTCATTGTATGGGTTTTGGATCGGTGTTTTATGGAAAATAGTAAAATTAACCTTCTGGTTGCTAAAACGTAGCGGAACCTGTGAGCTTGCGACAACTTCTACACCTACATCAACCAGATTCTCTACCACGTAAAAACGCTGAGAGATTACAGGTTTCTGTTGGTTACCATCCTCATATACCTTTAGCAGGTAATTGCCCGAAATTTTAGGCTTAATCTGGTAATTAGGTAGGAGAATTTGGTAATGAGTATATTTTTGAAGCGTATTGAAAGAATACTTGTAATCGTTTATCCGGTCTTCAGATATGCCATCCAGGTAATCGATAGGAGAGAGACGCGAAGATTTCCAATCCGATGTACAATGCTCTACTGTGTACCAGTAAATCTTACTACTTCCATTCAGATCATCAAAGGAGAAGATGAGCTGCTCATTTGATTTTAAGGTAATGATTGGGATGGATTGTTCTTTTTTAGCATTGTAACACTGCACAGTTTTGATTTGTGGCAGGTACACTTTATTGTCGTAAACAAACTGCTGGTTTTGTGCCTTTGCAATTTGAATGCTGCATACAAGCAAAAAGAACAATCCTATCCGTTTTATCATTGACTTAGTTCTAATTCCATGATTTTCGAAGCGAGCTCTTCCCAATTTTTGTGTGCATTATCCAGCAACAATTTGGCTGCAGCATATTCTTTATTGGCTTCAGCTAGTTTCGCAGAATTTGAATAAACATCCTCATCAGCAATTTTTGCTTCAATGGTTTCTACGCTCTGCTCAAAAGCAGTAATTTCCTGCTCAATTTTTTGCAATTGATCATTTAACTTTTTAAGCTGTTGCTGAGCATTTGGAGCTGCTTTTTCCTCAACCTTAGGCTTTACCTCTTTCTCCTGTTTTACCGGGATACTCGTGGCAACTGGTTGTACCCTCTTGGCATTCCATTCTTCATACTCCGCGTAAGTACCAGGATATTCTTTTATGTCTTTATCTTCGATAAACCAGATTTTATTGGCTACGTTATCTAAGAAATACCTATCGTGAGATACCGCTATAAAAGTACCTTCATATTGTGTTAAGGCCTGAATCAGGATATTTACAGATTGTATGTCCAAGTGGTTGGTAGGCTCATCCAGAATTAGGAAGTTAGAATCTGTCGTTAAAGACTTAGCCAGGGCCACCCTTGATTTTTCACCTCCCGAAAGCACTTTGATCTTTTTGAAAACGTCATCACCTGTAAAAAGGAAACAACCTAAAATACCACGAAGCTCTGTGTCAGTATGCTTAGGCGCAAAAGCCTGTAGTTCTTCTAAAATAGTGTTTTCAAGGTGAAGTGACTCCAATTGATGTTGTGCAAAGAAGGTAGTCGTTACATTGTGACCTGTTTCACATTTTCCATCAAATCCTTCAGCACCGGCAATAATCCTTAGTAAAGTAGATTTACCTTTACCGTTGGCACCAATTAAAGCAATTTTATCGCCTTTTTCGATCAAACCATCAGCATTTCTCAGAATTTCAATGTTAGGATAACTTTTGTTCGCTTCATCGATGCGGATCACATGACGACCTGATGGTTTAGAGAATTTAAACTGGAAGTTAACCGTTGGGTTATCGTCATCCACATCCTCTACGCGCTCTAGTTTATCCAAGGCTTTTATCCTTGATTGTGCCATTTTAGCTTTTGATGCCTTGGCTCTGAAACGCTCAATTAATTTTTCTTCCTGCTTAATCTTGGCCTGTTGGTTTTTAAACTCTCCTTTTTGGATTTCGCCTCGTAAAGCTTTTTCCTCTAAATAGAAGGTGTAGTTACCTGCATATGGCGTTAATTTTCCTTTGCGGGATTCTACAATTTTATTGACCACTTTATCTAAGAAGTACCTATCGTGAGAAACGATTACGATAGCGCCTTCAAAACTAAGCAGGTAAGTCTCTAACCATTTAATGGAAGGTAAATCCATGTGGTTGGTTGGCTCATCCAGCAATAGGATATCAGGAGTTTGTAAAAGGATCTTTGCAAGCATTACGCGCATCCGCCAACCTCCAGAAAAGGTGTTTAGCGGCCTATGCTGGTCCTGGGTGCTAAAACCCAAACCTGCCAAAATCTCATTTGCTCTATATTCGATACTATATCCATCTAAAGCCTCAAACTCCTGTTGCTTATCGCTCAGTTTATTTAAAACTTCTTCAGAATAATCTGTTTCAATTTTTTTTAATAGTTCTTCAATCTCATCATGTAATTGGTTTTGGCGTTCAAAAGCCTCCATTGCTACATGCAAAATACTATGGTGTGAATCGTAAGAAAGTAAATCCTGATTTAGGTAACCGATTTTCAAGTCTTTCGACATAGAGATCGAACCCGAAGAAGGTGCGTATTCGCCAACAATTATTTTTAGTAAGGTAGATTTTCCCGTTCCATTGGCACCAATAAGTCCAATTCTCTCTCCTGGTTTAATATGCCAGTCTGCTTCATCGTATAATGCCCTAGAGCCCAGCAGGAATGTTAAGTCGTTTATAGAAATCATTTGGCTGCAAAAGTACAACTTTACGACCAAATTTGTGGGTGTTTAGCAAGGGCAATAGCAGAATTGTATTGTTTTTTTGCCATAGTTGTGAAATATTATACAAAAACATGGAAGCTGTACTTTTGTGATACATCAAAACGTTGCTTATCTTCGCGCCATGTATCAGTTAATTAAGCCTATATTTTTCCAGTTCGACCCCGAAAAAGTCCACTATTTTGTTGTAAAAAGGTTGAAATGGTTTCACGATCATTTTCCACTAGGAAAAACCATTTTGCGCAGCAGTTTTGATGTCAACATTAAAGGATTAGAACGTGAGGTTTTTGGAATTAAATTTAAGAACCCGGTAGGACTAGCAGCTGGCTTTGATAAAAATGGTGAATACATAGAGGCATTAAGCAATCTGGGTTTTGGTTTTATAGAAGTGGGTACCGTAACTCCTTTGCCACAGCCTGGTAATGATAAGCCTAGGATGTTCCGTTTGGAAGAAGATAGTGCCCTGATCAATAGGATGGGTTTCAACAATAAGGGTGTGGATACACTTGCGGAAAGGTTAAGACTTTTGAGAAGCAAGGATAGCGATATTGTAGTAGGTGGCAACATCGGTAAAAATAAAAATACACCGAATGAGGATGCTGTGAGTGATTACATTAAATGTTTCGACCGCCTGTTTGATGTGGTTGATTATTTTGTAGTCAATGTGAGTTCTCCAAATACACCAGGGTTAAGAGAGTTGCAGGAAAAGGGGCCGTTAATGAATCTTTTAAACACTTTGCAGCAACGAAATAAGAAGAACGACATTTCAAGACCTATACTGTTAAAGATTGCACCTGATCTAACCAATGAGCAATTGGATGATATTGTGGAGATTGTAATGCAGACTGGAATTGCCGGAGTTATTGCTACCAATACTACGATTGATAAGAGTGGCTTAAAATCGCCTGAGAAGATCAGTACTGAAGCCGGTGGTTTAAGTGGTAAGCCTTTAACTGTGCGTTCTACCGAGGTGATTAAGTATTTATCAGATAAATCGAATAAAGCATTTCCTATTATAGGAGTAGGGGGGATTCATTCTCCAAAAGATGCGCAGGATAAACTAGATGCAGGTGCGTCTTTAGTTCAATTGTATACAGGCTTCATTTATGAAGGTCCTGGTATCGTTAAAAGGATTTGTAAGGAGTTGGTGAAGAAGTAACCAACTCAAAAAATAGAGTCAATAAAAAAAGCTCATCTGTTTTGCAGATGAGCTTTTTTTATTCGTTTTCTAAAAGAAAATTATGCTTTTGCTAATTGAGCTAATACAGCGTTGTTTTTAGCCAATTGATCTTTAGTAGATTGTCTTGATCTGCTACCCAACTCAATGTTAGTCGCTAATTTTAAGAATTTTACATCTAATTTTGCGAAAGTTTTATTTCTTCTGTCTTTTCTTTTTAATCTGGTAACTGCCATGTCAATCTTTTTTATTTATTTATTAATAAAACTTGGAGGTCGAGAGCGGATTCGAACCGCTGTAGGAGGTTTTGCAGACCTCTGCCTAGCCACTCGGCCACTCGACCTTATTAAATTTCAGGTTGCAAAAATAGTAATTATATATTAGGATGCAATTTATTTCTGAAAATTTCTGCTAATATCTGCACACAATATTGCAGCGGATATCGCAACGTTCAAAGACTCAGCGCCTCCAGTGCGTGGAATGGTTACCGGATTTGTAATTAATTTTATCACCTCAGGGCTGATTCCCTGCCCTTCATTACCCAAAATCACTAATCCTTCATTGCCCCAGTCAGTTTTATACATGCTTTTTCCGTCTAAAACAGCCCCAAATATTGGCATTTTTATGTTTTTTAGGACTAAAGGGAGCTCTTCATAATAAATATTTACCCTGCTCAGGGAACCCATCGTAGCTTGTACCGTTTTAGGATTGTAGACTTCTACGCAATTATTTGAGCAGACGATATGTTTAAAACCAAACCAATCCGCAGTACGGATAATGGTTCCCATATTACCAGGATCCTGAACACCATCCAATACCAATGTAAAGGAGTTTTTTAAGTCGACCAGGTTTAATACAGGCGGCTTTGGAATGTTTACTAATGCTAATATCCCCTGTGGAGTTTGTAAAGTACTAATCTTATCCAGTTCGGCGTTGTTTACTTCAAATAACTTTATATTTGCTGGTAAAGTAGGTAGTAAAGAATGGTATTGTGCCAGGTAATAAATACTGTGTATTTGGTAGTTGGATTGGATAAATTCTTCAATAGATTTTATACCTTCAATAATGAATATTCCGTTTTCTTTGCGGTACTTTTTTTGATGTAACGATTTTATAAAACTTATCTGAGATTTTGAAAGCATACCACGATTATAAAAAAAATGTTCTGTTTCGTGCAATATTACTATTTATTATTGTTTTTGTTACAGCATGTTCATCAACAAAGTATATCGAAGACTACCAATCTATCGTAAAAAAGGTAGAGATAGATAGTATTCCGAAGGCATTGCAAGAAGAAGCACTCAATTATATACAAAAGGACATCAGACCGACATCTAAGCTTGGTGTCAATGTTTTGATTTATAATGTTTTTAATACTAAAGATGGGCGCTATAAGAAAAATAATGTTAAACCTTTGGGTACACCACCCCCAATTTTAGACAGCACATTGGTTGAAATTTCGCGTAACCAGATCGAAAAATTTCTAATGAGCAAAGGGTATTTTAATGCAAAAGTTAAATCTGATATAAAGGTTAAAAATAAACGCGCCGAAGTTTTTTTTGAAGCTGATACCGGGACGGCATTTTCTGTGAATAAGATTAATTATGAAATTCCGGATGAGAAAATTAAGGAATTGTATTTATCGCATAAGGCCGAATATAGCCATTTAAAAGAAGGGAAGCGTTACGATGATGACTCTTTAGCTTATGAGCGGGATCAGGTGTATCTGATGATGAAACAAAATGGGTATTTTGATTTTTCACGTCCGTATGTCAAATTCTCTGTGGATTCAAACTTAAATGCCAGTAAAGCGAATGTCACCATGATTATAGATAATCCTGTAGATAAGCCAAGACATTTACAGTACAAATTGGGCGAGATGAATATTATTATCGCACCAAATTCTGATGGTTTTCCGTCGGATTCCATAAAAATGAACCCTAGAATTTATAAGGGCGTAAGGTATACCGACCTCTCTGGGAAATTTCGAAGAAACCCCATCAGCAGGTATAATTTTTTGCACCCAGGGCAACAATACGACATTGGGAACGAAAATTTAACATACGATCGTATGTATGAGTTGAATGTTTTTAAGAACGTTAAAATTGACTATAAAAAGCCTAATGATAGCGCAGGCACAGTAGATCCTGTAATTCATCTGATTCCGCAAAAGGTGATGAGCAATAGGATTGAAGGGGAAGTCCCTTTTAATGGAGGGACGATTGGTTTTACTTTGAGTAATACCTATACCAATAATAATCTTTTTAGAGGAGCAGAGAAATTCGAGTTTCAGATAAAGGGTGGTTTACAAGCCTGGTTGGGGCAAGGGCCTATCTTTAGCGAGATTTATCAGCGCGACTTTTCGGTGAGTACAAATTTAACTGTTCCTCGTTTGATGATTCCTTTTATGCGGTCCAAACCAAATAGGGGTGGGATGCCGCATACCATTTTCTCTGCCAGTTATGTCTACGCCTTACAGAAGGACTTTTTTCAACGTAAAGTGATCCTGACTTCAGTTGCTTATGAGTTTCGTGAAACGAAGTCTAAATTCCATACGGTAACCCCATTAAACTTTGAGTACCGTTTTGGGGGCTTACTCTTTAATCAGTTTGATACCTCGAATGTGAACTTCCCAATAATCAAGGATAATTTAGTAAACCTAATATTGTTGGAAAGGAAGAACGTAACATTGGGTATCAAATATGCATACACTTTGAATGCCGAAAAACTATTGACTAATGGAAACTTTATTTACTTCAGGGGAGACATGGATTTGGCTGGTAACATGTTGCAAGGGGTATCAAAACTGTTCCATACAAAGGTAGATTCGCTAGGTTCTTCAACTATATTTGGGGTTCCATTTAATCAGTATGTGCGTCCTGAGATTGATGTTCGCTGGTACAAAGGGCTTGGTGGGGATAAACAATTTGTAGCCAGGATAAATGCAGGTATGGCTTATGCTTATGGTAATTCCTCTGTAACAGGCATTCCGTTCGAGAAATTGTTTTACGCAGGTGGATCGAGTGGGGTAAGAGCGTGGCAAGCCAGGACTTTGGGCCCTGGAAATTACAACAGAGCGATCGCCCTTCCAGATGAAAACCAACGTAAAATACTTTATGGCTTTGACCAGACTGGAGAAATGCATATTGAAGCAAATCTTGAGTATAGGTATAAACTGCTGAATAAATTTTTTGGTGCCAAACTTAAAGGAGCTGTTTTTTTAGATGCAGGAAATGTTTGGAATGTCGCAAGCGGGTCATCAGCATCACGATTTGATCTTAAATCATTTGGCAAACAGATTGCCTTGGGTACAGGTACAGGTTTTAGGTATGATGTGCAATATTTTGTATTTAGGTTTGACGTGGGATTGAAGCTTAAAGACCCACAATTTACAGGTGCTGATCAATGGGTGATCAGCAAGTTTCTGACGGGCGGAAAAGCCTTTAGAGATGCTTATAATATAGCCAACTCTCCAGATACTTATCGCTTTATACAATACAATTTTGGTATTGGAATGCCTTTTTAAAACATGCTTTTTAATCCATCAAATATAGTTTCAAAAAAGGTGGATAGGTTTAATCCATTGCTATGATTGAAATAAATATAGATCACTAAAAGGATCACTGCTATTGTGATAAATTTTCTAAAGGCAAAGGCGAAAAATACAATTAGCGCAGGGATAATGACCAACCACATGCTATTAATGGCATAAGGATTTAGATCCCCATCTTTTTTATAAACGTAAAGCAGTTTACTATGTGTGCCTGAATCATTTTGGTGTTTGATGTATACAAATGCGGAGCGTTCCAGCTGTAAAGGTAGGATGGCTACACCATCATGAAAGTTTACAGGTTGGCTAAATCCACTTACGGTAAAAGTATAAGTGCCATTTATTTTTTCGAGCGGATTGTCTAAAGAATCAGCAGCTATAATGGCAAGTTTGCTGTTTTTGAGCAAGCTCTCTTTAACTACGAAATTATTAATGTCTGCTTTTTGGGCAAAGGCCGTACCACTGAATACCACAAGCAGGAGCAATAAATAAATTTGTCTCATTCTAAAGATCGTTTATTGTAAATTAAGTACCCCAAATGTAATAAAACGCCGTTTCTTTTTATTGGGTCATCGTATAAATTATAGCTAAGGCTTATTGGGCCCAATGGAGTATGATAAACGAAGCCCGCAGTGCCTGCATAATGCCAATTGCTAAATGCATTTTTATGGGCTACGCCTTGGAAGCCAACTTTTTCAAACTCCCGGTAGGGTAGAAAGATGTAGCCCTCCACACGGAGGTCCAAACTTTTTTTGAGGCTATATACGTTTTTAAGCCCTCCGGCAAGGTAACTTGTCGCCCTAAAGTTCTCTAAAAATATCGATCGACTGTCTTGCAGTGGGTAAAATGCAGGTGCTGCTAATAAAGTCGAATAGTAATTAGAGAAGAGGGGTTGATTAGAATACACCGCTTCAGCCTGATAACCCAATGTGTATTTTCCAAACTTTAAAAAGTAGTTCTCTTCAGTCATTTTTAGATTTATCCACTGCCTGAATAGCTTGTTTACACCAACTTTTAGCGGTTCCAGCAAAGCTGGAGTCTCATTGATATTGCCTGGGGTATAACTTTCCCGACCAAAGAAATAATTGAAGCTAAATAAAAAATTACGGCCTTTATTGGCATACTGCTTTCTGTTAAGGGTATTTTGTTCGAATGATAAACTAGATCTCGAACCATTTAAGATTGTTTTTTCAAGTACATTCCCAACAGAAAAAGTATTGTTTGGACTATAGTTATCATTATTGTTGATAAAAGCTGTGCTCAATGTAATCCGGGCATTTCTATTCAATGGTATACCCATTTTAAGGTCAATTTTTCTGTCCGACTGCTCTATATAAGTCGGGTGTGGGTTTTCGATAAATATGGAGCTCGTCTCGTAATAATTAAAGTGGTTATAGGTTATATCGGCACCAAGAAACAAAGGTAAACGTGAAGGGAAATCTACACGACTTGTGAGTTGAACAGATTCGTAAAAACGCCCTGAATAGAGATTCACACCGAAGGCGTATGCTTTCCTATCCAGGAAGTTGTATTGTATGCCTAAAAAAACATTGCTAATTGGTCTGCTGGAGATGTTCCCTCCGAAATCTATTTTTACACTCTTTTTTGGATGAGCAAGTATTTCAAAATTAAAATTGTCTAATACCGGGTCATAAGATATTTTAGGGTAAATTGTTTCAAAGGTTTCATCAGCAACCAGTTTGTAATAGCCTTGTTTAATGTCACTCAGATTAAAAGTAGCTTGATCACGTTTAAAAAGTCGTTCTATATATTTTTTTTGCTGTGTATTTACGCCATTTACCGTTACGCTGTTGAAAATCAGATCAGGCTTTTTACTGTTAAACTGATTTCTTCTAGCCATAAGGTCATTAATACTCACCCGTCTTTTTATTTTCTTTTTAATCTGTGCCATATTGGCCATTGTGGCATCATATCCCTGCTTTATTAGCGCTTGTACTGGGGTAAAATTACTTGGGGTATAATCCTTAACCTCTGGCTGGATATAAACACCATTTTCGCCAATAAGTGTGGAGTCTGATTTGGCCAGGAACATGAATCTCATCAACCTATTCATTAACCGATCATCACCATTCTTTGGATATTCACTGTGATTTTTAGCTGAAACATTGGCACCGATCATGACGTCAGGATTGAATTCCTTTTTCATAACATCAGCCGGGAAATTATTGTACAGTCCGCCGTCAACAACATATTTGTCCTCGAGTTTTATAGGGCGATATATCAATGGTACTGCCATTGTTCCTCTTACCGCTTCGGCTAAACTGCCTTTTTTAACCGTAATGCTGGTTTGAGATAAAATATCAGAAACCATACAGCGGTAGGGGATAAATAGGTTGTCGAAATTGTCTTTAGAGATGGCCGATGCTTGAGAAAAGAGTTCCAGCAACGCGAAATTTAATGGGATGTCATTGATCAGATTGGATCTAAAACTTAGGCGTAGCCCTGTATCCACTAATAGTTTTGCCGTTACAACAGATGGGTTTAAAGGTTTTTTCTGGAAAAAGAAGCTGTAGTCACTACTAAATCTACCGCTTACCCAATCCTGAAATTCGGGGCTTAAGGCCACCTGCTCTATTTGGCTGGGAGAGTAGCCGGCTGCATACATGGCACCTACTATTCCGCCCATAGAAGTGCCGGTAATGTAATCGATTGGAATATTGTTTTCTTCTAGCGCTTTTAGGGTTCCAATATGGGCAATCCCCTTGGCGCCACCACCACTCAATACCAATCCCACCTTTTGAGCATGACTATGAAATGTCAAAAAGGCCAGGGTAATGGTTAGGAGTGTTTTTAATATGGTCACATCCTAAAAATAGGGAAATTAGTTCAGAATGAATATATTATAAGTTAATACAGTGGCAAAACTTATCCATAAAATATAGGGGATAAAGAGTAAGCCTGCTATTTTATCGATTTTATAAAAGATGATGGCATTTACGATGGCGATAAATAACAAAAATACAATTTCGAATAGGGCCACCCCAATTTGATGTGAGTAAAAGAAGATAAAAGACCACATCAGGTTCAAGATTAATTGAATGAAATAGATGGCGATGGTCCGAGGAAAACGTTTAATGGTATGCCTTTTTTGCCAAACCAGATAGGCCGATATGCCCATTAGGATATAAAGGGCAGTCCATACCGGAGCAAAGATCTGGTTAGGTGGATTAAATGAGGGCTTAGCCAAAGTTACATACCAGGTTGAGACAGAACTAGCGGTGAAAAAGGCGCCAGCAGCTCCAATAGCAAGCGGAATGGCAATGTTGATGATTAACGCAAGGGGATTTAATCTCATTTACTTTTGGTGTCAGGAGTAATCAATAAGCTAAAATTGTAATATAAGACATCTCCTTTTTTTAAGTGATGCTCAGCACTGTAGTTATCAGCCAATATCGCTTTTCCTTTTTGTTCGATATGAATACCTCCATGCCCATCATTAGCCCATGATGTAGGGATTTTCTTACGCTGGTTGTCTGTCAATTCAAATTGCAGACCGCCAGTAATATCTCCAACCCAAACCTTGGCTTCTGCAGCTTTGTCCGTACTCCATTTCCAGTCTATTGCCTCAGGTCTTAATTCTTCTTTCTGACCAAGGCCCTTAACAAACTTTGCAGCCTCTTTTGTAAAAGGAATATGCATACGGATGTTATCCAGGTTGATGTCATTTAAGGCTGTGATTTTAACGGTATAATCCAATTTTCCATCAGCTTTAATCATTCCGTCCACATCCATACTTAAGCTGTCGGAAGTATTTTTAACTGACCAACTTACTATTTCTGGTTTTTGCGAAGTATAATTGAATGCTCCATTTTTCCATTTGATATCTTTATGGTTCATTGCATTAATCACATGAAAATGGATAGGTTCTGTAACCAGATTAAATGAGGTTTGGATCATTGCTGGGAATCCATCAGTATTTATATCCAGCTGTTTTCCCGGTAGGGTAATACTTTTTTCTTTCACAACAAGGGGGGCGTATGCTGTTTTATTTTTTTGTGCAGTTGCATTTTTAACCAGTAGCAGGACTACAAAAAGGGCAATAGTATGTTTCATCAGAAAAGGTTGAATGATAATTTTTTAAAAGTAGAACTTTTTAGGCATAATTACATGTTTTCAGATTCAAGTTTACGTGTGAGGTAAACAATGTCCTTAATCGACTCGTCCATTTGGATAGCCGTATGTCTTACTCTTGCCAGCAGTTCAAGATTATCAGGATCGCTAGGTTGCTTGATGTTGAAAAGATCGACAAGTCCTAATAAATTAGATACCGGTCCACGAATTTGGTGCGCTTGTACCCAGGCAATTTCTTTAAACTGTTTATTCTGTCTTTCTATTTTTTGTTGATAATTCTTTTGGTCGGTAATGTCAACAAAGTAAATGGCCAATCCGCTCTCTGTTGGATAAGCATTTACGGCTAGCCAACGAGAAATGGTGTGGTCAAATTCTTCAAAATGGACAGATACGTGTTCGTCCATAGCTTTATGGTATTGAGCAAAAAAATCCAATTTTAAAGATTCAGTAAAGATCTCCCATATATTTTTTCCAAGTAGATCTTCTCTGTTTCTGCTTAATATTCGTTCAAATTCTTTGTTGATATACGTAAATTCCCAACTCTTGTTTAAAGTGAAAAAGCCGTCTGTAATGCTCTCCAATATGTTTTCTGTTTCTCTTGCTTTTTCTTTAAGAACCTTTTCAGCTTTTACACTGCCATCTATATTAACAGCAGTTACCAGTTTGCATCTTTTGCCACCAAATAGTATTTGATGAGTATAAATATGTACATAAAATGTCTCACCGTCTTTACGTGTATGATGCCAGATTCCTGCATTTGAATAAGAAGCGGGTAATTCATCATTTATCTTGTAAAAAGCTTCTAATTCTTCTATCGGACGAATATCTCTTGCAGTCAGTTGTAGAAACTCTTTTCTATCATATCCATATTGCTTCAATGCAGAAGTATTGACCTCCAAAAATTGAAAAGTTTCTTTGTCATAAATGTACATAGGGCTCGGGTTCTCCCTAAAAATTCGTGAGTAATTGCAAGAATTCTTCTTTCTTTCTATAGTCTGGTTTATGGTTTTTTTTAACAATAGCGGTTCTAGCCATGCTTTAAGCAACCAGTCATCTGCTCCCGGTGGGGGTATACTATCGGTTAAAGCTGTGTCGGTAATGATAATCAATGGATGATCCGGAAGGGTGGTACTTAAATTTAGGATAAAAGGATGAGCTTGTCCCATATCTTCGGTAACAAACAAGATTATTTCATAGTTAATGGGATCTTCCTGCAGATAAGCAGATGCTACCACTGTTACAAGCTGTGATGGATGGTAACCAATGTTTACAAGTTGTTTGTGGAGGGAATCATCATTAGCATTCTGATCATTCTCCCTAATAATGAGTGCATTTTGATAGAACATGATAAGTTATATTAACTCCCCGTTTATGATTAGGATACAATTTATTCAAATATACGCTGAGATCAAAATTTGTTCCGATATATTATTTCCGATTTAAAGTATTTTTCATCATCTTAGAAGATAAAAAAATAGATTATGAAGAAAATAATTGTTTTAGCAATGGTTGCCGGGATGTTTGCAGCCTCAACGGTTTTTGCACAGCAAGATAAAAGTAAAAGACCTAGTCCACCTGCAGTGGTAAAAGAAACACTGAATTCGGGAGCTACAGTTACTATAGATTACAGTCAGCCATCTGTAAAAGGTAGGACAATAGGCAAAGAAATTGCACCATTTGGTAAAGTATGGCGCACCGGAGCTAACGAGCCAACCACATTTGAAGTAAGTAAAGCCGTGAAGGTTGATGGAAAAGCATTAGCAGCTGGTAAATATGGTATGTATTCTATTCCAGGAGAAAAGGAATGGGTAATTATTTTCGGTAAAAAATCAGATGTATCTGCTGATAAGCATGTTGAAGCCGATGATGCTTTACGTATAAAGGTTAAGCCAGCTAAAGCAGCAGCATTTACGGAGAAAATGACTTTTACAGTTGATAAAGGGGGGAAAGTAGCCTTAATCTGGGGTGATATTTTGGTTCCTTTTATGGTAAAGTAATTTGATGTGGATTTTAAGTAAATGAATCCATATATTTGCGCTCCTGTCTCCGTAGTTCAATGGATAGAATTTTGGTTTCCGGTACCAACGATATGAGTTCGAATCTCGTCGGGGACACCTCACCGGAGTGAAAATCTGATAAAGATTTTGCTCCGGTTTTTTTATGCCTTAAATTTCTGTTAATGTGGTAGATAAGCTGGGCAGCCTCATTGATTTCAGGGGTTCGATGTTTCTCGCCATCAAAAACCCATTTTTCTGGATAAATCGAACTCACGATAGCCCTTTTTATATCAGAATCCGCTGTTGCATAGAATTCAGGAAGGTTTTTAAGGTTATCCACTGCTAAGACAGCTAAACCTTCTATATCAAGATCGTTATCAACCTGCTGAGTTAACTCTCTTAGTTCTGCTTCACATCTTGCAATGGTATTTTCGCACTCTTTTCTGATTCGCTGATATTCATCACCAGAGATCGATTTATTTATCAACAGCTCTAATGCCCTTGCTTTCCGGTTATTTTGCTCGGCAATCTGATCAGTTTTTTGATTTTGGTCCGCTAAGGATCTTCCACCGTTTTCTATGTAGGAATCGCAAATTATGGCCCTGAATAGTTCGGCCATACCTGGTTTTGGAACAAATTGATTTAGATTACGTTCAAAAAGAGTATTCACCATTTCTGCCTGAAACCTTATTCCGCAACTGGATTTACAATGGTAATATGGATAGTAAACCCTTTGTTTCCCCCTGGAGGCACTTCCAGTCATAATGTGACCGCACTTTGGACAGATCAGAAATCCCCGTAATGCCAATGAACGCGGTGATACTGCTTTGGTTCCTTTCTTTTCAAACTGTCGCTTTCTTAGTTCCAGTATTTCCTGCACCTTATAAAAGAGAACTTCGGAAATTAAGGGGGCATGTTGCCCGTCCGCGAGGTAGGCCTCTTCATCTTTAAATGCTGGAATTGGAACTTTACCGATGTATACTGGATGAGTAATAAGGTTCCAGAAATTGGGACGGCTGCATTTTAATCCTCTTTCACGGGCCTTCATCCATACATGCTCTGTGGCCAGAAAACCTTCTGCGATCTGTTCAAATGCCCATCTCATATGACCAGCCTGAGGTTCATCAACAGCGATAAACTTTCTGCCGTTTTCAGCGGTTTTGTTTTTATAGCCCACGGGTGCCAGTGCCATCCAGCGGCCTTCTTTCCTGGCTCTGCGCATCCCGTACGTTACGTTTAACGCTCTTCTGTCATTCTCTACTTCCGGCATGGATAGATATACAGCTAGAATGGTTTTACTTTCTGGTATCGTCAGGTCTAATGGCTGTTCTATAGCAATAGGCTCAATCTGGAAGTCCAGAGTAAGCGTACGAATCATTTGATAAGCATCAGCTGTATTCCGACTAAACCTGTCCCATTTGGTAAACATGATGTAATCAAAGTCACTCCCTTTTGATTTTCTCATTTCAGCCAGTAATTTCGTCCATTCAGGACGGTTGAAGGTCTTGGCGGAATAATCTTCAAAAATGATTTTGCTGACATCGATGTCATTTTTCGCACAATGAATCTGTAAGCGCTCGGCCTGATCCCTTTGGGAAAAGCCTTTGTCTGCTTGTTCATCAGTACTCACCCTGATGTATAAACATGCTTTTTTCATTTAATTTCTCCTTTAATTTTAAGTTTTTAATTCGTTTTACCTGAACAGGTTACGAGGTGTCTTTTTCTCTGGCGTTTTCTTGTTAAAATCCGCATTGATGACCTGTGCAGCAGATAATTTAGCGAATTTGTAAAGGAAGTCCAAAATAAGTTTTGCACGTTCGGGACTGACTTCTGTACCGTGTTTATCCAATAATCTTGCGGCATTTATTGGCGTTATGGTTCGCTTGCCGGTTGGAATGAAATTTTTCATAAACCCGAAATTCCGAACATCGAAAATTAAAACTACTCTAGTAGGGATAAATAAATATTTCCCGAACTTTTCTGAAAAACCGTTTATCTCTACTAGTGATAAACAGATTTTTGGTTAAATCACGTTGTAATTGATAATGAGAAATAGTAACCACCAAGTAGGTACTATTCAAAAGTGATCACTTACATGTAAGTGACCACTTTTTGAGTAACCCTAATTCTAATTAATATTCATTTAATTAGGTTGGCCAGCCTGATCATCAGCCTGAGCTGCTAATTGGATAACATAGCCGACCAAAGACGATTCAATTAAAGAAAGCGCATAGTCACGGTCAATTGGCAACCTATCAGGCCTTAATAATTGTTCGTCTATATAGCGTTCGGCATTCCACAATGACCGCGTCAATTCTGGGTTGTCCGGTTCGATACGCTCAAAGATGCGTTCAAAGGAATGATTTGCCGCTTTGATAAATTCCTCACGATCTTCCTTAGTTAGAGAGAGTGATGAAATTTTTGCGGAAGGTACGCTTGGTACAGGCTCATCTTTTTCCCATTCAATTTCAGTGTCTTCGTCTTTAGACAGTCGATAATCATCGTAATAAATGTCTTGTTCTCCCTCTAGAAAAACTTCTGTAAAGATTTGCAATTTAAATTCATCATCGAGCTTTACTTTATTTTCGGTTTCAATTCGCGAGACGTATTCGTCCCAATCCCGCACTTCAACCTTATCCATATTGGTATTCAATAGAATTGATAACTCGATTTTGGCTGGCGATGCTTTTAATAAGTCTGTCCATTTATTCAGTCCGCATAATTTTGCAATCACGTGATGGGCATTCCCTAACTTGAATTTTTCTTCGTTAATGTTGAAGTCATTTAGGAGCAAGTCGATCTTGAAAAATTTTGGATCATACTCGTACACGTTACGCCGCAGTTTGGGATCGAATGAAGAGGTTTGGGTTTTGAAATCTTTGTGAAGATTTTTTGCTTGGAGTTTTAAATACTCAATAGGTGTCATATACATTCCTGTTTAGACCTACTTAATTATCCTATGTATTTGCGTCCGTAATCTTGTTTGGATAATAAGCAGGCAGGTTTGCATTATTAAACAATTAATTGGCTGAATATTTCTTAGCACAGACGGGCTAGCTTGCCACAAGCATACACAATTATAGAAATAAAAATTCTAAATTTCAAATGCCTAAATAACTATATCAGCGATATAATTATTTATCTCTACTAGTGACAAACTCATTTTCTCCCTTTCCACCTTTGGCTATTAAATCACATAGCCATGAACAAGACCATAAAATTAAAAGAGGAACTGGAGGAAAGTAAAAAGGTACTAAGGAAATCCAAAGACCCAAACCTAAAGGGTAGAAAATATAAAGGCAGTCCTTATCTGAAGCTTAAAAAAGTCAAGACCGATCCCCGCATCAAGATCCGTCAATTGTTACGGGGGGGTGTTCCGTTAGATGAACTGCGCCAATCCACAAAACCGGAACAGTCCATCCAATAAATTCACAAACATTCATTTATCAGGAACGGGGGTTTTAAAGCAGCTCATGGGAGTGCTTCGTTGTAGTCCGCGTGGACTAAGCAAAGATGTATTTCCGTCTACGGAAACGCTTTACAGCGTTTGGAAAGGGGCTGCGGAACTTGCCCCTTTTGGTTCTTTAACCATGTAACATGCCAAGAAGAAAGTCAGCTAAACCGGAAGAAGTATTAAGTCATGTGATCAGAGCCAGGGTTACGGAGACGGTTTATAAGCGTTTGGAACAGATCAGTAAAAACAGCGATTGCTATTCTGTTGGAAGGTTAGCCAGAAAAATCCTCAGCAGGGAAAAGATCAGCTTGTTTCATAAAGACAAGACTATGGATGCCACGATGGAAGAGCTGGCCTTGATCCGGAAGGAGTTAAGGGCAATCGGGGTCAACATCAACCAGATCACCCGGAGTTTCAATCAGGATAAGGCTGAAACACATCGGGCATTTTATGTGCTGAAAGTCGCAGACCAGTATAAAAAAGTGGATGAGAGGGTAGAACAGCTATTAACAATCATTTCCAGACTCGCAGAAAGATGGTTGCAAAAATAAGTACAGGCAAAAGCATCAGGGGAATGCTGCACTATAATGAAAATAAGATTACTGAAGGAGAGGCTGCGCTGATTATGGCAAGTGGTTTTGCAGGAGAAATTGACCAAATGAATTTCAACCAGAAGCTTAACCGATTTGCGCATTTGCAGGAATTAAAGCCGGACGTAAAAACTAATGCAGTACACATTTCTTTGAATTTTCATTCCAGTGAACAGCTTAAAGACGAACTGTTGCAGGAGATTGCAGCTCAGTACATGGAAAGGATCGGTTTTGCTGACCAGCCATTTTTAGTCTACCGTCACGATGATGCCGCACATTTGCACCTTCATATTGTTACGACCAATATTACCGCCCAGGGAGAGCGGATTGATCTACACGATATCGGTAAGAAATTATCTGAACCAGCCAGGAAAGCGATTGAAAATGAATTCAAGCTGGTCAAGGCAGAATCCAGGCTTTTTAAAGCGCAGTCAGGAATCAAGCCGGCTCACCTGGAGCAAGCGAAATACGGAAGATTGCCTACTAAAAGGGCGATCAGTAATGTCATTACTGCAGTAGCCAGGGATTATAAGTTTACTTCCCTTGCAGAATACAACGCAGTTTTAAAGGGCTTTAATGTAATTGCCTTAAGAGGAAAGGAGCATACAGCGATGTTTGAAAAGAAGGGGCTGATGTATGCTTTACTGGATGAAAAGGGTGTTCCGATAGGTGTACCGATCAAGGCGAGTTCATTTTATGCTAAGCCAACTCTTCGGAACCTGGAAAAGAAATTTGAGCAGAATGCACTGAAACGTAAACCTTTTAAGGAAGATTTAAGAAAAAGAATAGATAAAGTCCTTTCAGCCTATAGCAGTGTCACCAGGTCAAGGTTTGAGCAGGAGTTGAAAAGCCAGGGGATAGATGTGCTTTTCCGGGAGAATGAATCGGGGCAGGTTTACGGGATCACTTTTGTGGATCACCATAGTAAAACGATCTTCAACGGCAGTGATTTGGGTAAAGCTTACAGCGCCAAAGCGATTATCGAACAATTTGGACAGTTGAATAGAGTTATCCAAAAAGAAAAAAATCAAACAGAAAAATTGGTGAACGCAGGTGCATCGCAACAAAAGAAAGGGGAAGTGACACAGGATGCAAATGTTCAGGGATCATCCACAGCTAATCTATTAGAGATCTTATTGGAGAAATCGCAGCCTGAATACTTCTCGGGTATAACGCGCAAAAAGAAGAAACGTAAAAAGCGGGGACAAAAGTCCAGTCAGGAACTAACCATTTAAATATTTACTATGAATACTGGAGAAGATGCGCAGGGCTTGCGCAAGATTATAGATTTTACAAGGCTGATCAGTATTGCAATTTTGTGCATGCATTTTTACATCTGCTGTTATGCGGCATTTGCAGCCTGGGGCTGGACAGCGGAAATTGTTGATAAAATCATTGGGAATATCGCAAAGACTGGACTGTTTACAGGCCTGATTAAGGCTAAGCTGGCGGCCTTATTGTTCCTGGGGATAATGGTACTGGCGGCAAAAGGTAAAAAGGACGAGAAGATCCAAAAAAACAGCATAGCTGCATACCTGCTATGTGGGTTATTGGTTTATTTCCTTAGTCCACTAGTGTTTTACCTGTCCTGGAGCATACCCCTCAGGGCTGGCTTGTATATGCTTTTATCGAGCATAGGGTACCTGTTGATTTTAACCGGTGGCACTTGGTTAAGCCGGTTGATTAAAAGTAGTCTGGTTACTGATGTTTTCAATTCAGACAATGAAACTTTTCCGCAGGAAGAGCGCTTACTGGAAAATGACTATTCTTTTAATCTGCCCACAAAGTATAATCTGAAGGGAAAGATCAGAAATGGCTGGATCAATTGTGTGAATCCTTTCAGGTCGGTTCTGGTAGCGGGCTCTGGTGGGGCTGGTAAAACGTATTTTGTGATCCGGCATATCCTGGATCAGCAACTAAAAAAGGGGTTCTGCTTATTTTTATATGATTTCAAGTTCGACGATTTAACAAAAATGGCTTATAACAAACTGCTGAAATACCAGGGGAATTATAAGATCAAGCCGGCTTTTTACATCATTAATTTTGAAGATTTAAACCGGACGCATCGATGTAACCCGCTTGATCCTTCTGGTATGGAAGATATTACCGATGCGATAGAGGCCAGTCGGACAATCATGATGGGACTGAACCGGGATTGGCTGAAAAAGCAAGGGGATTTTTTTGTGGAATCACCCATTAACTTTCTGACGGCGGTGATCTGGTATTTGCGGAAATATCAGGATGGTAAGTACTGCACCTTGCCGCATGTGATCGAGCTGATGCAAAACGAATATGAAAAATTGTTTAAAATACTTTGGGAGGAGGATGAAGTACGCGTGCTGATCGATCCTTTTATTTCAGCCTTGCGGAACAATGCACAGGCGCAACTGGAGGGGCAGATCGCTTCGGCTAAGATTGGGCTTGCGAGACTGGCATCCCCACAATTGTACTATGTGCTTTCAGGTAATGATTTTACGCTGGATATCAATAATCCAGATGAACCAAAGATTGTATGTATGGGAAACAATCCGCAGAAGATCGATACCTATGGTGCGGTACTTTCATTGTACGTAAACCGGATGCTAAAGCTGATCAATAAGAAGGGAAAGCAGAAATGTAGTCTAATTTTTGATGAGTACCCTACACTTGTGGCAAATTTAATTACCACGATCTCTACTGGCAGAAGTAATTTGATCAGTTGTACGATTGGCATCCAGAGTATCGAGCAGGTGAAGAAGGAATATGGAGCTGAACAAGCGGAAATCATTGCAGGGATTTGTGCCAATGTGATCAGTGGTCAGGTTTCGGGAGATAGTTCTAGAAAGCTTTCAGATACTTTTGGAAAGATCATGCAGGACAGGCAGAGCATGAGTATCAACAGTAATGACACTTCCATTTCTAAATCCACGCAGATGGAATCTGCGATTCCTGCTTCTAAGATTGCTACGCTTTCCTCAGGTGAGTTTGTGGGGATTGTGGCGGATAGTCCTGATGTGAAGATCAAACAGAAGATGTTTCATGCGGAAATTCAGAATGATCATCAGGCGATTAAAAAGGAAGATGAGGGATACAGGCGGCTTCCGGTGGTGCAGCAGGTTACTGCGGAAGATGTGCGGGAGAATTATTTGAAGATTAAAAGAGAGGTGGAGACTTTGCTGAAAGCGGAGTTGCAGAAAATTAAGGATAGGGATGTTGGAAATAAGGGGGCTAAAAAGAAGAAGAAAAATAAAATGCGCAGTTCATTGCCACCAGAAAAGGCGATCAGACAACAAGATGCAAAGGTATTTTCAAGGTAATGTTATGATGATAGGATAAATTTTTTAAAATGATTTGGTGGTTTGTCGCGGATTTTCATACCTTAGATCTTGAGAGCGTTAATTTAAAACCGGGGCTTGTCGCTAGGCAAGTTCCGGTTTATTTTGTAAATTTAATGCACTGACCGTGAGCTTTCCAACGATCTTCAGGCTCAGGTAAATGATGAAAGGCTTATGGTAGATAATAAAAAGAGGGTTGTGAAAACAGTTCGATATAAGACTGCAATCGCTGATAAAAAATCGGAGAAGTTCTATACGGTTACTGTTCAGTTTTTATCTAGATAGAATACATAAATTCATTTTATGTGTAACCCTCCTTGACACCGAACCAGTTCATACACTAGTTCAAATTTAAGTTTTGTCCGTTTGCTTAAGTTCCAAAAATCTATCCTTAAAATCGCTACCCCAGATCTCCATTGCTCTTGTTATCGGTAATAAAGATTTTCCTAAATCAGTTAGCTCATATTCCACTTTTGGAGGCATAACTGGATAAATAATCTTCTTTATAACACCATGTTGTTCCAATTCACTTAATTGATTTTCTAGGGAACGCCTTGATGCAACTGGCACGAAGCGCTTAATTTCGCTTGGCCGCCTTTTACCTTCACTCAAATGATTGATAATACAGGCTTTCCATTTACCACCCATGACTTCAACAGTAACCTCCATACCACAACCATATTCCTTTTCTATTTTTTTCTGATACATTGATTGATTTGATATATGGCAAAATTTTGCGGTATCCGCATCTTTATGCCGTTATTGACCCTAATTAAAAACTATATTAACTTTGTATGGATAAAAATTTCCAAAAAAAAGCCATGAAATTTAAAATAAAAGTAAGTATTTTTTTAATATTAACAATCCTGATTTCCAGGATCGACCATGCACTGGCGCAGCAGCAAAAAGCTAATGGCGTAGCATATGAAATTGTTGCAAAGTCTGCAAAAGCGTTAGGAGGAGTGGAAAGAATTGCAAACCTACACTCACTAACATTACAGGGTTATGCACAGTACGCATATATGTGGGGAGGTGGAAATATTTCAAGTGCTATTAATGCTCCGGAAAAACTCATTGCCGCAAATGAACTAATCAGGACATGGAATTTTGATGAAGACGCATTTCAGCTGAAAGAGCGCCGTAATATGTTGTTTCCTTTTGCAGGGGCATTTGGCCACTTATTTTTGCCTGTTAATCAAGTATTGCAAAAAACTACTGCTTTCGATCTGATGCCAAATGGAAAATCTGTTCTCGTCCCAATATTCACCGAAAATCCGTTGTATATCGATGGTAGCAGGGTTCGAAAATTATGGTCGCTCACCAATCCAGTTGCGATGCTAAATGCATTGCTTACAAATAAAGTAAAAGTCACTAATGTAGTTAATTATAAAAAAGAAACAATTTTATCGGTTAGCGCCGGTGAGAATATTGAGTTAAAATTCACTATTGATAACCAAACAAATATACCACTATCTGTATCATGGAAGGCTCCACATAGCGTACTCGCAGAAGTATCACTAACAACAAGTTTCTCAGGCTATATGCCGTATGAAGGAATAATGCTCCCAATGGGATACACCACAAAAATTGATTTCAGAGACGTGGTTTATTTAAGAATGTTTGTAGATGGATACCGGGTAAATACCTCAACAGGGAATCTTAAAATTCCCGATAGCTTACTAGGAAAAACAGTTCTGGCTGACTCTGCTCCAAAAATAGAAGTTGAAACTCTTGGAAAAGGCATTTGGAAACTTACTGGTGGTACAACTATAATTGAATTTAAGGATCACCTAGTGGCTTTTGAACTTTACGGTAATCAACTCATGGGTAAAGCGATTTTGGAAAAGGCCAATACACTAGTTTCAGGAAAAAAAGTGACCTCGCTCATCGTATCACATCACCATTTCGATCATACAGGTGGTTTCAGGGCAGGCGTAGCTGCTGGATTAAAGGTATATAGTCACAGAAATAATGAAGGTATATTAAGAGAAATCGCAAATAGGAAGGCTCCTGATTTTAATGATGTCTTGAAAAGTTCTGGCAATTTCGATTTTGTACCAATTGATGAAGAACTAACGCTTAAGGATGAGATGGCCACATTGAAAATTTACCACGTGATCTCAAATAACCACATGGCAGATGCAGTGTTTGGATACTTGCCGGAACAAAAAATATTCATAGATGCAGATATTGCAACAGCAGCAGCAGACTGGCAATTATGGCCTGACAGCTACCAGAATAACCTGGATTATTACCAGTTGAAAGTTGATAAGGTGTCATCTGTTCATGAGAGGACCATGACCCACCAAGAGATACTGAAATTTATTGAAGAAGGTAAACAACGGGCTATAAAACGTGACTCTACTTACCGGGAGAGAGGTGAATACCTTCCGGGCTATCCCGTATTCTACAACAAAAAGAATAATTAAATAACATCTCCTTATGAAACTTTTTGAAACATATGATTTAAACGGACTTCCCTTAAAAAACAGGATCGTGATGGCGCCAATGACCAGAAGCCGCGCAGATAATGCCGAACATGTAGCCACACCATTAATAGCTGAATATTATAGTCAACGTGCTTCTGCAGGCTTGATCATTAGCGAAGGGACCCATATTAGTCCGATGGGTATTGGCTCTATCAATATACCTGATATATATTCAAAAGAACAGATTGAGGGATGGAAAATTGTAACTGATGCTGTACATCAAAAAGGTGGAAAAATATTTGCTCAACTGTGGCACGTTGGACGCATATCTCATCCGGATTTGTTAAATGGGCTGCTGCCGTTAGCACCATCTGCTATTAATCCCAATTTTAAAGCTTTCTTAAAAAAAGGTTTTGTTGATACTGTTACACCTAAAGCAATGAGTTCAGCTGAAATAAAATCTACTATTAAGGACTTTGTAAAAGCAGCACAAAATGCTTTTGAGGCAAATTTTGATGGCGTAGAATTACACGCTGCCAATGGCTACCTTTTTCACCAGTTTTTTGCTAAATGTGCAAATGACAGAACCGACGAGTATGGTGGATCTATTGAAAACCGGGCTCGGTTACTATTCGATGTACTTGATGAGCTGAAAAAAGTAGTAGATTTAAAAAAGGTGGGTGTCCGTCTATCACCATCTATGGATCATACTTTTGGTATCAATGTAGATGAGGAAACTATTCCAACATTTGAGTATATTGTAAAGAACTTAAACGATTATAATCTCGCCTATCTTCATTTATCTGGTTTCACACTTGCTGAAGAAACTAACCCAATGAATAGGGTTATAGAAACGGCGAAACACTTTAGGAAATTGTATGAGGGAACGCTTATGATCAATAAAGGATTTGACAAAGAAACGGCTGAAAAAGCCATAGAGGACAATGTGGCTGATTTGATCTCTTTTGGGGAGTTATTTATTGCAAATCCTGATCTTGTAGAGCGTTTTATTGGAACACTACCAATGAATAAAGCAGATCGCAACACTTATTATGGTATCGGCCCTATTGGGTATACTGATTACCCTTTATATCAGATGAAAGTATAATTAACAATGGATATTTTTAATCCAGAATGGCTATTACATTTTTAAAATTACAAATGCATGTCGGCGTTAAATTTATTAAATAACGGTGGAATAATGATAGTGACTACAATATAGTATCTAACTTCTGCCTGGTCAGATCAAATGTACTCACTTGTATTTCGTCCTGGTTAGTAAGCTCAGGACACAGTTTTGACAGCGTATTTAAATATTTGTCATCGTAATGCTGATCGATTTTGTTGTTTATTTCAAACAAATCCGATAAGTTAATGATATGTTTTATGATGTTTTCAACGCTGATCATGACCTTACTGGGGAGGATCTGATTGAAGAATTCTGCCGGTTGCAACAGGGGCTGAGTGGCATCAACCTTCGCCTGCATTTCTGTAGCTTTTTGAAACAGCGGTGGAATTTTAGGTCTTTCAGCCATATTTTCGGTTTGGTTCTATAAATCTAAGCATAAACGAGGATTTATATTTATTTCATCATACTCGAAACATTTGATGAAAAAAGCTACCCAAAACGTTAATACTAGCACTCCAATGCAAGATTATTTAAATGCTCAAATACCGGTAAAACCTTTAAATTGTTGATTAGATGGTCAACTTTTAAAAAACTACTGACGCTGTGCTTGACTTATATTATACGCTATAAACCGTCAATTGGACATTTTTTTAACATAAATTTTGACTAAAAAATAAATAATTTTTAAATTGGGATGTAAAATGAACCGATTTGTTAACCTATAGCCACTAACGCTCAGTCTCCTAGCTGCATTAAAACCGCACACAGAATACTGTCAGAAAAATAAATAGGCGTTGTTTTCCACGGGAAAATTTTAAAATCTGCATGCTAGTTTAGGGAACTTAATTCCCTGAAGAGCTAAATTGTTTTAAAAATATCATGCGGAAATCAGCCGCAGCGTCAATTGCAGTGGGGTGTACATTAAATCTTCAATTAATTCCCCTGTTGGGGTATTAAGGTTTCCTAATTTGGATAGCAATTTAAAAAGCGAAATTTATGCAAATCGATTTTGAAAAAGCTAGTTTTAAAGATTTTGAAAACATACCAGGCCTGGACCCCTACAAATGGGCATCCCTATGGACAGCTTATGTAAATGATAGAACTAGCCTGGGACAGTTCAATTACCGTCAAGAGAATTTGTCGGGTTGCGGTCCTGAAATGCAATTGGATATCAAGGATAATCCGATTAGAAATTTTGTGAGTCTGGTCTCCAATGATTACCTGGGGTTTACGCAGCATCCAAAAGTAAAAGCAGCGGCGATTGAAGGAATTGAGCAGTTTGGGACAGGCGCTGGTGCTTCTCCTGCGATCGGTGGCCATTATTCTTATCATCAACAATTAGAGGATAAAATAGCCCGGTTTTTTAAGCGGGATAGCGCTATCGTGTTCACTACTGGTTATAATGCGAATAGTTCATCATTACAGGCCCTGTTAAAGAAAGAAGACCTCGCGATATTGGATATGGCTGTGCATGCAAGCGTATATGAGGGCTGCCAGCTGACTAATGTAAAGACCTTCCCGCATAATAATGTGGATGCCTTAGAAAATGTATTGAAAAATACTGATGGAAAATACAGAACCAGAATGGTGGTTATTGACGGCGTCTATTCGCAGGATGGTGATCTGGCTCCGCTGAATGATATTATCAAATTGACGAAATACTATGGGGCTTATCTGCTGGTCGATGATGCCCACGGCACCGGAGTGATCGGAGAAACAGGAAGAGGTGTCATAGAGCTTTATGACTTATATAAAGAGGTGGATATCATAACCGGAACTTTCAGTAAGACCTTCGCGCATGTGGGTGGGTACCTTGTGGCGAGTCCTGAATTGGTGAGTTTTCTGAAGTTCCAGTCCAGGCAACATGTCTTTTCCGCAACGCTTTCTCCTGCTGCGGCCTGTATATCGAAAGCAATAGATTTGGTGGATGAAGAGCCGATCTGGAAAGAACTGCTTTGGAAAAATATTACCTACTTTAAAAACGGACTTTTATCGTTAGGATTAGATGTGGGAGCAACGGAATCTGCGATTTTGCCTGTTAAAATCGGTGACATCAATTTGAACGCAAAGATCTGCAATATGTTGCTCCAGGCAGGTATTTATACCAACCAGATCAACTATCCTGCGGTATCGAGAAAAGATGCCAGGATCAGGATGAGCCTAATGGCTACCCATACCCAGCAGCAATTGGATAAGGTTTTGAATGCCTGGGATTGGGTCATTAAAAAAGAGGGTTTAACTATTAACAACTGATTTGGTAAGGAAACGTAAAATTCGGCAACGGGATACTGAGGCGACCAAAAAAAAACTGTTGGACGCTGTAGGAGCTATTATGCGTGAGCAGGGTTTTACAGGTCTGAAAACAAATGCGATTGCCAAGTGGGTTGGCAAGGATAAAAAATTGATCCGCTATCATTTTCAGGGGCTGGCAAACCTGCAGAAGGCCTATATTAAAGAGAAAGATTACTGGCCTCCTTTTTTTAAGAAATTCGCCTTATCTGCTGATGCTGATGCACTGGAAATGGAAACATTATTCGTTGAGCTGATGAAAGAAAATCTTCGTTTTTTTTACGGAGATGAAGAAATGCAGAAAATTATTCTGTGGCAGATTTCTGAAGCAAATCCTGTATTAAAAAGTATTTCGCAGGCAAGGGAAGCGGATGGTGCGAAACTTCTGGACAGGACCGATCCGTTTTTCCGGAATACGAATGTAAATTTCCGGGCGGTAATTGCCTTGATGTTGGGAGGGGTGTATTATATTGTTTTGCATTCCAAAACCAACAACAGTGTGGTATGTGGGATGAACCTGAACGATGTCAAGGATCGGGATGGGGTGTTAAAGACGATTGAACAGTTGATCTCCTGGTCCTGGAAGCAGGTTGTGAGCCCTGGATCAGCAGCGTCAAAGTCGTTAAAAAGTCATTATGAATTTCAATTGCTGGAAAGCCTCGCTTCCAGGTTTCAAAAGAATTTTATAGAAGAAAAAGCAGACCCCTCGCTAGCAGATGAACTCCGCGCGGAGCTGTTAAGAGTGGAAGAGGTTTTACTGGAACAGTTATTGGATTTAACAACTGAGACGCAGATCAAAACCTTTTTAAAGATCAATCTTTTTCGGTTGGTTCAGATTGCAGATAGTTTTTATCTGGAAAAAGACCATGACAATCAGGAATCAAAATTGATCGGAGAAATGATTTTAAATATTATTTCTCCTGTAATAGATATGGTCTGGGGCGGATTGCAATTGCCTATGGTCTTATGGGAAAACAATTGCATCCTCTTTAAAAAAGAGGTTCAATTCCTGGAAGATCGGTGTAAGAATTTACAAATTGAGCATGAACTGGCTAGCTTGGCCTTGACGCCCTTTTACCGATTTTTAAAAGGAATCGTTAGGATGAAATGGCAGGACCTTTTATACCTAAACGCGTACAAAAATCACTTGAACGAGTTGCTTTTAAATGAAGGTATTACTCATGATGAGGTGTTAAATGCCATGATTTCACTTAATTTAAATGATGGAGGAGTAATCACTTATTTTAAAACGAAAATCAAGGGAAAGATCCTTGGTCAGAGCGATCAGCAATTAAAAGAGATCCTATTAGATGCCAAAAAAATCATCAGTCAATTGGCATTTTTTCCGGAACTCAGCTTTAATTCTGAAAAGCAGCATGCGGTCGGGGAATTGCTGAAATGGCTGAATTCGGAACTGGATTACTTAAAAGATGAGCCCCTGGATTTATTTGTGAATCCATTAAAAATCAAGACAAAGTTCACTGCTCCGCAGCTGGCTGTCTGGCAAAAATTAAAATATGACAATGGATTGTATGATGAGCTGAATCTGGAGGTATTATCTGAAAAAATAGCGGGTAATTTTTCTACCCGGGGCCAGGACAAACTTTCGCCCTTTAGTATCAAGTCTAAGTTCTATGGTAAGGATTCCACAGTGACTGGTCCGATTGAGAAAATGTTGCTAAAAATGTTAACCGATTTGCGCGCCGCGAGGAAAGGTATATAAATATTGCTGCATTAATTCCCCACATGCACTGAAAATTGGTTTTATCTTTCTTGCTTAAACCCTGCTTATCGTATTCTTTGCGTCAGATGTAATTTATTTTTGCTGTTTCCGGATCCCAAAAGCTTGCATGGAGTATTTTAAGCGAATGTTGTTTTTATACTAGCTAGCTTTTTTATGTTTCATTTTGGACAGATGCATGGACTTACGGCGGTATTTATCATTCTGGAGCTGATGATGCTTAGCGTCCAGTTGTATTTTTATTTGGTATGGCCTTACGAAAAGCGCAGGTTTGCTTATTTGTTGCTGCTTGTGCTGGTGATTCTATATAATCTATGTGGCAGTCTGTTCCCTGATCCAGGGATTACTTGGTTAGCCCTGCCTTTTCAGAATATCATTGCTTATGGTTTTAGATTTTTGATAGCGGTGTATTTTCCTTATTATTTTTACAAGTCTTTTGATTTGTCAGATTTGAGGTTTCATGCCTTGTATGGTAATTTTTTATTTCTGTTGTTGCCTTATCTGATATTTTTTGGTGTTGTTTATCCCCTTACAGATAATCTTGATTTGTCAATATCTTATGGAATGATTATCCCCGCTAGCTATGGATTGGTATTACTTTGGTCGGTGTTTATGGCTATCAACCGTTATTTCCGGTCGCATAAAAAGGAGCAGGATTTAGCAATCCGTGTTGAAATGCTTGCGGTCTATTTTGCGGTATCGCCCTGTGTAGGTATTGCCTTGTTTACCCATGCTGGTGTAGAACAATGGACTAGGGCTTTGTTTGCCAATACTGGTTTTGCGGTAATTGCCATCTTATTTCTGTACCAATCTTGCAGGTTCGAACGAATGGAAAGAAAGAGGTTATTGGAAAAAGATGCGATGGATGAAATTCAAAGGGCTGATTTTAACCAGACCTGTCATGATTTGGGTTTAAGCAGCAGAGAAACCGAAGTTGCACTGATGCTTTGTCAGGGGATGACTTATAAGGCGATTGCTGGGGAATTGTACATTTCCGCACGTACGGTTGATACCCATGCGCACAGGATCTTTTTTAAACTGGAGGTTAAAAATAAAATTGAATTACAGCAGAAACTAGGGTTCCTGAATTAATACTTACAAAAAGATTATACTTATGCAACGTATCTCGAATGAATCTTTTAATGAATTGATGCATGTACTGGAAAGTTTCATGGTATTGAGTTTCCGGGTTAAAATGGCCATGAAAGAAGTTCTTTATGAAACTACTTATGAAAAAGATGCCAGAATCTTAAATTTTGGCGATACCCAGCAGGTGGTCTGGTTTTTAATGGAGGGATTGCTTCGGGAGATCAGGATGAATCAAAAGACCTTAAAGGAAAAGACCAGCTGGTTCTGGCCATCGAAAAATTTCTGTTATACTGATCCTGGCTTTTTCAGTCAGCAGCCTTCTGAAAGGGCAATTGAGGCGAGCCAGCTATGTAAAGTTATTTTTATCAGCTATCTGGACTGGTTTGCTTTAAAATCAAAATTTGAGGAGGTTGAGGTGTTAACTGAAATGATCAGGGCCATGTGTAACAAGATCAAAATGGAGCACATGGAGGATATGAAATTGTTGAGTATTGAAGAGCGTTACCTGGACAAGGAAGAAATACTAGATTATCTATTTCCAAGGACACAGTTGAATTACATTGCGGATTACATGGGTATGGCTCCGGATACATTGGGACGTTTGAGGAGTAAATATTATGGGCGTAAAAAGTAATTCTGGTGCTGAGCTGATCCGATCTGGATCGTGTTTTTTTCCGATCTAAATCGGATCTTCCTGGTTTTTCATTTCAGAATTTAGGGGTAATCAAATTACAGTGATGAAAAAGGAAGCCATACTAAAATTACTAAGTGGAATAATTGCTTTGTTGTTCTTTTATGCTGCGGTATCAAAATTGGTTGATTTTGAGAAAAGTAAGCATGAAATGCTGAACCAGGTATTTTCACAGGATATCGCTTTGCTGCTGGTGTGGTTGGTGCCGGTGATAGAATTGGGGATTGTTGGTTTATTGCTTGTCAATGCTGCCCGTTTGAAAGGGTTTTATGCTGCTTTAATTCTGCTTTGCGTTTTTAGTATTTATATCGCTGTTACCATGACTGGAGCGTTTGGTCGTATTCCCTGTAGCTGTGGCGGAATTCTTAACCATATGGGATATTGGACGCACCTGATCTTTAATCTTCTTTTCATTGGCTTTGCAATGCTTGGTATTGCTCTGCAAAGCGGGTGGATAACTAATCGGGTTGTTAACTTTTTTAAGCGAAAGGAGGTTTTCCACACTTGACTAACTCAATAGTAAAGCTAAGAGCTTGCTTTACGCAGAGAACATAAATCTAAAATCACTTGATGGTAAAGCTCCGGAACCAACAAAGGAAACTAAAATCAGTTGTGCAATCTAAATCAATTTGCATAGCTATAATATTAAAATCATGAAAAATCTATTAAAAAAAATCAATGTGTTTGCATTGGCATTAATCTTAATTGGAGGGGTAACTATTGCCTCTCAAAGTGCATTCTCTGAATCATCCAATGTGCGATTTAGTGGATATGGACTATATACAGGCCCGACAATTCCTGGAACAGGCGTGATTAATAATACCTGGTATGATTTTAACGCTCCTCCGGCTGGGTACCAAAGTGTTTGTAACACTAGTCTGGATGCTTGTACAAGGACTGCTCCAAATCCAAGCAGCCCTAAAGTTGATGATGGACAGTTTGATCTTGAAGAATTGTAAGTCCAGTTTTTATAGGAGTAAAATTTCTGTTAGGCCAGGCTCTTGATTTTGGAGCCTGGCTTTTCTATTTGACCGTAGGGTTAGTTTCAGATCCTGGTACTGGAAATACATAACCTGCTCCATTGGGTTCCAGCAGGTAAGTTTTTTGTCCCAGTTGTCGGCTGATGACTTTTGCAAACTGAGGCTCTTTGTTCAATCGTCTAAGATCAACCCATCGTGTTCCCCTTGCTATCAATTCTCTTTTGCGCTCCTTTAATACCATTAACAGCAGATCTTCCCCCGCCACAGGGTTAATTGGTACAAAGGTATTTTTATTGATCCTGTTTTTTCGGAGTAAGTTTAGGTCTGCAAGGCCCTCCTGGATTTGATTATTGCGAATCCGGCATTCTGCCCTGGTCAGCAATATTTCATCGGTAGCAATTCCTGCAAAAAAACTTGTTGTTCCCGTATAGCTTCCTTTATAGGTTATGATTCCATTTCCCCGGTCGCGAAAAAAACAGGTTTTTCTAAGGTCATCACTCTCGTACAATTGGTAAAGTTCAGGGTCAATTTTGAGCAATGGGGAGCTCAAAAAAGAATAGCTGAGTAATTGGCTGTAAAACAATCCTTCAGGATTTTTATTCTCCAGAACCGGCGGAAGTGGTCTTGCAGCAGATGGCGTTAAGGTATTAAAATCGATTAATTCATTGTTTAAAGTAAGGTAAGCGGAGCAACTCGCTGCAGCGCCATAATAATCCCCCATGAGTAACCTGACTCTTGAACGCAGACCATAGGCGGACTGCCTGGATGGACGATTTTTATATGTGGTGGTTGTACTTAGCAGTACTTCTGCCTGATCCAGATCAGTATTAATTAGTTTGTACAAGCTACCTATGGTAGCCACGGGCGGTTGTTGGTCGATTTCAGGGCTGGTCCTTAGGGGTAGAGAGGTCTGTTGATCAAGTGCATTCTGATCAAATGCTTTGGCATAGAGTTGTCCAAGGTGGTAATATGCCCATGCTCTATAGAAATAGGCACTCCCTTTTATTCGATCGAGTTCCGGGCTGGGTTGTAAATTCTTGCTTTGCCAAAGTACTAAATTAGCATAAAAGACCTGTTTATACAGCCCGTTCCACTCTCCGGAAAAACCGCCTTCATATAAATCTTTTTGCCAGGTATAAGCACCTTTTTCGGTTTTAGTGAAAAATTGTAAATCACTGGCGTCCATATAAAATTCATCAGAAGCAATCTGGCTGATTGCTGGTGCGGTATTGTTTACATCTAGGTTATCCAGTAGGGACTGAAGATCGGTGGCTGTAGTAGGTACAACAAGCGATTGGTCAGGTTTTTTATCTAAAAAACTTTTAGCACATCCGGCAGTTAAGCCAATGATGACTATCAAAATTAAGAGATTATTTTTCATATGCGTTTAGTTAAAGTCTAGTTTCAGGCCAGCTGATACTGCGAATGGAAGCTTAGCATAGTTATAATCGGGGTCTATGCCAAATCTGTTCGCCTGCCATATAATTCCTAAATTATTGGCGTACACAAAGAGCTCCAGATTTGAAAGTGCAATTTTGCGTGAATTGGTCAACTTATTTTTGTAAGACAGTTTAATATCCTGTAATCTGATGTGATCTCCTCTGGAAACAAGGATTTCCGAAAATTTGTAAAATTGGTCCCGGTCTGAATTGGGTGAGAGCGGCATGGATGGGATATGTGTCCGATTTTCGTCCCCTGTATTTTGCCAGCGTTGATAATAATCGCCATGTCCACCTAAACCTAAATTATCATTGTACTGGATGCTTTCTCTTCGAAAATAGTACCCAAGGCGATAACTTATGTTGGTTGACAAGGTAAAACCCCGATAACTAAAATCATTTCTAAACGATCCAAAGATAACAGGTCGGGCGGCGCCGTGGTAGATGATGTTTTGCGGATTTGCACTTGAAATTATGTTGCCATAATCTTTGGTTGGCGTATCATTCAGGTAGCCTTGAGGATCACCATTTAAAGGATCTAAACCAGCCCATCTATAACTGTAGATTCCATATAGTGCATTTCCCTGTAAGGGAGTAATTCCTCCATATGCTCCTGTGTTCAGGTAGCTGGTGGCGCTTTCAAAATACTCGTAATGTGTGACCTTGTCTTTAGCATAGCTAAAGATAAAACTGCTGTTCCAGTTTAGTGCTGTCTGGATGTTTTTGGTGTTGATGGTCATATCCAGACCTTGGGTCAGTAGATTGGCTGTGTTTCCTGTGAATGAATTGAAGCCGCTTGAGGGCATGTAAGGAATGGTTCCTATTAAATCAAATCCTTTTTTGGAATACCACTCTAGGTTGCCGGATATGCGCTTGGCAGCTGTCGCAAAATCAATTCCTAAGTTAAAGATTTGGTTTCGTTCCCATCGAAGGTTAGGGTTGGGGGGATTGATGATTTGTGCAGAAGCGAGTTTGACCCGGCTTAGCGTGCCTGGGATGTAGCGTGCGGTAGTATAGGCAGAAAGGGATTTATTGACATTTCCGCTAAGGCCGTAAGTCATTCTTAGTTTTAAGTAGGGGAGCCAGTTACTTCTATAAAATCCCTCACCTGAAACCAGCCAGCCTAATCCTGTGGACCATAAGGGAACTCCTTTTTGATTGGTCGCCACCCCAAATAAATTGCTTTGGTCGAACCTTGCACTCGCCGAAAGAATATATAGCCCTTTTAAAGAATAAGCTGCATTGCTGTAGTAGGAGATAAACCGTTCATCCAATCCCGTCAATTTATCTAAATTTCTAATCGGATTGTTGGTTGACGAAGGATTCACATAGGAAGTGTAGTTCTTGCTATAGTCTACGACTTGGAAAGCGCCTGTTTCTTTGTCATATCCATAAAAGCGGCTGGTTTGACCAGTAATTTCTTCTTCGCTGATTTCCGCGCCGCCGATCAGATTAAGGGAATTAATGCCCCAGGTTTTATTGTAAACCAGCTGCGCTCTGAGATGATTTGTTTTTGAAATTCGATTTTCCAGATCCATTATTCCTCCTAAGGGGATAGGACGTAAAATGGATCCGTCTGCTGCAATGGCACTGATATAGTTGATCAGGTTTCTTGTGTAATAACTTTCTTGGGAAAATAGGCGTTGGTTATTGCTGTTTACGCGGGCGGTCTGGTAAAGAAGTATCGCTGAAAATCCATCAAAAGGCTTATAAGTTAGACCCAGTTGAACCCGGGAGTCATTGGCGATATTGGTGTCACCGACGTCTAAGTTTAGTTCTTCCAATGGACGATATTCCCAGTTCAGTAAGCCTTTTTGTTGGGCTTGATCAATAAATGCCCTGCGGTAATCTCTTACTACAGGCAATGCGCTTCCTTGTTCATCCCTTAACTGTGCATAAGGATAACTGATGGATTGTTCTAGTTGCTTTAGTCTTGTTTTAAGCTGGGAAAAGGAGAGTTTTGTAGATAGCTCTAGCTTATTGTTTATGATTTGATAATTGTGACTTGCTGAAAAACTAATGCGTGAGGAGGAATTGCCTATGGAATTCATTCTGTCCATGTCATAACCCATGCCTAGAAAATAGCTGTTGACTGCTGAGCCACCAGATAGGTTCAAGCTGTGTTGGCTTAGAAAACTGTTTTGTATGAGGTATTCTGTAACTTGTGATCGGGTATCTATCTGTTTCAGGGCTTCCAGTTTGGTTTCTGCTAAGACCGGATCCATAGTGTGATCGCGCAATGCGATTAATAAATCTACTGCTGGTGTGAGTGCGGGTTTATTATCGGAGTTTTCGGCTCCTGAGAAATAGCCTTTAGAGAACAAATTCTTTTCTGTCTCAATGTAGTCTGCTACGGACATCGATGGTCTGGCAAACAAATCAGGTTTTGAACCTATTGTTCCATTAAGGGCAAAACTTATTTTAACTTTTCCCGTAGTACCCTGTTTTGTCGTGATCACAATCACCCCGTTACCAGCGCGGGCACCCCATATGGATGTTGCTGCTGCATCTTTCAAGACCGAAATACTCTCAATGTCATTTGGATTTATGCTGTTGATGTCTCCTGAATATGGGAAATTATTGAGCACAATTAGAGGTTCTGCATTCGAATTGATTGTACTCAGACCACGAATGCTAATGCTATTCTCTGTTGCGCCAATATTACGGTTGAAGGTTAACCCTGGTACAATATCTGCAAGCCTGGATATGACGTTGCTGCCTGGTGTTCTGTTTAGCAATTGATTGTCTATTTGTGTAAAAGATCCTGTAGCTCGTTCTTTGGGAATGGTCTGATAGCCTGTTGACACAACAACTACGTCTTTTAACATTTCAACTGATTCAGTGAGGTATATTCGCAATTCAATCGCTAGTGGTATGGTCACTTCGATCTGTCTGGCTAAGTATGTTAAATGGTGGACTGATAACTGATGCTTCCCATTTACGGCCATTAAAGTGAATCTGCCAGTCTCGTCTGTCTTACTGGAGTAATTGTCCATTTTAATTATTGCACCCTGGATTGGTAAAGAATCCTTGGCGGAAAAAATGTATCCTTTTATTTGGGAATCCTGACCAAATCCTGATAAACTAAAGCTTGAAATGAGGCAGAGGAAGCCTAGGTATTTCTTAATTTTTAACATGGCTTATTTTTTTGATGAGTAAATCTGATCTCTGAACACCAGTATATTGATTGGTCTTTCTGCGATTTGAAATTGTAGACCATACGGGGCTAATGCTGCATTTACAGAAGATACATTGGTCATATCAGCTGAGAAGTTGAGGTCTACGCCATCGGTGATTCCAGATTCATCTACCAGTGGATATTGGGATTGGAAATAAACGACACTCATTTGTTCCATAAATTCACTGAGTGGTGTGTTTAATAAATTGCAACTTTGGCGACTATATTCAACATGGGGAGCCGATCCTTTTGTTTTTAAATCATTTGCCGCATTAGGCTGAGAGGAGAGGACTAAGCATTTTACATTCATCATTTCCATGCTCACTTGATATTGCGGAAAATAGCTGTCTAGCTCCTGAATCATCCTGTTGAACAGTTGACCCTGTGATCGACGTGGGAGCATAAGTTCGTAACAAAAACCATTGCCTGCGCGGAGCCAGTCCAGGTAGAGTTTGCCTGCAACTTTCGGAAGTAAATTAACTGAATCTTTGGTGAGTAGTCGCACCCGGTTATTTCCGATGTATTCCTTTTCACCATAGGCTACACGGTATAGGCCCACCACTCCGCGATTGGTCACCGTAACTTTTGAATATTCACCAGAATCTCTGGTGATGCTATACCCTCCGTTAAGTCCAACGGTGTAGGCTGAGAGGATAGAATGTGCTATTGTGGTCGAGCCATTACCTCCGTTTCCGGAAATGAAAAGAGGGGAATCTCTTTCATAAGTGATACTCATGTCGTGCTTTGTAGGAAGATTTGCATGAGTTGTTCCTTTCAGTATCAAGGTGATTTTTGCTGAAGTGATTTCATCAGCGTCAGTAATGGCAACTACAGTTCCCATATTGTTTATCCAAACAAAATGAGGTAGATAAATATGGGGAAAAAGTTTATGTAAGGCTTTGTCGTCAGTGACTTCCGGCAATCTGGATTGTTTTCCTTTTTGAAACTTTTCTAAGAAGGGGATGACATGTTGGGCAGGTTGATAGGTTACTTTTAAAAATTGGATTGTGTCTCCAAATTGTTTTTGCAGACTATCCATCTTTGGGATCATAGCTAGGCAGGGGCTGCACCAAGTCGCCCAGAAATCGATGATCACAAGTTTGCCTTTAAAGTCGGATAATTTGGCGTTGGTTGTTTTATAGTTATGAATATTATTTATGATAAACTCAGGCACTTGCTGGCCCACCTGTATACCCTTGGTGGTTACGTCTATGGCTTTGTTGTTCTGCGCGCTTGCCTTAAAAAAAATGCAAAGCGTGGCCAGTAATACGATTAGTATAATTTTTTTCATGTTAAAACGATTTAGTTGACGATCATTAAGTAGGGCGGATGTTTTGCTTTATTGATCGTTTGGTTAGTTGTTTTTTCTTGCTTTATTGGTCTTTTTATTTATTGAATGTTTTTTCTCAACTCTTTGTAAGCTTGCCAGAACTTCTCCCTTATTTCAGCCAGTTGTAAATCCATACATTCCGCCGAAACCTCTATTGCGAGCTTCATCATCCAGATGAATAAGGTGGAATTGATGGGTTCATGTTTTTCAGACTCCTGCCATATCCTGAGAAAAGTTTTTTCCAGTATTTCCAGTCTCAGTTCTTCATCTGAAACTAGCAAAGAGATAATGCCTAGTAGGCTGGAAGAATAATTATCGTAAAGGGTTTTTATACTTTGTATCTCTCTGTTTTTTAAGCTACGTATGATCTCATCATTTGAGCGAGAAATCTTTCCTTTCATATTGTTGTCTTTTGTGCTTTTTAGTGAAAAGCTCAATTGTTAGGTTTTGAGAATTTTAGAGCAAGAAGATAGCGAGACGACACACTTCCGCTCTCATAAAGGTGCCGCTCGCTTATCAAAGGCCGCCTAGACGGGTGCTTTTATAATGTTTTTAAGTAGATTTTTGGTTGAAAAAGTAGTGGAGATTGTTACTATATCGTTCTTTAATACGATTAGTAATAATGAAAGAATATGGCTATTTTTGAAGCAATACAGTCCCCTTAAGTTTGAAACTTTCATTTTTTACGAGTTTAATTGGTTAGAGTTTTATTGTATTGAAAATGAAAATTCGGACTAGTCGGGAGGTTTGTGAACGTTCTTTATGACATTTTTTAGGTAGAAAGTAAACTTGACTCCTGAATTGGAAACGTAGCATTGGCCATAACACATTTTAGTATTACCGAGATGGGCTGAATGGCGGTTAAACATCGTTTTCATAACTATAAGTTTTTGAAACGAGTCTCTCGAAAGCAGATAATTAGCCCCATGATTAAAATCAGCAGGGCGAGCTTTACTGCTTGTGGATGAGGAAAACCGTCAAGTAAACCTACTCCCAGATCTACACGAGATTCAGAAGTTACCCCCAAAAGTCTTACGCAAAGCTCGCCCCGCTGGTTATATATCTGCGAAGATAATACAATCCAGTGAATCGGGCGAACTTACGGACTTCTCGCGGGTAAATTTGACGGTTTTTCCATGCGAGAGACATCGTTACAAGTAGATTTTAAACTACTTGATTTATGTCGCTTTTTCTAACTAAAACAAATATAATAAATAAAATCTAATAATTCAAATATTAATAATTAGATATTAAATCTGTGTTGAATTTATGAGAGACGAGAATAGTCGATTTAGAGAATTAGTCAAAATATATAGAAATCATTTTTCATTATCTCAAGAGAACGTTGCTAATTTATATAATGTGAAACAATCGGATTATACTGGTGTAGAGTCTGGAAAAAGAACGATTGATCTGAACTTGGCTGAAAAAATTGCTAACGTTTATGGACTAAGTTATTGCCAAATGATTGATCCAAATCAAAGTTTTCCTGCTTTTGATACTTTACCGGAAAAAACTAAAAATATAATAACCACACGAATTAATGCCGGTTTTAGTAACCGAGATTATGATAAAGATGTTGCCGGTAATTTAGATAAGATTATTAATGAAACTACAGTGCTTGAAAGACCTTTAACGGCAAACGAAATAAGACTTAATTTTCCAACGGACATTCGAGAAAGGATTAATGCAAGAAACATAACTGATTTATTGAAGAAAAGTGGCCGGGATCAAATAGTCGTTATGGTAGGGAAGAGGGGTAGGGAATATCTTTTTCAATTGAAAGCGTTTGCCGAAAAGAAAGTCTAAGTATGCTTCAGAAGCACTTTTGCCTTGTAAATATCACTGCCTGCATTCAGATAGGTATTTTTTAAATATGTTGTGATGCGAGTGGTGATTATAAATGTTATAACCTGTACCGAAGTTTGATATTTCTCGCTATGGCTTTTATCAGGCCAAGATGATCGTTAATTGTTGCATCAGCTGCATCCCAGTCGCCTTTAAAATTGCGGACAAGTTCATATTGTTCGCCATTTAAAGTGATTTGAATTGAATTTGTTTCTTTTGTAATTGATTTCGTTAAAATATTGTAGGTGTAGTCCTTTTCTTCGAAGGTTATGCGCATTGGTAAACTCATGTTGCAAATATAGCGTTGACAACTAATTTTTATTGTGCAGCTAAAAAAACTATTCATGATTTAATTTAAAGGGAGATTCTGCTCCATTTAAAATTAGACGCTCATGCAACCAGACAATGGCTCCGGGGAGCAAGGATGTTCGGAAGATGCTCATGATTTCTCCTGCAACAGTGCAGAATTTAAGAATCAATCATTTCCGCTTAATATTAGAATTAACAGGAGGGAGTTGATGATTTGTAGTAAAATTGGATCAAGTAGTACATATCACATGGCAATCAAAAATCTGCTTAACTTTAGATATATAACTTATTTGCCAAGTTATAACCCTTATCAAGGGAGTTGCATTAAGCTGTTGTACTCTTGAACTTGCCAGTCGCATCAAGGTCCTTTATAATTTCCTAAACGGCATTGTTTTTTCAAAACAATATTCCCAAACCAGATGCGCATTTGAGTCTGTGTAATACTTTTTTGAGGGCAAACGCTCTTTTTTGTTTTCAAAATACTTACCGTCTACCGGCAAGTGCCCATTTGTTTTCACCAGCTCCAGGATAGATTCTGCGCCCTGTTCCGCGGTTTTAAAAAATGGCCTTAACATTTTTCCTAACAGGTTAAGTACTCCGCCGAGATTACTTTTAACTCCGAAATTTGTGGATACCGCACCGGGGTGTACTGAATTGAGCGTCACATTTGAGATTCCCTGCTGCTCAAGCCTCTTGGCAAGGTACTGGGTATTCCATATTAAAAAAAGTTTAGAATTTCCATAAGCCCTCAAAGGGTGATATCCCGATTCGAGCTCCAGGTCAGTAAAATCTGGTTTTGCATTCAATCTATGGGAATTGGATGAGACGTTGATGATCTGACCATGCGGGCTATTGACTAATAAGTCTAATAGTAATTCGCTCAGTAGAAAAGGGGCAAATAAGTTTAAAGCCATTGTCTTTTCAAAACCATCTGCTGTGGTTTCTCTCGATAGGCTCATCACCCCGCCTGCATTATTGATCAGCAGATCCAATCTACCATATCTTTGTCTGAATTCTTTCGCTAAGGCGCTAACTTGAGACATGGAAGAGAGGTCCGCTACAATATAATGTACTTCAGCACTTGCTGTAGATGACTTGATTTCTTCCTTCACCTGCTCCAGTCGTGTTTGTGTTCTTCCGTGAAGAATAACCCGATAACTTTGTCTGGCCAGGGCTGTTGCTACCCATTGACCAATACCATTGCTGGAGCCGGTGACCAATGCTGTTTTTATATTCATAATTGATGATTTTTTGGTAAATCTATCGAATAAGTGGTATACATTTGATGCCAGTAACCTTAAGGATATCAATAATGGATAAAGACGAAATGACTACCCATCAGAAAATCAGGTACGTGCAGGACACGCTTTTTGTGATCAGCGGGAAATGGAAACTGCCTATACTTATTGCGATAAGTCAGGGTAGCAGCAGGTTTCGTGAGATACAGCGAAATGTTCCTTTTATTACTACCAAAGTACTATCCAAGGAATTAAAAGATTTAGAAATTAATAAACTGGTCTCTAGAACAGTTTCTGAAGACTCGTCCGTGAGGATTGAATATAAGGTATCTCCGTATTGCAAAAGCTTAGCCCCGTTGGTTGATGAAATGATTATCTGGGCAGTAAACCATAGAAGAAAAATATCAGAAGAATAAAGCCATTTAGCATCGAAGCACAACGGAGTTAAAAAATATTTTGTGCTTGTGTCCAATTTTCAAAAGTCACTTGTTATTAGGTTTTAATCACTAAAAATAATGAATATGAAAATTGTAGTAATCGGCGGTACAGGACTTATCGGATCCAACTTGGTAAATAAGCTTCGCCAGCTTGGGCATGAAGTATCAGCAGCATCACCGTCATCAGGAGTAAACACGATAACCGGTGAGGGTCTGAGTGAGGTTCTGGCAGGTGCTGAAGTTGTTGTAGATGTGTCTAACTCTCCATCTTTTGAAGATCAGGCGGTATTGGAATTCTTCCAAACCTCAACCCGGAATCTCCTTGAAGCGGAAGCGACCGCAGGGGTGAAGCACCATGTCGCACTTTCGGTCGTAGGTACTGATCGCTTACAAGGTAGTGGCTATTTCAGAGCAAAACTTGTACAGGAAAATCTTATTAAAGATTCTTCAATTCCTTATAGCATCTTGCGTGCGACCCAGTTCTTTGAATTTGTTGGTGCCATCGCTAATTCTGGAATTGTTGATGGTAAAACCCATCTGCCTCCTGCACTTTTCCAGCCTATTGCGTCAGAAGATGTTGTGTTAGCTTTGGTTAAAGTTGTCGCTGGCTCCCCGCTTGAGGGCACCTTGGAAGTTGCAGGGCCTGAAAGGATTCAAATGGATGAGATCGTAAGAAGATATTTGAGTATAATGCAGGATCACAGGGAAGTAGTGACGGATGATGACGCTCCATATTTTGGGGTAGTGATCAATGATCAATCACTTACTGCCAGTGAAGATGCTATGATTGGCAAGATGTCTTATCAAGATTGGATAAGTGATCCAGCAAACCAGCGTTAATTTGAATAAATAACTTAATTTTAAATAAATTATAAATATAAAATGAACGAGTTTTTAATAGCAATCCATAGAGATCTCATCAACAAAGACGCAAGTCCATCACCCGAGCAAATGCAGTCCGCAATTAAACCTTTTCAGGATTGGTTGGGCAGTATTGCAGCACAAGATAAGCTAGTCGCGCCTCCAAAACGCTGGGATACAGATGGAAGGGTTGTAAAACAAAATAATGCTGTAACCAATGGCCCATACGCTGAGCTTAAGGAGTCTCTTGGGGGATTATTTCTAATTCGCGCCAAGGATTACGAGGAAGCAGTAGAAATTGCTAAGGGTTGTCCTTTATTAAAATGGGGTGCAACCGTTGAGGTACGAATGGCAATTCCCCCTGCACAGTAAAGGTTCAAACTGCTCCGTTTGGTTTCAAGCACCTGATTATTTATGGAACAACAAGAGTTAATACCGAATTTATTTAGAACAGAGTACCGGAAAATTGTTTCGGTACTCTGTTATTTGTTTGGTATGGATCACATTGAGACTGCGGAAGATATTGTCAGCGATACCTTCTTAGCAGCAACTGAGTCCTGGAGTGTAAATGGTAACCCGGAGAATCCCACCGCATGGCTTTATACTGTTGCTAAAAATAAAACAAAAAACTATTTGAAGCGCAATACCCTGTTTGAGCAGAAATTGTCTAAAGAGATTCAGTTAAATACCAGCTCAACTGAAGAGATTGAGATTGATTTGTCGGTAAAAAATATTAACGATAGCCAATTGGCGATGATCTTTGCTGTTTGTGAATCCAGTATTTCAACTGAATCTCAGATTGCTTTGGCACTAAATTTATTATGTGGATTTGGCATTCAGGAGATTGCAGATGCTTTCCTGACTAATAAGGAAGTCATTTATAAAAGACTTAATAGGGCTAAAGAAAAGTTGAGAAAAGAAAAGCTCAAGATTCAGCAGCCAACTCTTTCCCAAATTGAGGATAGATTACCGACTGTGTTGACAACGCTATATCTTTTATTTTCTGAGGGGTACTATTCGGTATCTCACGATACTGTACTGCGCAAAAACCTTTGCTTTGAGGCTATGCGACTTACTATTTTGCTCATAGATAATGAAAAAACCAATTTACCTGATGTTAATGCCTTACATGCTTTGATGTGCTTTCATTCCTCAAGGTTTGAAGCCAGGGTAAATGAAAACGGTGAATCGGTTTTATATCACCAACAAAATGAAATGCTTTGGGACCAGAAATTGATTGATGATGGAATACATTATTTAAATCAAGCATCCACAGGAAATAACGTAACTAAATACCATTTAGAAGCAGGCATTGCATTCTGGCACACAAAAAAAGAGGATACCGTCGAAAAGTGGGAAAGTATTTTACAATTGTATAATCAACTGCTTCAATTAGAATATTCGCCAATTGCGGCATTGAATAGAACCTTTGCTTTATCTAAAGCAAATGGAAAGAAAGAGGCAATTGAGGAGGCAGAAAAATTACAACTTGTGGACAACCACTTTTACTATTCACTGCTAGGAAACCTTTACACAGATATAGATAATCATAAAGCATTGAGCCAGTTTGAATTGGCCTTAGAACTAGCGACTACGGCCGCTGATAAAAAAACGATAAGTAATGCGATACAAAAGCTACAAGATTTGCTGTAATGCTAATTAAAATTTCTGTTATGTCTTTCGAAAACAACAATTGATGTTATTTTAACCCTCATAATCTATTATTTTAATATCCGCATCAACCGCATTCTCGTAATTTTCAGAACTCTTCTTCTCATGGAATGCCTGACAGGCGTTGATATTTATTAACTTTGTCAAAAGGGATGTCATGCAATTACACAGTGAATAAAGATGTATAAACCAGAACAATGGAGTGATGAAAATTTGTTAATGCTTGTCCGTGATAAAGACGATAGAAATGCATTTGCTGAACTTTATCGAAGACATTGGAGAAGTTTGTTGGATTCGGCTTATCAGCGTTTGAAATCTGTAGAGTCAGCTGAGGAAATTGTACAGGATATCTTTGTGAGCTTATTTTTACGAAGAAAAGAACTGGTAATCCAATCAAGCCTTGAGGTTTATTTAAAGTCAGCGTTAAGATACAGTATACTAAATATTTACAGAACACATCGTGTCAAAGAGCAGTACGTTGGGTCATTAAGACCTGAATATCAAAATAAACCGGAAACGCCCGATTCCATTTTGGAGACGAAGGAACTTAGAGAAAAAATTATGCTCGCTGCTGCTAAAATGCCTGACAAATGCCGGGAGGTATTTATGCTTAGTCGGTTTGACCAGCTTTCTCAAAGGGATATCGCAATTAAATTAGATATTTCAGTAAGTACTGTAAAGAAGCACATGACTAAAGCTATGTCTATCATTCGTGCCGAAATCGGTGACCAACAGTTGGATTTAATCTTGATTTGTTTGTTTGTATACTTTTACCAGTAGTGAGGTAAAATCAACTATGGTTTTGTGGTCCCATAAAGTGCGCAACACTAGCCCCATTTTAGTCTCTAACCGATAGTTCAGCATCTGGTGAGATTGCTTAACAAGTCTTGGCGTATTTCCCGATGATTTTTTGTCGGTGTATCAATCTCCATTTGCTGAGGGCCAGCGTCACCTAAGCCATCTTATTATTATCATGGATTTTGGATGGATTGTCATTCTGGTAGTCTGGTGGTTTTACTCATGATTAAATCACCTTACCAATTTAATTTTCAAGCCATCCGCCAACTCATCAGCATAAATTTGGCAGGAGAGCCGGATAATTTTTAACGAACCTGTATCGGATTCTAGATTTGAATTTTCATTACGATCGAAATTATTTAGTGGATATGCCGATTCAAGAACCTCTATTTTACAAGTAGCGCAGCGCCCCATCCCCTGGCATTCCCCAAAGTCATCGGGCATGAGTTGATCGGCAATGAGGTGCATTAAACTCCTATACTCATTACTGAAACAAGTTAGCGTTTGGGAAGCATTGCCTTCCTCTACAAAAACTGAAATTTTCTTTCTGTCGTTCTTAATCACGTTCCTTTAGTATTTAAATCCGCATAGTTGATTTTGCCCCTGTATGCTGAGATCCGAATTAGAATGCTATGCATTCAATATATGAAAGAAATTTTAATTTATTAAATCCGGTGGAACTGGCCTTGTCGTGTTCGCTAATCTCCCTGGTTTCTTTCCAGGTGCGAACGGCCAGTAAGAGTAGGGCAAGTACGATACCTATAAGTAATAATATTCCGATTCCCTCAAAACTCAATGCGAAACTTGAAAGGATGCCGTCTTGCTCAGTAATTGACCCGGGCTGGTTTTATTGTGTCTTCCCTGAGATGTATTTTTATCAAAATCAATGTGCCGGTCCATCTGCTCGTGCTCCGAACCGGCACTTCAAAGGTATTTCCACAAAAGCTAAGCACCAATGGACTTTTCAGACCAACCATGGTACTCCTGGTCTGTTTATTTCACTTTAATTTGCGCTTAGCACGCCCGGCCCAAATTCTTCAAAGAAGATTTGTCCGGAGGGAATACCCATGGTCCTTAGGTCCTGAAGCTGCTTTTCAATAAATTGCCCTGGACCGCAGATATAGTACTGTGTTCCTGTTTGATGCTCGAGTGATTCTAAAGCTTTCAGCTCTAAATATCCTTCGCGAATTCCCTCTAATTTATCTTCCTCCGTGCAATTGTTGTAAAAAATGTGTTGTTTGAAATCTCTGCCCGATTGAGCTAAAGCATCAATGTCCGCTTTGAAGGCATGAACTTCGCGACCTCTGCAACCATGAATCCAAGTGATGGCATGAGGATGTTTTTTCGCTGTTAACTGGCTCACCATGCTCACGAAAGGGGTAAGTCCAACTCCACCACTAATAAACATCAGTGGACGATCAGGTTCTTCAGGAAGGATAAAGTTACCAGCGGGTGCAGTTATTTCTACCAGGTCATTTACTCCTTTATGATCGTGCAGATGGTTACTGATCATACCGTCTACATTCATTTCAGCATGTTTTTCACGTTTTACAGAAATTCGGTAATGCGCATTACCCGGTTCACTCGACAAACTGTACTGACGGATTTGATTCAGGCCCAGTTCAGGAAGAAAAGCCTTTATGCTGATATATTGTCCAGCCTGATGTTCGGGCACGTTACCGCCATCTGCAGGAGCAAGATAAAACGAAGAAATTTCAGAAGATTCTTCCTTTTTTTCGATAATTTTAAAAGTTCGCCAGCCTGTCCAGCCATATTCCTGTTGTAATTTGGATGCATATATGCCTGACTCATGTCCCGACATGATCGCTGCCAATTGATTATAGGCAAGTTCCCATGCTTCTAAAATTTCCGGACTTGCAACTTCACCTAGCACTTCTTCAATTGAGGCCAGGAGATGTTTGCCAACGATGGCATAATGCTCGGGGCGGATATCTATGCTCACATGTTTATGGCCTATTCGGTCCAAAACCGGCATCAATACCCCTGGATTTGCAATATTTTCAGCGTAAGCTAAAACAGCTAATGCCAATGCAGTTTGCTGTTTTCCACTGTGCTGGTTTCCCAGATTGAAAATGTTTTTTAGTTCCGGATTTCCCTTGAACATCCGCTCATAAAAATATTTAGTAAGGGTGATGCCGTGTTCCTTTAAAATAGGAACTGTTGCGAGGATCAATGATTTCTGTGTGGAATTCATATAAAATATATTAAGATGTTTTTATCTTTTGTTTTGCAAATGTATAACAAAATAATAAAAGACAAAAATATCTTTTATTATTTTGTTATATTTGGATATTCATTATGGCAATATTTTCTAAAACTTGTGAATATGCGATTCGTGCAGTCTTCTATCTTGCGCAAAAATCTGCGTCGGGTGTAAAAAGTGGTATCAAGGATATTGCAGCGGGAATAGATTCCCCAGAGCTTTATTTAGGTAAAATTTTGCAGGATTTGAGTAGGAAGGGACTAGTGGCCTCATCAAAAGGACCCAATGGTGGATTTTTCCTCTCTTCGGAAATGTTATCCCTTCCGCTGATAGAGATTGTCAGGGCTGTCGATGGGGATTCGCTTTTCACAGGCTGCGGCCTTGGATTAAAACAGTGCTCAGAAATTAATCCTTGTCCTCTTCATAATGAATTCAAGGATATTCGTCAAAAGATTGCCTTAATGCTCAACAGAACAACTATCGGGAGTTTTAATCGAGAGTTGATAGAGGGACTGTTGTCGTTGAAGAAGTAGATAAATATACTTTACCACTTAGGTAAAGCTGGGCCCTTTCATCTCCAGATTGGGCCTGATCCGTAACAATGTCGACGTTTCTTAAAGACTATTTTCTATAAATTTTAAAAGGATATTAATCAATACTGATGAGCTAAATAACAAAGTATATTTGGGCTATTTAACAAAGTGTTTCCTCTTCATACCAAATACCTTTGTATAACAAGAGAAGTAAATGTTATGAAACAGATTAAAGAACACTTTATCAATGGGGGATTTGTGCAATCTATCGGCACGGAAGTCCAAAATTTATATAACCCCTCTACCGCAGAAATAATCGGAACAGTTCAATTAGGTCATAAAAATGATGTCGATGCTGCAGTTAGCGCAGCAAAGCGCGCATTTGTAAGTTTTTCCAAAACATCTTTAAAAGAAAGGGCGGAAATACTTGATCGGTTATATAGAAGTGTGATCGAAAGGGAAAAAGAACTAAATGAATTGGCCGTTTTAGAGTATGGCTCGCCTTTAACCGCTACAATGGGAAGGACTAGAGCTGCTGCAGTATCATTCTTGACTGCAAAAGAAGCAATGTATGAAGTTCAGTTTAAAAAAGAATATGAAAATGCAATTGTTTTACAAGAGCCATTAGGTGTAATTGGGGCAATCACCCCTTGGAATGCTAATTATGTTCATATTTGCGGGAAGATAGCCCCTGCAATTGCAGCGGGTTGCACTATTGTTATTAAGCCCAGCGAATTTAGTGCATTACAGACTCAGTTACTTTCTGAGTGTTTTCTCAGTGCTGACATACCAGCGGGCATTATCAATGTCGTAAATGGGACCGGAGCTGTTGCAGGAGGTGCATTAGTAAATCATCCTGACATCTCAATGGTTTCATTCACGGGTTCAACTTCTACAGGTAAGATTATTCGAAAACAATCAACGGACTTGATGAAAAGAGTGAATTTGGAGTTGGGTGGTAAATCACCAAATATCCTGTTAGATGATTGTGATTTATCTAAAGCTATTCCTTTGGCGCTGCAAATAGCTTTTAGCAATAGTGGTCAGGCTTGCCATGCAGGAAGTCGCTTGATAGTTCCAGAAAGTAGAATAGATGAAATAAAAATCTTATTAATACAAGAGGTGAATAAATTGAAAATCGGAAGCTTATATGATGCTGATTCGGTTGTTGGCCCGATGGTCAATGACATACAATTTAACAGGGTTCAATCTTACATCAAAAGCGGTATCGATGAAGGAGCAGAACTTTTAGTTGGTGGATTAGGATATCCTGATGGATTGGGCGGTTGGTATGTGAAACCGACAGTATTTGTCAATGTCGATTCAAATATGAAGATTGCAAAGGAAGAAATATTTGGACCCGTATTATCCGTGATCGCTTACGAAACGGAAGATGAAGCAGTAGCGATAGCAAATGATACTATTTATGGACTTTCAGGATATATCAGTTCAGCAAGCTTAGAGAGGGCTCGAAAACTGGCTTTACAAATGGTTTCAGGAAGAGTAATTATCAATAGAGCTGTAAATATCGAGCCTAAATCTCCGTTTGGTGGGTTTAAAGAATCAGGAATTGGTAGAACAGGTTGGATATATGGAATAGAAGCACATTTAGAACCCAAAGTGATAGCTTTTTAAATTCATAAAACAATATGATATGAACGAGAAAACTAAAGCATCTTTCTTAATGCTTCTATATTGTATTGCGGCTGCCTCAAACGTAATATTTCTGAACCAGATTCTCAAATCGTTTAATCCGCAATCCCTATTATTTTTCAGGTGGTTGATCGTGTTGGTTATTCTTGTCCCTATAGTATTGAAGAATGAGGGGCTAAATTTTCCGAAAGGGAAAAACCTTGTGTTGATGATTATAATGGGATTAACGTCGGTGGTATTAGGTAACCTATTCGCATTTAAGGCCTACCAAACTACATCGACAGTCAACATTGGTTTTATTGGTGCATTAGGAACATCAATAACTGCTGTCTTAGCTTTTATTTTTTTAAGGGAAAAACTTAACATATACAAGATAATCGGAGTTTTACTTGCATTTGCGGGCGTAATTGTCACGCTGGTGGGCAGGGATATCGGTATTTTGTGGTGTGCGAATTTAAAAGAAGGAGACTTGTTTATATTTCTTGCAACATTGGCGAACTGTATTTATGGCATTATCGGAAAGAAAATTAGTCACTCCGGAAGTGCTACTTCGATAGTAATGTATTCAACCTTATTTGGCTGGCTGTGTTTTATCCCAATAGGAATTTCAGAAGTTCGTATTCCGGATGAAATAAGTGTAAAGTTGATATTGTTTGTATTATATACAGCTGTCGTAGCAACGCTGCTTACAAGATGGATTTTTATGCGGAGTATAAAATACTTAACTGCTTCGGAAGCGGCAATAATGACTAATACGCAGCCCATACTCACTGCAATATTTTCTTCATTATTTCTAGGTGTTTCATTAGGGATTCAACATTTTATTGGGTGGTTTATAATTACATTGGGAGTATTATTCTTTTATAAAATGATTAAATTTCCAGTAAAAAAGCATAGATAATGGCGCCAGTTAATGATAGACCCAGGATTATGTCTTCCTGTTATACGGGCAGAGCCGTAAACGGAGAGAGTTTTATTGCGGAGCATGCGCTAGCATTCCAAATTTCAGGCTCATTGAAAGTGTATGACGGAAACGAGGACAAAGTTTTTACAGAAGGTGCATTCAGATTAAGCATTAGAAATAAGCTTGCCAAGTTTGTTAAAATTCCTCCACCAAATGGAGAATACAAGTCCTTATCAATTGCTTTCGATCGAGAGACCCTAATGAAGGTCGCCCAAAAATATAATCTCGCAGCGGTTGAGAAAGTTCAGGCATTACCAGTTATTGAGTTGCGGAATCATCGGTTTCTATCAAATTTCGTAGATTCCTTAACACCATATCTTCCTTTTTCGGCTGAAAAGAACGACCCATTTGTTCAAATCAAATTAGAGGAAGCGCTATTGGTTATTTTAAAAGTGCATCCGGAACTTAAAAACGTTTTGTTTGATTTTTCAGAGCCTGGAAAAATTGATTTACAGGCTTTTATGGAACAGAATTACATGTTTAACTTGAAAATTCCACGTTTTGCTTATTTAACAGGTAGAAGCTTATCTGCTTTTAAAAGAGATTTTGAAAAAAATTATAACATAGTACCATCGAGATGGCTATTGCAAAAAAGATTAAACGAAGCTTATTTCTTAATTAAGGAGAAAAACAAGAAATCTTCAGAGGTTTACGTTGAAGTAGGTTTTGAGGACTTATCGCATTTTTCCTATGTATTTAAGAAACAATTTGGTTTTCCACCTTCAGAATTAGCACAACAAAACATCTCACGATAAGCTGTATTTTGATTTCCTGACTTTTTTGAGAAAAAAAGAGGATATTAGAGTAGCACCTTTTTTCGAGTTACGTTACTATGTATAAAAGAGCTTATAAATGGATCAACAGCAGAGAATTCTATCATTGCTTAAAAAGTATGAAGATGGCAACATTTCTTCGGCTGATTTAGCTGTACTCTATGACTGGTATGATTCATTTGAGAACGAACCCAAATTAACTGACGGGTTTTCTGTTGATCAGCTCCATGCCCGGCGTGAAAATCTGCTAAACAAGATAAACCATGAGCTGGACGATGAGCTTTCTTCAGTAGCGGTTGTACCGCTTTTCCCGAAAATCTTATGGCGCTTGGGTATTGCGGCGGCGCTTGTCCTATGCTCGGTAAGTCTTTATTTTTTCTGGCATCCAAGCCAGCCCGTAGTTCGCCAGCAGACAGCATCAGTTAAAGATCTTCCGCCTGGAGGAGACAAGGCGGTGCTGACTTTGTCTGACGGTAGTAATATTGTACTTGCAGGTGCTAAAAATGGCCGGCTTGCCGCTCAGGGAAACGCGATAGTAAGAAAAACCAAAGATGGACAGCTCATCTATGAATTGAGTGACGCTAAGGGCGCGGCCAGTCAGCTGAATACTGTGGCCACACCACGAGGTGGACGTTACCATCTGATCCTTTCCGATGGCACGAAGGTCTGGATCAACGCTGCTTCATCCATACGCTATCCGGCCAGCTTCTCAGGTGACCAGCGTCTGGTAAAAATTACAGGAGAGGTCTATTTCGAGGTCGCGCACAATCCTGCGAAACCATTTATAGTGGATTCAGAACAGCAACGCATTGAGGTTCTGGGTACCAGATTCAATGTGAATGCCTATGCCGATGAACCCGCGGTAACAACCTCATTGTTGCAGGGGAGTGTCGGAATTACCGCTACTCAGAACAAGATCAAGATCGTGCCCGGTCAGCAATCCCGATTGCATGCAGGAAGGTTTGCTGTCGAAAATTTTGATCCAGGAGAAGTGATGGCCTGGAAGAATGGTTTGTTTCATTTCAGTGATGAAAACCTGGAGAGTGTTATGCGCAAAATATCCCGCTGGTATGATGTGGACGTTACGTATGCTGATGATCGAATTAAAAAATTACCGCTTAGCGGGATCATTACACAATTTTCCAATATATCTAAAGTACTTCATATGTTGGAGTTGACCGGAGAAGTTCGCTTTGTTCTGTCAGACCATAAAATTACCGTCTCCAAACCCTGATGTAATTAACCAATATCAATACCTAAACCAACCAAAACATGAAAGAACCACACAGAAAAGATTGACCAATGACAGGACATAAATGAAAATTGAGGAGCGTTTGCCGCGCCCCCCAATAAAAATAACTGTCCTCAGCTTCCCTATTGGGAATAAAACTATACTACTAGAATATTTACTGAAACAGATTATCAAATGTATAAAAATTTTACCCGATTTTTTTGTACGCCGTTTGGCTACAATAATAAATTTCTGTCGATGGACCCCGTTGTTGGCTTGGTTCTTCAGAAAGACATAAGGAAATGGATCATGCGAATTAACTTAATCAGCATATTACTCATCGCGACTTTTCTACAGGTAAGTGCCATTGGCTTTGCCCAGAAAGTAACCTTTGTCAGCAAAAATGCTACAATGAAAGTACTTTTCTCTCAGATCTATCAGCAAACTGGTTACAGTGTGCTGATGGCCGGAAAAAATGTAAAGAGTACAGATGTGATAGCAGTGGCCTTTAAAAATACGCCGCTGGAGGAGGTTATACGGAAATCTTTAGCGAACAGGCTTGTTACTTATACGATAGAGGATCAGATGATTGTGATCCGGGATCTTAAGATGCCGGCGAATCCTGTTGTTCCGAAAGACACCAGTTTTTTGGTGGAGGGATATGTGGTTAATTCGCAAGGCGATCCCCTGTTGGGCGCCACTGTAAAACTCACTTCCCTGGAAAGCAGTTTCATAGGAACTACTGACCAAACTGGTAGATTCCGGTTTTCCGCACACAAAGGTGATGTGCTAACCTTGACGTATCTTGGATACGAAAGTAAAAGGATAAAAATTTCAACCGCTAACCTGGGCAGCATTGTACTTCAGCTGAAACAGGAATCGCTGGATGAGGTACAGATAGTGATTGGTTACGGGTCAACTACAGAAAGGCTCAATACAGGAAACGTGGCTGTTGTAAATGCGGATGATATTAAAAAGCAGCCAGTAACAAATGTGCTTCAGGCGTTGCAAGGTGTGGTGCCGGGATTGCAGGTAAATCAGACAAATGGGTTTTCCAGTGCACCCTTCAGTGTAAAACTAAGGGGACAGAATAACCTGGCTGTAAGTGGTAACATCGGTGTGAACTCCATTAGTGAACCCCTTTATGTCATTGATGGTGTGCCCCTCATTTCTGGCTCCACAACTGGACAACAAAATGTAGGCATCAATCAGAATTCCTTTAGCGGGCCAACAGGAGGGCAAAGTCCGCTTTATGGTATAAATCCTGCTGACATCGAGAGCATCTCTGTTTTAAAAGATGCGGATGCTACCGCCATTTATGGTGCTAGAGGAGCCAATGGGGTCATCATTATAACAACAAAGAAGGGGCAGGTAGGCGGGACGTCCATTGATGCCAATGTATATAGTGGTGTCAGCCTTCAGGCAAAGACACTCAATCTTATGAATACCAGTCAGTACCTTGAAATGAGAAAGCGTGCTTTTGAAAATGACAACCTGGTGCCGGATAACGGGAATGGTTATGATCTTACCTTATGGGACAATAGTAGGTACACTGACTGGCAGAAAGAACTGCTGGGTACGGCACATACTACAGATGCACAGTTGAGCCTGTCAGGCGGAGCGCAAAATACCACATTCAGACTGAATGGAGGCTTTAATACCCGCACGCCGCCTTTTAAAGGTAATTATAAAGAACAGCGCGGTTCGGGAATGCTCAGCATTAACAATACAGCTTTTGGCGAAAGGTTAACTACATCCGCAATGCTGAACTTTTCATCTACTTTAAGCAATTTGCCTTCTGTAGATCCCACTTCATTAATTTTTCTTGCTCCTAATGCACCCGCTCTGCTTGATGCAAATGGCAAGCCCAATTTTGAGGGTTGGAATGCGGCGGGTGGCCTGCCATATGAAGCACTGGGTATGCAAAGGATTTACAGCGCAAATACCAAAAATCTGATCACCAATTTGTCTCTGAAGTATAAGTTGATGGATGGGCTGGAACTCAGCAGTTCTATGGGGTACAGTCTGACCAGGCAAAATCAATTGCAGAAAGCTCCGGCAAGTACATTCGCCCCGTCCTCATTTGTGCAACGGGAAACTACTTTCGGTGCCAATAATAACAGTACTTGGTTGATTGAACCGAATCTGAACTGGCGTCGTTCTTTTGGGAACCACCATCTGCAGGTTTTGGTCGGCGCAACTTTTCAGAATTCCAGTGCCGACGGCAGTGTCATCACAGCTCGTGGTTTTACAAGTGATGCGCTGATGGAAAATATTGGTGCCGCAACAGAATTTAGTACAATCGGAAATGATTACACGACCCGTTTTCAGTCTTTATACTCAAGAATCAGCTATAATTATAATGGTAAATATGTACTGAACTTGACTGGAAGGAGAGACGGCTCATCTCGTTTTGCCAGTGGTAAGCAATTCGGGGACTTCGGCTCCATAGGCGCCGCATACATCTTTAGTGATGAAACATTTTTCAGAGATCATGTTTCCTGGTTGTCAATGGGGAAAATTCGCGGCTCCTATGGTGTAGTTGGTAGTGACGGTCTGGGTGATTATCAATATCTATCCAGTTACAGGCCTGGCAACAACCCTTATCAGGGGACTCCAACGCTTGATCTCAGTAGACTTGCTAATGATCAGTTCGGCTGGACCACGAACAGAAAGGCAGAGCTGGGGCTGGAGCTTAGTTTCCTGAATGGTAGATTGGCTACAACCTTCTCCGCTTACAGGAACCGCTCGGGCAATCAGCTGGTAGCTTATCCATTGCCTGCGACTGCGGGTTTCTCCGCTGTCGTGGCCAACTTGCCTGCTTTGGTACAGAATATCGGATTGGAATTCAGCTTGCGGTCTCAGAATATCACCACCGATCGTTTCTCGTGGAGTAGTAATTTTAACATCTCCCGCAACAGGAATAAGCTGCTTGAATTTCCGGGATTGGAAGAATCTTCCTATGCAGGGAGTTATGCCATCGGAAGATCCATCAGCAGTATTGGCATGCCGAAATATACGGGTATAGATCCGCAGACTGGTTACTATACTTTTGCTGATGTGAACGGCGATGGCGAGGTGGATGGTTTTGGCTCAAAGGATTATATTTACAAAGACAACACCCCGGCTTTCTTTGGCGCACTGACTAACGATTTCAGATATGGAAATTTTCAACTCAGTCTTTTGTTTTCTTTCACCAAACAGAAAGGAATATACCGGACACAGAATACACTTCCAGGTTCATTGTCACAGGGAAAAGGTAATCAGCTGATCCTGGAGCAGCAGTATTCGGGTAAGGCCCCTCTGGAAAACCTGACTACTGGTAATGCCGGATTCCGGAGCGATTTGTTTAGTTATTACCGTTCTGACGCAGTATGGGTAGATGCATCTTATATTCGTTTGCAAAACCTGTCACTGTCTTATAATCTGCCTGTGAAATTAGGAATGCATGCCCTTAGGGTGTATATGCAGGGGCAGGATTTATTCACCATAACAGGCTATAAAGGAACAGACCCGGCTACGCCAGCGCTGCTTTCATTACCGCCACGGAAAATTCTGACTGCAGGTCTACAGCTCACATTGTAAGTTTTATATAAAAATACGGTCATGTATAACATCAAAAATATCATCAATATCTTTTCCATCGTCCTTCTCATGCTTTTAGCGGCGGGCTGTAAAAAATTCGTGGAGATTGATCCGCCTAAAGGTGAAATCATTAAGGCTGAAGCTTTTAAAGAAGATAATGCGGCTACCTCAGCTGTTTTAGGAATCTATGTAAATATGCTGTCTAATTTTTCGTTTGAGAACAGTGGGATAACCATTTATTCGGGTCTTGCCGCCGACGAACTGGAGGATTTTCAGCAAACAACCGACGGAGTTCAGTTTCAGCGGAATCAACTGCAGCCGCTGAACGACGTTGTGAGCAGTATGTGGACCGGAGCCTATAAAACTATAGCGTTGATCAATACTTGTATTGAAGGGTTGGAACAGAGCAATACATTGACTCCTGCCTTGAAAAACCAGTTATTGGGGGAATGCAAGTTTAGCCGTGCGTTCGTCTACTTTTACCTGGTTAACCTATGGAAGGACGTTCCTTTGGTGCTGACGTCAGATTGGCGTGTTAACGCAGTGATAACGCAGCGTCCTGAGAACGAAGTGTATGCGAAAATCATCGAAGACTTAACAAACGCACAAACCTTGCTTCAGGAAAATTACCCTACAGAGGGTAGGGTACGGCCGAATAAATGGGCTGCTACTGCACTGCTGGCGAGGGTTTACCTTTACAATAAGGACTATGCCAATGCGGAAGCAGCGGCTTCTGCCACTATCGGATCTGGAACTTATTTGCCGCTTCCGGCACTGGATCAGGCGTTTTTACGTGAAAGTCAGGAAGCCATCTGGCAATTGATGCCGACGAAAAATCTGGTACTGACCACACAGGAAGGATATGCTTTTATCGGAGATGTAGACTTTGGTCTGCCTCCAAACTATACCCTTACGGCCTCACTATTAAATAGCTTTGATGCTGCTGATCAGCGAAAAACGACCTGGGTCAATTCGGTAGTTTACGAGAACAATACCTATACCTATCCTTTTAAGTATAAAGACCGGGGTGATTTTTTTGATACAAACCCCAGCGAGTATTATATCATGCTGCGGCTCTCGGAGCAGTACCTGATCCGTGCGGAAGCAAGGGCCGCATTGAACAAGCTAGAAGCGGCAGCAGAAGACATGAATGTCATCAGGGCCAGAGCAGGATTGGATGACTATGTGCCTGTTGGTCAGCCAGCAATGCTGAGCGCAATTGCAGATGAAAACAGACATGAGTTTTTTGCCGAATGGGGCCATCGCTGGCTGGACTTAAAACGCACTGGAAAGGTCGATGCCGTAATGTCGTTGCTAAAGCCGACTTGGAAAAATACAGCAGCTCTTTTTCCGATTCCACAAGCTGAACGTGAACTCAATAGAAAACTCGTTCAGAACGAGGGCTATTAACTTTTAAGGATATCTTCTCACCCTGATGCGCTATCGGGAATATAAACGACTGTTTTACAGTGGTAATGGCCATGTTGTGCGTCAGGTTGAGCGATATCCATTTTTAATAAATAATTATGGAGAAACAAATTTTAAGAATTGAAGGGCTGTCCCATAAGTACAGCAACAACTGGGCGATCCGGGATATTAATCTGGAAATCGGACAACATGGGATACTTGGCTTATTAGGCTCCAATGGCGCCGGTAAATCTACCACCATGAACATCATGTGCGGGGTGCTCAACCAGACGCAGGGAAAAGTGTTCATCAATGGGATTGATATGGCTGAGCATCCAAATGAAGCTAAAAAGCTAATAGGTTTTTTACCACAGCAGCCTCCGTTGTACATGGACCTCACTGTAGAGGAATACCTTATCCATTGTGCCTGGCTCAGGCTGATTGGAAAGACTGATATAAAAAATGCAGTTGGCGAAGCTATGGAGCGTTGTGGCATCACCCACTTTCGCTCGAGGCTGATCAAAAATCTCTCCGGAGGGTACAGACAGCGGGTAGGTATCGCCCAAGCCATTATCCATCATCCTGCTTTGGTAGTTTTGGATGAACCTACAAACGGTCTAGATCCAAACCAGATCGTAGAAGTAAGAGCGCTGATTAAGGAAATTGCACTGGACCGTTCGGTGATTTTTTCTTCTCACATTCTTTCAGAGGTGCAGGTACTTTGTAGTAATATTACTATGATTGAAGGAGGGAAAATCGTCTTTGCAGATACCATGGATGCCTTTAACAACTATGTAGAACCACACAGCCTGATGGTAACGATGAGAAATCCTCCGCCAGATGAGCAATTGCTTGCGCTCAGTGGGATCACTAAAATCGAACACCTTACAGACCGGCAAATGAGGATCTTTTTCAGCGGCGACGACAATGACATCACTGAAAATATCATCGAGGCCAGTGTAGGACAACGCTGGCAACTAAAGGAGATCAACGTAGACAAAAGTTCGATCGACGAAATCTTTGCTCAGCTATCCAACAATCCTAAATCAAAAAATTAAATGAATACCACATTAAGAATTGCCAAACTCGAGCTCAATACCTTATTTTATTCTCCTATAGCCTGGTTTTTATCTATTATTTTCCTGTTCCAGTGTGCGTTAAAATATACCTCAGGACTACAGATACTTATTGGTTATCAGGAAGTCGGCGGACTTCAGTTACAATGGCTGCAGAACTCTACCATATCCGTCTTCGGTCTTCAAATGGGACTGCTCGGCGACGTCATCCGTAAAGTATACTTTTATCTGCCCTTGCTTACCATGGGCCTGATCAGCAGGGAGGTGAACAGTGGAACGATTAAGCTGTTGTACTCCTCACCGGTGAAGGTGAGTCAGATTGTCTTGGGTAAGTTTATGGCGATGATGACCTACAATCTTGTGCTCATAGGAATACTGCTGATTTTCGCAGTTGCGACTACCTTTAATGTCGAGAATGCTGATCTGGGATTCATCATGCCGGGGATATTCGCCATCTACCTATTGTTATGTGCCTATGCTGCTATAGGACTGTTTATGTCCTGTCTTACATCGTACCAAGTAGTTGCGGCCATCAGTACACTGGTGTGTTTTGCCCTGTTGGCGTACATTGGCACGGTGTGGCAGGACAAAGATTTTGTAAGGGACCTGACCTATTTCCTTTCTATCTCTGGTCGTGCGGAACGAATGATCTACGGGCTTATCAGTACCAATCACGTGTTTTATTTCCTGCTGATTATTTCGATGTTTCTGGCTTTTAGTGTCATCAAATTAGAGTCAGGAAGAACTTCAAAATCTGGATTGCAGATTGCGCTTCGTTATGTCGGAGTTTTGATCGTGGCGTTAACCATTGGTTATTTCACATCCCGCCCGGGACTGATTGGCTATTACGACGCGACGAGGGGCAATACGCAGACGCTGACGCCAGCGACTCAAAAGATCATTAAGGAACTCGGCGATGAGCCTTTAGAGGTTACTTCATACATCAACCTGGTGGATGGTTTCTATCGTGGCGGTGGCGAACCGGAACAGCGCAACAGAGATCTTGATCGCTGGGAAGCTTACCGCCGCTTTAAATCCAATATCAAGCTCAATTATGTGTATTATTATGATGTGCCGGCACCCGAAATGGAACTTTTCAAACAATACCCGGGGAAATCGTTAAAACAAATTGCCGAACAATACGCATATTCTTTTAAAACGGATATCAGTCATTTTTTAAGTCCGGAAGAGATCAAAAAGGTTATAGATCTGAGTGGAGAGGAAAATCGCTATGTGATGGAAATGAAATACAAGGGAAAGCGTACTTTTCTGAGGTTATTTTACGATAACGAGCGTTATCCTACAGAAACGGAAGTGGGTGCGGCAATGAAACGCCTGATGGTGAAGCTGCCGAAAATTGTGTTTGTTGAAGGTGAATTTGAGCGCAGTAAAGATAAAACTGGCGATCGTGATTATGGAATGATGGTCGGCATGAAAACAAACCGGCTTGCTTTGATCAATCAGGGATTTGATATCGGTGGCGTTAATCTTGATGTGGAGGATATTCCGGCTGATGTGACGGTACTTGTAATTGCTGATCCGAGAAGAGCCTTCAGTACTCAGGCATTGAATAGGATCCAGAATTATATCGATAAAGGCGGGAATCTGCTTATTGCGGCAGAGCCGGGTAAACAATCTGTGCTTGCGCCTTTACTAAAACCACTGGGAGTTGATCTGAGTGAAGGGATGCTGGTGGAGAAAAGTAAAGATAACGGGCCTGAGCTGGTCAGGGCATTGCTGACGAAGCAAGCTGCGGGGCTTTCAAAAGGTCTGTTGGGTTTTGCTAAGGATAGTGTTGGTGTTTCCATGCCGGGGGTATTGGCATTGAGCTATGGTAATAAAGGAACTTTCAGCATTCAGTCTTTGCTGGTGACAGATTCCCGGGTTTCCTGGAACAGAAAGGGAAGTTTCGCATTGGATTCGGCAGTGATTGATTTTTCAGCGGCGCAAGGGGATCAGCGTGGACCATTCCCGACAGCGCTAGCGCTGTCCAGGAAGGTCAACGGTAAGGAGCAACGGATCGCCATCATCGGAGATGCGGATTTCATGAGTACGGGAGAAATGAAACGCTGGGGAAATGCAAACGGAGAATTCAGTACGCAACTTTTTGGCTGGTTTACTAAGGGTGAATTTCCGATTGACACCAGTCGTCCTGATCCCATTGATAACCACATTAATTTAACCTACAAACAGCTCGATCTGCTAAAGGTATTGCTGATGGGGATTTTTCCGGGGGTATTGACATTGGTTGCGGTAGTATTTTTAGTCAGACGTAAAAGAAAATAACATGGTATTTACAACAGATCAGCAGACACTGGATGACCTGAAGATATTCAGTAGGAATTCTGGGGATTCCATTTATGGCATCTTTAACAAGACCTTTACCAGGGGAGGGTCGGCTTTGCTAGAAGAAATGTTCCGCTACCCGTTTTCAGATTCCGAAATCATCAACACCCGTCTGGCTACTTTTCAGTTTTTTGCGAAAATAAAAACTTTTCCGTTTGATACAGCACAGATCGATATTGCTGAACAGTACCTGCAAAATGTGGACGAGCGGACAAAGATCTCTGCTGATGGTGACCGGACGGCGAATCGGCTAAGTAACCTTGTACTTGATGATGTCAACTATAAATTTATACAAAGAGGTGTAGCTGCGCTGATTAGTTTGCTGAAGGCGCTTTGCGACTTTATGGGGGATCTTGATACCGAGCACGCACCCCATCAGAAAGAACTGGCCGATGTGCTGAATATATTGGGAGAGGAAGATCTAGGAAGCTTGCTGGAGGTATCCGCCCAGGAACGGTTTTCTTACGCCCGTCTTTCTGAATATGATCTGATGCTTAGATTTAAAAACCGTCTTGAGCTCAAAAAGGTACTACTTTATATTTATCATCTTGATGTATATGTATCTGTAGCTAAAGTTGCAGCCACTGAAGGTTTTTGCTATCCCCGGGCATTGGTGGCAGGGGCGGGCATACTGAACCTGGAAGGTCTTTATCATCCTAAACTTGTACATCCTATAACCAATGACTTACATTTAGATGAAAGCAAAAGTGTACTTTTTCTGACCGGCGCCAATATGGCTGGCAAATCTACTTTTATGAAATCGCTGGGCGTAGCGTTGTTTCTGGCTCATATGGGTTTTCCTGTTCCAGCCTCCTCGATGGAGTTTTCAGTTATGGACGGGATATTTACAACGATTAATCTGCCTGACAACCTGAGTGTGGGTAATAGTCATTTTTACGCTGAGGTATTACGGGTAAAAAAGATCGCGAAGGAGCTGAGTTTGTCCCGGCGTCTTTTCGTCATCATAGATGAACTTTTTCGGGGAACCAATGTGAAGGATGCATATGAAGCGACTATTCTGATCACGGAGGCTTTTGCACGTAGGAAGGGGTCGATATTTGTCATTTCGACACACATTATTGAAGCTGGAGAGGTATTGAAGGAAAGTTGCGGAAATGTTGATTTTAAATATCTTCCGACGGTGATGAGTGGGAATACCCCGATCTATACCCGTAAATTGAAATCAGGGATTACAGCAGACAGACATGGAATGCTCATCATTAATAACGAAGGAATTCTGGAAATATTAAAAAATGGTAAAATAACATGAGTTTTATAGCAGATCAACAAACACTGGACGACCTCAATATTTTGGGTAAATATAAGCCAAACTCGCTGTTTTCATTTTTCAATGAGGTGAAAACAACAGGTGGGGAGAAACTGCTGGAGGAGATGTTTCATGCACCGCTAATGGATGAAGATGAGATCAATAGAAGGAGCAAAACTTTCGCTCATTTTCAGCATTGTAAGATTGCTTTTCCTTTCGATGCTGCAGAAGTGATGGCGATGGAAAACTATCTGGACGAAGAGGCTGGTGGTAACCTGGTGTCCCTTACTTTTCAGATATTCAGAAAGCAGTTACTGGCTACCTTGATGAAAGATGAACAATTGCAGACACTGGTTGATGGAATTATGGCTACTATTGGAATACTTAAAGCTGCAAAGCGCCTTTTTGCCAGTCTATCACTTGCTGAGGAGATTCCATTTTATAAAGGGCAGATGGATGAGATCAAATTAGTTTTTGAAAATGCCGATTTGAAAAACTATTTGGATGAAGATCCTGCTAGGATTAGTAATTCCGGAATACATCTATTGAAATTCGATAGACTTTTCAGGCTGAAGCTGCGGGCTGCTGTGTTGAATATACTGGCATTCATCTACGAACTTGATGTGTATACTACCGTTGCGGCGATTGCGGAACGGCGCTCCCTGTCTTATGCCAAGGCATTACCCAAGGAAAGTAATGTTTTCATTGCTGAAGAATTGAGACATCCAGCTATTGAACATGCCGTGGGTAATCCTGTGTCCTTTCGCCAGGATAGCAATGTGATTTTTTTGACCGGTGCGAATATGGCAGGAAAGTCTACATTCATGAAAAGCTACGGTATCGCAATATACTTGGCACACATGGGCTTTCCTGTCGGTGCATCCTCATTGTTGTTTTCCATTAAGGATGGAATTTATTCCTCCATTAATGTACCTGATAATTTAAGATTAGGGTATAGTCATTTTTATGCAGAAGTGCTTCGGGTAAAAAATGTAGCTCAGGATGTGAGTGAGGGTAAGCAACTGGTCGTGATTTTTGATGAACTATTTAAAGGAACAAATGTTAAGGATGCGTATGATGCAACTTACGAGGTCACAGCTGCATTTTCGTCTTATCGCCGTTGCTTTTTTGTTATCTCTACTCATATCATTGAAGTAGGGAACGTATTACAACAATCCCACCCACATATTCAATTCACTTATCTGCCTACGGTGATGCTTGGTAAAGTGCCAAAATACACTTACAAGCTTACACAGGGGATAACGGAGGATCGGCAGGGTATGACGATCATAGAAAATGAGGATATTATAAAGATCCTCAACATATTTTAGAGCGATGCAGCCAATTCTCCCTTTAGTGGAATGAAATAAAGTGATGCTTTATAAGCGAAGGCCTTGCAAAAGAAAGGGTCTTAATTATATGCCGACTGTCTGGGGCAAACTTGTTCCGGACAGTTTCGATAATGAATTTAATCATGGCACTTGTCTGATTCGAATTGCAATAGTGCCTCAAATGGATTACCTTTTAAGCCTAAAAGGTGTGCAAACGCAGGCTCCGTTTTGATACCTTGTTTTTTCAGTTTTATGATTTCTATCCTGAATAATTCTCCTTTTTCGCGCAATAACCGGTCTTCAATTAACATATGTCGATAAGCGTATTGCTCAATGGTTGGGATATTTTGCCCAAATATTTCAAACTCGAAGCCATCAATAAAAAAATTAGCTTTGGTTGATTTTAAAACGCTGTTTTCTGAAATGGTAAAACCAGCTTTATTTCGAAAATGAAGCCCCAAAGTCTGAGAAAATTCAACCATGTCCTTTACGTAGCAGATGATGTCCAGGTCACTTGAGGCTATATCTATGTGAATAGGTATAGTACCTACCAGGATAGGATCGTAAGCGGAAAGCTTCTCCAGAATTTTGTTTTCTGTTAAAGTGATATATGCCTTTATTTGCTTTTTATTACCTGTTTTTAGGTAATCTATATTTAGAAATTTGCATGTTTCATCCTTTAACATCTGTGGATTCAAATTTTGTTGTGAGAATTTAGCGTTCCTAAATTAATGAATAAGCAATTAAAATCAACCTGATTGGGACCTTTTATGTCAGACATTTTAATGGTGTATTCATTTATCACAGTAATGATTTTGAACAATAGGAGCCTTTTAGGGTTACAAAAGTGCAAACCTCAATTAAAAGAATTCACTAGCTATTCTATTTATTTTCTATGTTTGTGTAAATAAATAGGATTCGCATGTCTAAAAGTCTTAGTCAGAAGACCGACAACAATGTAGTATTACTTGATATGAGTGAACGGGAGACTTTTAACCGCCTGTTTAGAACTCACCATGCTCCTTTATGTTATTACGCCGAGCGCATTACCAATTCCAGGGATAACGCGGAAGATGCTGTAGGCGAAGTTTTTTTGAAGTGTTGGAGTAAAGCAACACAGTTTGACAATGAAGATCATGCCCGTTTTTTTTTATACAGAGCGGTTAAAAATGCTTCGATGAATAAGTTACGTACAGATTTACGCGTTGCCAATAAGCATAATATGGTCTCTCCCGATGCTGAAGATACTGAAGAAAGTCACTTGGATCGTCTGGTCCGTAGCGAAGTATTGAGGGAAATATATCAGGAAATAGATGCTTTACCGCCACAGGAAAAAAAAGTGATCCTGCTTAGTCTGGAAGACGGTAAAAAACTTAAAGACATTGCCGATGAACTTAACCTTTCTCTTCAAACAGTTAAGAATTGTCGTTCAAGAGCTGTAGCCAGGTTACGATTCAAGCTTACAGCAGATAATTTTATGCTTCTTAATGCCTTGGTTTACCTTTTTGTGGAAAAAAAATAAAAAAATACTTTGATAGGTACCTTTTGTGCCGGCCGGTGTATTATAAGTAGATGAATACGAATAATCCACATCAAAAAGAACAGTATAGCCGATACGTTGCCCAGCTGATAGCCGGACATATCCGTAAAAACTTATCTGAATCGCAGCAGGCTGATCTACAAATTTGGTTGGAGGATGATCCTGCAAATCTTTTAATATTTAAAGATTTTATGGATGTGGAGACCCGTTTGAGCTCACTTCGTACTTATACAGCATATGATACAGAAAGCCAATTAGCAAAGCTGGAGCAGTTAATGGGTGTCGCTGATCCGGAGACTGAGGTGTTGAAGCCGGCTTTGTGGTTGTCATGGAAAAGGGTCGTAGCTGTAGCAGCTGTAGTATTCATTGTGTTTGCTGCTGGAATGTTTTTTTATATACAACTTTTTGTAGCCAAAGGAGAGGAATCGCAGATTCAGCCCATGACGAACATGGCAACACTCCAGACGGCAAATGGAAAAATAATGGAACTGAGTAATCAGCAGGAGGGGATTCTTGTGGGGCAGGATAACATTACTTACAGCGCAGGTGGAAAAGTTATCGATGACTATCCATCAGCAACAATGCTATCGTTGTCTGTTCCGGTCGGAGGAAATTACCAGGTTGTACTGCCAGATGGTACCAAGGTCCGTTTAAATGCCGCCAGTCAATTGAAATTCCCCGGAAAGTTTTCAGATAGTACAAGAACAGTTGAGTTAGAAGGGGAAGGGTACTTTGAGGTTACTCATGATGTAAAAAAGCCTTTCCTGGTGAAAAGTGGGAAGCAGCTAGTCCGTGTACTGGGTACAGTATTTAACATCAATACTTATTCCCGACAAAGCACGGTTAAAACTACTTTAATTAACGGGAGCGTCAGGGTGATAAATGTGAATAATCAGACCTCATTATTGCTGAAACCCGGACAGCAATCTATCATGCCTGGGGATGGCATCTCGCAGAAAAAAATCGTTGATGTGGCCGAAGAGGTGGCTTGGATCCATAAGGCGATCAGTTTTAATGATAAATCTTTTGCAGATATCATGGATGAGATTTCCCGTAGTTATGGTATTGAAGTTGTTTATGAAGGCCCAATACCGGATGTGCAGCTTTTTGGAAGCATCAACCACAGTGATAATCTCTCATCAGTTCTGAAAGTTTTAATAGCAAGTGATGTTATTCCACGATTAGAGGGGCGAAAATTAATCATCAGTAAGGATAGGCAGCCGAGATAAAGGAAAATCAATCGTAATGATAAGAATGACAATGACATTAATGTCCTGGCAGCGCCATGACTAAAAATAATGGTTTCCGGAAACCGTAACAAACAGATTGTAAAACAAAATTCACAGATATGACAAGATGGATATAAAATATTAGTCTCTATTAAAATATCAAACTGCAATTTATACGATTTAAATTGCCTAAATCAACCAAACTTTTTATGAACCAAATTTATACCAATCAGCCATGCGGTTAGTCCTATTTTTATTGGTGACCGGACTTTTACAGATCGGGAACACCGGATTCTCACAAACCATCACCTTTACAGGTAAAAATGTAACTGTAGAGAAGGCCTTCAGCATCATCCAAGAGCAAACCGGATATCGTGTAGCCGGCAAAAAAGAACTACTCAAGCAAGGTAAACTGTTGACCGTTAAAGCAGACAAAATGCCACTGAATGATTTTCTGAATTTAGTGAGCACGGGGCAACCTTTCGTTTGTCAGGTCGATGAAACAAATATCATTATTTCTGTGCGGGTGAGAGCACCCAACACGGAAGGATTAGGTCAACCCATCAAAATGGTTCCATCCGACCTGATGCAACAACCAATTAAAGGAAAGGTGACTGATGAAAACGGCGCCCCTGTTAGTGGTGCGACTGTCTCCGCAAAGGACGATAAGCAACAGGTGGTGATGACCAATGAACTGGGGGAATTTATGATCAATGTGCCACTCGGAAAAACGGTTACCCTTAATCACTTGGCCTTCCAGTCGAAAGAATTTATGGTGGCTAAGCGGATGTACGACGGACCATTTAATGTGGTACTTACTGAACGAGATAATGATCTGAATGAAGTAAAAATCAATAAAGGTTATTATTCGACATCAAAAGTTTTAAATACGGGTAGCGTTGTCCGTGTGTCTGCAAAAGAAATTGAGCGGCAGCCGGTAACTAACGTGCTTCAGGCTTTACAAAGTCGTGTTCCTGGTTTAATTATCAATCAGCAGAGCGGCAATCCCGGCGGAAATTTCAACATTCAGATCAGGGGACGTAACAGTATCAATAAAAGCAATCCATTATTTGTGGTTGACGGCGTTCCTTTCAGTATGGATGCGATGGGGCAGGTGGCCGGAGTCGTTAGTGTGGTCGGTAGTTCTGTGAACGTATCGGGTAGTGGGTCTGCTGCCGGTTCACAGGGCTTAAGCCCCCTGAACAGTATTAACCCAGAGGACATAGAAAGTGTAGAAGTGCTAAAAGATGCCGATGCTACTGCGATTTATGGATCATTAGGCGCGAATGGTGTCATCCTCATCACTACAAAAAGAGGGAAGCCGGGACCGCTCCGTGTATCTGCGAATTTCAACGCAGGCTTCAGTAGCCCATCGAGTATGCCTGAATATATGGACACTAAGACCTACCTAAAATATAGGAGGCAACTTTTTGAAAATGATGAAAGTAGCCCTGGGGTTACTGATTATGACCTGAATGGGACTTGGGATACGACGCGCTATACGAGGTGGGGAAAGGAATTAATCGGTCGTCAGAATGTGAATGTCAACAGTAGGATTTCGATATCTGGTGGATCAGATAAGACCCAATTTCAAATTGGGGCAGGTTATACCACTATTAGTCCGCCTTATGATGGAGATTTTTCTAATGACAGGACTTCTCTTAGTTTTAGTATCTCAAATACTTCAGCTAACAATAAATTTAAAATGGTATTTAGTGGGAATTATGGAAATGAGGTTAATACGCTGCCAGGTTTAGATATATCTCAGTTTGTGAATCTCGCGCCCAACGGGCCTGTATTGCGAAATCCTGATGGTACACTTAACTGGTGGTCGCCATCAGCGGTCAATCCCTATGCTTCTTTACTGCAAAAGTACAGAGCGACCACGAAAAATATTCAGGGTAATGGTACGATTAGTTACCAGTTGCTGCCATCTCTGATGCTGCGCAGCAATTTAGGGTACAGCGATCGCCAGTTTAATGAAAGCAGACTGAACCCAACTACATCCTTTAATCCGGCAACTAATACCAATGCCAGTGCGCTGATTGGTGTAAACTCGGGCAGCAACTGGATTATTGAACCTCAGGCTGAGTTCAATAAGACACTATTCGGAGGTAAAATCTCATTGTTGGCAGGTGCGACTTTTCAAGATCGCTTCTCCACCGGTCAGACAACTAGTGCTACAGGATTTCCTAGCGATGTATTGCTAAATAATATTGCTTCGGCAAATAGATTTGTAATTAACAACAGGTATGCTAAATATCGTTACAGCGCTGTTTTTGCGAGGGCAAATTATTCTTTGAATGATCGTTATATAATTAACCTAACCGGTCGGCGCGATGGAAGCAGCAGATTTGCGCCAGGTCGACAATTTGGTAACTTCGGTGCGATTGGTGCAGCATGGATTTTCAGCCGGGAAAACTGGGTGTCTGAACATTTACCTTTTCTCAGTATGGGTAAGTTCCGTGGGTCTTATGGTACCACTGGAAATGACCAGATCGGGGATTACAGATACCTGGAGTCATATAGTCCTGTTAATGGAATAACTTATTTAGGCGTGTCGGGACTACTTCCTTCCCGTTTGTTTAACGCGGTTTATGGTTGGGAAAGCAATAGGAAATTTGAACTGGCGACGGAACTTGGTTTCTTCAGTGACAGAATTTTTCTGACAGCCGCTTATTATAGGAATCGTTCGTCCAACCAACTGGTTGATATTCCACTTGCCCCAACAACCGGCAATTCAGTTATACAGGCGAACCTTCCTGCATTGATTCAGAATAAAGGATTCGAATTTGACATTAGCACAAAACAAATCAGTACGAAAAACTTCAGCTGGAGTACTACTTTTAACATCAGCTTTGAGCGAAACAAATTGTTGGAATTTCCTAATTTGGAATTGTCGTCCTACAGTGAGACCTATGTAATTGGTAGCCCTTTGTCGATTTCGCCTAAGTTATTTAAAATGATGGGTGTGAATCCTATTACAGGGATCTACGAATTTATGGACAAAGACGGAAAAGCAGCAACATCTCCTGATTTAGCTGTTAGAACGGAAAGAGTAGACATGAATCCAGATTACTATGGTGGTATGGGAAATAGCTTTACATATAAAGCTTTTCAGCTGGATGTCCAGCTTCAATTTGTGAAGCAGATAGGGCGGAATCCTGTATTTAGTACGGCATTGGGTGGAGCTTTGCCATTCACCAATCTAGTAAATGCTCCAGGATATTATAATGGCAACATTTGGATGAAGGAAAATGACATCGCTACGTTGCAACGACTAAGTGCTGGTGGTTTCTCCCAAGCGGGCGCTGCAGTTTCCACTGCTAATTTCATGCTGCAAAATAGTGATGCGGTCTATTCAGATGCATCTTACATCCGATGTAAAAATGTATCCTTGTCCTGGCAGGTAGATCAGCGGCTGATACGGACACTACACATCGGCCAACTCAGGGTTTATGCCCAGGCGCAAAATCTGTTTACGATCACAAATTATGTAGGCTTTGATCCTGAAAGTCAGGGGTCGGTGTTGCCGCCTTTAAGAACGCTTGCATTCGGCTTACAATTTACCCTCTAATTCTGCACACCATGAAAATATCATATAAACCAATTTTTAGCATTGCCTTACTAGTTATAGTGATCAGCAGCTTTTGTTCCTGCAAAAAATTTCTTGATGTGGGGACGCCTGAAACGGAAGCCACAGCTAAATCTGTGTATTCTAACGATGCTACGGCAACAGCTGCCATGTTGAGTGTGTACGCTGAATTTATGCGGTCTTCGACTTCTATTGACGCTTCTGTATGTTTAGCGCAATCTGCAGATGAACTGACCTCTCTGGCCAATCCTCCAGTAGTAAATTATTATACCAATAACCTCAATTCTTTCGAAAATAATGATTTTTGGACCTTGTATTATCAGTCTATTTACAGGGCTAATTCTGTATTAGAGGGTTTAAGTACCTCCGATGGGGTTCAGGTGGCAGTTAAAGATCAGTTGAAAGGGGAAGCATTATTTGTGAGAGCCTTCTTTCACTTTTATTTGGTTAATCTATTTGGCGATATACCCTATCTGACTACCACAAATTATAATGTAAACAATGTAGCACCCCGCATGCCAGTTGTGCAGGTTTACGGGCAAATTATTGAAGACCTAAAACTTGCCAAGCGTTTACTGACGGATAAGTTTCCGAATGCTGTAAATGTTCCTGGAGATGAACGAGTAAGACCTAATAAAGGTGCTGCTAGGGCTATGTTGGCAAGGGCTTACCTTTATAGCAAAGACTGGAATAACGCAAAACTAGAAGCAGACTCTGTAATCAGCAATACAGGAACTTATGAGTTGCTCCCAGATCTGAATTCAGTTTTCAAAAAAAATAGCAGAGAAGCCATCTGGCAAATGATGCCTAGTGCATCTGGAAATACAAACTCTTTCGAGGGAAGTGTTTTTATTATGGTTTTTCCACCATCATTTTTGCAGCCGCTTGCATTGAGTAATCAGGTTTGGAATGCCTTTGAAAATGGTGATAAACGGAAGGATAAATGGGTTGGTACGTTTTTATCTTACCATTATCCCTATAAATACAAAGCAAAAATCCCAACAGATCCGCTGATTTCTGATTATGCAATGGTGATCCGGTTAGCTGAAGTATATCTAATCAGAGCCGAAGCTTATGCGAATCTGGATAATATTGGTAGTGCGGTTAGCGATTTGAACCGGATCCGGTCCAGAGCGAGGGACGCAGCAGTAAATGGGGCATTGCCTGATTATTTACCTACTATCGGTAAAACTCAATGTCTGGCTGCAATAGAAAAAGAAAGGCAGGTTGAATTGTTTACTGAATGGGGGCATCGTTGGTTGGATTTGAAGAGAACCAATAGGGCTGATGCTGTGCTGAAGCCTTTGAAAGGTGCAAATTGGCAGCTGACTGACCTTTTGTTTCCAATTCCTGATTCACAAATCAACAACTCACCAGTTTATAAAGACGCACAGAACCCGGGTTATTGAGTGGCACGAATGCTAGTTGTGAAACAAGCAATGCTGCGTTAAAGATGAGGGCGGGCCCCTCGGCTCGGCATGCAGGTGCCGAAGCCAAACCACCACTAAGTTGCTGTGGTAAAGAGTCACGGTGGCGAGCGTTAGTGGAAAAGGCATCGTAAGAGGTGTCAGGTAAGTGTTAAGAAGACGAGCGAAAGCGAACCGATCGAAGAGGTGTCGAAAGGATTGGACGATGTCAGAACCGGGGATCAATATCTACCTGGGATCAATAAGGAAGTCACCTGTTTACTGGCCTTATGGCATCCGGCATATAGACGGCGTGATCTTAACACAGGCTTTAATGTGGAACGTGCGAACCTGTCGTAGCGATGTTAAGGGAAAACCTCAAGCCGGAGTGCCAGCAAGAGGGAAAGTACCGATGCGCTTCACGGGGGCGGAACTCTTCGTAGTACTGATGAGGCCTCTGTAATGGATGTGGAGGGAAGGGAGCGTATTATTCAAGTTTTAGAAAACATAGAAGGAAACTGCTTAAGGGCAGGAGGTACAGAAATGAAGAAAACAAAACCATTTACAATTGGAAAACTAGAAGTAATGAATGCTTATTTAAAGGTAAAAGCCAATAAAGGCAGCGGAGGTGTGGATCAGATGAGTTTACAAGACTTTGAGCTAGACAAAGCAAACCATCTGTATAAACTGTGGAACCAGATGAGTTCCGGCAGTTACATGCCCTGTGCGGTGAAGTTGGTAGAAATCCCAAAGAAAGGTGGCGGTAAAAGACCGCTGGGCATTCCTACGATAGTAGACCGAGTGGGTCAGACCGTAGTAAAAGACCTGCTGGAAAAGGCCATGGACAAGATCTTCCATGAAGACAGTTACGGCTACCGTCCAAACAAATCAGCCCATCAGGCACTAGAGCAAGCCCGTAAGCGCTGCTGGAAGTTTGATTGGGTGATAGACATGGACATCCGCGGTTACTTTGACAACATTCCGCATGAGTTGCTAATGAAAGCAGTGAGGAAACACACCGACATCAAATGGGTGCTGCTATACATCGAAAGATGGCTGGTTGCTCCATTACAACTGGAGGATGGAACCATAGTGGCAAGAACGAAAGGCGTTCCGCAAGGATCGGTAATCGGGCCACTACTGGCTAACCTCTACCTGCATTACGTGATGGACTTATGGCTAAGCAGGAACCATCCTGACTGCCCGTTTGAACGTTACGCAGATGATAGTGTGATCCATTGCGCAAGTAGGCCAAAGGCCGAAAGGCTATTGCAATTATTAGCAGAAAGAATGCAGGAATGTGGACTGGAAATGCATCCTGAGAAGACCAAGATCGTGTACTGCAAGGACAGTAACAGAAGGCAAAACTCACCCTACGCCGAGTTCGACTTTCTCGGCTATACATTCAGGCCGAGGCAAGCTCAACACAGCGGACGCAAGGAAACTTTCAGTAACTGGCTGCCCGCAGTAAGCAGGAAATCGAAACAATCTATGACTGAGAAGATGAAAAGCTGGACGATACTTCGGGCATCAGATGTACAGATCGAAGACATAGCGAAAGCTATCAATCCTGTTTTGAGAGGCTGGATCAATTACTACGGTAAGTTTTACCGAACAGAATTAAAGGACTTTATGACAAGAGTAAACTTAATGATTGCCCGCTGGGCACGTCGCAAGTACAAGAAGCTCCGAACGAGCTTGCTGAAAGCCATAATGTGGCTTAAAGGACTATCAGTTAGACAACCATCCTTATTCCTACACTGGGAGATCGGAGTAACACCGAGATGATGGCAACTAACAGAGAAATCCAAGTCCAACCTTCGCACGCGGGATGCTTGACACGAAGTCAATGGTTGGATAATAAGAGCCGTATGATGGGAGACCATCACGTACGGATCTATGAGAATCTCAGGCTGAAATGCCTGGGTTTACTTAACAA